>NZ_JBQAFE010000009.1:0-214481 GCF_051915685.1 Bacillus cereus group sp. MYBK5-2
CAGCGTTCATCCTGAGCCAGGATCAAACTCTCCAATAAAGTTAGTTTGTCTAGCATCTAAAATAAAAATTGACGTTTCACGTTGTTTGTTTCGTTCAGTTTTCAAAGAACTACTTGGTCGCTCATTTGCGACTTCCTTATGTTAACATCTTCATTTTTCAATGTCAACTAAGTTTTTTAATTTCTTTTTTGTCGTTTTCTGCGTTTCCGCATCAGCGACGGTTATTAATATATCATGCAGTATATACAGGGTCAATACTTTTTATAAAAAAATTTCACATCCCGTTAAAAACTTAAAATCCGCTGTAAAAATCATTATAGCGTCCATTCATTCTTGGCTCCCCTCCTATTCATTTCATATCTTATCTCTTTATCAATTTACACGAGAGTGAAAATTCTAAATTTTATGTTATATTATTAGTATAGGAGCGTGGTGAGAATGAGCATTAAGTATTCAAACAAAATCAATAAAATCCGGACCTTTGCATTAAGTTTAGTATTTATCGGCCTCTTCATTGCATACTTAGGTGTCTTTTTCCGCGAAAACATTATTATTATGACAACGTTTATGATGGTTGGCTTTTTAGCTGTTATCGCTAGCACTGTCGTTTACTTTTGGATTGGCATGTTATCTACTAAGACTATCCAAATTATTTGCCCAAGCTGTGATAAGCCAACCAAAATGCTCGGCCGTGTCGATGCATGTATGCACTGCAATCAACCTTTAACACTAGATCGAGATCTAGAAGGAAAAGAATTTGATGAAAAGTATAATAAGAAGAGTTATAAATCATAAGTATCAAGGGAAATACGAATTTGCAACACTACAAACGTTTCAACTCATTAAAAAGTTGATTTCTTAAAAAATCAACTTTTTAATTGTTTTATTAAATTTATTACACCTATTTTTTCGAAATAACAGTAAACATCCCTGTCATATTAGGCGAATAATCTTTAAAATCATATTTTTCGTAGAATGATGTTTTACCTTGCGACGCAAACAAACCAATGAATGCTTTATCTGGAGCATTCCCATTTAAGTATTCTACTAAAGTATTCATTATTTTCTTTCCAATACCATTCTTTTGATACTCTGGATGAACCACTATATCTTGAATATAGAAATAGATAGCCCCATCACCAACAATTCTCCCCATGCCAATGATTTGATTATTATCCTTGACTGTTATACAGTAAATCGAATTTTGAAGTGATATTTCCGCCACCTCAAAGTTCATATAGTTAGTCCATCCCACAGAATCACATAAATATTTATATTCTTCCAATGTTGGAATGTTATTTTTAATCTCATATTTCTTCAAAATGTCCCCTCCCAGAATTCATTTCCACCAATACAAAGTAAATTCGACAAACTTTTATCTAACCCTCCTTACTAACTTAGCACTGTAAATCCCGATTAACCTCACGCTAATCCTTATATAATAAAGAAAGAGGCTGACGTATAGCCGTCAGCCTCTTTCTTTATTATATATTACGCCTTATGACACTCTGGACAAACGCCATAAATTTCTAAGCGATGACTATTGATAACGAAGCCTGTCGTTTTCGCAGCTTCCTCTTCCAGCTTTTCCAAGCCTCCATAAGGAAAATCAACAATCTTACCACATTTTTCGCAAATCACATGATAATGTTGACTTGTAACATAATCAAATCTACTTGAAGCGTCTCCATAAGTTAATTCCTTTACAAGTCCAACCTCTTTAAACACACGTAAGTTATTATAGACAGTTGCAACACTCATATTTGGAAACTTACCTTCTAATGCTTTATAAATATCATCCGCTGTTGGGTGCGTCATTGATTCCACAAGGTACTCTAAAATAGCATGACGCTGTGGAGTAATGCGTACACCCGTATTTTTCAGCATTTCTAGCGCTTCTTTTAATTCTTCTTTGACCACCGTCATGCACCCCGATTCTATACGGATTATTATTTTATAATTCTTATAAAGAGTGTACTCCTTTTCTTATAAATCGTCAATATTTCTACTATAAGTATGTAGTTTATTTTTATATTCAGGACTTGTTTTTATGTATCTTTCCCTTTTTTCTTCATATATTCCATAGAAAAAAGTGCGACATAATCGCACTTGGAATACTATCATCTGAGGAGGTATGCCCTACACTTCCACTTTATGTAAGGCAGTAAAATATGTATAGACACTCGCCTTGTTTCTGCATATTTTATCTCCAATGTAGATTTATTTTATATAAGAAAGAACATCCTCAATATGTCCTTTCACTTTCACTTTACGCCACTCTTTTACAAGTTCACCGTCTTTATTAATAAGGAATGTAGAACGCTCGATTCCCATATACTCTTTCCCAAAGTTCTTTTTTAACTTCCAAACATCGTATAACTCTGCTACTTTATGATCTTCATCTACTAAAAGTATAAATGGCAATTCATGTTTCTCAATGAATTTCAAATGTCTATTCGCTGAATCAGGACTTACTCCAAGAATAACCGTATCCTTCTCTTGAAATACTCCATACGCATCACGAAAATCACATGCTTCAGTTGTACATCCTGGCGTCATATCTTTCGGATAAAAATAGAGAACTACATTTTTACCGCGGAAATCAGCTAGGCAAACTTCTTCTCCGTTACTTCCCTCTAATGTGAATTCTGGTGCCATTTCTCCTACTGTAATCATAGTTATCACTCCTACTCTTTTCCTTTACTATAACAAATGCTTCCTTATTTTTCATTGTCTATTACAGACCTCATCACAAAAGCAAAAGGGAGTGTATATCCAATTAGCGCTTCTGCGATTGCAATCCATCGCCCCATTCCAATCGGAGATATGTCACCATATCCAACAGACAATAAAGTAACTGCGCTAAAATATAAACAAACTTCGACGAGTTGAAAAGAATGAGCGTTCAAACTTTCTCCGTCCTCTTTCAAAACTGCGAAACCCATTTCCTCTAATACAACGTAACTTAATCCAAATGCGATTAGTACTGTTGTATAGATTAAAAATAATGTGGCCAAATTATAGAGCGAAAAAAAACGCGTTGAATCCGAATAGGAACTCCATAATAATTGGACACTTTTCAAAATAGCGATTGCTGCAATTAATAGAATAAATCCCCATAACATGTCCTCCACCTCATTTTATATGTATGAGGTGGAGAACTGATTTATCCCTTAGAAACGAACAAGCTTCTATAATTAATTACCCGCGCCACGATACCTTTTTACTCCTTGGTTCCAGAGGGTGATTGCAATCGTAAAACAGATAACACCAACAATCGGCGTCGCAAATGCATAACTATTCCATTCTGTTTTTCTTAAAAAGTATGCCGCTGGATATACTCCAACAAACGCAAACGGTAAAACAAACGTTAAAATGAAACGAATTACACGATTATAAATATTAACAGGATAGCGCCCGTAATTACCTATGTTATACATAAGAGGCATAATTGAACTTTTCGCATCCGACCAAAAACCAAGGCTCGCCAGCGTAACAAATATACCTCCATATACAAGTGCTCCTCCTCCTACCATCAATATAAATAAGAAGAAATCATACCAGTAAAAAGATAATTGTAACTCCACAGCTGCATATCCCATTACAACAATCCCTGTAATAGCTCCAATTAAAGATTCAAGTTCCATTCTTTCTAATATAATTTGAAATAGGCTATGGATCGGCCGCGTTAATACACGATCCATCTCCCCTTTAATAATGTATCGATCATTAAAATCCCATATATTAAAGAAAGCTGAAAAGATGGCAAATGGTACTAAAAAGAAACCATAAATAAAGATTACTTCTTCTCGACTCCATCCCTTCAATGCTTGTGTATGCCCAAATACAACGAGAATAAATATTAAATTAACTGCTTGAAGCGATAAATCAGAAAGTAAACCAACGATAAAATCGCCTCGATACTCCAATTTTGTTTTTATATATTGACTTGCATATTGTAAAAATAAGTTTATATATAGCATCTCATCATCCCCCTTGTACAATTAGACGTTTTCTCGCCGTTCTCCACATGAGTACAATTGGAATAATAAGTACAATCGCCCAAATCACTTGAAATACTAAAGCCTCATACAACTTACTCCCCTGTATACCTTCAGAAAAAATCATACTTGGAATATAACTAATAGCCTGAAACGGTAAAAACATCATTGCTTTTTGGGCCCATAGCGGATAAAAACTAATTGGTAATAATAGACCTGAAAATAAATCAATAACAACGCGTTTTGCATACATAATCCCACTATTATTAAATAGGAAAAACGTAAGCATTCCCGTCATTAAATTAATTTGTGTATTAATAATAAAACTAAATATTAAAGATAAGAAGAAATATAACCACGTTTGAAAACTTGTTGTAATTTGCAACGAAAATAATAACGTAACGATAACCATGCCTGGAATGGAAAAGAAGGCAAAACGGAATATTCCCTCGCCAAGACCTTGCATAACTTTCATTCCCAAATAGTTATACGGACGAATTAATTCTACAGCCACACGTCCTTCTTGAATCTCCATCGCAATTTCCCTATCTATATTATTAAAATAGAAGGCACGTGCCATCCACGCGATTGCGATATACGTGGTCATTTGCGAAATAGATAAACTTTCAATATTCTCTTTTCCGCTATAAATTGCTTGCCATAAAAAATAGTAAGCACCGATATTAATCGTATAAATTAAAATCCCGCTATAGTAATTTGTACGATACGCAAGCATCATTAAAAAGCGAATTCGAATCATTTCAATATACTTACCCATGCGTAATACCTTCTTCATAAATGTTACGAATAATTTCCTCTGTAGACACTTCGTTAATTTTTAAATCTTTAATTTGAAAGGCTTGTACTACTTTAGAAATAAGCATTGAAATAATAACTTCTTCATTCGGAATTTTTGCAACCCATGCATTTTCCTCTTTTGCTTTCGACCAAACGACATGATTATCTGGCATAACCATTGATAAAGCCTGATAGGAAACTGGTGCAACAAACTGAAAGTGAATTTCCTTCTCCGCTCCCCACTGCGTACGAAGATTATTTAAAGAACCGTCATACATAATATTTCCTTCATCCAGCATGATAACGCGCTCACATAAAGCTTCAATATCAGTAATATCGTGTGTTGTTAATAAAATTGTTGTTTTATAACGTTCATTCATTTCTTTTAAAAATTCACGTATTTTCAATTTCACAAGTACATCTAACCCAATTGTTGGCTCATCTAAAAATAATAACGGTGGATTATGAATTAAGGCTGCCGCTAATTCACAACGCATCCTTTGACCAAGAGATAATTTTCGAACTGGTTTATCTAATAAGGGCCCTATATCTAACGTTTCAATTACGTGTTCCATATGCTCCTTATACTGAGCGTCTGATACACCATACACTTTCTTTAATAAACGAAACGATTCTTGTACTGCAATATCCCACCAAAGTTGCGAACGCTGTCCAAAAACAACACCAATTGTTCTTACAAATTCTTCTCTTTGTTTATGTGGGTTCATTCCATTTACTGTGATTTGCCCTGATGTCGGAGTTAAAATCCCCGTAAGCATTTTAATTGTTGTTGATTTACCAGCACCGTTCTCACCGATATAACCAACCATTTCACCTTGCTTTACAGTAAAAGATACATCATTTACTGCTGGTACTATTTTATAATTACGGTTTAATAAATCGCGAAATGCACCCTTTAAGCCCGGACGACTTGAATAGGCTGTAAACTCTTTACGTAACCCTTGTACCTCAATTACCGATTTCATAATCGGACCCCCCTCCTAAATGTCACAACGAATAGTTTACCCAACTGCCTTCGCTATCACAAACAATACGTCTTTTCGAAAAACATGTTAGAATAATACATAGATTTTTGTAAGGAGATGAATTGTAGTGAATTTCACAAAGTCAGAAGCATTACATAAAGAAGCTTTAGAGCATATCGTTGGCGGTGTTAACAGTCCTTCTCGTTCTTTTAAAGCAGTTGGCGGCGGCGCTCCTGTTGCTATGGAACGTGGGAAAGGCGCTTATTTCTGGGATGTAGACGGAAATAAATATATCGATTATTTAGCAGCATACGGTCCTATTATTACTGGACATGCTCATCCGCATATAACAAAAGCAATTACAACAGCTGCTGAAAATGGGGTACTTTATGGAACACCAACAGCGCTAGAGGTAAAATTCGCAAAAATGTTAAAAGAAGCAATGCCTGCATTAGATAAAGTCCGTTTCGTAAACTCTGGTACAGAAGCAGTGATGACAACGATTCGTGTTGCTCGTGCTTATACAGGTCGCACAAAAATCATGAAATTTGCTGGTTGTTACCACGGTCATTCTGATTTAGTACTTGTGGCAGCTGGATCTGGCCCTTCTACTTTAGGAACTCCTGACTCAGCTGGCGTACCACAAAGTATCGCACAAGAAGTTATTACCGTTCCATTTAACAATGTAGAAACTTTAAAAGAAGCTTTAGATAAATGGGGTCATGAAGTAGCAGCTATCCTTGTAGAACCGATCGTTGGAAACTTCGGTATTGTAGAGCCTAAACCTGGATTCCTTGAAAAAGTGAATGAACTTGTTCACGAAGCTGGCGCACTAGTAATTTATGATGAAGTTATTACTGCTTTCCGCTTTATGTACGGCGGTGCTCAAGACTTACTTGGTGTTACACCCGACTTAACAGCGCTTGGTAAAGTTATTGGCGGCGGCTTACCAATCGGTGCTTACGGTGGTAAGAAAGAAATTATGGAACAAGTTGCTCCGCTTGGACCTGCATACCAAGCTGGTACAATGGCAGGAAACCCTGCTTCTATGGCATCAGGTATCGCTTGTCTAGAAGTACTTCAACAAGAAGGGCTTTATGAGAAATTAGATGAACTTGGTGCAATGCTTGAAAAAGGAATTTTAGAGCAAGCAGCGAAACATAATATCGACATTACATTAAATCGTCTAAAAGGGGCTTTAACTGTATACTTCACAACTAATACAATTGAAGATTACGATGCCGCACAAGATACAGACGGTGAAATGTTCGGTAAATTCTTCAAGCTTATGCTTCAAGAAGGAGTTAACTTAGCACCTTCTAAATACGAGGCATGGTTCTTAACTACAGAACATACAAAAGAAGATATTGAATATACAATCGAAGCTGTCGGCAGAGCATTTGTTGCCCTAGCAGACAATAAATAATCCCTTCATTAAAAGGAAAAAAGAAAGCTCACCTTTCTTTTTTCCTTTTTTCTATTTCATAAATCACGCATTAATAGTATAATTATTCATAATTATCTGTTTTATATTCTTTTACAGCATTACTATCTCTGTGTACAAGGTGATTTGCACCTTAAATAGTAAGATTATTCTAACTTTTAAAAGAGGGGGGATTGACGGATGCTCAATAAAAAAAATACATGGACACCGTCTTTATTTCGAGATTATAGAAATGCAGAACATGATGCGTGTGGAATCGTTTCCGTTATGGAGAAACGAAAAATTGCTACAAAAGAAAACATTGACCTTTGCATACAATCACTCGTCAAAATGAATCATAGAGCTGGTTTCATTAATGGCGAGGGCGATGGCATCGGCATTCACATTGATATACCAAAAACGCTTTGGAATGAAAAACTAAAAAGTAGCGGATATAATCCAACGATTGTGGATCATCCCCACTTTATCGTTGGACATTTTTTTCTAAATAAAAAAGAAAACATTACTGCCTTAAAAGATTATATTCGTACGCAATTAAACAACAAAAACTTTGCAATCATTTTCGAAAGTGATGATGCAACAAACTCAGATGCGCTCGGTCCACTTGGTAAACAAGAAGAACCTTTATTTTGGCAAGTTGCCCTTATCGCAGAAAACGAAATTACAAATATTGAGCAAACATTATTTTCTGTCACAATAAAAATAGAGGAAAACGAAGCAATTCATGTTGCTTCATTAAGTCATGATCATGTTGTATATAAAGTTCTAGGTGCTGGTGATACGCTTGTTGCCTACTATAATGATTTACAACATCCGCTTATCGCTTCAACTATGACATTAGGACATAACCGCTACTCTACTAATACATTATCTAATTTTTTTCGTGTACAACCATTTAGCATTCTCGGACATAATGGTGAAATTAACACAATTGCGAAATTACGCGATCAAGCTGAAATGATTGATGTACCACTTACTGCAGGAGGCAGTGACTCTCAAGATTTAAACCGCACCTTAGAAACCCTACTTGTTCAATACGGCTACAGCTTATTTGAAGCAATGGAAATTCTATTCCCACCAATTATTAATGAAATTAAACTTTATGAAACACCTTTACAAGATTTATATACGTATATACGTGAAGCATGGGGACATTTTGCACAAGGACCAGCTGGCATCATTTCCCGTTTTAAAGATGAAGCTGTTTTCAGCGTTGATTCCCTTGGATTACGCCCAGTATGGAAAGTAGAGACAGAGAGCTCTTATATTTTCTCTTCTGAACCTGGAGTTGTATCACCAACTAAATATGTAGCAGAACCAAAACCACTCGCTCCTGGAGAAAAAGTCGGATTAAAATGGAATGAACAAGATGAACTTGTTCTTTATGAATATGACGAATATCAAATCCAAGTATATAACCGTTTTAAAAAGCGAATTGATACTACCAATTACCATTTAAATTTATCTATCCCTGAAACGAAAAAAATCCAAGGGCTATGTGATTCTGTTCAAGTTGAAACGAAACAATACGTCGCTTTCGGATGGGACCGAGAACATATTCAACTTCTTGAACAGATGGCAACAAAAGGCGTTGAGCCAATACGCTCACTTGGGCATGACTCACCACTTGCCGCACTCGATACTGATAGACGAAATATCGCTGACTTTATTAAAGAAAGTGTAGCTGTTGTTACAAACCCTGCAATTGACCGTGACCGTGAAATTGAACACTTCTCTACACGTACTGTACTTGGAGAGCGTCCAAGTTTATTAAGCGGCGCAAAACGGCCATTTGTAGTTGAAATGCTTTCACCAATTATTTTAGAAGGCAGCGTGGCACAACCTATTGCAGAGGAATTACACACAATTACGTACGAACAACTCATAGAGCTATTTAAGACTCATAACTCTATCGCCACAATCTCTGCTACATTCAGCTCGTCAGAAACTCTGCAATGCGCATTAAGCCGCATTAGTTCTGAAGCGATAGCTGCTGTTAACAATGGCGCTTCCCTACTAGTATTAGATGACGCAAAAGCCCATCTAAATGAACGATTGTGGATTGATCCACATTTAGTTACTGCTAAAGTACATCAAGCATTAAGTGAAAATAAATTACGCCGCAATTGTTCTCTCGTTATACGTTCTGGTGCTCTTCGCTCCTTACATGACATTGTCACGCTATATGGATTAGGAGCAGATGGTATTAATCCATATTTATTATTCGCGACTGTAAATGATGGAACAAAAACACCAATTACGAATCTATATAATGCACTTAATAAAGGATTAGAAAAAGTCATTTCAACAATTGGAATTCATGAGTTACGTGGTTACGGACGTCTCTATTCATCTATTGGGTTACATGAAGAAATCGCAAATATATTACAGATTACAAATTTCTTCGGTTCAAATGATTTAGCCTTTTCACTTGAATCACTTGTTGAAGATGCAAAAATACGAGCAGAGGATTATAACAATCCTAAAATTAGAATGCGAAAATCATTTCATATATTCCCGCGAATTTGGAAAGCAATCGGCGATGTTGCAAAAGGAAATTCTTATGATGATTACCGTGACAAGTTAAGTGAACTAGAAGAGAATAATCCAATTGCAATCAGACACCTTGTTCAAACGAAACAAACAAAACATGTCGTTCCAACTGAAGAAGTATCTATCGGCATCAAAAATCATAATTTACCATTTATTATTAGTTCTATGTCATTTGGTTCTCAAAACGAAATTGCCTTTCGCGCATATGCAGAAGCAGCCGATCAGCTAAATATGATTAGCTTGAACGGTGAAGGCGGCGAAATTAAAGATATGATTGGAAAATATCCACATACACGTGGACAACAAGTGGCATCTGGGCGATTTGGAGTAAATGCCGAACTACTAAACTCATCAAACTTAATTGAAATCAAAATCGGTCAAGGCGCAAAGCCTGGGGAAGGTGGGCATTTACCTGGTTCAAAAGTGACAGCCAAAATCGCTGAAGCACGTAATGCGACAATCGGCTCAGATTTAATTTCACCTTCTAATAACCATGATATTTATTCAATTGAAGATTTAGCTCAAATGATTACAGAAATTAAAACAGCTAATCAACTTGCCAAAGTAGCCGTGAAAGTCCCTGTTGTTCCTAATATCGGAACAATTGCTGTCGGTATCGCCAAAGCTGGCGCTGATTTTATTAACATTAGCGGATTCGATGGCGGAACAGGCGCTGCACGTATTCACGCATTGCAGCATGTAGGTCTCCCTGTAGAAATTGGTGTTAAAGCCGCTCACAACGCTTTATTAGAAGCAAGCATGAGACATAAAGTAGAGATTTGGGCAGATGGTGGTATTCGAAGTGTAAATGATGCCTTGAAAATCATGCTCCTCGGAGCAAACCGTATTGGATTTGGCACACTATCAATGATTGCAATCGGCTGTACTACTTGCCGTGGGTGCCATCTAGATACTTGCCATGTTGGAATTGCGACACAAATCGAGTCTGAAGCACAAGCAAAAGAACATGGGTTACGCCGCTTCGTCCCACGCGAATTAGAAAGCGCAGTTGCTGGCCTGCTAAATTTATTCACCTCTTTCGGTGTAGAACTAAAACGATTAACAGGACAGCTTGGTTATACAAATTTACAAGCAATTGTTGGGCGTTCTGATTTATTAGAGCAAGTTCGAGGCGAAAATTTATTAAACTTACGTAATTTACTACAAATAATAGAACATCCATCTGTTACAACAACAGAAGGCGTACCGGAAAAACAATTTAAGACAGTTCATTCCGCTGACTCAAAAGAATTGGTAGGCGTTGGTGTAGAGCAACGCGTTATGGGTGGTCTAGAATCATGTTATCGCGTTCGCAGTAAACTATATGAAGCTACTCAACTTGAACCACTTACATTAAAGTATACGAATGGTTCTATTCCCGGAAATGGGTTAGGTGCTTACAATAGTGAAAATTTATTTATACACGTAAATGGCGGCGCACAAGATGGCATTGGTAAAACTTCCTTTGGTGGTGGGATTTATATAACGAAATCAAAAGGAAAAGACGGAGTATATTATAACGGTTCTGTCGGAAAAGGATTTGGATATGGTGCACAAAAAGGGGCACTATACGTGCAAGGGAACGCTGATGCTCGCGCTGGCATTCGCCTTTCTGGGGCAGACATGATAATTGGAGGTAGAATAACAAAACCACTCCGTGAAAAAGAGCAAGGAAATATAGGTGCATACTCCAATATTAAAGGTTTTGCTTTTGAATATATGACAAATGGGCGAGCGCTTGTTTTAGGTGACCCTGGTCCATGGATTTGCGCTGGCATGACTGGCGGTGTTGTTTATTTGCGCCGTGATTCAAACTTAGGCTTAACAGAACAGGCCTTAAAAAGAAGAATCGCAAAAGGCGCAAATGTTACATTACAACCAATTAGTAAAAATGGTTTGAAAGATGTAACTGAATTATTGCTAGACTATATTCGTGTACTAAACGAGCACGAGCAATATGAGGAAGTTGCTTTGTTAACACCATTATTAGATGATATACAGAACAAGTTTTTTGAGATTATCCCGAAAAAAGAACAGGCAGATCCATCTATCTCAACAGAGTAAAATGAGTAATTTTCATTATTAAGAAAAAATTGACGAAGTACGCTTCTCATAGTAATCTATAGTAACAATTTGAGACCTGCTGAAATTCAGCAGGTTTTTTTACTAAAAACTGATGTTTAAAAGGAATTAGGAAAAATTATAAAGTGAAACTTTAATTAGCCTACACCAATCGGACGTTTACCGGCATCCAGCTTCTGAATTTTGAGGCGTGAATCTTACTACTCACAATTAGCGGGATAAAATGAACACTAATTTCTTTTAACGTCACTAAAATATCACTTGCTAACATATTGTAATGAATGTATAGTATCATGTTGTACATTCATTATGACAAGAGAAAGGATCTTATTAAGGGTATGAAACTTGGTGCTCGCATTTTAAAAACGGGTATTGCCATCACGTTAGCTTTATTTGCTTGTATTTTACTTCAATTACCGAGTCCGGTATTTGCGGGAATTTCAGCTATCTTTGCTGTCCAACCGTCTGTATACCGTTCTTATTTAACAGCACTTGAACAAATTCAAGCAAATGTAATTGGTGCGATATTTGCTATCGCATTTGCTACTGCTTTTGGACATAATCCTTTTATTATTGGATTAACATGTATATTAGTAATTGCTCTTACATTACAATTACGATTAGAAAACACAATATCAATTGCTTTAGTAACAGTTATCGCCATTATGGAGTATCAAGGCGAAGATTTCTTTAGTTTTGCCTTACTTCGATTTGCGACGATTATGATTGGTATTATTGCGGCTTCACTTGTAAATTTAGTATTTATGCCGCCAAAATATGAAACAAAACTTTATCATCGTATCGTTGATAATACAGAAGAAATTGTAAAATGGATTCGAATGAATAGCAGGCAGGCTTCTGATTTTACAACGCTAAAAACTGATATTGATCGTATGAAAGAAAAAATGATCAAACTAAACCATTACTATTTGCTGTATAAAGAAGAAAGAAGCTACACGAAAAAAGTAAAGTTCGCAAAAATTCGTAAGCTCGTTTTATTCAGACAAATGTTAGCGACAACAAGCCGTGCTTTAAGTACGTTAAAATCATTACACCGTACTGAAAATGAACTGCGCTATATGCCGGAAGAATTTCAGGAATCTATCCAAAACGAACTTGACTCATTAACGCATTATCATGAACAAGTTTTATTAAAATTTATTGGTAAAGCAAAAAAACAACAATCAGTTGAAATGCTTGATGAAGTTGAAACAGGTAAACAAGAATTAATTGATATCTTTATGGAATATCAAAATAAAGACGATGAAGAAGCATATAAAACATGGTTACATCTCTTCCCTCTTATTTCTTCCATCATTAACTATAGTGAAGAAGTAGAGCATTTAGATTTGCTTGTAGATAGCTTCTACACATACCATAAACCAGAAAAAGAACTCCAAATCGATGATAAAAAAGAAGACGAATAAAAAACAGCTCCTTTTATGCTAAAGGAGCTGTTTCTGTTATATGTTGAAGTTGATATAAATTGTAATAAAATCCTCTTTTTCGCATTAACTCTTCATGAGAACCAGTCTCTTTAATCTCACCGTCTTCAATGTAAATAATCGTATCAACATGCGTAATCGTCGCTAATCGATGTGCAATTATAATCGTTGTCCGGTCAGCAGCTAACGTCTGAAGCGCCTCTTGAATATACCTTTCATTTTCTAAATCTAATGCTGAAGTTGCTTCATCTAATATAAGTACCGAAGGATTCTTTAGAAACACTCGTGCAATTGCCACGCGTTGTCTTTGCCCGCCCGATAGCTTCACACCACGTTCTCCAACGACAGTATTATAACCATCTGGTAAGTCTATAATAAAATCATGAATTTGCGCAGCTTTAGCAGCTGCAATCACCTCTTTCTCTGTAGCCTTCGGATTTCCATATAAAATATTAGCTCCAATTGTATCGCTAAACAATAAATTATCTTGCAGTACAATTCCAATATGACTACGCAAATTTCTCATATTATACTTTCTTACATCTATGCCATCTACATAAACCGTGCCTTCAGAAACATCATAGAAACGCGGGATCAAACTAGCAAGAGATGACTTTCCTCCCCCACTCGCTCCTACAAGCGCTACTTTCTCTCCAGGTTGCATAGTTAATGACAAGTTGTGTAATATCTCTTTTTCATCTGCATTATAACGAAAAGAAACATTGTCAAATACAATTTCTCCATTTAATTTTTTCGTTTGTACCGCATTTGGTACATTAACAATATCGTATTTTTCATCTAACAGTTCAAACACACGGTCCATCGATGCAAAAGATTGTGTTAATGTTGTAGATGAATTAACAAGGCGGCGAAGCGGACTATATAAACTATCCATATATCCAACAAAAGCTACCATCGTTCCTAGCGTTAACTGCCCTTGAATTACTTCATATGCTGCAAAACCAATCACAAGTAACGGACCTAAATCGGTTAACGTGTTTACTGCCGAAAATGTTCTTGCCGTCCAACTTGTATGGGTTAATGCTTTCGTTAAAAATTCATTATTTCTTTTTTCAAACTGCTTCCCCTCATACTCTTCTAACGCAAAGCTACGTGTCACTTGCATTCCTTGAATACGTTCATGCAAATACCCTTGCATCGTCGCTAACGCTTGTGAACGCTCTTTCGTCAATTTCCGAAGACGTCCGAAAAAATATTTCACTGCAATTACATAAATAGGTAAAATCAATAACGCAACAAATGTTAATTTTATATTCATAGAAAACATAACAATGATAGCAATAGCAATTGTTGCAGTATCTAACCAGACGTTCATCAAACCAGTAATTACAAAATCTTTCGTTTGTTCTACATCATGGATGACACGCGAAATAATCTCCCCTGTTTTTGTATTGGAGTAATAACGTAAACTTAACTTTTGTAAGTGACCGAAAATATGCTTCCGCAAATCATACAGTATTGTATTTGCGATACGTTGGGCGAAATATTGACGATAATATTCAATCGGTGGTCTTAATACCGCAAAAATAAAGAAAGCAATTCCAATCGCTGTTATTAATTGAGATGTTTTATCTTGAAGTGAGCCAGCGCCTTGAATTACATCATCGATAATATACTTTAATAACCACGGCATAATAAGTGGGATACCGAACTTAACTAGTCCAATAATAATTGTAATAGCAATAAGCCATCGATATGGTTTAACAAATTGTAAATATCTTTTTATGCCTTGCACATAATCCCCCCTCTAATAGGACAAACCTGCCGGGAAGCCCCCTGCAGGTTTGTTTTAATTTCTGTACATTAAATATCGTTCATACCACATATCTACGAAATCTGGTGCAAATGGACCTTTTCTTTGATGAATCCACTGTGTTAAATGTGCTACATTTCGTTTCAAAATTGTATCAATAACAGGTGGATACTGCATAATTTCACTATGTTTTTCATACTCATCTTCATCTAGAAGCGTATATGTCATATCTGGATATACTTTAATATCTAAATCATAATCAATATACTTTAATGCTTCAGGATCATACGCAAAAGGTGAGCTTAAATTACAATAATAATATACGCCATCTTCCCTAAGCATCCCAATCACATTAAACCAATAGTTGGCATGAAAATAACAAATTGCTGGTTCACGAGTAATCCATGTTCGGCCATCCGATTCTGTAACTACTGTACGATCATTCGCTCCGATTACAAGACTCTGTGTCCCTTTTAAAATTGTTGTTTCTTCCCACATTCTATGAATGGAGCCATTATGTTTATAACTATGTATTTGTACTTTTTCTCCTTCTTTGGGAAATCCCATATATGCTCCCTTCTTTCAACTGCAAATGCCCTTTGAACGGCATTCACTTTTTTTCTATTATAACTTTTTTGTCGAAATTTTAAAACTAAAGGGATAAGACTCTATTTTTCAAACTGAATATGCAGGAGGTTTATCGTTGAATACTATGCCCCAACTCTTCTTAAGAGATAGGGATTGTACTGCATTATTTATAAGCGAGGACATGTAATAGAAAAAGCCCTTCTCTATTTCCATACAAAGAAGGACTTTTCACCTAAAGATAACAATATATCTTATCCTAAATTTGAAATCATTTTTTCAGTTGCAAAAGATTGAATTACACTATTCGTTTGTTCTTCAAATTTCTCATGTAACATCTTCAACGCTACTTCTGTTCTATATATTTCCTGGCGGATAAAATGCAGTTCTTTTTTATCGCACGTATCTTTTTCATTCATTTCAATTTGTTGATACTTCTCTAGATGTGCTTGTAACTTTAACAATTCATCCATCGTTTCTAATTGCTCCCCTACCAACTTGTCAAAATCGTTCATTACTTACCCCCTTTTGGACTTATTCATCAGTTATTATTCCTAATTACATAATTCTAATTGTTAACTTCCTTCTCCTTTGACTACATTTGTTGACTTATTAGAAGTTATGTCGTTCGCTTTCTTTTCATTACAACGATCCACGCAAAAAGAAAACACTTCTCCCGAATTAGAGAAGTGTTTTTCTTTCATTACTGATTTGAGCTAGAAGATTGTGATTGTTTTGCAGCTGACTTAGCATTTTGTTTTTTCACAGAATGCACGTCTGTTTCAGTTGCAAATTCTGTACCATAACTAGCGTTTGCACTTTGTGCACCAGAAGCTTGTGCTTTCTTTGCTTCTGATTGTGCGTTTGCTTGTTTTACAGCTTGTACATCTGTTTCAGTCGCAAACTCTGTACCATAACTAGCATTTGTACTTTGAATGCTAGCACCAGAAGTTGCCTTGTTATAACCTTGTTGTTTTTTACTCATCTTTCTCACCTCCACAATCAATAATGTAACCAATTCACTTAGAAGCTATCCGTAATTTTCTTTTGAATAATTTCCGCATATATCTTTTGTTACTTATTCAAACTATAAGAAATGGAGGTGGAAATATGTATATAGGACGCGATATGACTGAACTAACGATGATTTCAAAAAATGAATGGAAAGAAGATGAATTAGCTTATTTTCATCACTCACTACAACAGGTTCTGCCTTATTTAAATGTAGAAGGGCAAAGTATTTACAAAGAAATTGTAGTAGAAATCGAATCAAGAGGCGGCTTACAAGAAGGTGAAGCTAGTTGGACTCATGGGACAAAAATTTCTTACGATTAAAAAAGTGTTCCCTAGATTGGGAACACTTTTTTATTTATTGCATTGTAATTTTCTCCACACAATTTTCATAAATAGTACGGTGTGATTTTGAGAAAGGTAATTGCTCAAATACCTCTTTCGATACAAATTTTAATGTATCTGTATCAACAATATTACCGGTTACTTTTCCGTAAAATACAAATATATCCCAAGTACGATGTGTAAACGTATGTTGTACATTCATTGCGTATTCATCAATAGAAACCTCGAGCTCAAATTTTTCTTTCATATAATCTATAAGCTGTTCCTTCTGATTTCGAATACCTTCTCCAAGTTCAGCATTAGGAAACTCCCACATGTTAGCTAACAAACCTGTACTTGGACGTTTATTAATAACGTAACGACCGTCTTCAGTTTGAAGTACGCCTGCAACAATAGGTACCATTTTAGGAGCTTTCGCTTTACTTTTTACTGGTAATTCTTTTTGAACACCTTCAGCATATCCTCTGCAATGCTCACGCACAGGACAAAGTAAGCACGATGGATTTTTAGGAATACAAATCAATGCACCTAATTCCATCAATCCTTGATTAAAATAAGATGGGTTTTCTACTGAAATAATTTCACGCACAATCTCTTCAAAAACTTTTCGAGTCTTTGGTTTTGCAATATCATCCCATACTGATAAAATACGAGATAATACACGCATAACATTTCCATCAACTGCCGGCTCTGGTATACCATATGCGATACTTAAAATAGCACCTTTTGTATATGGTCCTACTCCTTTTAACTTTTCAATTTTCTTTACATCACTTGGTACAACCCCGCCGTATACTTCTTTTACCTCTTTTACTGCCGCATGTAAATTACGTGCTCTAGAATAATATCCTAAACCTTCCCATGCTTTTAATACTTCTTCATCATCAGCGTTCGCTAACGCTTCAAGTGTAGGAAACTTCCCCATAAAATTTGCGTAATATGGTTTTACAGCTTCTACTCTTGTTTGCTGCAACATAATTTCAGAAACCCAAACGCGGTATGGATCTTTATTCTTTCTCCACGGTAAGTCGCGCTGTTCTTCTTCAAACCAACCAATTAAATCATTTTGAAACTGCTCTATATTAAAATTGTTTAGTATTTCAAGTGTCAAACTTGATCCCCCTCATTTTTTTGCATATAAGTACTATTATAAAGATTTTAGGAAAAAATTTAAGTAAGATGACATAGGAAATAGAAGGCAAAGGACTTGAGGTATCGAATAAAAAGAGTTACATTAATAAAAAACGGAGGTGGATTTCTATGGACACAGCCACTCACCTTGTTATGGGTATCACTTTAGGTAGCTTAGCAACATTAGATCCAGCCATAGCACAAAGTGATATTGGCCCCCAAGCTGTTATGCTTGCTACAATTGCTGGTTCCAACATTCCTGACATTGACACAGTTTTAAAATTGCGTAATAACGCTAAATATATAAGAAATCATCGTGGGATTACTCATTCTATTCCTGCGGTAATTCTTTGGTCATTCCTTATAAGTGGCATCTCTTTCGCCTTCTTTTCAGAAGCTCCATATCTTCATCTACTACTTTGGTCATTTATTGCCGTCTTTCTTCACGTCTTTGTAGATATTTTCAACGCCTATGGTACACAAGCATTACGACCTTTCACAAAAAAATGGGTCGCACTTGGCATAATTAATACATTCGATACCGTAATTTTCTTTATCCATATACTTGCAATTGCTTGCATGCTCGTCGGTTCTCATAAGGGATATACAGCTTTAGCGGCATATATATTAATGATTGTTTACTATATCGGACGGATTATGATGCACAGAAATATAAGAAGCGTTGTACACAAACGTTTCAAAAATGTCGAAAAGATTATCATTTCTCCTTCTTACCGATTTTATCATTACCATTTAGCAGTCGTTACGGCTGATTATTACTACGTTGCGAGATGGCACCGTGGTAACATCATGATATATGATAAGTTCGATCGGGTACCGTTCCCAGACAATAATATTATGCGAGCAGCTAAACAAGATGAAAACATTTCAGCCTTCCTATCTTTCTCTCCTGTATATCGCTGGGATATTTTTGATCATGACCATTATTATGAAGTACGATTCATTGATTTACGATATCGAAGTAAAGATTATTATCCATTTGTTGCAATCGTTCAGCTCGACCACAATTTAAATATTATTAGTTCCTATACAGGATGGATCTTTAGTGAAGAAAAGCTTCGAAAAAAACTGGAATTACTTCCACATTAAAAAAAGCGACTTAAGTCGCTTTTTTTAATGTTTCAAATGATCTTCTTGATTAATTAAATGACTATACTTCGGATTATTTGTCCGCATTTCATGAAGGCGTACACCATGATTATTAATCCATGATCGTACCACTTGTTCCGTCATTTCATCGCCTTGATAACGACCTGATTTTGCATAAGTTGTTTGAAAATCTTCCCATAGTAACTCAACCCACGCACGAGCTTGTGCGTAAGAAAGCTTGTCATTCTTGTCTAATAATTCTTTCGTTAATGTTTCATAAATATCATTCATATTATAATCTCCTTTTACCTATTTATCCCTTCATTTCTAAAGGATAGTTTCTTCAATTTTGCACATTCTATAATTGATACTTCTTAAAGAGGTATCAACCGATAATGAGGAGGGCGTTCGCAATGGGTAAACAAGCCGAATTTTGGTCTGAGTCAAAAAACAACAGCAAAATCGACGGTCAACCGAAAGCGAAATCACGCTTCGCTTCGAAACGACCTAACGGCACAATTAACACGCACCCACAAGAACGTATGCGTGCTGCAAATCAGCAGGAAGAATAGTACAAATTAAATTAACTTCCTACACGAGGTGATAAAGATGAGCTACCGTGATCGCTTAGATAGTCGTTCTGAATTATTTAACCATACGTGGACTCGTCCAAAACATGCGAAAGCACAAGTTAACGGACAGACGCAACAAACCCAGTCTCTCATTATATTGGCAAATGAATGTAAAAAACGCCAATTTTAGAATCTCCTATCTCCTTTAACGCCTACCAAAGATGAAAACCAGAGAGATATGTGCTCTCTGGTTTTTATTTTTCTTGCAATAAGGAAATTGGTATGCCAATCTCTTCATTATCATTTTGCTTATATCCCCAAGCAAATACCCCATTGAAATACGTAATTTTAAATAATACACCAGGTTCTTCTACTAATTCATATGTTTCACCAATATGGAACTTGTTTATATCCGTCATATAAGCACGAGCCATTGCCATTTTTCTCATTAATACATCAAATTCATTGACAATCCCAAGCTGCTCAGCTTTTACTGCTTGCTCCTTCAAAGCGCCAATTTCTTCCCTTAGCTCATGCGGTGTCATTTCACTGTAGCGTTTTGGCATATTCATCTTATTCTCCTCATTCCTCTTCGCGTTTCATTTGCAAAAATATCTCGATTTCATCAATAGAGAATCCTTTTCGATATAACGCTTGTTTCATCTTGTTTTCAAATGTCCATCCATCATGCTTCTTATATTTCTCATAATATTTATTCCCATGATAGTGTAACGCTTCTTGTTGCTTTTCGTCATCTTTTTCGTCTTTCAATTCTTCCAAACAAATTTGAATTACTTCTCTAGAATATCCTTTTCGAACAAGCATCTCATCTAACTTTAGTTTCATTTGTAAAAAAGAATGTTTTTGATAAGATTTTTTCTTCTTCTCTATGAGAAACAAGGCATTCTCAATTTGCTTTTCCTTCGGATATTCTTGTAAACTATGTGTAATAATTAAATCCTGAACACCTTTATTTAATAACTCTCTTTTAATAACAGTTGGACCTTTTCGATTCACATTACTTTGCGTTCGCGTATATAAAACAGCATACTCTTTATCATTAATATATCGGTCATGTAATAATTTCGAAACGACTTCAGAGATGATGGCCTGTCCCACTTCTTTTTTTCGTAAAAAATCTTCTATTTCTTGTTTTGTTCTCATTTGATAGGATAAATAGGAGATTGCTTGTAAATATGCTTTTTGTACTTCTTCATTGTACAAAATATTCCCTAACTCGATTTCATCAATTTCTAAGCCCTTTTGTAATCCATGTTTTATTAAGATTACTTGATCCACACTAAATCCGTACTCTTCGCCTTGACCTTTATCAATATAAATATTAAATCGTTCTTTCGATCGTTTTTGTACTTCTATTTTTGTAATGACAGCCATACTCTCACCTCTCTATTATTTTAACATAGTCGAGGAACATTTTTTCTTTTCAAGAATATATATAATGAGGAGGAAATACTTGTGAAAATCGCAATTTCTGGTGGTACAGGCTTTATCGGTAAATCCCTTTCTACTTTTTTTATTCAAAAAGGATATACTGTTTACATTCTCACACGAAAAAAAACTACTGAAACTTCCGACCCTAACCTTCAGTATGTTCAATGGACACCAGATTTACAAACCTTCCCCCTCTCTTCTATTGATGTAGTTATTAATCTAGCCGGAGAGTCTATTAATAGTAGATGGACAAAGCAACAAAAGAAAGCCATTTTAAACAGTAGAATTCAAACAACAAAAGGACTCATTAAACAATTGCAGGGACTCCATACAAAGCCACACACATTTATTAACGCAAGTGCTATTGGATACTACGGAACATCTGAAATAGAGTCTTTTACAGAACAGCATGAGACTCCTGGAAATGACTTTTTAGCAAATACAGTATATTCATGGGAACAAGAAGCATCTAAAGCACGTTCTCTCGGCATACGAACAATCTACGCAAGATTTGGAGTTGTATTAGGTGCAAATGGAGGAGCTCTTCCCAAAATGCTACTTCCCTATCAATTCTATATCGGCGGCACCATTGGTTCTGGGAAGCAATGGTTATCATGGATTCATATAGACGATGTCGTTCGTATGATGGATTTCATCATACACAAAAAAGAAATTGATGGTCCTCTTAATATGACAGCACCAACACCCATAAGAATGAAGGAATTTGGAGAAAACATTGCAACTATAATGAAAAAACCTCATTGGTTGCCTGTACCTTCATTTATCATTCAAACTTTACTGGGTGAAATGAGCATACTTGTACTAGAAGGGCAACGTGTATTACCCATTAAGGCAATTGAATATGGATACCAATACACATTTCCGGCAATAGACCATGCATTACAAAATATACTTTCGCATACAATGTAGTACTTCTAAAACACAATTTTACATGGGCTCTTTCAAAACTTTCATTTTCTAGGATCCGAAGCATTACCATACAAATAATCTTTCAGTTACTTTCCCTTAACTTCCATTAGCATTATAAAGTAACAGAAATGAGGTACCTATGAAAATATTGCTCAAACAAGCCATTGTATACCCTATTACATCTCAAAAGTTTCAAGGCGATGTACTCGTTACAGGAGAGCGAATTACCGAGGTCAAACCTTTTATTCAACCTACTCAAGATATGACCGTTATAGATGCACGAGCACTCCATCTCTTACCTGGCTTTATTGATGTCCATACTCACCTTGGTCTCTATGATGAAGGCACTGGTTGGGCTGGAAATGATGCCAATGAAACATCTGAAGTTTCAACACCACATATTCGTTCTTTAGATGGAATCCACCCTTTGGATATCGCCTTTCAAGACGCTGTACAAAACGGAATTACAACCGTTCACGTTATGCCTGGCAGTCAAAATATTATCGGGGGGACTACTTGTGTAATAAAAACAGCTGGAACTTGTATTGATCATATGATTATTCAAGAACCTGCTGGTTTAAAGATTGCCTTTGGAGAAAATCCTAAAAAAGTCCATAGTAATGGAACAAAAGAATCCATTACACGTATGGGGATTATGGGGTTACTTCGGGAATCATTCTATGAAGCACAACACTACGGGCACGAAGCTGATTTTCGAATGCTTCCTATTTTAAAAGCATTACGTCGTGAAATACCCGTACGTATCCACGCTCACCGAGCAGATGATATTAGTTCTGCGCTACGCTTTGCAACGGAATTCAACCTCGATCTACGTATTGAACATTGTACAGAAGGACACTTTCTTGTTGAAGAGCTTTCGAAACATAATTTGAAGGTTTCAGTTGGTCCCACTCTGACACGTCGTTCTAAAATCGAACTAAAAAACAAGACATGGGATACTTACCATATATTATCTAAAAATGGTGTGGAAGTTTCTATAACAACAGATCATCCTTATACACCCATTCAATATTTAAATATTTGTGCCGCTGTCGCAGTAAGAGAAGGATTAGACGAGAAAACAGCACTAGAAGGAATTACCATATTCCCAGCGCGAAATTTGCGTTTAGAGGATAGAATTGGAAGCATCGAGGTTGGAAAAGACGCCGATCTCGTGTTATGGACTCATCATCCTTTCCATTATTTAGCCAAGCCTGTACTAACTATGATTGATGGAAAAATAATTTACAAAAAAAATAAAAAAAACTAGTTTATTTTTTTGACTAGATAAAGTATTATACGATTATAAACTGAATGAAACCATAATCAATTTGTGTCGTGATTATCATTTTCAAATTGATGAATGGGGAAGGCAAATGGTGCGCCACCAGCGTTAGAAACTGGTTCTAGTGGGTTCGATTCCCACCCCGAAATTTTTTAAAGATTGATATAAAAATTTCGAGGGTGGGGTGTTTTTTCGTCATGCTACCCTCGTGTGAGGAGGAGTTAGTATGTTGAAAAAACGCGACTTACACGACAGCCACGTTCTATACGAGTTAATGGTGGATCCAGCTGTCTTCCCTTTTGTGCGTCAAAAGGCTTATTCTTATGAAGAATATTTATTCTTAACAAAACAAACGATTGAAGCTGAAGAGCGTGGTGAATTAATTTCACGCACAATTTTAGATGAATGGGGTAACCCTATCGGAACAATTACTTTATTTGATGTGCAAGAAAAAGCTGGATTTCTCGGGACATGGCTTGGCAAACCATATCATGGAAAAGGCTATAATAAATTGGCAAAAGATTCATTTTTTAGTGAACTTTTCTATGAATTAGATATTGAAACAATTTTCATGCGTATTCGTAAAATAAATATTCGTTCTATTAAAGCTGCAGAAAAACTGCAATATGTGAATCTAGCAAACGAAACAAGAAAAGCCGTATATGATGAAATTAACGCAAACGAAGAAGTATATAACTTATATGAAATTCCAAAAGATCAATACACACTTGCTACAATGCGAGATACAACCTTCCAAGATGCTCATCAATTAAAAGAAGCATAATCTAAATTTTCTGAAATGATAATCAATCATTAACATTTTCCATATGCGTATATCCCCTCATGTCTTTGGAAACGATAAATAGTAACTTTAAGACACGAGGTGATTTGTAATGGATAAAAAGAAACGTGATAAAGCAAAAAACACATTATCTAGTACACAAGAAGTTCTCTATCAACGCGAATTTCAAAAAGCAGATCGTGCAGCAGGATATCGCTCGAAAAGCATTTAAAGTGAAAATGAATAATTAGAAGTTTCCCCCCTAATTATTCATTTTCATTACATAATTTTCTCGATTGATAGAAGTAAGCAAAAAAGCCCCTTATACATAAGGGGCTTTTTTTGCTGTGGACAACTTTATCCACAAAACCAACAGAATTGTTAGTAATTTTCAAAAACATTTAATATTTTTCTATATTAAAGCATATATCAGCTGTTTTAATTGTGGATATTTTTCTAAAAATTGTGGACAATGTGGATATGGTTGTTAATATTCCGACTTTACTGTTTAATGAAAGCGTAATCCTTTTGTGGATAACTGGCTGAATTTTCTTTGAAAATAATAAAGAACCCTCTTTACATATACAAAGAGGGTTTCATATTAAGTAAAAGATTGTGCAAGAGCAGGTGATTTAATAGGTATATGACGCGGTTCTGCATGATTTTCTGCCAAAATTGCATCTACAATATGACCAGCTGGCTCTGGAAGATAGATGCTTTTCATTGCTTCTTTCATTTGAAGAAGCTTCACATCATCTTGTAATAATGCTTCTGTTTTTGCAAAAACCTCACTATCATCGCGAATGACAACTGCTGCTCCCTTTCTTTCAAAGTACATCGCATTTTCATTTTCTTGTCCTGGAACAGGCTTATATAAAATGACAGGTACTTGCAACGCTGCTGCTTCACTTAATGTTATTCCGCCTGGCTTCGTAATCATACAAGAAGTAACACGGAATAATTCATCAATATTTTCAACATACCCAAACACTTTTAATGCATCGGAATTTTGCTTCTGTAAACTTAATAAATCCTGTTTTAAAGCTTCATTTTTCCCACAAACGACAACTACTTGTAAATTAGGCACTGACATAAATGATTGGCATAGTTCTTTTACATTTCCTAATACCCCATGAGCACCTGCTACAATTAGTAAAATCTTTTTATTCTTACATAACTGATATTTAGTATATATGATTTCTGGATTTACCTTTAACTCAAAACTACTCCGAATTGGAATTCCTGTTTCAACAATTTGTTCCGCAGGTACACCGATATCAACCATCAATTCTTTCACATGATCCGTTGCAACAAAATAACGATCTACTTCTCGATGAATCCATATTTTGTGCACGCAAAAATCCGTTAATACGTTATAGACAGGAATTGAAATACCTGTTTGTTTCTTCAATTCTGGTACAGCGATAATTGGAAATGTATTAATTACAATATCTGGTTTCTCTACCTGTAATAGTGTTTTCAAACGTTTTCTTCCAAAGTTCGCATACCAAGATGCTATTTTCTTATCATAAATTTTTTCTACCCCGTAATAAAACAAACGATATAATTCTTTTCCTATTGTATAACTTTTTAAATATAGATATTTTGTAATGTCAGTTATAAATGGATGTGATTCTCCAAACAAGTCGCATACAATAACATCTTCAATTCCTTTTTGGCGAAATGTTTGTTCTAATGTTTTTGCTACTTGCACATGACCATTACCGTAATGTGCAGTTAATATTAAAACCTTGGGGTTTTTTATCAAACAAATCCACTCCTAGCTTTTTGTTTCTCCATATTGCATATACGACAATAGGAAAAACATTTTCCTTAAAAATTACATAAACAGATTCTAATAATTCCCTTTCAGCTATGTACCTGTCGTGGATATGCAAAGCATATAAGATTGACCCCTTAATCCTATCTGTGCTCATATCTTTACATTATACTTTCCTATAAGAGCTTTCGCAATAACTTACAAATGTTCTCTATTCCATGATACTCACTCTTTTACTTCTTAATTCTTTTTACTATTTTGATTTCCCTTTACAATTATGTAAATTTCTCCATTTATTCCGTACAAAATTATGGATATTCTACTTTCAGTATACTCTTTTATCAATATATACTCTAGATTTTATTGTAAAGAAAGCAAAAAGCCTAATCCAATATTTGGATTAGACCGCTTGTAAAATATATTTAGCATGTTCTACATTTTTCTCAGTAGGTGGTTCTACATTTGCGAGTGGATACTTGTGTCCAAGCGCCTCCCATTTATATACACCAAGCTTATGATATGGTAACACTTCAACTTTTTGAACATTAGACAGACTTTGAATAAAGCTAGATAGTTTTTGTAGATCCTCTTCATTATCCGTAACACCAGGAACTAATACGTGTCGTACCCAAATCGGTTTATTCTTATCCGATAAATAACGAGCAAATTGTAAAATATGTTCATTTGGTTTCCCTGTTAATTTACGATGCTTTTTGGAATCGATATGTTTCAGATCCAATAAAACTAAATCTGTATAATCCATTAAAATATCTAGCTTATTTTGGAATTCTGGTTCCTCAGAATAACAACCACCAGAAGAGTCGATTGTTGTATGGATACCAGCCGCTTTACACTTTTTAAACAACTCAATTAAAAAGTCTAGCTGTAATAATGGCTCTCCACCGCTAACTGTTATACCGCCTCCGGAAGCTTCAATAAATGGAAGGTAACATGTCACATCCTGCATCACTTCTTCAACTGTTATTTCTTTACCTTTACCAATTTCCCACGTATCAGCATTATGACAATATTGACAACGTAATAAACACCCTTGTGTAAATATGACATAACGAATCCCTGGGCCATCAACAGTACCACAAGACTCTACAGAATGTATTCTTCCTTTTACCATGTTACTTCCTCCTTTATTGAAACAGCCTCCCTTCGCTATATATTAAGAGCGAAGGGACACTTTTTTTCATTTACATGCTTTCATGCATTGTACGGTTAATTACATCAATTTGTTGTTCACGAGTTAATTTAATAAAGTTTACAGCATAACCAGATACACGAATTGTTAATTGTGGATACTTCTCAGGATGTTCCATTGCATCCATTAATGTTTCACGGTTAAATACGTTAATATTTAAGTGGTGCCCTTCTTTTACTGCATAACCATCAAGCATTGATACTAAGTTACGTACTTGTACATCATCTTCTTTACCAAGTGCTTTCGGAATAATAGAGAACGTATTAGAAATACCATCTTGTGCATCTTCATATGGTAATTTAGCCACAGATAATAATGAAGCTAATGCACCTTTTGTATCACGTCCATGCATTGGGTTCGCACCTGGTGCAAATGGTTCTCCAGTACGGCGGCCATCTGGAGTATTACCAGTTTTCTTACCGTATACAACATTAGATGTGATTGTTAAGATTGACATTGTATGAACAGAATTTCTGTATGTTTTATGTTTACGAAGTTTATTCATAAATGTTTTTACAAGATTTACAGCAATCTCATCTACACGATCATCATTGTTACCGTATTTAGGGAAATCTCCTTCAATCTCGAAGTCAACTGCAATACCATTTTCATCACGAATTGGTTTTACTTTTGCGTATTTAATTGCACTTAATGAATCTGCTACTACAGATAGACCAGCGATACCTGTTGCCATTGTACGAAGAACGTTTGTATCATGAAGTGCCATTTCAATACGTTCATAGCTATATTTATCATGCATGTAATGGATAACATTTAATGTGTTTAAATATAGGCCCGCTAACCATTCCATTGTCATA
Source organism: Bacillus cereus group sp. MYBK5-2 (assembly GCF_051915685.1). NCBI lineage: Bacteria > Bacillati > Bacillota > Bacilli > Caryophanales > Bacillaceae > Bacillus > Bacillus cereus group sp. MYBK5-2. The sequence goes on from NZ_JBQAFE010000009.1 coordinate 28,094, forward strand.
TCAAACTTATGCATAACTTCTTCATAATTTAATACTTCAGAAGTAATTGGTGCGTACTCAGGACCAACTTGTGCTTTTGACTTTTCATCTTTACCACCGTTAATCGCATATAATAATGCTTTCGCTAAGTTTGCACGAGCTCCGAAGAACTGCATTTGTTTACCGATTCTCATTGCAGATACGCAACATGCAATACCGTAATCATCGCCGTATTCAGGACGCATAATGTCATCATTTTCATATTGAATTGCTGATGTTTTAATAGACATTTTCGCACAGTAGTTTTTAAAGTTCTCTGGTAATTGTTTAGACCAAAGAACAGTTAAGTTTGGTTCTGGAGCTGGTCCTAAATTATCTAATGTATGCAAGAAACGGAATGAGTTCTTTGTTACTAATGGACGACCATCTAATGCCATACCACCGATAGATTCAGTTACCCAAGTTGGGTCACCAGAGAATAATTCATTATAATCAGGTGTTCTTGCGAATTTCACAAGACGTAATTTCATAATGAAGTGATCTACAATTTCTTGTACTTCTTCTTCTGTTAAAGTACCATTTGCTAAATCTCTTTCAATGTAAATATCTAAGAATGTAGAAGTACGTCCAAGACTCATTGCAGCTCCGTTTTGCTCTTTAATCGCTGCAAGGTATGCGAAGTATAACCATTGGAATGCTTCTTGTGCATTTGTTGCTGGCTTAGAAATATCGAAGCCATGAGAAGCAGCCATTTCTTTTAACTCTTGAAGTGCACGCATTTGCTCAGATAACTCTTCGCGTAAACGCATTGTATCTTCGCTCATTACACCACCAGTTAAATTCAAATCAGCTTTTTTCGCTTCAATTAAATAATCAATACCATATAACGCTACTCGGCGATAGTCACCGATAATACGTCCACGTCCGTATGCATCTGGAAGACCAGTAATAACACCTGATTTACGTGCATTTCTCATTTCTGGTGTGTATGCATCAAATACACCTTGGTTATGAGTTTTTCTCCACTCTCTAAAAATACGACTAAGTTCTTTATCCATTTCGTATCCATAAGATTCACAAGCTTGTTCTGCCATACGAATACCACCATATGGTTGTAAAGAACGTTTAAATGGTTTATCAGTTTGGAAACCGACTACTTTTTCAATATCTTTATTTAAGTATCCTGGGTCATGTGATGTAATAGAAGAAACAATTTTTGTATCCATATCAAGAACGCCACCGTTTTCACGTTCTTTCGTTGTTAAATCCATTACTTGATCCCAAAGTTGTTTCGTTGCTTCAGTTGCTTCTGCTAAGAAAGATTCGTCCCCTTCGAAAACGTTTACATTATTTAAAATGAAATCGCGAACATCAATCTCTGCTTTCCATTTTTCACCTTTAAAGTTTTCCCATGCGTTTTTAACATTTTCTAATACTTGAGTCATCCTAATCTCCTCCATTTTTGATTAGTACAGGACTAAGATTTTTTATATAACAGCTTACACACTTAGAATACTACTTTTTTACGAAAGTGAACGAAATAGTTGTGACATGTTTGTGAAATGTTGAGCAAACTACTATATATATAGTGTTAACTTCATTTAAAAGTCTTTAAAATTAACCCTTTCCTTAATTGTATTTTTTTGGTATCCTTATATACGAGTCCTATTTTGTAATATAAGAACAATACCCATTGTAGAGCTGTAATACTCTTATCTCCTAATCTGTTATAGTTTTTATAACAGAACAAAAAAGTGTACACATGTTGTACACTTTTTTTGTTACTTCTATAAAACATCTCTTTTTCTATTGCCATCATAGAATCCGCCACGATTGTCTGTTAATGCAATTATTTGATCTAGTCCTTCTATATGATCACCTATAATTCGAAGTACAGCTGGTGGATGACCTATTTTAGCAAAATGTTCACTGGGACGAATACGGTTCACCTTATCGACCTCAACACGACTTACACATGCAACTTCAAATCCTGAAAGAATAGCTTTCACTTGGGCTACACACGGCGCCAGTAAAGATCTATACCCAATTTCTTTCAAACACTTACGGCTAAACGCATTCGGTACAGCGATAAGAGAGCCTACGCCTAGATCTTTTCTATCACAAGCTAAATTTAATGCATATTTAAATGCAGTTACAAGATGAAGCGGTACTCTTAAATCTAAATAATGATTTAGATCATTTAATGCAACATCTGTTCCATCTGCAATAGCTTTCGCAAAAGGATACAGCTCACTCGCTGGAATAACAAAATCGCCATCTATAAATAACACAATTTCTCCTTTTGCAAAATACGTTCCAAGTGAGCGCCCCACATCATTTCCGAGTGCTTCTTTATATACAATTGTCGTTGCCCCTTTGTCTTTTGCAATTTTTTTCGTTTTATCTGACGAACCATTTACGACAACGATAATTTCGAAGGGTTCAATTTTGCGAAGCTCTTCTATAACGTTTCCAATTGTTTTCTCTTCATCTTGTACGGGAATAACAACCGATAGTTGCTTTCCTTTATACAAATCAGATGTAACACCCCACCCTTGATAAAACTCTTCAAAACTTAAAGTATGATAGACACTATCCCTTTTCCTATTTCCATCATAATATCCTCCGCGCTCATCACTGCTTAATATCCGTTCTGCTACTGCTTCTATATGATCACCTATCATTCTTTTTTCAGATTGGGAAAGATTTGGCCCATATGCAGCATGCTGGAATGGACGAAATTTATTCGGCGTAATAACGTCAATGGCACAATGACGACTAATTCTCCATTTACTTTGAACTAGGTGTAAATGAGCCACAATAGGATTAACAAAACATTCATATCCGATGCTTTGAACGACTTCTTTCGTCAGCGCATGAGGTACATCTAATAAAGAATTCATTTTTAATTCTTCACGCTCTAACATTGCATTTAATATTTGGCGCCATACTGTAATAGAAGTGGTTTTTTGCCTTTTTAAAAATAATGCATCCAAATTATTTAAAACTACATCTGCCTGATCGTATAAAATCGGATTAAGGAATAATTTTAATTTTGAAGTTGGAATAGCAAAATCACCATCTATAAATAGTAATACATCACCTATCGCATGTTTTGCGCCGACTGCACGTCCAACATCGTTCCCTAGTAGCTCTGTATGCTTGATTACTTTACACCCTAAACGATCTGCAACATCTTCTGTTCCATCATTACAACCGTTTGCTACTACAATGATTTCTACTGGATTTAATGGTCTTACCGATTGAATAACGTCTGAAATCGTATCGACCTCATTACATGCAGGAATAATAACAGATAATGACTTAGCCATTGTTTTGTTCACGAAACCACTTAATTGTTTCCTTCAATCCGTTTTCCCACGTTACTTTCGCCTGAAATTGAACAAGCTCTTTTAATTTTGTTACATCTGGTCTTCTATTTGGAATTTCTTCAAAACCATGAGGATATACTTCTTCAAAAGGCACTTGTACAATCTTCGAAGAAGAATTCGTTAATTTTTTAATTACTTCTGCTACTTCTTTTATACTCTGTTCATTCTCAGAACCTATATTAATAATCTCACCATTTACCTTCTCATCCATTGCCCGAATTGTTGCTTCTACCGCATCACTCACATACGTAAAACAACGTGTCTGCTTTCCATCTCCATATACGAGAATGTCTTCTCCTTGCAGTGCCGCACGGATAAATCGCGGAATTACTCCTGCATACGGACCATCTTTCGCTCTTGGACCATAAATATTAAAATATCGAACAATCGTTACCGGTAAGCCTTCTAATGCGTATCCTAAACATAATGTTTCTTCTAACGTTTTACAAACCGCATAACTCCAACGAATTTTAGAAGTCGCCCCGTACAATCGATCTCCCTCTTCAGAGAAAGGCGGCTTGGCCTTACCATATACTTCTGAAGTAGAAGCAAAAACTACTTTCTTCTTTCCTTTTAGCGCTGCTTGTAAAATATTTCTCGTCCCATCAAAATTCGTTTCTATGAGCTCTATACTTTTTTCCATTGTTGTTTTCACACCTAAAATTGCTGCTAAATGAAACACGACATCATGCTGATCTACTAATTCATAAATAGAATTTTTATCTAAAACACTTATTGGAATAACACGGATTTCTTTCATTAACTCTTTATGGTACTTATTTTTACCTTTATAAAAGTTATCCACAACAGTGACCTCATAACCTCTTCTCATCAACTCTTCAGCTAAATGTGACCCGATAAATCCGGCTCCACCTGTAATTAAACATTTCTTACTCATTTACTCACCTTCTTTACAATCCCGCGTGTATCTATTACTCGGTCTATTCCTTTAAAAAGCTTCCAATCAATATTAGAATGATCCGTTAAAATTAAAATACAATCCGCTTTTTTAACTTTTTCTTCATCTAAAGAAACAGATTGGTACACCTTATCTCCAATTTCCGCGGAAGAAATATAAGGATCATGATATTCTATCTCGTATCCTTGATTTCTTAATAATTGAATAATCGGTAACGCTGGTGATTCTCTCAAATCATTTACATCTTTTTTATACGCAATCCCTACAATTAACACCGTTGCAGGTAATTGCACCACACTTTTTACTTTCCGGACCATTTTCTCTGGCATTTCTTCATTAATTATATGTGCAGCCTCAATTAATTGACTAATTGCTCCATTCTTTTTTATTCTCCATTGAAAATATAAAGGGTCTACGGGAATACAGTGTCCCCCTATCCCTGGCCCTGGCCAATACGGAGTAAACCCAAATGGTTTTGTAGATGCCGCTTCAATGGCCTCATAAAAATCAATGCCTAAACTTTCACATAGTGTGTTTAGTTCATTTACTAAAGAAATGTTAACTAAGCGCTGAATATTTTCAAATAGCTTGCACATCTCTGCTACTTTCGGAGAGCTAACAGGTACAACTTCGTCAAAAATGGTACTATATAAATCCTGTACCTTTTGTTTACACTTTTCTGTTTGTCCACTAATAACTTTTGGAATAGCTTGAACTGAATATTGACTATTTGCTGGATCAATTCTCTCAGGGGAATATCCGATATAGAAATCTTCCCCTACCTTTTTACCATTTTGAGAAATAATAGGTAGGATGACTTCTTCAAGTGTACCTGGATATGTGGAGCTTTCAAAAATGAAGGTTTGTCCTTTTTGAAGGTTTTGTTGTATATAATGCGAAGCTGAAATGAGGGCACTTAAGTCTGGTTCTCTTTGTTCATTAATTGGAGTCGGGACAGTGACAATAACATAATCACTATTTTGAAAATCAGCAATGCCTTGATCCGGTGTATTTACTGTTAATTTTTTTTTCGTCAATAAACTTTGTAACTCTTTAGAAGAAACATCCGGAATATAACTTTCTCCTTTTATAATTGAGTCTATTTTTCTAATATCTTTATCTAATCCAAGTACTGTATGCCCTCTTTCTGCAAAATGTACCGCTAAAGGAAGGCCAACATACCCTAGCCCAATAATAGCTACTTTACTACTATTCATTTGTATTCTCTTCTTCCCTTCTCAATTGTTGAATTACATCTCTATCTCTATCTCCATCTGTAAAACCACCACGTTCGTCCGTACATTGTAATAAATACGCAACCGCTTCAAGTTGATCACCGAAAATACGATCAAACGCTGAAATACGCCCATTTACAAATTCGTGTTGCTCTGGACGTACTCGATTTGTTTTTATAACATCTACTAACTCTACTGTTGTAATAGAGAATCCTTCTAAAATAGCTTTCACTTGTGCTAATGGCGGAATGATAAGGGAATCATATCCTATTTTCTCTATTACCTTCTTATGAATGGCATGTGGTACAGCAGTTAGTGAGTTATTCCATAAATCTGGTCGTTTCGCTATCAAATTCACAAAGTATTTTCCCATACTAATTGGATCTGCTGGATGAAACATATCTAATAAGCATTGTAAATCATTTAACACCACGTCATTTCCATCTTCAACAGCATGTAAAAATAGAGTGAGTTTTTTTGCTGGAATAACAAGATCACTATCAACGAATAAACAAATATCTGCCGTAGCATGCATGGCACCTATTGCTCGTGCTACATTATGTCCAAGCGCCTTCGTAAATTCAACAACAATAACATTCTCTAGCTTTGCCTGTTTAACAGTCTCAACATCTGCTCCATTCGCGACAACTATAATTTCATCTACACCTGCTTCTTTCACTTCTTTTATAACAGACCTTATGGTCATTTTCTCTTCTGATACTGGGATAATGGCACTATATTTCGCTTTATTCTTTTGTAATAAAACTGGTTTATACTTTCCTACAAACTCTCTATCTCTATTGTCCTCTGAAAAACCACCGCGTTTACCATATGTTTCGATTACGTATTGTAAAGCTCGCAAATGATCACCCATAATACGACTAGTCGCTTTCGGATAAGGAGAGCCAGGTGATGTACCAGTATGCACAGGACGAACTTTATTTGTGTAGATGACATCAACTGAAGCCATATCAGAAATATCTACTCCTCTAGACATCGCCATCGCTTGAAATAATGCTGGATCTGCTAAATTCCACCACCCCAGTTTTTCAATCACTTTACGACTTATCGCATGTGGTATTGCAATTAAAGATCCTACAACAAACTCTTTCTTGTTCAAATAACGATTTAACATATATTTTCCAACCGTCGTATAATGCGGTCTCATCTTCAAGTAAACGGACCATGTTAAATTATTTAAAACAATCTCATGTCCTTGTCGTATTCCTTTAATAAAATTGTATAATTCTTCACTTTTCATGACGATATCACCATCTAAAAACAAAACAATCTCGCCTTTTGCTTCTCTAGCACCAATTGCCCGTCCCACATCATTACCAAGAGAATATCTATAATAAATCACACGGCAATTATGCTGTAATGCTATTTCCTTCGTCCCATCTGTCGATCCATTATCTACTATGATAACTTCATATGGTTCGAGCTTTCTTACCTCTACTAAAACTTTTGATAAAGTACTTGCTTCATTATGCACTGGAATAACAACTGACACTTTCATACTTGTATCACTCTTACCCTTCCAAGCGAACATAAGCAATAATAGGAATACGCACAACTACATCTTCTGGTGGTCCATAAGAAGGAGAAGTACGAACAATTACTGCCCCATCCGTCACAGATAAAAGAACGCCTACAATGATTTCTACAGCTGTCACAACTTGCACTAGTTCTCCAACATGGTTACGTAATTCATCAGTAAATAACATATATAACTCTCCTTTCTTACGCTTCTTTAATTGATATAATACTTGTAAATGGTAATAAAACTTCAGTTCCTATTCCTTCTTGCAATGTTAAGAAGTCATCACCAACTGCTACAATAACACCTGTTAATTGTCCAACTGTCACCGTAATTTCTACGTTTTTACCTAAATACTGCTTTGCAATTTCTTTAAAAGGTGATGTATTGCATTCTTTTAAAATGTTACAAATAATAGATTGAAATCTACTTGATTCAATAACTTCTTCCGTAGCTTGCTTAGAGTTTCTTTGAATAAATCTCGCGAAGTTTTGTGAAAATAAAAGTCTTTCCACAGCAGGCAATAACTTATTATCTAAAAAATAATCTAATTGTCTATTAAACAATCTTGATAATTTATGCCAATATTTTCTGAACAGACACATACACTTCTCCTCCTATTATTTTTAGATTATAAAATTTTACATCCATACATCTTAATGTATACAAAATGGATATTTTTGTGATAGGTAAGACATACATTTTCTAAAAGAAATATTTGTTTCAGAGCATAAAAAAAACTATCCAACAGGATAGTTTCTTACACTTCAATATTCCGCAATATCGAATAAATGTCATTATTCACTTTACCAAATGATTTAATATTATTTTGAATGTTAGATAATAAAACAACATATACACTACCATTTTTACTAAATCCGTTTAAGCAATTCCAACCTGGCATTACACCATGATTCGAATAGCTTCCTGGGTCTACGTACCATCCAAACCCGTAATCCTTTTTTCCACCCGTAAACATTTGATCGTAACTCTCTTTTGAAATTAATTTTCCAGAGAATAGTGCTTCGTTAAATAAATATAAATCATGCGCACTTGTGTATATATCACCACAACCATATAGTTGTGACATGCTTGGAATATTAGGTGTTGTCATATTATTATTTACTATTTTATAACCCGTTGATGGGAATCTTGTTTGTTCTAACGCTGTGCCAAAGCCAGAATGTTTCATACCGGCAGTGGCAAAAATATGTTGTTTAATATATTCTTCGAGTGACTGCCCACTTACCTTCTCTGCAATATAAGCAAGTATAGAGTAGTTCGAATCAGAATACTTCCACTTCTCTCCTGGACCACCAATACGCTTTTGATTTCCTATCCGCTTTATCAGTTCTTCATGAGAAATATCTTCTTTTCCCTGCTCATATTCGGGAATCCCTGATGTATGTGTTAATAGATGTTTTAGCTGAATATTATTACCTTGTGGAAAATCTGGAATATACTTCGCAACAGTATCTTCTACTTGTAATTTATTTTGATCTTTCAATTGCATAATAGCAGTTGCTACAAACGCCTTTGAAATAGAACCAATATAAAAAGTCGTCTCTGAATTATTCGGTACTTGCTGCTCTTTATTTGCCATACCATACCCTTTATTCAGAAGAACTTTTCCGTTCTTCACAATAACAGCTGTCCCGCTAAATCCTGCGTTTTGTAAATACTGGTCCAATTGAGCGTTTTCATTAATTTCTTGAGGTGGTCCTTCAGCAGGTTTCTCCGCTGCTTGCGCTTGCTTCATTTGTTCTTCCTGCTCTTTTTGTTTTTGCTTCTGTACTTCTTGTTTCTTTTTTTCTTCTTTCTTTTTTAACTCTTCTTGTTTCTTCATTTCTGCTGCCGCTTTTAAAGTTTCTTCTTTCTTATTATGCGCAACAATTTTTGTATACATGAAATATACAAGTGATAATAGTAAGACGAGAATGATTGTTCTTTTTATGTATACAATCGGCCAATGTGCTTTCCCATTCGCATTATTTTTTTCCTGATCCATAATTGCTTTTTTCCCCTTACTCACCAATAATTTAATTCGTCTACTAAAGATTCGTTTTAGTAGATTATGGATAATCCATTCTATATCATCCCTACTTTATCACGCACTGCACATATTACCAACCTATATGTACAAAAAAGAAAAAGAAAATTTACAAAAGTAAGATTCCCGTTAAATTATTAACAAAAAAAAGAGGATATCCTCTAAAAAATTGATGTTATCAATCTTTTTGGACATCCTCTTATCTCATTATTTATACGTGTTTTTTCATATCATCGGCAACAGATTCAACATTTGTACCTACGATAACTTGTACACTTGTATTACTTAATTTCATAACACCTTTTGCACCAGCACGTTTTAATGCTGCTTCATTTACTTGACCAGCATCTTTTACTTGTAAGCGTAGACGTGTTGCACAGTTATCAATAACTGTTAAGTTTTCTTTTCCGCCTAAAGCTGCTACGTAAGTTTCACCAATTGAACCTGCAACTGGTGCATCACCATCTTCAACTAACTCATCGTCATCTTCACGACCAGGAGTTTTTAAATCGAACTTCTTAATTAAGAAGTAGAATACTATGAAATAAATTGCTGCGTAAATTAAACCGATACCTGCTAGTAAGACTGGTTTTGTTGCAATACCGAAGTTTAAAGCATAATCGATTGCACCGGCACTAAATGAGAAACCATCATGAATGCCAAGTGATGTTGTAATGAATAAAGAAAGACCTGTTAGTACAGCATGAATACCATATAATACTGGTGATAAGAACATGAATGAGAATTCAATAGGCTCTGTAATACCAGTTAAGAATGAAGTTAATGCTAGACCAGCTAACATACCAGTAACTGCTTTACGCTTTTCTGGTTTAGCAGCTGCAATCATTGCGAAACATGCTGCTGGTAAACCGAACATCATAACTGGGAAGAAACCAGTCATAAACATACCTGCTGTTTTGTCACCTGCAAGGAAACGAGCAATATCACCATTAACAACATTACCTGCTGCATTTGTAAAGTCCCCAAATACAAACCAGAAGTATGTGTTCATTACGTGGTGTAAACCAATTGGGATTAATAAACGGTTTAATAAACCAAATAATCCTGAACCAATTGCACCTAAATTAACAATTCCATGAGCTAATGCATCAATACCATTTTGAATTGTTGGCCAAATTTGTGCAAATAGAATTCCTAATATCAGCATCACAACTGATGTAACAATTGGAACGAAACGTTTTCCAGCAAAGAAACCTAACCATTCTGGAAGTTTAATCTTATGGAATTTATTATAAAGAAGTCCTGCTATAACACCAACAATAATACCACCTAAAACTTTCATATCTACTTTAGTCGATAATTCAGCAGCCTTAGATACTTGTGTCATTGTATCTGCAAGCTTAGATGGATCTACATTTGCGCTATTACCTATTAAATCTTGGACTTTACCTAATTTACCTTGTAATTCAGCAGTTGAATACCCTTTGCTAAGTGCATCAATACTATTTTTCATAACAAGATAACCAATTGCACCTGCAAGACCTGCTGCACCACTACCATCCACTGAAAGACCGATTGCAATACCAATTGCAAAAATAAGTGCTAAGTTATCAAAAACTGCTGCGCCGGCCTGTGCCATAACAGGAATATCAAATACATCTGGTTGCCCTAAACGAAGCAATAATCCTGCTGCTGGTAGTACTGCGATCGGAAGCATTAACGCTTTACCAATACGTTGTAAAAACTGCAACATTTTAATTCCCCCTAATTAAATTTATGAAATCGTTATCATTATAAGTACGCTTTAGAAAACGCTTTCTATTACATAACCATAATAACATATAGTTGTATAGATGTGTAGTTTTTATTTCTGAACTTTTTATGGATAAATCTCCTATTTCCAAACTGTTATATAAAAGGAAAATTCTCCTTTTTAAAATACAGAATACTCGAAACGAAAGACCTATTATATCACATTGAACTTTCGTTTTATCATTCCACTTTTTCATGTTATTATTTATTTCCGAGCATATCGGGAAAAGTAAACTTAGTTAATTCAAAATAGGAGCGTTGGTACTATGCAGTGCATTGAAACAAACAACTTACAACAGTTGTTAGAACAAGTAAAACCATATACGAAAAAAGGCAAACTTGCTACTTATATCCCCGAACTAGGAAATGCAAATCCAGACGATTTAGGGATTGCCATTTTCCATAAAGAAACAGAATATATCCATGCAGGCAACTCACAAACACTATTTACTCTTCAAAGTATTTCCAAAGTAATTACACTTGCCCTTGCCCTTTTAGACCGTGGTGAAGAATATGTATTTTCTAAAGTTGGAATGGAACCAACGGGTGACCCATTTAATTCTATTATTAAGTTAGAAACGACAAGTCCGTCCAAACCCCTTAATCCAATGATAAATGCAGGAGCATTAGCTATTACAAGCATGTTAGCAGGAAAAGATAACGAGGAAAAAATGGAACGTATTCTTCATTTTGTACGTGAAATAACAGATAATCCTACTATTAATTATTCCTCTAAAGTTGCCGATTCAGAACTAGAGACAGCTTATCTAAACCGTTCACTTTGTTATTATATGAAACAAAACGGAATTATCGATTGTGATATTGAAGAACTTATGGATTTATATACTCGTCAATGCGCAGTTGAAGTAAACTGCATCGATTTAGCACGTATCGGCTTAATTTTTGCAATGGATGGATATGATCCATATAAAAAGAAACAAATCATCCCTAAACATATTACAAAAATTTGCAAAACATTTATGGTCACATGTGGTATGTATAACGAATCTGGTGAATTTGCAATTCGTGTTGGTATTCCTGCAAAAAGCGGTGTAGCCGGTGGTATTTTTGGCTGCGTAAAAGGAGACATGGGAATCGGTATTTTCGGACCAGCTTTAGATGCAAACGGAAATAGTATTGCTGGTTTTAAAATTCTTGAACTTCTTTCTGCTCAAGAAGGTTGGAGCATTTTTTAATCGCGAGTTATCCTGCTATACTAGCAGGATTTTTTATTTCGCCAAAACCTCAATTTTGTCAGTTATCAATCTTCTTATAAAAACAGTGCTGAAAGTTTCTCTATATCATGCATATTTGTTCCCCCCTCCTGAATAATATAGTACAACCTAGCGCTATATGTGGAGGTGTGAAAGATGAAACTAATATTTCAAATGGGAAAACAACCTGTTCTTGAAAAAACAATCCTTCTTTTTATATTGAGTATTGTAGAAAGCTTGAAGTTAAAAGTTGTTTCACTCGACGAAGCTCACCGATACATATTCAATTTAGAAGTACTTGAATTATTAATGGATCGGAACATCGATGATCAAGTACTTGAACTTATTCATTTCGGGATGGGACTTGAAGACATTTATCACGTGCTTCCTGAAGAACTTGAGCATACGATTGAGGAATTAAAATGGCTTTGCATTCAAGTATTAAGTGAGTACAGTATGCATGAAGAATCGGAACAATTAATTGAAGATATACGGTAAAAAAGCACCTATGTAGGTGCTTTTAATGTTTTTTTAAACTATTTTTATACGCCTCAATATTTACTGGTAGCTCTTCCTCTTCCAAAGTATGTTCATTTACATCTTTATGAATGAACGCACCTTTAGGTGGTTGATGATCATGCCCTTTTTTCTTATGATCAAATGCTTTCCCGCGTCCCATACAAATCCCCCTTTCTTAAAAGAAATCCGTATTAGTATGGAGAAAAGTACGTCGATATATGCAATCCCTTGCTGTATTTCCAAGGAAATACTCGAACCTTGTTTTCTACTCTCCTTACAACAACTGATCAATCCCAATAAGAATTAATAACACTCCTGCGATAACTGTCGCCCACTTTCCTAAGTATTCTGCTAAAAATCGTTTCCCTACATACGCAAAGCCACTAATACAAATAAAACTAAACACCCCTGAAATAGTTGCTGTAAGCCAAAGGTTCAAATTTGTTATCCCAGCATCAAATCCACCTGCAATATTATTAATAGACAACGCAATCCCTAATACAATTGCTTCTGAAAAACTAATTGTTTTAGAACCATCAAAATCTGCTTTTTCTGGATCACGTAAAATTCCCATAAGTACATTACCATCTTTAGAGCCTACGGTATTTCTTTGCCCCAAGAAAGGCTGGCACAAAATAAACACCCCGATTATCCCTAAAACGATTGCTCCAATCAGGTTTGCTGTAAACTCTGAAATAAATAACGCGATCCAGTTCCCAAAAAATCCAGCTAATAAAGTAAATAAAAACCCAAAAAATGCGATGATAAAATTGTTGAACCACGAAATTCTAATTTTACGAATGCCATATGCAATCCCAACACCTGCATTATCTAAATTAGAAGCAATCCCGATTAAAAAAATTGAAAATAGACCTGCCGTACTCATAAATAGCCACCCCTTTTCCTCACTTTTCCATGCATCTTATGAAAATGTTGAGCAACTGTGCCTGTCTGTTTCATATACATGTAATAAATGCTCAACATTTTTTCAACAATAAAAAGGAGTGCCTTCGCTATGCCTAAAGAAAATCCAAATGAGCGGCTTAGTAGATTAATAAAAAAACTTTTAAAAGAACGTGCCTTATCTATGCGCCAACTCGGAATGCTTACAAATATTGATCCCGCAACAATCTCAAGAATTATGAATGGTAAACAACCGCCAAAACAAAAACACCTACAAAAATTCGCAGAATGTCTGCAAGTTCCACCCCAATTGTTATTTGATGAAATGTATCCTGATTCTCCTCACATTAATAAAGAAAAGACGGATATGTACACATCTCTTGATACAATTCAGCAAACTCTGCAATCCTCTAACTTATTCGATTTCGACTACACAACAACCCGCGTAAAACAAGAACTTGAAAACTATGAACGATATGCTCAAACAACAGAAGGTGAAAAGCGCATTCATGAAAGTTTCGCGAGCAAGTTAGAACAAATTGATAGTGCTGGCCCTTTCATTGAACAATTAACAGATATGTATCAACAATTTTGCAATGAAACGATTCCAAAAGAAGAGCGTGCAGTTCTTGGTGGCGCATTACTGTATTTCATTTTATCGACAGATATTATTCCCGACTATCTCTTTCCAATTGGCTATTTAGATGATGCGATTGCTGTTGAATTAGCAAAAGAGAAATTAATGGAACTAAAACGAAAGACATAGAAAAATAAAGAACTATTTCAGTTGTTTCTATTTAACTCTGAAATAGTTCACTAAAAAATCGTACAAGTATACATACCTGTACGATTTCAACATACTAATCTATTTTTTCATATGACACCATTCATATATAAATGCTGTTATTACTTTTGTAAATTCAATTAACTGCTCTACTTCTACTTTCTCATTTATTGAATGAGCTTCCTCTAATGTGCCTGGTCCGTAAATAACAGCCGGAATATGAAATTCACTAAACCAACCACCATCCGTTACCGTTGCAGACATATCTAAAATTGCGTTTTTAGAAAGAATTGATTCATGTACTGAGCTAAGCGTTTTTACAGCTGTATGTTCACTATCTATTTCTAAAGAAGGGAAAATTTCGCCACGATCCACAATCATTGATTCTCCGCCCCACTTAAATTGTGGTGGATTTTCACTTAGCCATGGATCGGCAGCTGCTACTTTACCGATATACTCTTCAATTTCTTTTATTATTTGTTCATGTGTTTCATTCGGATAAAAGTGCACTGTTATCCATAACCGGCACTCATCCGCAATAAAAGCTGCATGTCTTCCACCCTCAATAACAGCTGGATTAATTGTTGTTGTTCCAGACGGATAGCCTTCATATGTTTTCATAACTGCCCAATGACGCTCTAATTCTTGTAAACTTTGCACAATTTTCATCATTTTTTCAATTGCACTCGCTCCAAATAAACGTCCTCCAGCATGAATCATTTGCCTACGCGTTGCATCATGAAACGTTTGAGGGCTTTTCACAGTAATCCAGCCAGTAATTACGCCGCCCTGTCCTTGCATATGTAAATTACTCGTATCCACTACGACTGCAAAATCAGCATCATAACCTCTTTTGCAGCATTGAAGTGTACCAGCTTCTCCAACTTCTTCTCCAATTACGGATTGAAAGATTAAATCTCCAGGTAATTCAATACCAGCTTCTTGTAATAGCTGAATAGCAAATAGCGCTCCAGCTAGTCCCCCTTTCATATCAGCTGCACCACGTCCAACTAACCAACCATCTTTTATAAATGGCTCAAACGGATTTGTTTCCCACGCCTCATCTGCCGATACTTCAGCTACATCCATATGTCCATTAATAATAAGACTTTTATATGAGTCACTTTTTGCCCCTTTTTTCACACCAACAACGTTCGGATCATTAGGATATACATCCCATTTATCAACACTAAAATTTTGTTCTCTTAGAAACTCTGCAACAAATTGTTGTGCCTCATTTGTATTTCTCGCCGGCGGTGCTGGTGTTTCAAAACGAATTAAATTCTTTGTAAGCTCTAGTAACTCATCTTTTCGTAAATCAATCTGCTCTAATAGCTGTGAAACTTTTTTATTCATCGCTAATTCCCCTTTACATACGTAGTATGTTTCCAACTTTATTTTCACAAAAAAAGAGACTGTTTACAAATCTTACAGTCTCCAAATTAATTCATATTAGAAGCTCTCTACTTCCGTCGTATTTGTCTTTTCAATATGTTCTACTTTACGTGCCTTATTTCTTGTCGCACGGTAAAACAGTAAACAAACAATCATAAATGGAATTCCGCAATACAATGCCATTCTTTGCTCTGGAATAAAGGCCATACCAATAATTACTGTTACATTTAATACTAGTGCAAGCAGTGGTACGAATGGATACAGAGGTGTTTTAAATTTCAATTCTTTCACATCCCCGCCCTGCTTTATGTATGACCTCCTAGCTAATAAGTTAGATAGAGCAATAGATGCCCAAACTAATATCGCCCCGAACCCAGCAATAGAAAGTAGCCATAAATAAACTGTATCTTCCGCATAAATACCTGATAGTAATGAAAGGCAACCTACAATTGTACTTACAATCAATGCATAAATAGGAACACCGTTTTTAGATAACTTACCAAAAATCGGACTAATCATTCCTTGATTAGACATAGACCATAGCATACGAGAAGTTGCATATAATCCTGAATTCGCAACGGATAGAACCGCTGTAATGATAACAAAATTTATAATATCTGCTGCATAAGGAATACCAATTTTATCAAATACAACTACAAATGGACTTTCTATTACTCCTGCTTGTTGCCAAGGGAATAGTCCAGCAAGAATAAAAATAGATAGTACAAAGAAAACAAGTATACGCCAAACTGTATTGTTAATTGCCTTCGGGATTGTTTTCTCTGGATTTTCACTCTCACCTGCTGCAATACCGACTAGTTCCGTTCCTTGGAAAGAAAAATTAACTGCAATCATCGTAATTAAAATAGCTGATAATCCATTTGGGAACAATCCACCATAATCAGTAAAACTAGAGAACATCGGTGCTGGTTCATTTCCTCTCATATCTAGAAAACCAAACATTGCTGCCCCGCCCAAAATAATAAATGCAATGATCGTAATTACTTTAATACTTGCAAACCAAAATTCAACTTCCGCAAAACTTCTTGAAGATAACGCATTAATAGCAAAGAGGAGTAACGCAAACACTACGCACCAAATCCATGAAGGTACATCTGGAAACCATCGCTTCATTAAAATACTAACTGCAATTAGTTCAATCCCTATCGTAGCTGACCAGTTTAACCATGACATCCATCCAACTACATAACCCGCTGCAGGGGAAATATGCTTCGTAGCATACGTTTGATAAGATCCTGCGTCAGGCATTGCAACAGCTAACTCTCCAAGACAGAGCATCGTTAAATACATAACAAATCCTCCAACAAGATATGCTACAATCGCTCCTCCAGGCCCAGCTTCATGAATTGTATACCCAGATCCTAAAAAAAGACCGGTACCAATAACGCCTCCAAGTGCAATCATAAATATGTGCCTGCTTTTCAATTCTCTTTTTAATCCTTGATTTTGATTCATCATATAAATCCCCCCTTTTCACTTTGTAAACCCATTTAATGTAAGCGTTTTTAAAATTATTCACCGTAAAAATAATGATTTAAAAGAGCAAAAATACACGTCACTTACATTAATCACTGCCTGTTACTAAAAGGTCATCCCTTACTGTTATTAATAACTTTTGATCAGCAATAGCTTGTCCTTCTACTACTTCTAATGATTCAATATAACCACTGATCCCTATCTTAATTTCTACTTTCTGTTTATCTATTGTTTCAATTAATGCTAATTTCTCCCACTCATATACGTAAGAACTTTCCGTAACAAATAACTTCTCTACTTTCCCGTAACAAGGACTATACACGCATTCTATAACCGTCTTCACTTTATACACTCCTCCTTCTTATTAGTTGGTACTGAAACGTTGCATATCCCTCCTTTAGATATATCAATTATTATTTATGCAAAATGCGTACCAATCTCCAATTCCTATTTAAAATGAAGGTTTCTCAAAAAAAAAACTTCATAACCGCAAAATTTTTCTATCATTTCAGAGATTTTAAAAGGAAAATAGCAAAAAATTTTTGCGATTTTATAAGAATTTTAATAAAATTATAAAAAGTCAGTCTTCATAGGGTGGAATGAGGAGAAGATAATCTATGCGTACAGAAGAAATTAATTTAAAACAGATCATTGAAATGAATATGCTATATGAAACTTTACTCAATGAACTCGACATCGGAATTCATATTATTAATGAGGAAAGTAAGACGATTATCTATAACCGCAAAATGATGGAAATTGAATCAATGGAGCGCTCAGATGTGCTATATAAAAGTCCTTTAGAAGTATTCGCATTTGAGGAAAATAAAAATAGTACTCTTATAGAGGCATTAAAATTTGGAAAAACAAAGAAAAATATAAAACAAACGTATTTTAACAATAAAGGACAAGAAATTACAACGATTAACGATACTTTCCCTATAATAGAAAATGGAAAAATTAAAGGCGCTATTGAAATATCAAAAGAAATTAGTAACTTAAAGCAAACGATAAAAATAGGTCCTTCTCGAAAACAAAGCACTAAATTTACCTTTGATCACATAATTGGTGATTCTGAAGCCATTCAATCAATCATTACAGAAGGAAAAAGAGTAATTCGTACATCTTCCTCCATACTTCTAGTAGGAGAAACAGGCACTGGTAAAGAACTATTTGCACAAAGCATCCATAATGAAAGTCAGCGTTCAACAAAACCCTTTATTTCACAAAACTGTGCCGCTATACCTGATACCTTAATGGAAAGCCTACTATTTGGCACAAATCGAGGTGCCTTTACAGGAGCAATAGATAAATCAGGCTTATTCGAAGAAGCAAACGGAGGAACTTTGTTATTAGATGAAATCAATTCATTAAGCCCAATACTTCAAGCTAAGTTGCTGCGGGCTATACAAGAAAAAACAATACGAAGAATCGGAGGTACACACGAAAAAGAAATTGATGTTCGCATTATAGCAACTATCAATGAAGATCCCTTTGAAGCCATCGCACATAATCGATTAAGAGAAGACTTATATTACCGATTAAGCGTCGTTACTTTATGTCTTCCGCCTTTACGTGAAAGAAAAGAAGATATTCCAGCTCTTGTTCAGCACTTTATTGAAAAATATAATACTCAATTCGGGCTCAACGTAACCGATGTAGATGTAAATGTAAGAGAATTTTTCTATGCATACGATTGGCCTGGAAACGTACGGGAGTTGGAACATATAATTGAAGGTTCCATGAACTTGATAGAAGATGAAACCATCATTACAGCGTTTCATCTTCCTACTCGCTTTCGCGAACGAATAAAAACAGAATTCAATATGCAACATGCACTAACTACTCACAATACTGATGCACCTAAAACTTTAAAACACACAATAGAAAAAATGGAAAAGAACTACATTAACCAAATTCTTAAAGAGAATCATGGCAACATCTCACAAGCTGCAAAATTTTTAGGATTAAGTAGGCAAAACTTACAATATCGAATTAAAAAACTGCATTTACACATATGAAATAAACATGTCTCCAAGTGTAAAAATAAATTGGTAAAATATGTTATAATAAACATATAACATGCTAGAAAGGGGCTATATATATGAGTAATGATAAAAAATTAAAGTTATTACAATACTTATACTTTTTCCCTGCCATGCTCTGTATGATGTTATTCATTAATGCCGATGTAAGCAGCTCTCCTTATGCAAAGCTATTAGGAACAATTTTTGGCTCCTTTGCAGCTATTATGCTTGCTGCTTTTTGGAATTTGAAGATACGTATAAAAAACGAAAAATCTTCTTAATACTAAAAAAATCGAGCTACTTAGCCCGATTTTTTTATTTGCCATTAAAACTCAACATTCTCTAAATACAACCCACTTGCCTCAGCAAGACAATTAATTTGATTGCGCTGCTTTTCCTCTAAAATGTTTGGAATTGCTTCAGCATCTAATTGTCCTAATCCAACTTCAATTAATGCCCCGACAATTTTTCTTACCATATTATGAAGGAAGCCGTTACCACTTACTCTAATTTGTACAAACCCTGCCTCTTCCATCACATCAAGTGTATATACTTCTCGAACCATGGATTTTTTCTTTGATTTCGCATTTGAAAAAGCAGTAAAGTCATGTGAACCAACTAAATGTTTTGCAGCTGCTTTCATGCTTTTCACATTTAATTTTTTATTCACATGCATGCTGTATTTACGCATAAATGGATTTGTATGCTCTTCATTCCAAATTTTATACAGGTATGTTTTTGCTTTAGAATTGTAACGAGCATGGAAACGATCATGTACTTCTTCCACATTCGTAATGCTAATATCGTTAGGTAAATATTGATTTAAATATTTTTTCACTTTATGTTCCACTAACTTCTCATCACTTTGAAAGTTAGCAACTTGATTCAAAGCATGTACACCAGCGTCTGTTCTACTACAACCGATAATTTCAATTTCTTTTCCGACCATTTCAGATATGACACTTTCGATTTTTCCTTGAATTGTATTATCGTTATTACCGAGACGTTGCCATCCTTTAAAACGTGCGCCGTCGTACTGAATCGTTAATTTATAATTATGCATAATATTCTCCTTCATAGAAAATATTCCCTCATACCATGAGGGAATATTAATAAACTTTACTTTCTAACAAGCTTCACTACATTTTCTACGTGAGCTGTATGCGGGAACATATCAACTGGTTGCACATACTCCACTTCATAGCTCTTCATTAATGCCTGTACATCACGTGCTAATGAAGAAGGATTACAAGACACGTACACAACTTGTTTCGGCTTCACTTTTAAAATTGTTTCCAGTAATTTATCATCGCAACCTGTACGTGGTGGGTCGACAACAATTACATCTGGACGCCATCCTTCTTTTACCCATTTCGGTAACCATTGTTCAGCTTTACCTGCTTCATATTTCGTATTTGTAAATCCGTGACGCTTTGCATTTTTTCTTGCATCTGCAATTGCTTCTGGAATTACATCCATACCACGTACTTCCGCTGCATCATTTGCAAGCCAAAGACCGATTGTACCAACACCACAGTACGCATCCACAATCTTCTCGTTTCCTGTTAACGCAGCTGCTTTTTTCGCTTCATTATACAAAATAACTGTTTGCTCTGGATTCAACTGGAAGAATGCACGTGCTGATAATTCAAATGATAAATCGCCAAGTGTTTCTTGAATGACTTCTTTTCCAGCTAATTTAAATGTTTTGTCGCCAAAAATAACAGATGTTTTACGCCAGTTTACATTTTGCATAATTGATTTAACCGCTGGCATCTGTTTTTGTACTTCTGCAATAAATTGTTCTTTATTTGGTAATTCTTCTTTTGTTGTAATAAGTGTAACTTGTACTTCCCCTGTTTGAACTGCAGTACGTGTTACAATTGTGCGTACTAAACCTTTTTGTTTTTTCTCATTGTAAATAGAAACATTTAATTTTTCTAAAATACGTCTTACAACTTTTGTCGCTTCATTCGTTGCTTTATGTTGAATCATACAGTGAGCGATATCAATTAACTGATGTGAGTTTTGTTTATATAGCCCTGTAATAACCTTTTCGTCTTTACGCCCCACTTGTAATTGACTCTTATTACGATAATGCCATGGATTTTCCATGCCAAGCGTTGGGCGAATTTTCTCTTCCATACTATTTTTCATGTACTTCTCAAATGCTTGTACAACGATATCACGCTTTTGATTCAATTGTTCTTTATAATCTAAATGTTGCAGCTGACAACCACCACACTCCTCATATACTGGACACGGTGCTTTCACACGATGCGGTGAAGCTTTACGAACTTTTTTCACTTTCGCTTCAGCGAAGCCACGCTGAATTTTCGTTGTTTCTGCAACAACTTCTTCTCCTGGTAATGCCCCTGGAATAAAAACAACTTGTCTCTTAAAATAACCAACGCCTTCTCCGTTAATCCCAAGACGTTTAATTGTCACAGGAAACGTTTGACCAACTTCCAACTTACTCTCATGTTGCTTTTGTATCATTATTACACCTCTACTCTATACTTTTCCATAAATATAACGCTGCATAACTGCAGTATGGTTCACACTCTTGTTTCACTTTTTCTAAAAATGCATCATCAGGTTTATCATCTAATTGAAATATACCTTGCACTGCACGCTGAATCCCAATGTCCGCTTTCGGGAACATATTTTTCCGTCCAAGCCCAAACATTAAAAAGTTTTGCACTGTCCATGCACCAATTCCCCTAATTGGCAACAATTGTGCTGAAATGTCTTCTTCCGTCCCATTTTCTATACTCGCTAAATTTAATGTACCACTGACAATACTTCGACCTAATCCTACTATATATTCAGCCTTTCGCTGACTAAACTTCTGCTCTCTCAATTCTTCTATTGAAATATTTGCTACTATTTCCGGAGTGGGGAAAAAGAATACACCGTTCTTCTCTGTTCCATACCGTTTCACAAATTGTTCTGTTAACACAGTAGCAAATTTCAAATTTATTTGTTGGTGAATGATACAGCGAAGCAGACAAGCAAAATAATCAAATTCTAAAATAATTGGAGTATAAGCATATGTTTCAAATAGTGGACGTAATGATGTGTTTAAAAAATGATTTTGTATATCTTGAAACGGTTCATTCCAATGAAAAATGGCCCTCATTCGTTTCATGACTTTCTCTGGATCTCCTGTCTGACTAGAAATCCAAAACTGTGGATTTTGAACAGTACCAATCCCTTGTAAGCGAACAACAACCTGTTCCTCGTCTATACAAAGCGGGATATAAATAACTTTCTCATCTAATTGAATGACGTTAAGAGGATCAAAAGATAAACGTTTTAATACTTCTTCAAAATGATACGGATACTCTAACGTAACATGTTCGCTCCACATACGTTTCCCCATCCTTTTTACACATCATTATAGCATGAGAAAACCGTAAGCATACATGCTTACGGTTGATTGCCTTTTACTAAGTCATCTAGACTTTTAAAATGATACCCTTTCTCGCGCAAATCATCAATGATTTTCGCAAGTGCTTCTGCATTATCTTTTGATATTGCATGAAGTAATAAAATAGATCCTGGATGAATCATCGTCATTACATTATTATGCGCATATTGCCATCCTCTTTGCTGATCCACTTTCCAATCCAAAAATGCAAGTGACCAAAATACATTATAATAGCCCATTTCTTTCGTAAGAGCTAACGTTCTTTCACTAAATACACCGCGCGGAGGACGTACATATTTCACTTCTTTTTGCCCAGTTACTTTTTTAATTTCTTCCGTTACACTCGTTAATTCTTCACGAAGTTTCTCATCATTTACCGCTGTAAAATCAGGATGACTCCAAGAATGGTTTCCAATAATATGTCCTTCATCCTTCATTCTTAACAATAAATCTTTTTGCGTTTTAATGTAATGCCCCGTTACAAAGAAAGTTGCTGGTACTTTTTTCTCTTTTAATACATCTAATATTTTCCCTGTGTATCCATTCTCATATCCATTATCAAATGTTAAATAAATATCTTTTTTCTTCGTATCTCCTAAATAAAACCCGCCATTTTTTTGTAATAAATCTGTATATAACTTTCCTGCATCTGGTACTGTTTCATTTTTAGGACGCGGGATTCCCCAGTTATGTGGAGTATTTGTATAAGCCAGTGCTGAAACTGGAACAAGTGCCATCATAATTGAAAAAATGAGACCGATATATAACCATTTATATTTCATAAATAGTCTCCTTTCCATATATAATCGTACTTGTAGTTTCTGTTGCTACGCATTCTTTCATGCTGAACATGTTTTTCTATATATACCAAAAAAATGCATCTCGAATCATTCGAGATGCATTTTTTATTTACTTAAATACTGGCTCTTTAAAGCTAGCTAATTTTTCAAGTGATGTTTTATCAACATCTGCATGTAAGCTATTACCATGAGAGTCCATCGTTACAACTGCTTTAAACCCGTCGATACGTAAATGCCACATTGCTTCTGGAATACCAAATTGTAAGAAATCAACATCTTTCACTTCTTTAATACATTCAGCATAATATTGCGCTGCACCACCGATTGCGTTTAAATATACACCGCCGTGTTCTTCTAAAGCCGCTAATGTTTTCGCACCCATACCGCCTTTTCCAATGACAGCGCGAATACCGAATTTCTTCATAATATCGCCTTGGTACGGTTCTTCACGAATACTTGTCGTTGGACCTGCCGCTTTAATTTGCCAATTGTCATTTTCATCTTTCACAACAACTGGACCACAGTGGTAAATAATTTGTCCATTTAAATCTACTGGACAATCATTATCCATTAAATGCTTATGGATTGCGTCACGACCTGTATACATCATGCCATTAATTGTTACAACATCACCAACGCGAAGTTCACGAATTTGCTCTTCTGTAATTGGTGCTTGTAATACAATCTCACGTTGCTCTGTTTTTTCTTGTACTTCATGCTGAAGTGTATCTTCACCTTCTTGATATAGCCAATCTATAATGTCTCCTGTTTCAGGATGGATTTTCACACCAAGGCGACGATATGCCCAGCAATTATACGCAACAGATACATAGAAACTAGCTGGCAAACGATTATAGACGCCAATTTTACAACCAAGTAAAGTTGTTTCTCCGCCAAATCCCATCGTACCAATGCCAAGCTTATTCGCATTTTCTAATACGTACTCTTCAAGATGTTGTAACTCTGGTACTGGATTGACATCATCTAATGTACGGAATAATTGATTTTTTGCTAATTCATAACCTGATGTGCGGTCTCCCCCGATACCAACACCAATTACACCAGCGCTACATCCTTGCCCTTGTGCTTGATATACTGCATGAAGAAGGCATTTACGAATCCCTTCTAAATCACGGCCAGCTCGTCCAAGCCCTTCTAGTTCACACGGTAAGCTATATTGAATATTTTTATTCTCACAGCCACCACCTTTTAGGATTAAACGTGCATCAATATAATCTTTTTCCCATTGTTCAAACTTAATCACCGGTGTACCTGGTCCTAAATTATTTCCACTATTATCTCCAAAAAGAGAATCAACAGAATTGGGACGAAGTTTACCATCTTTTGTCGCCCGCTCAAGCGCATTATAGATAGCTTCCTTCAACTTTAATTGATTCACACCAACTGGTGTATAAATTTTAAACGTTGGCATCCCTGTATCTTGGCAAATCGGCGAGATGTTATCATCAGCCATTTTAATATTATTTGTAATTGTGCCAAGTGCCATCGCAGAACGAGTCCCTGCATTTTCTCGCTCTTTCGCTTGTTGAATCGCACGACGAACATCTTTCGGTAAGTTCGTTGACGTTTCAACAATTAGTTGATACATGCTTTCTTGAAGCTTTTCCATTGTTACTTCCCCCTCAATTGTGAACGCTACCAAAACGTTATGAGCTGAAAATTCAATTGTTATGCTCTTTAGCTATTTATTTGTTTCACGCTATTAGAGCATAAATGAAATTTTTCACAACTTGATTATACCTCTTTTTCTATCGTCCTTCTATTACCCGAACAGAAAAAGGCTACCAAATTGGAATTGGTAGCCTTTTTAATATATTATTCGTCTTTTTTAAATTGCTCACATTTTAATTCTAATTCATCTAACATTGCAAGAAGACGATCTACATCTTCTAATTCTACTTCTTCAGGTTCAATTGTATCAATTACTTCAATGAACATATTTAAACGTTCTTTTAAATATACTAATTGTGTATCTTTATCTTGAATTGCTTTTCCCATGAAGGCACTCTCCTTTTAATTCGAGTTGCTTTTATTATACCGCAAAAACGATTGCTATGGGCATGAAATTTCATCAATTTTGTCACAGTCATCCACTATAATGTAAGCCCTCTCTCTTTCCATGCTAAAAAGTTTCACTTTATAAAAAGCACATATTCTTCTATTATAGAGAATGGACAAATTGTTATTTCAATAGTCAAAGGAGTATTTCATATGACGATATCACAAAAAATGAAGCCGATTACTCCTTCTTACGATCCATGGGAAGCGTATATGGACCTTGAAGAGTACGGCAAACTACTATTAACAAATGTTGAATTTACAACGACGACGTTATGCAACATGCGCTGTGAGCATTGCGCTGTTGGTTACACGTTACAGCCGAAAGACCCAAATCCGCTTCCGATGGATCTTTTATTAAAACGATTAGATGAGATTCCTCATTTACGTTCTTTAAGTATTACTGGCGGCGAACCTATGCTTTCAAAAAAATCCGTCGACAACTATGTAACACCACTCTTAAAATATGCCCATGAACGAGGCGTTCGCACTCAAATCAACTCTAACTTAACTATAGATTTAGCACGTTACGAACAGATTATTCCTTATTTAGACGTATTGCATATCTCTCATAACTGGGGAACAATTGATGACTTCGTTGAAGGCGGATTTGCAATGATGGAGCGTAAGCCTACTTACGAACAACGTGCAAAATTATTCGAAAGAATGATTACAAATAGTAAGGCTCTATCAGATGCAGGTGTACTTGTATCGGCCGAAACAATGCTAAACAAAAGAACTCTACCACATATTGAACATATTCACCGCCAAATCGTCGAAGAGATGGGCTGTAAACGTCATGAAGTTCATCCAATGTATCCAAGTGACTTCGCGAGTAATCTAGAGATTTTAACAAAAGCTGAAATTCGTGATGCGATTGAACATTTACTAGAAATTCGCGATGAAAATGTATGGATGCTATTTGGAACTTTACCTTTCTATGCTTGTAGCGATGACGAAAAAGACATAGCTACATTTAAAAAATTGCAAGAGAGCAAAAATGTAACTGTTCGTAACGATCCAGATGGTCGTTCACGCTTAAATGTAAATATTTTTGATGGTAATATTATCGTTACTGATTTTGGTGATGTTCCACTTCTAGGAAACATACAAACAAACACATTACAAGAAGCGTATGAAAAATGGAGCGCTTCAAAAACAGCAAAATCATTAAGCTGTCACTGTCCTGCAGTAAAATGTCTTGGACCAAATGTTCTTGTAAAAAACAGCTACTATCCGACAGAAGATTTCTTATCAAAAACAGCAAACATTACATTATAAAAAAAACGTCAGCTTATAAGCTGACGTTTTTTTTGTTATTGCGAGTGAGAAGAAGAAATAAATTTAAAAAACAAATGATCATGAATTGGAATTGCCGCTCCAATTCCTTGAGAAGTAATATTTTTCACAACAAGTCTTTTTTGATTTCCCTTTAATACAAGATACACTTCTCCAAATGTTACTTTTCCCTTTTCATTTACTGCTGGTGTATAAGCGTATAAATATCCGAGTTGACTCGGACTAATATTATACACACGCTCATGTCCAGTACCATAACCAATAGTTGTTTTAAACGAAAGGGGCAATTGTACTTTTTCAAGCGCTTTGAGAAGCATCATTTTTTTCACATCTGCAGCATCTTTCATATCTGCTGTTAAATCGCCTTCAACCGTCTTTTGTGTTTCTTGCTTATAGCGAAGTGGATACAAACGGTCTCCTCCGCGATTATCATACACATTTCGATTCACTTGTTTATATTCCCAATTAATCGATGTGTCTACTGATTCATAATGTAAAGCCCATTGACCTAAATAAATTTTTGCCCGATACCCTACTGCAAGCGGAGCATTTGAAATTGTCGTTTCATTAAACATCCGAATTAAGTCTGGATTTTCAATTTTAATATTAGCCGTTTTCAATAGCTCTTGAGCAAATTTACTTGGTTGTAAACGTGGCAAATCTTGCGCATCATTTGGAAATGTATTGTCTTTTGAAATATTTAAAACAGATGAAGGCATTTTTGTTCCTACTGTTGTCTTTGCAAAACTCATGTTAGGAAATAATAAAATAAACGAGACCATAGTTGAAAGACATATGCTGTATACTCGTTTCACCTGTCTGGCTCCTTCCTATGTAGGTATATATACTACTTCGTTTATTGTTTTCTCTGAGCGCAATTGTTATGCCTATTTTTCATAATAAATAAAAACCAATTCCCATAATGACATACGCCGCTAGTAAAGTGCCACCTTCAAACCAGTTTGTATCTCCATCATTGGAAATCGCAATCGTTAAGAAAACGGCTGTAATCATAGACACAAGTTCTGGTATGGTAAATACTAAAGGCATCCTTTGCGCGAAGAACATAGATAGCAATACTAATACAGGAGCAACAAACATGGCGATTTGTAATGTAGAGCCTATTGCAATTTCGACTGCAATATTTACTTTATTTTTATAAGCCATAATAATTGCAGACGCATGTTCCGCTGCATTCCCAACAATTGCAACGATAATAACCCCTATAAATAACTCTGACCAACCAAATGACTTTGCAACAGTTTCAAAAGTATGTACGAGTGCCTCTGACACATAAGCTACTGCCAGTGTTGCTATCGCTAAAATAAGGAGCGCCTTCCCTTTTGACCACTCTGGCTCTTCTTCATGCGCTACTTCGTCACTTTTATGTTGATATACACCACGGTGCGTAACTAACTTAAATAGTAATGCAGCAAGGTACATGATAATCATAATAATAGAAACACCTATACTTAATTGATACGTCTTGCCAGCGTCCATCTTCATTGAAAAGATCTCTGGAATAACAAAGGCCACAACAACAGCAAATATTAATAAAGCTGAATTATGCCTTGCATCATATACATTAAAACTTTGTCTTTTGTATTTAAGACCTCCAACAAAGAAAGATAACCCTCCTACCAATAATAAATTTCCAAGTACAGAACCGGTTAAAGAAGCTAACACCACTTCAATTAACCCTGCTTGAAGTGCAAAAATTGAAATGATAAGTTCAACAGCATTACCGAAAGTAGCATTTAATAATCCGCCTATTCTAGGACCAGAAACAATTGCTAGACTCTCTGTTGCTCTCCCCATAAAACCAGCTAATGCGATAATCGTAATACAATACACAGCGAACATAATTGTTTCTGGCCAATGAAGTGTTTTTCCAAGTACAGATAGTGGTACACCTATAAGCGCTACTATAAGAAATATTTTATTAAACATGCTTTTCATCCTTCCATCGTATGTATTTCTCCTCAATATTATTATTATTCTTCTCCTAACTTGTCCGATTTCATCACAATTACGTTTAAAAAATCGGATTGAAGAAAACAGTATGAAAGATATTTAAATTATCTTGTTTAAACAGACAGAATTATAAATTGTGAAAAGGGGTTAAAATTATGCACTTAAAAGAAAAAATCGCAACTATTATTCAAGGTCAACGTACTGGTGTATTATCTACAGTACGAAATGAGAAACCTCATAGCGCCTTTATGATGTTTTTCCATGAAGATTTTGTACTATATGTTGCAACAGATCGACAATCAAAAAAGATAACAGATATTGAACAAAATCCTAATGTCCATGTACTACTCGGACGAGAAGGAAAAAAATTAGATGAAGATTATATTGAAGTTGAAGGGTTAGCTTCAATCGAGGAAGACTCAACATTAAAAAACAAGTTTTGGAATAATAGCTTAAAACGTTGGTTACTCGGTCCTGAAGACCCTAATTACGTATTGATCAAAATCAATCCCGACACAATTTATTACATTGATGGTGCGGGTACGACGGAGCCTGAGTTTTTACGACTATAAAATAAAACAAGCCCCCCCTTAGGTGGGCTTGTTTTGTCGAAAAGTTCTTTTAAAAAAAATAATAAAATAGGTGGAACTTTCCAAAGATTCTGTTATATAATAGAAGTAACTTAAATAAACTGTATTAAAACAGATTGAGAGGAGAAATAAAATTGATGAAGAGAGAAGAACGCAAAAATATGATTGAGTTTATTGAAAAGAAAAAAGGGATTGAGCGTGACGAATTACTGTTTATGACAGACGATGAAGTAGAACATATTTATAATGTAACGTACTTTTTATATGAGGAAATTGCAGAGTAGTATAATAATCCCCACCTTATTAAAAATATAAGGTGGGGATTATTTCGTTATTTAGCCCACTATTTACAGGCAGTAAAACTCCCACCTTAAAATTCAGGTGGAGCAAGAAGTTAAGTTGAAGTCGCGCTTTCTATAAAGCTCAATTGCTTCAACTTTATACATGAGAATCATTTTCATGTATAATACTGTAAGATTGGAGGAATTTTACTATGAGTTCGTGGCTCTTATTTGCACTATTATCAGCAATTGCTGCTGCCCTTGTATCGATTTTTGGAAAGTTTGGTTTAGACGGCATCGATGCAAACGTTGCAACAACAATTCGATCTATTATTATGGCATTATTTATGATAGGCGTTATTATCATACAAGGTAAATTTCAAAATATCGGCGACGTACTGCTAAATAAAAAAGCACTGCTATTTATCACATTAAGTGGGGTTGCAGGTGCTTCGTCATGGCTATTTTATTTTCTTGCCCTCAAAACAGGAAAGGTTTCACAAGTAGCTCCTGTCGATAAATTAAGCGTCGTATTTTCTATCATTCTCGCTATGATTATCCTCGGTGAAAAGTTAAACTTTATGACCGGTGTTGGTGTAGTCTTTATTACAGCTGGTGTATTATTTATTGCTTTCAGCTAAAAAAACCGCTATTAGCGGTTTTTCTTTTTCTTTATGTACAACCATACAACACATGTAACAACTGCTGAAATTAATAAAATCCATATTCCATAATGATGTAAACTATACTCAACGAAGCGCCACTTCTCGCCTAACTTCCAGCCAAGCCCAATAAAAACACTTATCCAAATGAGCGCACCACCGTAAGCGTACAAACAAAAACGCCAAAGTGTCAAATTTGATACCCCAGCAAAATATGCCGTTAAATGACGTACTCCCGGTATAAAATAACCAATCATTAAAAGAAATGGCCCATATTTTTCAAATAAAATATGTGTTTTTTCAATGTGATGTTCTTTAATTCTAATTTTCGGCCCATATTTCTTTAAAACAGGGAGCCCAAGTTTTAAACCTAATATGTAGCTTAACGTGATCCCTAACATCGCACCAGCCATCCCACTTAAAAAAGCAGCAGTTCCTGACATAACTCCTTTTGAAACATTATAACCAACAAAGGTCAATAAAAACTCGTCTGGTATCGGTAATCCGACAATCCCACCAGCCAAAGCTATAACAATTCCAAAATAGCCATAATGCGCGATTAACTCGCCAATATGTTGTTCCATTCGGAAGACACATCCTATGCACGGTCGTTATTCCACATTGTACCCTTTCTATCTTTAAGGCAAACATGGTATACATATTCACTATACATTGTTTTTATAATGAACTCTACTTCTATTCTTTCCTTTAACAGAGATAAAGTAAAACTTTACTCAGTGGGAGTTTTGTTCATCCTCTACTAATTATTAACCTATGCCAATCTTACTTTTACAGACATCCCGACTCCCACATAACTCACTTACATTCACCAATTTTGAGATTAGATTCTTACTGCCCGCAAATAACCCGATAAAAAATAAAAATTCATATGCGTGTTTTTTTGTTACAATAAAGGAAAGTTACTTTTCGCAACGGTTTAACTCTCAAGAAAAATGATATATCTAGCAAAAACATAGTTTGGTCTATATAATGAAACTTTTACCTATTAAAAGAACATACACCCTTTTACATACAACATCATTTTTCTAAATTATACAGGGGGGAACGAACATGACCATTGAAAATCAATTTATTCAAAAAGTTTACTATAAAACATTTTTAACAGAAGAAACTTCTACTCCTGCATCGGAAGTACTCGGTGAAGCATATATAAATGAATCTAAAAATGAATTCTCCAACATTTCTAATATTCGATTTGCTCAAGGTGAATTTTATTATCAAAATAAAGATTTTGAAGCAGCTATATTTAAATGGGAAAAAGTAAATAATGCTCTTGCACTTTGGGCGACAAAAAATATTGCAGATGCTTATTTTGAACTAGGATTCTTACCAAAGGCAGAAGAAATTTATCAATCTATTCAAACGGAAGATACGACTCTTACGATGGAGGTTTCCTTACAACTTCTTTCTCTTTATATCGAACAAGATCGTTTAGGACTCGCTTTTAAGACGATTAGTGAAGCTGTTGCATTCCAACCGGATTACCCAAATATTACTGCAATTGCACGTTCTTTCTATGAAAAACAAGAAGATTGGAACAACGCTATCGAACTAGCTGTTCAAGAAGGTATCCGAACACAATCTTTACACTGGTTTGATACGTTAATAACTTACATAAACAAAGGATTTACAAAAAACATTAAGCCTGAATATTTCTATGAGTCTTTAAAAGCTCTATATGCTGTTGATCAAGCTCAATTTAAAGAACTTGTTATTGCTCTTTGGAATAGCTATCAACATGAATCCTTATACCTTCCTTGGATTCAAAGTATTAATCATTTATTCTTGCATATTGAAACAGACAATAATGACGATTGGAATGAAATTTCTACTCGCTACCAAGAAACATACTTTGCATTAATTACCGGAAATCATTTTATGCATGAATTAAACGGACTTGTACCAAATCTATTAACAAATTGGTTCAGTTTAACGAAAGCAAAAGATTCTCTAGTTGTCTCTGCAGCAGTGTTAGCATGGAATGAAGTCTCACCTACAACTTTAGAATCATTACTCGTAAAAAGTGCTGGATCCTTACTTTCTAATACATCAGCTGAAGCAGATGTAAATATGGAAACAGTTTCTCATTTATTCGAAACAATCGCTGTATGGGCTGAGAAAAATGATGTAGATTTAAGTCATCAATTTACGCTACTCGTCCATGAACTATGTGATTTAAATGTCACACCAATACTAATAGCTGGAACTAGTGACCATGATAAAACATCATTTGTTAATTCAATATTAGGAGAGAACATCTTAACTGAAAATTTAACAACTCCTATTCTATTTAAAGACGCTAGTCAAACTGAAATAACAGAATTTACCGAGTTAGATATAAGAAATATCCCTAACCTTGATGAATTCCATCAAATAACGACTACATCTGCTCAGTCAGAACTTGAGAAAAAATGTATAGAAATTAAGCTACCAAGTAGGTTTTTAAGAAAAAATAAGTTTACATTTCTTATTACACCATCCATTCAAGAACAATTGGATAAAAACAATGCATACTTTGAATACTTACAAGCAGCAGATAGCCTTGTATACGTATTAAATTCTTCTTCACCATTGCATAGTCAAGAAATTGATACGTTAATTTATTTACGTGAACAAGTACCAAACTTACAAATTCACTTCGTATCACACACAAATAATACGACTACTAATGAAAAACTAATTAGTAAACTTAAAGTACATTTTCCAGATGCACAATTCTTCCCATACTCTCCTTCGCAAGAGAGTAGCCAGCAACTTGGAGATGTAACAGAATCTATTCTTTCTAATCTTGCAAAACGCGATATAGAAAAAGAACGTATAGAAAAGCTAATATGGTTTACGCAAAAGACAATTGCTTATCTCATAAATGAACGTGTGGAATTAGAAAATACATTAGTAAAATCCGTACGCTGGAATAAACACATCTCAGTGAAACTTACTGGATTTATTAATAACCTTACTGCTCTTGAAAAAGATAAAATTCGCTCTATTACCGAATCCTATCTTTTAACGAAAGAAGAAATTACACGAGATATACATTCTCAAATCCCTGAATTATTACAGAGCTGCTCTGATCTTGTTCAAGAAGATAGTGATTTCAAACTAGTTCATGAAGAATTAAATGCTGCAATGAATGAACGAGTTCAAAAGCATGTACAACAGGTACTTCTTCCTAAATTTACTGGGTCTATTCAAGAATGGATTGAAACAGCACATAATGAATTTATTCAAGCTCAAGCTTATTTAGATGAAATGAGTGAAACGTTTAATAAATTATATAAAGAAGAACGTATGAAACTTCCTTGCGATTTCAAATTATTAGATGATTGGAATCGAGATGTTGTACGAATGACAAATCGAATTACAGTAACGAACATCAATATTTTATTACGCTTTACACCGACACAGTTTTTCTTAAAAAGTGCCGGAAAATTATTTGGTAATATGCAAAAAAACCAATCTATGCTCGCCAACAAATATAAACAATATATTGAAACAGAAGACTATACAGAAATTGCTCACACAATTTCAAAACAATTCTTCCTTCAATTTGAAGTATTTGAAGGTGCATTAGAACGTGATATCATGATGTTCTTCAAAGATCCACTTAATATATTGAAACAAAATGTAGATGCAGCTCAACTTGAGATAAAGGAAGACGAGCAAACATTAGCAACGCTAAGAAGCAATCCAGAAACATATCATGATCCTTTGGCGTTATTTAAACTACAATTGCTACAACATAAATTCGTTTTAAGTACTACAAAGAAACATGAAAATATGTTCGTATCTAACGAATCTTCTACTGTTTAACAAAAAAACCAAGCAAACTAAAATTTGCTTGGTTTTTTACTTTATTATTTTCATATGTTCAAACGGATAATAAATGCCTGCTAACTTTCCTAACACATCTTCTCTATCAATAAAACCTAAACCATTTCTACTATCTTTACTTATTAAGCGATTATCTCCCATAACAAAAATCTTATTTTTAGGAACTGTAATCGGTCCAAAGTCCTCTGTTAAATTCATAAGTTTTTTTTCTGCTTGTTTTTTATTACTATCCAAATACTCTTCATCTTTCACTTCAGAATTTACATATAATTGATCATTTCTCATCTCAATTATATCTCCAGATAATCCAATCACTCTTTTGACATAAAAATTATCTGTTTTCACAACAATAATGTCTTCTCTCCCATAGCTTTCAAATTGTTTTGCTAACTTATTAACAATTACCTTATCTCCATCTTGCAACGTTGGCCTCATAGATGCTCCTTTTACAGTCGTAGGGAAAAACACAAAAATTTTCGCCAAAAACACCAATAAACATGCAATTGCAATAGTTCCAAAGAATTCACGCCAACGTTTTTTCTTTTGCATCATTTCACCATCTCATCATCTTTTTACTTTTATTATAAATAATACAACCGATATTTTTCTACAAAATTATGAATTATAAAATTATAATATTAGAAATTTCAAAATGGTAATACTGATCAAATTAAACAAGCAAAAAAGATACTCTCAAAATAGTCTATCCA
Organism: Bacillus cereus group sp. MYBK5-2; assembly: GCF_051915685.1. Classification (NCBI taxonomy): domain Bacteria; kingdom Bacillati; phylum Bacillota; class Bacilli; order Caryophanales; family Bacillaceae; genus Bacillus; species Bacillus cereus group sp. MYBK5-2. The sequence goes on from NZ_JBQAFE010000009.1 coordinate 63,004, forward strand.
CTATTTTGAGAGTATCTTTTTATAATCCCACATATACAATACACATTTGAGCAGCTACATATGTAAACCAAATCCAAAGTGGCTCATACTTCAATTTACGCCCTCCGATATCTGTCACGCCAATAATAAAATCAGAAATCACAAACAGTAAACCACCAAACGCTGGTATCCACCATATTCCTGTATTTTCATAATATAAGGCGAATGCAAAGCAAGCCATTCCTCCAACCCACAATCCGTAAATTAGAGCTCCTATCGTAAACAATTTATCCTGTTTATCATTTCGGATAAAGAAGAACCATCCTACAATTAGAAAGAGCCCATATACGAGTAAACCAATCCAAAAACCATTCCACGAAATTCCTGTTTGCAAAAATGCTTTTACATAAAAACAATGAGCAAGAGCGAAAGTAACCATCCCTCCAATTAACCTGTGACCAATTGGAATCAGCCCAGCCATAAACAAATCTCCCACAGTCGATAAAGTCATACCAAGTGCAACCCACGTACTATACTCTACAGATGGATCTTGTAACCATATCCAAATTGCACTACCTGTTAAAGAAAAACTAAGAATAAGACGGATTGCTAAAGGTAACGGCATATTATCTTTCGTTCTTTTTGTCTGCCGCATTGCATAAATTGCACCAATTAAAAAAAGAAGTATTTGCCCAATTAACACCACGTAAAGTAGATTCATAATATGTTCTCCTCAATAAATGCTTTTTGTATCTTTTTTCGTTACACTTAGTCTATTATCCTTTTTCTATAAAAAAAGAAGAACAGTACTGTTCTTCCATTGTAATCGCTTTTCTGCTTTCTATGCTACTTGTTTTTCTTTCTCTATTTTTTGCTTAGCTGGCGTCCGATTTACCACAATAATTCCCGCGGCTACACATGCTAAACCGAGTAGCACAAATGAATGAATTGCTTCACCTAAAATCATGCTCGATAATAACACACCAAATACGGGTATAAAGAACATATACATAGATACTTTTCCAACCTTGTTGTACTTCATAATTGTATTCCAAATGCAAAAACCAGCTGCAGATAAGAAAGATAAATAAATCAGCATAAGTAGTGCATGTAGACTAAATGTAAATGGCATGACTCCAACTTGTAAAGCCCCTATACATAATAATCCTATAGAACCAAACATCATTTGGTATGCTGTCATATAGCCAACATCTAATGTTTTACTACCTTCTTTTGCTAATATGTTTCCATATGAATACAGCATTGCTGCACTAAGAAGTAATAAGCTTCCGATTCCAAAATGAAATGATAAGCTACCATCACTCGGCACATTTACTAAAACGACGCCACAAAAACCAATCGATACCCCAATTATTTTTCTTATATTGAGAGCATCATCTTTATATAAAAAATGGGCGAGTAAAATTTGAAAGAATGATGATGTCCCTGAAATGATAGCTCCTTCAATTCCTGAACTATAACTCATTCCAATGTAAAAACAGATATATTGAAGAAACGTTTGGAATAAACCAATTTGTATTAACTGTTTCCCCGTTCCTTTTTTGAAGCTCATATCTTTTCCTAACACTTTAAAGAATAATAAGAGCATGACTCCAGATAACAAGAAACGATAACCGGCAAATAATATTTGTTCTCCAACTTCTTGTGGTTGAATTCCAAGTTCAGCATAACTTAACTTAATAAAAGGAAATGCGCTTCCCCATAAAAAAGTTGCTACTATTGCAGCAATAAATACGCCAATCGGATGGGTAAAAAATTTCTCTGTCTTCACTTGTTGTCTTCCTTTCCGACCTTTTTATGAACAATATTCATATATACCAAAGGAATTGCGAAAACACAAGTTTTCCGTTTATACTTGAAACAAAACCGTACCATCTCATAAAAACATATGATATACTATAGAATAATTACAACATAATAACTATTAAAAACAGATTCAACAGAAATGCTGCTATCCATTATGGATGGCAGCTTTCGTCGTTTTATAGGGGTTTCGATTTTGATTATTTTTCTCAATAAGAATTCGGAAGGAGCGAGTAGTAATGAACTCAGAAGTAAAAACGTTACACGCAAAAGAAACAATTTCTCATCCCTCTTTATGGGATACATTAAAAAAACATTATGAACTTGTATTTGCATTGGCATCTGGTATTTTTATTTTAGCTGGCTGGCTATTCACAAAGAACGATGCAATGAATGCAGGTATTACTTGCTATATCCTTGCTTATATAGTTGGTGGATATGCAAAAGCGAAAGAAGGAATTGAAGATACGATTGAAGAAAAAGAGCTAAATGTTGAAATGCTAATGCTCTTTGCAGCTATCGGTGCTGCAATTATTGGCTACTGGGCAGAAGGGGCTATTTTAATCTTCATCTTTGCGCTCAGCGGTGCTATGGAATCTTATACATTAAGTAAGAGCCAAAAAGAAATTTCCGCTCTTCTTGACTTACAACCCGAAGAAGCATTACGCATTTCCAACGGAACAGAGGAACGTATTCCTGTTGGAGAGTTACAAATTAACGACATTATTTTAATTAAACCAGGTGAACGTGTTCCTGCTGACGGTACGATTCATAACGGTGAAACAAATATCGATGAAGCAGCAATCACGGGAGAACCTATTCCAAATGAGAAAAGACATGGCGATGAAGTATTTGCAGGTACTGTAAATTTACGTGGTGCTATCGAAGTTAAAATTACGAAGCCGAGCGATCAAACATTATTCCAAAAGATTATCCGTCTCGTACAAAGTGCACAAAGTGAAAAATCACCATCACAACTATTCATCGAAAAGTTTGAAGGAACATACGTAAAAGGTGTACTACTCGTTGTTGCGCTTATGATGTTCGTTCCTCATTTCTTACTTGACTGGAGCTGGAATGAAACGTTTTATCGCGCTATGATCTTACTTGTAGTCGCATCTCCTTGTGCGCTCGTTGCTGCCATTACACCAGCAACGTTATCTGCAATTTCTAACGGAGCAAGAAATGGAATTCTCTTTAAAGGTGGCATACATTTAGAACGCCTCGCTTCAGTAAAAGCAATCGCCTTTGATAAAACAGGAACATTAACAGAAGGAAAACCTACCGTAACAGATATATATGTTCGAGAAAATATGACAGAAAAAGAAGTACTTTCTATTACAGCATCAATTGAAAGTCACTCTACACATCCTTTGGCTGAATCTATTGTTAAATATGCACAACATGCGTACGACATTACATTAAAAAAACCAGAAAAGGTTGAAGATGTAACTGGTTTTGGGCTAAAAGGAATATTCGAAAACAACGCTTATAAAATAGGTAAAGCTGATTTTATCGGTGAAGAAACAAAAACATTTCATAATGGTATTTCTGCCTCACTTGAAAAGGAAGGTAAAACTGTCGTTTATATTAGTGATGAGGGAGGCATTCTTGGACTTATCGCTTTAAAAGATACGCTTCGCCAAGAAACAATAGCTGCTATTCGTGATTTACAAAGCATTGGTGTCGAAGCAATTATGATTACTGGAGATAATGAAGAAACGGCAAAAGCAATTGCCTCTGAAAGTAATATAAAGGAATATTACGCATCATGCTTACCAGAAACAAAAGTTGAAACGATTAAAAAGTTAAAAGAAAAATACGGTACAGTAGCAATGGTCGGAGACGGTATAAATGATGCACCTGCACTAGCTACTGCTAGCATTGGTGTCGCAATGGGAGAAGGAACAGATGTAGCTTTAGAAACTGCGGATGTTGTACTGATGAAGAACGAACTATCTCGTCTTTCTCAAGCAATCCGTCTATCAAAACGAATGAATCGTATTGTGAAGCAAAACGTAATCTTTTCGCTAGCCGTTATTGCCATGCTAATTTGTTCAAACTTCTTGCAATTTTTAGCTCTTCCATTCGGTGTTATTGGCCATGAAGGAAGTACGATTCTTGTCATTTTGAATGGCTTACGATTATTAAAAGGAAGCAAATAAAACGGGTCCCTCATAGAGGACCCGTTTTTTTTAATGATAGCTATTATGACCGTTCGCACTGCTACTCGTTTTATGCTTTGGATGCGAACTGCTCTTTTGTTTATTATTACTTTTATTATTATGGTTCTTTTTATTATTACTCATGAAATATCCCCCCTGTTCCTTTTTATTATGGAACAAGAGCTCATTATTCATTACGGGAATTATTGTCACCGGTTCTATAATGGTGGAGTAAACCATTAATTTCACCGCCAAGTAAAATTACCCATCCAGTTAAGTAAAACCATAACATTAAAATAATGATACCACCGAGACCACCATATGTATTGGCGTAATTCGCAAACTTATCTACATAATAAGCAAATGAGTACGATACCACAATCCATCCTACAGTAGCAAATAACGCCCCTGAAATAACTTCTCTTCTTTTTAACTTTCGATCTGGTGCAAATGTATATAAGAAACTAAACAAAGCAAATAGCACGAAGAAACTCGCTACTAATCGTGTAATGCTCCATACGAAAGAAAAACTATCTGATAAACCGAGTGCTTTAAACACTGCTGCTCCAATAACTTGTCCGAATACCGGAACAATTAACGCAAAGACAATCATAAAAATAATAGCTAATGTAAACACAATTGATAACGCTCTTGTTGTAATAAAAGAACGTGTTTCCTTCACGTCATAAGCGCGGTTAAAAGCATTCATAACCGCATTAACACCATTTGAGGCAAACCATAACATGGATAATAAACCAAATGATAATAAACCACCATTTTGCTGGTTTACAACTTTATCTACATTTACCTCAATTAAGTTCATTGCATCATCTGGTACATAAACCTCTAATAAACTAAGCACATCCTCTGTTTGAATGGGAATAAATCCAAGAAGCGTAATTAAGAAAACGAGCCCAGGAAAAATTGCAAGCAAGAAGAAATAAGCGAGCTGTGCTGCCAAGCCCGCTACATCATCGCGCATCGTCCGGTCATATAAATCTTTACCAAACGAATAAGTACGATTTCTTCTCACCTTTTCTAAAATTTTTCTCATATATGTTTAAACGCTTTTCTTCTCTTCTTTATCTTGCTTTAACTCAATGTACGCTTCAGTTTTTTTTTCCACTGCATTTGAGTCTTTTATAAATAATTCACGCGCTTCTTTCATACCACCATCTTCAGCAACTACTGGCTCTTCTTCTGCTTTCAGCTCATCTACCTTTGGAGATACAGCTTGAATTTCAATCGTTTCTGGCTTTTCTTCTGGCTCAACTTTTTTCTTACTAAAAATTTCTTTCGTTTCTTTTAACGTCTCTACAACAGATGGCGTTAATTTTTTAATTTCTGCTACTTTCGCTTTTACCACATTGAAATCAGCAAGTTCGCGTCCTTTATCTGTAACAGTTTGCACTTTTTCTTTGATCTTTGCATTTTCGCCAATTTCAATCATCTTTGTTTTTGCTTTTTCTGCTGTATTTTTTACTTTTTCACGATTTTCTTTCTTCAACATAGATACAGCTACACCTGCAGCTACACCAATCGCAATGTTTCGAGCAATATTATTTTTCTTTGCCATATTCCTTCACCCTTTCATTTCTTATGTTAGAAAGTATTTCTTTCTAAGCTTCCTCATATTCCTTGTTCATTTCGAATGAAAGCTAATAGCTTTGCACACCCTTCTGTTACAAGGTCATATACTTCTTGGAAATTCCCTGTATAGTAAGGGTCGGGAACGTCTGTCCAGCCACCGTCTGGAACAAAATCGGACAGCCTACCAATATAGCCTCCAGTTTTACCTAAACTTTTTAAATCTGCTATATTCTTGTTGTCCATGGCAATAATATAATCAAACTTTGTTAAGTCTTCTTTTTCTACTTGCCTTGCTTTAATTCCTTCAAAAGTGACTGCATTTTCTTTTAAAATTTTTTGTGTTCCTTTATGTGGCGGATGGCCAACATGCCAATCTCCAGTTCCTGCAGAATCAATGACAATTTTCTCTTCGAGTCCCTCTTTTACGACAAGATCTCGAAAAATCGCTTCTGCCATTGGAGAACGGCAAATGTTCCCAAGACAAACAAACAATACTTGAACCATGTTTTTGTTTCTTCCCTTCTTGGTGCATTTCTTCATATATACTTATAGTATAAACAACCAATTATGAAATATAAAGGAAATCCCTACTAATTTAATAGGATTGAAAAGATTCATTAACGAAAATGATAAAAAATGTTAAGATAGCCTTATGTTATTTTAAAGGGGGACACTTCGGTGGATTTATCCGTAAAGTCAGAAGAAAACGTTGAATACATGGTCGAAGCTATTAAAGAAAAATTACGTATGGTTAATGCTGGAGCGATGAGAGCTGCTAGTTTTAACGAAGAAATGTACGAAGATTTACGTGACATTTATGATCATGTTATGAAACGTGAAACATTCAGCATTAGTGAAATGCAAGCTATTACAGAAGAATTAGGTACATTAATTAAAAAGTAAAAAAGCCTCTCTTATATGAGGCTCTTTTTTATTTCCAACAAATTCATGACAACTCTTCTCTTTCCCTCAACCAACTGTAAAATATTGTACAATAGAAGTAGAACCTCACCTTAGATTTTTTCTCCATACATACTACTCACAAATAATAGCAACACTACCATTGCTAACTGTTTTTACTGGAGGTGCTTACTTATGAGCAATTGGTACAGTAAGACGAAAGATCAAACATTAATTGACCTAGAAACAAACGAACAACACGGTTTAACAGATGAAATTGTAAGTGAACGTTTAAAGCAATACGGTTCTAATGAATTAGCTACAAAACAAAAACGCACTTTATGGCAGCGTATTTTCGCCCAAATTAATGACGTCCTCGTATATGTCCTTATTATTGCTGCCCTTATTTCTGCCTTTGTAGGTGAATGGGCGGATGCCAGCATTATCGCGCTCGTTGTAGTTTTAAATGCTGTTATCGGTGTTGTCCAAGAATCGAAAGCAGAACAAGCTTTAGAGGCATTGAAAAAGATGGCAACACCTAAAGCTATCGTCAAGAGAAATGGTGAACTAAAAGAAATTCCATCTGAGCACGTCGTTCCAGGGGATATCGTTATGCTCGACGCCGGACGATATATCCCATGCGATTTACGCCTTATTGAAACCGCAAATTTAAAAGTTGAAGAATCTGCTCTAACTGGTGAATCTGTCCCTGTTGATAAAGATGCAATCTACCACCCTTCCATGCAAAGTGATGAGCAAGTACCACTCGGCGATCAAAAAAACATGGCATTTATGTCCACTCTTGTAACATACGGAAGAGGCGTCGGTGTTGCTGTTGAAACTGGAATGAACTCACAAATTGGTAAGATTGCTACCCTTTTACATGAAGCAGACGATGATATGACACCACTTCAAAAAAGCTTAGCACAAGTCGGAAAATATTTAGGCTTTGTCGCTGTAGCTATTTGTATCGTTATGTTCCTCATCGGTTTTTTACAAGGCCGGGATACGTTAGAAATGTTTATGACTGCTATTAGTTTAGCCGTTGCAGCTATTCCAGAAGGCTTGCCAGCTATCGTTTCCATCGTTCTTGCAATTGGTGTGCAACGTATGATTAAACAAAACGTTATCATTCGGAAACTACCAGCTGTTGAAGCCCTCGGTTCTGTCACAATTATTTGTTCAGATAAAACAGGTACGTTAACGCAAAATAAAATGACCGTTACTCACTTTTATAGTGATAACACATACGATCGCTTAGAAAGTTTAAATGTAAATAATGATGCGCAACGTCTATTGTTAGAAAATATGGTGCTATGTAATGATGCTTCTTACAATAACGAATCACAAACGGGAGACCCGACTGAAATTGCACTTCTCGTTGCTGGAACCACTTTTAACATGCAAAAAGATCATTTAGAAAAAATACATGAACGTGTTAACGAAGTACCTTTCGATTCAGATCGTAAAATGATGTCAACCGTACATACATACGATGAAAGCTACTATAGCATGACGAAAGGCGCTATTGATAAGCTCTTACCTCGATGTACCCATATTTTTAAAAACGGCAAAATCGAGATTTTAACTGATTCTGATAAAAATCAAATATTAGAAGCTGCCGGAGCAATGTCTCAAGAAGCTTTAAGAGTACTTTCATTCGCATTTAAACAATACAATTCAAACGATGTGGATATAAATCATCTTGAAGAAAATCTTATCTTTATTGGTCTTGTCGGTATGATTGATCCACCACGAACTGAAGTGAAAGATTCAATTACAGAATGTAAAAAAGCCGGTATTCGCACAGTTATGATTACTGGTGACCATAAAGATACCGCCTTTGCAATTGCCAAAGAACTTGGCATTGCTGAAGAAATATCGGAAATTATGATTGGAACTGAATTAGATAACATTTCTGATACAGAACTAGCTAGCAAAATTAATCATTTAAATGTATTCGCTAGAGTCTCTCCAGAGCATAAAGTGAAAATTGTAAAGGCATTACGCGCGAAAGGAAATATCGTTTCTATGACTGGTGATGGCGTCAATGATGCACCATCTTTAAAGCAAGCCGATGTCGGCGTAGCGATGGGCATTACAGGAACAGACGTTGCAAAAGGGGCAGCGGATGTTGTGTTAACAGATGATAATTTTTCATCTATCGTGAAAGCTGTTGAAGAAGGTAGAAATATTTATCGCAACATAAAAAAATCAATTCTCTTCCTACTCTCTTGTAACTTCGGAGAAATTATCGCTTTATTTTTAGCAATTTTACTCGGCTGGGCAACACCACTACGACCTATTCATATTTTATGGGTGAATTTAATTACAGATACACTGCCTGCATTATCACTTGGGGTTGATCCTGAAGATCCAGATGTGATGAAGGAAAAACCACGACATGCAAAAGAAAGCTTATTTAGTGGTAGCGTTCCTTTCCTGATTTTCAATGGAGTTATCATTGGACTTTTAACGCTAATAGCTTTTATCGCCGGAGCAAAATTCTATACTGGAGATACAAATTTATTCCCTCTTTTCCCAGAGCGAATTGATGACGATGCTCTATTACACGCTCAAACGATGGCATTTGTCGTTCTTAGTTTTTCTCAGCTCGTTCATTCATTTAACTTGCGTTCAAGAACGAAATCAATTTTTTCAATTGGGATCTTTACAAATAAATATTTAGTTTTCTCCCTTCTTATCGGTGTTCTTATGCAAGTTTGTATCATCTCCATCCCGCCCCTTGCAAATATATTCGGTGTACATGCATTAACGATGCGAGATTGGGGATTCGTTCTCTTATTAAGTATCATTCCACTTGTTGTGAATGAGATTATTAAATTAGTGAAGAGAAACTAAAAAGGCAATGAGGAATATTCCTCATTGCCTTTTCATTTATCCTTGTAATTCTTTTTTGATGTTCTCTGTTAATGTAGCCATACGTTTGCGGCTTTCTTCACGCTCACGTTTGTTTTGCTCTTCAATTTGTTGTGTTTCTTGCATACCTCTTGAAATAATGTTCCAAGTTTCCTCAAGTGTTTCCATCTTAATACTAGAAGAACCTGATAATCTCGCTACTTCTACACTTTGCGTTGCGATATTTTGTGCATTTTTCTTAAGTAATTCATTTGTACGGCGATCCAGTTCAGCCATAGAATCCGCAACAAGCTTTTGACGCTTGGCATTTACCGCTTGAATGATACCATTTTTAAAGATAGGAATCGTTGTAATAAATGCTGTATTGATTTTACCAATTAATTTATTATTACCACGTTGAATCATACGAATTTGTGGTGCTGTAAGTAACGCAACCATACGTGCTTTTTCTAAATCGTCAATACGCTGTTCTAAAATTTCAACAGAGTTTTTAAGCGACTCTAATTCAATACCTGCTAATTGATCATTATTACGTACACGCTCTTCATACATCGGAACTAACTCTGTATTTAAACGCTCTAATAACATTTCTCCTGCTACTACGTACTTCTCTAAGTCTAGATAATATTTTAAGTTTTGCTCATACAAGCCATCTAACGTACCAATTGATTTTTTCATCTCATCTTGGTACTTCGTAATTTCCACATAAACTTTATCAATTTCACGGCCCATCGTTTGATACTTGCTAAAAATTTGTTCAATCATTTTATCCGCTTTTTTAAACATACGTGAGAAGAAACCGCTTTTCTCTTCCGCAAAGTCTTTACTATCGAATCGGTCCATAATTTTACCAAGCTGTTTTAATAATTCACCAGAATCTTCTATCTTTGATAATGACATTGTATGTAAAATTTGATCAGCAAAACGTGAAATTTCCATAGAAGGTTCTTTTCCAAGTTCAATTAATTCTAATTGATCTTTAATATCTACCGCATTATAAATACGTTGTACATCCGCATCTTGTCTAAGTTGTAAGCGAACATCTTGTGCTGTTTGTTCATTTAATTCTGTTTTCGGATCTAGTACGACTGGGTTATTCATATGGTATTCTCCCTTTCCTTATAAAAATGGACGAAATAGTCCTTTTATTGTTTGTGATAAATTTTTATAGGCTGATGAACCATGAAACTCAAGATCGAAATTAACCTCCTCAAGCCAATGTGAATCAAATGCCCCCGCTTCAATATACGGTTCAATATCGTTTCTTCCCGTTGGATTGAAATGAAATACATCTACTCCAATTTGATTCAAAAATAGTAATAAAACAGCATCAGAACGAGTTAACTCTCCACTCTTCTCATTATTAAATATAACAATTTTCGGTACATCTTGTGAATAATCAAATTTCTCAAGCTGTTCTAAAATATTCGGTGGTATTTGAGAAAGTTGCGCGAAAACATATAGCGCTACATCTTGTTTCGTCTCTTTCGCAATTGGTTTACACATTTCACTTTCACACGTATGGATAATCGCTTCTGCAATTCCATGCTGTAAACCTTCCGGTAAACGCTTATGCGGCCACCAATGGCTATTCATAATTAGATCAGGATGCAATTTCCCAGCTCGGTCCAATGCATCTCGATAATGATATTGGAAGTTTGCTTTTTGCTCTTTCGTAAATGGGAATGTATTAATTAATAAACTGTTATCAAATGATGTAACAGCCTTTAATCGTTGAAAATATTCTTTATCATTCTTTGAAACGCCTGATATTTTCGCAAATAAAGAAGGAATATAAATGTGTTTATTTTCAACAAAGAATGTCGGGCGTACAAACGCCTTTTCTTTCGTAATTAAAAAGAGTTCATCATATGTTGTTTTTAGTGTACGAGCTACAGGCGTATAGGAACGGAATTGCCACGGCTTGTACAGCAGTGAATTATCGTGGTGAAGTACTTGTTCAATTTCTTTCGAAGCTTGATACGCTACTGTTGCAACACGCTCACGGCGACGATCAGGGAATGGTTCAAGCGAAATGCGACTTGAATGAGATACAACAAAAGTTCTTCCCTCTTCATCAATATTTTCAAATCCATCTTTTCCTTCTGGGTGATAATAAAGCACATCACAACCGAGCATAATAAGAAAGTATAAGAAATATATACGGCTTTCCTGTGCATCACCGTACCAAATGATACGCGGCATTTGTTTCTTATAATTAATCGTAGAGAACCACTTCGCTACGTAATTTTCGCTTAGTTTAATTATGTCGATTAAGAAACGACGGAAGCCTTCTGTCTTTAACGACTGATTATGTTGCTTCTCATATAATTTCAATAGTGAAATAAACGTCGTATGTATGTAATGCTGTAAATCAGGATTGTCTACTTTCGGTAAAAGTTGTTTCCCAGATAAGTGTGCAACTAGCCTATTTACTGTCAGACCATTTGGTGCTTCTTGATGTAATCCGAACACTTCTTGAATATGACGAAGCTTTTCCGAATCAATCACTTTGTTTAAATTTTGTTCGTGTAAAACTTCGATTCCTTTCGCTTCACTATAATCAAACAGTTCATTAAAATATTCATCTACATCATTAGGAACACCAAGGATTCGACATGCTATATAACTAAATTTCATCTCATTCTCTGTTAGCTCATATTGTGGGCGTTTTTCTAAAAGCGTTTCAAATTGCTTTAAATCTGATTCATCTTTTAATGCATATGGTTGAAGTGTAAAACGTGAAAACACAACAGTTCACCTCCAAAAACATTTACGTTTTTTCTAAGTCCTTCTTCTATTATAAACTATTTTTGGTTATAAAAAATGGGCGCTCGCAAAACGAGCAAACCCATTTCAATTATTTATTGTCTTCTTTAGTAGCTGCAACTTCTTCTCTAGCTTGTCCAGAATTCTTCATGTAGTGAAGTATAAATGTTGCTCCAAATGCTACAACTAAAATAATAAAGAATAGTGTATGACTAATCTCAATCTCGATTAAAGACAGTAACATTTTTGCTGCAATAATTAAGATTAAAATGTATGCTGTCGTTTCAAGCTCTGGAATACGCTCTAACAATTTTAAGAATACACCAGCAATACCACGCATCATTAAAATACCTAGCATTCCGCCTAATAGTAAAATCCAAACTTCATTAGATACACCAAATGCAGCAAGTACGCTATCTACAGAGAATGCGATATCCATTAATTCAACCATCGCAACTGTTCCCCAGAAGACACCAAACATTCTAAAGAGAATACTATTTTGATTCATACCGTGAGCTTCGTCTTCTTCACTTGCACCTTTACGCTTATCAATAAAGTATTTTACTGATAACCAAGCAAGGTAAAGTGCACCAAGAAGTTTTACCCACCATAATTTAATTAAGAACATTCCGATTCCAATCGCAATAAAGCGGAACACATAAGCTCCAATAAGTCCATAGAATAATGCTTTTTTACGTTTTTCTTCCGGAAGATGTTTTACCATTACCGCTAACACAAGTGCGTTATCAGCAGATAATAATCCTTCAAGTACAACAAGTGTACCAATTAATCCCCAAGATACTGGATCCTGCAACACTTTAATCCACATGTCCAAGTCGAAAAACTGAGCATACGTATCAAGGATTCCTTGCAAAATACTCATCTTACCTTTATCCCCTATTCTTTGCTAGATTTATAGAAAGGTCAAAAAAAGGAAACGAATATCGTTTCCTTTCTATGCATCCAAGCCATACGCTCTTACAAGCGCACCTAAACCACCTTGGAATCCACTTCCTACTGCATTAAACTTCCACTGTCCATTATGACGGTATAATTCACAAAAGACAACTGCTGTTTCGATGGAGAAATCTTCCCCTAAATCAAAACGAAGAACTTCTTCACTCGTTTCTTCATTCGCTAAACGAACAAACGCATTTCCTACTTGCCCAAAGTTTTGACTACGGCCTTCTGCATCATAAATCGTAACTGTAATAGCAATTCTGTGCACATCTGCTGGAACTTTCTTCAAGTCCACAACAAGTTGCTCATCGTCACCTTCACCTTCACCTGTACGGTTATCTCCTGTATGTAAAACAGATCCACAAGGAGACTGTAAATTATTATAGAAGATAAAATCAGTTTCCTTCGTACATTTTCCGTTTGCATCTAATAAAAAGGCAGATGCATCTAAATCGAAATCGGCTCCGCCGTCATAAGATTTAATATCCCATCCAAGACCAATTACTGCTTTTGTTAAACCAGGGCTTGTCTTACCTAAATCGATTTTCTGGCCTTTTTGTAATTGAATAACCATCTATATTCACCTCTATATTTTTATCTTTAAAAATATATCCATCAGTAAACATACATTTCACCGATGGATATATAAATCAAATCTATTACTCTACATCTAAACCAAAGTTATTACATAGAGACGCTAATCCACCTTGGAATCCACTTCCGATTGCATTGAATTTCCAATCACCTGCATGACGATATAATTCACCTACTACTACGGCTGTTTCAATAGAGAAATCTTCTCCTAAATCGTAACGAATTAATTCTGCATTCTTTTCTTCATCAAGAATACGTACGAAAGAATTAGAAACTTGTCCGAAGTTTTGGCTACGGCCTTCTCCATCATAAATTGTAATTGTGAAACAAATACGTTCGATGTGAGCAGGAACATTTTTCAAATCTACTTTAATCGCTTCGTCATCGCCTTCACCTTCACCAGTGCGGTTATCTCCTAAATGCTCCACAGCACCATTCGCACCTTTTGGATTATTATAGAAAACGAAATCTTCAGCTCCTGAAACTTTACCATTCGCGCCTACTAAGAAAATACTAACATCTAAGTCGAAATCGTTTTGTCCGTCATAACGATTCGTGTCCCAACCAAGTCCTACAAGAACTTTCGAAAGACCTGGATTCGTTTTTGTTAAGTCTACCTTTTGTCCCTTTTTCAATGAAATTGATGCCATATACAATTCCTCCTCGGTTATTTTATTGATAACGTGATACAATCTCACTTAAGTTTTTATCTTGCGTGCCTTCTCCAACTGCTGAAAACTTCCATTCACTTCCGTGACGATACATTTCACCTGCAATTAGAGTTGTTTTGCCAGCATAATTATCCGATAAATTATAGCGTGCTAATTCTTCACCAGTTTGCGGGTTTTGAATACGAATATATGCATTACGAATCATCCCGAAATCTTGACGACGATTTACACAGTCATAAATATTTACAACGAATACTAAACGATTAATACGGCTTGGAACTTTATGTAATTCTACGAAAATTGTTTCGTCATCACCAGCGCCTTCACCTGTTAAATTATCTCCTGAATGAATAATACTACCACAAGTAGAAAGTTTATTTCCGAAGTAAACTAAATCATTTTTGTTTAAAAAACGATCTCCTTCTAACATAACAACAGATGCATCACAATCTACATTTGGTTTACTTCCAAATAATGAAGACAGAAATCCACCTGATTGCCCAATTGGATCCCAGCCTAAGCCAACCTGTAGTTTTGCTACTTTTGGTTGTCCTTTCGTTAAATCGATCTTTTGACCTTTTTCTAAAATAATAGGCATGAAGTTTCTCCCTTTCTACAAAGCATTTTCCAAATCGGAAAATATTGTATTCTTCTCTTATATTGTAGCATTATTTACCTAGCGATAAAAAGGATAAATTCTCAGTTATATGAAAACATTCATATAATTTACTTATGATGATGTAAGAAGTGGTAAATAGCACCAATCATTCCTGCACAATTACCGTTTTGCGCAAGTTCAATCTCACAATTATTATAAATCTCTTGATTTAAGTATTTACTGACCTCTTCTTTTACTTCTTTTAAAAACTCATTTCCTCTATCGGTAATTCCTCCACCAATAATAATCGTTTCTGGATTAAAAATATAAGCAAGATTACTAATTCCGATTGCCAAATGTTTAAAGAAAATCCCAACTGCTTGAGCAACTTCCCGATCTCCTTTATCATACAACTCGAAAATTCTTTTCCCATTCCACTTGCCTTTGCCTTTATATTTGCTTACAAGTCGAATTAATCCTGAAATCGAAGCAACCTCTTCAAACGTTTTTCCTTCTATTAACATATTCCCCCATTCACCAGCACTAAATGAATGTCCTCGGTACAATTTTCCATCTATAAAAATTGCTCCCCCAATCCCTGTTCCAAGGGTGAGCATAATAAAGTTATCTTTCTCTCTTCCACTACCATTCCACATTTCTCCAAACGCTGCACAATTCACATCATTGTCAATCGATACTGGAACTTTTAATATCTCTTGCAATCTATCAATAATAGGAATAGTACTATATCCCGGAATATGATCCGCACCTCCCGTCACAATTCCTTTATTAATATCAACAATTCCCGCAGTGCTAATACCGATTCCGGCAATAGTATGTTCATTCATTATTTTTTTGGATACATATATAAGTTTTTGAATAATTTGTTCTCCGCCTAAATGAATTTCTGTTGCAACTGTTTGACGCTTTAATACTCTCCCTATTTCTGAAACAATACCATACTTAATTTGCGTACCGCCAATATCAAACGCTATATACTCTTTCATCTGCTGCCACTTCCTCTACCGTTATGAATGTAAATTCTCCCCCTCTACTATTTGTAGGAAATCTACATTAACTCTTTTCTGCTTTGACAAATACACCACCTTTTTCTATATATAGTTTTTTTTGCATAAAACTCTTTTTCCTAAGAAATATTACAAAGGGATGTATTTTAGATGGAACATTAATCTCTTAGGAGGAAAACCATGACGAAAATCTTCATTTTAGCATCAACACTCTCTTTATCTTTTTTTAGCGGTTTAAATATCGGTAATGCTGCAACTGAAAACTTCCAACCATTAACAAACGCTATTGTACAAAATAGCGATCATTTTGCAGAAGGAAACTCAAAGGATAATAATATACCTCCAGGAAATAACGGTTCTCAGGACGATACTGGTTCTGGTGACAATGGTTCTGGCGGTAACGGTTCTGGTGGCAGTGGCTCTGGTGGCAATGGTTCCGGCGGTAACGGTTCTGGTGGCAGTGGCTCTGGTGGCAATGGTTCCGGCGGTAACGGTTCTGGTGGCAATGGTTCTGGCGGTAACGGTTCTGGTGGTAGTGGCTCTGACGACAGCGGTTCCGGTGGCAATGGTTCTGGTGGCAACGGCTCTGGCGGCAGTGGCTCTGGTGACAACGGTTCTGGCGGTAACGGTTCTGGTGGCAATGGTTCTGGCGGTAACGGTTCTGGTGGCAGTGGCTCTGGTGGCAATGGTTCTGGTGGCAACGGCTCTGGCGGCAGTGGCTCTGGTGACAACGGTTCTGGCGGTAATGGTTCTGGCGGCAATGGCTCTAGTGGCAATGGTTCTGGCGGTAACGGTTCTGGCGGTAACGGTTCTGGCGGTAACGGTTCTGGCGGTAACGGTTCTGGCGGTAACGGTTCTGGCGGCAATGGCTCTCAAGGCGGCAATCGTGTTAAAGGTGATAGCAGTTCTCAAGGGGGTAATGGCTCTCAAGGTGGCAATCGTGTTAAAGGCGATAGCAATTCTCAGGAGGGCAACGGTTCTCAAGGGGGTAATGTAAAAGGTAATACGAAAAAACAAGGTGATAAATTACCTAATACTGCAACGCATTACCCTATATCTATTTTAATGGGGCTTTCAACATTCCTAATTGGTATGTTACTGTTTATTCGTCGTAAAAACGTAAAATAAGAACAACATCCTTCCATCTAAAAAGTACATGAAATACTGTATAAAACTAAAAAGGACTTTGGATTACATTTTATTATGCAGCCCAAAGTCCTTTTATCACCTATCAGAAAAAGTATTAATACGCTTTTCCCCAATACACCATTTGTTTAGCTTCTTTACCACAACAAATACATTCTTCAGCTAAATGCTCTTGCTCAAAAGGCATACAACGTGAAGATACGCTAACTTCTTCTTTTAGTTTTTCTTCACAAGCTAATTCCCCGCACCACATTGCCTTAATAAAGCCTTGCTTTTCGTCAGCTATTTTTTTCATCTCTTCGAAATTTGTCGCAACATACGTATTCTCATCGCGAAATGCTTTTGCTTTATTAAATAAAGCAATATGAATTTCTTCAAGTAATGCTGGAATACGTTCTTCTAATTGATCCATTGGTACAAACTCTTTTTCCTTCGTATCTCTTCTTACAAGTACAACTTGATTCTTTTCAATATCTTTAGGGCCAACTTCTAATCGAATTGGAATCCCCTTCATTTCATACTCATTAAATTTCCAGCCTGGTGTTTTATTACTAGCATCTATTTTTACTCGTGCAACCTTTTGAATATGTGCTTGTAACTCTGTTGCTTTTGCTAAAACTCCTTCTTTATGCTGCTGAGCAATTGGTACAATAACAACTTGCACTGGAGCGACTTTTGGTGGCATTACAAGTCCATTATTATCACTATGAACCATTATTAGCCCGCCTATCATTCTTGTTGATACACCCCAAGATGTTTGGTGCACATATTGCCACTTACCGTTACGATCTAAAAACTTAATATCAAATGCTTTAGAGAAATTCGTTCCAAAGTTATGAGAGGTTCCTGTTTGAAGTGCTTTTCCATCATGCATTAAACTTTCAATTGTATAAGTTGCCTTTGCTCCAGCAAACTTCTCTTTTTCTGTTTTTTGTCCTTTAATAACTGGTATTGCTAAATAATCCTCACAGAAAGAAGCATATAAGTTTAAAATATTTAATGTTTCAGCCTGCGATTCTTCTGCCGTTTCATGGATTGTATGACCCTCTTGCCATAAAAATTCAGTCGTACGAAGGAATGGCCTAGTTGTCTTCTCCCAACGAACTACTGAACACCACTGATTATATAACTTTGGCAAATCATTATAGGATTGCACAATTTTTGAAAAGTGCTCACAGAATAAAGTTTCAGATGTAGGACGTACACAAAGTCTTTCCGCTAACTTTTCATCTCCGCCATGCGTAACCCATGCTACTTCAGGAGCAAATCCTTCAACATGATCCTTCTCTTTTTGCAATAAACTCTCTGGGATAAACATTGGCATATATACATTTTCATGGCCAGTTTCTTTTAACTTCTCATCCATCACCTTCTGCATATTCTCCCATAAGGCATAACCATACGGACGTAAAATCATGCATCCTTTTACACTTGAATAATCAACAAGTTCGGCTTTTTTTACAATATCGGTATACCACTGCGCAAAGTCCTCTTCCATCTTCGTAATGGCTTGCACTTGTTCTTTTGCCATAGTCAGTCTTCCTCCTTCTAGAAAATACAAAAAAGCCCGCGTCCCTAAATAGGGACCGAGCTTTGTCGGCGTTACCACCCTGATTCATGCACAAAAATTGCGCATGCTCTCTTTTTGATAACGGGAAATTCCCGCTGCATATGCAGAACTCAAAGGCAGGTTCCATATTGCCTTTCTAAGAATCTTTCAGCCTGACGGATTCTCTCTCTGCTAAAAAGGTTGAACATGTACTAGTCCTTTTTCATCGTTATAACGAAATAAATTTGTTGATTATCATAATACAAATTCTTTTTTAAAACAATAGCTAATTTTCTTATTTTTATATATTCTTTTCATTTTTTGCAGTTTTATACGTAGCTTTTCCGCGTAATTTTCACAAGTTGATGTGCAATCATACCGATAAGTGTACCAAGTAGGACGAAGAAACCAATAAATCCATATCCCATTCCTTCCCACCCACCAATAACAATCATTGTAACGGGAAAGGACGCTAAGCAAAGAAGTATTAAACTAAGTGCAAATATAATATCGAACTGTTTGTCTGGAAACCGTTTCTTTAGTAAATATGAAATAGCAAATACAAGGATAATCGTGACTCCGCCAATGATGTAAAAGATACCAAATCCATCTAACCAATCCATAGTGTTTCCTCCTTCCATAGATTCCCTTATACTTAATTATATGTTTAATTTTTCTGAAAATAAATAATAAATTTTCACATAGAAATATATTTTTATTACTAGGTATTAATAGTAATATATAAGAATAGGTTTTATATAATCAGGAGGGAACTTTATGGATAAAGCATTAACAAACCATGTCATTATTTTATCATTCGACTGTTTATCAGCTTTAGATTTTCCTATACTACAAAAACTACCTCATTTCCAATCTCTAATAAAAAAGGGCACGGTTGTCGAAAAAGTAGAACCAATTTATCCTTCTGTAACATATCCAAGCCACTCAACAATCGTAACCGGTAATTACCCTAACAAGCACGGTGTTGTTAGCAATACGTTACTTCAACCAGGGCGTGAATCACCTGATTGGCATTGGTACCGAAAATCAATAAAAGGAACAACATTGTATGATGAAGCGCGCAAAGCAAATTTAACGACAGCTGCCCTTCTATGGCCTGTTACTGGAAGAGCGAACATCGATTACAATTTACCAGAAATTTTCCCCAATAGACCTTGGCAAAATCAAGTGTTAGTTTCCTTATTTAGCGGTAGCCCACTATACCAATTAGATTTAAATCGTCGTTTCGGCCATATAAGAAATGGTTTATCACAACCAGAACTGGATGATTTCGTCCTCGCCTCTGCTGTGCATACAATCCAGACGAAAAAGCCTAATGTCATGTTTGTACATTTCACCGATTTAGACACACAAAGACACTATCACGGCTTTGAATCTAACGAAACAATAGCTGCTATCCAGAGACACGACGAACGTCTAGGGAAAATTATTCAAGCACTAAAAGAAAGTGACTTATACGAAGAAAGTACAATTATTGCCCTTGGTGATCATAGCGCTTTAAGTGAAAACAAATCCATCCAATTAAATGTGCTATTCCATCAAAGAGGACTTATATCTCTTAATAAAAAAGGAAAATTAGTAGACTGGAAAGCCTTTTGCCAAAGTTGCGACGGCTCTGCC
The DNA here is from genome assembly GCF_051915685.1 of Bacillus cereus group sp. MYBK5-2. Classification (NCBI taxonomy): domain Bacteria; kingdom Bacillati; phylum Bacillota; class Bacilli; order Caryophanales; family Bacillaceae; genus Bacillus; species Bacillus cereus group sp. MYBK5-2. The sequence goes on from NZ_JBQAFE010000009.1 coordinate 83,298, forward strand.
TATGTATATGTAAAGGACAAAAATGATACGGATACAATTCGGGAGGTACAACTACTCCTTGAAGAACTACTTCAAAATAAACAAAACGGAATTGAATTTATACTTCATGATGAAGCTGCCAAAGACTGCGGTGCAGACGGTAATTGTTTATTCATGTTAGAAGCACAAGAAGGGTATTATTTCACTGAAAACTATACAGGAGATTTTATAAAAGAAATTACCGAAAAAGATGTTACGCCTAGTAAAAAATATACATTTGGTACGCATGGATACTCTCCAACAAAACCTAACTATGAAACAATTTTTATCGCTGCTGGGAAAGGGATAAAAAGCGGCATTACCATACCGTATATGAGACTTATTGATGAGGGCCCAACTATCGCTAGACTACTCGGTTTACACTTAGGTGAAACAGACGGATCAATTGTAGAGGATTTACTCCAATTGTAAAGAACTGTGTATATATGTAAAAGTTATGTAAAATTCATCATTGTTTCTCTTTTTATAATTTTTATTTTTGTACACTGTTAGTAAAACAAATTTGAGGGGGAACATTATATGAAAAAAATGTCCAGACAAGAAAAAAGCTGGATATTATACGATTGGGCGAACTCCGTATATTCGCTCGTCATTACAACTGCATTATTTCCAATTTACTTTAAAGCAGCTGCAAAAGAAGCGGGTTTATCTGGGGCAACTTCAACAGCATATTGGGGATATGCAAACTCATTCGCAACACTTTTAATTTCTATACTTGCTCCTATTCTTGGCACAGTTGCTGATTATAAAGGATTTAAAAAACGTTTTTTCACATTCTTCTTTGGACTCGGTATCGTATTTACAAGTATGTTAGCAGTCGTTCCAACCTCTCAGTGGTACTTATTGCTAGGGTGCTATATGCTCGCCTTAATCGGCTTTGCTGGAGCAAACATTTTTTATGATGCATTTTTAGTAGATGTCACTTCTGAAGATAGAATGGATCGAATTTCTACGAGAGGTTTCGCTTTAGGCTATATTGGGAGTACTATTCCATTTATCGGTTGTATCACTCTTATCATTCTTGCTCAAAAAGGAACTATCCCTTTATCAGTTGGCATTGCTAGTCAAATTTCATTCGCGATAACAGCTCTTTGGTGGGGGTTATTTACAATTCCAATGCTAAAAAACGTAGAGCAAACGCACTATATTGAACGTCATCCAAGACCTATTAGAATGAGCTTCAAACGCCTTGCTGATACTTTTAAAAATATTAAAGAATATAAAACTGTATTTATGTTTCTAATCGCTTACTTTTTCTATATTGACGGAGTCGATACGATTATTACTATGTCTACCGCTTACGGAACCGATCTCGGTATTAGTGCAACGAATCTATTAATCATATTATTTGTAACACAAATTGTCGCTTGTCCATTTGCTTTACTATATGGAAAACTATCTGAAACATTTACTGGTAAAAAAATGTTATATGTCGGTATCATTATTTATATCATTATTTGCACATATGCTTATTTCTTAAAAACGACACTTGATTTTTGGATTTTAGCAATGTTAGTTGCTACATCTCAAGGTGGTATTCAAGCACTAAGTCGTTCATACTTTGCAAAACTAGTACCTAAAGAATCTGCAAATGAATTCTTCGGATTTTATAATATATTTGGCAAGTTTGCCGCGATTATGGGTCCAGTATTAGTCGGTGTTACAACCCAATTAACAGGAAAAACAAACGCTGGTGTTCTTAGTATTATTGTTCTGTTTATTATCGGAGGATTTTTACTAACTAGAGTTCCAGAAAATAATACATCCGTTACACCACCTAGTCCAAAGACTAAAACGCTATAAGAAAAGATCCTCTTCTCATAAGAAGAGGATCTTTTTTATTTTTAAAGGTGCGACTTATAATGAACGACTCTACTGCTTGTACAAAAATAATTTATCAACAGTTGTTCCTAATACTTCAGCTAAACGGAATGCTAACGCTAAACTTGGATCATATTTATTATTCTCAATTGCATTTATCGTTTGTCTAGAAACCTTACATTTATCAGCTAATGCGCCTTGTGAAATATTATTTTCAGTGCGTAATTCATAGATTTGATTTTTCACACCATTGCTCCTAACCTGTAAAATCGTTTTTACAACATCAGTATATAATTGGCTCATATAGTTGTCAAAAGTTCCTCAAAGAAAAAGGGAGCAATATTGCTCCCTTACAATAGTTATTTCGAAGCTAACGAATTTGTTAGTGCCTCTTTATTAGCAACATCTTCTTTTTTTATTTGCATACGTAGAACTGGCCCTATCGCTAATAAAATAAGTGCCATTGCTATACAAAACACGGTAACTAGTGAAGTTAGTTCCTTTAATCCTCCAGCTAGTGAAGTTCCAATTAGCATTGCCCCCATAAACAGTGGTAAAATCGTCCCATTTACTCTTCCAACCATATTTTCTGATACAAGTTGAATCATAAGCGTACCGACAACAATATTAACACAAGCTAAACAAATACCTGTTCCAAACCTCATGAAACTAGTAATCCAAAATGATGTAGATAGCCCTTCTACTAAAAATGACATTGCTAATATGCCCATACCGAATACAAACATTTTTTTCGGATTCACTTTTGAAGCGAAAATTGCAGCAACAATACCACCAATTAACATACCTATTCCATCAGCTGCAGCTAAATATTGAACTGCTTCCTTTTCCATTCCAAGGCGTTCTATTACAAGAAACACCTCTAATGGAGTTGTTAATCCAACAGCTAAGCCTATAATGGTGAAAGTGATCGTAATCATACGTAAATTTTTCGTATGAAGAACATACTTCCAACCTTCTTTTATATCATTTTTTAATGAATCTCTCGCCACTTGCTCTTTTTCAACCCATTTTGGTAAAAATGAAAGGGCGATAGCAGATAACAAAAATAAAATGATTAAGCTATATAGTGACGTAAATAAACCAAGTTGTGTATACACAAGCGATCCTACCACTGGTCCAAAAATCAGAAATAATGACTGTAATGTTTGGTTAAATGCAATTGCATTTGCTACCTCTTCTTCTTTTACATAGCGCTTAAATATGCGCGAAGATGAGGGCTGAGAAAACTGGCCTACAATCGCGGAAATGAGTGTTGCAAAAAATATAGCCTGCCAATAATCCAGCTTTAACAACAGGACAATTCCTATAATAGACAGTACACTTAATACATCTCCAGCGACCATTGTTCTTTTCGGATTCCAGCGATCAGCTAGCGCACCACCGATAAACGAGAAAATAAAAATAGGTGCATATTCCATAACTGATAACAAAGAAACAGAAACCGGATCATTATTCGTTCGCTCCATTATGAAATATAAAAGAGCCATATTTCTGATCCAAATTGCAAATTGTTGTAAAATATCAGATGCCATAACGAGCATAAATGCTCGGTTTTTAAATAAAGCGTTCATTTTCATCCCCCTTTTACAAACCGACCGTTCGGTCTATTTTATTTTGTAAGAAAAGCAACTGACCTATTATTCAGCTGCCATTCCTTTTAACAATACACCTATTGCCTTTTTATAAATACGCTTCAACTCTTTATAATCTAGCTCGTAGTAAAGTACTCCAAGCCCTGATAATAATCCATTCACAATATACATAAGATCACGAGTATTATCTTCACGGAACTCTCCAGACTGTATACCTGCTTCAATTAATTTCTCAAACATAACATATGATTCTCTAGTTAAAGCTAATAGTTCCTCCAAAATCTCTTTACTTACAACTTGACTCATAGAGAATTCCTCTATTGCATTTGAAATTGGTTGCTGTATGTCCTCTACATGATATTCCGCGAGACCATATAGTTTTTCAGTACTAGTGCTATACAACTTCTCTTTTTCATTCCATTTTTCAACCCAATCATACGTATGCTGTTTCACTACAAATAAAAATAATTCTTCTTTACTTTTAAAGTGATAATAAATGCTTCCTTTACTTCGCTCTGTAATTTCACAAATCTCTTCCATAGATGTAGCTGCGTAGCCTTTCTGTGAAAATAGACTTTTTGCTTTATATGCAATTTCTTTCTTTATCTCTTCTGCGCTTCTTCTCATATTCACACCTCTTTAAACCGACCGTTCAGTTTAATAATAACAAATCAAAAACCTCTATCGCAAGAGGCTATATTCCTTATTTAAGAAAACGTACTTTCAAACCAAGTTCGAATCATATGTATGGTTCCAAACTTAAATGCTAATTTAACAAAAAACACGCCTCCCGCAGCTAATAAAAATAACACTATTTTCCCCTTATTTTTCACTTTCGGTTCCCTTTTCATTTCCATTCCCCTTAGTATGTTAAAAATATTAATCAAACGTTTGTTTAACTGTGTTTATGCATATGTAAGCCAACTAATCAAACGTTTGTTTAAAAAGAAATACGCCTATATAAGGCGCATTTTCATCAATCACCACCGCCACCGCAGCTTCCCCCGTTATCTCCCCCAAAAGACCCTCCACAATCATGTGAACCGCCATCATGCGAGCTATCATTATCCGATCCAGCAAAGAAAAATAATGGTGATGAGCTGTTAGATGAATTATGTATGTTATTTTGTTTCGCCAAGTTCACCTTCTTTTTGTTCGATCGAACTGCTGTTACGATTATTCCAACTACAACAAATAATAGTATGACAATAATAAATCCCATATAAAAGCCTCCCCTATTCCTCGAATAATTGAATGATTCTCTCTAGATTTTCAAGTGAAATGAAGCGTGATTCACGAAGAATTTCTTTTCCATTATGAAATAATAAAATTGTTGGCCCTGTAAATACTCCATATCGCCCCGCAATCTCTTGCATGTCTTGTAGTAATATCTCTATTTTCTCTACGTAATCATAATTCTCTAATACGCAATTTACTTTTCTTAGCATAACATCACAAACACCACAATTTTCCGTTTTAATAAACAGAAGTACCAATTGTTGTTCTTCGATATAGTTCGCTAATTCTTCTATCGTTTTAAATGTAATCATCTTATCCCTCTTAGCGTAATTTACGAAATACTTTGTCTTGATACATACGAAAAGCTGAACTATCTTTAATCTTTCTCTTTTCCATTACCTGCTGAAAACGAAGCGTTTTTGCTGTTAACTCTTCTCGTAATTTCTTTCTCTCTTCTTCATCATAACAGCAAGCAATTAGATCCTCTATTTTTAATATATCTTTTTGTAGTTCCATTTCTGGTGGAATCATTCCCGCATTTTTTAAAATTTTATAACTCATTCTAAGTTCTGGAGGTACCATTGAAAGATCTTCTAATTGTAGTGGTTTTCCTTTTCCCGGAAGATAATCAAGATCACCATTCCGTATTGCTTGTCGAATTTTTTCTTCAGCAATGTTCAAAAACACATCCACACTATTCCCTCCTTTACATATTTTTACTATTATTTTACATGATATTTCCTTATCTTTCTACGTCTTTAATAATTGGCTCCATACAATTTTTTCTCAAATTTATTTATAATGAGCTTTTTCCTCCCATACCGATTTTTCGTTTTCATATATAGTTTGTATTTAAGCCTTTTTGTATTGAGAAAGTCTTTTTCAACTTAATAAAGCGTTTACACTAAATCTTACATTTGTTACGATTTAATCACCCCCAGCTCCCTTGTATAGACTTCGTGATGTCTGATCATTTTATCTAGACGTTTCACACGTCTAGATTCATTTTGATTTATTGGCGTATGCCTTTAAATATATCTTTTATTTTGAAAGGAGAAATGGCTATGAGGTCTCAAAAATTCACACTGCTATTACTATCCCTACTACTTTTCTTACCTCTTTTTCTCACAAATTTTATTACTCCAAATCTCGCATTAGCAGATTCACCAAAGCAAAGTCAAAAAATTGTTGGGTACTTTCCTTCGTGGGGCGTTTACGGACGTAATTATCAAGTTGCTGACATTGATGCATCAAAGCTTACTCACCTTAACTATGCTTTCGCGGATATTTGTTGGAATGGAAAACATGGAAACCCTTCTACTCATCCTGATAATCCAAATAAACAAACGTGGAACTGTAAAGAATCTGGTGTACCATTGCAAAATAAAGAGGTTCCTAATGGTACTCTCGTACTCGGTGAACCATGGGCTGATGTTACCAAATCGTATCCTGGCTCAGGGACAACTTGGGAAGATTGCGATAAATATGCCCGTTGCGGAAATTTCGGGGAACTAAAACGATTAAAAGCTAAATATCCTCACTTAAAAACAATTATTTCCGTTGGTGGCTGGACTTGGTCTAACCGCTTTTCTGATATGGCCGCTGATGAAAAAACAAGAAAAGTATTTGCTGAATCTACAGTAGCTTTTCTTCGCGCATATGGGTTTGATGGCGTAGATTTAGACTGGGAATATCCGGGCGTTGAAACGATTCCTGGTGGTAGTTATCGTCCTGAAGATAAACAAAATTTCACTCTCCTTCTTCAAGATGTCCGAAATGCTTTGAATAAAGCAGGTGCTGAAGATGGCAAACAATATTTACTAACAATCGCTTCAGGCGCAAGCCAACGCTACGCTGATCATACAGAGCTAAAGAAAATTTCTCAAATACTCGATTGGATTAATATTATGACATATGATTTCCACGGCGGATGGGAAGCTACTTCTAATCATAATGCAGCTCTATATAAGGATCCAAATGACCCAGCAGCAAATACGAATTTTTACGTAGATGGTGCTATAAATGTTTATACAAATGAAGGTGTTCCAGTCGATAAACTAGTATTAGGCGTACCCTTTTACGGACGTGGCTGGAAAAGTTGTGGCAAAGAAAATAACGGACAATATCAACCTTGCAAACCAGGTAGTGATGGGAAACTTGCTTCTAAAGGTACTTGGGATGATTATTCTACCGGTGACACAGGTGTGTATGATTACGGTGATTTAGCAGCCAATTACGTTAATAAAAATGGTTTTGTACGCTACTGGAATGACACAGCTAAAGTACCTTATTTATATAATGCAACTACAGGCACATTTATTAGCTACGATGACAATGAATCTATGAAATACAAAACAGACTATATAAAGACGAAAGGTTTAAGTGGAGCAATGTTTTGGGAACTAAGCGGAGATTGCCGTACAAGTCCAAAATATAGTTGCAGTGGTCCAAAATTACTTGATACGCTAGTAAAAGAATTACTTGGTGGACCTATTAGTCAAAAAGATACTGAGCCACCAACGAATGTTAAAAACGTTGTAGTTACGAATAAAAATTCAAACTCAGTTCAATTAAACTGGACTGCATCTACTGATAACGTAGGAGTTATGGAATATGAAATTACTGCTGGAGAAGAGAAATGGAGTACAACAACAAACAGCATTACAATTAAAAACTTAAAACCTAATACGGAATACACATTTTCAATAATTTCCAAAGATGCTGCTGGAAATAAATCACAACCTACCGCTCTTACTGTCAAAACGGATGAAGCTAATACGACACCTCCTGATGGAAATGGTACTGCTACATTTTCAGTCACTTCGAATTGGGGCAGCGGTTATAACTTCTCGATTATAATCAAAAATAATGGAACGACTCCTATTAAAAATTGGAAATTAGAATTTGATTATAGCGGTAATTTAACACAAGTTTGGGATTCTAAAATTAGTAGTAAAACAAATAATCATTATGTAATTACGAACGCAGGATGGAATGGTGAAATTCCTCCTGGTGGATCTATTACAATTGGCGGTGCAGGAACAGGTAATCCTGCCGAACTTTTAAATACCGTCATTAGCGAAAACTAGACGTAATATCCATTAATTAATTCACTAAAGTTTGAATTTAGGTTTGAGCAATACCTCCTAAATTCAAACTTTTAATTTTACGAAAAATCAAAAATATCATAATAACCTATTATGATTATATTTAATTTCTAATATGAAGTTTATATGAAGTTCATTTGAATTTTACATGAATTTCCTTTAATTTCTATTGTCTTCCTATAATATCCATATTATCCTTTACATAAAGGAATTATTTTCATTCCATTTTGAACTATCTATATATATAAAGAAAGATAGTCACCTGTTAGGGAAAGGCTTTCGTATTATAAATATAACAAAAGAAAAAGCACGCTTATAAGCGCACCATAAGAGTGCTTCTTCATACAATTCTCATGTAAGAGTTCTCGAAAATCATGTTAATCACAAAGAAAAGGCATTAGCTCCTAAAAGCTAATGCCTTTTCTTTATTCATATTGTTCAGTATTCCAATCTTCTATATTCCATACTTTTGTTATCCACGATTCATAGAAAGAAGGTTCATGTGAGACAATTAAAACCGTTCCTTTGTATTGTTGTAACGCTTCCTGTAAAGCCATCTTAGTTTCTACATCCAAATGATTAGTCGGTTCGTCTAAAATTAAAACATTGCTTTTCGTTACGATAAGTTCACATAAACGCACTTTCGTTTGCTCTCCACCGCTTAATAAACGAATAGGTTTTAATACGTGTTCTTCTTTCAATCCACACTTCGCTAATGCTTGGCGCGCTTCTTTCTTTGTCATATCTGGTCGTTCTGCCCAAACTTTCTCTAACGGTGTTATTTCTGAAGCAAACTCTTCCTGTGCAAAATAAGCAGGATTTACTCGTTCCCCAACAAAAATTGAACCGCTTAGCGGCTTTATTTGACCTAATAACGTCTTTAACATTGTCGTTTTTCCAATACCGTTATGACCAACAACAGCTATCTTTTCTCCTTTTTTCACTTGTAAATTCAAGTCTGGAAATAACGGCTCACTATAACCCACTCTTAGTTTCTCAGCCTGTAATATACGACTTACTGGTTCATTATAAACAGTAAAAGCAAAACGGGACCGAGGTATATTATTAACCTTTTCAACCCTTTGCATTTTCTCCAATACTTTCTCTCGACTTTTTGCCTGTTTTGCTTTTCGAATCTTATTTTTTTGAATAAATGTTTCTAACTGAGCAATTTCTTTTTGTTGTTTCACATACGCCGATTGTAATTGTTTCCTTTGTACTTGGTAACTTTGTAAAAACTTTTCATAATCCCCTACATATCGCTTAACTTTTCGTTCTTCTAGATGGTAAATGACATTCGTAATATTGTTCAAAAATACTTCATCATGCGAAATGATAATATAAGCTTTTTCGTACAGCTTCAAGTACGATTGCAACCATTCTATATGTGCTGTATCTAAATAGTTCGTTGGTTCATCTAGCAATAAAACATCAGCTTTTTCTAGAAGAAGCTTTCCTAGTAATAACTTTGTCCGCTGTCCTCCACTTAACTTTGAAACATCCTTTTCCAATCCTATTTCAAACAGCCCTAAACCAATTGCCACTTCTTCAATTTCTGTATGAATTTGATAGAAATTAGAGTTTTCCAATATAGTTTGTAACTCTCCATACCTTACTAACAATTTTTCTACTTCTACTGCTTCAGCCATCTCTTCTGCAATTTTTAACATTTCGTATTCAATCGCATACAAGTTAGAAAATGCACTTTGCAAGTATCCTTCAATTGTTATTCCTTCTTGTAAATCTATATGCTGCTGCAAAAATCCAACCTTCACATGTGGAAACCATTCAATGTTCCCATCATCATGTATAAGTTCTCCTGTTAAAATTCTTAGCAGTGTTGATTTTCCAATCCCATTTTTCCCTACTAACCCAACATGCTCCCCCTTTAATAATCGAAAGCACGCATTATATAAGATGGTTTTCTCACCATACGAATGACTTAAATTTTCTACTATTAATATACTCATTTTTTTCTCTCCTTTACTTATCGTCCATAAGCTAAATAGAGAGACCAACAGTATGAAGCCTTATTTAATTATGCATATAAAAATGGGTAAGGTGAATACACCTTACCCATTACATATTATCGTAAAAAAGGATTAAGGTTCTTTACCTGCTGTCTTCAATTTAGCTTAATCTTAAAAAATGGGCAGACTTCTCCCATATCAAGCTAAAACCATTTGAAGAACAGTTGATAAAGTCATTTTATCCTTTCACTCCTTTAACATTTGTTATATTAAGAGTATAAACTACTCTGTTATATTCTATTCTCTATTTTCCCTTTTGTTCCTTCTCCATCTTTTCATATTCTAAAAAAAGCCTCTTAACAGTAATTATACTAAAAACTGTTAAAAGGCTTTTTCTATTTTTTCATATAAGGAGCTAACACACTTAAAATCTCTTCTTTATCCTTTTTTAATTCGAGTGATGTTAACATATCCATCGTTCTCGGCCTAGGTAATTTCACTTGTACCTCGCCAACTATTGACGCTGGTCTTTGAGATAAAATAAATACGCGATCTGAAAGCAAGATTGCCTCATCTAAGTCATGTGTCACCATAACGATTGTTTGCTTTTCTTGATGCCAAGAGTTTAAAAGCCAGCTATGTACTTCCATTTTTGTAAATGCATCTAATTTACCAAAAGGCTCATCCAGCAGCATAATTGGCTTTTCACATAAATATGTGCGCAGAAAACTAATTCTTTGACGCATACCACCAGATAATTCATCTGGATAATGGTCTGCATATTCATCTAGTTGGAACTGCTTTAATGCTTCCATTCCTTCTGTCAGCCTTTGTTTTTTCGGCTTTCCTTCAATTTCTAACGGAAGAACGATATTTTGCAAAGCTGATCGCCACGGTAGTAATAAATCTTGTTGTGGCATATAACTAACAACATCTTGCTCTTGTACTTGCTTATCGTTATACGTTACGTTCCCGCTTGTTGGTTTTTCAACATTTGCAATCATGTTTAATAATGTGCTTTTCCCGCAACCACTCGGTCCTACAAAGGAAACAAACTCTCCCTCTTGTATAGAGGCACTAATATTCTCTAATACATTCTTTCCGTCAAAAGATTTCACTATATTTTTTATTTGTAATCCGCTCATTTTTCACTTGGAAGGAATTCATTTGTAAAAGCATCTTTTACATCGATTTTCTTTTTAATAACTTTGTTGTCATATAAGAAATTCATGTAATTCGTCCAAATTTCTTCCTTCTGTACTCCCCATGCTTTAGCATCATCTTGATACTTCGTACTTAACCATTTTTGGCTTTCTTGAACTAAATCTTTATTTACATCTGGAACAGCTTTAATTAAAATATCAGCAGCCTCTTTCGGTTCCTTAATTGCAAAATTATAACCTTCTGTCGTTGCACTCATAAACTTTTTCACAAAGTCTTTATCTTGCTTCGTATGTTTTTCACTCGTAATAATAACAGGACTATAGAAATCAAGCGCTGGATCTAAGTCCTTCACCATAATCGTATTTAACTCTTTTCCTTGGCGCTTCGCTTCAATACCATCCCAACCGTAATAAATCCATTCGAAATCTGCATCACGACCGATTGATTTAAAGAAATCTGTTTGTCCTAAGATGATTTTTTCAACTTTATTAAAATCAGCTTGATGTTTATCCATAATCGTCTTTAATGTCGCTTCTTCCGCTGGTCCTCCCCAGCCGCCGTAACGTTTACCTTCAAAATCTTTCGGTGACGTCATATTATCTTTCTTAAGCGATGCAAACGCTGAAGTGTTATGCTGAATAATCGCTCCTACAGATACAACAGGAATTCCTTCCACACGAGCTAACGTTACATTTTCTTGTGCGCTTATTGCGAAGTCTGCTTTTCCTGATGCTATCATTTGCTCTGCTGTTACATTGTCACCTGGTTGAATAATTTCTACATCTAATCCTTGCTTTTTGTAATAATCTTTCGTTTGCGCTACATACAAGCCAGTATGATTCGTATTTGGAAACCAATCTAATACTACTTTTACTTTTTGATCTTTACTTGCACTTTCTTCTTTCTTCGCCGGATTACATCCAGCCACACCTACCGCTACTAAGGCAGCTAACATAACTTTCAAACCTTTTTTCATTTTCTGCCGTCCTTTCTATATATCCATGGTGCTGTTATTCTTGCCATAAACTCTACGATAAAATACAGGCATAATGTCACCATAACGATGATTGCTGCAACACCAAATACTCGGGCAGTCAAAAAGGATTTTGTAGCCCTCGTAAGCATAACGCCTAATCCTTCACTTGCACCGAGCCATTCTCCGATAATTGCCCCCATTACGCTATATGTAACTGCAATTTTTAAACCTGAGAAAAAGTATGGAAGCACTGCTGGAAATTTTACTTTCTGGTAAACTTGCCATTTTGTCGCCTTCATTGTTTGTAACAGTTTCAACATGTTTTTATCTACTGTTTGAAAACCTTCTAAAATACTAAGCGCAATTGGGAAGAAACAAACGAGTATTACGACCATTACTTTCGGCAACATCCCATATCCAAACCAAATAATAAATAGCGGTGCAAGTACAACAATTGGAATTGTTTGCGAAATAACGAGCAATGGATTTATTAAAATACGAAATAACGGTATAACGTCCATAATAATTGCGATGCTCGTCCCCAATAAAATTGCAAAGAATAGTCCAATTATAACTTCCTGCAGTGTTTGCATCGTATTTGGTAATAGTAAATCTTTCATCCCAATTAATTCTTGAACAATGGCAGAAGGCTTTGGTAAAATCCACGGTTCGATTTTAAATAATGAAACAGATCCTTCCCATATCGCAATGAGAAGGATAAGCCAAATAGTTGTAATAAGTTTAGATTGCTTCTGGTTTTGCATATTCATCACGGTACTTCCAAACCTTTTCATCTATCGTTACACCAGTGCTTGGACGATAATGGATTTTAATAGAAGTAATCACTTCTTCTGCTCCAGCATCGACGCAAGCTTGTTGCGCACGTTTAACGACATCAAGAAGTACATCTAATTCTCCTTCCAAAGTTGTTTCCATTGCCCCTACTTCATAACGAACTCCCGATTGTTGCACAACTTCAATTGCTTTATCGACAACAGAATATACATCTTTCGTTTTTGCTTGTGGTACTACTGAAAATGACATTGTAACTTGTTGTGACATAATAAAATCCCCCTTATAAAAATAAATTTCAAAAATAAGAAAAGGCTTTCCTACTGCGTAGGAAAGCCTTGTATGCAAGTTATTACAGAATAACATATGCTACATCACTTTAAGTAACTCCCTACGCTGGCATTATCCAGATCAGGTTGAGGGTCGATGTTTACTTACATCCTCTCAGCCAATTGGCTCCCCGGTCCTTAATTCGTTTTCATTGTAGCATGATTTATTTTATTGAACAAACAAAAGCATGCATAATCATTTCATTATTTTTGGAAAATAACCAACTTTTTCACCATGAGCTAATAACTGCTGAATAAATTCTTTATTAATTGCTGGTACTATCAATTCTTTTTTCTTAATCCATTTATTCGTTCTACGCGTACCCATTACAATTTCAGATTGCTGCGCTCCATCTCCTGCAACTTGAGAAGCAATTAACTCTGCTATTACTTCATTTCCCTTCGCTAATGCAAGTCCGGTATTTACATATTCTGAAAGTGGAACCATTTCAAGATTGTATCCACACTCTCCAATTAGCTGTATAAATTGTTCAAACTCAATTTGATGTGGATGACAAATATGTAACGTCTCTCCTATAATTTGCGCATCTTGCAAATACGATACAATTGATTTACTAGCAAAATCAATTGGTGTGAAATCAACTTTCCACTTCACATTTGGTGCTTTCCCAATTAATAGCATTGTTTTAATAAGACGATAAAATGCGTTTCCTTCAATATTTTGTTGGAACGAACCTGTTTCTGAATGACATGCTAAATTACCTGCACGATAAATATTTCCACGCAAACCATTTTTCATTGCTTCACGAACAATGTTTTCCGCTTGTAGTTTACTATTTGAATATACATTCTCTAAGTCTACACTGTAATTAAAATCACCAGTTTTCATGTATGTATCCCATTGATCTACCGCTAATTCTAACGGGATACCAATTGTAGAAATAAAATGGAATGTAGCACCTTTCTCCGCTAATGTTAGCATACGGCTAGTTCCTTGGACATTTATATTTTCAAATTGTTTTACATCTCCAAAATGTCTTACATCTGCACCGCAATGAATTATCGTATCCATCTTAGAACTGATGAACATAAATTCTTCTTCGCTCATCCCAAGATACTCTTCTCCCAGATCACCAGCTACGGCCTGTATACGCTGTAACCATTCTTCACATATATCATTAAAGTAGCCTGTTAATGTATCTATAATTCTTTGCTGCACATCTTTAGTTGGTCTTACTAAACAATAAATAGTAGCAGATGTATCTCTCAACAATTCATATAATATGTGTGATCCTAAATAACCAGTAGCTCCTGTTAAAAAGACATTTGAAATCTGGTTTTCTTCCAAAACGTTTGCATACGTGATAGTATCTGGTTCGTGAATCACTTTATATTCACGAAATACTTCTTCTTTCTCTACTTTTACTTCTCGCTCAATTCGAGCTAACCCATATATCGTTCTTTCTTTAAAGAAATCTTGAATTGTTAAATGTGAGAAATCTTCTTTTAACAATGTTAAGACTCGTAATACTTTTAATGAATGTCCACCAATTGTAAAGAAATCATCATGCACTCCAACTTTTGAAATTCCTAATACTTCCGCCCAGGCGTTCGCTATTTGTTTTTCTGCTTTATTAGAAGGTGCAACATATTCTTGTAGCCGAACCGGTTCATACTTTTCTTCTAACTGAGCTAACTTCTTAACATCAATTTTTTTATTAGGTGTAAGTGGTAATTCATTAATATAAATTAGTTTAGATGGTACCATATAATCTGGTAATTGCTCTTGTAACTGATAAACTAATTCTGGTATTTCTTTTTTATTTAAAGTTGTATAGAACGCGATTAAATATTGGCTACCTTCCTTACTCTTCTTAGCAAAAACAGCATTTTCTTTTATATTATGATTTTGAGAAATTTTACTTTGGATTTCGCCTAGTTCAATACGATGTCCTCTAATTTTTACTTGATCATCTTTCCGATGTAAAAACTCTATATTTCCATCCTCTAGCAACTTAACGATATCACCTGTTTTATATATATTAACTATAGGATTAAAAGGGTTCGGAATAAAAGCTTCAATTGTTTTATTAGGCTTATTAAAATACCCTTTTGCTAATCCCACTGAATCTATATATAATTCACCAGGTACACCAATTGGACAAAGATTCATATTCTCATCCAAAATCATAACTTGATAATTAGCACATGGTTTACCAATGGGAATACTCGCAACATCCTCATTTAACTGACTAGGTATTTTATAGGTTGTCGTCACTACAGTACATTCTGTCGGTCCGTATACATTATGAATTTCAACATTTGTACCTATTCTTTCTCTCCACAATTTAATAACCTCTACAGGCAACATTTCACCGCCAATCGCAATTCTTTTTAGGGAAGCTAGCTTATATATATCTTCTTCTGCTAAATAAGTTGCTACTTGTCGAACAAAAATTGTTGCTAATGCCAAGATTGAAGTTGCTTTCACTTTATAGATTGCATTTGCAAATGCTTCTACAGACAATCGCTCTTCCTCTAATAGTACATATAAGTTTCCTCCACAGAATAAAGAAGCAAATGACTCCCATACAGAAGCATCGAAACTAAAGGAAGGAAATTGGGCAAATACATCCTCTTCTGTCAATTCATATTGCTTTTTCATCCAAGTATACAGATTAACAACGCCTCTATGAGCTAACATCGTTCCCTTTGGATTCCCTGTTGAACCAGATGTATAAATCATATAAGCTACATCATCACAATGAATAGACAACTTTACATCTGTATCTTCATAAGTTTCACTATCATACATTGAAACTGTTTGAGCCCCATCACATGTTATAGGCGTCTCTTTCATCAATATAACTTTCGCTTGGCTATCTTGAATAATGTACTGTATTCTACTTTCCGGATAATCTGGATCAATCGGAACATACGCTGCACCAGCTTTTAATATAGCTACCATACTTACTACTGTGTCTATGCTACGTTTCATAAATATTCCAACATAGTCTCCTAATTGGACGCCGTTTTTAATTAACATATGAGCTATTTGATTACTTTTTTTATTTAGCTCCTCATAAGTTAAAGTACCTTCCCTTGAAGATAAAGCTATACGATTTGGAAATTGAGTAACAGTATTATAGAACATATCGACGATACTTTTCTCAGGATATACTGCTGTCGTATCATTCACTTGACTATAAAGTGCCATCTCGGCCTCTGTAATAACATTAAAATTATTTATATGATTATTATTATTTTGTGATTTATTAATTAAAACACCTTGTATTTGTTGTGCATAACGAGTAATTGTTGTCTCTTTCCAATTAACACTATTAAATATTATTTCTACACTTTGCATATTTTTACTAAATACAAATTGTAATGTATTCGTGTCTTTTAGCTCATAATATGTTTCACCAATAATAATAGGTGACATTTCATATAACGTATTACCGTTTTGAAACTCTTCTATTTCTTCCTCATTCATTTCTTTAATTTGCTCCAGTTGCTCTTCAATTTGTAAATTTAAACTTTCATAGGAGAGAAAATTAGAAACTTCAATAGTAATCGGAAATAAATTTCCTCTTACATGATAAAGCACGACAATATGTTTTTCTTTAGAAATATGATATAACCACGTTGCAGTCGCTCCTATTAAATCTACAATGTGAGTCAAATTTGAAAACAGTTCCGTTTTCCTTTTTATCCTAAGTTCTGTTCCTTGCACATCTTTAGGTATTTTAATACTTCCTTCTACTTTTCCTAAAAATTCTTTTACCATCTCACTATAAGAAATTTCTAATTTCATATTTATGTAAATTCCTCTCTTAAATATAATAAAGGTGTGAAAATTCACACCTTTTTTATCCCTTATTAAAGGGCAGATTCGTTCAATTCATAATCAGTAGCGGAGATACGCCCTTGATTAGAATTGAACTTTCTCCTTATTCGCTTTTAAACTCACCAATAAGCTCTTGTAATTCCTGAGAGAGCCAACTTAAAGAAGTCGCTAATTCTGCAATATCTTGTACTGATATTTCTTGCTCTTTCATGCTTTCTTCAACATTACTACTGCTGTTGGCATAAGTATTTGCAATATGTGATAATTCATTTACGACTTGAACAATATTCTGGCTATTTTGTAAAATATCACTCGAATTACCAGAAACAGCTTTTACTTGATCTGTAACAGATTGCGCTGATTTGGAGATTTTTTCAAAGAAATCTCCGCTACTTTGAACAAGCGAAATTCCAGTTTCTACTTCTTTTGAACCTTTTTGCATGGAAACTACAGCATCTTCTGTCTCAGCTTGTGTTTCACCAATTAATTTCGCTATATCTTTAGCAGACGCTTCCGTCTGTTCTGCTAATTTTCGTACTTCATCAGCAACAACTGCAAATCCTCTTCCAGCTGCTCCAGCACGTGAAGCCTCGATAGAAGCATTTAAAGCTAATAAATTTGTTTGATTTGAAATGCCTGTAATTACAGTTACGATATCACTAATTTCTTTTGACCTTGTTTCTAACGAATAAATGATGGAAGATAAATCTTGTACTGCATTTTGGATTAAACTCATTTGATTAATAATTTGTCCAATCACTTCATTACCTTCAATTGAATGTTGTTCCATACCTTCAGAAGCAACCGCAACTTGTTTTGCAGCCCCAGTTATTTCTTCTACCTTATCTTCCATTCCATGTACAATTCCTAAACATTGTTGTACTGAAGTTTTTTGAGACTGTGCCCCTACTCTTAAACCTTCAATAGAACTTGCAATCTCTTGAACTGCCATGCTGTTTTCCTCTGTACTCGCCGACAATTCTTGTGAAGAAGAAGAAACTTGCTCAGCAGTTTGCCTTACTTTATCTATAATCCCTTTAAATTTTTCAATCGTGTTATTGAAATAAACATTAATAATTCCAATATCATCTGGTCTTTCTTTTAATTTAATACTTAAGTCACCTTCACCAATTTTACGTAACCCTTCTCGTAAATCTTTTAATGGAGCTAACGAGTGACGCACGATAAAGAATTGAGTAATAGTCGCAATTGCTAATGAAATAATGATAAAGAGTAAGCCCTGTATCATAAACTTCTCTTTTGTAATAGGAACAATGGAAGCATCTAAGTCAGCCGCAACAATTGCAACAATATTGTTTTCTCCATCTGTAATTGGTTCTAATATTGTCACCCACGAACCTATTTCATCTTCATATACTTCTGTCATTTGAGCCTTTTTCGTATCAATCACTTTATCGTATGCCTTCATCCAATGAGCGGGTTGTTCATAATAATCTCCCGGCTTTATAGGAAACGCATTTGTTAACTCTGTAGTCAAACCAACGAGTTGTAATTCTCGCTTTTCATTCGGCTTTGCTCCTGTAACATACGTTTGTCCAACGCTTTTCAATTCTTTTGACACTTCATCTAATTTCTCTGTTAACTTTTCTTTTTTCACTTTTTCGGCTGTAGGATCTTTCGCCATGTCTCTAACTAATTCTACATCCAGTTTTTTCAATACTATTTCTCCTGTTTCAATAGACTGCCTTTCAAATAAAGACATCATACTATTTTGAAACATATTGAAACTTAATGCACCCATACTTCCAACAAGTGTCAAAATAACTAATACGGTTAATAAGACGTTCTTTTGAAGGAACGATAACTTATGCCAATATTTTTTCATTAATATCCACCTTCCTTAATCAACACAAACAAAAAAACAAAATATATGGATATTTTGTTTGAAAATGTTTCTCAATATGTTCGAGAATAAAAAAAAGCCAATGTAAAAGCATTGGCCAAGACCAACCCTATCCGTCCGGTAACTGGCTAGCGTAGCCTTTCGACCTTAGCTCCTGTAGTTTTGCGTCCTCATGTTTCCATCAGTTTGCCTTTCTCGCTGAACGAGTTGAACGATATGGGAGTTCTATGAGAATTAATTTATTCTCTTTCAAAGATTACAACATATAAATCAAAATGTCTACTTATTTAGAGATATAAATACAAATTTTTAATGCATTGCTTTTTCAAAATAATTTCAAAAAGTACGTGAATGTTACTTTTTTTGTGTTATATAATAAAAAATGTATAAATAAC
The DNA here is from genome assembly GCF_051915685.1 of Bacillus cereus group sp. MYBK5-2. Lineage (NCBI taxonomy): Bacteria > Bacillati > Bacillota > Bacilli > Caryophanales > Bacillaceae > Bacillus > Bacillus cereus group sp. MYBK5-2. Next base: position 102,418 of record NZ_JBQAFE010000009.1, read on the forward strand.
AAGGATTTCTTCGGGTATTTATTTAATTTTCATTCAAATTAAACTATTCGAATATATCTTAACTAATGAATTTCGGAGGTAGTTTATCATGTTTTGGCTACAATTTCTTACCTTGTTACTCTGTATTTTTATTGGTGCACGCCTAGGCGGAGTTGGTTTAGGAGTAATGGGTGGAGTTGGTATGGCAATACTCGTTTTTGTCTTCCACCTACAACCAACCGCGCCTCCTATCGATGTAATGCTTATGATTTTGGCAGTAATTACAGCTGCTGGTGCTTTACAAGCTGCTGGAGGAATGGACTATCTTGTTCATCTAGCTGAAAAGGCATTACGAAAAAATCCAAAGCGTATTACTTTTTTTGCTCCAATTGTTACTTATTTATTCACACTATGTGCAGGTACTGGTCACGTTGCCTATTCTGTACTTCCTGTTATTGCAGAAGTCTCTCGTGAATCAGGGATTAGACCGGAACGCCCAATGTCGATTGCCGTAATCGCTTCTCAACAAGCAATTACAGCTAGTCCAATTTCAGCTGCCACAGTTGCTCTTTTAGCAATGTTAGCTGACTATAAAATCACTTTATTAGATATTTTAAAAGTGAGTATTCCTTCCACTTTCATTGCTTGTATGTTAGCAGCATTCGTTGCTAGTAAGATGGGAAAAGAATTAAATGAAGACCCTGAATACTTAAAACGATTAAAAGAAGGAATGATTCCTAAGCTTGAAGAGAAAAAAGAATTTGTAGGTGTAAAGGGCGCAAAATTATCAGTTATCCTTTTCCTTGTAGGAACCTTCCTTGTTGTACTTCTTGGTTCATTTGAAGCACTTCGTCCAGGATGGATAGTTGATGGGAAGTTAGCCCGTCTTTCCATGCCGAATACAATTGAGATGGTTATGTTAACTATCGCGGCTCTTATTATTATTTTCTGTAAACCAAATGTAGAAAGCATTGTGTCTGGTAACGTCTTTAAAGCGGGGGCAACAGCAGTTGTTGCTATTTTCGGTATCGCTTGGATGGGAGATACTTTCTTTAATGGAAACTTAAATATGATTCAAGGATCCATTCAGCATTTAGTAACAAGTGCACCTTGGCTATTTGCCATCGCACTATTCATTCTATCTATTTTACTGTACAGCCAAGCAGCAACTGTTCGTGCCTTAATGCCACTTGGACTATCTCTTGGCATTCCACCAGCGCTACTGATTGCGATGTTCCCTGCAGTAAATGGATATTTCTTCATTCCAAACTATGGAACAATCGTTGCTGCCATTAACTTTGATCGTACTGGTACAACAGGTATCGGTAAATACGTATTAAATCATAGTTTTATGATTCCTGGCCTAATTGCAACATTTACTTCTATCGGAATTGGAATGCTCTTAATTTCAATTATGTTTTAAAGAAAAAGCACAAACCTTTATTTAAAAAGGTTTGTGCTTTTTTAATCAAATGTTTGTTTAAATTTTGGGGCAGTCTATTTCTCCATGTAGCACTTAAAATACTACACGTCCTTCCCTACAAACTTCTCTTTACTTCTTCAGCTAATTTTCTCGTACTTTCATACGCAGATTCAGCTAAACTAATTGCTGAAATAACTGAAACACCGTCCGCACCCGCTTCTATAACTGCCGCTGTATTTTCAATTGTAATCCCACCAATACCAACGATTGGCACTGTAATTCCTTGTTCTCTAAAATAGGCTAATCCTTTCGTTCCTTGAACCGCTTTCGTATCTTTTTTCGTACTCGTTGGGAAAATAGGTCCAACGCCTAAATAATCTGCTCCATTTTCGATTGCAAAGCGTGCTTCTTCAATTGTATGAGCAGATACGCCGATAATTTTATCTCCCATTTTTTCACGAACAGATGTAATTCCTTCATCATCTTGTCCTACATGAACACCATCTGCATCTAATTCAATGGCTAATTCTACATCATCATTTACAATGAAAGGAACACTATATTCCTTACAAAGCGTCTGCAATTCTTTTGCAAAGCGCACTCTATCTTCTCCGATTAAAGAACCTTCCCCCTTCTCGCGAAACTGAAAAATTGTCACTCCACCATCTAACGCTTCTTTCAATACAGCTAAAGGATCCCTCGTGCAGTTATTACTTCCCATAATAAAATACACTTGCAATAGCTTAGACATTTTATCTATTTCAATGCGTGCCATTTCTTTCACTCCCTCTTACTCTAACTCCTCAATCTTTCCATATTTCTCAATATCACTAGAAGTAGTATTCGCTAACTGATTTAAAAATTCAATTTGGAAACTACCAGGTCCTTTTTCTACCGTTTTAACCGCTGCTAGTTCCGCTGCTACTCCATAAAATGTTAATGCGGCTACTGCTGCTTTTACATAATCTTTTTCCACTGCTACAAATGCTCCTATTACAGAAGTTAGTAAACAACCAGTTCCCGTAACTTTCGTTAAAATAGAGTGACCATTTCGAATAACAATCGTTCTCTCTCCATCTGTAACAACATCTTCTTCTCCAGTAATTACTGCAACTGTATTTAGTTCATCTGCTGCCTGCTTTGCAATACTTACGACATTGCCATTTCCAGCACCAGCGTCTACCCCTTTAATTTCCCATCTCTCATTAATAACGTTCGCTATTTCAGCTGCATTTCCGCGAATACTCGCTAATTCAATTTCAGCCGGAATATGTCTCGCAACTTCTGTTCGATACGATGTTGCTCCTGCACCAACTGGATCAAACAGTACTGGTACATTGTTCACATTTGCTGATTTACCGGCAAGTAACATCGCTTCTACTTCTTCCGGACGAAGTGTTCCCATATTTAATACTAACGCTCCAGCAATGCTAGCCATTTCTGCCACTTCTTCTTTTGCATACGCCATTACAGGCGATGCCCCTAACGCTAACAAACCGTTAGCTGTAAAATTTGTTACAACAACATTTGTAATATTATGAACGAGCGGATTAGATTCTCTCACTAAATCCACTACTTTACTAATTTCTTTCATATTCATCCTTCTCATCTCCTAACTATAGTTATGGGAGATACACAAAAAGGCACTTTGCGCGTACGCAAAGTGCCTGAACATGTGCTTTTACACTCTCCCTACGCTGGCATTATCCAACAGGTTCAAATGGTCAATGACGGACTAGTCATACTCTCAGTTTGTATCCACAAACTCCCATGTGTTTAGTATTCTTCTACTTCAAAGTCTACTCTTATTCTAGTAAAATAACAAGTTCTTTACTTTTCTATTTAATATAGAAGCAACTAATAAAACAATACGCATAATAACTATCTATTTCTCACAGTCTCATCATGGTGCATATTATGTTCTGTCACGATCATTCACTTTCAAACAGATGTTATCCCATTAAAAACCGTTCAAATATGGAGCGAAACTGAATCTCAAGAAGATGTATGCTATAGTTAACGTATGGAAATTTGAAAGGATGTTTTAAATATGTCAAAAAGCGTTGTAATCGCTGAAAAGCCTTCCGTTGCACGAGATATTGCACGTGTACTGAAGTGCGATAAAAAAGGAAATGGCTACCTTGAAGGTAGTAAATATATTGTAACTTGGGCTTTAGGTCATCTTGTTACATTAGCAGATCCAGAAAGCTATGATGTGAAATATAAAAAGTGGAATTTAGAAGATTTACCGATGCTACCTGAGCGTTTGAAATTAACAGTTATTAAACAAACTGGGAAACAATTTAATGCTGTAAAAAGTCAGCTTCTTAGAAAAGATGTAAATGAAATTATTGTAGCGACAGACGCTGGACGCGAAGGAGAATTAGTTGCTCGCTGGATTATTGATAAAGTTCGAATTAACAAACCAATCAAACGTCTATGGATTTCATCTGTTACTGATAAAGCAATTAAAGATGGTTTCGCAAATTTAAAACCAGGTAAAGCATATGACAATTTATACGCTTCAGCTGTCGCACGTTCAGAAGCTGACTGGTATATCGGTCTTAACGCGACTCGCGCTTTAACGACTCGCTTTAATGCCCAGCTAAACTGTGGCCGTGTGCAAACACCTACTGTCGCTATGATTGCTAATCGCGAAGATGAAATAAAAAACTTCAAAGCTCAAACTTACTACGGCATTGAAGCTCAAACGACGAATCAGTTAAAACTAACGTGGCAAGATGCAAACGGCAATAGCCGCAGCTTCAATAAAGAAAAAATTGATGGTATTGTAAAAGGTTTAGATAAGCATAATGCTACTGTTGTGGAAATTGATAAAAAACAGAAGAAATCATTCTCTCCTGGTCTTTACGATTTAACTGAATTACAACGTGATGCCAATAAAAAGTTCGGTTACTCTGCGAAAGAAACATTAAACATTATGCAAAAATTGTATGAACAACATAAAGTGCTAACGTACCCTCGTACAGATTCACGCTATATTTCATCTGATATCGTTGGAACACTTCCAGAACGTCTAAAAGCATGTGGTGTTGGAGAGTACCGTTCCTTAGCACATAAAGTATTACAAAAGCCTATCAAGGCTAATAAATCATTTGTTGATGATAGTAAAGTAAGTGATCATCACGCAATTATTCCGACAGAAGGATACGTTAACTTTTCAGCCTTCACAGATAAAGAACGTAAAATTTATGATTTAGTTGTAAAACGTTTCTTAGCTGTTTTATTCCCAGCATTCGAATACGAACAACTAACGTTACGCACAAAAGTCGGTAATGAAACGTTCATTGCACGCGGAAAAACAATTTTACATGCAGGTTGGAAGGAAATATATGAAAATCGCTTTGAAGATGATGATGTAACTGATGACGTAAAAGAGCAACTTCTACCTCGCATCGAAAAAGGCGATACATTAACTGTAAAGTTAATTATGCAAACATCAGGTCAAACGAAAGCACCTGCACGTTTTAACGAAGCAACTTTACTTTCAGCAATGGAAAATCCTACAAAATATATGGATACGCAAAATAAACAACTTGCTGATACGTTAAAATCGACTGGTGGATTAGGTACTGTAGCGACACGTGCAGACATTATCGACAAGCTATTCAATTCATTCTTAATTGAAAAACGCGGTAAAGATATTCACATTACTTCAAAAGGTCGCCAGTTACTTGATTTAGTACCAGAAGAATTAAAATCTCCTACACTAACTGGTGAATGGGAACAAAAACTTGAGGCTATCGCAAAAGGTAAATTAAAAAAAGAAGTATTCATTTCTGAAATGAAGAACTATACGAAAGAAATCGTTTCTGAAATTAAATCGAGCGATAAAAAATATAAACATGACAACATTTCAACGAAGTCTTGTCCAGATTGCGGTAAACCAATGCTAGAAGTAAACGGCAAAAAGGGAAAAATGCTCGTATGCCAAGATCGTGAATGTGGTCATCGTAAAAATGTATCTCGTACAACAAACGCTCGCTGTCCGCAATGTAAGAAGAAACTAGAATTACGTGGTGAGGGTGCAGGACAAATCTTTGCATGTAAATGTGGCTATCGCGAGAAATTATCAACATTCCAAGAAAGACGTAAAAAAGAATCTGGAAACAAAGCCGATAAACGCGACGTTCAAAAATATATGAAACAACAGAACAAAGAAGAAGAACCATTAAACAACCCGTTCGCAGAAGCATTAAAAAAATTAAAATTTGATTAAACAAAAAGGTTCCTACCTCTATCGGTAGGAACCTTTTATTTTAGTGAATGATTTTACTTCCTTTTGCATTCTCAACAAATTTTTCACTTGATTTGTTAATTGGTGTTTTCAGTAATAACGCAGCAACAATCATAACTACTACGAAAGCACTTAACACAAGTAAATCTCGCGTTACGATATCCCAAAGCATTCCGCCAACTGTTTCACGAATTGCGCTAATTGCGTATGTGAATGGTAAGAACGGATAAATCGCTTGGAAGAACGCTGGTGTCATTTGGATTGGGAATGTTCCGCCCGATCCTGCTACTTGTAGTACAAGTAAAATGATCGCCATCGATTTCCCAACGTTTCCGAAAATAGAAACGAGTGAGTATACGATACAAACGAAGACTCCTCCAATAAATAAACTAAATAACACAAACCAGAACTTATCGACTACGTACGTACCGAGTAAGAATATATCTCCCATCGATACGATAAACGCTTGTGAAAGACCTATCGTTAAGAATGTTAATAAACGTCCGAAGTAAATTTCATGGCTCTTATAATTCGCGCCCTCTTCGTGTACTTCTACCGTTAATAATGAAACCATTAATAATGCGCCTACCCATAATGCAAGCACTGTATAGAATGGTGACATCGCTGAACCGTAATTCGGCATCGCAAATAATTTATTTTCTTTTAAATTTACTGGATTCGCAAAGTAATCGCTTTGCTTTTCAACATCATTTTTCAATAAACGTATGATGTCTTTTAAATCCTCTTCAGATTCAAAATCACGAATTTTATCTGCTAATTCTTTAATCTTTTTCTCAGTCTCCGGCATTTCAGCTTTAATATCTGCTAATTTCTTTTTCCCGTCTACTAAGCCTTTTGATGAATCTTCTAGTAATTTTTTAACATCTGGAAGCTTTTTGTCTGCATCATTTAAAATTTGAGTTGTATTTTTCGACATCTCTTTTGTACGAGCAATTGCTGTATTGAAATTAGGTACAATTTCTGAATCATACGTCGATAATACATCTGTTAATTGAGCTGATCCGCCCTTCGCAGCGTTGTTAATACTTTCAATTACATCTTTTGTAGGTTTCTGGCCATTGTTAAGAAGTGTAATCCCCTTATTCGTTGCATCTACACCTTTTTGCAGACTACTTTTCGCTTTGTTTAATTTTGCAATTCCATTATTAAGGTTTTTATCACTATTTACATCCGCTAAAACCTTATTTGTACTTTCTAGAACTGGAATCATATCATCAATTAAACCGATTCCAGATTGGAATTGACCATTTAAGCTATTTAAAGCTACTTTCGTTGAATCTAAACCGTTAATACCTCTATTTTGTACATCTTCTTTTGCTTTCTGTAAATCTGCTTTTGCACCCTCAATACCATTTTTTACTTTATCGTAATCTGCTTTTGCATTATCATATACTGCATTTGCATCAACTTTAGCTTGATCGACTGTGCTAACTGCTTTTTTATAATCTGCTACAAACGTTTCATTATAATCTTTTTCAGCTTGATCAATTAATCCATTTGCTGCATCTAATTTTTGATTCGCTACATCTGTTACATCTTTCTTTACTTCTTGTCCTTTGCCAATAACATTTACAATATCTTTAATACCGTTATTCGCATTTTCCATACCTTTTTTAACATTAGTTAAGTGATCCACTCGCCCTTTGAAAAAGCTTTGACCAAAATCAGTAGTCGCCGATTTTTGAAGTTCAGTAAAGAAATTAATAAGATATGAAATACCATCTGTACCAGTTTGTAATCGTTCTGATACCGCATTTAAATCTCTCTTTGCTTGTTCTGGATCAAACTGACCATTTTGCAATCCATTTAAAACACTTTTCCCATAAGCTGTTCCTGCACGTGATGAACTTAAAACATTATTTACTGTTTGATTAATATTTTGCGCTATACTCTTATAACCATCACTATTCAACTTAGAAAGATCTGGTCTCGCTGGGAATTCAGGTAATCCATTCATTCCAGACAAGTCAGGAATATTTAGTTCTACACCTGGATTCATTAAAAAGTCAGTAAATGCAGCTGCACTATCCATAACGCCTTTTGCTGCTACTAAATCATTTCTTATCGTCCCTGGAGCATTTTTTAATGTTTGATCTTGTCTTGCAAAGAACTTATCTAAATTCGCTAACGCTTCCTGTCCATCATTTATTACACTCTCTACAACAGGTAAATCTTTCTGCGCTACTTTCACAACATCTTCTGCTCGAGTTGCATCATCTAACGCCTTATCCATAAGTGTATTCATTTCTGGGAACTGCGCTTCTAACTTAAATACAAGATCTTTTACTTTTTCGATACTTGGTAAGTTTGTTTCTAAATCGATTCCAAGATCATTGAAAATTTTAAAAATCTCACCGTTTGCTGTTTTTACAAAGTTTTTACTAATTTCTTCTGTAATACCTGATGCACCTTTTGCTGTAATTTTCGGTGCAATCGCATTTACCTTTTCATTTACATAGTAATCAAGTTCTGGTTTTTTAGGATTTTCATCCAGAACAGTTGCAATTTTTTCAGAGAAATCTTTTGGAATCGTAATACTTGCATAATAATCTCCACGCTCAACTCCGTAAATTGCTTGTTTTTCATCTACAAATTTCCAGCCAAGATTTTTGTTTTTCTTAAGGGAGTCTACAATCTCTTTCCCGATATTAATATCTTTCCCTCTTAAATTAGAACCTGCATCTTGGTTAGAAACTGCAATGGGAACCTCTTTTGTATTTCCATATGGATCCCAAGAAGCTTTAATGTTAAACCATGCATATAACGATGGTAAAATCATTAATCCTAAAACAATAACAATTGCAGCCCAATGTTTGGCTACATTCCGTAAATCTGTCTTATAAATACGCCAAATCTGTTTCATAGAAGTTATCACCTAATTATATATTTTTCCTTCTTTAGAAAATGATACATACATTTTGCAATTATATCACTTTCTACATCGTGTATTAACCAAAAACGTACTATTTTTTCCCATTAACTTTCACTTACTTCATTATATAACGAAGTGAGTCAAAGTATGAATACAAAATGACCAAATCGGTTTTACATTCAATAATAACAAATATATATGAAATGTCATAAAAAATACAAGTATTTTCTCTTGGAAATACTTGTATTCCTAAAAAAAATCCTCACAGCTTTTATTCTCTGTGAGGATTTCTTCTATTATATATCCAATTGAACCTCTACACCGAAATGATCTGAAATTACATTTCTGTTTGTACCATTAAAAATAACTTTTGAAGAATGAACTTTTTTACTTTGGTTACACAATATTAGATCGATTCGCAAATTATGTTTATTTTCATCCCAACCAGCAATCTCGCCTTGGACAGTCGTTCCTTCATCCTTCTCTATTGCTAATTCATATGTGTCATACAACCCTTTTTGCATCATATACTCATAACCTTCGCCTTTCAATCGAGCATTGTTATTAAAATCCCCCATTAAGAAGGCGAGCTTATTGCTATCTACACGCTCCATCAAACGATCGACTTGACCTTTGAATGACTCTTCTTCATCATTCCACCAACCGAGATGACAAGAGTAAAACGTTATATCCTTACCATTATAAGCAATTGTTGCACTTACAATTTTACGCGTTTTCCAATACGTTGTATCCTCGTTTTCTGAAATGAAGAACGTATCTTCTTTTATAATATTATGCTTCGTTATAATCGCTAATCCTTCTTCATACACGTCATAACCAATATGAGAGAAATCCCAAGTAATATTGTAATCTTTTACATGTAGCGCTTTTAACTCTTCTAATAGTAAAAGTCCAAAATTATCTTCTTTCTTGTTACCGCATACATTTTCAGCTTGTATGGACTGACTTACTTCTTGCAATGCGATGACATCGTACTCTTCTTCTTGAATTACTTTAGCAAGGTATTGTATCTTTTCTATTTGATTCTCTTCTTGCCAAGAATGACAGTTTAAAGTTAGCAATTTCATATTATTACGCACCTAACATATCTTGAATGTCTGACTTTAATACGTCAGCTTTCGGACCATATACCGCTTGTACACCTTTATCTTTTACAATAAGCCCTAAAGCACCATTTTGTTTCCACTGTGCTTCTGGTGCAACAACATCTAAATCTTTTACTGTTACACGTAAGCGTGTCATACAAGCATCTACGTCAGCAATATTTTCTTTTCCACCTAATAAATCGATAACTTTTGTTGCTAATGAACCGTCTTGTACATTTCCTGTTCCTTCTGATGCCTCATCTTCATTATCAATATAGTTACCTGCACGCCCTGGTGTTGGTAAATTGAATTTTTTAATTAAGAAATTAAATAGTGTAAAGTTAAGACCGAAGAACACTAATGAAACAATAACAAAGTTGATTAAGTCTCTTGTTAAACCTGCGTTAACCATCATTGGCGTACGAGTAATTAACTCAATAAATCCAAATGCATGAACACGTAAGTTAATTAAATCAGCTAGCGCGAATGCAAGTCCTGTTGTAATAGCATATACAACATATAATACTGGAGCAATAAACATGAACATGAATTCAATTGGTTCTGTTACACCTGTTAAGAATACTGCTAATGCTGCTGATAAAAACATTGGTTTATATTTTGCACGCTTTTCTTTATCAACGTTACGGAACATCGCAAATGCAATCCCCATTAACGCTGCTGTTGAGCCGATAACTTGTCCAGCTTTGAAACGAGCTGGTACAACGTTATTTAATAAATCGTTATATGCCTTCGTATCTCCATTTGCTAATAAATTATTTAAATCTGTAATCCATGCAAGCCATAATGGATCTTGCCCTGCTACAACTTGTCCAACTTTTGAACCAGTTAGCATCGTATATGTTCCGCCTAGCTCTGTATAGTTCATCGGAATCGTTAACATATGGTGTAAACCAAATGGTAATAATAAACGCTCTAACGTTCCATATACAAACGGTGCAACAACTGGTGCACTATCTTTTGAAGCTGCAATCCAGCGACCAAATTCATTTAACCCACTTTGGATGAATGGCCATAGAAGTGATAATACAATCGCAGTAACTGTAGACCAAAGAATTACAACGAATGGTACAAATCGTTTTCCATTAAAGAATGCTAATGCCTGTGGCAGTTTATTATAGTTATAATATTTGTTATATAAAGTAGCTCCTAAGAAACCTGTGATAATCCCTACGAACACTCCCATGTTTAATGCAGGTGCACCAAGTACAGAAGTAAAGTAATCTTTTACAATTAAATCTCCCGCTATTACTGAAGAAACTTTCGCTTTTGAATCCGCTAACATTTCAGCGTTTACCCCAAATATAGCTCCTGTAATTCGGTTTGTTAAGACGAATGCTAATAGCGCTGCAAATGCACCACCCGCGCGATCTTTTGCCCAAGATCCCCCAATTGCTACTGCGAATAAGATGTGTAGATTTGTAATGATTGCCCAACCGATGTCTTCCATTACGCGAGCGATTGTATGAACTGCGTTAACATCCCCAGCAGACATACCAATTAACTTACCGATGGAAATCATTAAACCAGCTGCTGGCATTACGGCTACAACAACTAATAACGCTTTCCCGAACTTTTGCCAAAAATCAAAAGACGTAATTTTCATCTGTTCTTCCTCCCCTTTATTTATAAAAACATAGTGATTTAAATTATAATTTCTGTTCCCTTTATGAAAACGATTCCTTATGTTACTTTATTTTTATCTTTACGCAACCGTTTTCATAAATCTATTTTAATAAAAGCGTTTTCACTTTGCAATAGAAATTTATTTTTTTTCATAAAAAAAGATGCTCAAAGAGCATCCTTTTTTATTATGAAATGCGATAAACCCTTGTTTCATAAGGCTTTAAAGCAATTGTTGTTACTTCTTCATGTTCCGCAACTTCATAGTTATTTAAAAGCAAACGTTTGCGTTCTAGTGCAAATGAACCCTCATTATACACAGCTTCCTCTTTTGAGATATTACTAATTACAATGACTTTTTCATCCTGTAACGTACGTGTATATGCATAAATTTGTGGATCGTCTTCTAAAAGTAAATCGTACGTGCCATAGTTCAGTACATCGTGCTCTTTTTTCAGGGCAATCATTTTCTTATAGAAATTGAAAATAGACTTTTCTTCATTTTTTTGCTTCTCAACATTAATTTCTTTGTAATTTGGATTCATGCTAAACCAAGGTGTACTTGTTGTGAAACCAGCATTCATCTCATCATTCCACTGCATAGGTGTACGTGAATTATCGCGGCAAGAAGCCCATATAATCTCCATCATATCTTGATGTGGTACGCCCTCTGCAATTTTCTCGCGATATAAATTTTTAATTGCTACATCATCGTAATCTTCAATATTTGGTAACTGAACATTTGTCATACCAATTTCTTGGCCTTGATAAATAAAAGGTGTACCGTGCATAAAGAAATACATCGCCCCTAGAGCTGTTGCACTTTCACGCCAATATTGTTTATCATCTCCCCATGTTGAAACGATACGTGGTTTATCGTGATTCTCAATATATAAAGCGTTCCATCCTTTATTTTCTAATCCTTTTTGCCATTTCGTTAATACTTTTTTCAATCCTACAACATCAAGGTCTTTCTTCTTCTCTGCATCCCATAAACTTAAATGTTCAAATTGGAATACCATATTGAACTTACCTTGCTCTTCTCCAACCCAAAGCTCAGCATCTTCAATCTTAACACCATTTGCTTCACCAACAGTCATAATATCGTACTTAGAGAATGTATTTTCTTTTAGCTCTTCTAATAAAGGTTGAATACCTTTCACATTCATATGTTTATCAAAAGATGGCACATATTTTAACCCTTTTGGATTTGGCATATCCTTGAGGCCTTCTTCTTTTTTAATATGACTGATCGCATCAACGCGGAAACCATCAATACCTTTATCAAGCCACCAATTAACCGTATCGTATAGTACTTCGCGAACTTCTTTATTCTCCCAGTTTAAATCTGGTTGTTTACGTGAGAATAAATGTAAATAATATTGTTCTGTTTCTTCATCATATTCCCATGCCGAACCATTAAAAATACTTTCCCAGTTGTTTGGCTCCGCACCATCTTTACCATCATGCCAAATATACCAATCACGCTTCGGATTATCTTTAGATGAACGTGATTCAATAAACCATGGATGTTCATCACTCGTATGATTAATAACTAAATCAATAATAAGCTTCATATCACGCTTATGAACTTCATCTAGTAAAGCATCAAAGTCTGCCATTGTACCAAACTCATCCATAATATCTTGATAATCACTAATATCATAACCATTATCATCATTAGGTGACTTATACATTGGACAAATCCAAATTACATCTATACCTAAATCTTTTAAATAATCCAGTTTTGCAATAATACCTTGTAAATCTCCAATACCATCACCATTTGAATCCATAAAGCTTCGTGGATAAATTTGATAAGCAACCGCTTCTTTCCACCATGTCTTATTCATAGTCATTCTCTCCTTTTGCATCCCATCGGAATTTTATGCAAACGTTTTCGTAACACTATCATAACAAAATATGAACAGTTTGCAACTGTTTTCATTGAACTCTATGTAGATTCTTTATTCTTATGCTTTATTTATTTCTCACAAAGGTAAATCTCATTCTCCACCTCTCCTTGTCCACGCGTATTACAGACATTTTTCATATATTAATAAAAAGCTCTGATTATTTTAGAAAGGAGTAATAAATTGAAACAAACAAAATTAACAGGTCGTATCGTTGTTCCCACAGATCCTGACTACGACGTAGCCCGAATGAATTTAAATTTAAGTATTCCAAAACTCCCTTGTATTATTGTTTTTTGTCAAAATAACAAGGATATCTGTAACGCCTTAAAATGGGCACGTGAACGTCATATACCATTTCGGTTAAGAAGTGGACGTCATAGCTATGAAAATTTTTCTCTTTTAAATAGAGGACTTATTATTGATGTGAGTGAAATGCATCGCATTACTGTTAATACAGAGAAATTAACAGCAACAATTGAGGCTGGTGCAAATCTTGGCACTGTTTATAAAGAACTTTGGAATTACGGTGTTACAATTCCTGCTGGTACAAGTGCAAGCGTTGGAATTGTTGGATTAGCACTTGGCGGTGGTATTGGTATGCTTTCACGCTTATTTGGATTAACATGTGATCAATTAATGGAAGTGGAAATGGTACAAGCATGTGGAAAATTTGGTGCAAAACTCATTCGTGCAAATGAACAAGAAAACTCTAACCTTTTTTGGGCATGCCGTGGTGGCGGTGGTGGAAACTTCGGAATTATCACTTCCTTAACTTTTCGAGTCCACCCCGTAAAAAATGTATCAATTTTCTCAATTACATGGGAATGGGAAGACTTTATTGCTGCATTTCAAGCGTGGCAAAACTGGGCACCTTATATAGATGAACGTCTCACTTCATCGATCGAATTATTCGCCAAGCAACGAAATAAAATCGAAGCACAAGGCGAGTTTGTCGGTTCTCCCTCTGAACTCCATTCCCTATTATCCCCTCTTCTTGAAACTGGTAGCCCCTCTCTCTTTATAGAAGAAGTTCCTTATATAAAGGCTGTCGAATTTTTTAATGGCGGTAACATCCCTGAAAATTTCAAGCGCTCTGGTTCCTATGTCTATAAACCTATTCCCCTTAAAGGCATTCAACTCATGCAATCCTTTCTTTCTCATGCCCCAAATAAAGATGCTAGTATTTGGCATCAATCGCTCATAGGTGCTGTTGAAAATATTTCGCCGAATGAAACGGCTTATTTTCATCGTAAAGCAATTATTGCCCAAGAATACATTACCTCTTGGAAATGCGATGATGAAGAAAATCGAAATATACGCTGGGTTAAAGATTTACGAGAAAGCTTAGATCCTTATACACTAGGTGACTATGTGAACTGGCCCGATATCGACATTAAAAATTGGCAAACTAGTTATTATGGCTCTAACTTTCACAGATTGCGTAAAGTAAAAACTATGTATGATCCTTGTGATGTTTTTCATTTCCAACAAAGTATTCCTCCTTTTCATACGTGAAAAAAGGGGATAACATAAAAAAATCATCCAATATACCGTTACCTCGCAGTATGTTGGATGATTCAAGTTGATTTTCTATATCGTTTCAAATTCTTGCTCCTACTCATAAACTTTTACTTACAGATTAATTGTATTTCGTATCATTTTCATGCAATGAATGTAATTTAATATTTGGTACTTTATCTTTTTCAATACCTCTATTATAAGAAACAGGAACTTGAAATTCGAATTGCTTTGTCTCATGTTTTTGTAAATAGACTGGTTTCGGTACTGGATAGCTTTTTGAATTCTCGTTTGCATTATCATATAAAACAACTTTTAATGCTTGTGAATGATTACGATAATTTTTTAAAGTAACAATGCACTTCGGTTGGATATTATCTCCATTTTTCTCCATTCTACACTGGCTGTCTTCTTTTTTATATTCTATTGCTTCTACCCCTGTTTTTCCTGCGTAATACCATGTTTTATTCAATGTTTGAAGGATTGTATTTAAAATAAACGGCATCATTACAATCAAAATACTAGTACCTACTACTTTTATCTTATTCATTTTTCTAAATGTACTAGACTCCTTTTTTCCTAGCCATTTTAAAAATAATATAAATGCAATTACATGTAGTATGAAAGAAACAATCAATATATTTGAGACTTTATAATCCATATAAACATACGTATGTATCGGAACCTTATAGACATTGAATAGTTTTTCCCCAATTAATTCATTATCATTTGGAATTTTTAATAATAACAAAACCCCTATACTGTAACAAATAGCTACTAATCGATCATACTCAATACGAATCATTCTTTCTCCCCTTCACTTTGTATTTTATTATCGATTTTAGCTATTATTACCATACTATACAATCTTTTTATAGAGGATAACGTAAAAAAGTTCCTTATAAATATATAAAGAACCTTATTAATATACACTATGAATTAAAAAATCAATATACAATTTTCACATAGAGATTTCTTCAAAATATGTTGGATCATGTATTGTAATTTTTTTATCTAAAATTGTAACAATGCTATCATTTTTTAATTGTTTTAATACGCTGCTAACTGTCTCTCGAGATGTTCCAGATATTTTGGATATTTCAATTGTTGTAAGTGGACATGAAATTACAATCTTTTCTCCACTCTGTTCTCCTAAATCCTGCATTAAATAATTTAACGTTTGGATAACACGATCTTGTGCATTAGGAATTGTAATATTTTGCACTCGATTTTCGTTCAATTTTAATATAGATGATAATTGCTGAACAACGTACATCAATTGCGTTCTGCTGGACTTTACCATATCTTCAAAGATTACCGTTGGAATATAATATACCTCCACATCCGTCATTGCTTCTGCTGTATAGTTATATCCTCTGTCTGTAAACATACCACCATAAGGAAAAATAGAATACCGCTTTACATAGTCATCGTATAATAAGTTCCCATTTTGATTAACCCGCTCTAACTTTACAAAACCATCTAACATGAAGTAAATTCTTTCCCTTGAATCCCCTTCTAAAAATAAAAATTGACCTTTTTTATAAGTTCGCCAATAAACAAACTCTGTTAAGCCTTTCAATTTTTTTTCTGTTAAATGAGCAAATAATTCGAACTGCTTTAAGTCTTTCACTACGTTCCGTCTATTCATAAAATTCCCTCTCTCTTGCTGTATGTTGGAGCGAAAAATCAAGAAAGCGTATTCAATTTGAATTTTATCATAATTAACTTGTATATTCAGATTTCATCATGAAAACTTTATGAACAATGAATACAAAAAATATTAATAAATAAAAAGAATGAAGTTACTAACTCCATTCTTTTTTACTACTAAGTAGCGTACACAATAATTTTAAACACACATGCATACATTCTGTTTTGAAATAATAGTACCGGCTTTTTCTTCTAGTGCTTCATATACTTTTTCTAAAGACGTAATAATTGTTTTTCTTTTTGGATTTGTATTAACAAAATTAATAGCAGCTTCGATTTTTGGAAGCATGCTTCCCGCAGCAAATTGTTGTTCTTCAATATATTTTTCTAATTGATTCACTGTGACATGCTCTAATTTTTTTTGATTCGGTTGATTATAATTTACATACACATAATCAACTGCAGTTAAAATAACGAGCGTATCGGCATCTACTAATTCTGCTAATTTCTGCGCAGCGAAATCTTTATCGATAACCGCTTCAGTTCCTTTTAACCCTTCTTCAGAATCAATTACTGGAATTCCACCTCCGCCAACAGCTATCACTATGTTTCCATCTTCGACCAAAGAATTAATCACTTTATGTTCATGAATACTTACAGGCTTCGGTGATGGAACAACACGTCTCCATCCTCTACCAGCATCTTCTTTAAACACTGCTTTTGTTTCATCCATTAATTTTCTGGCCTCTTCTTCTGTATAAAAAGGACCAATTGGTTTAGTTGGATTTTTAAATGCCTCATCTTTTTTATCCACAACAACACGTGTTATAACCGTTGCTACATCTTTGTTTATATTCCGTTTTTTCAATGCCTTTTCAATTGCATTTTCCATCCAATATCCAATCATCCCTTGGCTCATTGCCCCACAAGTATCTAATGGCATTGCAGGTGTCTTTTCCGTTTCTGCAGCTTTTTGCTGTAATAAAATATTCCCCACTTGTGGGCCATTTCCATGCGCAATTACTATATCCACATCATTTTCCATTATTTTCACAAGTTGTTCTGCCGTTTTTTCCAACGCTTCTTGCTGCGCTCCCGCAGTAGCTTCTCCAGACTGTATCGCATTTCCCCCTAGTGCAACTACAATTTTTCTTCGTGCCATATTCCAGCCCTCCAGTTGATTTCGCTTTCACAGCGCTTTATAAAGTAATACTGCCTGTAATTAATCCATAAATCGCAAAGAATGCTAAAGCACCAATTGCTACGGATGATGCTAATTCCACTCGAGTAAATATTTGCTTCGAACTCTTTTGCTTTTGAACATTGTAAAAAATAAAAATACCTGGCGCATATAAAGTCATTGTTAATAATAAATACTCTAAACCGGCTGCATAAACTAACCACACGCCATAAATACTTGCGAGCAAGCCAATTATTATATTTTTATTTCGATCTGCTTCTTCAGACTTTAAGCTATGCTTCAGTTGATAAAATGCTGAAAAAGCATATGGGATTAAAATAGCTGAAGATGCTAAAGAGAATGCAAAGTTATACGCCTGATCAGAAACGACGAATGTTAACAAGAATATTTGTATTAAACCATTTGTTATCCATAATGAATTTACTGGAGCCTTATTTTTATTTTCTTTTGCGAACCATTTTGGAAATACTCCATCTTTAGCCGCTAAATATGGAATTTCAGAAGCGAGCAAAGTCCAACCTAACCAAGCACCTAATACAGAGATGACTAAACCTAAATTAATAAAGATAGCACCCCATTTTCCAACAACACTTTCAAATAAATAAGCCATAGCCGGATTTTTCAAACCTGCAATGTCTGCTTGCTGCATAAGTCCAAGAGACAATAATGTGATTAAAATGTAAATGATGAGTGTACCAATTAAGCCAATAACGGTTGCTTTCCCTACATCACTTCTATTTTTTGCTCGACTGGATAAAACAACAGCCCCTTCTACCCCAATAAATACCCATAAAGTTACAAGCATTGTACTTTTAACTTGGCTGCCAACTGCTCCCCATGAAAAAGAACCAGTTTGCCCCCAAAATCCATCTAAGAACGTATCAATATGAAACGCAAAGATTCCTATGACAATAAATACAAATACAGGTACTAATTTTGCGATTGTAGTTACTAAATTCACAAGGGCTGCTGATTGAACTCCACGTAAAATTAACATGTGAACACACCATAATAATACGCTTGCACCAATAATGGATTCTACATTTTGACCGCCTTCAAAGATCGGGAAGAAATATCCTAATGAAGAAAACAATAATGTACCGTAAGCTACATTCCCAAGCCAAGCAGATAGCCAGTATCCCCACGCACTATTAAACCCCATAAAATTACCAAACCCTGCTTTTGCATAGCTAAAAATACCACCATCTAAATCTGGCCGTTTTACAGTTAGATTTTGAAAAGATAATCCGAGTGCAATCATCCCAATTCCTGTTATAACCCAGCCAATAATAATGGCTCCAGCACCAGCACCTTTTGCCATATCACTCGCTAAATTAAAGGCTCCACCGCCAATCATAGACCCAACTACAAGAGCCGTTAGTGTAAACAACCCTAATTTCTTATCTTCACCCATTCCACTCACCTCTCTTAAATTGCAATAACAATACAAAAGCAATAGTGAATGATCGTGTCTAAAGGAGGAGAAAGAAGAAAGGAAGACTCCCTTTCTTCTTTACTCCATGTTTCCTAAAGTAGCTGCCATAACCGCTTTAATTGTATGCATTCTATTTTCAGCTTGATCAAATACTTTTGAATGTTTACTGCGGAATACTTCGTCAGTTACCTCCATTTCTTTCAACCCATATTTCTCATAAACTTCTTCGCCATACATCGTTTCAACATCATGAAATGCAGGTAAACAATGTAAGAAAATCACGTTTTCATTCCCTGTTGCTTTAATCATTTTCATATTTACTTGATAAGGTTTCAATAACTCGACACGTTCAGCAAATTTTTCTTCTTCCCCCATAGACACCCATACATCTGTATAAATTACATCTGCACTTGCAACAGCTTCTTCCACATTACTTGTTATCATTACTTGTTCATTATATTTTTTTGCTAAATCAATTACTTCTTGTGCAGGCCATAAAGATTCCGGTGTACAAATACGTACATCCATTCCAACGATTGCTCCACCAACTAGTAAGCTATTAGCAACATTATTTCGCCCATCGCCAACGTAAACGAGCTTCACATTTTTCAATTTCCCTATATGTTCTCTAATTGTTAATAAATCTGCTAGTGTTTGTGTTGGATGCCACATATCTGTTAATCCATTCCAAACTGGCACACCAGAATTTTGTGCTAAAGATTCTACGGTTTCATGATTAAATCCACGAAACTCAATTCCGTCAAACATACGCCCTAACACTTTTGCTGTATCCTCTACAGATTCTTTTTTCCCAAGTTGAATATCACCTTTCCCTAAATATTCAGGATTTGCCCCTAAATCTGTACATGCTACTGTAAATGCACAACGCGTACGAGTAGAAGTTTTTTCAAATAAGAGCGCTACATTTTTACCTTCTAAATAATGATGCGGGATACCATTTTTCTTTTTCTCTTTTAATTCTGCTGCCAAATCTAGAAAATATAACAATTCTTCTTGTGTAAAATCTTTTTCTGCTAGAAAGCTTCTTCCTTTTAAATTTGGTCTAGTCATTAACATAATTCATCCCTACTTTCTCCGTTATTTATACTAAATATCTTTACGAACAATTGGCATACTCATGCAACGTGGACCCCCACGACCACGAGATAATTCCGAACTTAGCACCTCAATCACTTCTATACCGTGTTCACGTAATAACGTATTAGATACATAGTTGCGATCATATGTAACAACTACACCTGGCGCAATTGCTAATGTGTTCGAGCCATCATTCCATTGTTCACGAGCAGAAGCAATTACATCTCCTCCTCCACATGGAATAAGAACTAATTCACTTAAGCCTAATACCTCTTTTAATGCTTCCATTAAAGAAGTACGATGTGTAATTTTAAGAGTTTCCTCATCTGATCTTTTTTCTAAAATATAAATATTCATATTCCCTTTTGGCCCTTGAATGGCTGGGTGAATTGTAAACTTGTCATAATCAACCATTGTAAATACTGTATCTAAATGCATAAATGCTCGACATTTTGGAATTTCTATTGCTAACACTTTCTTAATTTTATTTTGTCGGCTAAAGAGATTTTTAGCTAAACGTTCAATTGCTTTAGCTGAAGTACGAGCAGATACTCCAATCGCAATTGTTTCTTCATTTAAAATTAGCTCGTCGCCACCTTCAATTGGAAATTTATAATCACGATCTAACCAGATTGGTACATTATGCTTTGCAAATCTTGGATGATATTTAATGATGTACTCCATGAATAATGATTCACGTCTACGCGCTGGTTCTCTCATCTTATTTATCGTTAAGCCATCGCCCACGCTAGCTGCTGGATCACGAGTAAAATATAAATTAGGCATTGGATCTAAGTAAAACGGATAGTGATCTTCCATTAATTCATATAAATGTGTCTTCTTACTTGTTTCAATTTCGTTTTTCCGTACACCGCCCATAATTTTTTGAATTAATTCTTCATTTGAAAAGGAAAGTAAATATTCTTTTAAAGTTTGATGTGCAACATTTACGTCGGCCTGTCCTTCTTTTAAAATACGATCAACAAATTCTTCTCGAAGTTTTTTATCTACTAACGCCTCAGCGGCTAGTTTTTCTAAATAAAGAACTTCAACACCCCGATTGCGTAACGTTTGTGCAAAATAATCATGCTCTTTTTGAATAATTGGTAAGTATGGAATATCGTCAAATAATAATTGCTGCAAATAATCTGGCGTCAAGTTTTCCACTTCTTTACCCGGTCGTTTTAATAAAACCGTTTGTAATTCCCCAATTTCTGAAGTAACATGTATCGGATGTTTCATTTGTTGTACCTCCTTTTAAATATGTTTGATGTCTTACAAGTACATAATAAATGCTCTGTACTTTCATCTTTGTGAAAGCATCCACATTATCATTGTGAAATATTAAACAAGTTATTTTTTTAAAATCATACGAATATGTATTTTTATAACAAACTATCTTGCTTTCTCAATAAAAAATACATATATTACGCATATATGTTGAATATTTAACTTCCGTATTTAAACAAAAATCCTGTTTTTACTTTTATTAAAAACAGGATTTTTGCATCTAAATAATTAAATTTAATCTTTCTTCTATAATCTCCCTATCTGATTTCGACTGTGAAATTATAAGGCATGTATCATTTCCACATATACATCCTATTTTTTCTTTCCAATCTAACTCATCAAATAAAACACCAATAACATGTGCATTACCAGGTAATGTTTTAATAACCATTAATTGATCTACACAATCAATTTTTACAACAACTTCTCGTAATTTTTTCTTTAACTTTATATCAGTTTGTAAATGCTCTTCTGAGAAAACTTTATATATCATTAATCCTTCTTGAGAAGGTACCTTCGTTAAGTTTAACTCACGAATATCGCGAGAAACCGTAGCTTGTGTTACTAATACATCTTTTTTTGCTAACAATTCTACTAATCTTTCTTGCTTATCTATTTCATACTCCTTTACAAATTGTTTAATTAACCGTTGTCTTTTTTCTTTTTTCATAAAAGACACCCCTTTTAATATTATAGCTCGCTATAATTTTCATCCGAAAGGGACAGAAAAGAATGTTGCGGAAACGTTCATAGTTTAACTGTAAATATTAAATCAAGCTAAATAAAAAAGAGAAGAACAATATTCTGTTCTTCCTTTTACATTGAAAATCGTTCAATTGTTTGTTTCAAATCAGTTGCTTGCTTCTCTAAATCCTTTAATAATTGATCGATTACTATCATATTTTTAGACTGTTGTAGCGTCACACGTGCCACTTCTTGCGAACCAGCTGACGTTTCTTCAGCAATTGCTGCTACAGCTTTTGTTTGTGCTCCTGTTTGATGAATGTGGCTCACTTGTTCATTCATATAACTACTAATTTGCTGAGTTGCATCGGCTACTTCCATAACACTTGATGACATTTCTTTTAAAATTAATTCCGTAGCTTCCCCACGTTTCGCCTCTTCTTTAGCTATTTTCACTTGTTCTGTCATTTTCATTGCAACTTGTTGTACTTCATCTTGCATATTCCGTAATAACTGCGATATGTTTCTTGCAGAATGATCACTTTCATCAGCAAGTTTACGTACTTCTTCCGCAACAACCGCAAAGCCTCTTCCATGCTCTCCTGCACGAGCTGCCTCAATAGAAGCATTTAGTGCTAATAAATTCGTTTGGCTAGCAATCGCACTCACAACAGACACAATATGCTCTACTTGTTTCATTCGTTCTTCTAACTTCTGTACATTTTGCATTGAATCTTCATTTTCTTTTGCCAATGTTTGAATACCTTGAATTAAAGACGTAAAGACACGAGTACTATGCCCTAAAGCTTGAACCATTTCTGAAGACAACGTATCAGACTGCTTCGCTTTTTCTTCTACTTCACTTGCAATAGAAGTCGTTGTATCAACAGCAGAAACAATTGCTTGAATTGATGCCGCTGATTGCTCAGCGCCTGAAGAAATCTCTGCAAGTGTCTCAGATACACCTTGCGCTTGTCTCGTTGCTTCGCCTGTTTGTTTTCTAATCTGCTGTACTTGATTATTTGTATACGAAAATGTTGTATCAATATTTTTTACCATGCCCCTTAAGTTTCCTAACATCATATTAAATGCAACACTTAAAGATTTAATTTCATCATCTGTCTTCGGTAATGGAACATCTTCACGAATATCACCCTCAGCTGCTTTTCTTGCCGCTTCCTCTAACTTGCGAAGCGGTTTAATTAAAAATACGGCTGCTCCATATGCTAAAATTCCAGACCATACTACCCCTAATAACATAACGATAATATTATATACAGTTTGACTTACATAACTTTGAAAATAATCGTATATCACGTAAATAAAAAATATACTTGTTGAATATGTAATGAAAGCTAAAACTGTAGTGAATAGCATAAGTTGTGTACGTAATCCAAAAGAAAATGTTTTTCTTTCTTTTTCCATCTTCCCTTTCCCCCTTTTTATAAGCAATATAAATACTACCTATATATTATTATCCATATTTTCATTATAGAAGGATATAGAGATTTTAAAAAATATTATTTCTTTGAATATCAAATTGCACGAAAAAAATAAAGGATTCTGACAATTTATGACTAATAACAGAAATACGGGGCAACATTTGTAAAATATATTTTTAACTGGGGGTTTTGTATGATTCAAGTTCGAAATCTAGTAAAATCATTCGGTTCACTTGATGTGTTAAAAGGAATTGATTTAGAAGTAAAAGAAAAAGAAGTTGTTGTTTTAATTGGTGCCAGTGGTTCTGGTAAAAGTACATTACTTCGCTGTCTTAACTTTTTAGAAATGTACGATGAAGGCGAAATTCACTTACAAGGTGAGCGAATTGACCCAAAGCATTCAAATTTAAATAAAGTCCGTGAAAATGTCGGTATGGTTTTTCAGCACTTTAACCTCTTTCCTCATATGACCTCACTAGAAAACATCATAGAAGCACCTATTCACGTAAAAAAATTAGAGAAAGCAAATGCAAAGGATATTGGAACTCAACTTCTCCAAAAAGTCGGCCTTCAAGATAAAGCGGATGTAACTCCTCATCTTCTTTCAGGTGGTCAAAAACAGCGCATTGCCATTGCACGAGCTCTTGCAATGAGCCCTAAGATTATGCTATTTGATGAGCCTACCTCAGCTTTAGACCCTGAACTTGTTGGAGAAGTATTGCAAGTTATGAAAGAACTTGCTGAAGAAGGGATGACAATGGTTATTGTTACTCATGAAATGAATTTCGCAAAAGATGTAGCTGATCGCGTCATCTTTATGGATGATGGAAAGATTGTAGAAGATGCTCCGCCAGCACAATTCTTTTCAGCTCCATCACATGAACGGGCAAAACAATTTTTACGCAACGTTTTATAATGTAACTTTTGTTTCAAACGAAAAGGAATACATTCATACGGTGCACAACCAATCATCCAAATAAAATATTTCAATAACATACTAAAAAACCATCCGTATGATCAATATATAGGAGGGGTTTTATGAAAAGAAAACTATTAACCATTGTTGCTAGCATTACACTATGTACATCTTTCATACTAGGAGCTTGTAGCAAAGAAAGCTCTACTACTTCATCAAATGGTGAAAAAGAATTTCGCTATGCGATGAGTGGATTATACAAACCTTTTAACTATAAAGAAAATGACGGCAAACTTGTCGGCTTTGATGTAGAAATCGGTGAAGCTCTTGCTAAAAAGATGAACATGAAGGCTACGCCCGTTACAAACCCATGGGAAACGCTGATTCAAGGTCTTCAAGCGAAGAAATATGATGTAATACTGGGTAGTATGGCAATTACAGAGGAGCGCTTAAAAGCTGTTAGTTTCTCAAATCCGTACTATCGCTCTGGCGCCCAAATTTTTGTAGCTAAAAAGAATAACGCTATCTCTTCTCCAGAAGATTTAAAAGGTAAGAAAATTGGTGTTGTAAAAGCTAGTACCTTTAAAAATCTTGTTGCAAAATATACAGATCAAATCACAGAATATGACAGCGATATTACTGCTCTTATGGATTTAGAGCCTGGGCGTGTTGACGCAGTAATTACGGATCAAATGGTTGGTCTACGTATGATAAAAGAAGGAAAATCGAATATAAAAGAAGCCGGAAAACCATTAAATCTTGATGAAATGGGAATTGCTATTCGCAAAGATGATAAAGAAATGGTTGAGAAAGTAAATAAAGCGTTAGATGAAATCATTAAAGATGGTACGTATGAAAAGATCAGTAAAAAATGGTTCGGGCGTAATATTCTCGGTGAAGAGGAAAAAACGAAGTAAGTTAGCCATTCAAAAGATTCATAAACAATGCCCCACTGATTAAATGTTCATTTTATGTGGGGCATTTCATTCTCTACTAAAATCTATACAATATGAGGTGAAACGCATGTTTGAAATTTTTATCTCTTCCTATCCCACACTCTTAAAGGCTACTATTGTCACATTACAATTAACATTAACTTCCCTAGTACTCGGTTCATTAATTGGATTATTATTCGCTTTCTTTCGAATCTCTAACAATAAAGTTTTAAATAGTATCGCTCATGTCTACATTGCTATTATTCGTGGTACACCTTTAATTGTTCAAATTGCCATTCTATATTTTGGAATTACATCCGTTGTTGTTTTCACCCCTTTTTGGGCAGGTGCAATCGCTTTAGCAATTCATAACGGTGCATATATTACGGAAATTTTCCGTGGATCTATTCAATCCGTTGACCGGGGACAATTAGAAGCAGCTCGCTCTTTAGGCATGCCTTATCCTTTAGCTATGCGACGAATTATATTACCACAAGCATTTCGTCTGTCTCTTCCTCCTCTAGGAAACCAATTTATTATCGGATTAAAAGATTCTTCACTTGTTGCTTATGTAGGAATGTCCGAATTATGGGGTTCAGGTTTATCAATTGCAGCAGGTAACTTCCAACAATTAGATACTTACATAATCGTTGGTGCATACTATCTCGTACTTGTTCTTCTATTTACTTATTTTGTTAATCTTTTAGAAAAACGATTACAACGAAAAGAAACTAACTCCGTCCAAGTCCGTAAAAGGAACAAAAAGGAAGTTTCTTTATAAGAAAAAGCAAGCCTGAGATGGCTTGCTTTTTCATTGCAAAAATATATTAATTTTTACTGATTTACTTTTTTAATACTCTTTTCTTCTTCTATATGTTCCTCACGATATGAAATATTATGAGGATCTAGTCCATTTCCTAAAGAACCATAGAAATGCTCTCTATGCGGATCCACTAATTCACTTCCTTGATAATACACACGTGGTGTATTCCATAGCGCTGCCAAAGCTTTTGTCATCGGCATCTCATGATAGCGTTCCGGCCACATTTCTTTAATCTTCTCTTTTACTAACGGATAGTATTTAGAACTCATAGCAGGAAACAGATGATGTTCTGTATGATATGAGAAATTGAAATGTAAAACGTCTACCCAGCGCGGCACTGTTACTGACAAACAGTTTGCTAACGGATCATTTACTGGAACAATTGGATTTAAGCGGTGATTTGTTGCGATATATGCCATTACAATAAAGTTAGCAATTAACAACGGAATGACATATGCAAATAACCATTTTCCAGGTCCCATAATAAACAATAAACTAATCCAAACTGTCCAAGGCAAAAGAAGTTGAAGCCATACAGATTTTTGATTGGATGACTTGAACTCTTTTATAAAATGAAAGAACATTCGAGTCGAATGCAATGTAAATTGAATTGTTAGTGACAGAAAACTAAAGAATGAACGTACATGTAAAGGCATACGATATACCCAACTCAAAAACTTACTCTTCTTAAGTTTCTCAAGTGTCGGCCATGCATCTGGATCATTCTCTTCATGCTGTGTATGAACATGATGCGTTGCATTATGCCACTTTCTCCAAAGCTTTGGCCCTGTTGATAATGGCATAAATGCAATCGCGCCTAAGAAGTCACGAAGCCATGCCTTTCTTACAACAGTTCCATGTAAAATTTCATGCCCTAAAAATCCTAGTGAAGCAAAACATAATCCAAGAACAATCGCAATTCCTAGATTCGCCCACACATTCAATTCAAATACACCAATCGATATTAACCCCGCCAATGCCACAAGCAAATAAGCCAGTCCACCAAATAAACGAGTAGGCACTGGTTTAAATGCTTTTTTCGGCAAATGTGGTGATACACGTGCTGCATACCACCCAAACGTATGAAGCTCCTTCATCCTTTTGCTCCTTTCTTATGCCGCGCCTTGCGCAACTTACATATATCAATTCTTGCTTCCAGATTGATTTTACTAGATGATCCAAAAAGCATCTATTATAAGGAAAATATACTCACTCTATCGTCACTTATTTTTCGCTTTTATTATCAATGAAAAACATTTCTCTTTTTACTCTCTATCAACCTTTCCACATGATGAATCATAACAATAGAATTTCTATATTGTCAACACCTTTTATGACCTAGTAATAAAAGGTGGTTATATTTTTATAATCATACTTTATTTCACTAAAGAAAATGTATAGATTCCATAAGGATTTACCCACTATATATAGACATTTTCTTAAACGCCATAGACTCTATCCCATTCAATAACTCCCTATGTAATCAACAAACAGAATCCCTTGAATTTAGTTTTATATAAATCCTACCACTTCATAATGCCCCATCTAATTAATTATATTAAAATAATTTATAACCTCTTTTAATAAAAATAGACTACTTCTAAAACAACACACATGAATTTCATATAATATGGAAATATTAAAAGGAAAATTGTTCTAAAATCAGGAGGTTTCCGCAATGACAAGTGATACATTTCCACAACTGCCGCTATCTTATTGGATTGAATCTACTCAGTTTCCTACTTTCCCTCGTTTATCCGAAAATATAAAGACGAAAGTTGCTATTATCGGTGCTGGTATTACAGGTATTACTACCGCCTATTTACTTGCAAAAGAAGGCATCGATGTTGTTTTAATTGATTCTGGTCTTATTTTAAATGGAACAACTGGGCATACAACAGCGAAAGTAACAGCACAACATGATCTTATTTATGATGAATTAATAAATCATTTCGGTGTAGAAAAGGCCGGGCTTTACTATGAATCAAATAATCAGGCTCTACAATTCATAAATGAAACTGTTCAAACATATAAAATCGACTGTAATTTCTCAAATGAAGATTCATATTTATATACAACTACCGATAACGGATTAAAAAATTTAACGAAAGAATATGAAGCTTATCAAAAATTAAATATACCTTGTGACTATGTTCAATCTCTATCGATTCCTATTCCAGTACAATCTGCACTTGTAATGAAAAATCAAGCACAATTCCATCCCCTTCTTTATTTAAAAACACTTTTAGAAAAGTTTGTGGAGATGGGCGGAAAGCTCTACGAACAAACAACAGCTATGGATGTGGAAAAGGGAGATTATCCACAAATAATTACAAAAGAGGGCCATCATATCACTTGTGAATATGTCGTCTCTTGTTCACATTTTCCTTTTTATGATGCGAATAGCTTTTTCTTTACGCGAATGTACGCAGAACGCTCCTACGCTCTTGCAATAAAAGCAAAAACAGATTATCCAGGTGGCATGTATTTAAGTATTGATGATCCAAAGCGCTCCTTACGCTATATAACAAACAATGGAGAAAAATTAATTTTGATTGGCGGAGAGAGTCATAAAACAGGACAAGGAATAAATACGATGCTTCATTATGAAGCACTCTATTCTTTTGCTGAAGCAACTTTTGGAATAGACGAAGTTCCTTATAGATGGTCAGCACAAGATTTAATCACTCTAGATAAGCTTCCTTATATCGGACATATTAACGAAAGAAATCCAAATATATTTGTTGCAACTGGATATCGCAAATGGGGAATGACAACTGGAACTGCTGCCGCTCACCTACTGAAGGACTCCATCCTAAAAGTTCACAGTCCCTATAAAGAACTGTATGCACCATCACGCTTCCATGCAAATCCAGATATAAAAACGTTCCTCTCCCAAAACATTGATGTTGCGAAACATTTAATTGCAGGAAAGATTGAAACCGCATTACGTAAGCCAGAAGATCTCGAAGTTGGTGAAGGATCTGTCGTACATGTTAACGGTAAACGAGCAGGTGCTTATAAGGACAAAGAAGGAAAATTACATATCGTCGATACAACTTGTACACATCTCGGCTGTGAAGTTGAATGGAATAATGGTGATTGTACTTGGGATTGCCCTTGCCATGGTTCTCGTTTTTCAATTGAGGGAGACGTTCTTGAAGGCCCAGCAGATCAACCGTTAAAACGAGTTGATAATGAGTAAACAAATAAAGAAGTTCAACAAAATTACTGTTGAACTTCTTTATTTGTTATAAACCCTTTTCAGATAAAATTCGACACAAGGAGGAAAATATTAACATTAAATAAAATAATATATTCATCTACAAATTAAAAGGGGTGAATATTATGCAACCTTCAGCTCCACCTCATCTAGAATCTACAGAAACTATCTTTCCAAGCTCTATTACAAAACTTGTTGTTTTTATTTGTTGGCTAGCCATTTTAGCTGATGGATATGATTTAGGTATTTACGGTGCCGTTCTACCAAAGCTCCTAGAAGACAAAAGCTGGGCGCTATCACCAGCGCATGCTGGTACAATTGCAAGCTATGCTTTATTTGGGATGTTTATTGGAGCTATTCTAGTTGGAACGATTACAGATCTAATTGGGCGTAAATGGACGCTTATATGCTGTTTAGCACTTTTTTCTATCACAATGGGTTTAGCGGCTATCGCTCCTTCTCCTGAGTTATTTGGATTATCTCGATTTATAGGAGGAATCGGATTAGGCGGTGTTATCCCTACGGCTTCAGCACTCACTGTTGAATATTCACCCAAAAAAAGGCAATCTTTTATTTATGCTCTTATGTTTACTGGCTATCCTTTAGGTATCGTGTTAGGTGCTATTTTGTCCATGCTTATGTTAGAAGATTTCGGATGGAGAATTATGTTTGGTATCGGAATGATTCCACTACTCCTCATTCCTTTCATTATTCGCTATTTACCCGAGTCCATTCAATTTTTATTATCACGTAATCGCCAAGAAGAAGTGAACCAAATTCTTAATCGTTTTCAAATTGAATTTCATATAAAAAATAAAACTCATCAAGCTCCATCTACTATACGAAAGAAAAATGGATTTTTCACTTTATTCTCAAAAGAATATATAAAAGCAACACTACTTTTTTGGATCACTTATATAATGGGAATGTTTTTAATATATGGTTTAAACACTTGGTTACCACAGATGATGCGCCAGGCGGGATATCCTCTTGGATCTAGTCTGTCTTTTCTACTTATGCTAAATATTACCGCAGCTATCGGCGCATTATTTGCTGGAGCAATTGCTGATCGTATAGGCGCAAAAATTGTTATTAGCATCTCTTATCTTATGGCAGCCATATGTATCGGACTATTAACAATCAAACCATCTGTTACAATCATTTATCTTTTAATTGGCCTTGCTGGTATTGGATCAGTCGGTATTACTCAAATATTAAATGCATATGTAACACAATACTTCCCATCACATATCCGAGCTACCTCCTTAGGCTGGGGACTGGGGCTTGGCCGAGTTGGTGCAATTGCTGGCCCAATTCTCGTCGGTATTATTATGACAATGCAATATGACTTAGCATGGAATTTTTACTTATTCTCCTTTGCAGGTCTTATCGCAGCTATATCTGTTTTCTTCATTCCTACAAAATAAAAAGAGCACAAACTTACTTGTGCTCTTTTTCATATGCTTCAAACAACATATCTCGAAACAATGTATTTAAACTCTCAATATCGATTCCTGATCCCTTTTCAATTCCTTTTACATATTGCTGATAGTAATGAATTTGTTCTTCTAAAAATTGATTTAGCACCTTAATTTTCAATCCAACATCTAATTCAGTACCTGCTTTTTTCTTTATTAACAACTTTTCAATTTCATCTAATACGCTACGTTCTAATGATAATTCTGTAATTAATCGGTCAAACTCTACAGGAGGTAAAGTCGTTTTCTCTTCTAGCCACTTACAAGCTAAAATGGGACGTAATACATAAAAGTACTTTTTCAGCTTTACATTCTCACCTTGCAAAAATTCACGATAATTTTTCGACGCCATATGTAAATAATGATATATCGTTGCTTTTGGATCAAAATTCTTCTCACTCATCTGTTGAAGTAGTTCTGGAAAATTAGAGTTTTTCGAATAAAAAATTGGTGATCGAATCCACTCAAGTAAAGCTGGGTTCGACTTCGCGAATAGTTGCAACGCCTTTTTAATATCCCAACCACTTATATCTAAATCATCACTAATTGGATATTCAATTACATCTCGTTTGTCATGAATTGATAAATACCATTCTACCGGATGTATATAAACAAACCTAACATCATAATCGCTATCTTTCGATGGAAACCCCCAAGCACGACTCCCTGATTCCACCGCAAATAAAATTTTTACATCATTCTCTTTTTCAATTCTTTCTAACTCCAACTCGATTTTCTCTCTCATTTCATAACATCTCCATTTTTTGATTATTTCCTTGGAAATTCGACAATACACTATTAATTTTACTACATACTAAAAAAACTGTCAGAAATTACTGACAGCCTAATGAAACGCCTATTGTTGCTTTTCAATTACAGTAGCAGCAATTCGTTCAAACTCTTTTTGAATCTCCTCTTTATATGCATCTACTATTGAAAAATCCATAGCAGCAATATAAATTCGTTCTAATTTATCACGAATCGATTTTGCTTTCGCTAAGAAAGACATCGCCTCATTCATTTTTGCTTTATATTGAATGGAAACATCACGAATTTCCTTCGCATATTTCTCATCCGTCCCTGGCGTAACAATAAGGGCATACATATCAATAATTTCATCACCCTCGCGACTTGGAAAATATTCATGTGGTGCGGTGCTATCAAAAATTGCAAAACCTAATTCTCTTACGATAACCATATCAAGACTATTCGGGTCAAATCCGCAATGATATACTTCAACTTCAAACCCTTTTTCTTCAGCTGCCTTAGCTAACTTTTTGAGCATCGTCGATTTTCCAGAGCCTGGGCGCCCTTTTATAAAATAACGATGTGGTAACCCTTCTGTTAAATTAGGAACAAAATCAACTGCTCCTTTCGGTGTAGCAGCTCCTAAAAAACGATGTTTTACAAGCGATTGTCTCCCGCTTTTATCTGCAAATAATTTCTGGATTAGCTGATTGGTTAGTTCATTTGCTTTATTAAAATCTATATTATCAATATATATCTTCTCCCACTCATCATGTATAACCAATGCCTCTTTAAAACGTGCGTAAGCAGACTGAAAAGCTTTGCTTGCTTCTGAAACAAATCTTTCAATTTCTAACTTCTGCTTTCTTAGTTTATCTGAGTCCCAAGCAATTCCTAAATTTATATACTCTTCAACAACTCCTGGCATTTTTGGCTCAATAACATGCGGCGATGTCCCATCAACAATTCCTACTTTTAATTGTGGGATAATTACACCATCAACCGATTTATTATCAGAAGAACAATGTAAAAATTCAATATCATATCCTTTTTCAATCCATTCACGACCTATTGCCTTTATTAAAGAAGATTTTCCCGTTCCTGGGCCACCCTTTAAGATAAATAATCTGTCTAATCCTTTTAAATTCTCTTCGTATAAATTGTGAAATCCCCTAGCTGTATTACCACCAGCATAATAATTTAATACATTTCCTGTCACTGCACTCACTCCTTCGCAGCATTCTATTTACATAAGCTACAATATGCGAGCAGCTTTATTTGGGTGAATACCTATTTTGTATTGCACGCAAAAAGGAAATGAATTACAATTTAACTATCGGAAAATTCCGATTTTAAAAACTGAATACTTCTTTATCAAGAGAGGCAGAGGGACCGGCCCTTTGAAGCCCAGCAACCTCAGTTTATACAAACTGAATAGGTGCTAATTCCTGCAAAATGCAATGCATTTTGGAAGATAAAACTCAACTAGCATGTAAAGCTCATCTTTCTTGATACTGAAGGATGAGCTTTTTATTATTTGAAAAACATATATTGGAGGTATGTAAAATGAAAGTAATTGATTTATCACAAACATTTGAAAATAATATGTCTCAATTTCCTGGAACACCTAAAATACAACTAGAAGCTGTTACAAGTGTTGAAGAATCAGGATATCAAGTTACAGATTTTCATTCTGTCGTTCATGTTGGCACGCATTGTGATGCTCCTGCGCATTTTATTTCAGGCGCAACGACCATCGATCAATTACCGCTGGATCGATTTGTAGGTGAAGCTGTTCTTATAGATGTAACACATATTCAAGAGCGAAAATTACCTAAGACAGTATTGCATAATACTGACATAAAAGAAGGTGATATTGTTATTTTTCATTCTAATCTATCCACAAAATGGAATACAGAAGCTTATGAGAAGGAAGCATTTTATCTTTCTGAAGAATTAGCTAAAGAACTAGTGCGATTAAAAGTAAAATCTATCGGTTTAGATTTCATTTCTCCTGATGAAGTCACAACAGAAACATCACCGATTCATCACATATTACTAGGGAATGATATTTACTTAATTGAAAACTTAACAAATCTAGATGCTATCGAAGCAAAACGTTTCTTTTTCTCAGCAGCACCTTTAAAAATTAAAAATAGTGACGGTGCTTTCGCAAGAGCATTTGCTGTTATTTTTTAAACACAGCCTATAAAAAAAAAGCAAAGGCCACTACTGGTCTTTGCTTCTATATTTTCTATTTAAATTAAGAAAGAATTGTTCCACACGAGGACGCACCCAAGCTAAACAATCTATCTCTTTCTTCTTTGTGCAAGCTATCTCTTCTCCATCTACCATTTCAACAAGTTCTAGTTCTAACAGTTGCCTCGTGAATGCTAACATATTCACTTCTTCGGATGGATACTCTTCTTTTAATTTCTCTTCAATTTCCCCCAATAAAAAACCGTCACGCATCATTGCCAATGCATCAATCCAAAGTGGCGGCATTTCATATTTTTCTCCTGTAATTGTATCTTTTACAATATAATTCTTTTGCTCTTTTCGAAATTGAATCGTGTGTAAACATACAGTCGAATTTAATGTTAATTCCATCATACCACCTCTTTCATAATATCTGCATAGAAAAAAGGATGCGTGTGCACCCCTTCTTATCTTTTCATAACACTACTGAACCGCTACATGAGCAATCAATCTCATGTCGATATTTTCCTCCATTATAAACGAAGTATTTTATAAAAAAAACCCTTCTTGAAACATTTTATAAAATGTTTATATTTACACAACAAGAACACTTTTCTGAAAAATCTTTTCTCCCAATACATTAAAAGGTAGGCAAAAAAATTTCTACTTTCGTTCCTACTCCTACACTACTTTGGATCGTGATACTCCCTTGATGTTCCTTAATAATTTTATATGTAATCATTAATCCAAGTCCTGTACCAGTCTCCTTTGTTGTGTAAAACGCCTTGCCGATTTTTTCTAACTTCTCATTCTCTATACCAAATCCTTGGTCTTCAACAGAAATACACAAATGTCCTTGCGTTTTTTGATATGCACGGATATGAATTTCTCCACCCTCTGGCATTGATTCTATTCCATTTTTAATGATATTTAATAACACTTGTTTTAATTGCTTATCATCACCGTTTATAGCCGGTAAATTCCCATCTACTTGTAAATGACATTTAACTCTATATTGCGTTGCATAACTTTCCATTAGATGCACAACATATAGAAGGATGTCTCGTATATTACACCTTTCATAATTTGTTGGCTTTGGTTTTCCTAACAACATCAATTCACTAACAAATCCATTGACTCTTTCAATTTCTTGTAGCATAATGTCGTAGCTCATCGTATCAGTTGGGTTTCTTTCTTTTTGCATTTGCGTAAACCCTTTTAACGCTGTTAACGGATTTCGAATTTCATGGGCAATTGTTGTAGACATAGTCCCAATCACAGCTAAATTTTCCGTCTCTTTCATATTGTTCATCATTTCAACCACTGTTCTTACATAAGATTGAAATCGTTTTAATAAAGAATGTGAAATAATGAAATAAAATACACATAAAACAAGTGGAATTATCACTTTTAAATCTTGTAATAGCAATGTGAAAAATACGTACTTTCCAATTACACTAAAGGACACTAAATAAAAGTATTTTTTATTCACGAAAACTGGGGCAAATAAAATTAATAACATTTCTACCATACTGCCATGTTCAAAAGGTCTATCCGTTCGCAAATAAATCATTAAATTATTCACAAGATTGATAAACATGTACCCAAATAAAAATAAATATTTTACAGAATATACATACCCTCTTTTTTGAAGATATATAGAAATAGGAAATAATGCTATTACAAATATAGGCACACCTACCCCAAGACCACCTTCTGGCCACCCTACCGCTGTTCCACTAATATTCATAGCAGGATATACAAAATAATATATAGCGTCATATAAAAAGAATATAATATAAAATAATAATATAAATACCTTTAAGGCTCTTCTTTCTTCATAAATCAAGCTCTTGTATTTATTCATATAAAAACTCCCCTTGATCGATACAAAAAACTTTCATTGTTATCTCCTTAAAGTATAAATATGAAATTGCTTTCAGGGCAATATTTAACCTTATAATACTGAAAGGAAGGAGATTTCTCCTTCCTTTTGGTAACAACTTACATCCATCTTACCCTGTCATGTAACAATCCATCCGTAAAATTATTATGCCCCATTACAAAATCCTTCATATATAAATTTAAATACTCACCGTACTTACTTTCTGTATTTAATAACAACTCCTCGACGTAATAAGCACCTTGTTCGAATTGATCTAAAAGTAAACTGGACAAGCCCGCATAAATCCCGCACCCTACCTGAAAATACGTTGCATTCGTTTTATATTTACGAAAAACTTGGCTACTATTCATCACATTATACATATATGTCTCACTATTTTCATAAACGAGTAACACACCGACCAAGTCCTCTCCAGCAACCTCTTCTTCCGCTGGATTAAACACTTTACGATTCCAGTTCCATAAATCTTCTACTTGATCTAAGTTCTGTCTAATTATATTTGTTGTATACTCATTAATTCGATAAAGAAAACCAACTTCCATATTGAAGTTTTTCCCTAAAATTAATACTTCCTCATGTGGCATTAAACAACCATAGAATTCTTTTTCTCCTAACTTCACTTTATACTCTGAAGAATATACATCTTCATAAAAGTAAAGAGGACGATGATGACTCATATACATCGGATAGCTCCAGATCGCTTCATCTAAAAATCGCTCTACTGCCCATGAAGCATACAGTGTATGTGGCTTTATAAGTGCTGTATCATTCAAAAATGATGTGTCATGTTCTACAATATAACATGCTCTTGGCCTTTCATTTGGTCGTTCCTTCATAAGCTCAACAACCATCCATTGAACAACACCTGGATTCATACCTGAACCTATAATCGCTTTTGTATTTGTAAATTTCTCTTTCTCCTTCTCAAACCTTGTATATCTTTCCGTAAGCTGAAAACCGATTAAGCTATCGTCCTGATCTACTGCCTCATTTTCCAAGGCTGAATTAATATAACAAATTCCTAGTTCATTACAGCAGCTTAATACTCTAATTGTATCTGCCCCTGAAACATCAATCACAACACTCGTTCTTTTTTCTTTTAAATGTTTTTTAAATTCCACTACATTTTGAAGGTTTATTTCATATAAATATAATTGATCTTTCAAATTCGAAAACAACTCATCGTAATAATTCCTATCTTTTTGTTTTATATCCACCAAATGAAATTTAGCATTCTTTAATACTTCATAAATTGGATCTTTTTCATTTGCTATCGCTTGATTTAAAATTGCTAAAACTGCTTTTGCTGCTCCACCAGCACTACCAAGCAATGTAATTGATAACGAATTCGGAAACTGCTCCACAAACAAAACCCCTTTAATAAATTAGTTGAGCAGCTCCTCCTCAAAAAATAAATTGAATATATAATAAGATAGCTCGTACACAATGTTTATAAGTTAGTGCAAAGTTA
This sequence comes from Bacillus cereus group sp. MYBK5-2, assembly GCF_051915685.1. NCBI lineage: Bacteria > Bacillati > Bacillota > Bacilli > Caryophanales > Bacillaceae > Bacillus > Bacillus cereus group sp. MYBK5-2. Next base: position 139,653 of record NZ_JBQAFE010000009.1, read on the forward strand.
CCTTTTAAAAAATCACACTATACTATGCTTATATTCAATTCATTTTCCCCTCATCTCCAAATTAAACTAAAACAAATAGGCTCGACCTTTTCTTCTGCATATAAAAGAAAAAGCCAGCCCTTTCAACTAGCTTACGGACAATGGACAGATTTTACATGTTGAATATTTACATACATTTTCGCATCACGTGCTTTTGATATTTCAATATGACCTTCATCAATTTTCGCCATTTTTCCAATTTTATTGGACTCCTCACCTAAATCGAACACCATAATTTTCCCAGCCATTTTAATAAGCTGTTCTTCAAACGTTCGAGCTAACGTAATATTTAACGGATTCACGGGGAGTTCATTTTTATTGAGGGCATAAGGCACTTGATTTTCTTTATACGGAATTAACCATTTCAAGTGTTTTAAAGATATATATACAGTTTTATAAACTGGACTATAAAAAACAATATAATCGTTCATCACACTTGTAACATAACCATGTATTGGAGCATTTCCGGCTACATAAATTTCCGTAAAAATCCCTTTAGATGTACTTAATACTTTCCTCAAAGAAATTGAAGGAGACTCTCTCTTAATTACAGAATCCACATCTGGTTTTGAGATTTCTTCATCATTTGATCTTAAAAACTTATAATATTGTACATGATATAAAGATATATATACGTAGTCTTGTCCATTGTAAAGAACAACGATATCATTTCCTACATCAATTAATACACCTTTAAATCTTTTTTCACCGATTAATTTAACATATATATTTTCTCCAATACTTTTGTTTAACTCATTCATCTATATCCTCCTTCCTACGAATTTCTTCTTATCTGTCTTCCATTTCTAAAAAAATAATCAGGGCAAAGTTCTGTTTTAATAGTAAGTAATTCCTTTTCATACTATCGAAATAAGAAATTGTTCTTCTCTTTCCCTCATAATGCCCCTCTTATTTATTAAACATTATTCATCTTCATTCTTTTTACATTTAACTACTTGACTCACACTCTTAATATGAGACTTAATTACATAAATAACTTCATCACCGTTTACTAGTGTAATACAGCCATGGTGTACCTCACTTAATAAACCTTCCACACACTCTGGACCGCCACGATTAATTTTTACCCACTTATACTTCAAGTCTTTTAATATATCTAAAAAAGTATCCTCATCAGAGCAGAAACATGAACTATAGCAATCACCACATTTACTTTCTTTCACTTTCTTCACTAGACTCTTCACATGTTTCAACTGATAATATACTAATTCACCATGAGGTAACTGTAACGTTAGATAATCTTTTCCTAACGATACGAGCTCACCAACTCGACTTTCTGGTCCACGAAGGTTTACTTTTACAGTCTCACCAACTAAACATTTAATTTGGTCACAGCATAATACATTCTCCAATTTCGTATCCCCCTTTCTTATTATCTTCCTCTACTTGATTGTCTTTGTGCACGAGCACGACCTGAATTATCGCTACTTTCCTTACTATCGTCGCTCTCATCGCTCTCTCCGCATGCTAAAGCATTATAGTTAACACTTTTAATATGCTTTATTGCAATTAATATAATTTCTTCTTTTACGATTAATGTTACGAAGTCACAAGAAACATCTTGCAAAATGCCTTCCACTTTCTCTGGACCGCCGCGATTAATTTTCACCCAGCAATATTTGAAACTTTCAAGTAGTGCTTCAAAATCTTCTGCACAGGCGCAATCTTCCCACTCACAATCACTTGATCCACATTCTTTCGCATTTTTTGTAATACTTTTTAGATGTTTAAGTTGATAGTAATAAAGCTCACCTTTTTCATTCTTCAATACGAAGTAGTCCTGACATACTGATATTATTGTTCCTTTTTGAGATTCTGGACCACCCCTGTTTACTCTCACAAAAGATCCAATTAAGTCTTTCAGAAAATCACAATGAAATAAACTCACGAGAAAACCCCTTCCATTAATTTATAAGCTTTTGCACTGATAGTATATGTATCTGTACAGGTTACGTTCTCTATGTTTGTCCTAGCTAGAAAAAAATATGCTTTTAACATGGTAGACTACTACCTATCAAAATTTGAAGAAAGGCTAAGAACTCCTTATGTTTTTGATATCTTCAAACAAAAAATCCCTTATGAAGATACATTTCTGCATATCTTCATAAGGGATTTCCCATAGTTTAATCTTCGTCTTTAACATCCATATCTTCTGGAATTGGTTCGTTCAATATTTCTTCCACTAATTGCTTATATTTCTCCATTTGTTCTAAATGCGTATTGAATTGTTCTTTATTTACTAAATATTGCTCTCCATCGAATAGCGCACGAATTTTCTTTTGCTGAATTAACTCTTCAATATACGATTTTGGTAAATTCAAATACTCCGCAGTCTCTTCTATTGTTATATACAATGCGTTCATTCCTTTATTATTTTTTCATCTATACTGTATCTTACTTTACTTTATTTTTGTAAACAAATAAAAAAGATTTTGTAAATGCAGTTCAAAAAGCAGGTAGATGCATTCCATATATTGTATAGTATTATATAGTAAGAATTTTTTAAATATAGAATGGTATTACCCATTTACACAAAGGAGAGTTAACATATGGCTACTCGTCACATCATTACAATGTTAGAAAAAACACTACAAGTTGAAACAGAAAACACAATTTCTCATTTGAATGTATCTTTATCTGATCGTTTTCTTTCTCAAAGCACAGCAATACATGAAAACAATTGTTATCATACAATTGGTGAATGGTACAAAAATCATTTCTTATTCCAACAAGATGATTTCCTTTGGGCTAAATATGCCTTCTATGACGCATATTGTGAAGCCATCCAAAAACAAGGTCATCTTACAAAACGCGTCCGTCAAATATTAGAATCATTGGCTCGAAAACACGGAAAACAGTATATTGCTTCTATACTAAATATGCCATTTCCTAATAAACGCGCTAAAGGGACAGCGTAATTTAGCCATGTTCTGTGTAAGCAAAACATAGCTAAATTGTTTTCTAGGATGCTTTACCAATAAAATGTTCATATCATATGAACTGATGAAACCGGTGTCATTATAATGATAGAAAATATAGTAAACAGGAAAACCCCCACGTACATCTCTCATTCACTTGAATAGAGAAATACGTGGGGGTATACTTGTTCCTTATTATTTCATCATCTGCTTAATCAGTTCGCGATTTCTCTTCTTAAATACTTCATTATGAGAAGAAACCATTCCGTACTCACTTGCATCTGGTTGGATAAATTGTTTTGCTTTATTCACAGCATTTCCAGCATCTTGGAATGCACCTGCAATTAAGTGTAGTTTCCCTTCGTGCTTTAAAATATCTCCAGCAGCATATAATCCATCTACTGAAGACTCACTATTTGCATTACCTGCAATATAATAATTATCTATAATTGCAACGTCTAACTCACTATTTTCTAATAATGTAATGTCGCGTTCATATCCATGATTAATAATAACTTCATCAATAGGTAAATGAGAAACCTCACCTGTTTCATGATTTGTTAATTCTACATATTCGATCGCTTCATGATTATCACCGGCAATTAATTTTGTAATCGATGTATTAAAGAAACACTCCGCTGAGCTGTTCATAAGTTGTTTTACTTGTGCTTCATGACCAGATAATTCTTCTTTTCTATAAGTTACATACACTTTTTTCGCAATTGGTTCCAATTCATTTGCCCAATCAACAGCAGAATTGCCTCCACCGGAAATAATAACTGTTTTACCTTTAAAACGCTTTAAAGATTTAACTGTATAATTTAAATTCGATACTTCAAATCGCTCAGCACCTTCAATAGATAACTTTTGTGGTTTCAATATACCACTTCCTGTTGCGACGATAACTGTTTTTGAAAAGTGTTCTTCGCCAGTACTTGTTTTTAATGTAAAAGTACCATCTTGATTGCGAATAATCGATTCTACTTTTGTATCTAATACAACTTCCGGCTTAAATGTTAACCCTTGCTGTACAAGTTGTTCAATTAACTTATCACCTGTAACTGGCAATAGTCCTCCTACATCCCAAATCATTTTTTCCGGATACACATGTATTTTTCCACCTAAATGTGGTTGAAATTCTATTATTTTCGTTCTCATTTCTCTGAGTCCACTATAAAAAGCTGAATAAAGCCCTGCAGGTCCTCCGCCTATCACGGTTACATCAAACAATTCTTCTCGATTCATTCGTGCTCACTCCTCAGCTATTAATCATTGATTATCATTCTCAATAAAATATAACCTGTTTCCGCAAAATTTACAATCAAAATTACTATTGACAATACACCTATATAAAATTATATTATTTAAAGAATCAATAGTGATAATCATTATCATTTTGTTAATAATTAGCAAATTTGAGATTACATCTTCTTTCATTAATATGGTTATTACTATATTATAAAATCTCATATTCAAGATTTTTAATAAATTATTTTGCATTACCACTACTATTTCAAAAAGATTGCAGTTAAACAAATTATTGTATACACATATCATCTATGTTAAAGGAGAAAGACGATGAAAAAGTTATTTATTTCACTAACAGTCCTTTTCGTTCTTGTTATGAGCGCTTGTAGCAATAGCTCTACAGACAAAAAGAACGATGCAAAAGGTAGCAAATCAGAAACAATTACATACCAATCTGAAGATGGTAAAAAAGTAGAAGTTCCTGCAAATCCAAAACGCGTTGTTGTATTATCATCATTCGCTGGTAACGTAATGTCATTAGGTGTAAATCTTGTTGGGGTAGATTCATGGTCTAAACAAAACCCACGTTTTGATAGCAAACTTAAAGATGTTGCTGAAGTATCTGATGAAAATGTTGAAAAAATCGCTGAACTAAATCCAGATTTAATCATCGGTTTATCAAATGTTAAAAATGTCGATAAGTTAAAGAAAATCGCGCCTACTGTAACATACACTTACGGAAAAGTTGATTACTTAACACAGCATTTAGAAATCGGTAAGTTATTAAATAAAGAAAAAGAAGCAAAAACTTGGGTTGATGACTTCAAGAAACGTGCACAAGAAGCTGGTAAAGAAATTAAAGCAAAAATCGGTGAAGATGCAACAGTTTCTGTTGTAGAAAACTTCAACAAACAGCTTTATGTATACGGCGAGAACTGGGGCCGTGGAACAGAAATCCTGTACCAAGAAATGAAATTAAAAATGCCTGAAAAAGTAAAAGAAAAAGCATTAAAAGAAGGTTACTACGCATTATCTACTGAGGTATTACCTGAATTTGCTGGTGATTACTTAATCGTAAGTAAAAACAAAGATACTGATAACTCATTCCAAGAGACAGAATCATATAAAAACATCCCAGCAGTAAAAAATAATCGCGTATATGAAGCAAACATGATGGAATTCTATTTCAATGATCCACTTACATTAGATTTCCAACTAGACTTCTTCAAGAAGAGCTTTCTTGGTAAATAATACAAACATGAGGAATTCTTAATTTAAGAATTCCTCTTCCTTTATTCTATGAACAGAAAAGATGTGAAACGAATGACAAAAGATCATGACAATCCACGTTCTATAGCTTTTACATACAAACTAATTTTAAGCTTAATTGCATTCTTTCTTATTTTTATGGTTGCAATGGTATTAGGTGCTGCAGATACTTCGATAAAAGATGTATGGTTAGCACTCACTTCCTCCGCTAAAGGAGACAAAATATCTATTATTCGAGAAATACGTTTACCACGTGAAGTTGCTGCTATTTTTGTAGGAGCTGGATTAGCCGTTTCTGGGGCAATTATGCAAGGATTAACACGAAATCCACTTGCGGATCCTGGATTATTAGGGCTATCTGGTGGAGCAAATGCTGCGCTTGCACTGACACTTGCTTTCAACCCTTCCATCAGCTATCTTTACTTAACATTAGCTTGCTTTATCGGTGCGGCAATTGGCGCAATTATGGTATTTGGAATTGGTATGGTGAAAAAAGGCGGCCTTTCTCCTCTTCGAATTGTATTAGCAGGCGCTGCAGTTTCAGCATTTCTACTCGCAATTTCAGAAGGAATCGGCATTTACTTTAAAATTTCACAAGATGTATCACTTTGGACTGCTGGGGGCGTAATTGGAACAACTTGGAGCCAATTAAAAATTATTATTCCAGTCATTTCAATTAGTATCTTTATCGCTATCTTACTAGCAAAAAAATTAACAGTTCTTAGTTTCAGTGAGGAAGTGGCTATTGGACTAGGTCAAAAAATTATTGTTATTAAAACTATTTTATTTATCATTATTATCTTACTTGCAGGTGCATCTGTAGCGCTTGTTGGAAATATGGCATTTATCGGCTTAATGGTACCTCACATGGTACGCCCAATTGTCGGTCCAGATTACCGATTTGTTATACCGATGTCAGCAATTGCTGGAGCTTCCTTTATGCTACTTGCAGATACAATCGGACGTACTATTAACGCTCCATACGAAACACCAGTTGCGGCAATTGTCGCGATTGTAGGGTTACCATTCTTCCTATTCATTGTACGTAAAGGAGGAAAAACATTCTCATGATGCAATCTATTTTAAGAAAACAGCGTCTCATTATACTCGCTTTACTTATAGTAATCATCACAACCATTGTAGTTGGAATGGGACTTGGTTCAGCATCTTTATCTTATGATCGACTACTCCCAACATTAATGGGGCAAGGGACTTTTAAAGAGGAGTTTGTTTTATACTCTTTAAGACTACCTAGAATTGTCATTACATTATTAGCTGGTATGGCTCTCGCTTTATCAGGGGCTATTCTGCAAGGAATTACCCGAAATGATTTAGCTGAACCTGGTATTCTTGGTATTAACTCTGGGGCCGGTGTTGCTGTTGCTATTTTCTTTTTATACTTTCCAATAGATGTAGGTTCATTTCTTTACTTACTACCTGTAGTTGGATTTATCGGAGCATTTCTGACAGCTGTTCTAATTTACGTATTTTCATATAGTAAATCAACTGGACTTCAACCAATCCGATTAACATTAACCGGTATCGGTTTTGCATTTGCACTATCTGGAACGATGATTGTCCTTATTTCATCCGCGGATCGTATGAAAGTAGACTTTATTTCAAAATGGATTGCCGGAAATATTTGGGGAGATGACTGGATCTTCGTTTTAGCAATGCTCCCATGGTTAATCGTATTCATTCCGTTTATTTTCTATAAAGCAAATCGATTAAACATTTTAGCATTAAACGAACCAGTCGCAATTGGCGTTGGAATTGAAATTGAAAAAGAACGCAGGTACTTATTAGTTGCAGCCGTTGCACTTGCAGCTGCAGCTGTTTCCGTAACAGGAGGAATTAGCTTTATCGGATTAATGGCTCCTCATATTGCGAAATCTTTAGTAGGTCCAAGACATCAAATTTTCATGCCTATCGCCCTTTTAATCGGCGGATGGCTATTATTATTAGCAGATACAATCGGACGAAATATCGTTGATCCTAATGGCATTCCAGCAGGTATTGTCGTTGCTTTAATTGGGGCTCCTTACTTTATGTATTTGTTGCTTAAAAAAGCGTAAAAGACACCCTCAAGATCTTTTCTTGAGGGTGTCTTTGTTTCATTCTACTGCTGCCCATACCCTTCAAACTTCTTCGCCAAATTCTCCATCTCATCTTCTGGCAATAGCTTTGGTTCCCCAATGCTTTTCGTTTGATAATAAATTTGAGCACAAAACTCAATCTCTTCTGCAACAGTAAACGCCATTTTTATATTATTTGCACCAGCAATTAAACCGTGATTTGCAAGTAGCACAGCTCGGCGATCAATCATGCCTTCAAAAGCAGCATCCGCTAATTGCTTCGTACCAAATGTTTCATACGGCGCACAGCGGACATTCGGGCCTGCAAAAGCAATTAAATATGACACAGCCGGAAGCTCCCATCCTAATGACGCAATCGTCTTCGCGTAAGGAGAATGTGTATGCACAAGCGCATTTATATCTTCACGCTTCCTATAGTAAATAAGGTGCATATCTAATTCACTTGATGGTTTTCTCTCTCCTTCTACTACTTCACCATCTAGGTTTAATATAACTACATCTTCAGGCTTTGTTTCATAATACTCTAAACCACTTGGGCTAATCGCAACAAGACCTTGTTCACGATTAAAGATACTAATATTACCGCCCGTTCCCTTTGTTAAACCACTAGAAATCATTTTCTTTCCATACGCTACAATTTCTTCTCTTTCTTTTTGTAATAACATATACATCCCCCTAAGTATGAAGCTTATGATGACTGACTTTTACATTTATCTACTTATTGAAATAGCTTTTTTAAATTCTCCGTAAACGGTGCCTTTACAATCCCTTTTTCTGTAATAATCGCTGTTACATTTTCATGTGGAGTAACATCAAATGCCGGATTATATACTTTACTTTCTGTCGGAGCTGAATATTGTCCGAAACGATTAATCACTTCAGAAGCATCTCTTTCTTCAATCGGAATTTCTTTTCCTGTCGATGTCTTTAAATCAATTGTCGGCGTTGGTGCCGCTACATAAAACGGAATGTTGTAGTATTTCGCTAAAATAGATACGCCTAATGTTCCAATTTTATTTGCTATATCACCGTTCGCTGCCACACGGTCGCATCCAACAATTACAGCGTCAATCTTCCCTTGTGACATGACCATAGCCGCCATATTATCCGTAATGACAGTAACATCAATTCCCGCTCGCTGTAGTTCTAATGCCGTTAACGTTGACCCTTGTAATCTTGGACGTGTTTCATCAGAATAGATTTTTAAGTCCCATCCTTTTTCTTTCGCTAAGTACATTGGAGCCGTCGCAGTACCATACTTAGTCGTCGCTAACGCACCAGCATTACAATGTGTTAATACTCCCATTCCATCATGGAATAATGTTAATGCATGTTCTCCAATTTGACGGTTAATTTCTTCATCTTCTCTATGAATCTCTTTTGCCTCTTCTAGTAATCTATTTTTCAGCTGTGAGATTGATAAATGAATATTATCTGTCGCTACACTTTCCATTCTTTCAAGTGCCCAAAATAAATTTACGGCAGTCGGTCTTGATGTCGCCAAGTATGTACATACCTTTCTTACTTCATCCATAAATCCTTCTTCCGTACCTTCAGCAAATTCCTTTATCCCTAAATACACTCCATAAGCTGCTGAAACACCAATCGCTGGTGCACCTCGTACTTTCATTACTTGAATGGCATCCCACACACTTTCAGCTGTTTTAAAAGATTCATAAACAATTTCATTCGGTAATAACGTTTGATCTAACAAAACTAAAGCATCATCTTTCCACTGAATTGGTATTAATTGCTCTTCCATCATATTCTCCCCTTACTCCGCGTAGTGCATTGACTGTTCTTTTAACGTTTCTACAAAACTTGTACCCGTTCTATATTGATTCGCTCGTAAAATAAAACTCTTCGCTACTTTAAGACAAATTCGCTCCGCTCTAGCACGTGCTTCCTCATTCTCAATACAAGTAATATCTTTTACTTTCGCTAATCCAACAATACGGCGGATTAATTCAAGACCTGTCACTGCAGCTGTATCCTCTAATACAGATTGCAAATAGGCTTCGTTAAAGCCTTCTTCCTTCGCCATAATCTCGGTCACATGAATATCCCAAGCATCTAAAAACTTCTTCTTAAATAAATCAATTACCTCTACCATCGTAGTTTGTAACCAATCCATATACGTATCTTTCTCAGCTCCAGGTAGCATCGTTGCATCTGCATTCACCCAAGCAAACATTAAATTCGCCATTACATTCCCGACGTCATATCCCATAGGTCCATAAAAAGCAAACTCAGGATCAATAACCTTTGTAGAATCATCTCTTACAAAAACAGAACCAGTATGTAAATCACCATGAATAAGCGCCTGTGCATTCGTCATAAAAGAAAATTTACGTTTCGCTACTTCCATACGAAGCTCTTTATCACTATAAATATGCTCCCTAATCCATCCCTCATTTAAAGGAAATAACTCATTACGCTTATTATGATTTGTAAATGGTTCTGAATATACGAGGTCCTCTGTAATCTCACATAATTCAGGATTTATATAATTCTTCACAAGTTCCTTCTTCTCTTTATGATTCATTACAACATCCGATGTTAATAAAAGTGTATTTACCATAAAAGTAGTTAAGTCGTCAGCAAGCCGCGGAAATATTTGATGATTTATAAGTGCTGTACGTAATATTGTGTGATTCGATAAATCTTCCATTACGCAACAGTTCATCACACTATCAAATAAATACACCTTAGGAACAAGTCCAGGTGCTAACTCATCCTCTAACTGCAAAACATCTGATTCTATGCGAATACGATTCGTCGACAACTTAAACTCATCTGAAATGCGAGCTGTATCCCCAGCTTGCTTTACGATGACAGACATGTTCTCTTTTTCATCCCAAACGCGGAACACATAATTTAAATTGCCATCACCTATTTCTTTACACTTTAGCCCCTTTGCATGTTCAAACTTAGATAATTTCTCTTTCACATATGCAATCACATCTTTAGCTTCCATTAAAAAATACTTTGTGAACTTAGACATGGTTTCCCCTCCACACTAATTGTAAGCGTTTTCTAAAAGCTATAAAAAATAATAGGTTGAATTTTTTCATCCTATAAATATGTATTCTTCTTTTTGAAAGGTATATCTAGGTTTTATTATATCTCGTTAGCACTTTGAGTCAATATTTCTAACTATCAGCGTAATATACTTCCTAATTATATATTCGAGATGACAAAAATTGTTCAAAAAGATTTCGATTCATTTTATTTTATTTATCGCACAATTCTTTGTAAAATAGAAATAAGCAGTTCCTTTTCAAATACATAACTTCTAAGAAATATTTCCTTCCTAAGAATTTACACTTACACCATATCTCTAACATACACACTACTCTTTCAAACAATCATTGAAAATTTATAAACTTAAAGTTACCTTTCCATTCTCTGTTAGCCTTAATTGAGAATAAATATTAATTAAATCGGTATAAAGTTGGTTTATTCTCTTGACAAAATAACCACTTCTATATGATAATTAATATCGAATTAGAATTATTATAGTTAATTAAAAAATATATTTTATGAGCACACTATTTTTTGATGCTCAAAACCAACATTTAGGAGGAATTTTAATATGTTATTAATCGGCACAGAAGTAAAACCGTTTAAAGCTAATGCTTACCATAATGGAGAATTTATCCAAGTTACTGACGAAAGTTTAAAAGGAAAATGGAGTGTAGTTTGTTTCTACCCAGCTGACTTCACATTCGTTTGCCCAACTGAACTTGAAGACTTACAAAACCAATACGCAACTCTAAAAGACTTAGGCGTTGAAGTATACTCTGTATCTACAGACACTCACTTCACTCACAAAGCATGGCATGATAGCTCAGAAACTATCGGCAAAATCGAGTACATCATGATCGGTGACCCAACTCGCACAATCACTACAAACTTCAACGTTTTAATGGAAGAAGAAGGTCTTGCTGCTCGTGGTACATTCATCATCGATCCAGACGGCGTTATCCAATCTATGGAAATCAATGCTGATGGTATCGGCCGTGACGCAAGCATTCTTGTTAACAAAATTAAAGCTGCTCAATACGTACGTAACAACCCAGGTGAAGTTTGCCCAGCTAAATGGCAAGAGGGTTCTGCAACACTTAAACCAAGCCTTGACCTTGTAGGCAAAATCTAAGGAGTTCGATCAAAATGATACTAGATGCAGATATAAAAACACAACTATCCCAATACCTTCAATTAATGGAGAACGATATTTTACTTAAGGTAAGCGCAGGAGACGATAACGTATCTAAAGATATGTTAGCTCTAGTAGACGAATTAGCTACTATGTCATCTAAGATTACAGTAGAAAAAGTTGAATTAGAGAGAACACCAAGCTTTAGCGTAAACCGCCCTGGTGAAGACACTGGTGTCGTATTCGCTGGTATTCCATTAGGACACGAATTTACATCATTAGTGTTAGCTTTACTACAAGTAAGTGGACGCGCTCCAAAAGTTGAACAAAAATTAATCGATCAAATTAAAAACATTCAAGGCGAATATCATTTTGAATCTTATATCAGCCTAAGTTGTCATAATTGTCCTGATGTTGTACAAGCTCTTAACGTAATGAGCGTTCTTAACCCTGGTATTACACATACTATGATTGATGGCGCTGCATTCAAAGAGGAAGTAGAAAGCAAAGACATCATGGCAGTACCAACTGTTTACCTAAACGGCGAATCTTTCGGAAGCGGTCGTATGACACTTGAAGAAATTTTAGCTAAAATGGGTAACGGTCCAGATGCATCAGAGCTTTCTGATAAAGATCCATACGATGTTCTTGTTGTTGGTGGCGGCCCTGCTGGTGCAAGTGCAGCAATTTACGCAGCACGTAAAGGCATCCGCACTGGTATCGTTGCTGAGCGCTTCGGTGGTCAAGTAATGGATACTATGGGCATTGAGAACTTCATCAGCGTGAAAAAGACTGAAGGTCCTAAGCTAGTAGCAAGCCTTGAAGAACACGTAAAAGAATACGACATCGATGTAATGAATCTACAACGTGCGAAACGTTTAGAGAAAAAAGAACTTATTGAAGTGGAACTTGAAAACGGCGCTATTCTGAAAAGTAAGAGCGTAATCGTTTCTACAGGTGCTCGCTGGCGTAATGTTGGCGTACCAGGTGAAGCTGAGTTCAAAAATAAAGGTGTAGCATATTGCCCACACTGTGACGGTCCATTATTCACTGGAAAAGACGTAGCAGTTATCGGTGGAGGTAACTCTGGTATTGAAGCAGCTATCGACTTAGCAGGTATCGTTAAGCACGTAACTGTTCTTGAATTCATGCCAGAATTAAAAGCTGATGCTGTATTACAAGAGCGTCTTAACAGCTTACCAAACGTAACTGTTCTGAAAAACGTTCAAACGAAAGAAATCACTGGTACTGATAAAGTAAACGGTATTTCTTACATCGATCGTGAAACTGAAGAAGTTCATCACGTTGAGTTACAAGGTGTATTCGTACAAATCGGTCTTGTGCCAAACACAGACTGGTTAGGCGAAACAGTTGAACGCGTTCGCGGTGAAATCGTAACAGACAAGCACGGCGCTACAAACGTACCAGGAGTGTTTGCTGCAGGTGACTGTACAAATAATCCGTACAAACAAATCATCATCTCTATGGGTTCAGGTGCAAACGCAGCTTTAGGTGCATTTGATTACTTAATCCGTAACTAATAAAAAAACAGGTGCCTTGGCACCTGTTTTTTTATTACCCTAATGTATAAACTAAAAACCTCTCATTCCCATTCTTCTCATAAGCACCTGACAATCTAACTTCTTTCTTCAGCTCAAACGCAGTCTGATTTTCTAAGAAGAAAATATAGTCCTCAGAAGGATAATATAAAATAATATCTACTTCTCTCCCCGTTTCTTCTACTGAAAGCAAAATGTTATTTACTACATTCATAAACACTTGCACAGAAAACGGATTAAAGAAATAAAACCTATTATCATGTGGATCAATCTCATATTCCTGCGCTAAACAACATTGGAATTGAATTTTCCCCTTACTGTTTCGTGCCTTTCGTGCATAACGATCTCGATTATCCATCGCTTCTTTATAAAACTCTTCATTCATTTCAATTCCAACTGCTGAAGCACCACATTTATGATGCATATAAAAGTTTAATCGCCCTTTTCCGCACCCAAAGTCTACAATTCGGTCGCTACTTCGTATTTCATATTGATTCAATAACTCATCTAACCCGCTATACGGTGTCGGTTCATAGCGATGATAATGCATAGACTTGTTAAACCCTTTTTGCTCACCGACTGTTTTTATATGTAAAACTGCATCGTAATATTGTTCGTTCATTCGTTTTCTCCTATTAAAAAATGATACTTATTATTATACACCATGTACTGGAGGCTCATTTTTCATCAAATTAATAGGTACGTGAAATTATATTAACGATTTTCTCAATATATCTATCGTAACTTCAAATATATCAACGATTTTCTCAATATATCTATCATAACTCAAAATATATCAACGGTTTTTCAAATATATCGATTTGCCGACAATTCACGACAAAAAAACAGGAGCTCTCTAGCCCCTGTCTTCTAACACTTTCAATACAGTTTGTTTCAATATTTCTACCCCATCCATAATACAACTATGATCAAACCTCATATACGGATGGTGTAATCCAGGTTGTAGGTCTGCTCCTAGTCCAAGCATGACAGCTTTTAAATGTGGTCTTTTCACTGTATAGTAATGGAAATCATCGCTTCCTGTCGTATAGAGAGGCCCTGTGCATCTCTCTTCCCCATACACTTCGAGAATACCTTTACGCATAAAGCGCTCTGCTTCTTCGGAAACCTCTGCTCCTGGTGCAAGATCCATCCATTCGTATGAAGTTTTTGATCCCATCGATGCAGCTGATTCTATTACATGCTCAATCTTTTTCTTTAATTCTTCTAATAGTATATTACTCTCTGCTCTTACATCTAAACTGAAATGACCATTTCCCGGAATAATATTTAAATTATCACCACCAGCTTGGCATCTCGTCATTTTTACTGAATAAGAACTTTGCGGTGGCAGCCAGATATTTTTCAAACCGATATTAATCATGGAAATGACATCAATTGCATTCACACCTTGATGTGGTCTTGCCCCGTGTGCATCCTCCCCATGAATCATACCCTCTAAAAATCCTGCTGCTCCATGACGAATAGATGGGGCTGCTTGTTTCAAAGATAGTTCTTCAATTGGTCTTAGATGGACGCCAAATAAGAAATCAGCATCATCTACAGCACCTTTCTCCACCATCTTCAAAGCACCATTCCCCTTCTCTTCTGCTGGCTGAAAAATAAATCTAACCGTACCACTTTTCCATCTCATATTTTTCAATTGTAAAATAAGTCCCATTACAATGGTCATATGAGCATCATGGCCACATGAATGGTTCGCTTTAAATTCTCCATTTACTTCTTGCCAAAGTGCATCCATATCAGCACGAATCGCAATAACTGGATTCCCGCCTCCAATCTCAGCAATTACACCTGGACAATCATCAAATGTTCTATATGAAATTCCTTCTTCTTTTAAAAAGTCAGTAATATACGCTGTCGTTTCATATTCTTTCCAACTTACTTCAGGGTTTTCGTGTAAATGCTGAAAAATCTCCGTTAAGCGCTCTTGTAGTTCTAATGTTTTCAACGTTCCAGTCTCCTTCCCACATTACAAACGATTCGGGTTAATTATACTTATGAAAAACAGATGTTTTTATGAACATATTGAATTTTAAGAAAAAAGTCAATTATTTATTTTTAAATACTTAAAAAGCTTACTCTGCACTTATATTACAAACTAAACAAACAACTAGAACATTCCTTATTTTCTGTTTTTTATGTTGACGCTTACATAAACTTTTAGTTATCATAACCTAATAAACGTCTATTTTACGACAATTCTAAAAATACAAACAAACATACGTAACAAGGAGGAACTTTATGAAAAAAGAAATACCTTTTGGAATAGCGATTATCCCTATTATCATTACCGTTGCAGTTATGATGGTTACAATTGTTGTATTAAAACAAACCCCTCACGTTCCACTTATTATTGGTACAACCGTTGCTTCTATTGTCGCTTGGCGTTACGGTTACAAATGGAATGATCTTGAAGAAGCAATGTATAAAGGGATTCGTCTTGCATTACCCGCTATCGTCATTATTATTCTTGTTGGCTTAACAATTGGTGCTTGGATTGGCGGTGGAATCGTCGCAACGATGATTTATTACGGTTTAAAACTTTTAACTCCATCACTATTTTTAGTTTCCATTACCGTCATTTGTTCTATCGTAGCATTAGCAATTGGTAGCTCTTGGTCTACAATGGGCACAATTGGTGTTGCTGGAATGGGAATTGGCCTAAGTATGGGAATTCCAGCTCCAATGGTTGCTGGTGCCATTATTTCAGGCTCTTATTTTGGCGATAAAATGTCACCGCTTTCAGACACAACTAACTTAGCCGCAGGATTAACAAATACAGATTTATTCGCACACATTCGTCATATGTTATTTACTACAGTTCCAGGTTTAATTATTACTCTTATCGTCTACGCGGTCTTAGGAAGAAGCTTCGGCGCTAACAATATTGATGCGAAGAGCATCGATCAAACGTTACAAGTATTGCAACAAAACTTTGTTATCTCACCTTTCCTACTCATTATACCCGTAGTCGTTATGGTATTGGTCGCTAAAAAGGTCCCTGCTATACCAGCGATTCTCGTCGGTATTATTTTAGGATTTTTATCACAAGTCTTTATTCAAGGTGGTTCTGTCTCAGCATCTGTCGGTGCACTCCAAGCTGGATTTGTTATAGACACTGGAAACAAGCTAGTAGACGAACTATTTAACCGCGGTGGCTTAGATTCGATGATGAATACAGTCTCGATGACAATTGTCGCTATGACTTTCGGAGGAGTATTAGAACATACAGGTATTCTTCGCTCAATTGTAAATCAAATTTTAAAGTTAGCGACATCAGCAAAAGGGCTTATCGCTTCTACTATCGCATCTTGTTTTGCAACAAACCTTACTTGCTCTGAACAATATATTTCAATTGTTGTCCCTTCAAGAATGTACGCAAATGCATACACGGAAAAAGGACTACATTCAAAAAACTTATCCAGAGCATTAGAAGATGGCGGAACATTAACTTCTGTCTTCGTTCCTTGGAATACGTGCGGTGTATTTATTCTCGCTACACTTGGCGTAGGTGCATTTGAATATGCCCCTTATGCTATTTTGAATTTCATCGTACCTATTATCTCAATCATTTATGGTATAACAGGCTTCACAATTGTAAAACTATCAGACATTGAAAAAGCAGAACTACTAAAGAAACAAAAAGCTCAACTAGAAGCTTAAAAATAGCGGTAAATTCAGTTCATATAGTGCGCGAGGTCGCCCTTGTTGATAGGGCATTTCCTCGCCGCAAATATGAGCATACCCGTAATCAACTAATTTCTTTAACAACCTTTCTGTCGATCTTCGAGTCACTTGTAAATACTCAGAAAGGTCAGCTGCTGTAAACTTCAATGACGGGTGCGATTGACTAAATTGAATGATTTTTGACAAGTTGGCCGGACTAAGCTTCGTTTCCTTCGCTATTTTCATTAGTTCCGGATTATCATTTTTCAAACTTTGTACTCTCTGTTCTTTCGGGAACGGACCAAACAAATCTTTATCACTTGTTAGTATATAAAAACAACGATCTATTGGATTGTTCTTTGCAAAACTTTGAGCAATTTTTGCATTTTGCTCCGCTTCTTTCACGGTTTTCCCATAACCAAATCCAATAGCTATCGTTCCTTCTACGCTCGCAAACAAGTTATCTATCTCATTTGTTTTAATAATCGATTCGATATCACCACGAGTTGTATACAAAATGCATGTCATTTCATCCACTTGTTTAAATGAACCACGTAGTTCTTTTGAAATGACATCTAGTTTTTCAAGCAAACTCGTTCGTAATTCTAGGGAAGAAATAATACAAGCACCAACAGTAGCTGAATAGCTTTTTGCTAACTCAGCTTTTATTTTTGCATCTTTTAGCCCATGTATAATGGATTGTGTTGGATCAATCATACGCTCTGAAGGAACACCTATTTTTTGAAGCTCGTCGTAAACAGCGTGAATACTAGTTAAAGCTAAATGAGCCTCTCCAGATTGATATTTAGCTACATGAAAATCGATAACTCTATTTATCTCATCTTTACTCCACAGCATATTTTCATAATCCAACACTTGCGGGCTTTCTTTTATACCGATATCATGGAACACATTTGTAATAAAAGAGCGGTCTACTAAATCGATGGAAATGTTATGTGGTTGAATACTTTGATGATACATGATAGAAAGAATTGAAGATGCGACAGTTGTCTCGTCTTGCTGTAAGTATATACTTGGAATTCGTAATTGTTCTCTTATTTCTTTTGCCATATAATAAGGTAAAGCACCTGAGAAAAAGATGACATCACAAGGCTTTAAACACTTTAATAGTTCAGAAGATTCCGCCGGATGAAGGTAAATATATGGATCAATTTCTATTCCTTCTAATTTTTGAGCAATGGGAAAAAGGTTGTCCATAAATTCCTTTGAACCGACAACTGCAATTTTTATCATCATTTTCTCTAACTCCTTATCATTAATTAACGACTATTTAACGTCAACTATATCAAATGTATAAAACTATTGTAAACAGGAAGGGGTTTCTATTCAATGAAAATTACAGCTATTCATCTTTACGCAATTCGTTTACCACTTCGCAATCCGTTTGTTATTAGTTATGGCTCTTATTCTGATATGCCCTCTATTATCGTCAAAATGGAAACGGATGAAGGTATTATCGGTTACGGTGAAGGCGTTGCTGATGATCACGTCACAGGTGAATCATGGGAAAGTACTTTCCATACTTTAAAACATACGCTAACCCCTGCTCTAATCGGGCAAAATCCAATGAATATCGAAAAAATACACGACATGATGGACAATACAATTTACGGTGTTCCAACAGCGAAAGCCGCAATTGATATTGCTTGTTTTGATATAATGGGCAAAAAACTAAATCAACCTGTATATCAATTAATTGGCGGGCGCTACCATGAAGAATTCCCTGTCACTCACGTTTTAAGTATTGCCGATCCAGAAAACATGGCTGAAGAAGCTGCTTCTATGATTCAAAAAGGTTACCAATCTTTCAAAATGAAAGTTGGTACAAATGTAAAAGAAGATGTAAAACGTATTGAAGCTGTACGAGAACGTGTAGGAAATGACATCGCTATTCGCGTTGATGTAAACCAAGGCTGGAAAAATAGCGCAAACACATTAACAGCACTACGTTCATTAGGACATTTAAACATTGACTGGATTGAACAACCTGTTATCGCGGACAATATTGATGCCATGGCCCATATTCGTTCTAAAACAGACCTCCCGCTTATGATTGATGAAGGATTAAAAAGTTCTCGTGAAATGCGCCAAATTATTAAATTAGAAGCTGCTGATAAAGTAAATATAAAACTAATGAAATGCGGCGGCATATATCCAGCTGTAAAGCTCGCTCATCAAGCTGAAATGGCCGGCATTGAATGCCAAGTAGGATCAATGGTCGAATCATCTGTTGCCTCTTCCGCAGGATTCCATGTCGCTTTCTCAAAGAAAATCATTACGAGCGTAGAGCTAACAGGACCATTAAAATTCACAAAAGACATTGGAAACTTACATTACGATGTACCATTCATTCGCTTAAACGAAAAGCCGGGACTCGGCATTGAAATAAACGAAGATACATTACAAGAACTAACCGTCTTTCAAGACGTTGTACGCTAAAGGAGGACTATCATATGACGGTTCTATACGAAGGAACATTAAAACAAAATAACGAATCATTTCACGTTACATTACTATCACTAGAGCACATCGAACAAATTTTATCACTACAAAACATCGTAGTTGAAGCACTAGAAGATAAAAGTCGTTTACAACCACTCTCACAAGAAGAATTTCAATACATTCTAGAAGGAAACGGCATGATGATCGGTGCTTTTATCGAAAACGAACTCATCGCATTTCGCGCTCTACTCGTCCCTCCTATCGATGATGAACATTTAGGGCTCGATATTGGTTTGCCAGAAAGTGAGCTACACCGCGTCATCTATCAAGAAATCTCAAACGTTCATCCGAACTGCCGAGGAAATGGGATGCAAAAAATATTAGCAAACGTCATCATGGACGAATTACAAAAAGAAGATAGCAAATATGATTATGTATGCTGCACCGTTGCTCCTTTTAACATCCCGAGTTTGAAGGATAAGTTTGCGCAAGGGATGGCGATTGCTGCGCTAAAGGAGAAGTATGGTGGTAGTCTGCGGTATGTTTTTGTGAAGAAATTGCGCGGAGATAAAGAAAGCGATTGGACGGATATTCAAAGTATTCTAATGAGTGATGCTAGTGGACAGCAGGCTTTGCTTTCGGAGGGGTATCTTGGGTATGAGATGGAGAAAACAGCAGATACTTTCATTGTGAAGTTTGGGCGATAATCTATATGGTCGAAAAGAGGAGATGTCTGCTGTGACCTCTTCTCTTTTCGATTTGTTGAACAATCCTGTGGTAAATGAAATTATATCAACGATTTTTCGAATATATCTATCATAACTTACAATATATCAACGATTTTTAAAATATATCTATCAAAACTCACAATATATCAACGATTCGACAAGAAATATCGATTTACAGACAAAAATCGATATCCCTTCCTAAACCGTCATCTTCCAACTAGATAACGCTAACCAATTCTCCATTTCTTTATAATCAGGCATTATCTTCCCGACAAGACGCCAAAAAGAGCGATCATGATTTAAATGAACCATATGACACATTTCATGAACGACTACATAGTCAATTACTCGCTGTGGTGCCATTGCTAGCTTCCAATTGAATGTTAGTTGTAAATTTGAATCGCAAGTACCCCAAGTACGACTACTATCTGTAATACGAATAGAACGTGGTTTTGTTTTGAAATTACTTTGATGCGCTTTAATACTCTTCTCTACTAAAGATTTACACTGCTTATAGTAAAATCGTTTTAAAGCTTGTTGTATTTTCTCATCCTTAAGCTCTTTCACATAAATATGTAACTTATCCCCTTCAAAAATCGCATTGTCTTGCTCAATGCTTGCATCTTGGGAAATCTGTATCGGATACGTACTTCCTAAATATAGAAAGCCCTCTCCTTGATCATAGTCCTTTTCCTGTGGTCCAAGCGCTCTCTCCTGCATTTCCTTACGTGTTGCCTGAATCCAATCCCACTTCTCCTCTAGCAACTGGACTAAGTATTCAACAGGTGTTCCTTTCGGAGCTTGCACTTCCACATTTCCATACGAATCCACAAAAAGACGCACGGACTTTTTCTTCTTATAAGTTATATGAAAATTAATTGTCTCACCTAAATATGTATGTACCATTTCATCACCTAGCATAGTATTTTTACAAATAAAAAAGAGTAGGATACGAACGTCCTACTCTACCTATTATATCATTTACTGCTTTAGCAAGCTTATTATCCTCTATACTTTACACCTAATCCCTTAATGAAATTCCTTGCGTATCTATCGCCGCACTCTTTGTAATTTTTATGGCCTTTCTTTCTTAATAGAGCGCCTAACTCTCCTTTTGTTACCGTAACGCCTACGCTATCTAATATATCAAGTACATCCTCACTCGTTAAAGATAGTGCGATTTTCATTTTCTTTAGAAGAAGGTTATTGGCACTCTCCTTGCTCTGTACAGGTGCAGGCTGCCCTGGTTTCGGATCTTGCTTTCCTCTTTTTAAAGTAATAAATCCATTTAAAAATGCCTCTAACATCATCATATCGCATGTTTTTACGTACTCATCTTCAGCTACCTCATCATTTTCAGCTTCATGCTGAGGAGCTCTCTTTATTTTTGTAAGCATATCAACTACGTCTTCTTTCGTTACTTCCATCCCGCCAAGTTTAAAGATTTCTACCATATCTATGTCTTTTATATCTAAAGCGTATCGTACTCTTTTTAATATATCGTTGTTGCTCATTGCCATTGGGTTTCCCTCCTGAAATGTTGATTATTTATTCAGCGGTTAAAGTTTATGCTATAACCTACTTTAAATTATCATGTTTAATCTAACCTTTTAATTATTGTCCGCTAAATTAATACTTTAACATTTTAAAGATATGTTTTATAGTCTTACCCGAACTTTTCTCTATCATTGTATCTACAGCGCTCTTACATGTTTTTTATATGCCTATAAAAGGATTTCTCTCTTAACATTAACTAAAAGAAAAAAAACAGTGTTTTGATTTCTCAAATACACTGTTCTTTTCCAGCTCTGCACTTATTTTCAACTCACTCATGTCATGCACTACATATGAAATGATTTAACTGCTTAAAAGTTAAACCGTCTCACCATTCTGTGCCTCACCAACACTAGCCTCAAACTTATCAAGCAATCCACGCACCTCATCAGTCGATTTCGTACTCATCAATTGATTTCTCAATTCAGCAGCTCCAGGGAAGCCTTTTACATAAATTTTGAAGAAGCGGTGAAGCCCTGTGATTGAGCGTGGCAGTACTTCTGCATATTGATCTTGAAGATCAAGTTGTAGTCTTAAAAGATCTAGGTGCTCTTTACTGCTATGCTCTCTTGGCTCTTTTTCAAAAGCAAATGGATTTTTGAAGATGCCTCGTCCGATCATTACGCCATCAATGCCGTATTTTTCAGCAAGTTCCAGCCCCATTTTACGATCAAGGATGTCTCCATTGATTGTTATTAACGTATTTGGTGCGATACGGTCACGTAATTTTTTAATTTCCGGAATTAGTTCCCAATGCGCATCTACTTGGCTCATTTCTTCTCTTGTACGTAAGTGAATAGAAAGGTTTGCAATATCTTGTTTGAAAATGTGCGTTAACCAATCTTCCCACTCGCTTAACTCTTTAAAGCCAAGTCGTGTTTTTACGCTGACAGGTAGTCCGCCCGCTTTTGCTGCTTGGATAAGTTCTGCCGCAACGTCTGGACGTAGAATAAGGCCACTACCTTTTCCTCTTGATGCAACGTTCGGTACTGGGCAACCCATGTTAATATCGATGCCTTTAAATCCTAGTTCTGCCATACCAATACTCATTTGACGGAAGTATTCGGGATTGTCTCCCCAAATATGTGCCACCATCGGCTGTTCGTCTTCTGTAAAAATTAAACGGCCACGTACACTTTTCATACCTTCTGGATGACAATAGCTATCCGAGTTTGTAAACTCTGTGAAGAATACGTCCGGACGACCTGCTTCACTTACTACGTGACGGAAAACAACGTCTGTCACATCTTCCATTGGTGCAAGTACGAAAAATGGTCGTGGTAATTCACGCCAAAAATTATCTATCATTTCAAATTCAAATCCTCTCACTATGAATACAATTTCAAAATCTCAATTTATAATTTGTGAAAATCAGCAATATTTATTTTAACTAAAATCGCTTATGAATGGTATTTTTGTAAACCAAAAAGCAGGTGGTATAGATTTCCCCTATATCAACTGCTTTCCTATTATACCAACTTAAGCCAAGCCACACACTCTACGTGAGTCGTATGCGGGAACATATCAACAGGTTGTACTTCCTGTGTTTTATATCCGCCTTCTTCTAGTACTTTTAAATCACGTGCTAATGTTGCTGGGTTACACGATACGTATACGACGCGGTTTGGCTTCATGTCGATGATTGTATTTAGTAATGCTTCGTCACAGCCTTTACGCGGTGGGTCTACGACCATTGTGTCGGCGATTACGCCTTCTTTGTACCATTTTGGAATGACTACTTCTGCTTCTCCTACGCCAAATTCAGCGTTTGTCATGTTGTTTAGTGCTGCGTTTCGGTTTGCGTCTTCGATTGCTTCTGGGACGATTTCAACGCCGTACACTTTTTTCGCTTTTTGCGCTAGGAATAACGAGATTGATCCGATTCCGCAATAGGCATCGATTACTGTTTCGTTACCATTTAATTTTGCGTATTCTAACGTTTTATCGTAAAGCACTTTCGTTTGCTCTGGGTTTACTTGATAGAATGAACGTGCTGAAATCGCAAATTTAATGTCACCGATAAAGTCATAAATGTATTCTGATCCGTACAGTACTGTCGTTTTGTCTCCGAAAATTACATTCGTACGCTTCGTATTTACGTTTTGAACAATTGATTTTACTTCTGGGAATTTCGCTGCAATTTCTTCAATAATTGCTTTTTTGTTCGGCAATTCTGCTGTACGCGTAATGAAGACAAGCATAATTTCCCCTGTTACTTGTCCGTAACGAGCCATTACGTGACGAAGTGTTCCTTTGTTACGCTCTTCGTTGTACGCAGTGATACCGTGCTTTTCACAAATACGTTTTACTTCTTGGATTAATGTATCGTTTTCTTCTGCCTGAATTAAGCATGATTCCATATTAATGATGTCATGCGTTCCTTGGCGATAAAAACCAGCTACAAGTCCGCCTTCACGTTCTCCGATTGGTACTTGTGCTTTATTACGGTATACCCACGGATTCTTCATGCCAAGTACAGGATGAACAGGAACATCAGCTAGTCCTCCGATACGCTGCATAACGTCACGTACTTGTTTTTCTTTCGCTTGTAATTGTCCTTCATAAGTTAAGTGCTGAAGCTGACAACCGCCGCACTGATTATATACTGGGCATTCAGCATCTTTACGATATGGACTTTCTGTATGAAGCTTCATTAAACGACCAAATGCGAAGTTTTTCTTCACTTTAATAATTTTAATTTGCGCTTTTTCACCTGGTAATCCGTTTTTAACGAAAATAGGATAGCCCTTTACTTTCGCAACACCGGCACCATCATGTGTTAAATCTTCAAATACTACATCTATAAACTCGTTTTTCTCAACTGGTGGCGTCATTTTAGTACTCATTTTCCGACCTCTCTTTTTCATAACACTGCGTTACATTTTATCATACTTATATGGTCTTTTTCTATTGGAAGAAAAAAAGCTATTGACGATACTTCTCTGTTAATGTTACGCTACTACTAATTTAATACGGACGATGTTACCTCATATATACTTGATAATATGGATCGAGAGTTTCTACCCGGCAACCTTAAATTGCTGGACTATGGGGAAAACTAATGAATATTAGCCTATGCGCAAAAAAGGACTCATATTGATTAGCTTTCTCTCATAGATGAAAGTGAATCCATATGGGTCTTTTTTTATTTTTATTTTTCTAAAAGGTCAGACATCTTACGTATGACATAAAACCTCATTCCTTTATTTTTAGTAATATAACGAGCGTTTTATGTACAAACTTTATACGAACTTCTGAAAGGGGCAACTACATGCAATATGTAATGAGCATTATCGGTATTATTGCCGTGTTAGGTTTATGTTTTGCTTTGTCAAACAACAAAAGTAAAATCAACTTCCGTGCAATTGCAATTATGATTGGTTTCCAAATTTTAATCGGTTGGTTTATGTTTGCTACAAAGATTGGTCAACAAATCATTATTTTCATTAGTAAAGTTTTCAACAAACTAATTAAACTTGGTACGACAGGTGTCGATTTTCTCTTTAATGGAATTCACAGAGATTTTGTCTTTTTCTTAAACGTATTATTAATTATCGTATTTTTCTCAGCACTACTTTCAATCTTTAGTTATTTAGGTGTTTTACCATTCATCGTTCGCGTTGTCGGCGGTGCTATTTCAAAAATTACTGGTTTACCACGTGTTGAGTCATTCCACGCAGTAAACTCTGTATTCTTCGGTTCAAGTGAAGCGTTAATCGTTATTAAAAACGATTTACAGCATTTCAATAAAAACCGTATGTTTATCATTTGTTGTTCTGCGATGAGCTCCGTTTCTGCTTCTGTTACAGCATCATACGTAATGATGTTAGATGCAAAATACGTACTGGCAGCTCTTCCGCTAAACTTATTCTCAAGCTTAATCGTTTGTTCGTTATTAACACCAGTTGATACGAAGAAAGAAGATGAAGTGATTCAAAAATTTGATAGAACTCTATTCGGAGACAGCTTTATCGGCGCAATGATTAACGGTGCGCTTGATGGTTTAAAAGTAGCTGGTATCGTTGCCGCATTAATGATCGCCTTTATCGGTGTGATGGAAGTTGTAAACTACGTAATTAGTGCAGCTTCAGGCGCAATGGGACATGCTGTTACTTTACAACAAATCTTCGGTTACGTACTTTCTCCATTCGCATTCTTAATGGGCATTCCAACTCAAGATATTATCCCAGCTGGTGGTATTATGGGTACGAAGATTGTTTTAAACGAGTTTGTAGCAATCCTTGATTTAAAAGACACAGCTACAACATTAGCTCCACGTACAGTTGGAATCGTTACAGTATTCTTAATTAGCTTCGCAAGTATTAGCCAAATTGGTGCAATCGTTGGTACAATCCGTGCCCTTTCTGAAAAGCAAGGAAGCGTTGTTTCTAAATTTGGTTGGAAAATGCTATTTGCATCAACACTTGCTTCTATTTTATCTGCGACAATCGCTGGATTGTTTATTTAATAAAAAAACACCTTACTTTAACAAGTAAGGTGTTTTTTTGATTCTTTATGAAACCGAGTGAAATTCAACTGCTTCTTCTGTATTGATAATCCTATCTTTATATATACCTTTTATTGAAATGTAAATGATAGATTTGTTTATGTTTTTTAACTTTCCTAATGAAAAATGATAAAGTAATCCATCGCTTTTTAAAGTCCACATCTTCCCACTCCATGGACCAGTAGCTTTTTGTTCATCCGACGCCTTTATTTCACCTTCATATTCGCATTCTCCTAAAGGAGTTTTAATTATATTCTTCTCTGTATCAATTCGAATATTTTTAATTAGCTTCAAATTTTCATCAGAGAGAATTTGAATTTCATGATCTTTCTGTTTAAAAAAGAGTTTTCCGTCTTTGGTATTTACATATTCTGCATTATTCATTTTATCTATCATAAAATCATATTCTTCTTTTGTAATACCTAAGTTTTGATGATAAGGAAACGTTTTTTTCGGTATAATTTCTTCTTCGGCATACTTCAAATACCAATCTAAATTATTTGTAATACTATCGCTCATTTTATTTCCTATTTTCTCTAATTTCTCTTTTATCTCATAAGGAAATTCTAGTGTCATAATATCCGCCGTCACTTCCGCATTCATAAGATGCGATGGAATATACTCTTCCACGCTATTCGCTTTACTCACTTCACTTTGACAACCAACTATAAATAGCGATATGAAAAAGATATATATTATTTTTTTATATTTCATTTCTATTCTCCACTCCATACATTATTCTTACTTAGTTTTATAGCGGTTTTCATTATAGTATAAAATCTTTATATTTTAATTAAATACATATCCTTATGCAAAATTGCATATTAATATGTCTTCTTCTTACTTTAAAATTAGCTTAAATAACTTTCCAAATTATACAAATAATAAGCGTTAAATGTTATAATTTGTAAAAAACATTGGAGGACCTTATGAAAATTCACGCCCTTTTCGATTTCTTACATTTACTAGTCTTAACGCTGAAAAGCTATTATGTATGGGGAATGCCTATCTATGTCTTCATTATTCCTCTTATCTTTGTAGTCGGTTATATTATTATTAATTCTAATAAGAAACAAAAAAATACATCTATTCAAAGTCACTAATCTATTACCTTAATAGCCTCCTAAAAATCATATTCCCCTCATTTTCTTCAAATGATATGATGAACAAGGGTATATCCCCACCACTCTTATAGCGGTGGGGATTTTAATGTCAATATGCAACATACTACACAATAGAAGGTGATTTTTATGAGAAAATACGCAGCAATTGCTTTATGTACGTCTGCCATTCTAGCAGGCTGCAATACTAGCAATGTAAGCCAAGAACCTAAAAAAGAGAAAAAGGTTCAAGAAGTAGCTATACAAAAAGAGACTCTACCAGAACAAGGTAAAATTTCTTATACTCCCATCACACACGAATCTACAAACACAAGTATTCATATTACAGACTTAAAAGATTCTTTAAATGAAGTACAATATAAAATTTGGCGCACAGCTGATGGAAAGGAACGTGCTAAATCTTTTTCTTCTAAAGAAAAGGAGAAACAATTTACAATTCCTTTTGACATAAAAG
The DNA here is from genome assembly GCF_051915685.1 of Bacillus cereus group sp. MYBK5-2. Lineage (NCBI taxonomy): Bacteria > Bacillati > Bacillota > Bacilli > Caryophanales > Bacillaceae > Bacillus > Bacillus cereus group sp. MYBK5-2. Next base: position 167,479 of record NZ_JBQAFE010000009.1, read on the forward strand.
AATTTGAAGGAAAACGCGGTGAGTTCCAAATTGAAGCAACAGGAATGAAAGAAGATGGGAAAACAATCCCGCTTACGAAATCTACTATTACTTTCGAACAAAAGGTTCCTGTTCTTATGTATCACGCAATCGATGATTATCATGGTCAAGGTATTAAAGACTTATTCGTATCACCAGCTAACTTTGAAGCACAAATGAAACATTTAAAAGACAATGGTTATACGCTTTTAACGTTTGAACGCTGGAGCGATATAAATAAAGTAAATAAGCCGATTTTCGTTACATTTGATGACGGTATGAAAAATAATATGAATGCATTTCGCGTTTTACAAAAGCTAAAAGATGATACTTTTAAACCGGCAGCAACAGAATATATGATTGTTGATAACGTTGATGTAGAAGGAGCATTGTCTACTTCTGAAATAAAAGAAATGGTTGATTCCGGCATTTTCTCGGTGCAATCTCATACTGCAGCACATGCAGACTTACCGAAAATTACAAACTATGAGGAAGAGTTAAAAGGTTCAAAAGAAAAACTAGAAAAAATAACAGGTAAGCCTGTTATCGCGATTGCTTATCCATTCGGTCATGTAGATGATAAGGTTGTTACAGAAACGAAGAAGTATTATCAATTTGCGACGACGACAAAGCCTGGGCAATTCATTACGAAGGGTGAACCTGATGAATTGTTAAAGATGAAGCGCGTTCGTATACACCATACAACGACTGTAGAGCAGTTTGCTTCTTCAATTAAGTAAATATAAGGGCTCAATACATTTTGAGCTCTCTTTTTACTTTATATTTATATATATTTTTAGAATTTTCTTGTATTATATATAGTAAGAAATCTTTCAAATTAAAGGAGATTATACATATGTCATTTGAACAAACGTTAGAGAAATATGCTGCTCTTGCAGTTAATGTTGGTGTTAATATTCAACCTGGACAAACTTTATCAATTAGTGCACCTCTTGAAGCTGTACAATTTGTACGCCTCGTTACAGAAAAAGCATATAAATCTGGTGCAAAACACGTATATGTAGATTGGAATGATGAGACGTTAACACGCTTAAAGTTCGATCTAGCTCCTGAAGAAGCTTTCGCTGAATTTCCATCTTGGAAAGCACATGCTCGTGAAGAATTAGCAAAAGAAGGCGCTGCATTTATGTCTATCTATGCAGAAAACCCTGATTTATTAAAAGGTGTAGAAGCATCGCGTATTGCAACAGCTCATAAAGTAGCTGGAGAAGCAATGAAAGTATACCGTGATTACGTACAAGCAGATAAAGTAAGCTGGTGTGTCATTTCTGTTCCTACGAAAGAATGGGCTGCGAAAGTATTCCCTGACGTAGCGCCAGAAGAACAAGAAGCAAAGTTATGGGATGCTATTTTCAAAGCTACTCGTGCTGATTTAGAAAATCCTGTAGAAGCATGGAAAGAACATGATGAAACATTACATACAAAAGTGGATTACTTAAACGAAAAGCATTATAAAGCTCTTCACTATACAGGTCCTGGAACAGATTTAACAATCGAACTTCCAGAAAAACATGTATGGGCTGGTGCTGGTAGCTTAAATGAAAAGAACGTACCATTTATGGCTAATATTCCAACTGAAGAAGTATTTACAATGCCACTTAAAACAGGTGTAAACGGCCAAGTTTCTAGTACAAAACCGTTAGTATTTGCAGGTAATATTATCGATAATTTCACGTTAACATTTGAAAACGGGCGTATCGTAGACTATAAAGCTGAAGCTGGTGAAGAAGCTTTAAAACATTTAGTAGAAACAGATGAAGGTTCTCACTTCTTAGGAGAAGTAGCTTTAGTACCTCATGACTCACCAATTTCAAACACAAATGTTTTATTCTACAATACACTATTTGACGAAAATGCATCTTGCCACCTTGCAATCGGAAATGCTTATGCATTTAACTTAGTTGGCGGAAAAACAATGTCTAAAGAAGAACTTGCTGAAAACGGCGCAAACGCTAGTATCACACACAACGACTTCATGATTGGATCAGCTGAGCTTGATATTGACGGTATTACTGCTGATGGCAGACATGAGCCTATCTTCCGTAAAGGTAACTGGGCGTTTTAAATTTATTACCATAAAGAAACACATTGGATAATCCAATGTGTTTCTTTATTTATTTGGTTTCAATTCAAATTTTATCGTTCTATTTTCATGCGTAAACTCCGGTCTATACGTAGCGATATACGTATTTTCTTTCGCTACGTCAAATAGCATGATATCTTGAATTTTTTCATCTGGTGCTAACTTTTTACTAATAAAGCTATCAGGGTTATTATATTCTTTAAATCTTGTACCTTTCTTATCGGTAATCTCAAATTCATAAAATGCAAAAGGTATTTCCTTTTTACTATTATTTTCTACTTTGAAAATAATCCCCAAAATCTCCTCTTTCTTTTTATTCTCATCATAATCCGGATATCCTAATTTAACTGAATCGATAGTTACTTGCAAACCATCTACGTCTACTGTCTCCCCTATTTTATACACTTTATCTTGAACATCTTCTTGTTTACTTTCATTACTATCTTTAGTCTCAGTGCAAGCACTTAAACTAAAAGCTATGCCAAAAATTAAAACAATTTGACTTACCTTTTTTAACATACTCTTTCCTCCACATAAGACAATATTTCATATGTATCATAACAAAACGCTTTACTCTTTCTTGTCATATTTTGTCGTATTAATTGCTAACTGCACAAATAGAAAAAAGCTATCTTCTACAAAAGATAGCTTTCATGATGCCGATGAAACCTTAAGCCCAATGACACCCAAAACAATAAAAAGAATACAAAATGCTTGAAATAAACTAATATGCTCTTTAAAAAAGTACACACTAATGATTGTAATAAGTAATGTTCCAACGCCAGACCAAATAGCATAAGCAATACTTAAATGAATCTTTTTCACAACGATGGCAAACACGCTGAAACAAATCCCATAAAACACGAAAATCAGTACACTTGGAACAAGCTTTGTTAAACCATTTGATAGTTTCATCGCAATTGTTCCAGCTACTTCAAAAATAATTGTAACAAGTAATAATAGCCAATATACCATACTAGAATCTCCTTCTCTGTTACCTTATAGAGATTCTAGTATACTACTTATAGTCCCAATGAAATATATTTAATTTCTAAATATTCCTCGATGCCGAAATGGCCTCCTTCACGACCGATACCACTTTCTTTAAATCCACCAAATGGTGCTTGTGCAACTGATGGAAGACCATCGTTTAGACCGATAATACCGTACTCTAACGCTTCACTAATTTGGAATGCTTGGCTAATGTCTTTCGTGAAAATATACGCAGCTAAACCGTATGGTGTATTGTTTGCACGTTCGATTACTTCATCAACTGTTTTAAATTTCGCAACTGGTGCCACTGGCCCAAATGTTTCTTCATTCATACAAAGCATCGTATCATTTGCCAACCCAATTACAGTCGGTTGAATGAAATGTCCCTCTAACTCCGCGACCTTTTGACCACCATATAAAACTGTTCCACCTTTTTGAATAGCATCTTCAATATGTTCTTGTACTTTTGAAACTGCATTCTCATCAATAAGTGGCCCGACAGTCGTTCCGTCACCGAAACCGTCTCCTACTTTCAACTGCCCTACTGCCTTTTCGAACTTCTCTACAAATACTTCGTATACTTCTTCTTGAACGAATACTCGGTTTGTACATATACACGTTTGTCCTGCGTTACGGAATTTCGAACCAATCACCGCTTCTACTGCTTTATCTAAATCTGCATCATTCATTACGATAAACGGAGCGTGACCCCCTAACTCAAGCGAAACTTTTTTCATCGTTTGCGCCGCACTAGCCATTAACTCTTTCCCGATTTCCGTTGACCCTGTAAAGGACACTTTTCGAACGCGACTATCTTCCATCCATGTATCAGCAATTGCTTTTGCACTACCTGTTACGATATTGATTACGCCCTTTGGAATATCTGCTTCATGGGCTAATTCAGCTAATTTCAATGCAGTTAATGGCGTTTGACTCGCCGGTTTCACAACGGCTGTACAGCCTGCTGCAAGCGCTGGGGCTACCTTTCTCGTAATCATCGCTGCCGGGAAGTTCCAAGGGGTAATAGCTGCCATAACGCCAACTGGTTGCTTCATAACTAAAATGCGCTTATTCGGATGAGAAGCAGGAATCATTTCACCATATACACGTTTCCCCTCTTCTGCATACCATTCAACAAAACTATTTGCATAATTTACTTCACCAAGCGCTTCTGCAAACGGCTTTCCTTGTTCCTTCGTCATAATCGCTGCGATCTCTTCTTTATTTTTATCAATAAGCATGAACCACTTTTTTAACTTCGTGGCACGATCTGCTGCCGTTAACTTAGACCACGTTTTAAAAGCTTCATGTGCAGCATCAACAGCTTGCTTTGCCTCTGTTACTCCGCCTTTTGGTACAGTTGCAAATATTTCCTTCGTCGCAGGATTATTTACTTCAATTTGTTCTTGTAGTGTAATCCACTCACCATTTATATACATCGCCTTTTTATCTATACTTACGAAAGTCGCCTTTTTATCCAATGTTTTCTTCCTCCTCTATGAACTTCTTAATTTTTCTAGTAGCAGCAGATTGACTAATTTGCAAAAACTCAGCCACTTTATAACTTGATCCATACGTTTTATACGCTTTAAGAATTATATTTCTCTCTACCTCTTCCAGCATTTTATAAAGGCTTTGCCCCGATTGTTCAACTGCAGCCTCTTGCATAGAGAGTGGCAAATCCTCTACCGTTACAACATCATCAACAGTAATAACAATTCTCTCAATTACATTCTCTATTTCTCTATTGTTCCCTTCCCACGGATATCCAACAAACATTTGTAACGTACTCGGCGCTAGTTTCACATCACGTCCGTACTTTTTATTAAAGTGCTGCAAGTAATGATAAATAAGCGGCAAAATATCTTCTGTTCTTTCCCTAAGCGGGGGAATTGCAATTGGAATGACATTCAAACGATAGTATAAATCTTTCCGAAATGTTCCTTGTTTCACCATCTCGCTTAAATCTCTATTTGTTGCCGCCACAATTCGAACATCCACTTTTTTTAATTCTCTTCCGCCTATAGGACGAAATGTTTTTTCTTGCAATACTTGCAAAAGCTTCGCTTGAATTTCAAGCGGCATTTCACCGATTTCATCTAAAAAAAGAGTTCCTTTATGCGCGGATTCTAATAGTCCCTTTTTCCCTTCACGATTCGCACCTGTAAAAGATCCACCTGAATATCCAAAAAGCTCCGATTCAATTAAATTAGTTGGCAATGCCGCACAATTAATTTCATAGAAACTTTCATGCTTACGGTGACTCACTTCATGTAAATGGCGTACTAATCGACTTTTTCCTACTCCAGTCTCGCCTAAAACGAGAACAGTACTATCCACTACAGATACTTTTTTGATTGTATCGACTATTTTTTGCATAGCTAGACTTTTAAAAATAAGTCCTTCATGCTCATATGTTTCTCTTAATTCTTTTTTATATGTTTTTAGCTGATTATCCATTTCCTCTACCTTTTGACGTAATTGATAGAGTTCAGTAAGGTCGCGAGAATAACTAATCACTCTTCTTAAATTTCCCTCATCATCAAAAACAGGCCTTGTACGAACGTGTAAATACTCTCCTGATTTTGTAGTTTGAACGAGTTCAATTGGCCTCTTTTTTTCAATCACTTCTAATGTCGCTGATGGATAAAAGATTCCATCCTTTTGTAGTTCTTTTACATGCTTACCAACTAACTCTTCTGCAGCTAGTTGGTAGTGCCTTTCACATGTACTATTTACACGTACAACGATCCCTTGCTCATCTGTAACAAAAATTTCGTCAAACGCATATTCAAATACATCTTTTAAATCCATTAACACTCGTTCCTTTTCTGCAACCATCCTAGCCACCCCTAACTTCAAATCCATCGATCCACTTCACTACCTTTATTATAAAGTGAATTTTCTGCATTTAATATAGAGTCAGCTAGAATGTTTGCTATTTATACTTCAGTTTTTAAACGCGAGCGATGTTTGTTTGCTCATAACAAGCTTGCAATGATTCTGCAATTATTGTTAAACCTTCTTCAAGTTGCTCATCTGTAATAACTAAAGGCATTAACACACGGATAACATTTCCATATGTCCCTGCTGATAATAACAGTAACCCACGCTTATTTGCTTCTGCACATAGATTAGCCGTTAACGTTTTGTCAGGTGCTTTCGTCTTACGATCTTGAACAACCTCAAATGCACACATTGCGCCTAACCCACGCACATCACCGATGCAATGATATTTATTTTTCATCTCTTCGAATCGGTTCATTACGACTTTTCCTAATTCTATCGCTCTATCATTTAATTTCTCATTTTCTATTACATCGAGAACAGCTAATGCAGCCGCACATCCTAGTGGACTTCCTGCATACGTTCCACCAAGTTCACCTGGTGCAGACTCATTCATAATTTCTTTACGTCCAATGACACCACTTATCGGTACACCAGCACCTAACGATTTAGACACTGTAATTAAATCTGGAACGACATCATAGTGATCAATTGCAAAATATTTTCCTGTACGACTAAAGCCTGTTTGTATTTCATCCGCTACAAATAAGATGCCGTTCTCTGAACAAATGCGGCGTACTTCTTGAACAAATTTCTTACTTGGGACGATAAATCCACCTTCCCCTTGAACAGGTTCCATTACAACAGCTGCAATTGTTTCTGGTGCTACTTCCGATATGAAGAAGTTCTTAAACTCTTCAATAATAAAATCATCATACTGCTCTTCCGTTAATCCCTCTGGGCGACGGTATTCGTATGGAAATGGCGCTTTATATACTTCTGGAGCAAAGGGACCAAACCCGAATTTATATGGCTTCACTTTACTTGTCATCGTCATTGTCATTAATGTACGCCCGTGGAAACCTTTAGAAAATGCGATAATACCAGGTCTCTTCGTATATTTACGAGCGATTTTCACCGCGTTCTCAACTGCTTCTGCACCACTATTTAAAAACAGGACTTGCTTATCGAAACTTCCTGGTGCCAATGCCGCAAGCTTTTCTGCTAATTCAATATATGGCTCATACATCATGACGTTAAATCCAGTATGAATGTATTGATCGACTTGTTTATGGAGCGCTTCTTTAACCGTTGGATGACAATGCCCTACGTTAATTGTCCCGATTGCTCCTGCAAAATCAATGTACTGATTGCCATCAACATCTGTTACAAGAGCACCATTGGCAGATTGTACAAACGTTGGGATGCCGTTACTTACTCCTTTTGGTACTATATTTTGACGGCGTTCTAATAAAGATGCCGCTTTCGGTCCTGGAATTTGTTCATTTACTTTAGCAAATTTTTTTGTGTTCATTGCGTACCCCATCCTTTTCTTTACATTGTTTTCTCTTTTTATTGCAAAATATATGCCAACTTTCTTTTCTAGCATTTATCCTATATTCTTTGTATCCAGGCATAAAAAATAAGTCTATAAAGACTCATTAAGAGTCTTTATAGACTTATTTTCCTTACACATTAGACTTTTCTTTCTCCCAGAAAAACTCACCCGATTGAGAAATAAACTCTCCAACAGAATCTAACACTAAATCAGCAAGTGGTTCTAATGTTGGACGGTCTCCTGTACCAGATAGCACCCCAATTGCATAGCAATCGCCATTTTTAGCTAAATGTAAATCAGTTGGCGTATCTCCAACAACCGCAACCTCGCATGATTCTAAATTAAATTTCTCACAAAACACTTCTATAATCTTTTTATCTGGTTTTTGCGCAGGGAATGTATCCGAGGCTATAATATAATCAAAAAAGTTCTCCAACTTATATTGTTTTAAAAATAATTCTGTTGGTGCGAAATCATCCGCCGTGACAACCCCTAATATAAATCCTTTATCTTTTAATGCCTGTAACACTTTCGGTAAGTCTGCTGTCATTTTCATATGCGAACGATGCTCATACATAAGGGAAAATAACTTCTCACTTACCCACTGATGCATCTCTTCTTCTCTAGCAGACTCAATATAATTACAAAGCCCCTTCGCTACATCAAGGCTTGTTCCAGCAGCTATTGCACTCCTTGGATTAACAAATGCTCCCTCTACACCAATCTCTTCTAATAAGGTCTGCCGCATTGTACTTGGTAAATGATATAAACTTATACATTCAGCTACAAGTTCTTCAGCTACTTTTATCCATATTGAATGAAAATCCATTAATGTCCCATCTTTATCAAATAATATTGCTTTTACCTTCTCCATAGCACCGATACGATAAACTTAACTAAATCTATACAATTCAATCAAATTCACACAAGTTAGTGCTTCATCGTGTTCTCGCAGCCCCAAAGGGACGAGGGGTATAACACTCCACACGAGGCAGTATCGTTACCTCCTATTATCAAGCTTTTATTTTACCCATCTTGATAAATTTATCGAAGCATTTAAATCTCTATCGTGATGGCTATTACATGAAGCACAACGCCACTCACGTATTTTTAAACTCCACTGTCCTTCTGGTTGAACTGAATGGTCGTATTTTACTCTGCAACATGAGCAAATCTTGCTTGAAGCGAACCATTTATCAGCTTTTACATACGCAATGCCGTACTTCTCGCACTTGTATGACAGACATTGAAAGAAGAAGTGTAATTTTTGAAATGAAAATGCTTTCGATAGTTTTTTGTTTTTTAACAGGTTTGAGATAGATAAGTCTTCCACAACAATTCTCATTGGTTTGGTTTTCACCAATCTAGCTGTTGCTTGATGGATATGGTTATTTCGGATATTCGTAATTTTCCTAGATAACCGCAGGTGCTCAGCTTTCGCTTTTTCATATCCGGCAGATTGAATTTTTACACCTTTTTTAAATCTCCTAGACATATCTCTTTGTGCTGACTTTTTCCTTTTCAAAAGTTTTTTAACCTTAGCATCTTTGTTTATATTTCGTTCTTTCGTACCATTAGAAGCTACAAACAGCTCTTTTAAACCAACATCCACACCAATCGACTCATTGGTTAGTTCTTGTGATTCAAAGTCTTCTTGGAACCCTACACTAATCCACCAGTGACGACCATCAAAGGTAACTCTTGGATTGGATGGCTTTTTGTTTCTTGGTAGTTGTTGGCTTGTTTTCACTTCTCCAATAGACTGAATATCAACTACTTTCTTTCCTATAATCAGTCTTTCATAATTGGCATAAAACCCTTGAATTAAATCTTTTTTGGATTTATAAGAAGTGTGATAACCATTTTTGTACTTTTTGAACGAATGTTTTCGCGCCTTGTCAAAATCTTTTGAAGCCTGTTTAGGAACTTGTGCGTTGATGTCATGTAACCACTCATATCTCTTTCGCTTCTTGATCTTTGTAAATCGTTTCTGTAAAGCTAACTGTGAAACAGATTTTCCAAATAGCTTATAATATCTATCACTTATTCTTTTACAATAGTTATAAGCAAATCTTCCAGCACCAGCATGGTTTCTAAGCACTTTTTCTTGTTCAGGCGTTGGAATCAGTCTAACTTTCTTCGCCAATATCATCAGAATGTAACTCCTTTAATGAAAGATTTGTTCTTCTGAATCGTAGCGTGTTCCACCAGCATTCTCCTGAGACCACTCGGATGCAAACCTGTTAATTCCGATACTTGACTAACTCGTGAAAATTTCATTATTATTCTCACCTCATCGAACCAAACATAGCACGTACGTTCGATGAAATCGATAAAGTTTGATAGATTCAATAAAATTTATCTTGTTCAACTAAGGGCGCAATTCCTTAGCCAGTTCTCTTATGAACTTCTCATGTTTTCACATGAGCGCAGACTATATGTTTATCTCTTTAGAGATAGAGGATTTTTCCACCACCATAGGCTTGTGATGTACTCTCGTCAGTTATACGAGATAGTCGTTGAACGTTCATCCTATCAATTTTGACTTAGATGATTCGAGGCGGAAGACCCATTGTTCTAGTGTTTAGGATTTAACCTTGCACCATCTGATTGATTTTTTCTGCTTTCGCAACATTCACGCTCGCTATTTCTAGCCACGTTGTAGTTCAATCAGCTTTAGGGATTGCCCGCAGTTAACCCTCACTACTAGCCAATCACTTGACTAGCAGGGCTTACTGATATATTTAATTAACATTGGTTATAATCGGTTAAATAAATCGTAACAGTTAGTTACCCTACCTCTCATTTCTTATCTCTTCCAGTGTATCAATAAAGTATGGATGTAAAATAAAAGAATTGTAAAAATACCATAAAAATCAAACTAACTCCCAATTTACAATTCATTTTAACAAAGTAAAAAAGGATGCCTTTACAGGGCATCCTCTTGATGTTCAGGAACAAATAGTTCTAAACAATGATATATATTTTCGAATTCCATCGGTGCATCTCCACCATACTCACCATCTAAATTAATCATTAGTTTATCTGGTGAATGTACTTTAATTCGGTTCGCTTGTGTATATAACACTTTTGGATTATTAATATGTTCACCACGTTGTGCTTGTGTTGCTGCTTTAATTAAATCAGCGATAGAACCTTTTTTCAGTACTAATAGGTCAAATAACCCATCGTTAATAGATGCATACGGTGCTACTTTTTCAAATCCACCTACTGAACGAGTATTCGTAATTAAAAACATCGTAATTTCTTCTTGTAGTAACTTTCCATCATACTCAATTTCAACATATGTCGGATGCAATGATGGTAACATCTCGATACCTTTTAGGTAATAAGCAAGCTGCCCTAATACTGTCTTTAACTTACTCGGTACTTCGTATGTTAATTCTGTAATACGACCGCCACCAGCGATGTTAATAAAATATGTATCGTTCGCTCTACCAAGGTCTAATGGCACTGTTTTTCCTTCGCAAATAATATCTGCTGCCTCTTCAATAGAACGAGGTACACCAATTGCACGTGCAAAGTCATTTGTCGTTCCAACTGGAATAATTCCAAATTTCGGACGGAATTCATGCCCAACTAAACCGTTTACTACTTCATTTAATGTACCGTCGCCACCAGCCGCAATAACAACATCAAACTTACGATCCGCAGCTTGCCTCGCCGCCACAGTAGCGTCTCCAGGACCCGTTGTCGCATGACAAGATGTCTCATAGCCAGCTTGTTCTAATTTTTGTAATACTTCTGGTAAGCTCTTCTTAAATAGCTCACGCCCAGAAGTAGGATTATAAATAATTCTTGCTCGCTTCATCATTTATTAGCACAGGAAATTTCTTTATGTATCGTAAAAGAACATACTGAACTTCTATTCAGTATTCCCATGCCTACCTCCTCTCATCTTGCTATCCTTCTTTTATCCCGCTCAAACAGGCAGTAAGAACCCGATTCGTGTAGTCCATCAAAAGTAAATATTCATTTCAATGGTTTTTTATTTGACCCCAAAATTTATCCCGCTATTTGCGGGCAGTAAATGCCCGATTGGTGAGGGCTAATAATCAGCTTTGGATGAACCTCCCACTGATTAAAGTTTCACTTTATGTCTATCCATTCTTCCATAAAAATTTACATATAACGAATAATAACTATCTATTATTTCATGAGATGAAAAAAAACCTCTATGTTTAGATTTATCATTATTCCCACCTTTTTGCAACTATCATACCATAGTTGCTATACAAACATTTTTCCACTTTTGACAGTTAATCAAACGTTTGTTTAAACGATTTTGTCTCATTTAAACAAACGTTTGATTAACCTAGAAAAACACCCATGTACGGGTGTTTTTCTGCTTAATCTTTAAAAGTTACTACTATTATCGCTTATTAATCTCTTCAAGTAAGATTTTGTTAACAAGCGGTGGATTTGCTTGTCCTTTTGTAGCTTTCATAATTTGACCAACTAAGAAGCCAATTGCACGGTCTTTACCGTTTTTAAAGTCTTCGATAGATTGCTCATTATTATCAAGAATTTCTGTTACAACTTTACGAAGTGTACCCTCGTCAGAAATTTGAACAAGACCTTTCGCTTTAACGATTTCTTCTGGGTCTCCACCTTTTTCAATTAATTCATTAAATACTTTCTTCGCGATTTTAGAAGAAATTGTACCTTTTTCAATTAATTGAACCATTTTAGATAAACCAGCAGGCGTTAATGCAACGTCTTTTAATTCTTTTTGTTGTTTGTTTAAGTATGCAAGTACTTCACCCATTAACCAGTTCGATGTTAATTTCGCATCAGCACCGTCTGCAACAGTTGCTTCAAAGAAATCAGACATCTCTTTCGTTAATGTTAACACGTGTGCATCATAAGCTGGTAAGCCTAGTTCTGCAACGTAGCGAGCTTTACGTGCATCTGGAAGTTCTGGAATAGAAGCTCGAACTGCTTCTTTCCACTCATCATCGATGTAAAGTTCAACTAAGTCTGGCTCCGGGAAGTAACGGTAATCGTCAGATCCTTCTTTCACACGCATTAAGATTGTTTTCTTCGTTGCTTCATCATAACGACGTGTTTCTTGTTGGATGATACCACCAGATAACAGTTCTTTTTCTTGGCGCACTTGCTCGTGCTCAAGACCTTTTTGTACGTAAGTGAATGAGTTTAAGTTTTTCAGTTCCGCTTTTGTACCGAACTTCTCTTGTCCAACTGGACGAAGAGAAATGTTCGCATCACAACGTAAGGAACCTTCTTCCATCTTACAATCAGATACACCAGTGTATTGAATGATTGATTTTAACTTCTCTAAGTATGCATATGCTTCTTCTGGCGTACGCATATCTGGCTCAGATACGATCTCGATTAAAGGCATACCTTGACGGTTGTAGTCTACTAATGAACCATCAGCTGTATGCGTTGATTTACCAGCATCTTCTTCTAAATGAAGACGTGTAATACCGATACGTTTCTTTTTACCGTCTACTTCGATTTCAATCCAACCATTTTCACCAATTGGCTTATCAAATTGAGAGATTTGGTAAGCTTTCGGGTTATCTGGATAGAAATAGTTTTTACGGTCAAACTTCGTTTCCGTTGCGATTTCACAGTTTAATGCCATTGCAGCTTTCATCGCAAAGTTAACTGCTTCTTTATTTAAAGTAGGAAGTACCCCTGGGTATCCTAAGTCAATTACACTTGTTTGTGTATTTGGCTCCGCTCCGAATTCTGTTGGACTCGCAGAGAAAATTTTCGAATTTGTTTTTAACTCAACGTGAACCTCTAAACCAATAATTGTTTCTAAATTCATCTATGCTCGCCTCCTTACAGACTTGCTTTTTTTGTATGATAGTCTGTTGCTTGCTCAAACGCATGTGCAACGCGGTAAATTGTCGCTTCATCGAAGTGTTTACCAATGATTTGTAGACCAAGTGGCATGTTGTTAGCACCGAATCCACATGGAACTGAAATCGCTGGAACACCCGCTAAGTTTACTGGGATTGTTAAAATGTCATTTGCATACATTGTCATTGGATCGTCAACTTTTTCTCCCACTTTAAATGCCGGAGTTGGTGTTGTTGGTCCAATAATAACATCATAGTTAGCAAATACATTTTCAAAGTCGTTCTTAATTAATGTACGTACTTGTTGTGCTTTTTTGTAATATGCATCATAGTAACCAGAGCTAAGAGCAAATGTACCAAGCATAATACGACGTTTAACTTCATCACCGAAACCTTCACTACGTGTGTTTTTGTAAAGATCTAATAAGTTATTTACATTATCAGAACGAACACCGTAACGCACGCCATCAAAGCGTGAAAGGTTAGCAGATGCTTCAGAAGAAGATAGTAAGTAATACGTTGCTAGAGCGTATTTAGAGTGTGGAAGAGATACTTCCTCCCAAGTTGCGCCCATACCTTCTAATACTTTTAAAGCAGCTAGTACTGACTCACGAGCTTCTTCGCCAACACCTTCGCCTAAGTATTCTTTCGGTACAGCAATGCGTAAACCTTTAACATCGCCTGTTAAACCAGCTAAATAGTTTCCAACTTCAACGTTTGCAGAAGTTGCATCCATGCGGTCAATACCTGAAATAGCTTGTAATAAGTATGCATTGTCTTCTACTGTACGTGTAATCGGTCCGATTTGGTCAAGTGAAGATGCGAATGCTACTAATCCGTAACGAGATACGCGTCCGTAAGTTGGTTTTAAACCTACAACACCGCAATATGCAGCTGGCTGACGGATAGAACCACCCGTATCAGAACCTAGAGAGAATAGTACTTCTCCTGCTGCTACAGCTGCTGCAGAACCACCACTAGATCCGCCTGGAACGTAATCTAAGTTCCATGGGTTTTTCGTAGCGTAGAATCCTGAGTTTTCATTTGAAGAACCCATTGCGAACTCGTCCATGTTTAATTTACCGATTGTAATTGTGTCAGCAGCTTTTAGCTTTTGCACAACTGTCGCATCATAAATTGGATCGAAGTTTGCTAATATTTTGCTTGCACAAGTTGTACGAAGACCGTTAGTTACAATGTTATCTTTTACACCAATTGGCATACCGAATAATAAACCATTATCTTCAGCGCCGATTTTTGCATCTAATTCTTTCGCTTTTGCGCGTGCATTTTCTTCATCTAATGTAAGAAAAGCTTTTACGTTATCTTCAACATCCGCAATACGTTTGTAAGATTCTTCTACTAAATCCGTAACGGAAATTTCTTTGTTGTTTAACTTCTTATGTAACTCTGATACTGAATGATCAAATAATGACATCGAAATTCCCCTCCTCTATTCTAATACTGCTGGAACACGGATTTGATTATCTTTGTGATCCGGTGCATTTTTTAATACTTCTTCAACTGGCAAACCTTTTTCTGGTACATCTTCACGCATAACATTTTTCATAGTTAATACATGAGTTGTTGGTTTTACATCTGTTGTATCTAATTCATTTAACTGTTCTGCAAATGTAACAATTGCATCTAGTTGTTTTTGAAATTTTTCTGCTTCTTGATCAGTAATTGCAAGACGTGCTAAATGTGCTACGTGCTTTACATTCTCAACGGAAATTCTTGACACGGCTAGGCCACCTCCATAATATATCGTTCAATCTACAATACTATTGATGATACCAAATTTTCAGTACTTCAAGCAAGTCAACACAGAGTACTTACGCCATTTTTACATAAAAAAAGAAAGGCAAATGCCTTTCTTTACAATTTACTCTTTATCTAACGGTTTATTTTTTGGAAATCTCTCGTTATCTTCTTCATTATCACGAATTGTTTTTTGTAATACAAAACAAGACATCGTTAAAAATAATGTTCCAATTAAATAGTATCCTTTTACACTAAGCGTTTCATCTAACGTATAAATCCCAATTAGCATACCTGAAAGCGCACAAACAAATGAAGTCCATGCTAAAAATGTGAACGCTTGCGTATTACGTCTTCTCATCGTTCTCCCCCTCGTTAGCTGTATACCCATTATAGATAAGTATATTTACCATGATGGATTTTTATGTAAATTCTAGTTTTATATTTATAAATCTATCATAAAAGAATACTATTTTAAAGAAAGTTTTCTGTCTAATCTGAAAAAATAATTAAAATCATTGACAATTTTTTCTATTCTACATAAAATAAAAATAAATATTACGAACCTCGAAATATACGGGAGTGGAATTAATTGTTGCAATATGAACATTTTTTAGACTTACTGCTAGATAACGCCAAGAAACTTTTCTATCCTGAAGAATGGGTAAGCCTAGATTTAACACTTTCTAAAACAGAAGTATTTTGTTTACTTTGGATGGAACGAAATACAGATATTACAATGACGAAAATTGCTGACCTTCTTGATATACCGATGAGTACAACGACGGGCGTTGTAAATCGCCTTGTAAAAAAGGGATATATTGAGCGCTACCGTGATGAAAACGACCGACGTATTGTATTAATTCGGTTAACAGAAAACGGCGTAATGCTCGTTCAAGAAGTAAAACAAAATGCAGCCCACTACTTTAGCTTAGTGACAGAAGCATTGTCAGAAGAAGAAAAAGCATTCTTACTACAAATCTTCCAAAAGATTATGAATCACATTGCTACGTCACAGCAAAAAACAGAAGAAAAAGTTTCTACACCTAAAATGAAAAACATTCCGATTGAATAAAACCCTATCTGGGTTTTTATTCAATCATTTACTTCGACACTCGTAATATTCGATATTCGAAACAAAGGAGATATGAATGATGAGAATTATTTTGTATACAGGTAAAGGCGGCGTAGGAAAAACTAGCATTTCAGCAGCAACAGCAATTCAAAGCGCAAAACAAGGATTAAAAACTTTAGTCATGAGTACAGATCCCGCTCATAGTTTAGGAGATTCATTTGGTATAAAGCTATCTTCTGAGCCATTAGAAATTCGTGAAAATTTGTGGGCACAAGAAATTAATACGATTTATGAGATGGAAAAAGGATGGGGAAAATTACAGAAATATATTACACTACTCTTCACTTCCAAAGCAGCCGATGATATTACAACAGAAGAATTAACGATGTTTCCTGGTATGGAAGATTTAATTAGCTTACTTCGCGTACTCGATTATTATAAACAAAACACATATGATGTTATCATTATTGATTGTGCTCCAACAGGAGAAACATTAGCAATGCTAAGCTTTCCAGACATGCTCGGCTGGTGGATGGAAAAATTGTTTCCTATTAAAAGAAAAGTTTTAAAAGTCGTTCGTCCTGTAGCTCAACCACTCCTTGGTGTCCCTCTTCCAACCGATGATATTATGGACGAATTAACAAATACACTTGAACAGCTCGGAGAAATGAGAGATATTTTATCAAACCGAGAAGTAACAAGTATCCGCATCGTTGTAAATCCTGAAAAAATGGTCATTAAAGAAGCTCAGCGTAGCTTTACTTATTTAAATTTATACGATTATAACGTAGATGCCATTATGATTAATCGCGTCATCCCTAACACCGTCACCGATCCTTATTTTCAAGCATGGAAAGATACGCAAAAGAAATATAAAACATTAATTCAAAATAGTTTTGATCCACTTCCTATTTACGAAGCTCCAATGTTTGAACAAGAAGTTGTTGGTTTACCTATGTTAGAGCGTGTAGGAGATGCTTTATTTAAAACTGATCATTGTCCTACTGAAGTGAAATTTAACGGCCGCACACAATATGTAAGAAAAGATGGCGATGATTATATTTTCATTCTTTCTATTCCCTTCTCAAACAAAAGTGAACTTTCATTAAATCAAAAAGGTGATGAGCTAATTATTCGAGCTGGCTCTGTGAAACGAAATATTACATTGCCAAAAACGTTAACACACCTTTCTATTCAAGGGGCAAAATTTGAAGAAGATATACTAAACATTCGGTTTGGAGGTGTAGTGCATGCATGAGGAACTACTACGAAGGGTAATTCGTACAAAAGTAAAAGTCGGGATGCATATATTAGAAGAGCTACCTAATCCAATCCAGCAATCAGCTAAGCAAATATTAAATATTTTGCAAGAGGAGCTAGCTGCTTATCCGAAAGAACGAGATCATCATGAAGTTAATTTAAAAAATATCATAATTGAATAACTATCTCTGTATAGAGGGCCTTTTTTAGGCTTTCTATACTTTATTGGAGTGATGTAAGTTGATGAAAAAGCATTCCACTACTATACTCTGGATCATTCCCTTATTATTTTTCATTCATAACCTTGAAGAAGCTTTCCAAATGCCACAATATCTTGCTAATCAATTTTCAATCCGTCTTATAACTAGCCAACAATTTTTCATTGCCATTTCCGTATTAACAATCTTTGTATTACTTATCGTCTTTCTATATCAACTTAACTTCTTGTCTTCTATATGCTGGATTATTTTTATACAAGGGGCCATCTTCTTTAACTCTGTTCAACATATTATTTTGTTTTTCATTTATCGCTCCTATAACCCCGGCGTAATATCAGCATTTTTCATTACTCTCTTTTCTATTTTCTTTTTTTTATCCAAAAAACACTTAATTCATCAAAAGCAATTCGTAATTACACTCCTTTTCAGCTTATTTTCTTATCCCATTATAATTTGGATTACCTTACTGTTCGCTAGCTATTTTCATTCATAAAAAAAGACCAGGAAAACTCCTGGTCCATTACTCTACTTAACAAACATTGGATTCTACGTTATACAAAATTGGAAGGTACAGAATTAGGGTTTGTTTGTTAAGTTTATATGTTGAACGAACTAACAGCGGAGGGGTTCCTTCTGTTAGTCCATTAAACCCAATCATTATTTTACGATTTTTTTAAGCTCCTCAAGTGAAAGATCTACTGAAATTGAACCATCATTTGTTTCTTTCTTAATTGCATCTGTTACTTCTTTTGAATGGTATAATTCAATTACTTTTTTCAGTGTTGGATCATCTTTATCTTTCGTACGAGCTGCGAAAATATTAATATAAGGCTTCGCATTTTCATTCTTTGGATCTTCTAAGAAAATAGGATCCTTCGCTGGATCTAATCCAGCTTGACCAGCAACACCGTTATTAATAACTGATGCCGCTACATCTTTTAACACACGAGGTGTTTGCTGTGCGATAACCGGTGTAATTTTTAATTTCTTCGGATTTTCAGCAATACCACTTGGATCTCCAAATAGACCAAAATCCTTTTTCAGCTTTAATAATCCAGCTGCATCAAGAAGTTTTAATGCACGTGCTTGGTTCGTTGGATCGTTTGGAATTGCAATTTCTGAACCATCTGGGATTTCATTTGATTTCTTATATTTTTCAGAGTATAAACCCATTGGTGCAATTTGTGTTGTACCAACAGCTGTAATATCTAACTTATGTTCCTTTTTAAATTGCTCTAAGAACGCAATATGTTGGAATGAGTTTAGTTCAATATCTCCATCAGCTAACGCTTTATTTGGCGTTGTGTAATCAGAGAACTCAATCAGTTTAACTTTAATCCCTTCTTTTTCAGCTTTTCCCTTTACAATTTCCCAAGCGTTTCCATCCGTTCCAGTTACACCAATGCGAACTGTTTTCTCTTTTGCTCCTGCACCCGTGTCTCCACTTGAGCAGCCGCTTAATACTGAGACTCCTACAATCGCTGATAATGCAAATGCTAAAATTTTCTTCATTTTCTTTTCCTCTCTTCCTTTTTATGATCTGCGTAACAAGACTTTCGCAAAGTAATTTCCTAAATTTTGAGCTATCTGTACGAGAATAATAAGTAACACGACCGTTACGAACATAACTGATGTATCAAAACGTTGATAACCATATGTCATTGCTAAATCACCAAGACCGCCACCACCGACAAGCCCAGCAACTGCAGAAAATTCAATTAAACCAACTGTCATAAATGTGACACCTAAGATTAATGGCGCTAACGCTTCTGGTACAAGGATTTCAAAAACGATTCTAATTGGCGAGGCGCCCATTGCTTGTGCTGCCTCAATTACTCCTTTCGGAACGGAAACAAGGTTTGTTTCAACCATTCTAGCAATACCAATTGATGCGACTAACGTCATCGGGAAAATTGCCGCTGCTGTTCCAATCGTCGTTCCGATAACACTTCTCGTTAGTGGACTTAAAGCTACTAAAAAGATAATGAATGGTACCGGACGAATTGTATTAATTATGATGTTAAGAATAGAAAAGACCCATTTATTTTCTAAAAAGTTTCCTTTTCTCGTTACATATAAAAGTAAACCTAGAGGTATACCAAGAATTGTAGCGAATATAAGGGTTACAATTACCATTAAGAGGGTATCCCCCGTCGCATCTAGTATGCGCGGCCAAAATATACTCCAATCAACTCGCATGAGCTTCTACCTCCTTCAGCTGCACTTGCAGTCTTAGATGTTGTAATGCTTTTTGAATTTCCCTCTGCTCCCCTTGCAACTCTACAAGAAGATTTCCAAATAGCACATTTTGAAGTTCAATAATATTTCCGTACAGTACATTTACATCGACGTTATAGTTTTTTGCGATATATGATAGTACCGGCTGTCCTGTCTCCTCACCAGTAAATGTTAGACGATAAATTTGACCACCATTTTGAATTTTCGCTAGAACACTTTCCGGTAAATGATCATTAATGACAGAACGTACAAAGTTTTGAGTCGTCTTTGTTTTTGGTTGCGTGAAAACATCAAACAGTTTTCCTTCTTCAATAACTTTTCCCTTCTCCATTACAGCTACACGGTGACAAATTTCTTTCACAACATGCATTTCATGTGTAATAAGAAGAATTGTTAAATTGTATTCTCTATTTACTTTCTTTAATAAGTTTAGAATTTCTGTCGTTGTTTCTGGATCTAAGGCTGATGTTGCCTCATCACATATAAGAATATCTGGCGATGTCGCAAGTGCTCTAGCAATGCCCACACGCTGCTTTTGTCCACCTGATAGCTGCTCTGGGTAATAGTTTGCTTTATCTTCTAACCCTACAAACTTCAGCAGTTCATTTACTCTTTCTTTTATCTCATTCTTTGGCACTTTCGCTAACTTTAATGGATAAGCAATATTTCCAAATACTGTTCTTGAATTAAATAAATTAAAACTTTGAAAAATCATTCCAATTCTTTGTCTCAGTTTACGTAATTCTTTCGTCGATAATGATGTAATGTCTTTATCATCTATTGAAATCGTTCCTGCCGTCGGTCTCTCTAACATATTTACTAAGCGTAATAACGTACTCTTTCCAGCGCCACTAAAACCGATAATGCCAAAAATTTCGCCTTTCTCAACTGATAATGTTACATCCTTCACCGCATGAACAGATTGCCCAGCTGATTCATACACTTTACTTACATTGTTAAAAGAAATCATTTTTTCCCCTCCTATATGCTGTAAAAACTTGAAGTAGAGCTTTCGAGGTAAAATAAAAAGTGCTCTCCTTCTTATCAACCATAAAGATAAGAAGGAGAGCACTTATATGTACTCGTTCACATCTTCTCATCTTCCAAGCCTTTATATGGCTTGCTGGAGTTAGCACGGTATTAAAAAAACCCGTTGCTGAGGTATCGTAGGGCCAGTCCCTCCACCTCTCTGGATAAGAATGTATCGATTTAATTGTCGTTTAATTAATTCTCATTATAGAACTCAGAATAATAAGAGTCAATACATTTTTTAGAAAAATATTAATTATTCCTTTATTAAAATTTTCAGATGAAAATTCATGAGAAAATAGTAACTTTCAAGGTTATTTAAAATTCTTCTTCCTCATATTTTTAAACAGGAGAATCCTCTCTACGAATTGAATAAATTTATTTGAATATGAAACTCGGAGGAAGATAAATATATGAAAACAGCTCTTTTACTCGTCGATATTCAAAACGATTATTTTCCAAATGGAAAGATGGAATTGCGTAATCCAGTAGAAGCAAGCGAATATGCTAATCAGTTATTACAACACTTTAGAACAAACAGCGAACCTATTCTTCATATCCAACACGTAGCTATAAAAGATGACGCTACTTTTTTCCTACCTAATACAGAAGGTGTACATATTCACGAAAGCGTACGTCCACTTAGAGAAGAAACAGTTATAGTCAAACATTATCCAAATAGCTTCCGAGAAACTAATCTTCTAGAGCAATTAAAACGTTTAAATATTGAACATGTCGTTGTATGTGGGATGATGACTCATATGTGTATCGATGCTACAGTAAGGGCTGCATTCGATTTTGGCTTTCAATGTACCGTTATACATGATGCTTGTGCTACAAAAGACCTTTCTTTTAAGAACGCTACTATACCAGCTGTTTACATTCACAATACAATTTTAGCTAGTTTAAATGGCGTATATGCAAATGTAATAAGCACGCAAGAATTTTTAGCTACATAAAAAACACTCCTTTCAGTGAGCAAAACCGAAAGGAGTGTTCCTTGTCGAACCATAGATTTTCTTTCAAATTGTATTATACAGGAAATTCTCAAAATGAATACTAAAAAATATGACTAATAAGTCAACTTTTCTCATCATTTTATCTCTGTTCACATGTTTATCCCGCTATTAATAGGTTTTAGCTCATTCCCTTCGAACGATGGTAGTATATAGGATTTCAATTTTAAAAGGAGCTCTTCACATTCTGTGAAGAGCTCCTCTACTATTTCTTATAAAGTTTCAGAAGTAGTTTTTGCTTGCATGTGAAGTGCTAAGTAATCAGGTCCACCAGCTTTAGAGTCTGTACCAGACATGTTAAAGCCACCGAATGGTTGGTAACCTACGATTGCACCAGTACATCCACGGTTGAAGTATAAGTTACCAACGTGGAAGTCTTCGCGTGCTTTTTCAATATGGTCACGGTTGTTAGTAATAACAGCACCTGTTAAACCGTATTCCGTATTATTTGCAATTGCAAGTGCATGATCGAAGTCTTTCGCTTTACAGAATGCTACTACTGGTCCGAAGATTTCTTCTTTCATTAAGCGAGCATCTTCTGCAACGTCAGCAACGATTGTTGGTTGGATGAACCAGCCTTTAGAATCGTCTCCTTCGCCACCTGCTAAGATTCTACCTTCTTCTTTACCAATTGCAACATAGCTCATTACTTTATCGAATGCAGCTTGGTCATTAACAGGACCCATGTTTGTACCTAATACTGCTGGGTTAGCAACTGTTAATTCTTTTGTTAATTCAACAGCACGATTTAATACATGATCATATACATCTTCATGGATTACTGCACGAGAACATGCAGAACATTTTTGTCCTGAGAATCCGAATGCTGATGCAACGATAGACTTAGCTGCTAATTCAAGATCTGCTTCTTTATCAACAACGATTGTATCTTTACCGCCCATTTCAGCGATAACGCGTTTTAACCAAATTTGTCCTGGGTTTACTTTCGCTGCACGCTCATAGATGCGGATACCTACATCACGAGATCCCGTGAAGCTTACGAAACGTGTACGAGGATGATCTACTAAGTAGTCACCAACTTCAGAACCGTTACCTGGAACGAAGTTTACTACGCCAGCTGGTAAGCCAGCTTCTTCTAATACTTCCATAAATTTCGCTGCTACTACAGGAGTTGTACTAGCTGGTTTTAGTAATACTGTGTTACCAGAAACTAAAGCAGCTGTTGTCATACCTGCCATAATTGCGAATGGGAAGTTCCAAGGAGAAATGATAACACCTACTCCTAATGGAATGTAAGAGAAACGATTATATTCAATTGGACGGCTTTCTACTGGAATACCGTCTTTTAATTTTAACATTTGACGACCATAATATTCCATAAAATCGATTGCTTCTGCTGTATCAGCATCTGCCTCATTCCATGGCTTACCTGCTTCTTTTACAAGAATAGCAGAGAATTCATGTTTTCTGCGACGAACGATTGCTGCAGCACGGAATAAAATATCTGCACGCATTTCTGGCTTTGATTTTCTCCAAGTTTGGAATGTTTCATCCGCTACTTGCATTGCTTTTTCAGCTAACTCACGGCTTGCTTTTGAAACACGACCAACAAGTTCCTCTTTATTTGCAGGGTTTACAGAAACAATTTTGTCTTCTGTAGTGATTTTTTCTCCCCCAATAATTAATGGATAGTCTTGTCCAAGATAAGATTCTACTTTCTTTAAACCTTCTTCAAACGCTAATTTGTTAGCCTCCACTGAAAAATCTGTAAATGGCTCATGTTTGTATGCTACTACCATTTTTTTTAGCCTCCCCTTAGAAAAACGTTTACATTTTACAACATTATTCTACACGATAATTTAGATTTATTCAAATATTCCTAGACTTATATTTTAAAAATTAATAAATTTTTAAAATATAATAAAAAAAAGAGATTCATACATGCGTATGAATCTACAAAATATGAGTATATTCCAAAACATTTTTCCCGATCAATAATATAGTAACCAATAAAAATAAAGTCCTTACATATCCAACACCTTTTTGAACCGCAAACTTCGATCCAAAATAAGCACCTAAGATCATTGATAATCCCATGATAATACCATATTCAAAATGAATTATATCTAAAAATAAAAAAGTAATTAAAGATACAATATTACTAACAAAGTTCAAAAGTTTTCCAGATGCTGCCGCTTGAATAAAATCCAAGCCAATTAATAAAAATGCAAAAATTAAAAACGACCCTGTCCCTGGTCCAAAAAATCCATCATAAAATCCTATCATTAAAATAGCAAAGAAAAATATTAATGTTTTTCTTTGCGTCATCTTCTTATAGGTAGACACACTTCCCCAATTCTTTTTTGCAATAATATAAATAGCAATAAATACCAACATTACAAGTACTAATGGGCGTAAAATATCCGGTGGAATAAATTTTACTACTAAAGCACCTGCAACAGCTCCAACAATAGTTAACGGGATTAACTTTCCTACAATTTTAAAATCAACTTTTCCTGATCGAATGAAATACATCGCACTCGTAAACGTCCCCATTGTTGCCGCTAATTTATTCGTTGCAATTGCCGAAGCTGGCGATAAGCCAACAAACATAAGTGCAGGAAGCGAAATTAACCCTCCTCCTCCAACAACGGAATCAATAAAAGCTGCTAAAAAACCGAATGCAATTAATAAAATAATGACTTGAAAACTTAATTCTTCCATGAGATTTACCCCTTACCCCTATTTTTTACAACATTTTAAATTATAACAAAATTACATAAGAAAAAAAGCTGTTCCATAGAGGAACAGCCTTCATATTTAATCTAAAATCTTCACAAGTGGTTCATCTTGTTTTGCTTCACGTATAATAATAGCTTCTGGGCGTTCTACAGATTTAATCGTTACTTGTACTTTCATATAATTCGGGAAGTATTCCATAA
Source organism: Bacillus cereus group sp. MYBK5-2 (assembly GCF_051915685.1). NCBI lineage: Bacteria > Bacillati > Bacillota > Bacilli > Caryophanales > Bacillaceae > Bacillus > Bacillus cereus group sp. MYBK5-2. Next base: position 192,294 of record NZ_JBQAFE010000009.1, read on the forward strand.
CAAGCCCTGCCACATATTGTGTAAACCCAACTATTTCAGCTTTTCCATTAAACTGGACAGGAATATCAAGCTTCATTTCTCTTAATTCATCATCTCTATACATACCAGTACCAATAACAGCTGTATAGTCGCCTTGGAAATAATCGCTTAGTTTTGCCTTAAAGTTGGATACTCTTGCAAGGTCTTCACGTTTATTATCTGTTTTCGCTTGCTCTGATGGGAACAAATAATATTTTTCATTAATTTGTTTCCAATCTTCAACCGTTTCACTACCTTTTTCAACATTCGCATAAGAAACAAAATTACCTGGCACGAGCGAAGACTTTGGAGCTTGGCGATAAATCGCAAATGTTATTGGAATATTTTTGGTTTCAGGTTCTTTTTGATGTATGACTTTCAAAATTTCTTGCGCCATTTTTTTCCCTTCAGCTAACATCTTTTCATCCGGGATCGCAGCTTCACGTGGATAACCATGCTCTTCGTTAAAATATTGAACAGAATTCATCGCTAATCCAACTACCATACCAACGCGTTCCTCGTCGTTATCGCCTTTTTTCACATAATAATCATGCTCTAAAATATTCGAAATATATATTGGATTTTTTTTATTTTTCACTTCTAGTGATTCGGATCCTGTTCCTAATGCAGGGTTTAATCCTATATTAGGAAATTTAACTGCATCTTTTTTTAATTTGTCCTCTAGTTCCTTTTGTTCAGCATCTGTACGTTTTCTTTTAACAAGCATCTGTATAGTTTGAGTATCTAGAGCTTTTCCGCCTTTTAAAAAATTATCTTTCGTACTAAATGATTCTTTTGCAATTCGCATTAACCCTGTTTCAAATTCATCTATATCAAGACGACTATTTAACCCTTGCACGACTAAACCACGTGCCTTTCCACCATCAAATGGAATAGTCGTCTTATAATATTCATCCGAAATAGCGTATTTTGGAACAACTGATTGTTCTTTTGCTTTCCCCGATTTCTCAGCCACTTTTTCATCTTTGTCGGCACCTGCACTACACCCACTTACAAGTAGGCCAAGGCTTAATACCGCTAATGCTATTTTTTTCATGGTAAGTTTGCACCTCTTACTTATTTAGCTCTTGTAAGAACCTCTCTTCATTCCAAACCTCAACATTATGTTTCTCCGCTTGTGCTAATTTCGAACCAGCCGCTTCACCTGCAACAACTAAATCCGTACTCTTACTAACACTTCCCGTTACTTTTCCACCTAATGCCTCAATCTTCTTCTTCGCTTCACTTCGCCCCATAACTTCTAGCTTACCTGTTAAAACAACCGTTTTTCCTGCGAAGTAAGATTCAACATTTTGTAAATCTGCAATTTTTATACCTTTGTATGTCATATTCACGCCATACTCTTTAAACTGCTGTAATAACTCTAATACATCTTCATTATCAAAATATGTCACAACAGATTGAGCCATTTTTTCGCCAATTTCATTAATTGCTTTTAGTTCTTCTTCCGTTGCTTTTACAAGCTCATCCATCGTTTCAAAGTGCTCTGCAAATGTACGTGCTGCTTTCGCTCCAACGTGGCGAATTCCAAGACCAAATAATAATCGCTCTAACGAGTTTTCTTTAGAATTTTCAATTGCTTGTATTAAGTTTGTTGCTGATTTTTCACCAAAACGTTCTAACTGTAATAATTGCTCTTTCGTCAATGCATATAAATCAGCAAATGTACGAATGTAATCAGCATCAAAGAGTTGTGTAATGACACGTTCCCCAAGTCCATCAATATTCATTGCATTTCTTGAAACGAAATGGATTAACCCTTCTCGAATTTGAGCAGGACAAGTTGGATTTATACAACGAAGTGCTACTTCTTCTTCTAAACGAACAAGTTCACTCTCACATGCTGGACAAAGAGTTGGCATGCGGTATTCTTCTTCCTCACCAGTACGCTTATCAAAAATAACGTTCACAACTTCAGGAATAATATCTCCAGCCTTCTTCACAACAACGTAGTCACCAATTCGAATGTCTTTTTCACGAATTAAATCTTCGTTATGTAAAGAAGCACGACGAACAATTGTACCAGCAACTCTCACTGGCTCTAGTTCTGCAGTCGGTGTTACAACTCCTGTTCGGCCAACACTTAATTCAATGCCTGTTAATCTCGTTACAACTTCTTCAGCCGGGAATTTATAAGCAATCGCCCATCTTGGACTCTTCGCTGTAGTTCCTAAACTTTCTTGAAGGGCAACATCATCTACTTTTATAACGATTCCATCAATCTCATAATCAAGATGCGGACGTTTTTCTTGCCATTCTTCTACATAAGCTATAACTTCTTCAATTGTTTCACATGTACGGCGATTCGGATTTGTCTTAAATCCAAGTTCACCTAAGAAATCAAGCGATTCACTATGTGATGGAATTGTTTTTTCTTCTACATTCGCAAGACCGTACACAAACATAGATAAGTTACGCTTCGCTGCAATTTTCGGATCAAGTTGACGTATTGAACCTGCTGCTGCATTACGCGGATTCGCAAATACATCTTCTCCATTTTGCTCTTTTTCTTCATTTAGTTTAACGAATGAACGCTTCGGCATATAAGCTTCGCCTCGTGCTTCTAACGTTACTTCTTCATTTAAACGAAGTGGGATAGCTTTAATCGTTTTTAAATTTTGAGTAATATCTTCACCCGTTACACCATCACCACGTGTCGCCCCTTGAATGAAGCGTCCTTTTTCATAATGAAGCGAAACGGCAAGCCCGTCAATTTTTAATTCACATATATATCTTACATTCGCACCATCAATTCCTTGACGTACTCTTCTGTCGAAATCACGTAAATCTCCTTCGTTAAATGCATTTCCTAAACTTAACATTGGTGACTTATGTGTTACTTTTTCAAATATATCAAGAACAGTCCCCCCAACGCGAACGGAGGGAGAATCTTCACTCATAAACTCTGGGTTCTCTGCTTCTAATTTTATAAGCTCCTGCATATTACGGTCATATTCCGCATCAGAAACAGAAGGATTGTCTAATACGTGATATTGATAGTTAAATGTATTTAATAAATCACGCAGTTCTTCTATACGTTTTTTTGCTATCTCTTTTGACATATCCTCATTCCTTTCTATTGTTTCGTCACAGGTGCAAATTTTGCTAACAAACGTTTAACACCAATTGGGCTTGGGAATGCAATATCTAATTCTTTTGCATCACCTTCACCTTTTACACTTACAACTGTACCGACTCCCCATTTTTGGTGGGAAGCTTTATCTCCTACTGCCCAGCCAATTTGTTCGCCGCCTGTCGTCTTAGCTGCAGGGCGCGCGAAAGCTGAACGAGAGCGTGTTGTCGTTGTGATTGTCGTTTTGCCGCTACTTGCCGTTCTGCCTTTTGCACCAAACGATGTTTCACGCTTTGGCGCTGTTTCATTTAATGATTCCACTAGTTCTGTCGGGATTTCTGTAATGAATCGAGACGCAGCGTTCATACTTGTTCTACCAAATAATGTACGCATTTGCGCGTTAGATAAATATAGCTCTTCTTCTGCACGAGTAATACCTACATAAGCAAGACGACGTTCTTCTTGCATTTCATCCTCTTCCATAAGAGAACGAGTATGAGGGAATATCCCTTCCTCTAAGCCAACAATAAAGACAACCGGGAACTCTAATCCTTTCGCTGAGTGCATCGTCATTAAAATAACTTCTTCACCAGCAGTTGGGTCTTCATCTACACGATCAATATCAGCAACAAGTGCTAAATCTGTTAAGAATGCAACAAGGCTCTTATCTTCGCTTTGAGATTCAAATGTTTGCGTAACAGATAAGAACTCGTCTAAGTTTTCTAAACGGCCTTCCGCTTCTAAAGAACGTTCATTTTTCAACATATCGCGATAGCCTGTTTTTTCAATAACTTCTTCTACTAATTCTGTAACAGATAAATACTCTTGCATATTTACCCAGTTATTTAATAAATTCGCAAATTCTTTTACTGCCTTTGTAATTTTTGCACTTACTCCAACATGCTCAATTTCATCAAATACAGCAGTTAATGAAATTCCGTTTTGCACACCGTAATTAATAATTTTATCGATAGAAGTCGCACCAATACCACGCTTTGGCATGTTAATAATACGTGCAAAACTAATTTCATCATCTGGATTACCGATTAAACGTAAGTACGCCAAAATATCTTTAATCTCTTTACGATCGTAGAACTTCGTACCCCCGACAATTTTGTACGGAATGTTAGATTTAAGGAAAATCTCCTCGACCATACGAGACTGAGCATTCGTACGATATAACACTGCAAAATCAGTATATTTTCGTTTCCCCATTTGAATATCGTCACGAATTTTTTTCGCAACAAAATACGCCTCGTCCTTTTCAGTTGCAGCACGATAATACGAGATTTTACTTCCAACTTGATTGTCTGTCCATAATTTCTTCGGCTTACGATTTGTATTTTTTTCAATAACAGCATTCGCTGCATTTAAAATATTTTGTGACGAACGATAGTTTTGTTCTAACAAAATTACTTGTGCATTCTCATAGTCTTTTTCGAACGACAAAATATTAGAAATATCTGCACCACGCCAGCGATAAATAGACTGGTCAGAGTCACCTACAACGCAAAGATTTTTAAAACGCGCTGCCAAATGTTTAACAAGAAGATATTGCGCTTTGTTCGTATCTTGATACTCATCAACGTGAATATATTGGAACTTACGCTGATAAAACTCTAATACTTCTGGAACACGTTCAAATAACTGAATCGTGGTCATAATTAAATCATCAAAGTCTAATGAATTATTTTTCAAAAGACGTTTTTGATACTCTGTGTATACATCGCTCGTTAATTTTTCATATGGATCAGCCATTGTAATTTTTTTTGCATATTTATCCGCAGATAACAGTTCATTTTTCGCATTACTAATACCCGCTAAAATAGAGCGCGGCTCAAATTTCTTCGGATCAATATTGCGCTCTTTCATAATTTTTTTGACTACAGTTAGCTGATCGCCTGAATCTAAGATTGTAAAGTTACGATTAATACCAATACGATCGATATCCCGTCGTAAAATACGTACACACATAGAGTGGAACGTCGAAATCCAAATATCTTCTGCTTCTGGTCCCACAAGTGTATCAATACGCTCACGCATTTCACGAGCTGCTTTATTTGTGAAGGTAATAGCTAGTACATTCCATGGTGCTACACCTTTTTCACCAAGTAAATACGCAATACGATGTGTTAACACACGTGTCTTACCACTACCTGCACCTGCCATTAATAGAAGTGGTCCATTCGTTGTTTGGACTGCTTTTTGTTGCTGTGGATTTAAACCGTTTAATAATCTATCTGTCATACTCATATACGCCTGCACCTACTCTCCTTTTACTGCTTTAACTGTTTTTAACGCCGATTTTATATCATCATAAATAATATTTCCAACAACTACTGTATCAGCATATTGTGCCATGTCTTTCGCCTGTTCTGCATTAGAAATACCACCGCCATAGTATAACTTAGCTTGTTTCAATTCTGCTTTTACATTTTTAACAAGTTCAACATCTCCATACGTACCGCTATATTCTAAATAAAATATCGGTAAATGTAATAACTTGTCTGCTAAACGAGCATATGCAATAACGTCATCTTCTGTTAAATCACATTTCGCTTCTGTAAGCTGGGCTACTTTCGCTTCTGGATTTAAAACACAATACCCTTCCATAAAAATTTCGTCCCAGTCCATAATATCCCCAAATTCTTTCAATGCCTCATGATGAACACCTGTTACCCATTCTACTTTTCGGCTATTTAAAACACTTGGGATGTAATAAAAATCAAATCCTGGTGTAATTGCTTCTACATCAGAAACCTCTAATACACAAGGAACTGCATATCTACGAATGCTAACTAGCATGTGTAATACGTTATCAATTGTAACTCCATCACTTCCGCCTACAATAACCGCATCAGTTCCAGACTCACAAATCATTTCTAAATGTTCATCGCTTAACTCCTTATTTGGATCAAGCTTAAATACATGTTTCCATCCGGAAATATCGTACATGAAAACACCCTTCCTTTTCTCTAGTTATATATATTTCTGTTCAAAATAACAGTTTATTTTCATCATTATTGTTTTAACTTCATCTTAAATATTTGTTTAAAACGGAGAATTAAGTTTGGAATTACCTCTTCCATATTTTTTAAACTAGAGGATTTAATTTTGAAGTTCCTTTTATGCATTCTTTCATTATAACAAAAAAAGTTACTTACACACACGCACATTCCAACATCTTTTTCCACGTCAAATGTTGGATTACATATCCCAAAAATCAAACGGGATACTAATAAAAGAAATAGTATTATCTATTTCAACTTTCATAAAAAGGAGTGTTTTTCTAATGAAGCAAAATATCGGGACAATAAACGCTCTAATTCGAATTACACTTGGGCTTGTCCTCTTCGGATGTAGTGCAACTAAACTTGTACGCAAGCCGTGGTGCACTTGGTCTAACATTTTTCTATGGATTGGTGCAATGAAAGTTGCAGAAGGAATTGTTCGTTTCTGCCCTGTTGTTGAAATGTGGAAATTCGGAAAATACATGAATATGGGGGCATTTAAAATGCCTAGCATGAATTTTGCTGAAAAAGGACATGCTAAAGAAGAAGTGAATCAAACTTCCACTCATGACAAACCAAAGTCAAAAGGAAGTTATGACGCTTCTGACAAAGAGATTGAGTCAGCGATTGAAAATATAATCCTGGCAAAACCGCTTTGAATCATTTGTCACGATGCAAGATGCTCTCAAAGGGACTTAGCTGCTGCAGTGGGCGGTTAAGTCTTCTTTATTTTACCATAAAACAGAACGTACATTCTCTTTTTTGACCTTAAAATGTATATAAAAGATATCAATCAATAAAATTCAGAAAATTAGGTGCATACCTCTTGCTTAAAATGATATAAAAGTGATATCATTTTTATATCAGGAGGCGATCATATGAAAGAAAAACAAGTATTTTATGTAAATGGTTTTCTCGGTATTATTGGAATTTTGATTTTAGCTGCTATCGGTGTATTTTTCCTTGCACAAGAAATTTTCATAGGAGCGGCACTAACTATTATATTAGCCGCAGTTCTCGCTACAGGTATCGGTATTGTTCAACCGAATCAAGCGAAGGTTATTACGTTCTTCGGTAATTATTTAGGAACAATTCGTCAAAACGGTTTATTTTTAACGATTCCGTTCGCATTCCGTCAAACTGTATCTTTACGTGTTGAAAACTTTAACAGTAAAAAATTAAAAGTAAATGACGTTGATGGAAATCCAATTGAAATTGCAGCTGTTATCGTATATAAAGTTGTTGATTCTGCAAAAGCAATGTTTGGTGTTGAACATTATGATCGATTTGTAGAAATTCAAAGCGAAACGGCAATCCGCCATGTTGCAACAAAATATCCTTATGACAATTTCCAAGATGAAACCTGCGTTACGTTACGCGGAAATACTGAAGAAATCTCTGAAGAATTAAAACGTGAGTTAGAGGCGCGTCTTGAAATTGCTGGTGTAGAAGTATTAGAAACTCGTTTAACGCACTTAGCTTACGCAACAGAAATTGCCCATGCAATGCTACAACGCCAGCAAGCAAAAGCAGTATTAGCTGCTAGAAAAGAAATTGTTGAAGGTGCTGTGAAGATGGCGAAAGATTCCATCCATATGTTAGATGAAGAAGGCGTACTAGAACTCGATGACGAGCGTAAAGCAAATATGGTAAACAACTTATTAGTTGCCATCGTTTCAGATAAAGGTGCGCAACCAGTTATTAATACAGGAAGCCTATACTAAGGGCTATAAGTAATTATGGCTAAAAAGAAAAGCTTTCCATTACGTATTGATCCTGAATTACACGCAGTCATCGAAAAATGGGCAAATGATGAATTTCGTAGCGTCAATGCACACATCGAGTATTTACTTCGAGAAATGGCAAAGCAAAAAGGGAAATTAAAAAAAGATAAAGATGCATAAAAAATCCCGCTGATTCCTCAGCGGGATTTTTACATATTAACTTTTCGTCATCTCATGCCCAATTGCACGATATCCTATATCACTTCGATAAAATAGACCATCACTCTCAATTTTACCGATTTCTTTATATACTTTATCTTTTGCTTCTTGTAAACTATTTGCCTTACAAGCAACAAATAATACACGGCCACCGTTCGTTACAAAGTCCCCATGTTTCATTGCTGTACCTGCATGGAAAACAATCACATCTTGCAGTGCATCTAGTCCGCTAATAATATCACCTTTTTTATATGCTTCTGGATATCCTTTAGAAGCAAGTACAACACCGATTACCGCTTCTTCTGACCATTGTAACGTTAGTTCACTTTCATCTAATACAGCGTTACATACATCAACTAAATCGTTTTCTAATCGAGGTAATACAACTTCTGTTTCAGGATCACCGAAGCGTGCATTAAATTCAATTACCTTCGGACCATCATTTGTTAAAATAAGACCTGCGTATAAAATACCTGTAAACGAACGGTTTTCTTCAATCATCGCCTTAGCAGTTGGATGCAATACGGTTTGAATCGCTTCTTGAACTGCTGATTCTGGAATTTGTGGTACTGGAGAATATGCACCCATTCCACCCGTATTTGGACCTTTATCACCATCAAAAGCTCTTTTATGATCTTGGGCGATTACCATTGGATGTACAGTTGTTCCATTCACGAATGCCATTAATGAAAATTCTTGTCCATCTAAAAACTCTTCAATAACAACCTTCTTACTTGCCGCGCCGAATTTCACATCTTGCAGCATTTCTTTCACAGCTTGTAATGCCTCTTCAAGCGTCATCGCTACCGTTACACCTTTACCAGCAGCTAGGCCGTCAGCTTTAATAACGATTGGTGCACCAACTTTTTGAATGTACTGTACTGCTTCTTCATAATCTGTAAAAGTTTCGTACGCCGCAGTTGGAATATCATACTTTTTCATAAGCTCTTTTGTAAAAGCTTTACTACCTTCAATAACAGCAGCCGCTTTATTCGGACCAAATATGCGAAGTCCCTCTTCTTTAAAACGATCAACAATTCCATTCATAAGCGGAATTTCTGGTCCAACGAAAGTTAACTCAACATTATTCTCTTTTGCAAATAAAACTAATGCATCAAAATCATTTTCATCAATATCAACTGGTGTTGCAACATCTCTCATACCTTCATTACCTGGTGCTACATATACCTTTTCTACTTTTTCAGATTGTGCAAACTTCCAAGCTAAAGCATGCTCACGCCCACCGCGGCCAATTACTAAAACATTCATATTTCATCCCCCAATAATTAAATAAGTACAAACTAGAAGCTATGCTCCTAGTTTGCTTTTTCATATCAATAAAAGGTTATCTCGACCGGACTTTTTAAACATCCATATTAATAAAGGTTTAAAAAGGAGGATTAAGAGAACCGAGCAGGTCTAGGCGCATTTGCCAGGAGGACACGGAGTGTAGCTTTCCTACATGAGTACCGCACTGGCGATGCAACGACGACATGCGAAGGTTATCTTAACCGGACTTTTTAAACATCCTCTATTAGTGTTTGAAATGACGTACGCCAGTGAACACCATAGCAATCCCATAAGTATCTGCCACTTTAATAGAATCTTCATCACGGATTGATCCGCCCGGTTGAATGATTGCTGTAATTCCTGCTTTTGCTGCTTCTTCTAATGTATCTGGCATTGGGAAGAAAGCATCAGATGCAAGCGCGCTACCTTGTGCTTTTTCACCAGCTTGTGTAATTGCGATTTTTGCAGAACCTACACGGTTCATCTGTCCCGCACCGACACCAATTGTCATGTCATCTTTCGCTAAAACAATTGCGTTTGATTTCACATGTTTTACAACTTTCCAAGCTAGTTTTAAATCTTTCCATTCTTGCTCTGAAGGTTCACGTTTCGTTGGAATTGAAATTGTACTTTCATCTAATGATAACGTATCTTCCTCTTGAACGAGAAGTCCACCTTGTACAGAAGTTAGTTTTTTGCTTGCACTTGTCGCTTTTTCAATATTTATAGTTAATAAACGTAAGTTCTTCTTACTTTGCAACACTTCTAAAGCTTCTTGCGAGAACGAAGGTGCGATAACAATTTCTAAGAAAATTTCATGTAACTTTTCTGCTGTAGCTTTATCAATTTCACGATTTGCTGCAATAATACCGCCGAAGATTGATACTGGATCTGCTTCATAAGCACGAGTATATGCTTCGTGAATATTAGTTCCTACTCCAACACCACATGGATTCATATGCTTTACTGCTACTACTGCTGGTTCTGTAAATTCTTTTACGATGCTAAGCGCTGCGTCTGCATCATTAATATTGTTATACGATAATTCCTTACCGTGTAATTGTTCTGCGTATGCAACAGAAGACGTTGCTGCGAATGGCGCTTTATAGAAAGTTGCTTTTTGATGTGGGTTCTCGCCATAGCGTAAGTCTTGCTTTTTCTCAAATGTCACAGTTAATGTTTCTGGACTTTCTTCACCCATTTGCTCTGTTAAGTAGTTAGAAATTAACGCATCATACGCTGCTGTATGACGGAATACTTTCGCTGCTAGTTTACGTTTTGTTTCCTCTGCTACTTCACCGTTCTCTTTCAGTTCTGCTAACACAATATCATAATCTACTGGATCTACAATTACCGATACGAATTTATGATTTTTCGCAGCAGAGCGAATCATTGTTGGGCCACCGATATCAATATTTTCAATTGCATCAGCAAATGTTACATCAGGCTTAGCGATTGTTTCTTTAAATGGGTATAAGTTAACAACAACAAAGTCAATTGGCTCTATACCTAACTCATTCATTTGTGTTACATGTGTTTCATTATCACGAACTGCTAATAGACCACCATGAATATTTGGATGTAATGTTTTCACACGGCCATCCATAATTTCAGGGAAACCAGTTACTTCAGAAATGCCGATTACTTGTAAGCCATTTTCTTCTAGTAACTTTTTCGTACCACCTGTTGAAATAACTTCAATCCCTTGTTCTAGTAACCCTTTAACAAATTCTACTACTCCTGTTTTATCTGAAACACTTACTAATGCACGCTTTTTCATTTATCCTTCACCCCTGGTTGTATGTTAGTTAACAGTTGATTCTTTCACAGACTGAACAATTTGATTCACTGTATTTACGTATAATTTATGTTCAACTTGTTGAATTTTCTTTTGTAAGCTTTCTCTCGTATCCCCTTCAGAAACAACCACTGCTTCTTGTGCAATAATTGGCCCTGTATCCATACCTGCATCTACATAATGAATTGTTACTCCAGTTACTTTCACACCTGCTTCTAACGCTTGACCGACAGCATCTTTACCCGGAAAGCTCGGTAGTAATGATGGATGAATATTAATAATCTTCCCGCCGTATGCTTCTAGTAACGTCGGCCCGATTAAACGCATATATCCAGCTAAAATAACATAATCAATTTCATATTCTTCTAGCTTCTTTAATATCTCTTTTTCAAACGCTTCTTTTGACTCATATGCTTTCGCTGAAAAAGCAAAACACGGAATATGATGATAATTTGCCCGTCCAACAGCTCGTGCTTCTGGTTTATCACATACTAATAAACTAATTTCTGCATCCAATCTTTTTTCTTCTACCGCATTAACGAGAGATTGAAAGTTAGATCCACTTCCAGAAGCAAAAACTGCTAATCTACTCATAGTGCTGTGCCCCCATTAAAAGTAACGCCAGCTCCTTGTATAGTACGTCCAATAATACGAGCCATTTCTCCTTGCTCTTCAAGAAGACGAACAACATCTTTTGCATCTTCTTCCTTCACTGCTACTACCATACCAATACCCATGTTAAAAATATTGAACATTTCTTTCTCTTCCAGTTTTCCAACTTCTTGAAGCAAACTAAAGATCGGCTGAATTTCCCAAGATCCTAGTTCAATCTCAGCACCGATTCCTTCTGGCAACATGCGTGGAATATTTTCAATAAATCCACCACCTGTAATATGCGCCATACCGTATACTTCATGTTTCTTCAATAGTTCTAAAATAGGTTTGACATAAATTTTCGTTGGTTTTAATAATTCTTCACCAAGAGGTAGTTCTAAGCGGCCATAAATACGCTCTAAAGATAGTTCCCCATCTTCTAATAACACTTTTCGTACTAAAGAGTAACCATTGCTATGAATACCGCTAGATGCTAAGCCAATTAGCACGTGACCAGCTTCAATCTTTTCACCTGTTACAATTTTCTTTTTATCAACAATCCCAACTGTAAAACCAGCTAAATCATATTCTTCCGTAGAATACATTCCTGGCATTTCAGCTGTTTCTCCACCGATTAATGCACAACCAGCTTGACGACAGCCCTCTGATATACCTTTGACGATGTTTTCAATTTTACTAGGTTCAGCTTTACCACAAGCAATATAATCAAGGAAGAAAAGCGGCTCTGCTCCTTGGACAACAATATCATTTACACACATTGCTACTGCATCAATACCAATTGTGTCATGTTTATCTGCCATAAAAGCGAGCATCAATTTCGTTCCCACGCCATCTGTTCCAGATACTAATACAGGTTCTTCTAATGCAAATTTTGATAGATCAAACATACCTCCAAAACCGCCTAAACCGCCTAGTACTTCTTTTCTCATAGTTGTTTGTACGTGTTTTTTCATGCGAGATACCGCTTCATATCCAGCTTCAATATCTACTCCTGCTTGCTTATATGCATTCGCCATCGTTATTTACACCTCGTCTTTTAATTTCTCCCCATCCAGGGCGGGCTATTTTAAGAAAGGATCTAGCTCCTACATCAAAAGAAGTAGAAGCTTTTCTCACTTTTCTTATTTCATGCTTTCTAAAAGCTCTTGCTCATAATCATAAAGAGCTGTTGGATAGTCCCCATTAAAGTAAGCCATGCATAGGCCGCCATATTTCCCTTCATATGGACGTCCAATTGCATCTACTAATCCATCTTCACTTAAAAATGTTAAAGAATCTGCTCCGATCATTTCACGGATTTCTTCTACTGTATGATTTGCTGCAATTAATTCTTTTCTCGTTTGAATATCAATGCCATAGAAACATGGATATTTCAGAGGTGGTGAAGCAATTCTTACGTGAACTTCTGTCGCTCCAGCCTCACGAAGCATACGAACAATTCGTTTACTTGTCGTTCCTCTTACGATAGAGTCATCAATCATAACAACTCGTTTCCCTTCAACTACACCTCTTACTGCGGAAAGCTTCATCTTAACCCCTTGCTCTCGCAGTTCCTGAGAAGGTTGAATAAACGTACGTCCAACGTAACGATTTTTAATTAATCCTAACTCATATGGAATACCTGTCGCCTCCGCATAGCCAATCGCAGCTGAAATACTAGAGTCTGGTACACCAGTAACAACATCTGCTTCAATAGGAGCTTCTGCCGCTAAACGTTTCCCCATATTCTTACGTGCTGCATGAACGTTAACGCCTGCAATATTAGAATCTGGTCGTGCAAAGTAAATGTATTCCATACTACAAATTGCATGTTCTACATCATTTGTGAAACGATCTACGTGAATTCCTTCATCATTAATGATAAGTAATTCACCCGGTTCTACATCACGAATGTATGTTGCACCTACTACATCAAAAGCACATGTTTCAGATGCTACAACGTAAGCATCCCCCATCTTTCCAATTGAAAGCGGACGGAACCCATTCGGATCTAATGCAACGATCATTTCATTTCCAGTTAGTAAAAGATACGCAAACGCACCTTTCACTTTGTTTAAAGCTTCTTTTACACTTTCAATTAAAGAATCTTTCGTACTACGTTTAATAAGATGTAAAAGTACTTCTGTATCTGAACTAGTTTGAAAAATACTGCCCTCTGCTTCTAATTCACGACGAAGCATTTTTGCGTTAATTAAATTTCCGTTATGAGCTAACGCCATACTATGATCGGAAAAACGGAACAACAATGGTTGAACGTTAGCAACTTCACTTCCACCAGCTGTTGCATATCGTACATGTCCGATTGCTGATTTTCCATTTAATCCTTCTAGCTCACCTCTTGAAAACACTTCTGATATTAAACCTAACCCCTTGTGACCGACGATTTTTTCCCCATTATTTACGACAATGCCTGCGCCTTCTTGCCCACGGTGCTGTAAACTGTGCAATCCGTAGTATGAAACTTGTGCTGCATTTTCATGCCCCCAAATTCCGAAAACGCCACATTCTTCGTTTAACCCCTTTATTTCAGCAAGCATGGGATTGCCCCTTTCCAAGCCTTTCTCATTTCATCTACATTTGCTGTAAGTAATACTTCATTTTCTTCATTATGAATTGTTACTTCATTTGTACTTGTTACTTCTCCAACTTGGATTGCTTCTACCACTTTCTCAAACGCCTCTTTATTTTCACGTTTTACAGTTATCACGAAGCGAGACTGTGATTCAGCGAATAATGCTGCTGTTGCTTCTCCATCTAATTTCACAGTAGCACCTAAGCCTTTAGCACCAATTGCACTTTCTGAAATCGCAACTGCTAAACCACCTTCAGCAACATCATGTGCAGATTGAACAAGACCAGCTTGAATTGCTTCTAATACTTGTTTTTGGCGTTTTAATTCTACATCTAAATCGATACTTGGTGATTGACCGAAAATTTTGCCGTGAATCATTTTCTGTAATTCACTTCCGCCAAACTCAGCTTTCGTCTCACCAATTACATACACTAAATCACCAGCTTGCTTAAACTCTTGTGTTGTTACATGTTTTAAGTCATGCACAAGTCCGACCATCCCAACAGTTGGTGTTGGATATACAGCTTCACCACTACGCTCGTTATACATCGATACGTTTCCGCCGATAACTGGTGTTTGTAATGTGCGACAAGCTTCACTCATACCGTCTACTGATTTCTCAATCTGCCAGAAGATTTCTGGTTTTTCTGGGTTACCGAAGTTTAAGCAATCTGTAATTGCAAGTGGCTCTCCGCCAGAACATACGATATTACGCGCTGCCTCTGCTACTGCAATTTTACCGCCCATCTCTGGGTCTAGATAAATGTAGCGAGAGTTACAATCTGTCGTCATTGCTAATCCTTTTTCTGTACCGCGTACACGTACAACTGCAGCATCTGAACCTGGCGTAACAACTGTGCTTGTGCGAACTTGGTAATCGTATTGATCGTATACCCACTCTTTACTTGCAATTGTTGGTTGCTGTAATAAAGCGAATAACGTTTCTTTATAATTTTCTACTTTTGGCGTTTCCATTTTCATTGCTTGGAATTCAGCAAAGTATGCTGCTTCTTTTGATGGCTTATGATAAATTGGTGCTTCTTCTGCTAAAGCATCTGCTGGAACTTCAGCTACCTTTTCACCTTTATGGAATAAACGAAGCATTTTATCTTCTGTTACTTTCCCCATCGTAACCGCTGCAAGACCATACTTCTCAAATAAATCTACTATTTCTTGTTCTCTACCTTTTTTCACGACAATTAACATACGCTCTTGTGATTCAGATAGCATCATTTCATATGGTGTCATTCCTGTTTCACGCTGTGGTACATCATCTAAGTACATTTCAATACCCATTCCTGCTTTACTTGCCATTTCTGCAGAAGATGATGTTAAACCAGCCGCACCCATATCTTGAATTCCAACAAGTGCATCAGATTGAATTAATTCTAAACACGCTTCAATAAGAAGTTTTTCCATAAATGGATCCCCTACTTGAACCGCTGGACGTTTCGCTTCTGAGCTTTCAGATAGTTCTTCCGACGCGAATGTTGCACCGTGAATACCGTCACGACCAGTTGATGCTCCTACGTACATTACTGTGTTACCAGCACCATGTGCTTGTCCCTTTTTAATGTCTTCGTGGTTAATCAAACCTACGCACATTGCATTTACAAGTGGATTTCCTTCGTAACATGGATCAAATTGTACTTCGCCGCCAACAGTCGGAATACCGATGCAGTTACCGTATCCTGCAATTCCTGCTACTACTTCTTCGAATAAATATTTCACACGTGGTGACTGTAATTCACCGAAACGAAGTGAGTTTAATAGAGCTACCGGACGTGCTCCCATAGAGAATACGTCACGAATAATACCACCAACACCTGTTGCAGCTCCTTGATATGGTTCAATAGCTGAAGGATGGTTATGACTTTCCATTTTAAATACAACTGCTTGATTATCACCGATATCTACAATTCCAGCACCTTCTCCAGGTCCTTGCAGAACGCGCTCACCTGTCGTTGGAAACTTACGAAGAACTGGTTTTGAATTTTTATAACTACAATGTTCAGACCACATTACAGAGAATAACCCTGTTTCTGTATAATTTGGCAGACGACCTAAAATCTTTTCAACCATGGCAAACTCTTCGTCTGTTAGCCCCATTTCCGCATATATACGCTCTTCTTTAATTTGTGTTGGATTTGGTTCAAGCATTAACGACATATGTTTCCCTCCACTGTTTTAAGATAGATTGAAAGACTTTTAACCCTTCAGCACCGCCAAGTAATTCATCTACAGCACGCTCTGGGTGTGGCATCATACCAAGTACATTTCCTTTTTCATTTACAATACCAGCAATATCTGAAACGCTACCGTTAGGGTTTTCTACGTAACGGAATGCGATTTGATTGTTCTCTTCTAATTGTTTAAGAGTCGCTTCATCACAATAGTAATTCCCCTCACCATGCGCGATTGGAATATTAATTATTTCATCTTTTCCATATTGTGATGTAAACATCGTTTCATTATTTTCAACACGTAACTGAACAGTGCGACACATAAATTTTAAGTTTTCGTTTCTCATTAACGCTCCTGGTAGTAATCCTGATTCAACAAGAATCTGGAATCCATTACATACACCTAAAATCGGCTTTCCTTGCTCAGCAGCTTTTTGCACTGCTTTCATTGCATTAGCAAAGCGAGAGATAGCACCGCAGCGTAAGTAGTCACCATAAGAAAATCCACCTGGTAGTAGAATTGCGTCATATTCATCTAAATTCTCTGTATCGTGCCAAACGTAATCTACTTCTTCGCCAAGCTCATCTTTAATTGCATGGAACATATCGACATCACAGTTCGAACCCGGAAATACTATTACGGCAAATTTCACTGTGCGACAACCTCCTCAACTTCATAACGGAAGTCTTCCATTACAACGTTCGCTAATAGTTTTTCACACATTTCTTTTACCTTGCTATCTAAATCAGATACAGATTTATCAATTGTTAGTTCCATGTACTTTCCGATTCGAACGTCTTGTACTTCTGTGAATGAAAGACTATGAAGTGCTCCTTTTACTGCTGTTCCTTGTGGATCTAATACGCTTTCTCTTAATGTTACATATACCTTAACTTTATACATGTGAAATTCCCCCTAAACGTTTTAAAATCTCTTCATAAGCATCTGTTAAATTTCCAAGATCACGACGGAATACATCTTTATCAAACTTTTCATTGCTCGTTTCATCCCATAAACGGCAAGTATCTGGTGAAATTTCATCCGCTAAAATGATTTCTCCTTCTTCCGTTACACCAAACTCTAATTTGAAATCTACTAATCTTACACGACAGCTTGCGAAATGATCAATCAACACTTGATTGATTTGTAGAGCCATATCTCGTAATACACTTACTTGCTCTGGCGATGCAACGTTTAATACACGAATATGATCTTCCGTTACAAGCGGATCTCCTAAATCATCATCTTTGAAGTAAAATTCTACGATTGGTTCTGCAAGTACAGTTCCCTCTTCCATTCCTAATCGTTTTGAAAGACTTCCTGCAATTACATTTCTTGTGACAACTTCTAAAGGAATAATACTCACTTTTTTAACAAGTTGTTCTGTTTCAGATAACTTCTCAACAAAATGTGTTTTAATTCCCACTTCTTGTAACTTTCTGAACAATAAAGTTGTAATTTCATTGTTCAAACGACCTTTTCCTGTAATCGTCTCTTTTTTCTCCCCATTGAAAGCAGTCGCACTATCTTTGTACTCTACCCAAACCATATCTGCTGATTCTGTACGATAAATTCTTTTTGCCTTACCTTCATACAGCAATTCTAGCTTTTGCATTTCGCAAGCCCCCTGTAGTTTGAAAAATGTGAATAATATTTTTATAAAGAATGGCACAGAATGACTCTATTCTGTGCCATATGAAATTTTACGCTTCGTTTAATCCAAGGCGTTCAAAGATTGTATCAACGTGTTGCATATGATGCTCATAGTTGAAGCATTCATTAATTTCTTCTTGTGTTAACTTGCTTGTAATACGCTCATCAGCTTCTACAAGCTCTTTAAATTGTACTTGTGTTTCCCAAGCTTCCATCGCTTTAGGCTGTACGATATCATAAGCTTCTTCACGTACCATACCTTTGTCGATTAGTGTAAGCATTACGCGCTGAGAATAAATTAAGCCGTATGTTCTTGTCATATTACGTTTCATATTCTCTGGGTATACAGTTAAGTTTTTAACGATATTACCAAAGCGATTTAACATGTAATTTAATGCGATTGTAGCATCTGGTAAAATTACGCGTTCTGCCGAAGAGTGAGAAATGTCACGCTCATGCCATAATGGAACATTTTCGTAAGCTGTCATCATATAACCGCGGATAACACGAGCTAAACCAGTCATATTTTCAGAACCAATTGGATTACGTTTATGTGGCATTGCAGAAGAACCCTTTTGACCTTTTGCGAAAGCTTCTTCAACTTCACGTGTTTCACTCTTTTGTAAACCACGAATCTCAACTGCCATCTTTTCGATAGATGTTGCAATTAGTGCAAGTGTTGACATGTAGTGTGCGTGACGATCACGTTGCAATGTTTGTGTTGAAATTGGTGCTGCTTCTAATCCTAAATTTTCACAAACATATTTTTCTACGAATGGATCGATATTTGCATATGTACCAACCGCACCAGATAGTTTACCAACACGAACTGTATCAGCAGCTTGTTTGAAACGCTCTACGTTACGTTTCATCTCTTCATACCAAAGACCAAGTTTTAAACCAAATGTCGTTGGTTCTGCATGAACACCGTGTGTTCTTCCCATCATGATTGTGTATTTATGCTCTTTCGCTTTGTTAGCTAAAATGCTTACAAAGTTCTCTAAGTCTTTTAATATAATTTCATTCGCTTGTTTTAAGATGTAAGATAATGCTGTATCTACTACATCTGTAGATGTTAAACCGTAATGAACCCATTTACGTTCTTCGCCTAATGCTGGCGTTTCTGATACAGCACGAGTGAATGCAACTACGTCATGACGTGTTTCTTTTTCAATTTCATAAATACGATCAATATCAAATGATGCATGTTCACGAATTTTTTTAACATCTTCTTTTGGAATATCGCCAAGCTCAGCCCATGCTTCACAAGCTAAAATCTCAACTTCTAACCACGCTTTAAATTTGTTCTCTTCCGTCCAAATCGCACCCATTTCAGGGCGTGTATAACGACTAATCATCTTTTTCCCTCCAACAGTTGTTCTTGATGGTCCCAAATATGCAAACTCTTCGCTTTTTCTAGAGCGACTTCAATATTATCATTTAAAATATTAACATGCCCCATTTTTCGCTGTGCTTTTGCTTCTTCTTTTCCATACAAGTGTAAATAGCACCCGGTTAATCTATTCACTTGTCTTAGGACCCCTTCTATATGTTCGCCTAAAATGTTTACCATGACAACTGGTTTTAACAAATTTGTTTCTCCTAGAGGTAAATTACAGATTGCTCGAATATGTTGACCAAATTGACTCGTTTCACATGCATCCTGTGTATAGTGTCCTGAATTGTGAGGTCTTGGCGCTAATTCATTAATATAAATCTCACCATTATCTGTAGCAAACATCTCTACAGCTAGTGTTCCCACAAGTTCTAATTCATCCGCAAGTACCTTTGCATACGCAATTGCTTTTTGAGAAAGCTCTTCTGTAATGCGAGCTGGAACGATAGATTCATGTAAAATGTTATTTACATGAATATTTTCTGCTACTGGAAACACTTTTGTTTCACCACTTACACTACGAATCACAATAACTGATACTTCTTTTTCAAAAGGCACCCATTTCTCTAAAATACATTCTGCTTTATCCACAAGATTTCTTGCTGCCTCAACATCAGCTTCACTTCTTAAAACAACTTGCCCTTTCCCATCATATCCACCTGTCGTCGTTTTTAAGACGGAAGGGAATGATAACCCAGCAATTGCTTCTGTAAGCTGATCTTGATTTTGAACTAATCTATACGTTGCTACTGGTAACCCAGCCTTCTCAATCGCATTCTTTTCTGTAAAACGATTTTGCGTTGTATTTAACAACTGACTACCTTGTGGTAAGTACGCATGTTTTTCAAGCCATTGTAAACATCTATAATCAATATTCTCAAATTCATATGTGACAACATCACTTATCTCTGCTAAATGCTGAATTGCTTTTAAATCATCATATGGTGCAACAATTTCAATATCAGCAACTTGTGCACATGGCGAATGCTTTGTAGGATCTAAAACAGCAATTTTATATCCCATCTCCTTAGCTGCCAATGCCATCATTCTTCCTAGCTGGCCGCCTCCAATAATACCGATTGTTTTTCCAGGTAAAATGATTCTCGTCATACTAGCTCACTACCTTCACGCACATCTTTTTCAATCGCTTCTCGTCTCAATTCTAATGCATCATGTATATCATCATGAAATGATCCAAGTATTTGTGCGGCAAGTAATCCAGCATTCGTTGAACCGGCTTTACCAATTGCAACAGTTGCAACTGGAACACCTCCTGGCATTTGGGCGATGGATAATAATGAATCTAAGCCGTTTAATGCTTTTGATTGAACTGGAACTCCAATTACAGGAAGATTTGTCTTCGCTGCAACCATTCCTGGTAAATGTGCTGCTCCACCAGCTCCAGCAATAATAACTTTCAATCCACGTTCACGAGCCGTCTCTGCATATTCAAACATATAATCCGGAGTCCGATGAGCGGATACAACTTTTTTCTCATACGGTATATTTAATTCATCTAAAATGTCACAAGCATATTTCATTGTTTCCCAGTCTGACGTACTTCCCATTATGACTCCAACTAGTGATTTCATATTAGAATCCCCCCGATTCAAATAAAAAAAGCCTGAAATAGAACAGTTTCTCTTTTACTATGAGAGAAAGCGCTCTACTCAGGCATACGTATCCCTTGTGAATAGAAAAATACCGAGTGACTTTCCCTCATAGTCTAACGAATAACGGTCGTTAGGTAGAGACTTGCAGGCCATATCCCCGCGATTATATGAGGTCTTATATTATTGTTTCTATGGCTATATTAACAATATTTCATAAACAATGTCAATAAATAATCGAATGTTTTTTTATTAGCAGTCAATAACGTTCGTGTTTTAGTTATATTCAAAAGAAGAATTGCAACTATATACAAGAAGAAAAGGGAATTAGAATATATATTTCTAGAGATCTATTTTATGTATTTATCGTTTAAATAGCACTTCAGTATGTTTTTAATCAAAATATATACACTCTTGTATTATTATAACGATTTAATTTCTAAGGAGGATAACTGTTAAAGAAAGAACTATGCTATTATCCTATTTATTTTTCTCTATTGCAGTAATTTCTGTAATTATTAAATATTTATAGCATCTCATTATTTAAAATATATACTTATGATAGAAATAATGTGTCCTATTTTAAGTATTACTTTAGCGACATTAGGAAAATCAGGAACACAAAAAATCATTACTATTATTTTAAAGAGTCTCTACTTCATTCTTTTTTCGTCTGTAGCTTTATTAAATTTACGGATTATAGCATTCGGTAAATAAAAATAAACACAAAAAAACCTAAGTCAAAATAACTTAGGTTCTTGCTTGGCGACGTCCTACTCTCACAGGGACAAGGTCCCAACTACCATCGGCGCTAGAGAGCTTAACTTCCGTGTTCGGTATGGGAACGGGTGTGACCTCTCTGCCATCATCACCAAACTATGAAGGCATATTCCTTCAAAACTAGATAACATTGCTACATATTATATGGTTAAGTCCTCGATCTATTAGTATTCGTCAGCTCCACATGTCACCATGCTTCCACCTCGAACCTATCAACCTGATCA
>NZ_JBQAFE010000010.1:0-192209 GCF_051915685.1 Bacillus cereus group sp. MYBK5-2
TCTGACATATCATCATCAAACACATTTCTTCTGTATTTCACGACTAACACAAGGTGATAATACAACAAGAATACTGAATGGTTATTACTATCTAATTTCATTTATATACCACCCTTTATCATTTATAAGACTGATTATATCAGAGGCAAAATAAAAAGGAAAACCTTTTGGCTACGCCAAACCGAAATTCATCTCCCACCTACCGTTGGGCTACGCCCTTCACACGCTTGAGAAAGGAGAATTCTTTCGGGAAATTCGTTAAAACTCTTTTAGATAATCTTTTAAGAGATTCGATAGTTTTATATTTTATATTTTTTTATTGTACATTTTTGCATTTGATGTTAGGATTATGCCTATTAAAATTGAATCCTAACGATTCTTCTTTATAATTTCCATATTTTAATTGTTAAATAAAAATATAGATTCTGATATATATATTCAAAATCAGACCTACAATATCTTTATTTTACAATGATTTCGTGGCATACCTTTAGAATGGAAAGATATATGCAACAACGTGTTAAGGGGTTACAGGAGGAACAAAAATGAGAGACTTTTTTGATGATAAGTACAAAAATATTGAATTAAAAAGGAGGTTAATCAATTTAATAAGTGAAATTAGCGAATTCAAAGGAAAATTAGCTGCTTATCAGGAACAAAACCCTGACATATTTAATAGTTTAGAAAAAACTATACCACTACATTACATAAAAAATTTCACAACTATTTATGAGGATATAAAAGTTCCTAATAAAAGATTAAAAGAACTTATTTTAGATGATATTGTACCTCAAAATATTTCTGAAGATGCTATTTTTTGTTATTATCAAACACTTTCTTTTGTACATAAAAACTCCTGTACTTTATCAATTAATCCAGCAACTATACAGGAATTACATTTTCAACTAATACATTACCTTACCTCTGACAGTGCCAAATGGCGTGAAAAACCTTTTATTATTCCGGGAGTTCCAGAACATGGAATGCACTTGAATAGTTACCGCATTCTTCCGCATGAACTTATCCCACGGTTTATGGAGCAATTATGTGATCAATACAACTCATTAAATACTAGTAAGGGGCTACATTCACTTTTATTAATAGCTCGTTTTATATTAAATTTTTATTGCATAGTCCCTTTCAATCAAGGTAATAACAGGCTGGCATTTATGTTAATGCAATTGCTGTTAATTAAGAGTGGGCATACATTTGTAAAATATGTATGTTTGGATAAATATATTAAGAAAAACGAATCTGATTATTACAATTCGATTTATAAATCTTCGGTGAATTGGTACTGCGAGGAACATAATAATAGCTTTTGGTTAAAAACGTTTTTAACAATTATATTAGAGGCTTACAAAGATCTTCATAACACAGTTCTAGATTCTATATGTAAACATACTAAAGTTGAGAGAATTCAGGATTTTATACTTAAACAAAAACAACCTTTTACTAAGGAAAGTATTCGTAACACTTATCCAGACATTGCAGAAAGTACAATCAGTAAGGCTTTAAATTCCTTGCAAGTGTTTGGCCATATTAAGCTAGTTACAAAAGGAAGAAACGCAACTTGGATTAAGATTTGACCATACTTTCAATACACATGAGGTTTAAAAATTCAATTATAACCTTACCATTGAATTTCATTTTAATTTTAAGCTAATATTACTTTTTTAGTTATTTCTAATTCCAACAAAACATTTTATAGGAAAAGGTCCGCTTTCCCCCGCCTTTTCCTATAATAAAATGAAATATAAACATAAAATAATTGTCGTAAAAAGTCTAATTTTAATATTTTTTCTTTATTTTCTGGTTGTAAACGCTTCTATTTCGTGTTACCATCTTAATCAAACAATAGATGGTCATAAAAATGAAAGTATTTCTTTCCCTTAGAAACATATAAACGTACGGTAATCTCAAGAAAATAAGGCCAAAGCAATATTTGATACCTACCAAAATAACTAATAGGAATTTTGCGCATATATTTTTCTGTTAATTCAGAAAAAAACATTTTGTCCCTAAACAAAATTTGTTAGCGCGCAAACTTTAATTACACTAGAACACCCAAATAAATGTAATGTCTTTTTAATTGAGCATTAAGATATGAAAAAAGAATTCTTCCTACAAAATTCGGCTGATGAACTTAAAAACATCTAAATTACTACCTTAAACGCCATCTATTGTTGACAATATATTTATCAACTATGAAAAAGAGCCTATCAAGGGTTCTTTTTTGTTATAATCATTCAAATTTCAATTCTATCTTGATACTTAGATTCCCCCACAAATCACCTCTACTTTTTTGCTCTCAATTATTAATTTCCGTTCCCAATTTGTTTAAATTTGTGAATAAAATTCCATCTTATAAAAATAATAAATACAACTAATCGTTATATATTAAAGAGGTGTCAATTTTGTCTTTAAATAAAGAGATCTTAGAAACTAAAACAGATAAAAACATTGAAAAGATCCAAACAAGTAACTTAAAAGAACTTAAAAATACATTAGATAACATCTTTGATATTAGTGCAGATTTAATTGAACACCCTTTGCAATTAAAAACAAATACGAATATTCTACTATATTACTTTGAAGGCCTTACTGATGGTGTTGCTTTAAAAGGCAATGTTGTTACACCATTATTACAAGAAGTAAATGAAGACAGTCAAATATTTAATTCTAATATTATCGCTACTCATACCAAAATAGTATATACATGGAATGAAATTAAAGAAGGATTACTTGAAGGTCAATGTGTACTATTTATGGAAGGAGAAAATCGTTCACTTCTAATAAATACAAAAGGCTGGGCAGAGAGAGCAATTCAAGAACCAATTTCAGAAGTTACTATTAAAGGATCTCATGATGGATTTATTGAGAATGCCACAAAAAATATAGGCTTAATTCGTCGATATCTTCCTTCTGCAGAGTTAAAAATCAAAAAGTTGACGATTGGAGAACGAGCAACTTCTGTTGTTTATTTAATTTATTTAGGTGACGTTGCGAATCCAGATGTAGTTCAAGAAATAGAAAACAGAATCTGTAGAATTAAAACGGATGCGGTATTAAGCATTGGTGAACTATCTAATTTTACAAAGGATCAAAATTGGTCTCCTTTTCCACAGGCTTATTTAAGCGAACGCCCAGATGCTATTTCAAACCATATACTTGATGGAAAAGTAGCGGTGTTAATGGATAGATCCCCTGGGGCAATGATTGTTCCAATGAATTTAATTGGATTCTTTCAAACTCCAGATGATTATAATATTCATTGGCTCATTGCATCATTTTTTCGCTTATTACGATTTGCAGGATTTATTATAGCTATTTTTTTACCAGCATTTTATATAGCTATAGTCTCTTTTCACTTTGAAATCATTCCTATAGATTTATACACTTCTATTGCAACGTCAAGAGTCAAAGTCCCTTTCTCTCCCTTATTGGAAGCTTTTATAATGGAAATCACACTAGAAATGCTACGTGAAGCTGGTATTCGCTTACCACAACCAATTGGACAAACCATTGGAATAGTTGGAGGGATTGTAATTGGACAGGCGGCTGTTCAAGCTGGTCTTGTTAGTAACGTTATGGTTATTATCGTATCTATTACAGCCATTGCTTCATTTATTGTTTCTAATTATGATTTATCAAGTTCTATACGCCTTATTCGTTTTCCAATGATGTTATTGGCTTACTTTTATGGGATTGTAGGTATTGTTAGTGGATTAATGCTCTTATTTGCTCATTTTGTTTCACTAACTTCATATGGTTCACCATATGGATTGCCAATCGCGCCATTTCGTCTCCAAGAGTTAAAAGATTCTTTTGTAAGATTTCCTATTTCTATGCTTACCAGCCGTTCGAGTACAGGGCAGCCGAAACAAAGAAAGAAAAAAGAAGGTGGTTAACATGGGAAATCTTAAATTCAAAAATATAACTTTATTCGAATTTATTATTTTCATCCATTCGCTGCAACTTGCATCTGGTATGTTAATTATGCCAAGCCCACTTGCTACTACTGCTGGCACAGATGGCTGGATTTCAATCATTCTTGGATGGATGGTTACTTCTATAATCGGTGTATTTATTATATTAATGTTACAAAAAAATCCCAACAAAAATTTCTCACAAATCTTAAAAACATACTTTGGTAAATGGCTAGGGACGATTCTTTTTCTTTTATATGCCTGTTATCTATTTTTTGCTGGCTTTAATACTTTACTAAAGGCAACTGATATTGTAAAAGTTTGGATATTCCCTTCCGCTCCTGCTTATCAAATCACCATATTACTACTATTACCTTTTATTATTTTAGCTCTGAGTGGGTTAAGGGCTCTTACTAGTTATTCTATGCTTGTTTTCTTCTTCACTACTTGGATGCCACTATTTCTTCTTTTTTCACTAAAGAGTAACTACAACCCTTTACACCTACTACCTATTTTTAAAGAGGGATTATACCCTATTTTAAAGGCAACAAAAGAAACTATTACTCCTTATGCTGGCTTAGAAATTGCATATTATATATATCCGTTCTTACAAAAAAAACAAAAGGCCATAAAGGGACTACTAATAGCTAATACTGGAACCATGATTTTCTATCTATATGTGACTATTCTTTCTTATATATACTTTAGCCCCGAGGGGATAAAAGACGTAATTTGGCCCGTATTTCATTTGTTACAAGGGGTTCGTTTTTCTTTCATGGAACGATTAGAAATTATTTATATCGCTTACTATTTAATTGTATTCTCCACTACTTTATATCCGTATTTATTTTTCAGTTTTGAATCTATGACCATATCACTTCAAAAAAACGCCCGAAATTGGGCGCTGCTTGCTTTTATGTTATTTATAGTGGGGCTATTTATTTTCCTAAATCCCGATGTGGATCAATATTTGTTTATATATTCTCTTATGGATATCTTAAATGTCATTTTCTTTATTCTTTTACCAATCTTATTTTTCGCTTACAGTATTCTTTTTACTTGGGTTACTAGGAGGAAACAACTTTGATTCGAAAATGGATATGGATTGTAATTTGTTGTGTGTATATAATTGGTTGTAGTCAGAGAGTTCCTCTTGAGAAGGTTTCATTAATCCTTTTAATTGGCTTGGATAGAACCTCTAATGGAGACATAAAAGTTGGAACAAGCATACCACTCTTTCATCATAAGCAGCAAAAAAGTACTATAGAACATTGGACACAAGCATCAACTGTATATAATGGATTCAGTAAGATAGATACGAAGTTAACGGGATATCTGACAGCTTCCAAAGCTGAAATCATTTTAATTGGGAAAAAATTAGCGCAAGAAGCAAACTGGTTGCAGGAGCTTGATTCTTCTTACCGTGATCCTTACGCTACCATTAATGCTAAAGTAGTACTTGTAGATGGGCCTGCAGAAGAAATTTTTAAAATTTATAAGTCTAGTAAACCATCACTATCATCTTATATATATGGTGTAATCGAATCCTCAATTCAAAATAACCAATCCGTCTCTTCTACAATTCAGCAATTAATGAGAGAACAAAATGAAGATGGAATGACGCAAACTGTTCCAATTATCAAAAAAACAAAGAATGAAATCGACACAGTAGGAATTGCATTTTTAAATCGAAAAGGGAAATATTTAACTTATATCCCTAAAAAAAATGTTAAATTTTTCAATCTTATAAATAAGCCAAAAAGTAATGGGCGAATGATATTACACCTTGCACTTCCTCCTAAAAATTACAACAAAAAAACATATACTTCTATCTTCGTACAGAACGCGACAAGGAAGGTAGATGTTACTTTTCAAAACGGAAAGTTTGTATTTAATCTCGATATATATGCTAATGTAGCTTTAATAGAAAAAACCAATCCGAATTTAATTAAGGGGTACTATGATAATAAAAAAAATATATATCATTTAAAAAGTGCTATTCAAAAAGAAATTAATAATAATTTACAAAATATATTAAATGAAATACAGCAGAATAAAATTGATCCAATCGGATTATCCCTATATGCTAGAGCTTTTCAATATAAAGAATGGAAAAAAGTAAAAGAAGATTGGGTGCAAGCGTTAGCAGAGGCTAAAATAAATGTAAAGACACACGTCAAAATAAAAGAAACTGGGACCATTAAAAATTAATCTAGCATTTAATAGCATTTCTCAAAGGAATCACATATTGTTTTAGTGATTCCTTTGAGAGAATAATGCTTTGCTTTAACGAAAAGAAAGTATATGCAATTATTCATTTATTTGTTCTAGTTATGAAAATATCTATTCTTGTCAAAAATGCTCAGTTCAAAGAAAAAATCCCTGTCTTCTTCTACTTATCCTATCCGAAAAAGAAACAAGGAAAAGTTTCGATAATTATGTTTTGCTTTAACAATTTTTAACTATTCACCTTCTTGTAGCTACTCCACTAAAGCTCCTGCTTCTATAATAAAAGCTCAAAAAGAGAATTCACTTTTCAAATCCAACCTATCGAATCAATTATTGTCTAATAATACCACACCATCTTTATCAACTCATTTTAGAATATTTGAACAATAATTTTATATACAAGCTCTGCATAAATTATTCATTTTCATTTATATAAGGCCTACATTTTTACTTCTGATAAATTATCAAATATTGAATTATTATACACAAACCTAAAAACACGAGGTATTTTGTAGAATTTTGTCTATCAATATGTATGTACACCCTTATGTAGTGGATATAGACTGTGAGGTGTAAGGAGGTACCTTACAAAATAACGAAAAGGAGATTATAAAATGATTAGATTAACGAAAATCTCAAAGTTAGCATTTGCAACATTAATTGTGGGAAGTAGTTTAAGCGTCTTTATGTCGTCACACAGTGTACAGGCTGACACCTTAGATCATAATTACCAAGACACTCAAAAATTCATACCACCTTCTAGTGCTAGACAAACATTGGAACAAAAAAACAATATTGTTCCAGAATCAAAAATTATTAAAAACCATTATGTAAAATATTCTAAAGCACATTTCCAAACTAAAGAAAGTATACCAAAAGAGATTTATTATTCTTCAGAAGGCTTTAAGGGCTATATACAAGCTAGTACCGTTTGGGATATGGGAGATCATTTCGCAACGCTATATTCCGGAACCGTTATTCGATGTTAGACTTTTAATCCCTTCTCTCCTAATGCTTATAATGATCAATTGCTCACTGCCAATACCGTAATATCTATTGTTCAAAAAATAAACCACAAAATCTTTCGATTTCATGGTTTATCAAATATAAAGATAATGCTAAACGAATACTCTAACATTACCTTCCCCAAAGTTAATTATAGAGTATTTTCAAAAAAAAGACACTCTTGTAGTGTCTTTTTCATAAGTATTTAAACTTACACCCATCATACTTTGTTTTTGAATTTGATTAATATCTAGTGCCCTTCCATTCAGACCTTAATAATGAATATTGATATTCATCAATCCATTGCCCTTTTAGCATATAATTCTGTAATAAATGCCCCTCTCTCCTCATACCCACACGTTCTAGCACAGAAATAGACTTGTTATTTCGAACATCCGAAAAGGCAATCACTTTATGTTTCCGTAATGAATGAAATATGTAATTCAATAAAGCACAAACAGCCTCAGTCCCATATCCATTTCCCTGATATTCTGGAGAAAGAGTAAATCCAATTTCTACGATACGAGAATCACTTAAAAGTGTGTGAAGTGCACAATCTCCAATTATTTTGTTATTTTCAGCCAAAGCAATTGCGAATTGGAACCAAGTACCTGGTTGATTAGGATTATTTTTAATTTGTTCATTTATAAACGTTTTTGCTTCATAATATTGATAGTTTTCCCATGACTGAAATTTAGCCACTGCTGGATTAGAACGATAAAAATGAAAGTGATTAGTGTCATCAATACTAAATCTTCTCAAAATAATACGATCTGTTTTCTCAAAAACTTGATTATATTTCCCCATAACCTTTTCCTCTTTTCTCTACATTTTCTGTGATCTAGATTTCGTTACATCATAAATTTTTAAGTTTTATTTTTTCATTACATATTCGTATTTTATTTACATAAACAAAAGTAAAGTAAATTCTCTATCATTATTGTATATTTAAAAAGAATTCCGCCTACTAACACCTTATTGTTGCGGCTATTCACTTATTTCAATATGATACTTTTCCATCTCGTATATGCAATAGACAATGATAGCCAAACTCCAACTGACACCATAATAATTATGTGTGTAGAAGTCATATCCCGCCTTAATACCTTTCTCTATTACAACCAATGTAAATCCTAAAGCCACCCATTTGTTAATTTTCATTTTAATAAACGTTAAAGAGATAATTATTAAAAATAAAATATTTGTAAGATGATTTATCATTAGCTCATATTTTTGAATGTATACTGCCATTATACAAGCAACGATACTAGTCGCAATGCCAAAGGCAACCACCGCTCCCCAAATCCTGTCCGAAAGTTCCACTCCTAAGCCAGTCCCTTCCTAAATAAATATCCTTTTCTTTAATTCGTTTCTACACCCTATTCAAGGTATGCTAAATTATCCTTGTCTGATGAATATCTATTTATCTTTTCATATAGAGCAAACAAAATTTTTACTCATAATTTTTTCTTTATTCTTGATATTAAGACTGTTTTTATGAGCATTTCGTATAAGTATGATGTAACTGATTAAAGCCATTTTCAAAGACGACATATCGGCGATAATTTATGTCTATTTTATATTGGTGTTAGCAAGTTCGTTTGCAAACTTGTTAGCACTTTTTTATTTAGATAATACACACACCTTCTTACATACTGATTATTTTCCCATTGAAGTACTTACGTTCTAAGGATATACCTTTATTTCATGTAATTACATTGGAGAAGTATAGTAAAGTGGAGGTCATTCGTTTCAATTCCGGAACAGTTCATTGGAAATAACGAGATTCTTAACTAATTAAATAAAGTTCCGAAATCACTAGTTACAGATGATACATAAGAACCACTTGAACAAGAACTAATAGATTCAATGCAAATTTAAAAAGAAATATTGGTTTCACATTACCGTAATAACTGTATATCAATACGAATACATAAACACTATCCATATTGATATACAAATTTATCTTAGCTAGAGAGAGAAGCTCCTACATCACCAATCCCTTGAATCATGTCAATTTTTACGTTAATTCTGTTTGGTGATCCTATAAGATTATCTGTTGAATTGCTTTCTACTTTTATATTTGGTCCAATAATAGTAACTAGATCTTTGCTAATGTGCAGTATAAAACCTTTGATATGAATATCTTCTAAAAATAATATAATGTACAAATTGGTTAGTTGATAATCACATAGTAATTTTTTAATTTCAGTTGTTTTTATTTCAATATTATTAAATGTATCTATTTGGTAATGAGATTCTTTTTGACTATATAATAATTGCGAATTATCTTGCGATAGTATGAATTTTTTAGGGGTTGGTGGATTTTTAAAAATATCACTTAATCTTAATAAAACACGAGAGGATTTTGGGGTTTTTAATGGTTTTGCAGAAGCATCAGTGGATTCTTGAGGTCTTATTGGTTTTACAGAAGTGTCAGGTGATTCTTGAGGCCTTATTGGTTCTGTTGAAGTATCAGGTGATTCTTGAGACCTTATTCGTTCTGTTGAAGTATCAGGTGATTCTTGAGACCTTATTCGTTCTGTTGAAGTATCAGGTAATTCCTGAGGCCCCGATGAATATGCAAAAGTTTTTGGTGGAATAAAAAACGGGATAGGTTTTATATCAAATAATTTAAATTGAGTATTTTTTTGATTTGAACAGAACTTACACATATAATCCCCTCCTATAAAAGTTTGTATTATATTGTAAACATGACTTGTATAAAAGTGATAGTGCAATTACCTAAAATATTAATATTACTTATATTTGAGGTAATTGCACTATCACTAGGCTTGTATGTAATTAAATTCAAATTCTTCATTTGATAAATCATTTATACAAATTTTATATAATATTAAAAAAATGCACTAGGATTACAAATACCTAGTGCATTTTTAAGCTTGCTAATTACGCTCCTCGATCATCACTAACTGATAAAATACTACTAATTTTTACACTAATTTGGTTAGGATTTTCAAGTGCATTTCCATTATCATTACTTTCTACTTCTACGCCTTCTCCATTACCACGACGAAGCGTAACAAAAGTTTCTCCGATTCGAGTAATAAGACCTTCTACGTGGAATGAAGGTAAAAATAATACAACTCTTGCTCCTACTAATTGAAATGCGCGTAACAAAGTACGGATTTCATCTTCATGATGTTCTGCCATTTTCATCAACCTTTCCTTTAAAATTTATAAAGTAGTGAAGAAGTCTTTTTGAATCAAACCTACTTACTATATGAAATGAAAACTAGTAAAGTAAATCTCATCTTATTTTAGAACTGCCTCACTGCTTTATAAGATAGACTATGTTTTTGATTAGAATTTGCTTAGACTTGATCACTATTGATATAAAAACAAACGTCCTCACTATTTATTCAGAAAATTCAGATAATATTTTTAGAGGAACTTTCTATGAAAAATCTTGATAATTTCCTTACCAAAAATTACGATAATTTTCTATTTATTAAGTCAGATAAACTAGAATAGCAAACAAGAATATTCCTCCTTATAAAAGTGAATTTCTCTTTACTTCACAGCAATTAACTTTGAATTTGCTATGATATAAAACATTTAGCCTTTAGAGTGTGTTGCACCATTTACATTTTTATCCATCGCAACATCTTCTAATGGCTTTCCTACATCATTTGTAGGTCCGTGATATCTAATTTCATAAGAAGGAGTGACTTTCATTTCTTCACGCGTCATTCCAAACTGCCTATATAAACGTACACATTCCAGAACACCTTCTCATTTTTTCTACGTTGCTACTCTATCGATTTTGGATAAGAAAGATAATTGTTTAGTCATGTAAGACCACTCCTTTTTATTTTTTATTACTTTTGTCTTAATGCTCCGCGTCTAGGTTCATAACAAGGTCTATCCATCCTCATTAAATACTCAATTTCACGAGTGCTTAATTTCTCTTTTCGTTTTTTCTTAGTTTTCTTTTTTGTCTGATTCGATTTCTTTTTCCATTCACGTAATTGATCTCTTAACCCCTTCATTTCCCCATCTCCATCTCCCTTTTCAAAACAAAAAGGACACCAATTCATTAAAACAGCTTTCATTGCTGCTTTAATGAATTGGTGTCCTCTAGTTTTCTAGCCGGACTATATTTTATTTTTGTTCACCTTACAAAATTCAATCCTTCAGTATGGATTGTACTGTTAGATTTCTTATCACGTCGGGACCCGACTATCATAATTGTAACATCACTATTAAATATCTGTGTCATTATATCGACAACCTTTAACAGGAAAACCATTTTCATCAACACTGTCAGGCATTGGCATACCGTTCTCATCTGTACACCATGATTGGCTTTGGAATGCTAAAAAATATGCTACCCATTTATTTTCAGTTGGAAAGTGCAGTAAAAAACCTCCATCATGCCAAGTTCCATTTTCCTTAACCTCTATCTCACTATTCCCTTGCATCATATGTATATTATCTATACCACCTGGAAATGTTGTACCATAGACATATATAATAGCGGAATCGTTTAATTCTTTTGCCTTTTTCATATTTTTATCGATAAATTCATTCAAGTCATTGTTCTCTCCAGGCTTATTAAAACTAACAACTTGCATTTTATGAGGATCAAACAAATTACCCCTAATATAATCTAATGCTATATCAGGATTTATACCTTGATGATAATCAATTTTATGAAAATCCGATTCCATTTTAGGAAGTATTGTAATTGATTTGGCGTTAAAATCTTCATCGGCATAGTATAACAAATCTGGACTATTAGCTTCTTTCGAACGAACATTTATTTTAACACTATACTCCTTATTTTGTTCTGTCTTAACTTTCACCTCATAATGTGGATTATGATGATTATTTGCATTTCTATCCGGATGCGTATCCTCTACTTTTCCTATTAGAACGCCATAATTCATTTTTATTCCCTCCATAATTACAATTTACTTTTCTACATTGAATGTAATTTAAAAATATAAATGAGATGTCTATAAGAAGATCTCCCTGTTTTAAAATTTATCTTCATCATGAACATTCTCAAAAAATCCTCCGGTAAACCTATGTTTTCCACCTCGGCGTAATATTTTTTCTAGACCATCCATATCTCCCGAAGCAAATACAGGAATAGGCACTGTATTTATATTCTCCATGTACTCAGGTAATAACGATCTTAACGCGATATCCATTCTTATTTCGCCTGCACGCATTAAAGTATTAATCTCACTGTCATGAAAGCTATCTAAATCAGTACGAAGACCAGCTAACAGACTTTCAACCTCCTTAGAACGGGTTGGTAATTTATAATCAGGTAAAGATGTTTTATCATTATAAAAAGGATTATTATTCTTTTCGAATAAAGATTGAATAGGTTTACTAAGAATAAGTTGCAATCCTGGATATTTTTTGTAATCTAAGGTTTTTAATAATCTTCTCCTTAAAACTACAATTTGACTATTAGATGTATCTAAAATCCGTTTAGTTAATTCAAAATGTGAAGGTACTTCATCTTCCTTCCAAAATTTCTCAGATGCAGAAGCATCTAAAACAAGGTAAATTTCATCAATACTTGCATCTGGGTCGGGAATAAATTTCATGGGCTCTTTTCTATGTTTTGTATTTGAAGGGGAACTACTGTTTTTGTTCTCACCATCCGAAATTAATATTGGCTCAGTCCCGATATTATCAAATACTCCTCCATCAGAAAACCAGAGCGTGTCAAATTTTAGCAAAGGATTGCCTTGCATCCTATTTTCTGGATCACTAAAATTTCTTCCCTCTAATGATAGTGATATAGGTGCAAATAAAACTGGAAAAGCAGCTGAGGTCGCAACAGCATAAGAGACTGTAATATCATCAAAATCAAGTGATTTTCCAATAAGTGTTCCATATATTTCTTGATTGGAAAAATAAAACATCCTCATTGTATCTAAACACGTTGTATTACAGTACCATTTTATAGGAGAATTTTCTAATTCCTTCATTCTTACCCCTTCACATAAGTATTTATCTAACATTGTCGGAAAGGCTTTACTGCATTTTTCACGAATGGACTTGAAAGATAATGCTTGTTTTGTAAACGAGTTCGTGAGTAACTTTGTACGAAGGTCTAATTGTCCTAATTTTACCAATGGATTTACTACGCGTTCTTCAAAATCATTTACATTACGGAATGATCCACCTTTATGTAAAGCAAGCATAATAGCAGCGGCAGTAATGCTGCCACCTGAAACAGAACTAATACTATTTACACATTGATCTAGCTTGCATTCAACTAAACGTTTATATCCCCCTAATGCATAAAAGGTCGCTCTAAATCCACCTCCAGAAAACGCTAATTTTAGCTCCTTCTTCATCTATGATTCCTCCTTAACTATTCCACCCATAAAGTTCGAGTAAAGATATGCGCGACGTTTAAATATAAAATATTTATTAGTAATAAAATAATTCATGGAATCTATTACTTACATGTGATACATTCCATTCAATAGATTAAAAATTAGTTTTATTTTTTTCTGATAATCAAACTTCTATCTGTACTCTTTCCCATGATATTTAATAAACCCTACAGGGCGATGAGTAAAGTGTATTACCGCATACCCTGGATTACCTTCGCTTGGTGTCGCAGTAGTTTTATCTAAATACTCACCTTGTAATTCAATTTCTTCTCCCTCTTCTAAATCTGGGATACGATTTGCTATTCCTAAATTATCTCCATAACGAATTGCACAAAATACTATGGTATCGACGGTTAATGATTCTGGTAATCCTTGAGCATCAATAAGTTCTACTTGATCAACTATAATATGTTGATGAGTACCCCCTTGAGGGTTTGTATCATCTTCTTCCACTTGTTTTATGATTCCTTTAACATGTACAATAGGACCGTGATGTGATAATGGATGTCGATGATGCTCCATAGGATGGTCAGCTAAAGTGTGGCCATAATGAGGATGTCGTTTTAAATTTTCAATCATAATTCTACCTCTAAATTTTATTATAGATATTGCCCTTTCTTGTTCAATCTTTTGTATGTTATATCAAGATTATTCATTTTTTATTTATATTAGTATAAATAGAAATTCAAAGAATACCTTATAAAAAAGGACACCTATTCTTAAAACAGCTTTCATTGCTGCTTTAATGAATTGGTGTCCTCTAGTTTTCTAGCTGGACTGAATTTATTTTATGATACTTGACTGCATGAAAAGATTCATCCATGCTTTATCTAATCTGTCTTTCTCATATTTTTGTATAGCCTTTGCGCGACGAGAAATTGCTTTTTTTAATTTCTTCTTTTTTAAATTAGTCAATCCTCTCACTCCTTCGTATGGAACGGTTTACTGTCCATTTTAGGGCGTTTTCATTAATTTAATACCCTATTACATTCAAAAAACTGCTCAAATGGAAATTGTACCTATATAATTTCAAAAGGATTATTTTGTTTGAATTTTCATAAAACATTTTTTAAAATTCCTCAATATTGGAAATAGCTATATAATAAAAATGATTAGATGTTAGGAGTGCTATAAATGCCTGATATGATTAAAGTCTGTATTGTAATAGTCGTTGCCTTATTTTTAATGTTTTCCATAATATCAGAGTTTAAAAAACCTCAAAAAGGTGTGTTTTGGTTCTCGATTGACGTAATGTTTCTCCTTGTAGCTTTTTTACTAATAAAAGACTATATCGTCAAACATATAACATAATCACTTTAATAAAACTCAATATTCCTTCAATACTATAGACAACCCATTTTTCAAACCATATTCCATAAACCAAGCAGTTAGCTTTAGCTAGCTGCTTTTTTATTAAACGGATAAAATTCGATATTCTAACAATACTACTCATAATACAACTTGAGCAGTTAACTTTTATTAGCTGCTCTTTATTTGTACAAGGTACTCAATTGACTGGCGCACATATAATATCCTGAGTTCCTTTCTTTATAAAATAGTCGTTATAAAATGAGACTCGTCACGAGAGCACTTTACTAAGTGCTCTTTTTATATTCCAACTTAATACAAAATGAAAGTTTGATTAAGCTTATTTTTACTACCGCATAACATGTTTAATTCTGCTTATAATATAGTTATAACTTAAAGTTACATATCATTTACTTGTAGGGTCTAATTTTTTTTGTACAACAAGCAGTTAGCTAATTAAGCTGGCTGCTTTGTTGTGCAAAAAGAAGTTTTTATACGATTTTAAACACATTTAAAAATAAATTCATATGATATTACGTATTCCTCTCTTTTACAAAATGGTTTTTGGTCAAAAGAGCACTTTTATGAAGTGCTCTTTTCTCATGGAATTAAAGCTCTACAAAATAGCGTTTTTGTTTAGTTTCAATCTAAAAGTAAAATTTTCATTTTTTCATTCCACCGAGTTCATAACATATTCTTTTCCCCCGATAAAATAATGATTGGATGTCTCATGCGCACTTTATCCACTGGAAATAATACCTTTCACGTACTTACGTATTAGAAACTTCATTTTTGCTTCTTCTGCAATAGCAATTTTGTTCATTTTTTTGATACATTTATGAAACATTCACATGTTATCTTCAATATGTTCTATTCTTTTTGAAAAACCATGTGAGAATACCAAAACAAAAAGCCCTAGAGCCCTAATTCTAGGGCTTTTTGTTTTCAAATAAGGATTTTGTATTAAATCTGCACCAAGTTTAAGAAGCATACATACCATATCTTGTGCACCTTTTTTATATAAATCTTGTTCATTGGGCGCCTTTAAAAGCGCTCTTTTTTTTGAAAGACTACACAAAGAGAAAAAAAACGCATACAATGTCACGATTCTTTTTCATTGTAAGTTTGGGTGGAAGAGCGTCCTCCAGGACGCTCTTTATATTTGTTTATAAACAAATAATTTACTTAAAAATACTCACAGTTTGTATAAACCAAACATATATTTACATAGACAAGACATAGCTTTTTATTAAACATGCACAATTTTTGTGCATGTTTTTTTATTTAACAAAAATTACATATTTTTTAGTTCAGATTATGTTAAGATTTACTTCGTATTCGAATTATGGTTTCGTATCTAATTCAGCAATATGTGAACTGTTTACCTAAAGAAAAGACACCCAAAAGGTGTCTTTTCTTCTTTTAACCTGAAAAATATTTTCCTTTTCAGTAAGATCCAATTATCCCTCTAATCTAAACCTCATATTTAGAAGGAATTTAATCAAGGTATTCA
The DNA here is from genome assembly GCF_051915685.1 of Bacillus cereus group sp. MYBK5-2. NCBI lineage: Bacteria > Bacillati > Bacillota > Bacilli > Caryophanales > Bacillaceae > Bacillus > Bacillus cereus group sp. MYBK5-2. Next base: position 16,374 of record NZ_JBQAFE010000010.1, read on the forward strand.
AGAGTTTTCACCTATTTCAATAGGCCTATAATTTAATTTCAAATCACATTTCCAGCACTATATTTGCTTTCTTACAGATTTTCTATCTTGTTCTTAATTCTGTCAAAATCCTCATGTAGCTATACAAAGAATATATGCTATTATAATTCTAAGAAACTATGTGTTCCCTTAACCCTGTATTTTTACAGGGTCTTTGTGTATTTTCTTCACTTTTATTGGCTTATAAGAGTTAATACACAACCATTTTCAATTAAAACCGTTTAAATGTTAGTTAGAATTTGAAATAATATATCTATTAGCTTTTTTAACAAATGAAATCTACTATTAGATTTCTAAATGTATACTGTACTAAGCACCGATTAACACTACACAAATAGTGTTAACTATGTTAATTGAATATTGGTAATAGTAAGTATAAATATTATCAATTTACTATATCTTACATTTATGTAAAAATAGATGTATGTTAAGCTTATTCAAAATCTTTCCCCTAATAAAGATTTGAAGTAGCATTTCATGATTCTCCTTACTGTTAATATGCCTTGAAAAAGAACCCTATAGGGTTCTTTTTCTTTTCATTATAACCTCAGTAAGTCCTTATTTAACATGTAAAAAGGACTGCTAATTACCTGCAGCCCTTTACACTTTAATATACACTTGTATTAAATACTTAACACTTTATCGTTTTCCGACAGAAGACTCCTTCTTCAAAAATGTGAAGGTGTGAAACACCAATTTTAGGTGGGAGATGAATGTCGGTTGGCATAAGCCAACATGTTTGTTATCATTTACTTATACAGATTGCTCTTCGAAAACTGAAGATATGAGGTTGGTTGCAGAAAAACGTTGCAACCGTAAAATCTTCAACGTTCTATCGCCCCATGTTTGCCGAAGTTGCGAAAACCAAGCTAAAGTAGGGAGTGTGGTGCGTTAACGCACAAGATACTTATGTTCTCACCGTAGGGACTACGGGTAGAGCCTGCTAAGATAACCGGTGGATACACCGGTGTTCGCAGGAATCTCCCACTTCAAAAAGTCCGTAAGGGCGTTAAGTGGTGAGTAGTTCAATGTATTAGACATTCAGACATACTAAACATGCCATTATCATTTAGACATATAACACTTCAAAGTTTAGAAGTATACAATAACAAATCTTTCCCAGCTTCCAGCTACATAACTAGTAGCTGTTAATTCTCTACCACCATTTGCTGATATATACCTACCATTACTGAGTGCTTGTAATACATATATCCTATTGTCTCCACCATTATATAAGATAAACTTTTCCCATGCCCCAATTGATGTACGATCTGCTACTACTCTACCATTTGGCTCAAACGAAACATACTTCCCATTACTTTTGGCTTTTAAAGCGTACGTATATAATTCTCCAGTCGGAATTAATTCAAATTTCTCCCATTCATTAACTACATTACGATTTGCTGTTACATTTCCCAAAGGCTCAGCAGAAACATATTGTAAATTTGCTGCCTGTATAGCAACTGTCCAACTTCCATTAAATAAATTCACGCCTTTTAGTGAACCTACTTTTGATAGATTCGCTGCCGATACATCATTCAATGGTGTAATCATCAATATCATTAAAACCATCGGCAACATCATTAAAACTAACTTTTTTGAGATTGTATTACCACTTGCACGTGTTATGAACCTCTTCATTCCCATTCCTCCCTTAATATACATAGCACTCATATATATCATACCAAATATGTAAAATATTGTAATGATTGAGAGGGTTTATCAACAAATACCTTACTATTCTGTTTCTTTTTTCTCAAATCTATAGCACTTAAACATGTATCAATTTTCAAGCACATTTTTTAAATTTTTTCCCCCTAATAAACAAATGTAGTAGTTGATGGCAATGAGAGTATATACAAAAGAGAGAGTATTTTCATTTCACTTTTCTTTAAATAAAAGCCAAATAGACGTTCATAATGAACGACTATTTGCATCTAACGAATAATTAGAATGTTTTTCATGTTATTCTATTTTGTTTAATCCCGTTGAAGTAACTTGATAGGTTCTTTTTTTGCCTATATATTCTTGTTTATTATTCTCAAGATTAATAAGTGTAGCGCGTATCTTTTCCTTTACTGCTTCCCCTTCTATATGGGTAAACTCAATGTAATCTCCCACTTTTACGGGCACAGTTTGGCTTTCAGCAGTTTGCTGTCTATTTCCCACGATTTCCTTATTGTACAAAATACTACCGGTTGAATTCTTTACTGTAATACTTGCATACGTATTATTAAAGTAAGAATGTGGTACGCCCGCTTCTAAATTCACCTGCATTTTCTCTGTTGTCTTATCATAATCTACTTTTGCGATTTCTCTATCACTATATCCTTTTAAAGACCACCCAAAATGATTTCCATCTAAAACCGTTGTTTCTGGCATTTTCTCTACTTTCTTCAAGCCTTCTTTTGTAACTTGATATCTTGCTGTTTTTCCAATGGTTTCATTTTTGTTATTTTCAAGGTTAATTAAAGTTGCTCGCGTTTTCTCCTTTGTTGCTTCTCCTTCTATATGGGTATATTCAATGTAATCCCCTACCTTGACGGGCACAGTTTGGCTTTCAGCATTTTGTTGTTTATTTCCCACGATTTCCTTATTATACAGAACGTTACCAGAAGAATTCTGGACCTTAATACTCGCATACGTACTAGCAAAATAGGAATGTGGTACACCTGCTTCTAGTTTTACCTTCATCTCTTCTACCGTTTTATCATAATCTACTTTTGCAATTTCTCTATCACTATATCCTTTTAATGACCATGCAAACTTGTTTCCATCTAAAATTGTTGCTTCTGGCATTTTTTCTACTTTCTTCAGGCCTTCCTTTGTAACTTCGTATATGGATTTTTTTCCAAAGCTCTCTTGTTTACTATTGTCTACATTTGTAAGAGTAGCTCTATGTACACCTTCTAGATGTGTTAACTCTATATAATCGCCTACTTTGACTGGAACTTTTTGCGATTCAGCATTTTGCTGTTTGTTTCCATAAATCTCTTTGTTATAGACCACTTTACCTGATGTGTTTTGCACTTTAATACTTGCATATGTACTATCAAAGTAGTCATGTGGTACACCTGCTTTTAGATCAATTTGCATTTCTTCTGTTGATTTATTTAAATTTACTTTCGCAAATTCAAAATCTCCAATCCCTTTCAGCGACCATGCAAATTCATTACCTTCAAAAATGTTTGGAGATTCATTTTTGATTTGTACCTTTTTCTCAACAGTTTGATCAAATATATCCGTTAATACAATTTTTGCATAAGCATTTGTTGGTAATGATATAGATTGACTGATTCCATTTTGATAAGATTTAATATCATTAATTACGTTAATAGGTTGGCCCGTCATATTTTCATTGTTATAAATTTCAATTTTCCCCTTAAATTGCGGTGTACTATTTTCTTTTAGTTTCCAAGATACATTTAATTTTTCATTTTCATAATATATAGATTGAATATCAAAATCTAGTTTTCCTATTTCAGGTTGAGTAGGTTGATTTAGCGTGAATATTTTTCCTGATCCAATAGTAGACTGCGTATTACCTCCTGCTTTGACCCATACATATTCTGAAGTAGACCCTCCATCATATTGATAAGTATTATCATGCGTTCCAGAAATACTTTGATTATTCCAATAACTCCATTGTTTATCAACTAATTTTCGGCTATAACCATTTTTCAGGCGCGCTTCTCGAACATTCTGTCCACTATCAGCCCAGTCTTCTTGAAACATTCCAAATCCATGATTAAATGCAACATTAGCAACCGGAAAGTCCATAATTGCAATTTGATGCCATTTATTCTTTGTTACATCTTTCATCCATTGTCCAAATTTAGTATGACCATTTTCTTGCCATGAACGCATTGTCATTGTGTACCAATTGTAGTCTTTCCAACCATAAGTTGTTTGAACCTTCATTCCTGTTCCTTCTCCTCCAAAGGGTCCAGCTTGCGAATTCGGAGATAAGTATTCGGCCTTTATTGCTTCTTTAGAGGAAATTGGATCCCATAAGGCAAAATGTAAAGTACGTTTTCCATTTTCATCAAACCCACTTTGTTGTTGAAAACCAGCATACCCTCCAGCTTCACCACCTGCATTCCAGTTGTGTACAGCCCAGTACGTATAAGGTGGTGTCTGAACTGGTGACCAGTCTATACTAATAATATCTGAGGCAGGTATATTTTGGGGACTCACATAAACTGCTGGAGCAGCTGAATGTGTTGCAGCTCTAGTTTGCAAAATAGACGTTCCAAACATAGAAAACATGCTACATGCTGCGGTCATTATAATAACTTTATTAAATCTTTTCTTCGTTTTCTGACTAATCACTAATCTACATCCTTTTCTAATTTTTATTAATAACTTAGTAGAGAAATCTATCAAAATTCAAGCAACATCCAGTAAATCTTTAAAATACTGCCCCAATTTCATGTTTTTCTATCTTCACATCTGATTCTTACATGTTATTTGACTATAAGTGGTTTCCATAAAGATAACGCAAATATCCAATTCGGGTCACCATTTCCTTGATGATTTTGAACCGCTTCATACACTGTCCCTTGATGTTCTACTTTATCGCCCTTTGTATATGCCTTCTTTGGATCCCATTTTTCATAAGATACATTTTGATGTTTGGTTTTTACCGAAAGAATTTCACTTTGAATTGATGTATTTCCAGCTGCATCTACAGCCTTCACTGCATATTTATATTCCTTATTAGCTGTTAAGTTTTGATCAATAAATGTCGTTCCTTGTACGGTTTGAATCAATTGTCCATCACGCAATACCTGATATTCTTTTACACCTATATTATCTGTAGAAGGATTCCATTTTAGTTCTACACTGTTAGAAGTAAGGTTGCTTGCATATAATCCTTGTGGCTGTGTGGGAGCTTCTGTATCTGGCTTTGGATTAACAATTTGATTTACTTTTTTCAGGCCATCCTTTGTAACTTCGTACATGGCTTTTTTTCCAAAGCTCTCTTGTTTACTATTATCTACATTTGTGAGAGTAGCTCTATGCACACCTTCTAGATGTGTTAACTCAATATAATCTCCTACTTTGACTGAAACTTTTTGCGATTCAGCATTTTGTTGTTTATTTCCATAAATGTCTTTATTGTATACTACTTTCCCTGTTGCATTTTGTACTTTAATACTCGCATATGTTTCATTAAAATAATGATGCGGTACGCCTGCTTTTAAGTCTACTTGCATTTCTTCTGTCGATTTATTGAAATTAATTTTAGCAAACTCGAAATCACTAATTCCTTTTAGTGACCATGCAAACTGGTTTCCTTCTAAAATATTATTTACATTAGGCATATCTGGTTTAATTGGATTAGAATCCGTACCCTTCCAAATCTCTGCTGTTAAAATTGGATATCCTAATGCAGCTACTTTTTGAATGGTATCGTTATTTGGACGTAATCCCCACTTCTCAAAGAAAGGAATCAAATTTTGTTTGGCTACTTTTGATGCTGAAATCATAAATAATTGTTTTTTATTTTCATCAGTTTGTGGAAGTTCACTTGAAGGCATGTCTCTATACAATTGATGCAATTTAGGATAGAAATCCTCTCCATACGCTAACTGTAGTTGCCAAAGCATAACAAGCTTTACAAAAACATCGCTAATTTCATCATAATTTTTATTCACTTGTTCTAAATATTGAAATGCTTTTGGATAAATTCCACTTTTCTCTAAGTTGGATGGTTGATTAAATGCTTTTTCTACAGAAAGGCTGTATATATTATTTTGTACTTCTGTCATATTATAAAACTTCCAGGGCGATTGTTGTCTCAAATGTCCTGCCTCATGCCAAGGGCCCCAGCCATCTGTTATAAATTTATTAATATCTAACACGTATTGGATTGCATCTCCTACATATGCTGTTCGATAAGAAGTTGCATACATATAATAATCAGGAGAATGATTTTCTTCTACGTAATGAACATAATGTTTATCTACTTGTTCTTCAGATAATCCAGCTACTTTGTCTTGAATCCGAGTAGCTTCATCCATCTTTTTTAAGAGTTGTACAGGATCTGTATTAGAACCCAACAAATATTTCTTAACACGTGCAGGGCTGGCCGTAATTAATACACGTTCGCCTTTTAACTCCACTGCATGTGCATTAGGATACTGGTCCAGCATGTTTATTAAATCTTGTTTCGTATGCTTTCCTAGTTCAAAGAAAGGCGTAGTCGTTCCACCTGTTGTGATTGTTGTTCGAATGGTACCACCTTGTTGTTTATTATAAAAATAAATCAGCCCCCCATTTGGAGATTGGATTGTGTTTATACCAGGTTTTAATGTGAATGATTTTATCTTAGAATCTTCTCTCCAAGAAGCATCATACGAATACGTTCCAATATATACCTGAATATCTTGATTACCTTCTACATTAATCTTTATTTGTTCATTTGGCTTTGCATATAAACCAGTTGGTTCATATGGACTAAATGCCATATTTTTTCTTTCCTGTTGTTTCAGTACCTCAACATCCCCTTTTCCTGGGACCATAAATACTCTATTTTCTGATTTAACTGACTTTTCACTTTGCAGTGATGTCGATAAATTTTTTTGCTGCTCCTTTTGCTCCGCAAAGACATCTGATGAAGAAATCATTCCAATCGCAAGCATAGTTACTGTAGCAGTAGCTGCAAGTATTTTTCTAGTTTTATGTTTTGAATTATTCCCCATATTAACTCCCTCATTTTTCCTTATTACTCTTAAGGATTTTTTGTTTTCTTCTTCATGTTTTTACAATCTAAACTATTCATACTATTTAAGTTGTGTCTATTACTCTATATTTTTTCATAAATATCTCCTTTTCTTTATGTATTATTGTATATAAATGTTATTTGATGACACATTAAATAACAACTTTACGATAAACTCATCGATAACAGCCTATTATGTTTTGATTCTGTATTCTAAACTTCCATCCAATTAGAGAAATATATCCAATTGGGGAAATAAGTAAATAAATTACAACATTTAAAGGTTGGGATCTCACGAAAAATTCATAAAACTTATTTACTTTAAAGGTTTAAACAATTGTGACCACATTTGTTTGAACCTCCACAATTTTTTTCTAAGCTATTCTCTAAAAATCTTATTTTTCGTTGTAAATAAACCTGATTGGTACTCTTTATGCAAAAGAAAAGATGGAATCTTTAATTCAACTCCACCTTTTTTCGAAATAAAAAGCATCTAATTCTATTTGAATTAGATGCTTACATTTAGTCCTTAAGCCTAATATTCTAAACTATTTACGCGTTTCTAAATCTTTTTTTATTACATCCCAGATTGAATTATCTTGACGCATCGGTTTACCCTCTTCATCCCATTTTATTTTTTCTGTTCCCAATTCATAATTCATCCCTGTCCATGTGTCTTCACGGAATGCATAGAATGATTTATGCCATCCTTTTTGGTTAAAGATAGAAATAAGATCTTGTATGTATTGGGTAGCACCTGGAACAGTACGGTTAATTCCAAACTCCTCTGCAATAATTCGATTAGATGGTACATGATTTTTCTTAGACCATTGTTGAATTGGCTTCAAAAACTTCTCTAATCCCTGCTTATTCCACATTACAGGTTTCTCTAAGTCTCCTACTTTTACTAATCCTGGATATTGATATTCTTTATTTTTCTTTTCACCTTGACTCGTTAATTCATATGGTTCATACATATGAAATGCGTAAAGCGTTTTTTTATCCTTTACTGGCTTTAAGTATTTAAAGGCCCATGGAGTAGCATATAAACCTGAATCTAAAATAACCGGTGTTTCTTGGTCTACTTCACGAATGGAATTGATTACCTTTTGATAAAATCTGTTTAAATCCGCTGTCGTTCCCTCCACTTTTGCATACCATTTCTCGTAATCTTCCGTCCAAAAATCATTATATCTATTATTTTTAGCTGTTTCTGGATGTGGTTCATTTATAATATTATAACCAACCACCGCGGGGTGATCTTTTAGTTCCAAAGCTAGGTCCTTCCAAAATTGACTTGCTTGATCTTGATACTTCTCTTCTTCCCATATTCTGTCGTCATTCTTATTATTATTAAATTGGCGCCATCGATCACCAGGTAAGGATAACATTGTAAGAACGACTTTCATTCCTTGTGATTGTGCGGCATCTAAATCCGCCTTTAATTTTTCTAGATCTTCCTTTACTAATCCCCGATAGTTATCTGCATTACCTATCAGAAAATCCTTTCCAGAAGTATCTGGTTTATCCTCAAATAGAAAATCTTTATCTTTTGCCCATTTATCAGGTGCTAAACGTACATATTCAATATTAGCTTCTTTTGCACTTTTATAGTTTTCAGGTAATGACGTACTATTCATGAAATTAGTACCCTTTCTTTTCGAATCCCAAAAACTAATTTTTGAATCGCCCTTGTGGTATGTATCAGCTCTTACATTCATTTCCTGTACTCCAAAACTCATCATGCCTAATAACGCAACAATTGGCAAAACTTTTTTCACAACTTTTCCTTCTTTCTCTTTATATTTAACACACATAACATACCTTTGTTTTGTTACAGGAATATGGCAATTCCCCAAAAAACCTTTTATGTTTATAAAGTAGAAGTTCATTTATACTAAAAAAAGATGGAGATATTTACAAAGTTGTTTCATTTTCTAAAAAACAAAAAAGGAATCCTTTACGAATTCCTTTTTGCCTTGCACTCTTTTTCAAATAGTGCATCTTTGCACCCAATTTTATTATAACTTATAATTCGCATAAGATAAATAAGATTAATTGAAATTCACTTCTATATTTTCATAAAACATCATAATTCCTTATAATTTTACAGATAAAATAGCATATTTTTAATAATCATCCCTTGAACATTCCTTTAGTTGTTCCATAGCAATCTTTTGCGCATGTTCCTTACTATCTATCAAAGTCAATCCTTGTGATATATAACTCCAAAATTCATATCCACAATCCTCCATCCATCTATACGCTTCTGTTGTGTAAAGACCATCCTTCCTTTTAATTATTTGAACCTTATAGTTTTTACTTGAAGAAAAAAACTCTTGTATAACCCGCTCCATTGATGCAATATCCCCCTAAAATAAGAGCTAGGCTTTTTCACCTAACCCTACTAATATATTTACCCTTGTTTAATCAATCTCATACGGATATCTTTCTTCCGCTACCGTTACTTTTTCTTTTGCTTTCTTTTCATAGGGTGTTTCATTGTCCCCTATTGATTCTTTCTTCTTGTCTTTCTTGGTGTCTTCTTCCGTCTCTATACCCTTGTACTTGTCATTCTCTTTCTTCTTCATTTCTTCTTCATTTCCTCTTCATACTTTAATTGTGCTAACGCCATTCTTAGCTGTTTCTCAATTTGTTCATCGCTATAATGCAACTGTTTCATGTCTTTTATCATCTTATCTGCTTTAAACTCTTTATCTACTTGTCTGAACTCTGATTGTGTAAGTCCATATGTTTCGGTTGTACAACCTGCTAATAACATAACAGGTAAGGTTAATGTTACAAGTATCTTTGCTTTCATTTTCTGCTACCCCTATAAAAAGCAGCAACTATACAGTTGCTGCTTCTAAAATTTCTTTTTGTATTTCAACACGCTTAACTTGGTGGGGGTCTTTTGAAAGAATTGTAAAAGCATATCCTTCACTAAATAACGTTTGTCCTTCCTGGATATCATAATTCTGCATTAGAATCCAACCACCAATTGTATCAACATCACTATCATTCATATGTAATCCTAACAAATCATTTATTTCACTAATACGCACTTTACCTTCTACGACAATATGATCATTATTCATTTGTTGAATTGGTGAAAGCTCATCACCATCATATTCATCACGGATTTCGCCTACAATTTCTTCTAATATATCCTCAATTGTTACCAAACCAGCTGTGCCACCGTATTCATCATATAACACAGCCAATGGAATACGTTTCATTTGCATTTTTAATAATAAATCATGTATTGGTATGGTTTCTATTGCTTCAATTACTGGACGCGTATACGAGGAAATAGAATTAAATTCTTTTGATTCATTACTTATATAACGAATCAAGAAATCTTTCACATTCACCATGCCGATGATTTCATCTTTGTCTTCTCCAAATACAAGGTAGCGTGTGTACTTTTCATTACGGATTATATTTATATGATCCGCTAAAGAATTCTCTACATGAAGTCCTATAATTTCTGTACGAGGGACCATTATTTCTTTTGCAATACGATTATCAAATTCAAAAATATTATTTACATATTTATATTCAGCTTGATTAATCTCTCCACGTTCATAACTTTCCGAAAGAATCAATCGTAATTCTTCTTCTGTATGTACGACATCATGCTCTGATGCTGATCTTAAACCAAATAGTCTTGTTATCATCCTTGCAGAGCCATTCAACAATCGAATAAACGGATACATGATTTTGTGGAACCAGATAAGCGGAGCTGAAAGCAATAAAGTAACCTTCTCAGCCTTTTGAATCGCAAATGTTTTGGGTGCCAATTCACCAACTACAACATGTAAGTACGTCATAAAAGTAAAAGCAATTCCTAAAGATAATACACCTGCAATGGAAGGGTTGATATTCCACTTATCAAATAAAGGATATAAAAGTCTCTCAATGGTTGGTTCACCTAATGCCCCTAGTCCCATTGCTGTCACTGTAATACCTAATTGACAAGCCGACAAATATTCATCCAGGTTTGACGTTACTTTCTTAGCTGCCAACGCACCCTTCTTTCCTTCTAATACAAATTGATCAATCTTTGATGCTCTTACTTTTACAATAGCAAACTCAATTGCCACGAAAAACGCGGTACATGCGACTAAAACCGCTACCATAATTAAATTAAATATGTCCAACTAATCCCCTTAGTTTTGTAAAAACTAAAGGATTCACCTCCTAATATATTTTCACTTTCCCTACTTACTATTTATTAACTGCGTGTAATATAAGATTGTTTACAATCTACATTCTCAAAATAATAAGAGGTACTCTAAGAAAATCGAGGTTATTTAGCCAACTATCCGAGTCAACGTCTGAGTCCAATACATATCCACCGCCTAAATTAAATTATCTATATGTTAGCATAGGTAATAAATTACAGTCAACACTTATATTTCAAATACTTAGAAAATGATTTAAAGAACTTCCCTCCCATCATTTTCTTCCTGTACTACCTAATGTAGATAACACTGTTTATAACCTAAACACTCCAACTACATTAGGCCGCTACCTCTCTCTTTCATTCTGCGTATTTTTAATTCATATAATAAAATATTTTTTCAAAAACCACTTCATAAAAGAACGTAAGTTCGTGTATAATGAGAACGTACGTTCTTGTTGTTAGGAGGAATTATGATGTATGACTATTCAATTTTACCGAATAGAATCATTTTATGTGTTGATCTTCGTAGCTTTTATGCTTCTGTTAGTTGCATCAAAATGGGATTAGACCCACTTCATACAAAATTAGCTGTAGTCGGTGATGTGAATAGGAATGGATCCATTGTTTTAGCCGCAACTCCACCTTTAAAAGCAATGGGAGTAAAGAAGTTGGCAAGGCTATACGAGATTCCTCGGCAAAAAGATATCCTTATTGTGAATCCAATTATGGGAACCTATATTAAGTGCTCCAATTACATAACGAAGTTAGCTCTACAATATGTTCCTATTGAAGACTTTCATCAATACAGCATCGATGAATTTTTTATGGATATTACCGATAGCATCCATCTATTTGCCCGAAATCCAAATGAATTTGCATTACAGTTTAAACGTGAAATATATGAACACACACGAATTGAATGCACAATCGGGATTGCACCTAACCTATTGATGAGTAAGGTAGCTTTAGATATTGAAGCAAAGAAAAATAAAGACGGAGTCGCTTATTGGACATACGAAGATATACCTACAAAATTATGGAGCATACGGCCGCTGAGTAAGTTTTGGGGTATTTCGCATAAAACAGAAACAAAATTAAATCAAAAAGGAATACATTCTATTGGAGATTTAGCTAATTATCCTCTTAAATATTTAAAACAAAGCTTCGGTGTGATTGGAGAAGAATTACACTTACATAGTAATGGGATTGATTTTAGTCGAATTTCAGAGAAATATGTTCCGGTTACAACTTCTATAGGAAAAAGCCAAATTTTAATGCGTGATTATACAATAGAAGAATTTCCAATTATCCTACTGGAACATACCGAAGAAGTTTGCTATCGATTAAGACAACAAAACAAACTTGCTCGAACCGTTCATTTCTCTGTTGGTTATAGCAAGGATAATGCAGGTGGCATTAGAAAAACACATAGTTTAAGCCGTCCTACAAATTTAACAATGGATATTTATCATATCTGTACATACTTTTTACATCAGCAATATACTGGTGAACCCATTCGTAGCATAAACATATCCTTAACAAACCTAATTCAAGAAGGGGAAGAACAAATTTCTCTTTTTGATGATGTCACAAAACGAGAACAAGAAGTGAAGTTGACAAAAGTAATGGATGAAATACGCACAAAGTTTGGGAAAAACAGTATTTTACGAGGGATTTCCTACACGCATAGCGCTACAGCTAGACACAGAAACACACTAATAGGAGGACATAAATCATGAGTAACGCCAATATGCCAAAAGGAAGAGGAATGGTCAAATGGTCTCCGTTCGCAGCAATGCCAGAACAATTCGCCGGAATACGTGAAATAATCAAAGAGAAAAATAAAATAGCACGTCCCATTTTAACCTCTGAAGAAAAAGAACTGATTGAGAACATGCTTTTATGTTCCTTATTATCCGAAGAAGAAATACTAATTACATATTATGAAGGCGGCTATTTACTTACTAACTATATGACCATCATTGATATAGATCCGTTAAATAGCGCTATCATATGTACGGATGCTTTCTATAATAAGTTGACACTACAATTTTCGGATATACTGGATGTAAAATAGAATAGATTTAAACGTTTGGATTGTTATAAAGGAGTGTATAAAATGCAAGGGAATCAGATAAGAAAGAATACAGCAAGAACAGTTATTCATAACAATATAAATAACTATCCCTATTTAAATATACCTATGATTATTAATGAGAATGATGGAATAACTTACGAGGTTTTAAGCACGGGTTTTCATAATAATGATGCAGTAGCAATAATAACAACGGACGGTTTCACTACAACTAGGGTAAATACACCAATCGTAACAGTAAAAAACGATGATAGTAGTATCCAAGTATTCCGTTTACCCTTAGAATTGGATTATTGGGTGCTTTCATGTATGCTTGATGCTTCAAGAGGAAAAAATCCATTCCCATGTAAAGTTGCTTTTGGAATCATTGATACTAAATGTCATGTGGAATTCAAGTAAAAAAGGAGTAAATTAATTTGTTCCTTTTATAATTTGGGGGACATTTATTTTTCTTAAGTTGATGGGCATGTAGCGTTATCCCTCACTATTAAATTTCAAATGCATGAAAATGAGAAAAAGTTTAAAATAATTTATATACAAATGAAATAATCCAGCGAGAGTATCAAACTGTATACAATTTACCTTTTCACACTAAAAAATGATACTAAGGTCATTGAAAGGCACCTCAGGGTGTCTTTTTCTTAATTCTAATCCGCGGTAACAAATTCATATTTTTTATATAAAAAGCGGAAAAAATATTTTATAATTCTATTTAGATTAATATTACGTTTTTAATATAAAACTTATAGAAAAATGGCGGTGATTGATTTTATGTTTAATATTTCAAAGGGTGCGATGATAGATACAATAAACAATATGATTTACAACATTGCTCTTTATGTCTTTGTATTTATTATTTGCATGTGGATTTTAGTATGTATTGTTCGATTATTTGTAAGGGGATTATCTAGAGTAATACCTATAACGTATACACCTTCGTTGCAATCTAAAGGCAATGGAAAAAGAAAACAAAATAAAAAAAGGAATGCGTCTTATAGAGTTCAATCAGTTGGAAAGAAAGCAAATACAAATAAAGTTGTAAATTCTGATTTGGATGATGAAGATGATTTTAACGACTATTATGACGACTACAGTTCCCCTAGCTATTATAGCTCTTCTAATAGTTCAAGTTCTGAAAGTTCATATAGTAACTCCAATTATAACAGCACTTCTAGTTACAAAAATGAAGATTCCTCTAGGTATGATAGTCCTTCTTATAATTCTAGTTATAATAGTAACTCAGATGAAAATGATTATCAATAAAATACTAACTTGCATAATAGTGCATAATCTATTTGTCATAGAAATGCACACATCCATGTATTCAAAATATATTAAATTGCAACAATCATTTTGGTTAGGAATCTTATGCTTAACATTAAACTTAAGATGGTTCCATACGGAGAAAGACGCCTTTGGTGTCTTTTCTTTGTATGGATCAGTACCAAGCTTCTAATATATTACGTAAGAACTTGACGCTATTTTCAATGGCTCAAAAAATAGACAATGATTTTCACTTCCAACTTCACAAAACAATTTTCCCTTTTTGATTTGCTCTATTTGACGATGTTCATGCAAATTGAATCATTCTATCCACTAAACAAGAAATAATTCTCCAAGAGCTGAATATATCAATCAATAAAGCAATTTTTCATATAATTGATTTCTTGTTTCATCTAAACCTATATCCTTAGACTTCTACCCTTGAAGTATCCTTTACGGATAAAACATTCCTTCACTACTACATCAATTAAATCTTTTCTTGCTGCAGTAGTTTTTCTAATTCATGAAGAAATGTATGAGTTTTCTCAACATCCTTTAAGATATCCTCTAGGTTCTCATTTGCTACAAAATCTCTAATAGAATGGTTAAAAACCATTAACCTACCATATCTATGCTCTATTTCTTTAAACCACACTTCTTTTTCCAAAAGCTTAAAATTTTTACGAATGACTTTTCCCCTTTTTGAAGGGATGAACATAAAGAGGCCTCCTAATACATCACCAATTACATCTCCCATGTGAAAACCTCCTTTTTCTCTATTTTAACACTTAGAAAAAACGATATATATTAGCATTTCCAATACACTTCAAATAAAGATTTGTTACCAATTAGAGTGAACGGTAGAACTTGCGTTATTGTTTTTTCTTATCTCGACAGAATACGACATCACCATTTACCTTAATTTGGTATAATCATCTGTGGAATTTTACAATTTTCAAAATGGAGGAATTAAACATGTTCAAAAAGTTGAGTACCATTGCATTAGGAAGTGCTTTAGCGATGAGTCTAGTTGCTTGTGATGATTCGTCAAACAAAGCTTCTACAGAAAAGAAAGATGAACCAAAACAAGAGGCTAAGAAAGAAGCAAAACAAGACCAAAAACAAGAAACGAAAAAGGACGATAAAAAGAAGATAACGGTTGCCGATGTGGATACTATTAAAACTGGTGATCCTGTAACTGGTGAAGGCGGAGATAAATACGAGGATCTAGTTGCTAAATATGGCGAACCTGACATCAAATCTGATTCTACAAGTAAAAATGTAAAAACGTATACTGCTAGTTGGAGTAAAAATGTAAAAGGTGGCACAGGAGCTAATTTCACCGTTAGTTTCATTGAAAAAAATGGTCAAAAATTAGCAGTAAGTAAAACTCAAATAGGGATGGAATAAATAAAATATTTTTAAAATCATCCCTAACACAAGGAATATAGATACTTATTTTACTCTCAAAGGCTGAAACATAAACATAACTGCATAACTACTGAAAACAAACATAAGAAAGACGTTCAAATCCATATGGATAGAACGTCTTTTCACTTTACTTCATACATATATCAATTTTTCACTTATTTATTTTGCATTACAATTAAAAAATCGATAAATTCATCTTCATTTACAGGTTTACTGTAGTAATAGCCCTGAATTAGATAACATGCATTACGTTGTAACACTGTTAATTGTTCCTTCGTTTCTACCCCTTCTGCTATCACTTTCATGTTTAAAGTATGAGCAAGTGAAATAATGGTTTGTATAATTTCATCTCCATCAGTAGAAGTTCCGATCCTATTAACAAATTCTCTTGGAATTTTCAAAGTATCAATTGGATAAAGAGGCAGATACGCTAATGAAGAATAACCTGTACCAAAATCGTCAATTGATAAATGTACACCATATGATTTTAATGCTTTTAACTTCGATAAGGTTTCCTTTTCATCTACCATTGCTATTCGCTCTGTTAATTCCAAATCAATCGAATTAGCAGGTACTCCTATCTCTTCTATGGTAGATATAATGGTTTGAACAAAATCTTTCTGTTCAAACTCTATAGCTGATAAATTTATCCCCATCTTTAGATTTGAAAAGCCCGCAGAATGCCATTCTTTCAGTTGTTGACACGCTTTCTGTAACGTCCACTTCCCAATTGAAATAATCTGCGCCGTTTCTTCTGCGATAGGTATAAACTCAAAAGGAGAAATCAGTCCAAGCTCTGGATGTTGCCAACGTATTAAAGCCTCTGCACCAATAACCTTACCTGCCTTACTATCAATTTGTGGTTGATACAATAAAAACAACTCATTATTTTCAATTGCGTTTGGTAAATCCTGTTCTAATCGTAATCGACGAGTTACTTTTTGAGATAATGTCTCGTCATACATACAAACAGCATTGTTACCTTTTTCCTTTGCGCTATACATAGCGATATCAGCGTGTTGTAAAAGTGTAGTAGTATTTATTCCTCCAAATGGATACACTGCTATTCCTATACTAAGAGATAAGTAAAAACTATGCTGATTTACTACAAATGGTTCTTCAGTTATACGAAATAGAGTTTTACACAAATCCAATAGCTGTTGCTCTGTTTGGTTATGGACAATGATCGCAAACTCATCACCACCTATTCTTGCTAGAGGAATAGTCGGTGACAGACATGTCCTAAAACGTTTGGCAACTTCTTTTAAAACCTTGTCACCAATCGAATGACCCAATGTATCATTAATAGTCTTAAAGCGATTTAAATCAATATACAGGAGCCCAAACTTATCCTGTGTTTTTTGTGCACGCTTAATAGATCTATCTAATTCTTGTTGGAAGAATATACGATTTCCAATCTCCGTCACCGTATCATGGAATGCAAGGTAATTTATCTCTTCCTGTTGTTGTTTCATCCTTGTTATGTCTTTTACCATTACATAGCTCCCAAAGGTTTGTCCTTCTATCATAATAGGAACTATAGTGACATACCAAAAGAGTATATCTTTCTCATTGTTATTTTTCACACGTAACTGTAGTGAAGATGAACTACATCGTTTCCCTTTCTTTATAGCTGCTTCCAATTCAGATTTATCTTCATCTAAAAAAATAGAGAAGCACTCTTTCCCTATCAATACAGCACTTTCTTTTCCTAATAACATACTTCCAGCCTGGTTTATATTTAATACGATACCGTTTGAATCAATCGTTAAAATAGGATCCGGATGATACTCATATAATGACTTAAATCTCTCTTGATTTTTTACTAAATCATTAGATTTATTTATTAAATCCCTTGTTCTTTGAGATACTGTTTGTTCTAATTGATTATTAAACACTTTTAATGTTTTAGTTAACTCTTTGTTTTGCATTCGTACGATTGTATGACGAATCAGTACAAATACAAAAGCAATACAATTTCCCGTAATTAATGTAGCTGAAGAAGTTTGCTCTTTCAAAGTAAAGCCAATTAAGACTGCAACTGCAAGATAAGGGAATATACCAAGAAGTTTCTCTCCAAATGTCGGATTAATAATAAAATAATTTCTTTTAGAAGACGTATTCTTTGGGATTGTAGCAGCAATAGCGATAAATAATAGTAAAACTCTATACAAACACCTTAAAAATATAACTGAACGCTCTGACAAATCATCCTGTAAGTAGAAATACAAGTAGTCCGTAATAGCCAATCCAGTTAATACTAGGATAAAAATAAACAATTTACTTTTTGCATTGAAAATAGCAGGTCGAAAGATTAGTGTAACTCCAAGTAATAGAAGTAATAAATCTATAATCGGAAAAATAAATGAGAGAAAAACATCTCCAATTGATAAGAATAAGATATTTGCAGATGGTTTATTAAATAGGTACCACTCTAATGTAAAAATAGCAGTAACAACAATGCATAAATCACAAAGTAAATACGCTTTCTCCCACTTGTTACATTCCATCATAATTTTATAAAAGAACGCAAAGAGAAAGAAGAACAAGAAAAACAACAAAAATACATCAGAGATATTAAAATTTTGTATTGGTAATTCTACATTAAGTACTTGAAAAGCAGATATGAAATTCCCTATCAAGAAACACCCTATCGCAATAGTAATACAAACCCAGAATACCCCTAACTTAATTTTTCTGGATAATATAGAATACAGTAATGAGATAAATACAGTAGTTTCAACAACTAAAGATGATAGCCGGATATTAAAATCTGATACAAAATAAAGATTCGGAAAAACAAATAAAAATATAACACAAAAACTTATATAAGCTATTAAAGCCAATAGCAATACATAAAATTGCACATATGCATGTTTACGCAATGGACTCACCTTCTTGAGTTTTTTTATACTTCTATTAAAAAGGCCTTGATAGTGGCACAACTCCTACTAATTAAAATGTGTGCAACCTATTATGTATATTATGACCTTTTTTAAAAGGTTTCTTTCTACATACAACAGTCTTGTTAACTTTTTGTAGATGTTTACAATTTTCAATACTGAGGATTCCAAATAGGATACGTTGAAACATGTAGCTTTTTAAAGTATTTGACCATCGTAAATTTGATTAGTACAACTTATCCATTCTTTAAATACGAGATAGAATCTAATTCTCTATTGGATTATAGTTAACCCTTAATCGTAACCATTATAGTTACAACTTTAATTCATGTCAATTTCTTATTCTCTCCTTTTTAATGGACAAAAAGTATGACATATTTATAAAATAAAAAAGCCTTACTACATTTAATTTTACAGTAGTAAGGCTTTTTAAATCCAACATCCCAATCAATCCTAAAAAAGTAGGTGTAGTGATGCTCACTATTATAATCTAAGTAATGGCCCTCTTTTCAAACAATATTTACTTCTGTCTCTCTACTTCTAATTTGTTACCTTTACTATCTACCATTCTTAAAGAACCTGCTCTCAAGAACTCAACAGTATAATCTACTACCGCATTCATTTGTCTAGCATCTATCTTCTTACCGTCCTTAACAAACTCAGTAGGAATCAAAGTTACTTTATTACTGTCTTTATTGTATAACCATGTTCCTGTCATATGGTTGTCTTCATAAGAAGAGTTACCAGTGTCATCATAAGCCGTGAATGACTTATCTTGTCTAAAGTCTAAACCCTTACGAAACTCAGAACCTTTGTAACTACCCCAAGAACCGATTAACTCGTTACCGTCTGCGGATATTTGTACGTTACCATTATCAGAAGTAGTTGACGACTTAGAGTCGGTCTTCGTATCTACATCGAAACCTAAGGCTTTTGCTTCCTTTTCATTATGGGATTCAATAGGTTCGAATCCTTTATGCCAGTACTTGTTACCCTCATTAATCAAGTCCATTGACTTTTTAGACTTTTCTCTATCTTCGTCTGTTACTTTTCCTTTCCCCTTCAAAATTTCTACTTGAAGTGCATAGGCTTCACTATAACAGTCTACTGCTTTTAAAATCTCTTTATGAGCGTCTTCAAACTCTTTTGGTGGGTCTATCTTCTTAAACTTAGCGATAATCTTTTGCAACTCAGACTCTTCTTTTAGAATTTCTTTCTTTAAGTCAGTTTCTTTTTTAGTTTTATCCATAGCTATCTCAGTTATTACTGTAATTTTCTGCACTAACTCAGAGGATAAACCAGTCATTCGAGTTGGATACTTCTCTTTTGACAGCTTTTCTTTCGTTTCTGATTTAGATTCTACTTTTTCTTTTGGCTTTGCGTCTGTTTTATCGGTACTACAACCTGCCAATAGCATGAACGGTATCGCAAACGTTACTAGTTTCTTTTCTTTCACTATGCCTCATCCCCCTAGAAAAAATTGTATTTAATTAACATATTGTACCATATCATAATTTGTATAAATAAGATAGAAAGTTTACCCATAATTAATTAAAATGTAGACTCTACATAAAAAAGCACTTGAACATTAAATAGCTGTTCGAGTGCCTTATTTCTATCCTATTTTTCATGTGAATTTAAAAAGAGCCTCCAATTAAAGTTATGTCAATTACAATAAGTGAAAAGAAAAATATATATTCAATCATACTTCCTGTTCTTGTATATATCGGAAATCTTATTTTCATTTTCAAAGGATAAAGCAATTGAATCCCACTTGGAGTAAGGGCATCTAACACTAAATGACTTAATACTCCAATAAACATTCCTATATATATTATGGGGTACTGGGGAACTAGGTACTTAAGAAATGCCGTTATACCAAACAAAAAGATTAGACTATGTGTTATTGTTCGGTGACCAAAAGTTTTATTGATCCCCCAAGATAATAAAGGTATTTTTCTTCCTAAAGTAGATCCTTGATGACAAATATCTGGTATTAATGCTCCAATTATTGATGTGGCCGTTAATAAATATGGGTCATCCCCAATTCCCGCATAATTATGTGCAATTAAAGCGAAAGCTGCTCCTGCTGCTACATGAGTTGGGCCTCTCAATTGTATCCTCCTTTCTATTATTCAAGTCTTATCTTAACAGTTGGCGAAAACATAATATCCTTTCACCCAGCGCTCTTTTAACCATCTCAGTTTATATTCCATGCTTGGTGTATAAGCTGCTGCAGAATCCATTAAGTTATACCTATCTAAAATTTCCAAACATCTATTAGGGTTAGTTAAAGTATTTAGAAATTCCAGGTCCTCGCTTTCGAGAGAATTCCATACAATGCCTTTAAAATTAATTGGCAGCAGTTCTAAAATCATATCTCTATCCAAACCCGATGTTTCCAGGAAATTTTGAAGATGAGAGAGGGATAAGTAACTCCAATTGGTACTTTGGTATTCTTCCCCTAAAAAAGTAAAACGTTCTAAACCATTACAATTTAATTCATAACTTTTTATTGCTTCTATTCCCCATTTCATCTTTTTCCCCCACAATTAATATTCTCAGAATTGACTACTAAGTATGTTCACAAATTTCTACCAGTTACTTTTAAATAACATAATGGACTTCTCTATTCCTTCTTTTCACATAATGAATATATAGACAACATGAACAAACCATATTTATTATCATTGTAGAAAAACTAAAAAACACATTAATTCCTAAAACATCACAGAATAATAAAGCAACCATGCTTAAAACATAAAAAAATAATAATCTATCAAAAATAGACAAATGTCATTTCTCCCTTTTCTTAAGATTAGTATTATGCAAATGTTGCTGTTTATAATTTCTCCTTACTCTTCCCCAAAACAGAATTCCTAGATTAAACATTATTG
The DNA here is from genome assembly GCF_051915685.1 of Bacillus cereus group sp. MYBK5-2. Classification (NCBI taxonomy): domain Bacteria; kingdom Bacillati; phylum Bacillota; class Bacilli; order Caryophanales; family Bacillaceae; genus Bacillus; species Bacillus cereus group sp. MYBK5-2. Next base: position 37,918 of record NZ_JBQAFE010000010.1, read on the forward strand.
CTATAACTATCATGAGAATCGCATACAAAACTAGATTCACTTTTCTACAGATCCCCCCTTTAATAATAAAAATAACTCTTTATCTAACAGGTTACTATCGGTAACATGTCCTTCCCTTTAAATATATACAAATAATTCTACGAAACTAAGTGACAGTAAAAAATAAAAACCTATTCTCAATTCTAAAAAAGAACCAGGCGTAAATTTCAAAACTAGGTCATATTTAATCCCCCTGCTCTTCATTCTGCTAAGGTTAATAATCTTTATATGAAAATGCTCTAATTTTATTTATAGATGTTACAGTCTAAAAAACCCGAAAACAATACTATTTTCCAAAGAAGTCAATAGAAAATTGTTGAGAAATATTTTTTTAGATACCTAAATATTAACAATTTTGATACAATAATGAGAAATCGCACAATATATAATAGGAGGGTTTTATATGGGAGCAGCAACAGTAACATTAAGTGAAATTACAGAGCTTTTAAGTAACTGGCATGACTCTATTCGCGAACTTGATCATGAACAATCAACTAATTTATTTGGAGAAATAAAAAATAAGATTGATAAAATTGAAGAAAACCAAAACGTGCTTTTATACTACTCTTTATTAGAGTTTAGACATAATATGCTTAACAAGGATTATGAAGGCTCTAAAAAATCGCTTGAAAAAATTGAAGATTTTAATAAACCAAGTGAAGAACTTTTGAATTACTACTATAACTTCTTTAAAGCAATTCATAATACAGAAATTGGAGAATATAAAAAGGCTGGTGAATATTTCGATAAAGCCAAACAGTTAATCGCAAATATCCCTGATGAGATTGAGAAAGCTGAATTCTATTATAAAGCAGCAGCATTTTACTATCAGGTAAGGCACCCTTTAGAAGCAGTTAAATATGCAAACCGCGCTTTAAAATTCTACGAACCTGAAACAGGATATGATCTTAATATAGCAGCTTGTAATAATATCCTTGGATTAACATGTACATCACTTAAACAATATGAATATGCGGAAGAATATTTTATTAAGGCTTTAGATATCGTTACAAAAAAACACAATACCATGTTAGGTCTTAAAATTAGACATAATTTAGGTTTTCTATATGCTGAACAGGATCTTTCAGAAGCAGCTATACGAAACTTAACAACAGCTATCGATACTCCAGAAAAGAGTTATAAAGCTATTTTCCTTATTGCTAGAGAAAATTACAAACTTGGAAATACAGAAGAGTCATTAAAATTTATTGAAACTGGGTTAGAAGCATGTAATCGTATCAATAACACGGAATATAAACACCACTTCTCAATATTAAGCGCACTAAACTCAAAAGAATCTACAGAAAAGTCCGAAAATACAATCTCAGAAGGAATTCAGTACTTTGAACAAGAAGGTTTATTAGGGTTCGTTCATGACTATTCGAAACAATTGGCTTTAAAATTCTACTCATCTAACCAGCAAGATAAAGCAAACCAATATTTCTTTAAGTCACACGAAGCCGAAGAAAAACTACGTAAAAAGGAGGCACTAAAATAATGAAGAAAGTAATTCAAGTTTTAGGTATCACTCTAGGATTAGTAGCCGTTTTTGGTTTTACTTCAAACAACACAATACAAAATGCTGAACACGGGGAAACATTTGCACCAAAAGTACAAGATAGCTCTATCCATTACGTAATGAGAGAACACGGAGAAACATTTTAATACTTATTAAGGGCCATACCTCATACATGGCTCTTTTTTTATTATATTAAATTTGATTTATATGCCTGTTAAGATCATATATTCAACTGAATCCATTAAACTTTTACTAGCAGCTAATCTCCCGCCTAACTTCTTTACTTCGCCCAATTTTATGCTAGGCGTTTCACTAATCACAAATCGCGGGATTAACTATTATTTAGAAAGGGTGTAATTTCTTCTATGTTAACTACACTTCCGATCATTATGACTACCAATGGCCAGAAATTAAAATGTTCATTTACTAGCATTACAGAACGATGTGATTTTGACCATATCTCCTTCGACATGGAATTCCGCGACATTGTGAATAATTCCAGGGTTGGAACTGCTTCATGTCGTATTCATAAAGAGCATTCTGAAAAAAAAATTGAAATTACTATTACAAGTTTAGATGCAACCCCTATAGGAAATGGCGTTGGTACTGCTATGGTATACTCCATATACAGATGGACATATTTGAGCTATCCTGGTTATGAACTCCGCTTTAATGGAATGATTAGTACGGCCTTCGATGAAAAGTATCTAATAGGTTTTTATACTAAAGTTGGATTTATCGTAAAAAACGGTTTCTTTAATCTAAAAATAGAGCAAAATGATTTTCAAAAGTTCTGTATAAATACTGAAAGTAAAATATCTGAGCTATGTTTCACATTTCTAAGTAAACAAAATGAAAGCTATAACAATGAAATAGATAATTATCTAAGTATCCTGTCACATATTGAAAAGAAATATAATTCAATGTCATTTATTTCATTTATTAAACAACGTTATTTTAGACGTAAACAGTCCTATAACGAAAATACTCTCATGTAGATGTAAAAAAGAGTTTGGTCAAGTTATTACAAGTGACCTTTATATTAAAACAAGAATAGAGAGCAAGTTTTGAAAAAAACAAAATCAAAACTTCCCCTCTATTCTTATGTTATCTTATTTCCTTTTCTACGCCGTGATTGTATAGCTGAATGATATCCTCTGTAAAATTCTGAACGATTGTTGCAAGTTCTTCTAATTTCTCCTGCGTTACCCCATTAATATACCAAACAAAATTACTATTGGATTCTGAATCAGTTGGTATGGAACCAATGGTTATTTTATATTCTGTAGTTTCTGTTACCGTGTCTTCATATGATTTCTTTACCTCATACTGATACTTTTCAAGACGAATAAACATATCTCGCCAGAATAAATCAGCAATTTCCATTTGATGATACCAGCCTTTACGGAAATAATCAGGAATACTTCTTGTATGTTCTAACAAATAGCCTTCTGTCTTTGTTGGGTGATGGATTATCGCATGAATCGCGTCCGTAATATAATGCGCTGTTGGATGATTACGAACCAAGATACGACGCGTTTCCTGACGCACTTGTAGAAGAACATCGTAATAAAAATACATCATGTCACGAGTCGTAGTAGCAAGCTCCCCTTTTTGAAATGGAACCATAGTACCGTTGTGAAATGTTAGTGATACATCACCAAGATTCCATGTATATGTTTGCAAATTATAATCCCCTTTCGTTTCTTTTTTATATCTAGTATAATCTCCCCACTTTAAAAAAGGATTTATTCAATAAAGAGAAGCCATCCTAATAACTACTTTACCCATTTGCAATACTCCTAGTTTGATACTTATTTCGTTTCTTCTTCGTATTGTTTAGCCATTTTATAAATTGTCTGTTTATATCCTATCATAGCAGTACTCATTTTTAATCGCCCATCAAGAAAATCCATATCTTTTGGGTTTATTCTTTTAAGTTGTATGTTTATACCTTCTCGATACTTTTCCATATACTTAATTATATCTTTATGTAGTTCCTTAAACTCTTTATCAGGCTTTAGGTCTGCAATTTCTATAGCTATGCTCTCTAAGTCATAAAGTGCTTCTCTGTACTCTTCTTTATGTAATACCAAATCATCAGATTCGGAAAGGTAGTTTAGTATATCTTCAGAATCACTTAAAGCATCACCTAAAGCATCCAATTCTTCACCATAACTAGCGTTATTAGCATCTAGTTCTTCCATGACTTCTTTACCCTTGTTAGATTTAGAATAGTCTTTTCCTGCTTCACAACCTGCCCCTAATAGCATGATAGGAAGCACTAAACATATTAGCTTCTTTGATTCCATAATGTATACTCCTTTTTAAAAGCATTTTAATTAACATATGAAACCATAACATAAATTAAATAAGTAAAATATATAAATTGATGATTATTAAGAGGTATTTTGATTGTTTTGTAGTATTGCAATAAAGCACGATTAAAAAATTATCTTTAATCCTTATTTAACAACAAAAATAAGAACTTTTTTATTTTTTAAACATCTTTATTATCCCTATACAAAAATATTAATATCTTGATATAACCCAATCGAATTATACATATATTGGATAACTTATGTTAAAATACCCTTGAACACTATAAAAATACTAATTATTCAAACATCGAAAAGGGGCATATAAATGGCATGATAAATCAAGCTGAATGGTTGTGGCAACGGATTATCGAAAGAGGTTCAAATTCTGAAAGTAACTTTAAAGAATCGTTAAATCTTCAGCCAGGTGCAAGTGATGAAGATTTCCAACTTATTGAGGATACACTAGGGCTTACACTCCCTGAAGAAATGAAGAACTTTTACAGAGTGTATAACGGACAAATTTGGGAACCAGGGGTGAATCCATTTGTAAGAAATTTGACCCTGTCTCCCATTTCTGAAATTATATCAAATTGGGAATTTTTACAGGAAGAATTCGATCCGGATGATGATTTAGAGCCAGATATTGAAAAAGAGCTTAAACCAGCTCTTTGGAATTCTAAGTGGATTCCAATTGCAGAAAATGGTGGCGGAGATTACCTTTGCATTGATACAGATCCATCTGAAGTTGGGTTAACAGGACAGGTTTTATACTATTACCATGACTGGGGAAAGCGTGCTATCGAGGCAAAGAATATTTTTGCATTCATCGAAATTTGTTTAAAAGAAGAGAATTATGAATAAATGTACCTAAAGTAATGTGTACTTTAGGTACATAAGAAAGGACATTACATATTTAATATGTAATGTCCTTTAATTTATCTAAGCCAATTCATTTTAGGTCTTGATTATGAGAAATTCACACAATCTTTTAAGATACCATTCTGTCCTAGTATACAATCCATTTTTACAGATAGTACTTACTGCAAATGAAACCCTTAGGATATTAAACTTATTTTACTAAAAATTTTTCTAATTCTTCAGCTAAATTTTTAGCTCCAGTAGGACTTAAAGTAATTTTACCATCTGCTAAAGTTATATTTTTTGCAGATACCTCTCCAGTAATTTGGCAAGCATTATAAGGCGAATATCTTTTTAAAATTATATTTTCATTATCAACATAAATTTCTAATGGTGATTTAATCCCTATGCCTAGCGTATCTCTGAGTTCTTTTGGTATTACAACCCTGCCTAACTCATCAACTTTTCGTACGATTCCAGTTGCTTTCATAATATTATTCCCCCTAATAAATTATCAACCAGTTATATTTTAACATCTTTCCATTATGGTTTGGATTGATCCAATTGTTGTTTCATTTTCTTTTCATTTTCAGTTATAAGATTTATTAACTCCTTTTCCCTATCATTATAATAACTAGTTAGTGTATCAAAACGAAGCTTAATAAGTTTTTCAAGACTGAGCTTTTTATGGTTATCAATTATTTCTTTCTCACTTAAGTAAGAAATATTATTCTTTAAGTTATAATGCTCTTTATTAATTACATCATTAATCTCCATATGCGCCCTTTTAATATTCATAAATAAATCTGCCCACTGCGTATTCAGACTGAAGTATTGATCAATCTTCCAATTTTCCCATTCTTTATATAGTTTTTCATACTCCTTATTAAGAGTTTGGTGTAATTCATCAGCGCTACTTACTGTCGCGTAATTCCCTTTTCCTGCTTCTGCAGTATTCTTTAATTGCTGTTGTTCGCTATTTTTCACATCAAATCCAATGATATTTACAACTGCATGAGTACTAGATTGGTTGAGATTTTTGGCAGCATTAACTGGGTCTCCTCCACAAGTCTCTTCTCCATCACTCACAATATATACTACGTTTAGGTTTTCTTCTCCGGTATACTCTTTAAAATCATCATTTATAGACTCTATAGCGGATGCTAACGGCGTCCAACCCTTTGGATCAAATTTAGATAAAGCAGCATTGAATTGCTCCTTATTATAAGGCTGTAATGGATACATTACCTCGGAAGATCCACAGGATAAACTTTTATCATTTTCATTATTACTTCCTTTATGTCCATATACCCTTACATTACATTGGCATTGTCCGGAATCTTATCAAGATAGTTGTAAATAGCTTTCTTAGCTGCTTCCATTTTAACTTCACCATTAACTTTACCAGCCATACTCCCGCTTGCATCAAGTAAGATCTCCACATTCAGGGATTTAGCTTTTGGTTTTATAGAATGTACATTGTCATTATTTTGTTCTTTAATCGCTAATTCAGGAATTATTCCCTCCAGTTTACTTACAGCTTCTTTATAACTTTGCGCCTGTAAATTTAGTAATTGTACATATATTTGTTCTGCACTTAAATCTTTTGGTAATTTCATCAATTCCTGATTAAGTTCATTCATTTCTTCTGATGATAGTGCTCTTTCCTTTGCGTATTTACCTGGTCCTTCTTGAATCATTAACGGGGCATTAGTAGCAAATAACGACTCATATGTCTTGGTATCCTCTTTTTTAATTTCTTTCTTGCTGATTTCCTTTTCAACTACTTCACTTTTTGGTTCATTAGATTTAGAAGGCATAGTATCTGATTTTGAACACGCAGTAATAAATACACAGAATCCCAGTGTTATTCCAATTACATTAAATAATGCTTTCCCCACTTTAAAACCTCATTTCTTCCGTCAATGAAAACAGATTCAATGTTTTACTTTTGATTAAAAATTGAAATTTGAATGGTTCTTTCCTTCTTTTCCACCTTTTCTTTAATTTCAGGCTTTTTAAACTCTAACTTATTAGCTGCTATGTTATATGACAACACAGCATCGAAAAGGTCCTCCCCTTTCTTAAATCCTTTAATCGTGTTTGTTTTTCCATCTTTCAATAATTTTTTCACTTGTGCACTAGATATTTTCTTTCCTAATATCTTCTCCTTAATTTGAAAATCACAACCTGTCGTACTATATCCTGTGCAGCCATAAAAACCTTTTTTTAGAACTACTTGACTACCGCACTTTAAACACGAACCTAGTAACTTCTTCTCCTCCTCTTTCCTTTTAGCCTCTTCAATTTTTTTAATTGAAGAATCTAAATTCCATGATTTAGAGATTTGTTCAATATCATTTAATAGCTTCACTACTAATTTTTCAGCCTTACCTATAAATTGCTTATAATCAATTCGACCATCTGAGATTGCCTCTAAAACATTTTCCCATTTTGCCGTTAATTCAGGTGAACACACAATCATCTTGTCACCAAGTGCATCCATTAACATCCGGCCCTTCTCTAATAAAAGTACCTTATTATTCTTATTAACTAAATATCCACGATCATATAATGTATGGATAATACCATCACGCGTAGCAACAGTACCTATTCCACTTGTTTTTTTAAGGATTTTTTGCATTTCTTTTTCTTCCATTAATTCTTCGGTACATGATTTAGATAAGACATTTTGTGTATTACAATCTGCATGATTCCGCTGTTAACAAGCGCAATACAATGGTACTTCAGGATCCACCTGTTCTAAATAGCAATCTCCTTTGCCTAAAGAACACTTTTCCCAGTGTCCACATGCCCCAAATCCTTTCTTAGAATAGCCTAGAGCCGTGTATGAAGCGTCTGATTTCATATGTGGGTTTCTTTCCATTATCCTTTTTAACTGTTCTATCCACATAGATTTCCCCCCTTACAAAGCAACCATATATACATTTTTTTGCAACTTAATGAACATTTCTTGCAGAACAAGATTTAACGAAACATTCGCTTGTCTTCTTATATAACCTTTTTCTAAAAGCTCTATTGCATCAGCAATTCCTTTTACACCTAGTTTTTCAGCATGTATCTCTAAAATATTGATTTGACTTTGAAAAGATATAAAATCCTTCTTTTTCGTTAAAGCATAAAGTACATCCTTAAACCATATGTTTATAAATTTAAATAGAATTGGCTCTTTTTCTTTTGAATCTATTAATTTTAATAACTTTATTATTTCTATATAGACTGCAGGTTCCATCAAATTCTTCATCAAGCAGGCTACTTGCGAATGTAGATCTATAAACCACTGCTCTTTTGCTAGTGACATAGCCTTATCTATATTATTTGTCATACGAGTTAAAAGCTTTACTATATCCTGAGAAAGATTTGCTGCAGATAATTCTTCTTCGTATTCTCCCATAGGTGTATCTAGAAAGTTTAAAATTTGGCATCTAGATTGAATCGTACCAATAACCTTTTGTATATTTTCTGTAACAAGAATGGCCGTTGTATTTCCATCTGGTTCTTCTAAAAATTTTAATAAACTATTTGCAGCACTAGTTGTTAGCATTTCAACTCGATCAATAAGATAAATCTTTCTTGAGAGTTCAGTAGATGTGTATGAGATCTCCTTGTGTAATTGATGAATTTGCTCCTTCTTAATACTCCCACCCTCTTCTGGTGAAATAATAACTACGTCAGGATGAATGTTGTTATTTATGCGATTACAATTTCGGCAATCATTACATGGTATTCTCCCTGAATTTTCTAAGCAAAATAGGCTTTTAATAAATAATAAAGCTGTCTCTTTTTTTAAAGTACCTGCTTCCCCATTAAATAGATACGCATGATTAACCTTATTATTTACTAATCCATTTTTCAGTATTGTCCCTACGATATGTTGCTTTTGCATTACTTCATTCCAAGATATAATTATTGTCATCATTACCACTCCTTAATTTTTATTAACACAAAAAGACCTTTCGAAGAAATAAGTGCTATTGTAAGAGGCTTACAATAATTCTTATAACCCGAAAGGTCTTGTGTATTTGTTTAAGCAAAATAAAAAATTATCGCCTAAATAATAACAAAAATTCAGACGATTTTCAAGTGTAGTTAGTCTATTTGGAGATGTTTGAATTTTTCATTCCACTAACTAATACGAAGTGTAAGTAGGTAAATAAATCTACAAGGCTATATTAATGATCAATATACCTTCGTATTTTATAGCACCAAACTCACACTTTCAACCTTAAATAGTACACCTTAATTTATTTTTTAGGTTCTTAATTTAAACCTAATATTTTTAAAAGCTTATCAAATTCTCTTTGAGCATCTTCTAAACGCTGAGAATCATCTATCCATAAATTAAATAATTCTTTCATCAATTGCTCGTAACCAATTCCTAAATGACTATGTAGATTCTCAAACCAGTCGTGATGATCTTCCCCTTCCACTATAGAAAAGGCAATATGTACTTCCTCTTCAGATTTTTTTAACGATTCCGCTAATTGCGGTATGAAATCATATGCAATTTGTTTAAACATCTCTTCTGGAGAACTTTCTCCAGGAAGAAACATATAAGGCCAGTTAAATAATTTCTTTTTAACTCTTTTACCTGAAAAACCATTGAATATATCCCTTTGATCTCCATCTAACAATGCTAAAATTTTAAAACGTGTAAGTTGAGGAAATGTTTCAATTAACGTCTCAATTTTTGAAACACCACCAGGGACATCAATTACTAAGTATTCATGTATTAAATGTGGTGCAAATCTATTAATCCACACCCTCACAAATTCCCTAGCTGCTCTATCTTCCACTAATAATATACCAACTGTTTTAGGTTGAATTCCTAATGAAGGTAGATACTGCATTTGAGAAGTTGGAGTAGTAATTTTAACTTTCTCTCGTGTTTTCGAAACGAATCTAACATGCTTTGGTGGTATTCTACTCAAGATTGAAGGAGAATGAGTTGTAAGAATAATCCACATTCTTTTTTCCTCACTATACTTAGCTAAAACATTAAGTAATTGTATCTGAGCTTTTACAGACAAATAAGTCTCTGGCTCTTCAAGTAAAAGTATAGAATTTCTTTCTAACCTTTTTAATTGCCACATTATATAATGTACAGATAGTTCACCCAATCCCATCGCTTCAGATCCATAAGAAATGTCATCAGACAGGCTAACTTTAAAGTACGGTACTCGATAACCTAATTCTTCCATATCATAACTTAACGTTGATAAATAGGTCTTTCCTACTATACTAGAAAGTAACCTTAATTCTGCCTTTTCACTTTCTAAGGGATCTATAGTATCTAGTGTGCGTTGTATTTCGGAAATATTTGTATAAAATTCTTGTTGCTGAGGGCTATGAATTGATGAATCAATCCATACACATGGAAATTCAATACCATCCTCTTGTACATTTAAAGATTCGCCATCAACTTGAAGCTTTCTTTCAACATTTTTACCCCTATGATTTATGTCACCACTAATTTGTGATCCTTGTAATCTTCCCAGATGGAATTTAGAATTTTGCACCTCATCAGGATTAAGCAGACCATATAATGCTGCTAATATGGTAGTTTTCCCCACTCCGTTTGCTCCGCAAATTGCTGTAATTCCTCCATTAAATTCTAAACTATTATTTTCAAGCCCTATGATATCTTTAAACTCCAACTTATTTAAACTTGTACCATATCTTTGTTTATATACCGCTCTCCAATGATCTCCCGTTGCAGCTGTTCTCACTCAATTACACCCCAATTTATTTCCATAATAAAATCATCTACAGCAGAATAAACATCTTCCTGATAATAAACTGCCTCAAATTCAATCCATTTAATAAAGCCTTCAATTAAATGGATATTTTTTATATGCATATAATTATTAATAGAACCGTTGTTCCTTAAAAACGAGTAGAAAAAGAACCAAATAATAATATCTCTAGTTAAAATTGATTTCGTACCAGATGCATTAAGACTATTTTTTTGTTTAAACAATTTTAGTAAGTTAATATCCAGGTTAGTAAGTATATTATTTTCTTCTTTCTTTTTTAAAAACAAACGAAGTTCCTCAAATTCATAGATAAAATCAGAAATGGCTTCCAATTCATCGAGATTTATATTACTTTCTAAAGAGGCCAAAAAGCATAACCAACTAAGTAACGAAGCTTTAGTTAGTTTAATTTTCCTGGAAGGGTAATTCTCAATAATTCCCCCCATAATTCCCCCCATAATTCTTATTATATTTACCATCTTTTTATATGTTTTATCTTTGAATACTAAATCAGAACGATATCTTTCATTTAGTATATTTGCATTCAAATTAACATTAAAAGTTCCTTCTTCTATATAGATACACATTCTAATGACTATATCATCATAAGTCATTTTCACATTGGAAAATCCAATAGTATTCTCATTTAGTCCATAAATATCAAAAGCTTCTACCAACTCTTTAACCTGTTTCCTTACAGGTCCATACAAATTATCACGCTTCTCTGCAGGTGACATCCTTGAAGAGTTGTGCAATCGATTAAATAATTCAGATGGTTCATCAGATTTAAATCCATCAATTATTATAATACCAATGTGGTAATTCAAAATCCTCATCTGCTGCCAATGAGGAAGTTCTTCAAATGTTAATCCATCAAACTCCATTACTTCTTCACTATGTGGACTTATATTCCCATCAATTCTAAGTTTATCTGAAAGAAAATCCAAAATAACATTTAATCTCTGAAAGCCATCAAGAACCTCTAATGAGTACTCTCTATATGACTTAATTAAAATAATAGGTGGGATGTACCATCCCCTTAAAATAGTATCAATTAATTGCGCCTTTTTTGAATAATTCCATACTTCTCCTCTTCGATATTCCGGATGCACAATCCACATTTCATCTTTAATACGTTCTTTAATTTCACTTAAATTATAAGTCATTGATTGAGTTTGCAAATAAATTTCCCCTCAACTATTATTAGTCAAAAATATACGTACTCTTTAATTCATTACATATTATAACATTAAATGCATCTATATATTTCATGTTACATAACCAAATTTAATACTTAATTTCTAAAACAGTTTTCTTCCTCGAACCTTCATTAAATTTACTCATTAGCATATCTTTTTAACGCGCTTTCAAAAGCTGTAATACCTTTACTATTTACAAAACGGATAGGGGTGTTATAACGAGCTGCGGCGGGAATAATTAATTCATGATATATATGACTCAATAATTCTGTTAGATAAAAGACTACATCAGCTTTTTTAACTGCACTATCTATCTTACGATGCTGATCTTCTGCTACAAATATAATTTCTGCATTGCATTTTTCAACGCACTCTCTATAGTATCTTTCTTTATTTCCACCAATTACAGCCACTTTCTTGCCTGCCAAATCATTCTTATGCACATCTCCTTCCGGCTCTTCTTCTTTCTGCAATTGGATGATTTCTTGAGCCATTTGTTCAATCGTTTTATTTAAATACTCTATTTCTATTTTATGTTGTTCTGACTTGATTTCCTCCTCAGTTGCCAACTCAGTCATCAATTCATTTACTGACCTCTCTGTTTGTTTAACAACTCTTGATGCCTTAGCATCTGATGAGATTTTTTGTTTTTTCAAATATTCATTTTCCATTTTGTATTTATTTAACATTTTTTCTTGTTTATTAAGCTTTTTTTCATACTCGTTTAACTTACTTTGAAGTTTATTCCACTCCTCTTTAAATGAAATCTCTTCAGCCTTTTCTTGACTAGGATATCTCTCCTGATGAAATATTGCTAATTCTGCAAGAATGTTAATGTATCTGAATGAAGCAGCTTCTAAGTACAAATCATGCATATCATCTGTTCCTTGAGTTTTTATATAAGCAGTGATAAAAATTGTGAAATGCATTCCGTACTTCTCAATTACTTCTTGTACATCTTTAATTTTCTTCTGTTGATTATCTGTTTGATCATATGCTGCTTGTAATTGAGCTATCTCAATTTCACCAGCGACTTTTAAATTCTTTTGAAGTCTTTCTTTCATTTGTGGTTTACTATATTCTTTTAACAAGCGATCGATTTTCCCTCTTTTACCCTGTTTCTTTTCCTTCGCTGTTAAGAAAATTTTACAGTCATTGAAAAAACGTGTAACTATTTTCTTGTGTTTCGGTGAATCACTTTCTATTAAAGAAATAATAATGTACAAATCAACAACATCAGATAATGATTCCGTAGATTCTAGCCAATACTGAGAAACAGCCTCTTTCACTTTTGTAAATAATTCATCAGATATTTTATCTTGACCTATAGAATCTCCTTCCTCAAAACACTCACTGTAATGTTTAAATAAATCTATTGATTCTTTTCCGTCGTTTTTTGTAATCGAAACTAATTCACCCATTTTTAATCCCCTCCACAATAGAATTTTCTGATAACTCCTCTAAATAGTAATATGTGGAATTATGAGTGTCAAATCGATTCATTAAGTTTTTAATCTTCCTTTTTACCAAACCAAGAGTTATAATATTCTTATATTTTTTTACTTTTTGTTTTTTCTTCTTTAAATTAAAAGCAGCCCTTTGGGTTGAGTTAACACATGAAAATGTGAACAGTAACTCTACTCATTTGGCTGCTTTTTTGCATTTAAAAGAATTGCCATTTAATAAAATTTGTTATTTATGGGAGGAATATTAATGAGTCATTATGTTGCACTATACCGTGCGTATAGACCAAATAGCTTTAATGATTTAGTGGGGCAAGATCATATTAAAACGACCATCATGAATGCGATTAAACTAGAAAAAGTAGCTCATGCCTACCTACTCTCTGGACCACGAGGTACTGGTAAAACAACTGTGGCCAAAATAATTGGAAAAGGTGTTAACTGCTTAGCTCCATTAAGTAATGGTGAGCCTTGTCAAAAGTGCGCCAACTGGAGTGATATTAATAATAATAAATTCGCGGACATTCTAGAATTTGATGCTGCAAGCAATAATGGAGTAGAAGAAATACGGCAGATACGAGATCAGGTACATTTAGCACCGGTTACAGGGAAATATAAAGTGTATATTATCGATGAAGTGCATATGCTTTCAAATTCAGCATTTAATGCTCTATTAAAGACATTAGAAGAGCCACCAGCACACGTTATTTTCATACTGGCTACAACAGATCCACAAAAAGTTCCTAAAACTATCATTTCTAGATGCCAACAATTCGAATTTCGAAATATACCTCTTCAAGCAATGATTGACAGGTTAAAATTCATTTCCCATGATCAAGGGATTCATATTACAGACGAAGCATTACATTTAATATCCCAATTAGCTGAAGGCGGTTTAAGAAATGCTCTTAGCATAATGGACCAAGTAATCGCATACGCAACAAATAATGTAACAATTGAGCATGTTGCAACAGTCGTTGGTAAGGTAGCAATTCAGGATATTGAAAAACTAATACATTATATGACTGAGAAAGATTTAACCAGCACTTTGGATTCCTTGCAAACTATCCTAGAGAGAAAACAAGCGGATTTCTTTTTAAGCGATTTAATTGGTTACTACAGAGACCTCATGATATTCAATCTATCTCAAAAAACTGACATGTTTAAAGTGGCCATTTATAATAATGCTTTTATAAATCTTGCTGAGCGAATACCATTATCAAAGATTCCAAGTATTCTTGAAGAGCTTACAACGGTACAGTATAAAATAAAAAGCTCTGTAAATGCAGCGACACTAATTGAAATTGCATTAGTTAAGATACTTCAGCTGGAGCAGGAAATATCAACGATCCAACCGAATATCAAAAATAATGAAAATGTAGATTCCAGTGAGCTTAATCAAACATTGTTACAAAGTTTACTTGATACCATTGCAGCATTCAATCAGCGTTTAGACGAATTAGAAAAACAAAAAGAAGAACCAACTGCTAATCAAAGACGCAGAAATATTCAAATTTATCGCGACACTAAAGCTAAGGAAACTGCAAAAGATATTGTTTTACCAGAAATCACTTGGGAAACAAGCAAATTATTAGAAACATTCCTACCCAACTGTATCGCTCATATAAAGAAAGATAATCCTTTAATCGCAAATAGTTTAGGAGAAATAGTTCATGCCACTGGATCAAAGCACCATATTATATTCGTAATGGAAAATCCCCAACAAGTTGAGACTTTATATAATCCATTAAATGATTCCATAGTTACTAAAACCATTTCCCAATTACTTAGACGTCAAATTAAAATGATTTACTTAGAAAAAAGTGAGTGGGAAGAGATAAATACTAATAAGGAAGTGTAAAAATGAATCGTATCAAAGTACCATTCGGAAGAAAAAAGAAACCTAAACTCCCAGTTGAAGATATTTCCGCCTTATCTTCTATGGAATTTGATCATCTATTGCATGTACTTAACGAACATGCAAATAGATATACGTATTATAATCGCTCTTATGAAATTAGAAAGTTTCAACAATTAATTGCATTTCATCTAGCAGATAAATTAACAAAGCAGCAAACATTTTCTAACATCGAATTAGGTATCCTAAACGTTATACTTGAAAACAGGCTCCTACCATTTGAGGAAAGTAATAAATTAGGTGATTTTGTATTATTAAAGGAAATTGATAAGCAAAACAATTCGAATGAATTTATTACCCAATTAATAGAAAAAGACTTTCAATTAGTTGAGAACATTGCATATGTACGGATAAATAAAAATATAGACTGTAATTAAATTATTCATAAAACATAACCCCGCTTAGATAAAATATAAGCGGGGTTAAAAAATTTCGAACATTTTCCATTGAAACTATTTTGATTTTGCCTCATGAAAATTTCTCCATTTGATATTTCAGTCAAATATACTATCGAGGAAGCTATTTCCTACAAAGCTATAAGATGCCGATTTTTCATCCCATTTTAATTCAACTTCTAATATTTCTTCTTTATTCAGTACTGTATTTTTAGAATCACGGTATTCAATCCATTTTATTTTTTGGGGAACATCCGGAATAAATAGTGCTGTAAAATAAGCTCTTCTCAATATTGTTGCCAATTGAGCATAACGATCTCCTACTGATCGACTACCATTACCATACATCACAAATCTTGCGCTTATATCTCTTGCTATGTCTTTATCATTAAGAACATACACTTCTACAGGAAATCGTTGTATTTCCCGTACCTTATCTTCATTTGATTCCGTGGACATAAATAGCCCTGTAACATAAGGTAATTCAAACTTATATACTCCTGAATGTATTTGTTGATATTTTGGTACTTCTTTAGTTCTATTAAACATTAGTAATCCCCCTTAGTAGTTAAATAAAACTAGATTTAATTTTTTGTTGCCATCACTGTATTCTCCCTTAAATGCAATTCAATTTTGGCTACCGATCACTCTTTATCCTATAGATGCTGTTCTTTAACTTAGGCTTCTTGTGTAACCGTACTTTAGTACCATTAATGTCCAAGTCAATTTTTTCTTCCTCTAAAGCCTCCATTTTCTCTTTATGTTCTTTTTCAATTTTATCTCTTTCTTCTTTTTTCTTAGTCGCTTTAGGACCAATTACGAACAGAATTAAGAATATACTCACCATGACAACAAAAGTAGTCACTAGTACCTCTCCCCCTTTGCCAAAACTCCGTACAACAAAATTCTTTTTAATGTCTAAGACTTAATTCAGAAAATTAGAGGAGAACAAGTGCTAGTATAATTACATCGAAAAACAATAGAAATTACCTGCACTATTCCCTCCTTCCCCTAGATAAACATAGATTATAAATGGCGCAACAAGGCGGGTACTATCAATGTCATTACAAATATAAAAATTGAACTATATCTCAAACTCGAACTCCATTTCCCATATTTCGGATGTTCAAATTTCTTATAAAGCATACCTAGTGCTAGGGATATTAAAAACATTAATACAGCTGTCCCTAAAATTATAGAAGTGATTAAACCCACCATATTACTCATAAAAGTTTGAAAGTCAAAAGAACGTGTTGTCAGCATTAACACCGGTAAAATCCTTATTAGTAGTATGAGAATGAAGGACCCTACTCCAAAATATATAGATCTTTTTTTCCACTTTATATGTTTAAACCATAAAGAAGCTCCAAAAACTAGTAATGATATTAAGATTACTACAGAAAGAATAAGGAAAATAACATCAAAGAATGCAGGCACACTCGCATGGACTGCACCATCTATTTTATCTCCCCCATCTTTTATTACATCACTGCCGCCATTAAACAAAGAACCAAACCAGTCTACAATCCAATCAGTCATCCAGGAAATATCGAATGGTAACTCTTCACTATTTGTTTGTGCAGGAGCAGCTGAGTTAAATACCTCCAAATTATCCTCCCCCTTTATTGATAATAAGCCCTTTACTTTAAGTATATAAATTTCTTCTACCAAAACTAAGAAAGTAGGAGATGATACAGGGAATATTTATACTTAAAATGATAAAAAACAAATTAGCTTTAAAGTGGGGTATATAGATATGAAGGTGGAGGTTTTGCTTATAAATATAACTTGATTCAAATCATACTAAAAAAGTGTTTGTATTAAAGGAGAATCCTTTATACTTTGAAAAAAGATTGTTTGAAAATAGAATCAATCTTGTGTACTAATGCACATTTTTTATAAAAAGCTTGATGAGAATTCAACATAAACAGTTCATCTTTACTTAATACGGTATAACTTCATGTCAAATCCCCCAAAAAAGCTAAGACAAAAATACAATAAGCTGCCCAAGACGACTATAGCCATCAAGTTTAAAAAATGAGTCCGATGCCTTTTGGCATCGGACTCATTTTTTTACAATAGGGAGTTGAGGAATGCGGTTTTGGACATACTCAAATAAAACTCTCTAGATTTCGTATTTTTTATATGGCTTTGTAAAGTCTTTTCGTACATTTTTGAATGATACTAAGGATATCGTACGGTGTACGACACTTATACTCACTAACCTCTTTTTGTTTTTTTCCATATAAGTCTTCTCATTCGATATGTAATGCTAACTACCAAACACAAACCAATTAATTGCCCATATAAATGACATTGAAATCGTTCCAGTTTCACAGGTTTCACTTCATGAATTTTAAAAATAGGCTTCCATGTTTTAAATATAATTTCAATTTGTCACCGTAAAGAATAAAGTTCATACACTTCATTGTGCGGAAGGTGTTTACTAGATACGTTCGTAATAAGAAGGTTGATACGACTTGCATATTTCGGCATCTTCTTTTTCGCTCTCTTGTGATGTTCCAAACGTTTCGCCCACTCAGTTTGTGTTAGACGATATATGACAAGGCGTGTTTTATGTTTTTGGTGAAGTCCTATATAGATTTCTGGTAATTCTAATATTTGTCCTTCAGATAGATCTTTCGTCAATTTTTCTAAATCGAGAAGAGTCCATTTTCCTCCTTTCTCTTTTTGATAGACTTGTGTATTCCAGCGAATACGTGACACATAAAATGCTTTTCGATCCGCAATTTTTTCTAAATCATAAATAGAAAAATAACCAAGATCACGAAGAGAAAGTTCCCCTGGCTCTAATGTTTGCGTACGTTCCTGTCCATAACGGCAATCGCTACTCGTTCCATCTCTTACAGCTGTTTCTAAACATTCTCAAAATAACGTATATAGTACTATATACGTTATTTTCCTATTGAATACCCTTTTACAATACCATATTGGTATTGTAAAAGATTACTATAATGATCTTGTATTTTAGTTTTATAATTTATACTAATATTTTATTTTTATCTGTAAGTACATTAACAAAAGATTGAACTTCACTCATAAATTCTCCAAATTGATTAAAGTCCATTTGTTGTTTAGAATCCGATAATGCATTTGATGGATCTGGATGTACTTCAGCCATAATTCCATCTGCACCTATTGCTATTGCAGCTTTTGCAGCAGGTGCAAGCAAATCTATTCTACCTGTTGAATGGGTTACATCTACAATAACTGGTAGATGTGTTTCTTGTTTTAAAATAGGTACCGCTGTAATATCAAGTGTATTGCGGGTAGCTTTCTCATAAGTCCTGATGCCTCGTTCGCACAGAATAACGCTATCGTTTCCTTGCGATAAAATGTACTCCGCAGCATACTTAAATTCTTCAATAGTTGCACTTAAGCCCCGTTTTAATAAGACTGGCTTGTTGGTTTTTCCTACAGCTTTCAATAACTCAAAATTATGCATGTTCCTAGAACCAACTTGAATAACATCAATGTAATCTAATGCCGGTTCTAGATGTTTAACACTTAAAATTTCACTAATTATACTGAGGTTAAATTCTTGTCCAATAGTTTTTAATATTTTTAAGCCTTCAAGTCCTAATCCCTGGAAATCATAAGGTGAAGTACGAGGTTTATATGCACCTCCACGTATAAGTGTTAATCCCTTCTTCACCATATTTTCAGCTACTAATTTCACTTGATTATAATTTTCAACGGCACAGGGTCCCATAATAAAACAAGGTATCCCATTACCAAATTTTTCACCATTAATATTTATAATGGTGTTTTCAGGTTTTGTATCACGAGAGACAAGGAGCGGTTTTTTCTTCTTGAATGAGTTAGGTTTAATTGTAGTAGATTGCATTTTATTTATCTCCTTTTTCAACATTAAATTTTTCCTTGTTGTTATATAAGTAATCTTCTACATGATACATTCTCCAAGCCCTTATTTATACGACTATAAAATCTAATTTAACCTTTAAATAACACAATTATATATTTTTATGTCAGAGATTTGGAGTTATATACAATTACCATGATGCTTTTACATCAACTCTCTCCTTTTATGGATAAATAAAAACATTCTCTGTATTATAATTTGGCAGTCATAATTATAGAACGAGGATTAAATCCAAATTTTTGATAAAATGAATCTACTTCATTCCCATATACAACTAATAATTCTATTTCGTTAATATTCATTTTTTTAAACCATTCTATTGCACTATTCATTAACTTTATACCCAATCCATTTCTTTGATATTTCTCATCAATAAATAGAACATCAATCTTACCATTTTTATTTTTTCTATATGAAATACAAAACCCAATTATGCTGAGCCCTCTTGACTCAATTAATAATTCAATTCTAAACTCTCCACCTCTTGATATTTTTTTATACTCTTCAATACGTTCTTCAAAAGTGATTCTCGGATAATCTCCAGAAAAATATTTTGATTGACTGTTATGGTGTTCGTGTAACTTATCTAGTGGTTCTCTTAATATATCTATATCATTAAGAGTTATCTGTTTTTTTATAATTCCCATATTTCACACCCCAAATAATTTATGTTTCTTTAAATGTAAATATTAAATTTTCTGCTATTAAACATATTTTCATCAAAGAGGGGCGTGTTTCCTCCTCAGGAACATAGAAGATAACTTGATAAATTAAATCATTAATCCCTGCAAACTATATTTGTTAAGAGAATTTTACTTTTTAACGATTATATCCTAAAAAAGCAACCTAGTAATATAAAGGAAATGATCTGATTTTCTTAAAACTATTAAAATAATGTAAAAAAAGACAACTCAAATTCGCATTTGAATTAAAGAGCCGCCTTTTTATACTGTTATAAGCTTATTTTCTCCTTTTTATTTGGTGATAGCAAAAATGTTCTTAAGCTTTTACACCTAAATGGTTGCTTAGGCTAGTATAAAAAAAGCCACTAATCAATAAGTTACACTTTTAAACTATTAGTCTAAATAGGCTCAATTCAATGGTGTAGATAATTCAAGTTTCATATCAATAAATTTATTCTTTTTCTTGTTTAGTCTATCTAAAATTGAAATTCAAAACATGAAAATCTTAAAACTTGCCGTTATATATATTAACCGACTCAAAATTAATATAAATTCATAAAGTTAATTGCTTACTAGCTGTTTTTACTATAAATTTAACATTCGAATTTATTTCATTGACGATCTTTTGTACTTCCTCATAATTCTCTGCCTTTAAAATATAATAACCTATTCTGTCCCAACTACATTGAAACGGTTTAATTTCATCTCCCAATGCAACATTTAATTCCCAGTTAACAATATTTTGAGGGTAAAATTCAAATAAATTTAGATTTTCTATTTTTACTAAGCTACCAAATTTCTCCGGTAAAAAGTATTGAATAAAAGAAACATTCGAATTATCTTTTTTTATGTCTATCGGCTTATTACACATTAAATTAATATATTCTTGTCTAAAATTAAACCCATAAGCCTCAGATATCCCATTCGAAATAAAGTCTCCTGGAATTCTTGCGGCACACTCTATTAAATATGGTTGCTCTTTATTAATTTTCCATTCTGCATGTAAAACTGTAGTGCCAACTTTTGCAACATCTATTATTTTGTGCATTTCCTCATTGATTTTTTCACAGATACTATTATTAATATTTGCAGGTATCTCATGCGCAATTTCAATAAACTCTTCTAACTTTGTTTGTTTAGTATAATTAATAAACAGTACTTTTCCATCTTTGACAAGGTATTCAACACTAATCTCATATCCTGGTATAAAATCTTCTGCGATATACTCCCAATAAAAATTACTATCAGATAATAACTTTTCTGGTCTGTATGTGAAAGATTGTTCAAAAACGTCATCAATTTCTTCTTTTCTTGAAATCTTTTTTACTCCAATTGATCCCTGTCTGTTAGTTGGTTTAAAAATAATTGGTCGTCCTTTAAAAAAATCAATTAATTCCTCCTTTTCTGAAATTTTCTTATAATTAGGAGAGGAAATTTTATTTTTTTTGCAAAAGTCCCTCAAAAGAAGTTTATTAGTAAAAATTGAACTTCCGATTAATCCTATGTTAGGTAAATTCAAACCATTAGCAACTGAATATGCTGCACGTACAGCATATTCAAATCCAGGTATTACACCATCAAATTTTACCTTTTCAATAATGTTCGTAATTTTTTCAAGTAAGTTTGGGCAATTCATATAATCGACTTCGATAATTTCTTTAATAACATTATTATTATATGGTTTTAGTTTTTTTAAAACATCGGGTGATTCAATAACATACACCTCATGATTAATAGATAAGTTTGAAATACTATTTATAAAAGCCATATTTCTGCCAATAAGCAAAATCCTCACATTTATCCCCCTTCCATCTTCTATTTATTAACAAAATTAGAAATCATCTCAATCCCATTGGTCGTTAATATTGACTCCGGATGAAACTGTACTGATTCAATATCATAAGTCTTATGCCTGATGCCCATAATTAAACCATCTTCTGTTTGGGCCGTTATATCCAGTTGATCGTGTGGAAAGTCTGTGTTTTCTACAATTAAGGAATGATATCTTCCAACGTTTATATTTTGTTTAATCCCCTTAAATACTCCTAGCCCATCATGATGAATCCTTGACGTTTTTCCATGATAAACATATGGAGAAAATGTGACTGAAGCACCGAAATATTCTCCAATAATTTGATGTCCTAAACAAACACCTAAGATAGGAATTTCAGCCTTAAATATATCTAGAACTTCTTTACATTGACCTGCTTCAGATGGGGATTTTGGGCCTGGTGATATTAATATTTTTTCAATATTTAACTTACAAATTTCATTAAAGTTTATCTTATCATTATTAATTACCTTCATTTTAGTAGTGAAATTCCCAATGTATTGAACTAAATTATAGGTAAAAGAATCATAATTATTTATTACTAATAGCATAACTTTTTTCCTCACTTTTATTTGCTAATCCAATTATTAGGGCATTTCCTTTATCTAACGTCTCTTGATATTCCTTCTCTTCTTTTGAGTCATAAACAATTCCACCACCTAATGAAAGGCTAGCATTATTTCCATTTAATAGAATTGTTCGTATAATTATAGAAAGATCAAAATCGGTAAGGTCATAAGATATTCTACCTAATGTACCAGTGTATAATGCTCTACTTTCGGGCTCTAATTCTCTTATAATTTCTACTGCTCTTTTCTTAGGACATCCAGTAATAGATCCGCCAGGAAACGTTTCCAAAATAATATCACCAAAACTTAGGTTTTCCTTTAATTTAGCCGATATCAAAGATATCATTTGAAAAACAGATTTATAAGCTTCAATAAACATGAGCTTCTCTACTTTTACTGTCCCATATTCAGCTATTCTTCCCAAGTCATTTCTTAAAAGGTCAACAATCATAGTATTTTCCGAACATTCTTTTACAGAATTTTTTAATCCTTCATAGTTTTTTTTATCTTCTTCTGGATTTTGACCTCTTGGTCTTGTTCCTTTAATGGGTTCGGTGTATATATTATTTTGATACCTTTTGAGAAATCGTTCTGGACTTGTTGATAAAATATAATTTTGTTTCATTTTCATATACGAAGAAAACGGAGCGGGATTTGATTTTCTAATTTTTTTATACAATTCCCAAGGGTTGTTTTCAACCATCCAAGAAAACTTTTGGCAAATATTAACCTGATAGATATGTCCTCGGTATATATATTCTTTTACTTTCTTTATTGTTGAGATATATTTTTCAAAAGACATATTACTTTTTATAGATTCATCATATGAATTATTAATCTGGTATGATTTTGGATTGTTGTTAACAATCCGAAACTTCATGCTGAATCTTTGCTTTAATCTTCTAGTAGAGAATTCCTCATTCGTAATAACAATATAGTATAATTTTTCTAATTGATGATCATATATAAGATTATCTGAACAAAAATAACAAGCTACATCTGGAAAATGGGAAATATTATCTTTTTCCTCCCAAACGTCCATAATTTTTTCACCAAAATTATAGCTGAGAAAAGTGAAAAATTGAGGTTTTATATCTGGTGAATTAATTAAATTACCTGCTTGTAACTGGCTGTATTTTTCTAAAAATAGATCCATTTCTTTCATTACAATTGATGCAGGCTTCTCGTCATTATAATACTCAAATGAACTTATTATATTCCAGCCAACATAGGAATATCTTTCTTTATAATCTCTTTTCGAAAATTCGTTCATTTTTACGCTTGAGGTATCCAAAAAAAATATATACTCCTCATTACCCAATTCACTTATTAAACTACTAAGATCTCTTTTTTCATTTTCTATTTCAACGAGAAAGTATTTCATTTGTCTTTACTCCTATTTGGTTATTATTCATATTCAGGGAATGATCTATTTAACGCCTCTTTTAAATTTTCTAAAACAGTTTGATAATTAGGACCATAAGCATATATATCTCCAATTCTTTGGTGTGATGCATTTGCAAGTTTTACAAAATCACCATTCTTAACTAAATAATCGACTTTTATGATTCCGCTTAGATTAGATATATCAGTTTCAGAAAAAAGTTTTTTGATTTTACCATTCTTGGTCATTGGTATTTGAATGGATCCTGTAACCCCAGGTTTAATAATTGGGTTTAAAGTTAATTCCTCAAAACACTCTACTCCTACAAAAGCATCAATAATATCGACATTGGTATGTAACTTTAGATTCTCGGGTATAGAGCTTCCAGCAGGACGAATAGCAATTTCACAAAATACTAAGTCATCTAATTCATTTAAAAAGCATTCTAAATGTGTTACGCCACTTTCTATATTAAATGCCCTAATAATTTGTCGATTGTAATTAAGCAATTTATCATGTAATTCATCATCCTTATTTAAAGCAATAGTACCTATAAAGTTGTGATTTTCAAATCCAACAAGTGGTTCTGGATACATACTTGCATATGCAAATCTAATCTCATTATTTTGGATGACACTATCAATGTGAAACTCAATTCCTTCAATAAATTCCTCGAGTAGGATACCGTTCTTAAAGTGAAATAAACCTTTTTCTTTTAAATAAAAATTATAATAGTCAATCCACTCAGCTTTGCTTTTAATAATAGATACACTTATTGAACCCATACCTTCTCGTGGCTTAGCAATAATTTTAGAATGTTCTTCTAAAAACTTTAAACCATCTTCAAAATTATCAACCTCAATACATTTAGGAATCTTTAATCCAGCTAAAGAGACTACTTTTTTCATTTTGTATTTATCTCTATAATTTAGTGATTCATTTTGTTTTTTCCCTTTTATTTTATAAAGTTCTCTAATTTCAGCTGCAATCATTATTCCTTTTTCTCCTGAGGCAATTACAGTTATAAAATCTTCTTGCTTAAAATTATTTAATATAGAGCTAATTTCATTAATATCTGTTATATCATTTACATGATAAAACGAATCACATAAATCCATAGAAGGAGGTGGCATACTTTTATCTACTAAAACTATGGTTTTATATCCCCTCTTTTTTACATTTATTAATACACTTTCTCTTCGTCCAACACATATACAATATTTTGAACTCATTTAAATCACTCCAAACTAACTTTAATACAACTCTCCATTTTTGCTACAGATTCTTTAACATCTTCATATCCTTTAGGTGAATAAAAAGCAAATAAAATTAAGCGTCCACGATTATCCTTTAATTTTTTTACCTTATCCCCTAATTTTGTTTTATATTCTAATCGTACAAAGTTAGGGTCGTTTTCTACTAATTCAACATTT
Source organism: Bacillus cereus group sp. MYBK5-2 (assembly GCF_051915685.1). Classification (NCBI taxonomy): domain Bacteria; kingdom Bacillati; phylum Bacillota; class Bacilli; order Caryophanales; family Bacillaceae; genus Bacillus; species Bacillus cereus group sp. MYBK5-2. The sequence goes on from NZ_JBQAFE010000010.1 coordinate 63,211, forward strand.
TCTATATTTTTAAAGATACCATCAAAAGGTGCATGAACAAATTTAATAAAAGCACTTCCATTTGGTTTTGGAATGTTATCCATCTTGCTTCCCATGCTATTTTCGATTATTAATTCATACATATCTATACTTAATACTTTCCCCAACATATCTGGTATACAGCCGCCCCCGATCCTAGGGTTTAATTCAATTAAAGCAACATTTCCTTTATTGACTTTAATTTCTGCATGCGTTATACCTGTTTTGACTTGTAAGGCCTGGTGTATTTTAGTAACATATAATTTTATTTTAGATATTATATCCTCGGTTAAATCTCTAGCCGGTAATATATGACCCAATTCAACATTGGTAAATTTATTATGAAAAACTTTTTCCGTAATCATTAAAATATTTACTTTTCCATTTTCGATAACAGACTCTACTGAATATTCTTTTCCTTCTATATATTCTTCAATTAACATCACATTAGAAAAAATATTACCTAAATTTGCATAATCGTTATTTGCTAAGTTTTCCTGGTATTCCTTTTCTAAATCACTAAAACTGTAAATTTTTCTAACATTAATACTCCCAAATCCATTTATTGGTTTAATAATACAGGGGAATTTAATTTGATTTTTATGATTCAATAAATCCTCATAAGATTTAATTTCAAAAAATTGATAATTGAATAATCCAGCTTCCTTTAAAAGTTTTCGATTATTAAGTTTATTTATTGTATGTTCAATTGCAAAATCACTGATACAAGGTAAACCTAAAGTCTCAGCTACCCTATTAGCGATTTCAGGAAGGAAGACATGTCCGGCCAGAACACCATCAAAAGGGATTTTTGTGTATAATTGCACTAATTTATCAACAGTTTTCTGAACGTTTAAAATATCGACATGCACATAATAATCTAGTAGCTTTGCTTCCTCTTTATCTAACTCATTTTGTAACTCATGTGTTGCAAGAATAACTTCAAAATTTAACCTTTTGGCATGTCTTAAATAGTTCTTCCCAAAAGCAAAATTACCGATAATCAGAATTCTTTTCAATTTTTATATTCTCCTTTTTAACATTAATAATTTCATCTTCAATATTGCAAGAATAATCAATTATTAAATCGAAAAGTGGTTTGATAAATGTAGTGTCGAGTCCTAAATCTTTGCCTAGTACTTTTCTGGTTTCGAAAATTTCTTGCATTCTATTTGGTTGCATAATATCAATAGTTTCATTTTTTTTTAGTATTCCAACTTGCCTTACCAATTCGAATCTATCAGATAAAATTTTTAGTAACTCACTATCTATCTCATCAATTTTTTTTCTATAATGATTTAATTGAGACATATTTTATTCATTCTCCTTATATTCAGATAAAGAAGGATGGATTGCGGATCCTCTTTTAAGGAAGTTTTAATTCTGCTAGAACCAAATTAAAAGTTCTCGATTTTTTCTTTTTCACTTTCAACCATTATTTTGTATTTATCTCTGAATTCATTAGAAGTAGTAATTGCCTTTTCCGCATATGAATAGCAGTATCTACATTCTTTCCCACAATAAAGCTTATTACATTTATCCATTACAAACCAATTCATAAATTTAGTGAGCTTACTATTATCAATATAAATATTGTTTAAAAATTCTTCGGGAGACATTACATCTTTATAACCATAATGTTGAATTATTTCTAGTAAATTCCCATCGAATTTCTCCTCTGAATATGCTTTACATCTTTTTATTGCAACTTCAGTTGGTGTCGCTCTATCAATAATCTTAAAATGGTCATAGCCCATTTCTGTATAAAGGTGCAAATCTTCAGGTCTGATAATATCAGATATTAAATAATTTGCTGGTTCAAACACCCTTTTTGAAGAACAACCTAAATAACAATAGTCCATTGTAACTTTTTTTCCTGAAATACGGGAAGATTGGCCTAGGAACGCTTGATGATACGGTAGCATTGGGCATTCATAAAGACAATTATTATTCACAATAAGTTCCAAATCGATATTAGTAGCTTTTCTAATTTCTTTTAATAGTGGGAAATTACGATTGGTTGTCATTGGATCCAAAACAATACAATCAGCGCCCATTTCAACCCACTGTTTCACTTTTGCTACAGAGTTCACACATACCGTAGAAGAAACCTTTACGCCCAAATTTGGATAATTATCTTTAATAAAGCGTACAAGAATTGGTATAGAAACTGTCAGTGAGTCAATACCGATATCAGAAATCCAATCTAATAATTTTCTTAACTCTTTTTTTCCGTTTAATGTAAATTCATCGTTAGATAGAAATGGGTTGTTAAATGTATAGTTAACAGTTATACCATGATCATGAGCATACTGAACATGATTTTCAACCTTACTTTTATCAATTGCGTCTAAAAAATCTGTTTCTAGTCCTCCACCTACGAAGTCGTTTGTTAATTTGCCAAATACATTGGTTACCTTCAAATCTTTTACACCATCAATTAATCGATTATCAAAGTTTGTTGATACAGAAAGGTTCATATTACTTCATCTCCAATTGATTTAATTTTTTCTTCATTTAATTTAATACTCAATAAAATAAAAGTAAGTCCTATTACTCCTAATAAGAAAATGTATATTGAAATTATTAGTTCATTACTAAATGTACTAATAAAAATGAAGACAGCACCAATAATTTTTGCTACCTGAAAATTAATACCACTAATTGCCATATAGGATCCTTTATTATTTAGGTCAATAACATCTGCTAATATAGCTTGCTTAGCTGGGGCATGAAAAAGCTCTCCAACCGAAATAAATAATATTGCAACAAATAATAGAAGCAAATCCGTTGTGTATGCTAGCACTGAATATCCTAGAGCAAAAGATAATATTCCATAAATAATAAATGGTTTTATCCTTGTTGATTTCATCCATGAAATTACAAATGGTGTTCCAAATATAATAATTATTGTATTAATAGTTGTTAGGATGCTTAATATTTTTACCCCATCAATTGTAGTATGTAATCCGAAAATTAATTTTTGTAGAAAAGGAGTTATATTCTTAGCCAAATGTATTGATATCAAATTATTACGCTGCAATTCTACTCCTAAAATCAAAATACTACCTATTGTATAATAGAGATAACATTTATCACTTAAGACAAATTTATAAGTGGAAAAAATATTTACAATATTAAATCTCTCTTCTTTTCTTTCAGTTTTTGCAAAGGTTTCTTTGATTTTAAAAATTGTAATCCACGATATTACAACTGAATTTAAAAACAAAATAATTAATATTATAAATTGAGAATTAAATAGCCATCCTCCAACAATTGTACCTATCATAATAGATAAATTTGTAACCCAGTAATTTAAAGATAAAATTCTTGCCCTATTTTGTTCATCACACAAATCTACTAACATTGCTTCCCCAGTTGGATTAATTATTCCTTGTGCACAACTAATAGTAGAAACTAACAGAAACATTATATACGGAGAGAATTGGAAGACCATTAAAAGAAAACAAACCAATTTAATAAGTTCTCCTATTACCATTAGTTTCTTTCTTCCTATTAAATCGGTTTTATATCCACCGTATAGCCCTGAAATAAATTGAATGATTGTCGTAATAATAATAAACATAGATGCCCAATATGCATTTAATTCTCTGGTGTAATATATTGCTATGAATGGCAGTAACATAGATGCTCCAGCTTTGCTCATAAAAGATATTATTAACCTATTCCTTATTAAAGGATTTAAATTTGAAAACATTTTTTCCTCCTTCCTTATAATATAAATATTGCTATATTCAACATGTAAAAAAAAGGATATAATATTAGAAAAATGTATCCCTTTTAAGGAGAAAAAAATGACAGACATAGATTACTATACATTAAGAGCATATCTATACCCTCGAGAAGTTAATCAAAAAGTATTCTTTACCTTAACAGAGATTGAAAAAGTTTTGAAATATAGTAAGCAAAATGTAAAAAAGAAATTAAAACGATATCATGAATTAGGATATTTAGAATACCTGCCTGGTAGAGGGCGCGGGAATCAGTCTTGTTTAATTTTTAAAGAATCTTTCTACTCTGAAGTGAATAAAGTACTTAAACAAGAGCTAGCAAACAAAAATATTAATTTCTCTCTTTCTATTGTCCAATTGAATATTCCTAGATCTTGGTTTTTTTCATTTAGAAAAGAACTAAATGAAATATTTGAAATGCACGGTACAGACAATAATTCTGATACTATACGGCTATTATTGAATCGCAAGCTAGCTACCTTAAACCCGTTAGTAGCATCACTTTCCTTTGAAAGTTTTTTAATTCAAAATTTAAGTGAAACTCTTTTAAAATATAATGTAACAGACAAAAAGGTTGAGCCTTGTATAGCCCATCATTGGGAACATAACAAAGACTTTACTAAATGGACTTTTGATATCAGAAAACATATTTATTTTCACCATGGGAGAGAATTAGATAGTTTGGATGTAAAGCATACTTTTTTTAATGCTCAAAAAGGCTTAACAAGTAAGTGGCTTGTATCTAATATTAAGGATATCATTTGTGATACTCCATATAGAATTACATTTTCCCTTTCATATCCAGATCCATTCTTTGAGAAAATTGTTTCGCACTATCCATTAGTTATACTCCCTAGAGATGTATTATTTAATGAAGATTCATGGATTGGTTGTGGTAAATTTATACTTGAAGAAAAAAAAGAGGATTATCTACTTTTAAAAGCTTTTCCTAATTATTTTAAAGAGCTACCATTAACAGATAAAATAGAATTTTGGTATATTAAAAAGGATATACATTATCCAATGTTATATAGTCCTTCAAAGGAATCACATAAAGAAGAAATTGTTAAAATTACTAAAGAGCGTTGCGGAGTAAATTATTTGATCTTTAGTCAGAAAACACAAAATTATGTGGTAAATAATTATATGAGAAAAGCCTTGTGTCAGATACTTGATATAGGTAAAATGGGAAAAGATTTAAAGAAAGACCATATTACACCTATTTCTAGCTTCTTTTTTAGGATATCTGGATTTGACCAAAAGGAAGAAAATATACTTGACCTAATAGAAAAATCAAATTATAAAGGGCAAACACTTATCTTGGGTCTTATTGATCACCCTCGGGTAATAGAGGATGGAAAATGGTTTGTTAATGAAGCTCGAAAATTTGGAATCAAATTAATATTAAGGCCATATAAATTTGATTCTGATTTTTATAAGACAGAACTTGAATTTAAAACTCACATGTCTTTTGGTTCTGAAATACCTACAAGTGATATAGAGATTGGTTTTCTAGATTTTATATTAAATGACACCCTTCTTTTAAATAGGTTTCTTTCAAAAAAACATTTACTTGAGATAAATCAAATGGCCCAAAATTATAGAATGAAAACTAATTCTGGATCGAGGAAAATAATTTCACTTGAAATTGAGAATTACTTATTAAGTAATAATCTTTTGAAATACACCTATCGTCCATGTAAACACTTTAATGTTCAGTCATTAATACAAGGATTTGAAGTTGATGAAAATGGAAATGTAGATTTAGGGAAAATTTGGATTTGATAATTATTAGTTTTTAAGAAGACATAATAGGTTATAAGGTATTTGATTTTTCGCAATAAAACCATGTTTTCCTAATTTGCAATGCTCTTAAACAAGCTGACTACAAACGAATTTGGTCGAAATGAAAAACTAATTACCAGATTATATAGAAAAGAAGGATAAATCAATCAAAAAAGACATAATTAATCGTAAAGATCATGAAAATAAGCTAGAAAAATGGGCTAAAAATCTTATAAAGATGATGAGCGGGATTCAAGGTGTAAACAATAAACTTACTTCATTTGGTACGAAAAGTAAGTTTATTGTTTTTTTTGAGGTTGCAATGGCCATTACAATCAAAAACAGATTTATTAAATCAATATTTTTTTCTAGATGTATTTTTGATTTTACTTTTTTATGAGGAAATGAATCATGATTTTAATACGTTAAATGCAATAACTGTAATTTTTAATATTATTTAATTGACTAATGATTACTTAGAAAATCAAAATCCTCACTCTAACCTTTTAACGTTATTCATCGAAATTTACTTAATATTTTTTGATAAATGCTTTTAATTATAATACTTAATTGTAGTTATATATCTATATCTATATCTATATCTATATGTGTTTATATTATTAATCTATTCAATTCTCTTTTTTGAATGGGTGTTTCAATTAATAAATCTAAATAATACCCCTCTTCTGTATCAAAGAAATACTCCATTGTTTTCTCAAATTCTTCTTCTTCACTTTGCATATATTTCTCTACTACATAATTAGAAAGCGCTGAAACCGATTGAGCAATTAAAGAATATACGAATCGCTCTGCTAACACATTATCTTCAAAATGCTTTTTTTCTTTTCGAAAACACCCAGGAGCATGATAAGTAAAAGAGACAAAACTTTTCATAATAAAATCCCCCTTTAATTGTCTTAAAATAATCAATGGATTTTCGTGCTTTTTTCATCTACTTCATCTAATAGTTTAAATCTGCCTTTTCCTGTTTTTATAAGTAAACCTTCATCAACTAACTGATCCATAATATTACGAACTACATTCACATCTAGTTTCATTTCCTGTTTTACACGTGTCACTGCCGTATCCCCTGTTTCTATAATGTAAGACTTTATCCGCTCATATGGTGTTGGTAATGGCTTTATGTTTAAACCATTGTTTGGACGTTCATAAGGGAACAAATCACATATATTTTGCAATATATCCTTAGTTTTGCCTTTAGATAAGTCAACTACAGGACTTTGAAACCTTACGTATTCTTCGCTCATGACAGGGCTTTTTAATAAAGCATCTCCTTTACCAAGTAACTTCACACCTGGTGCACTCCCAAAAACCGTTTTGTAGTCATGATAACTACCACAACTAAAAGCAATTTTAGTTGGTAAATTCGCCTTGATTAACCCATCTACAACTTTTACTTCTGGTCTTTGAGTCCCACAAATCACATAAATACCTGCAGCTCTTGCTTTTTGACCTATTCGCACAATATAGTCTTTCACATCAGGATTTTGCATGACTAAATCACTAAACTCATCGACAATACAAACAATATACGGAAGTTTTTCCACATCAAGTAATACATTATAGTCAACTAAATCATCTATATCGTATTCTTCCATCAGTGCATATCTTCGGTCCATTTCCTCAGTTACTGCAGCTAAGACAGCTGTTGACTCCTCAACTTCAGTAACTATTTTTTGAACATGTGGGAAATCCTTAAATTTCTTAAAATCAATACGCTTTGGATCTATAATATAAAAATGCAAATCATAAGGCGTTTTCAATAAACATAAGGACAAAATTACTCCTATTAAAAAATACGTTTTCCCACTTCCGGTTGCTCCAGCTATTAACATGTGTAAGGTATCTGTTAAGTCCTCAAAGAGTGGCTTTCCATGTTCATCTAAACCAATGATAAAAGGTAATCTTGCCTCTTTTGTGAACGTTAAAAACTCGGAACTGCTTATGATATCTCTCAAGTAAACAACACTTCGTTTTTCTTTTGGAAAACTAAACATAATTGAGTTCAGTTCTGAAGCAGATGATAATTGTAGGTCCTCCAAACCAACAGCTACCCGTATATCCTCTACATGTTTTTTAATGTCTCTAAATTTAACATTAGAAGGAATTGAAAGAGTTACATGCATAATTGTAGACCCTTCCTCTATTTTGATAATTTCACACGATTCCTTTATAATACTTTGTTCTCTCATTACATTTAGTATCTTTAATGTATTCTCATCTGCTTCTAAACGCGTATTACGTTCCTCTTTTGTATAGGGTAATAGTTCAATCACTTTTTCCATAAAGTCGGAACTGTACACCGTATTTGTTTCTGAATTAACTGCAGAACCAATAATCGTACATTCATTCGTACCAATAACATCTTTTTTACTTTCTTGTCTTTCTTGCTCTACTACTAAAGACAGAATTTCACTCTCACTTATATACTGCTTATTTTGATTTACATTAATTTTCCTACTTTTTATACTATCTATAACCTTTTCATTTTCTTCAATTGTAGACATCTGCAGACGATTAAAATAGGTGAGTTTCTCTAATGAATTAGCAATTACATGCTGCAAATAGCCTTTTCTCGAACCGTCTTCAGCGAAGATCCCAATGATTAACTGATATTGATATAATGGCTCCTTTATTTTGTTTTCAATATCCTTCACCTGAGAATTTATATTTAATGGATAGTTCATACTTTCAAATAGTTGATGAACATATTTTTGTAACTTCCGTTTAAACAAAGCATCTGATGGATTCGCAATTCCCGATAAATAATCAATGTATTGCTCGATAAGGTCCTCTTTCGCTCTACCCTCTTTCTGAGTTAAAAATTGTATAAATATTTTTTCACCTTCCTGCAACACATCCTGCATGTCTCGAAATAAACTTTTCGCATTCTTCAATGGAAATATACTCCCTTTTTGTAAAGACACTAAATAAAGGTCCATATTACAGATTGCTTCTAAAACATACTGACTATCTATCCGCTCTTGAACGAGCTCAATATTACTTTCCACTGGTATAGATAGATGGTTTTCACAACCACCATTAAGAATGATTTTCTCAAATCCTATTGTTGAATTCACATCACAATTCAAAACATATTTGACTGTATTTTCATCAAAAGTATTTATTGAATAGATTTTCGATAATAAAACATCAGCCTGAGAAGTAAATCTACGTTGGAATTGTTTAAAAAACATTACCGATCCCCCTATTCGATTTATTTTCTCTTTCCTTTTTTCCATAGCTTCATTACTGTTCCTTTCAAAGGAATTCTTGTAAAATGGCTCTTTAACGATTTTCCTATTGAAAACACATCATCACCATTATCTTGAAAACCTTTTAAAAATCCTGGAGGGTTTGCGACCCTATAGAAACCACCAATTATGAATAAGATTTTCAATAAAATCATATTTGGTTCTATAAGTCCCCTTGTTGCAAATAGAACAATTGCCATAAAAGTAATAAATGTTGCATGTATAAGCTGTATTAAAGATAACTGCTTAACATTTTTCCACCATAGGTTAAACCAATGCCGATGTTGATCAAAAATCCATGTACATAGTGCTAATGGAGTACTTATTACAAGCAACATCAAATCAAACCATCGCCGTCCGGCTTTTAATAAAACAGGGATAAGTGTAGAAATAAGTAGTAAATCAAAACCTATTAGTGCAATTAAATTGATTACACTTAAGGATCCATTTAATACTAATTCACCAGCTTTTATTTCACTGACACCAATACCAGTAATTGCATCGGAACATAGATTCAATAAGGAGAAACCTTTTGCAAAAAGTGTAGGAGCAGCACCAGTTAGTAATAATGCAAGAGGAATTCTGTGAAGGATTTTTCGTATGGGGGTGTGTGGTTTGCGAAGCATCATTTTTATCGAATTAATAGTACATAAAATCATGATTAAAATTAATGAAATAGTAAAAAATACAAGTGTCTGATCTTTAATAATTGTCGTTTCAAACAGAAATGCCGGTAACTTTAACAATACGTTTGAAACTAACTCAAAAATTTCATTTAGCAAAATTACACTGCCATTATATATGTGTTGAGGTAGATTTTTCATAAACATATCAATACTATCAATTGCATCTGATATTCCTGTTACTTTTGACTTAATATCTGTTAAAAGAGTACTTATACTTTCAAAATAATTACTTCCAGGGATAAATGAAAATGGAGCAGGATCTTCTGTTTTAGTAGGTAGTTTGAATTGAAACTTATCTTCAAATGGCGCCCATGGTTCAGCTGCACTTTCCATAGCATAAGCTTCTTTCACATGAAACATTAGGAAAGATGTTGCTACGGTTGCATAGGGAATAAGGTTTCCAAAGCCTCTTGAAATGTAGGTAAGTACCTTGCGGGATCTATATACCACTCTAGATTTCCAAACAGTGAGTGGAATAACAAAATGATGCAAAATATAGCGAGTGGCATTAATAATACTTGAATTAACCCGCGAATGATATCGTTGCTCCATTCCTGAGCAAACTTGTGTTTTCGAAACATGCGGCAAACTCCTGCCAATACGGAACCTACTAGCGCAATTCCAACTGCAATGATGATACAGCTCATTAAAATAGCCAATAGTATTTGTATCATTTCTGCTGGCATTAATACTGCTTCCGCCGTCTTCGATACTGTTTGAGCAGCTGCTGGTGATGCGTACATGAGAATCCCACTCAACATTGGTATACTTTTTTTTGCTAATTCTAACCACTGGTACCTTTTCTTCTTTTTGCTGTTTATCACTTCCCTTTTTAGATTTTTTACATGAAAAGGGACTTTCTTAAGTTGCTCATTAAACTCTTTTTCAACATTTTGATACTCAGACTGATTTTGATGAAACTTTATTTTATATGTGTTTCCCACTTGTTCGACGGAAAATGGATGTCCTTGCCCTTCATCAGTTCTGTGATGTTCTAACATAAGTACACCCCATTTAAAAAATAATTAACTACTAAACATTTTCTTCGTTAAGTTCCTTTCTGATTGCTTCATAATCATGAGTTGGTGAAGCTGGCGCTTTAGACTTTGTTTGTTTCTTATTCTTTTTATCAAAGGTATGAAAATAGTCTATCGCTTTCGTAACACCAACTGTAAAAGCGCCCGCAACTCCAAACTTCGATACAGTCATTATAAGAAACCCTATACCAGTCATATTGTCATGCCACCTTTTCTTCTCGATTTGGTAAAATTTATTACGCCTGTGCCTGGTTTTATGACATTTATTTTTAAAATTAAATCAAAAAGTTTTAAATTTAAAACTTAAGGACAAAATAAAAACTACTCTAATCCTTATCTCGATAGAATAATTCCTCAATAGGTGGATATTGTAGTGCTGCCCAAATTTTAAAGAATGCTTCTAGCGAAGGCTGAACATGATTATTTACAATTAAGCTTAGATTCCCTTTTTTTATATTGGTTATAGCAGCTAATTCTGTTTGCTTCATACCAATTTTCTTAAGATATTGTCTCAATTTATTACGTAATGGGTTCCCTGTATCAGAAGCTAATAATTTCAAATAGTTTATATTAATTTCTTCAATTTCTGTGGCTTGTTCAATCTTTTTTAAAAAAGTTAAAATAATTCCTCTGACCAATATTTCAAGATCCACTTTTTCTTCAGCATTTAATTTTTTCCTGAAATTCTGATATCCTACCATCTCTACCAACTGATCATATATTTCCTCTGAAACCGTAAATATAATCTCCTTCTCATCCATAATTGAATAAAAACCTCCTTTTGCGGAAATCGTAATACTACATGTTATAAGCGAAAGGACAGTGATATGCGTGATTTCACTATTAAATAATACTGAAAAAGTAGATGAGATATTAGATGAAGTATTTGATGCAGGAAAAAGAAGTAAATAAAAAGGGTGAAATTAATGTCATTTAAATTTCTCGGAATGTGGGTACCACAAACTGGTGTAACACCTGAGTGGTTAGAAAAGCTTGAGATATGTGACGAAAGTATATTTAAAGAATTAGGTTTATCAAGAGAAGAGGTTATTGAAATCTGCCAACACCTACATGATAATAATATCTTAATTTAAATTCACCTTTCATATATAAAAATTAAGACACACCTCTTGTCAGAGTATGTGTCTTTTAAACTTTCTATACTTTTACCTCTAATATAATTATTGTTAGGTGATAACCTTGCCACCAAATCCTGCTAGCGTTATTGCTTCAGTTATCTTTGTACCATTTAAAAGAAACATTTTGTTCAAACGCCTAACAGAACAAGATAAAAAGCCTAACTCATGTTAGTAATTTTTACTGTTTCTGTTGATAAATAAAAAAATACTTCCTAGCACACTTAATCCCAGTAATAAATATAACAATAAATCCGGTAGAAGTTCTGAAGGAACAATATCTATCGATTGAAAAATAATAATAGCAATGATACCTAAATATAGGGTGCTGTACAACATATTATTTGTTTTATATTGAATTTCTCTCCCTCTTTCGTCTTTTGCTTCATCACTTGATCGAAATTTTATTACATACATCTGACTGATGAATATTAAAACTAAAAATAAAGATTTTAACCACAACATATGTCTCACTCCTCCTGATAATCGAACACGTCAGTTATTGACTTTTCAAATATATTTGCAATTTTAAAAGCAAGAATTAGAGAAGGATTATATTTGTTTTTTTCAAGAGTAGCGATAGTTTGACGACTAACACCCACTCTTTTTGCCAACTCTTCTTGAGTCCAACCTTTTTCCGCTCGACAAACTACAATTTTATTATGTAACAATAGCAACACCTCTTGAAAAGATTGTAATTTATTTCTTACAATTCGTAAAGTATTTTTGACAAAACATTTTTTAAAATTAAAAATACTCATAAAAATATCCCTTTATACAAAGGGATAAAGCGGTACAACTTTTTTAAAATCAGGTCTTGGTTATAAAATAACAGTTAACTTTTTTCAAAACGGTTTTTCTTTATTTCAAATCCACATCTTCATCTAAAAAATTATAATTACCATCAATTAGATCCTGTAAATACTCATCAAAACTGTTTGCAATCACTTCATATTCATCGGGGTCGTGTAAAAAACGAATTATTTGACCACATACCCCTTCTTCAGAAGGATTAAAATCAATATACAGCTTTGATGTTCCACCGTTGTTCATACAATCTGAAAAGTGAATATAAGTGCCAGGGAGAAGTCCTTCTGGATTTATCTTAGGGTCAACAGCATCCTCGTCATCTTGGTATTCTAAAAGATAGGAGACGTCTTCTTCTTCTTTTGAACTTTCAATCATCTCCTGTGTAGAAAGCAAATAATATGGATACTCTTCAACATCTGAACCTAAAATACATACCGTGACTTCGTTTTCTCCATATTTCCGCCAATATGTACCATCGATATTTTCAAGTAAAGTGATTAATGATTCTGGACAATTTGGATATTTCGTCCTTAATATATCAATATCTCCTTTTGTAGCACCGTATGCTTTATTTAGCGCTTCGAGATCATCTGTCGATAATGCTGCTTTCAAACCGTTTAAAAATTTGTTTACCAAATCCATTATTTTGTCCTCCCAAAAAACAAATATAAATTTTCTTAGTCTATATACCTAACATAAATAAGATTTGACCTTTAACCGTTTACACATCTAATTTAATTAGTACCATTACGCTCTAACTCTTCTCGATTAAAGTATTGTTCTAGTAACTCTTTACCTGTTTTGATTGTAGTATAGTACTCCCCACTATACAGTTTCCCTTCTGATGGTTTATGGAAATCTTCGTATTTCTTGAATTCTTCATTTTCTTCAAACGATTTCTTTGCAAGGTCCATGTCTTCTGCTTCTATTTTAGCAAACATTCTACCTATATCGAATACACCTTCTTCATCAATACTCTCTTCTAGTAGATAGTGTTGATCTTCTTCTATAGGTGTCATTTTACCTTTTGTAACAGAATATAAATGCTTCGTTTCTTCTACTTGTACCATGATGAAAATCCAACCCATTCTTACAACTGTACATGGTGCTAATCCTTCTAATGTCAGTGCAACTACCTTTTGGTCTTTCACAAATTTCCCCATCTTACATACCCCTTAATTTGTTTATTTTATTCTGTTTAAAGGTCAAAATATTTTCAACGTGATGATGCATATCTATAATCATATAAATCAGTAATTCCCTTTACTACAATTGTATTTACCTCAATATTTTTCACTATCGCTTTTCCTGTTAAACGATTCATATATTAAATATAAATAGCAAATTCTATAGGTTCCTGTTTTTATTTTGCTTCTTCAAAATAATATAGTTCTTCTTCATAGGCACTTAACTCTAACTCCCAATCTTCAAAGTTAGTTTTATGTATGGATAGTGCATGAGATTCAGGCGATCCTATTTCATATTTTAAATCTTTAACAAAAACACGGTCTATGCCATGCCAGTTCCTTTTTCTTCCCATTTTGGTCATCCTTTTCGTTCCTATCAATAATTTTTTCTACTTCTATTAAGTCAATTATTGACTATAAAAACATTGGAATATTTCCATTTTTATCATACAGGATAAAGAGTGATTACACCAATTATTACCATGTGTTTCTAAAGTTTTTTGAAATGACGTTATTACTTTTTAACAGGTTTATTATTCACGTACATTAAGTGTACAATGATATTTATTTTGTCATTATTGAGAAAGAGTAATATCGTAGGTGTAGCTTTGAAATAAAGTTTGATTAAAATGAAGTCTTTCCTTGTGAATTACTATGCAGTTTTTATAAAAAGTACGATTGTTTTGTTATCCATTATTTTGTTTAGTTCTCCGCTAATTAAGTATCTTTCTTTACATTATATTGACTGTTAATCATTATATTTGAGATAATAAATTTAATGATATAAATAATGCCATGGAGGTTTAGAATATGAAAAACATAATGGAATTCCTCAACAATCCATATATCAAATATCCATTAACTGTAATTTCAGCTATAGCTATAATAAAAACAGGTTATGATTTAGGTTCCTTTATTACAAAGTTAAAATATTTTTAAATCGTAAAAAAGAAATTGACTTTTTAACAAAAGAATAATTTCCTTAAATGATATAGAAAAAGCATTGCTGAAATCTTCAGCAATGCTTTCCCATTAAACGTGCTATGATAATGAAAGTCTATTTTTTTCTACTCATGAGTTCTGTACAATCATTTATATTTATTTTAGCTTTAAGATACGTTCTATTTCTTCCACACTCAACTTACTTGCTTTTGCAATAGTTTCAAGTGGTACACCAATTTCATGCATTCCTCGGATCATCTGCATCTTACCTTGCTCAATGCCTTTTTCCATGCCCTCTTGTTCTGCATGAGCTAACTTAGCTTGTTCATCTAGAAGTAATTTCTCTCGAGCTTCATATGCTGTTCGGAAAGAAGAATCATGGCTCATATTTTCCCATTTATTTATTGCCTTTTGTAAAATTGGATCTTGATTCATCGCAATCTCCTCCAATGTTTGAGTTAAATGTTCATCTTCATGTGCTGGTAATAATAACATCCAACGAACAAATGTATTTTCCCATGGGTTTACTTTTTCTTCACGCCATTGTTTTACCAATTTCGGTATCTCTACAAAATGGATTTCAATGTCGTCACTTAAGAGTTGCTGTAATTTTGTATTCCATAATTGTCCGATGGTATGAAATTCATCATCCTGAGAAAATAAAATAAAGTCTAGTAAGTTAATGGTAATTGTTTTCCGAAGTGAACGATATGGCATCCCTTCTTGCATTTGTGAAGTATAAAGTTTACTCCAGTAATATAAGGAGCGCTTCACCATATCATGTGTATTTCGAAGCTGGATTTCGATATTTACTTGCGTCCCATTATCCAGGGTTGCTAATAGGTCTAAAATCGATAACTTATCATCTTCATAAGATTTATGGAGATGTGGATCATCTAATTGTAGCGAAGTAATAGGTGCATGTAAAGATTCCTCTAAAATTGCATTTAGGAAACCCGTTAAAATTTCCTCATTTCCTTTTGTTCCAAATAGCTGTTTAAAAGCAAAATCAATCCGTAAATTTACTAATTTAGTGGACATGGATTTCCTCTCCCTGTCTATATCATCTCTTATTAGTATTGTACATAAAAAAAGGTAGAACATGCAAACAGGCTCTTACGTTACCTCACATAAGAGCCTGCCTACATTGACAAAAAATTAGTGGTTCTTAGCAAAAATAATTCCAAGTGACATCGTTTTTGTCCAGAACCTTTATTTTCATCTATTCTTTTTCTGGCCAAATTTTCGCATTTGGTTCTAATAACCACTTGTGTTCTTCCTCCATGATACGATCATTCCATGGGTTATTCTCAAGATGTCGAATCATCCAACAAAAATACATTGCATATCCAGGCGCAGTTGCTTGCGGATGATCTAGATCACCTGGAATTGTAATAAAACTATTATGTACAACGCGATAAGCATCTTCACCTACCATCGCACATCCAAATCCCTGTGGCTTGTTAAAGCGATAATAATATACCTCTGGCTGATCATGATGATGCGGTGGATAACTAGACCATCGACCTGGATATGAAATAACTTCTCCTACTACCATATTAGAATATGCTGCATTGTTAAAGTCAAAAATCGTACGAATAACACGTTGTGCTGTTCCCTCCCATACTCCTTCTCCAGCTACAACACTTTGACACTCATTTGGAGTATACAACTTGGACGAAAATTCTTGATCATTATCTGTTTTTTGAACAAGCACTTCACTATCTGAAAGAGCAGTTATTGTAACCTTCACATTTTTAGCCACATGTAAACACCAAGGGTTTTCTTCAAAAACAGACTGTCTTTGAATAACTTGTTCCATTCCTTCCCACTCTAGACGTATTGTCCCTTCTAGTAAAAGTACTGCCGTTTCATTTTTATTATCAAATAGCAATTCTTCTTTTCCATTAGACATCTTATATATGCCTATATCCATTAACATATAACTGCATTGACCGTTCATTTCTGTTAATACATTATAGCCTTCATTTAATTCACCTAATTTTCCTAACATGATGTTCTCCCCCTTTTTTATGGCTACTCTATCATTCTCTACTTTTGTCAACTAACTAAATTATGAGTTCCTTCTATTATTTAATGAAGAAGGCCTTTCTGGTTATGCTTTGTTTTCACTTCCGAATATACGTATATGATTTTTAACGTTTTCGTATGCGGCCTCAATTACATCTTGATGGTACGTAAAGTAATCTAAATAAGGAGTATTTAAGGCCGCAGTGTTAACTCTAGTAATTACATTCTGAAACGTGGCTGTTGCTACATTAATTTTTCGAACACCATGTTGGATACATTGTTTGAAATTATCTGGGCTAATTCCAGATCCACCATGTAATACGAGCGGGATATGAACTACCTCATTAATTTCCTGTAGACGGTCTAATCGTAAATCAGGATCTCCACTGTACATACCATGCGCATTTCCAATTGCAACAGCTAACGCATCTACGCCCGTTTCTTCTGCAAATCGTTTTGCTTCTGTAGTGCTTGTCAGCAACATTTCAATATCTTCTGATCCGTCCTCACTACCACCAACTCTGCCAATCTCAGCCTCTACCGTCGCACCGTACTGTTTCGCAAGTTCTACAATTTCTTTTGTCTTTTGTATATTTTCTTCTAACGGATAGTGAGAGCCATCAAACATAACCGAACTAAAACCAATTTCTAACGTCTCTTTCATCTTTTCAAACGTCATCCCGTGATCAAAGTGAACTGCTACTGGAACAGTTGCTTTTTTTGCTGCAGCTACCATCAAAGGACCAATCATATGAATTGGCGAATGATTCAAACGAACTTCCGCAATTTGTAGAATAAGTGGTGAACTTAACTCTTCAGCTGCTTTAATAGCTCCCATTACCATTTCCATATTAGCGATACTAAAAGCTCCAACCCCATAATTCTCTTGATTTGCTTTAATTAAAATATCTTTCATTTGAACTAATGGCATTACATACTCCCCTATTTCAATATTATTTATTAAATGTAAAACCAACCGTTACGTCTTTTTACCCCTTTTGCAAGAAGGCATGTTGATTACCATACCATTTACTTAGGGATAATCTTAAAATGCTTAAATTACAGACCTGCTTTTTCTTGTATAAATTTTCGGGCTTTTAATGCGTATTCAAAAGGATTCGCTAAAGCTGGATCTTGCTCTGCTTCTACTACAAACCATCCTTTATAATCAGAGTTTGCAAGGATAGTAAACACTTCATCAAATACTATTACGCCATCCCCGGGAACTGTAAATGCACCATTCTTCACTGCCTGTAAGAAGCTTAATTCGTTTTCCCTTACAGCATCTACTACTTCCTGGCGAATATCTTTTAAATGTACATGTTTAATGCGAGGTAAATATTTTTTCAAAATATAAAGTGGCTCTTCTCCTGAAAAAACAAGATGACCTGTATCAAAAAGCAGAGATACAAGCTCTGGATTCGTCATGTCCATTAACTTTTCAATTTCTGCCGTTGTTTGAACACCCGTACCCATATGGTGATGGTATACAATATGTAGCCCCTTTTCCTGAGCTAATTTACCGAGATGATGTAACCCATCCGCTAGCTTTTCCCACTCTTCTTCTGTAAAAACGGGCTTGTTTTGAAATAGCGGTACATCCATTAAACCTTGAATACTACGTCCTTGCTCTGAAACAACGATGACTTTTGCACCCATGTCATGCAAGAAATCCCTATGCTTAATAAATTCTTCTACCGTCTCTTCAATCGGCTTCGTTGTTAAAAACGTACTAAACCACGCACTAGCAATCTCCAAGTTTCGTAATTCCAAAGATTTTTTTAATAAAACTGTATTTCTCGGGTATTTATTCCCTACTTCACTTCCATTAAATCCAGCTAGTGCCATCTCACTAATACATTGTTCAAACGTATTTTCTGCTCCTAGCTCCGGCATATCATCATTTGTCCAAGCAATTGGTGCAATTCCAAGCTTAATTGTATTTTCTTTGAACATCCCCTTGTCTCTCCTCTTTACAAAATGTGATAGAATTTCGCCAAACTCTCTTAACTGGTCATTAAAAAGAGAGCTCCCTAGTCAATATGCATGTAGATAAAAAGCTCTCTTTGTGCCCTAATCTAATAAGATCTTGCCTGTTGCAAGTTACTTACTTTACTCTCATACGAAGCTTGTACACTTGGACTATTAGATACTTCTGCAACACCTACATGCCACCATGAATCGTATCCATTTGTCATTGTTTTTGGTAATACTTTAATATCAATTAATGTAGAAATTGTTTGTTTTTTCGCATCTATAAGCGCTTTCCGTAATTGTTTTAGTGATGTAACATGATATGTTTTCACACCATATCCAGCTGCGCTAGCTGCAAAATCAATTTTCATAATTGCCCCGTCTAATTTACGAGTTTCCTGGTTTCGGTAGCGAAACTCTGTTCCCAAGCTCCCCATTCCATTGCCCATTTGTAAGTTATTGATGCAGCCAAATCCGGAGTTATCAAACAATAAGACGTTAATTTTTTTGTTTTCTTGAAGACTTGTGACGAGCTCAGAATGAAGCATTTGGTAACTGCCATCCCCTACCATTGCATATACTTCCTTCGATGGTTCAGCTAGCTTTGCACCAAGCGCGCCGGCAACTTCATAGCCCATGCAAGAGTATCCATACTCCATGTGATATGTATTAGGTTTTCTAGGTGCCCACATTCTTTGTAAATCGCCTGGAAGACTTCCTGCTGCACCAACAATAATCGAATCTTCGTCAAGTAATGTATTGATTTGTCCAATGACGGCAGTCTGTGTTAATTCTGTACCAAGTGCGTCTACATACTCATTTAAATTCTCATCGAAATGACCTTCAACTTCCGGCGTGAAACCTTGACCTGTAAAGCGAATATTATGTAGACGTGCTAATTCTGTTTCCCAAGCCTCTTTTGCATCAGTGATTTCTACTGTGTAACTAGATTGATACTCAATCGATTGCAGTTCATCTATTAGAGCAAGAAGTGTTTCTTTTGCATCTGCTATCACCTTCAATGCATCAAGCTTATTCGCATGGAATTCCGAAATGTTGATGTTTAAAAACTCAACCTCTTTATTCTGGAACAATTGCTTAGATGCCGTTGTAAAATCAGTAAATCTTGTCCCGATTCCAATAACAAGATCCGCTTCCTTTGCAATTGTATTAGCTGCTAAATTCCCAGTTACCCCAATGCCGCCAAGATTATATGGATGACAACTTTCAATCGCGCTTTTCCCTGCTTGCGTTTCTCCAAATGGAATGCGGAATGCCTCAGCAAACTGTTTCAGTTCCTCTGCCGCTTCTGCGTATCTTACTCCACCACCGCAAATCATAATTGGCTTTTTCTTTCTCTTAATCATTTCAACCGCATCCACTAAACTGGCTTTTGTAGGTAGACGACGCTCAATACGGTGAACGCGCTTTTGGAAGAAGTAACTTGGAAAATCCCACGCTTCCCCTTGGACATCTTGTGGTAAGCAAATTGTTACAGCTCCTGTATCTGCCGGATTCGTTAAAACACGCATGGCTTGAATCATAGCCGTCATCAATTGTTCAGGACGATTTACCCGGTCCCAGTACTTACTTACCGCACGAAAAGCATCATTTGTAGAAATAGATAAGTCATGTGTTTGTTCAATTTGTTGAAGAACAGGATCAGGTTGTCTTGTTGCAAATACATCACCTGGAAGTAGTAAAACGGGAATATTATTTGCAGAAGCTGTTGCAGCAGAGGTAATCATATTTGCTGATCCAGGACCAACAGAAGAAGTACATGCCATAATTTGTTTTCTGTGTTTTTGTTTTGCAAACGCCATCGCAGCATTTGCCATTCCTTGCTCATTTCTCCCTTGATATACTTCTAATTCCCCAGCGTCTTCTTCTAAAGCTTGACCAAGGCCTACTACATTCCCATGACCAAAAATCGTAAAGATTCCCTTAATAAACTTTTGTTGTTCTCCATCAAACTCTACGTATTGCTGATTCAAAAATTTCACCAAAGCTTGTGCCGTCGTCATTCTAACAGTTTGCATATTGTTTGCTCCTTTCTATCTTCTCTATCAGTCATTCTACATATGAAAAAGGAGTATCAGGAATTTGATAGACTCCTAATACTTCCTTCTTATGTTTTACTACCTTCCTTACTTTCGCTTCCAAGCACCTAGAGAGATTCTACTTCTCTCTTCATGATTACTTTTCCCAACGAGATGTAAGCATTTTCTTTCTCGTATAAAACTCAACGCCGTCAGTACCGTTCGCATGAAGATCTCCATAGAAAGAATCTTTCCAGCCAGAGAACGGGAAGAATGCCATCGGTGCTGGAACCCCAACATTCACACCTAACATACCTGATTCAATTGTTTCACGGAATTGACGTACACTTGCCCCGCTATCGGTATAAATGCAAGCTCCATTTGCAAAACGAGACTCATTGGCAATTTCAATCGCTTCATCCAATGATTTCACACGAACAATAGATAAAACAGGAGCAAAAATCTCATCTTGCCAGATTTTCATTTCTTTTGTAACATGGTCAAAAATTGTTGGGCCAACGAAGTAGCCAGCTCCTTTTACAGCCGTATCTTCGCGTCCATCACGAACTAATGTAGCGCCCTGTTCTACACCTGAATCGATGTAACCAATTGTACGCTCTTTATGGTTATCACGAATAACTGGTCCTAAAAATACATCTTCATCAAGACCATTTCCGATGACAATTTTATTTGCTTCTTCTACGAGTCTTTCAACTAATTGATCTGCAATTTCTTCTTCTACTGTTACAACAGAAGCAGCCATACAACGCTCACCAGCTGAACCGAATGCAGCACTAATAATTTGCTTTGTTGCTAGTTCAAGATTCGCATCATGTAATACAATGGAATGGTTTTTCGCACCTGCTAATGCTTGTACGCGTTTTAAGTTTTCTGTTCCTTTTTTGTATACATATTCTGCGACAGGCTGAGAACCTACAAATGAAATTGCCTTCACTAATTTATGTTCCAGAAGACCGTTTACTACATCGTGAGCGCCATTTACGATATTTAATACACCTTTTGGTAAGCCTGCTTCTTCAGCTAATTCTGCTAATCTTGCTGCTAGAAGTGGTGTACGCTCTGAAGGTTTTAACACAAATGTATTACCGCAAGCAATCGCAAGTGGGAACATCCAGCATGGAACCATCATTGGGAAGTTAAAAGGTGTAATTCCGCCTATAACACCAATTGGGTAACGATACATACCAGACTCAATACCTGTCGCAATATCAGGTAGCTGTTTTCCCATCATTAATGTAGGAGCACCTGCAGCAAACTCCACGCACTCAATACCACGAAGAACTTCACCGTAAGCTTCGTTATAGCTTTTTCCGTTTTCAATCGTAATAAGTTTCGCTAACTCTTCCCAGTTATCTACTAATAATTGTTGATATTTAAATAGAATACGAGCACGTTTTGGCACAGCCGTTTTGGACCAAGATTTGAATGCTTCATTTGCAGCTAATACAGCTTGTTCAACATCTACTTTTGTTGAAAGTGGTACCCGGGCGATTACTTCCCCTGTTGCTGGATTGTATACAGCTTCCATCTTAGTTGAAATAGATTCTACCCATTCGCCGCCAATGTAGTTTTTTACAATTTGTGCTGTTTGTACTGTCATATTCATTCTCTCCCTTTTATATAATGTAGAAGCGTATATAAGATACGCCCTTGCTTAATTAATGTTTTATGATGTTTCTATACAATTTCCTCAGCCGTTTCCATGAATGTAGAAATCTCTGCCCTTGTTGGCATTGCATCCGAACAGCTATGTTTAGAAATAACAATCGAAGCAGAAGCACCACCTAATCGCATCGCCTGAGGAATTTCAAGCCCTTGCATTAGGCCATAAATAAACGCAGATGCATACGAGTCGCCAGCACCAAACGTCTTTAATACCTTTGTTTTAAAGATACCGCCTCGGTGTGATTGGCCGTCTCTCGTATAAGCGATTGAACCATCCCCGCCGTGCTTAATTACGACGATTTTCGCATGATGAGAAAACCATCTTTCAGCTGTAACTTGGTCATTAGATTGTTCATAGTTTAATAGTTTTTCCATCATATCGAACTCTTCACGCGTCCCAATAATGACATCAGATTTTTCAGCCGCTAGATTGTAATACACAGCCGTTTCAGCCTCTGATTGCCATGTATACGGGCGGTAATCAACATCAAAAAATACGACTACATCATGTTTACGCGCATATTCTAGCGCTAAAAATACCGCCTCGCGAGAAGGACTTTTCGCTAAAGCTGTTCCTGAAATTAAGAGAGCTTTTGATTGTTTAATATAGTCCTCAGAAACTTCTGTTGGATCAAGATTTAAATCTGCGACATTGTCGCGATACATTAAAATACTGCAATCTTCAGGGCTTTTAATTTCTGTGAAAGCTAAACCTGTCACTGCACCAGTACGATCAATACATATCTGATCTGTATTAATATTGTTATCCTCTAGGTACCCTGTAATAAAACGGCCCATTTGATCATCGGACACTTTACCGATAAATCCTGTTTGTAAGCCAAGACGCGCCGCACCAATTGCGATATTCGCAGGAGATCCCCCCACATACTTAGTAAACGTTCTTGTTTCTTCCATAGGACGTTGTGTTTCATTGGCATTTAAATCAACGCATAAACGTCCAACTGCAATTAGGTCTAATGGACAATCTTCTTTAAAAATAAGTGGATTCATTATTTCTGCCTCCCATGCTTTATGAATGAGTGAATGATATGGTTCATATTTTTATAAACTTACTATTCATTACTCTTTATCTATCTATAAGTAAGCGCTCTCTTTATTGATTTAATGTAGGCTATTTATGTTCAATTTGAACGGGTTTTCCAGTTAGTAATGATTCCTTCGCAGCTTTCGCAATTCGCTCTGCTTGTAACCCATCATTACCACTGCAAATAACAGCTTTTCCTTCTATAATTGACTTTGTAAATTGTGTTACTTCCTCAATATACGCCTGCGTGTAACGCTCTAAGAAGAAATAAAGTGGCTTATCTTTTACAACACCTTCTGTTTTAGAAACTTGTACTGTTGTCGGGCAACAATTATCCGCAGCGACCGCGCCTTTTTCACCAAACACTTCCACACGCTGATCATATCCATAAACAGCTTGGCGGCTATTATCAATTACCCCTAAAGCTCCATTCGCAAATTTCAATGTGACAATTGCCGTATCAACATCATTTACTTCCTGAATGGATGGATCAATTAATGTTGTTCCATATGCAAATACTTCAATAACTTCACTATTCATTACATAACGAGCCATATCAAAATCATGAATCATCATATCCATAAACAATCCACCTGAAGAACGAACATACTCTATACTTGGTGGTTGTGGATCTCTAGACGTAATTTTTAAAATATGTGGATGTCCCACTTCTCCTTGTTGAATAAGATCATAGACTTTTCTGAAGTTAGGGTCAAAACGACGATTAAAACCTACTTGAAGAGATACTCCTTGTTCTTTTACTACTTCTAATGCATCTAATGTTTCTTCTACTGAGAAACTAACAGGCTTTTCGCAGAAAATATGTTTTTTCGCAAGAGCCGCTTCTTTAATAATTTGCGCATGTGTATTTGTTGGCGAACAAATGAATACAGCATCAATTTCTGGATCTGTTAATAAATCCTGATAGTTTGTAGTCAAAATGGAAATCCCTTTATCCTCAGCCCACTTTTCTAGATGACTAATCGCTACATCTGAAACCGCTTTAATTTTTAATTGTGGCATGAGCTGCAAATTATCAACATGCAGTTTCCCAATTCGTCCAGCACCAATAATCCCAATCGTTAAAACATTCATATGATTTCTCCCTCTTTATTTAAATTTAAGAAACAAAATGGAAGTCTATAAGGTTTAGCACACCAAATTAAGTTAAGCGCTTTCCCTATTTTTCTTCATTATACACACTTGATTCTAAATTGAAAACATTTTTATTTTTTTGAATACTCTTCTTTTCATCCGAATTTCAAATTTCGTAAGTAAACGTACTACACCCATATACAAATTAATAATTAGAAACAAATAATCTCAACAACTACAAAAATAATCTTTTAAAATACTGATATAACAAAGGAAACGAAGCCTTTTCAATAGTAAACTCCCATCTATAAGGTATTTCTGTGTTTTCATATTCACTATTATTTTATTGTCCGATAAGTAAATAGAATGCCCTATAAAAGAAAGTTGTAAATTGTCAAAAAATTTCATTGACGGTCTCATAATGTAAGCGTATACTTTTTTTATCAAAAATAATTAAGCGCTTAACCAAAAATAACTTATCGGTGGTGGGAGAATGAACGCTATTAGTTCAAGCAAAACATTTATGGACAGGATTGGTATCCCTTCTAATTTAACTTGGGGATACATAGGAATTATTGTTTTTATGATTGGGGATGGTTTAGAACAAGGATGGTTATCCCCTTATCTCGTTGAGAGAGGTCTAACGCTAGAACACGCTGCATTTTTGTTTACTATTTACGGAATAACTGTATCTGCTTCTTCTTGGTTTTCGGGGGTATTTGTACAAATGTGGGGACCACGAAAAGTAATGACGTTTGGTTTAGTATCATTCATTTTAGGTTCCATTGGATTCATCGGTATTGGAATTCAGCATATGAATTATCCTGTAATATTACTTTGCTATGCCCTACGCGGGTTTGGTTATCCCTTATTTGCTTATTCTTTCTTAGTTTGGGTATCTTACAGTACTCCGCAGCAAATGCTCTCAAGAGCAGTTGGCTGGTTCTGGTTCGTATTCCAGCTTGGGCTTAGTGTTATCGGGGCCTTCTATTCTAGTTATATGGTTCCTAAAATCGGAGAAATCGCCACTTTATGGAGCGCTTTAATTTTTGTTGTCGTCGGGGGATTATTCTCAATTGTTGTAAATAAGGACAGGTTTAAAGCACAAACCGTAAGCGCTAACAAATCAAGTGAGTTACTAAAAGGCATTACCATCGCATTTGAAAATCCTAAGGTTGGTATAGGCGGTATTGTAAAAATTATAAATTCGGCCGCTCAGTTTGGATTTGTTGTTTTCCTTCCTACCTATATGATGAAATATAATTTTACGATGACGGAATGGCTTCAAATTTGGGGTACTCTATTCTTTGTAAATATGGTATTTAATATTATTTTTGGTATTGTTGGAGACAAGTTTGGTTGGGTAAATACAATTAAATGGTTCGGAGGAGTCGGTTGCGGAATTGTAACTCTTGCACTCTATTATGTACCACAAATGGTAGGGCATAATTATTGGGCTATATTATTTGTTGCATGTTGCTACGGAGCAACACTTGCCGGTTATGTACCTCTTACAGCATTAGTTCCATCTTTATCTCCTGAAAATAAAGGAGCGGCAATGTCTGTCTTAAATTTAGGTTCAGGATTATCAGCATTTGTTGGACCATTAGTAGTAACTGCTTTCATCGGTCCATTAGGTGTAGGCGGCGTGATGTGGATCTTTGCGGGTTTGTATTTCTTTGGTGCATTTTTAACTCATTTCCTTACTATTCCAAAGGAAGATGGGATGGAGCAGGATTTAAATACGAAAAGCAGTGAGCAATTCTCTGTATAAATCCTCTATATAATAGAAGGTCATCATAACTGTATATGGTTAAGATGACCTTCTTTTTGTTACATTCAAGTAGGATATCAAAAACGCTAACATGTAATATCCTTTACTGATGATCGCTCTACTAATTGAGGAATAATAGTAATTTTTTGCTTAGCATGTTCCTTCATTTCCATCGTTTTTAAAAGTTGTTCAAACGTACAAGCTGCCATTTGTGTAATTGGCTGTTCAATTGTCGTTAACCCAGGATCTGCTATCTCAGCATAAATTGTATTATCAAATCCGATTATTGATAAATCTTCCGGAATTGAAAGTCCTTGTTTTCTTGCTTCATTCATAAGGCATATCGCAATTAAATCTGTACAAGCAAAAACCGCTGTAGGCCTATTAGGCAAGCTAAGTAATTCTTTACTTGCACGTTTGCTATCTTCCACAGTCGAATAGCAGCTAATTATTGCATCATCATCTAATGAGATATCTGAATCTGTAAGAGCCTGCTTAAAGCCATTCAGCCTTCCTAAGCTACTTTTTCTATCCTTCTCCATCATAATCGTTAAAGATGTATGGCCTTTCTGCGTTAGATAACTTCCAGCTAGATAGCCTCCCCTCATATCATCAGTTGTCACAACATGAGTCGTGATGGAAGGATGATCTACGGTAAATAATACAAGTGGCAAATCTCGGTTCACGATTTTTTTAACAAGTTTATAATCATTTAGTTCCGTCGCAATAATAATGCCATCTACTTGCTTTTTAAATAATAAATCAATGTATTCGTGCTCACGTTTTGTTTGATGGTCCGTACTACATAAAATGAGTGTATACCCTGATTCTCGTGCACTATTTTCAAAAGCTCTTGCTACTTCTGCAAAAAATGGATTTGAGATATCTGGGACAAGTACCCCAATCGTATATGTTTTTTTACCTGTTAACGCCGCTGCTACACTACTTGGCTGATAATCTAATTCGTCCATTACCTGATTTACTTTGTTTATTGTTTTTTCACTAATACGCCCTGTTTGATTAATTACCTTAGATACAGTCGCTATTGATACACCTGCTTTTTCCGCAACATCATAAATTGTTGGTTTCACTTTAATTGTCCCTTCTTAATCATCTTTTTCTATATTTTATCATAAATATATTTTGCTTCTTGGTACACAAATGGAATTCTTTTAAAATTTGTAAGTATTTCTATCTTATAGCGTAATGCTTCATATTTACGAATTAATCTACCTTTATGAAACACCTGTAGAAAAAATTTGATTAATTTACTTAATAGACATTTAATATCCACATGCAAGGCTCATTAAAAACAGAGCATGCAGGAACGTTCATGGTTCTTTCTACCATTTACACCAACTCACAATAATTTCTAATCAATTATTGTAATTCCTAATATTAAGATGTAAAATAACATTATCTTATATGCGCTTAAGATAGATCGGAATAAGAAAAGGAACCCTTCTGGGTTCCTTTTTCTATGCAAAATAAAAAATCATCCCATTTAGATGCTCTCTGCACTTATTCTTTCTATATAACACTAATTCCTATTGCCCTAAGGATACCTCATACAATACATACTAACCCTACTCATATATAAAACTCTAGTAACCCAAAATGTCCAAGTATCATACATAGAATTAAGCCTATAGGATATACAAAGACTTCTTTCCAATTTATCCATTCATATAGGGGAGATAGTTATACGATGATTAAAACTCCTAATACAATTAAAACAACACACTTTCTTCAAATTCAATCCTTTTTGCTTATCCTTTTATTGTCTCGATAATTGAAACCATTCATTTCCCCTAGAGCTGAGCAGTTAGTTCATTCTAACTGCTCTTTTTATTTTTTATCGTCACCCTTCCATTGTACCTCCATATGTTGTATAGAAATATCTCCTTCTAAATTGTCATTGATGCCTCTTTCAAGTCCTAATACACACCTTAAAAAGAGCACTTTTAAAAAGTGCTCTTTTTACTTTGCATGTCACTCATCCTACAATGAATTAAGATTTTAACCTACGAATAATTTATGTAATTATTTCCAATACTAAGAGTAGATTGGTAACAGCCAATCTGTATCCATAATGAATCTCTAATTTTCTTGAAATCTCCCTGGGCAAGGCGGCTATTTTTAATAGCCGTCTTTCTTGTATAAATTATAAATATTTGCACATACTATTAGGGGAATGGTTGAATCATTGTCATTAAAAATGTTCAGCACTTCCGCTCCTTAAGAGAACAGTCTACGCAACTGTTCTCTTTCCTATTTCCTTTTTTCACGCATATAATCTGACAAGCATTATTAACTCTAACTCCCCTACAATCAATCGCATTGCAACATTCTCAATATTTCCTCAACAAATTCACAATATTTTTCATGGACAACAGCACACTTTCTCAACAGTTTTAATATCTTAATATTAAATACTGAAAGGAGATGTTGAAAAATGACTTGGTTCATTATTTTAGGGTTTATGCTTATTTTAATAATAAGCGGTTTTCATGCACATAGTATTCATATCATTTTCAAAATAGGTTCAGATACAAAAGCTGTGCCAAGTTGGTCTTTCGTTAATAAAATAAATTTCCAAACATTAAAAGAATTAATAAAAGGACTAAATAAGGATAAACTTAAAATCCTTACAATAGGAGAACTTGTTATTCCTTTATGTTTCTTTAATAGATTATTTAGCAAAACATTAATTTTTCTATTCCTATTCTTTTACTCTCAATACTTAAACTAATGTAATATGGATGAGTTAAAGAATAACAATCACTAAGCGTAGCAAGCCAACTTTCGATTGCCTATAATGAATTGGACCTGAAGAATTAAACAAAAAATTAAGCGGCTGTTTAAATGTGAGTCCGGTATTGTACTGGACTCATTCCTTTTAACTGTATTTTTATTTTTTTGCGATTGTAATGAACATTATACTTATCTAATACTATCTTAATATGTTCCATACCTTCGAATTTTGTAAGATAAGTTACTTTTGCTTTTGCTTGATCTTGTTCTGTAATTCCATCTCTTTTTGAACAAAGTCCTCCATGCTGTTAACCAATCCCACAACGCATCAGCATTCTCTCCATAATAATTCGGTAAATCTAATTTATTTTTCAATATTTTATCATTTTAGCCAAGAAGACTCCTTCCTCAAGGAACGCAAAGTGAGTAGGTGGGAGATGAATTGGCTTCGAACAAGGGATGGCAGGAAGCCATCTTAATTGTTTGACATACATAAAGTGTTACTTCGCTATCAACAGAATATACGTTCGGTGTATAATAGTCATATAGTGAAATGGAGGTGAATCAAATGATAATTAATAAAGCCTTTAAGTTTCGTATCTATCCAAATCAAGCACAAGCAATTCTAATTAATAAAACAATAGGTTGTTCTCGCTTTGTATTCAATCATTTTCTATCCCTATGGGATCACGCATATAAAGAAACTGGAAAAGGTTTAACATATGGTACATGCTCTGCCCAACTTCCTGCCATGAAGAAAGAGTTTGTTTGGCTCAAAGAAGTAGATAGTATTGCGATTCAGTCATCTGTTCGCAACCTTGCGGATGCGTATACACGATTTTTCAAAAAACAAAATAGTGCCCCGCGTTTCAAATCCAAGAAGAATAACGTACAATCTTATATCACAAAACAAACAAATGAAAACATTGCCGTTGTAGGAAACAAAATAAAATTGCCCAAACTAGGCCTTGTTCGATTTGCCAAAAGTCGTGAAGTAGAGGGACGTATTGTAAATGCGACTGTTAGACGAAACCCTTCTGGTAGATATTTTGTGTCACTATTAGTTGAAACAGAAGTACAAGAACTTCCGAAAACACATTCTTACATTGGGATAGATGTAGGACTAAAAGATTTCGCCATTTTGTCGGATGGAACACCCTATGAAAATCCGAAGTTTTTCCGATCATTAGAAGATAAGTTGGCGAAAGCACAGCGTGTTCTTTCTAGAAGAATGAAAGGATCTTCTCGCTGGAATAAACAACGAGTAAAAGTAGCTAGAATTTATGAATACATATCAAATGCTAGAAAAGATTATTTAGACAAAATCTCAACTGAAATCATCAAAAACCACGATGTTATCGGCATAGAGGATTTGCAAGTATCGAATATGTTAAAAAACCGTAAGTTAGCAAAAGCAATTAGTGAAGTATCTTGGTCACAGTTTCGAACCATGTTGGAATATAAAGCAAAATGGTATGGCAAACAAATCATTGTCGTATCGAAAACATTTGCTTCCAGCCAATTATGTTCTTGTTGTGGATATCAAAACAAAGACGTTAAAAATCTAAACCTACGTGAATGGGACTGTCCTTCTTGTCGTACACACCATGATAGGGATATTAACGCAAGTATCAATATAAAGAATGAAGCAATAAGGCTTCTAACCGCAAGGACTGCGGGGTTAGCCTAATCAATTAGAGTTCGATAGAACTCTTTACTTAGGAATCCCTCACTTCTAAACGAAGTGAAAGTGGGGGTAGTTCAAAATTGTTTGTTACTTGAATGTGATATATAGTGATTCAATCGAGAAATTCATAAAAAAACGTTATTCTTTCCTATTTAGCTTATTTAGAAAGAATAACGTTTTTTTACTTTGGAATAGCAATGTGTTACACCAACCCTCTTTTCTACAAAAAGACAACTATAAAGATAGACCCATAAATAATACAGTAATCACATAATATCCCCTCATACATGTCTTTTTTTATTTTTTGGGAAATGCGGCAACAAAATCTTTTAAACACTCAGGAATTAATGCTTTTTAAAAATTCATTTTCTAATTCTACTATCTTTTTTTTACGAGCTTTTATTTTTCTTACAGGCACCCCAGCATACATATACCAATCATCTAAACTTTCTTTTACCATACTCATCGCACCAACTGCCGCTCCTTCTCCTATTACTACATTTGGAAAGATAATAGAATGCGCACCAACAATGGCATGCTTTTTTAAAATAACTTTACCAGCTTTCACATTTTTATATTGATGTGGAATAGTCGGTCCCATTAAGGTATTTCCGCTAAAATCATCAATTGCTGCATATACAATTGTTTTTGATGAAATATTTGCAAAATCATGCATTTCAATCCCCATTTCTCCTCCAAATAACGCTGTATATGCCGCTATATTCGAATAACTTCCAATTGTAATTTTGCCACTTAAAATGCAAAAATCATCGATTCTTACATTATTTCCAACAGATATAGCACCTGGATTATATATGCTGGTTTTTTTACTTATTAATACATTTCCCCCGACAGATAGAAAGCCAATTTCGCTCAACTCTTCTTGACTATAAAAACTATTCATCTGTGGACACCACCTTCTGTATTAAACACATTATAATTTTCTCTACGATTTCTTTTGTCATTCCTTCCCATAAAGGTAGACTAATTATTTGTTTTGCTATTTTATTTGTATTTGTTAAATCTGTAGACTTATATTTTTTAAAGAAATCTTGTTGATGACAAGATGGTGAAAAATATGATCTAGCTTCTATCTTTTGCTTCTTCAACTCTTCTATTATCTGCATATTGTTAATTTTTTCTGAACAGAGGATAGGCATAAATTGATGAATAACTGCTTTTGTCTTTTGAACTTGCCAGCCTTTTTTTATTAATCCCGTACTTTGTAATAACTGTTTATACCATTCAGAGATACGAGTTCGTTCTTGCATTTTTTGATTCCATTTATTTATCGTTGTAATCCCAATAGCTGCTGCATATTCAGTCATTTTACAGTTAAACCCCATCATCGTACATTCACGATTATGATCAAATCCAAAATTACCCATTATTTTAATTTGATTTATCTCTTCCTCATTATGGCTATATATCATACCACCTTCACCAATTCCGAAAGGCTTTGTTGCATGAAAGCTATATACAATCATACCACTAAAATTCTGACCGTAATGTACATCCTCATGCATTAATCCAAACCCTGGTGCCGCATCTACAACAACCGGAACGCCCTTTTTCTCTAATTCTTCATAGTCCTTCAAGTCCATCCATGATCCGAATGTTGCATATGGAACAACAACTGCAACCTCTTCTTTTAATTCATCAATCTTATCCAAAAGTACCGTTTTATCCATACACCAATCATCTAACGAAATATCAATAAAATAAGGCTCCAAGCCACACCAAATAGCTGCCAATGGAGTAGCAGGGAATGTAAAACTAGGCATAAGAGCATACTTTCCCTTTCTTCTTTTCTTTAGTTGAATAGCCGCCATTAACCCTAACGTTGCGTTTGCTACTGTTGTAACAGCTCCCCTGTTTTGAAAAAATGACGACATAATTGTTTCCTCAAAACGTTGATTTATAGGTCCATAATTCGTATATATGTGAGATGTATCAATTTCCTTCAATTCGTCCAAATACTCACTTACAGGTACAGTTGAAGCACGTAAAAAAGGAATATTCTCCATATCTATCTATTCCTTCCTATCATTTTCGGACAATATAGAGCATATCCGTTTCTGATAATCCGAATTTCCTAGCAATTTCTATCCCTTGTTTCTGAGCTATGTTATACAATTCCACCTTAAAGCCCGCATCTGTTAATCGTTGAATAAATCCCGATCGATTATAAATCCTAACATGATCTTCTTGACCAAAGGCTATTTTTCTCAATAATGGCGTTACAATAGATTTATCCTCTATAATAAAATCTACATTCATTGCGATTGGCACTTGAATAATTCCCCATCCATTTGGCTTTAGTACCCTATATAATTCTCGCATTGCTTTTTCATCGTCAGGCACGTGTTCTAATACATGACTACATAAAATAACATCAAAGGTATTATTTTCGTATGCAATTCTCGTAATATCAATTTCCTCCATTAAAGAATCCTTTGGTTCTAAATCTCCACATATATAAGTAATGTTTTTAAACTGGTTAAGCCATCCTCTTACCTTCACTTCAGGTGCAATATGAAGCATAGTATAATTCCTACTTAACAAATCCGTTTCTGTTTCAATGTACGCACGATACAACCTGTCACGATCCATCGAATAGCAAACTGGACAGATACCTGTATCTTTATTCCACATCTCAAATTCATATTTTAGAAAATCATAATGTGCTGGCCAAGGAGAAAAACTTTTAAATTCTTGATTGCAATATTGGCAATAACAAATATTTTTCTCAAATATATGCGTAACTAGTTTAATTAACCCGCTTTTTATCTTTTCATTATAAATTTGATCTAGTTCTCCACTTCTTACTGCATCCTTAAGTATAAATCCCGCATTCTCCAAACAATAAGATAAGCTCTCTTTATAATCTTGTTCAGAATTTAAAAACCCACTATTATGTGCATCTGTAATTAATTCAATCCATTCTTCAATTGTCATTAATATAAAGTACATTTGTTTTTGATTTTGTCCACTATGTTGTCTAAAGTAGCTAAGAGGTTCCTGTATATAAACTGCTTTTCCTTTCCTCATCATATCTAACCAAGTTGCAATGTCATTAATAGAAGAATATGCTTTCCCCTTAAAATAACCAAATTTCCCTCCAAAAAAATTACGATTAAACAAAACCGTTGTTGGTTCTCCAACTACGTTTTTTAAGTTTTTCAACATATAATTCCCTAGTATTTTCCCTTCAAAAATTGTAGTTTCTGTGGCAATTTTCATATTCAATGTTGAGGGGGGTAATACCTCTCCATTCTCATCAATCAGTTCACGGTACGACGTCACAAATGCAATGTTTTCTAATTCAAAAAAGTATTTCATCATTCTCTCAATCTTTTCAAAATGAAATAAATCATCATCTAATAAAAAATTTATATATTCACCAGTAGCAAGCTCTATACATTGATTAAAATTTTCAGCCACCAATGGATTTTCATTTTTAACATATGTTATACATTCATGTTCTTTTAAGTATGGCTGGATCATTGTTTTTACTTCATCATTTGTACTATCGTCAGAAATTATAATTTCAATATTTTCATAGGTTTGATTCAAAGCACTTTTGAGGGCTAATTCTAAGTAATGAGGTCTATTGTAGGCAGGAATTAGTATACTGACTTTTGGGAGGTGCGAGTTGATATTCATACGCTGTTTTTTCTTTTCAATATTTATTTTCTTTAGCTTGATTTGTTGATAGTAATCCAATGAATATAATATGGATGATGGAACAATTCTTCTTGCATAGTCTAAAAAATTTGTAATAGCTCTGTCTAACTCCTCTTCGGAGGATAAGAAACCATATTTTTCTCCAGCTATAATAATACTATGAGAAAAATCTTCTAACCCATCCATCATTTTATTAGATTCATTTAACTGCTGATTTGAATGTAATCGAAAGTAACTGAGTGTCTCCGCTATATATACTGCTTTCCCTTTACTCAGTAAGGATAACCATGAAGCTACATCTACGTTGCAAAGATACCGCCTTTTATCAAATACACCATACGGTTCTGTTAAATCACTTTTACGAAATAAAACCGTTGTCGGTTCTCCTATATAATTTTTTTGATTCATAATCACCATTTTTCCTAATTGTGACCCATCTATAATCGTATCTGTATAAAATAAACGCATCGTTGCATAAACATCTGACAATAGGTTTCCTTCTGCGTCCATTACTTGGCGATGGGATGTTACAAGCTTAATTTCATTATCTAGGTCATTTAAAAAGTATTTCATCATTTTTTCAATTTTATTTACATGAAATAAATCATCATCCATTAAGAAGTTTATATACTCACCTTTCGCTTTATGAAATAACATACGTGAGTTCTCAAATTGTCCAAGAGTTGACTTATTTTTTATATAAATAATATTTGAATGATCATACAAGTACTTTTGTAACACTTTCTCTGTTTCGTCGTTTGTACTATCATCCCCTATTATAATTTCTATATTAGGATACGTTTGTTCTAATACACTACATAAAGCTTTTTCAAAGTAGTGTGGACGATTATACGTAGGAATTAATACACTTACTAAAGGCGTTTGATTTATTTCCTTTTCATTTATATCATTTTCCATTCTATTCCTCCGCCTTTTTATTTATTTTCACTTTTGAAATAGACATGCTACTACAAATCTATTTATTAGACGAACTAGATCTGAAAGGTGTTGCGAAAAACAAATAAATAGCTTTAAAAACAGTAGCTATGTTGACATAGTGTAGAATAAACCTGGATAACTTTTTTCGTCCCATTCTATTTATTTGTAAAATGTGGCATTCTTTTTTCAATAAATGCCTTTACCCCCTCCTTCACATCTTCTGTTTGAAATACTTTTCCAAAGTAACGCGCTTCAATCTCAAGCCCTTCTTGTAAAGGTACTGCTGCCCCTTCGCGAATTGCCGACTTCATATAGGCGAGAGCTGGAAGAGAAAATTTACTTATATCCCTTGCAATCTCTTTTGCTTTATTTAACGCCTCTCCTCGAGGGGTAATGTAGTTAACCAAGCCTATTTCTTTTGCTTCTTTAGCTGTAATCGATTTCCCTGTGAACATCATCTCTTTTGCTTTCCCTTCTCCAATTAATCTAGGTAAGCGTTGGGTTCCTCCAGCCCCAGGAAATAAACCTAACGTAATTTCCGGTAATCCAATTAAAGATTGCTCTTCTATTATCCTTAAGTCACAAGCAAGTGCTAATTCACATCCACCACCTAGTGCTAACCCATTAACAGCAGCTATAGTCGGTTTAGACAGATTCTCTAGTTGATTAAGAGGTTGTTGCAATTCTAATGATTTCATCTCGGCATATTTTTCACCTTTGCCCATCCAATCTGGAAATTCTTTTATATTCCCTCCCGCTACAAAGGCCTTTTCTCCACTTCCAGTTATAATTACGACTGAAATATCATTATCAATTTCTATTTCCTCTAATACATCTACTAATTGTTGAACTACTTCTAAACTTAAAGTGTTGACTGGTGGATTTTTAATTGTAACGACAGCAATACTTCCTTTTTTATTACAAGTTACTACTCGTTCATTCTTCATAAAAAATCCCCTTTTAAACTACCTAGTTTTTCACAACACCAAGCATCTTTACTTCACTTACCATCAGCCTAAATTTCCGAATATGGTTCCGCTTTTAGAAATTCATCAATTTATTGTATGAACTGTAGAAGCATAAAATGAGCAATCCTTTCTTGGCATCACTTTATAATCTAAACATATTTTTAAATTATTCTTTTACTGTATTAATTTGCTTTATGTTTCTTTGGTTTCCGTTACACAGTTTCTGAAGCTGGATGACTCTTAGAAAAAATGAGATAAGAAGACTGATACATGAGGTACATTAAATGAGAACAATTTAAGAAATACACTGTTTTAGTAACCACTTGTATTTAAGTCTTTGTTAACTAATTTGTTGTAATTACAATTGAACTACCCCCACTTTCACTTCGTTTAGAAGTGGGGAATTCCTAAGTAAAGAGTTCTATCGAACTCTAAATAAAAAAGCTTATCCTTTAACACGTTATGATAAGCTTTTTTATTATTCTTTTCATTTTTTGTTTTCGGAAGTATTTCTTTAGCTTGATAGCAATGCGGTGCTATCAAGCTAAAACTTTATAGTGCCCTCAAAACGGAAACAACAAGTTGCATTTATATAAATAGCTTTTGGAAAATTGATAATTTTGTTCAGGGATACTTTAAGTTTTTAGCTTGAAGGGCATATAGTGCTACCTCATACAGAGTAATTAGGATATTAAACTTAAACGTGTTATTTTTAGCATTCTAAATAATCGGGTTCAATGTATTTTTCTGTTTCAGGAGAGCTTTTAATTTCTATAGGATATTTCTTAAAAGCTACAACAGTAATCCTATCTTCTTGAACTAAACTTCTGGATTCATTTATAGAAGAGAAACCTGTTCGCGTTAAAAAATTGTATAAAGAGGATTTTGTCATCCAAAAACTAGTAACGTTATCTAATGATGCCCATTTTGCTTTTAAACGTTCTTCTATTGATGAATTAGCAGAGTGTTCTAGCATTGTGTGTCCCTTATATTCATAATTTTTATAAAGTACTGATACATTAGGAGTAGAAGTGATATGAGTATCAATTATTACAAACCTTTTGCATACTTCATACACTTTTTCTAAAAAGGGGAATACATCTGAGCAGTCTAAATGATATAAAATACCCGAGCATAAAACAATATCAAATTGACCATATTTGTCAGCACTTAAATTTCTTACATCATCTTGATAAAAGGTTAAGTTTTCCAACCTTAATAAATCTTTAGCGAATATAGCTTTTTGTATGTTTGATTCTCTTCCTTCTATCCCTACAACAGTTGCGCCTTGCATAGCAAACTCAATAGCGTAATGCCCCTCTAAACAAGCCAAATCTAAGATTCGAAGATTTTTAAAATCACATTGTGTGATATCTTGAATCATTGTCACAATTTTTTTTAACGCAGGATTTGGTTGTCGAATATCTCTTGTATATAGAGTATCCGTTAATTTAATATCATAAGCGGTCCATTCACCATATTTACGAATAATGTTTTCTTTTTCGAGAACAAAATCTTTCATGATACAATTCGCCACCTTTAACATAATATTATGTGTAATATATACCTTCATAAGATCAATATATGTGTGTATAACTTGTATTTAGACGAAGGTAAACATGTTAAGTCTAATTCTAGAGTATTCCTGCAAAATAAAATTCTCACTAATAAAAAATATGTTATATAACTATAAAAACTCTACCAAATTATTAAAGGAATCTCCTTCCCCCTATCGAATTATTGTAGAGGAAAGGAGAGGAATACATGGAAATTCTAGGTTTAGATCCTCGCGCATTAGCGACTTTAGGTGCACTTGAATACACCAATCGTCGCAATAAATTAATCGAAGACTCGGAGAATAACATATACGAGTGTAAAGAAATAAAAGAAATACTTCAATCACTCCCTAAAGAGAAGCAGATTGAGGTTCTTGAGAATCAAGCTCACTTTGAAGCTGTGGCAAAGATGATTGAACAAAACAATTTAATTCTTTTAGAACAGATGAAAGCTCTACAGCTAATTCAGAAATAACAAACTTATGATTGATTAACTCTACATATGCTTCCATAAATAATGTATCTTTATTTATACCTTCAGCCTCTGTTTTTACAGGGGCTTTTGTTATGCGTTGATTCATATTTTGAATTTGAATGGTTTCTTTCACATGTATGAATAGATCTTCTAACAAACCTGGTGTAGACCCTAATTCCTGCTTTTCAATTTCCTCTGTGACGGCACTGATAAATTCCCATAGTACTTTTGCACCTAGTAATTCTGCTAAACGTTTTTCACGCATTTCAAATGTTTTCATGTTCATATTTAACCACTTCCTTCTCCGTATTTTTTACCGATAATTAAATTGTTTAGATTATGATGTAGCTACTATGTACAGTAATTGAATTCTCACTCACTCCAATTGTAAACTATAGTTTACAATTGGACCCAAAAATAGATTCAACGCTTTTTCCCAAAACCTTTGCTATTTTTATAGCTAACTTAACGTTTGGTTGTTTTTTATTATTCTCTATCTCAGAAATATAAGTGCGCGATAAACCAACTTGTTCCGCTAATTTTTCTTGTGATATTAGTTTTTCTTTTCGTAATTCAGCTATCTTATTCACTGCTCTACTCCCCTCCGCTTATGTATTCATATGATTACAAAACAATTGTAAACCATAGTTTACTTAATCGTCAACAATGTTTTACATGTTTTTTCTCTATTTTAGTTTCTTTTTGTAAATTATTGTTTACAATTGTAATAGGAGGATTACATATGAAGAAAACTCTTGGTGAAATTATAAAAAATTATCGTTTAACAAATAAACTATCCTTACGCGAGTTTGCTCAAAAATGTGATGTTAGTCATACTTATATAGACAAACTTGAAAAAGGTGTAGATTCAAGAACTGGAAAACCTGTAGAACCCACACTTTTAGTAATAGAAAAGATATCAAATGCCATGAATATAAGCACAAAATCCTTATTAGAAGAAATAGGATTCATTACAAGAGATAATATTGAGGTAACTGATACAGAATTAGAACAGTGGTTTAAAGCTATTAAAAGTGCCTCTCCTCAAAAGCAGGAGGAATTAAAGAAGTTTTGGAAGTTTTTAATACAAAAGGAAGACTAAATTAGCTAAAAGGCCTCCACCTTGACAGGGTGGAGGTCAGCTACAACGGGTAGTTATAGATCTTTTGTCTTGTTTTCAATAACGACATAGGAGGCGTTTTTTTATGACATCTAATATGGAACATTATCTCTTATATTTTTCATTCCTACTGCTACTTATGTTATTTCTAAATTAATATGGTCATAATTAAAAAAGAAGGTGCTCGCAGCTCCCTCTTTTTTTAGATAATTAAATATGCTCTCCATGATCCATAAACACTTCAATAGTTTCATTTTGTGATACGTCTTTTACATTAGTAAGACCAAAAGTAAAAACAGCGGATAACATCATCATTAATAAGATTGCTTTTTTCATTTTAGCGCCCTTCTTTCTATACTCTTTTTGTCTGCATCTAAAGCGATGTGTAAATACTTGCTGGCTTTTTCGTGATTTTCTGAACCATAGAATATATTACCTAAAAGATAAGCATATTCTTTTACCCAATCATATAATTCTTCTCTTTCAAAATACAAAATACCTTCCATGACCACCTTTTCTAATTCTTCTTGTGGCGCATAGTTATGTAATGCTTTTAAAATTTGAAAATGATGACGATAACATAAGTCACTAACCTTATAGCCATTCTCAATATATTCATTAGCATTATGATTGTGACCTAACTTAAAATGTTCTCTTGCTAAAAGAAACATCGTTTTAGCGTTGTTTTCTAGTGATTCCTCTAAATGCTTAATTGCTAACTCTGACATGTTTTGACTTGCATATAAAAGTCCTAAATTGTGCTTTACACGTTTAGTAAGACTTTCGTCATGAGATTTTTGGAAAGTACCCAATGCTGAAAGTAAATATTCTTCTGCACTTTCGAAATCACTTAAGCGAGTGTGTGCCATCCCTAAAGTATTCAAACAAGCAGCAGTTTTTAATTCATACCCTGGACTAATTGAAAATACTTCATTTGCCTTCGTAGCAAATTGAACTGCTAGGATTGGTTTCAATATGTGATAGTAATGAACTGCAAGCCAATAATTAAATTCAGCTTTTTCGATTTCATCATGCATGTACTCTAAATACTTTTCAGCTTCTTCAAATTGCATTCTTGCTTCACTATGGTTTGCTGTATTAGTAGCATAAATTGCTTTAAATAAATGATGATAGTACTCTAAAAATGTTTCTGTAGGCTCTTGTAATGGCTCAATTTTATCCAAAATATCTTTTGAACTATCCATATCACGAATTAGCAGATTATACCGTGCATTCAATAAAGCATAGTAGACTAATATTGTTTGGTCTTCCTTAATATTATTGATTTTATCTGCAATCTCTTCTTTTATTTTATTAGACTGTAATACACGTTGTGAAATTATAGCTTGATACCAGTCGTTTAATAATTTTGTGATTTCTTCTTTAGAAATAATTTCAACATTCATATACGCTACCCCCTTTTGTTAAATGTTACCACAACATACTTGTTTATATAAATGGTTTTTAGAATATTAAAACTTGATAAACTTTTTTGAACACTTATATTAAACAATGTTAATTTCAGATTTATTGAACTACCCCCACTTTAAATAATTATCTGTTAATCTTACCAATCCAATTAGTACAACAGTTAACGTGATACACAGGGAAGATTTAATTCAATAGAAAATATATTTTGAATAACTTCCCTTAAAATTAGTATCAGTATCCCTCATTCCCTCGTCTACCGATTTTAATATCCGTATTTCTTCAAGTACACATATATATGATTTGATTTTATACGAAAAACCATGAATTATTAAAAATTTAGTTTCAGATAGAAGACGTAGACCATAGGAGTTGGTGTTTCTTAATCCAGAATACATTACTGGGTCTTTTTTCATTAGTACAAGATATAAATCGTCAGTTTGAATTATATAGTTGAGAAGGAATGCTTAATAAAGAAGGAGGATCATGATGAAATATCAAACCTTATTTCCCTCATTAAAAAAATTGCTTTTTATCTTTATCCTTTCTTTCAGTATGTTAATTTTCACACTCCCTGCCTCTACCTTTGCACAATCCAATGACAATGTAATTTCTGTTACAAATTACTATGTATCTCCAACAGGAAATGACCTCAATCCCGGCACATTAGATCAACCTTTCGCTACCATTCAAAAAGCTGCTAACGTTGCTAAAGAAGGAAGTACAATCTACATAAGAGGCGGAGTTTATAACCAAAAAGTTCGTGTCGCTCATTCTGGTGCCTCAGGCGCACCCATTACTTTTCAAAATTACCAAGATGAAAAAGTCATTCTTGATGGTTCTAAAGTCAAGTTAGAAGATGATGGGTTATTTACAATAGAAGACAAAAACTACATTCAAGTAAAAGGATTAGAATTTCGTAACTTAAAGTCAACGAAAGTTAACGAAACCCCTATTGGTATTTATATCACTGGAACAGGAAGTTACATTGATATTAGAAATAATTATATTCACCACATTGAAGCAAATGTTAAGGATGGAAATGCACACGGTATTGCTGTATACGGTACTTCATCTAGTGCTCAAAATAATTTAAATCATATTGTCATCGATAATAACGAAGTAGCAAATTTGAAGTTAGGACTGAGTGAAGCAATTGCTGTGAATGGGAATGTAGATTTCTTTGAAGTTACCAATAATAAAGTACATGATAACAACAACATCGGAATTGTCCTGATTGGACATGAAGGCGTATCACCAGTAGCTTCTTTAGATCAGGCACGAAATGGAGTTGTTCGTAATAACATTGTCCATCACAATTCATCCATCAATAATACTAGTTATAATGAATATTCAGCTGATGGTATTTACGTGGATGGTGGGAAGGAAATTGTCATTGAGCAAAATCAAAGCTATGAAAATGATCTCGGTATTGAAGTAGCTAGCGAACATGCTGGAAAAAGCGCAAGCCAAATTACTGTTAGAGACAATACAATATCAAATAATATTATGAGTGGTATTGCAATTGGTGGGTATGACAGTCAGCAAGGATATGCTGAAAACAACACAATTACGAACAATGTAATTTATAAAAATGATACAAAAGATCAAGAGAGTGGCCAAATCGAATTAAATTACGATACCCGAAACAATGTAATTACCAATAACCAAATCTATGCAAGTAATAGCCGTATTTTTATTAGCAATAATTTTAATAAAAACACTGGAAACAAACTCGATTACAATCATTACTATGGTGAATTCGATCAAACTAATGGCTTATGGCAATGGAAAAGAAAAATGTATAAAGGATTTTCTTCTTATCAAGCAGGTATGAACCAAGAAGGAAATGAACAACATAGTGTATTTAGCAAATTGTCTCCTTCATTCAAACTTATTTTAAAATGAAGCAAATTTACTAAAATGACTTTATCTTAGCAAACTTCAAATCCCCTCCCCTATAATGGCAAGGATGAATTAAAAATTGCAGTTTCAATTGAAACTGCAATTTTTCCATGCTTATAAAGGCTCTGCATTTATTCTATAAGTACATAAGTGTATCTATAATTATATTTAGTAAGCTGCGGCTAATTTCTCTTAATATTAAGTACTAATACCTCCGCAGAAATTAATCTATTATTAATTCAAGAACAAGTATATTAAAAATATGACCACTTATTTTTAGTATTTCTCTTTATATTTAATAGCTCCTTCTCCAATATGAATAAGCAACTTTTATTATTCCTAAAGAAATAAAGAAATATAAGAGAATATTCACAAATTGTTCTGCTGTAATATATTGAAGTATGTTAAGGAGGAATAATATAACTATTCCCAGATAAAGAGTATTATATAAAAAATTAGTAGTTTTATACTGAATTTCTAAACCTCTCTCATCTCTTGCCTCTGGGCTTTTTTGAAATTTAAACATATATAATTCACTTAAGCATGATAAAACTATAATAATAATTACAGCATACTTTATAAATTCCATTTGTTTATTCCTCCTTAAATTCAAAAACTTCCTCTAATGGTTTTCCAAAAGCTTGGGCTATTTTAAATGCAAGAATTAAAGAGGGATTATATTTATTCCTTTCCATAGAAGCGATAGTCTGTCTACTAGCACCTACTCTCTCTCCTAAATCTTGCTGTGTCCAACCTTTTTCGGCACGACAAACAACTATCCGGTTGTTTAACAACTACCTCCACCTCCCATAAACATTTTATCCTATTTTTAACATTTTGCATATAATCTTTAACATATTGTGTACTATTTTTTACATTTTATTAAAAATACCATATGAGGAACATTGAATATTCGTAAGAAGTTGTCTCTTCAAACAACTAATATTCTAGGAAATTGCAACTAAAGAAGTTGCTGTTTCTTTTATTCCCCTAAAAACTTAATCGCTTTGCGGTACTTCTCCAATCGTTTTAGGTCTCTCTCTGTTATCCTAGCAAGTCTTGAGTGATCAGAATTATGTTTTAAGTCTGCAAGTTTAACTGTACGGGCAAGAGAATTTTCTTTCACTCTGCTCAGATACTCAAAATAAGGTGTGTATTTCTCTTTTGTCAGTACCTGCACTGCCTCAACTACGTTATGAGGTATACCAGCATTTAATAAATCAGCAGCTGATATCTCAGTATCTTCCAGAACATCATGCAAATAAGCAGTAGCCTTCTCTTCGGTCGTATTTACAAAGCTAGCAACTGCCTCAGGGTGTTTGATATAATCCATACCTGCTTTATCTACTTGTCCAGCATGTGCTTTTTTGGCTATCTCATAAGCTATCTTTATATAATCAGGTAACATCGCAAAATCTCCCTTTCTTTAAATAAAATCTCCCCCTCTAGCAAGCTGTTCTAAAAGTGAAGGAGGAAAATATTGATATAATCCCTTAGCAAATCATTGAAGTTTATCTTGGAACAAAAAATTCATAAAAAATGCCATCCTCTCTGTATATTTCTACAAAAAGAATAGCGTTTTTGGGTTATACGGATACAATTTTATTTTAATTTGAATTACGCCCTTTTCCCTTACGGGTATTTACTATATTAATGAAGAAAATTAGTCCGCAGACAAGAAATAAAAAAGGGTGCACCCATGTTCTAGAATTACCAAGACTTATAATAAGCATTATAATGCAAAGGATACAGCCTATAATATTAATGCTAAAAGATAACTTCTCCTTTATTGTTTTCATTTTTAACTATTCCCTTCCAGATGCCACCTTTAATTTATAATTCTTAATATAATAATAACATACGTTTCGAATTTTAACTTTTTTTACATTTAATCACTTTTTTTGTTCTGGTACAACAAAT
The DNA here is from genome assembly GCF_051915685.1 of Bacillus cereus group sp. MYBK5-2. NCBI lineage: Bacteria > Bacillati > Bacillota > Bacilli > Caryophanales > Bacillaceae > Bacillus > Bacillus cereus group sp. MYBK5-2. The sequence continues at coordinate 107,922 of NZ_JBQAFE010000010.1, forward strand.
ACTGTTATTGTGTGCCCCCAGGTAGCAAGATAGCAATAACCCCTGAAATTAAAATTAAATCTGAACAGATTGAAGAATTCACTACAAAAAAGCTAACGAAGCAAAAATAAACAAAATATAGATTTGAATTATATTTCTCAACAACCAAAATTACTTAATGTGTTAAAAAATAATCAGGTTGGCACCCAATACCATATTACGATGGTTCCAGTCGCAGGAAGGCACCTTTGGGTGTCTTTTCTTTTGTTTGAAACATATTCTGGCAAAATACCTGTATCTTTGTTAATTTACGACTCACATAAAACAACAAACTTCGTATATATAATTTGTTACCCTAAATGGGTTGAAAATACGAACAGTTATAGGAGGATTTTGTGAATGGTAAAAACAGCTTGTGTAAGTATTATTACTGGCATTCTTTTAATATGTTCAACAGGATGTGCCAATCAAACTGATTCTATTATAGCTAAAACTCAATCAATAGATGATGGCACATATACAACAAAAGAGATCACAGACGCATTTCCTGTAGGAACACCCATAACTACTTACATTCAAAAAGAAGAAAAACTGAACGTAAAACATCTCACCAATATTTCACTTACAGATGGTGGCGTCGGTAGAGTTCTGGAAGCAACAGATGGTTTTGTTGTCGTATGTGGGAATGAAAAAGGAGTTTTTGATGTGTTAATATTTAAAACCATGGAAGATGTAAAGAAATATGAACAGAGTTTAAAGCGATAATTAATATTCTTCTTATGCCTTTTACACAGACATTGTCCTCTTGCTCTTGCTGTGGCTTTTTCTAAGTACAGTATAATTGCGTCACGAATACACACACGTTATAATAGTCACCTAATTACATATGAAGAGGTGCAGAAAATGAATAAAACAGAATTAACAAAAGTAGTAGCAGAAAAAGCTGAACTTACACAAAAAGATGCAGCAGCAGCAACACAAGCTTTATTAGATACAATAACAAATGCGTTAGCAAATGGAGAGAAAGTACAGATTCTTGGTTTTGGTACATTTGAAGTACGTGAAAGATCTGCACGTACAGGACGTAACCCACAAACAGGTGAAGAAATGCAAATCGCGGCTTCAAAAGCACCTGCTTTTAAAGCTGGAAAAGAATTAAAAGAGGCAGTGAAATAATTACACATAGTCAAAAGGCTTTCCACGCCCCAGCTTTGCCCCCTACCCTTCGCATATCCTGTTTTGGCTAGCTAATCTGGTTTGTTAAGGTGGAAAAGAGAAGGAGGGCAAAAAAAAAGAATCCTTTAAAGACCAGGATTCTTTTTTTTGAAGTATCGCCTATTGTGAAGTATTTTTATAAGAATGTGTAGTAGAAGGTTATAGCAAATCCGATTATAAAGAGTAATGATACGAGGAGATAAACTCTTTTTTTGTTATCTTTTGCTATTATTTTATCTAGTGTAATAAAAATACCAACAATACCTGCGATTAATGCGAATTTAGAGAATTCAGATGGATATGTGAAGGCAACTACTGCGAAACAAGCAATAATCAATGTTAGTCTATAAAACAGTATTCCTTTAGACATTTCCATTTGAGGAATCACACCCTTCTTTTTATATTTGACTAGCAGCGCAACCAATTGCGTAACCAGCTAGACATCCAAGACAACCACCACATGCATATGGACTAGCAAATAAACATCCTCCACATGCACCTTCGCAAGCCCATTTAGCCCATTGAGGCATAGTTTTCCAGTTGTTTTTAATACAACGTTGAACATCTTCCCAGTAACCTGCTTTTGCATTGTTTTCTTTTAAGATTGATTCACTTTTTCCATCAGTGAATAATTTCATCTGATTAAGTTTTCCATCTTTTGAATTTAGGTCTAAAGTCCCTACATTTTCACCATCTAATGTTTTTACTGTTAAAAGAATCGTATCACCATTATTTGGTGTTTTCAACTCTAAAAATGTAGGGTCTGCAAACTTACTTTCAGATTCGTTAAATCCTACAGTTAGATATTGTTTTGTATCATTAGATTTAGGGTTTTCTTTTGAAGGAATTATGATCGCCGATGTTTTATTCTCTTTATAATCGACCTTAACAGCTTCTTTCCATTCAAAATCTGCTGTGGAGTAAATACTTAATTTGTTTTGTTTAAGATCAGTTAATTGTTTTTTTACTTTGTCCAAAATTTGTTCGTCAGCAAATTTATTTGTTTCATTTTTCGAAAGATTTTCTGGTTTTTTACAAGGTACACAATCGTTCTTTTTTTCTTTGGTATTATTATTAATATTGTTACTAGTATTATCTTGTGCAAAAACTTTTTCTAAATTTAGTGAGTATGGTTGAAAAACTCCAAAAGCTAATATAACTACGACAAAAACTAATCCTAAAATTTTTTTCAAACTAATACAGCTCCCTTATAAGTATAATTTCTCCTCACCTCCATAATAGAACAAAAAATGGAAATTTTTAATATTTTTCTAATAATTGGAATGTGTTGTTAACTTAGAGAACTTTGATATATTCCGTTTTTCATTTATTTAAAAATCAGATTATAAAAAAACACCTTCAAGAATGAAGGTGTTTTTTTCTTATAAGTCAGCGTGTGTTTGTAATAAATAATCTGGTCTTGCTGGTGCACCTCCACCGTCTCCTATATTTACAGCTTGATTTTTAAAAGAATCGTTTAACCCTAACGATAGGATACTAATTAAAGATATTCCAAGTATAGTTAGATAGATTTTTTTCATTATTTTAACGCTCCTTTTTCTAATTCATTTTTTTGAGCTGTATTGCTCATGTAAAAATATTGACTTGCTTTGTTATGGTTATTTTCTTCATAAAACTTTAGAGCTAAGATATCAGCATATTCTTTTACGCATTCCCATAGTTTTTCTTGTTTGAAATAAGTAATACCTTCTGAAACAAATATTTCTAAAGTTAATGTAGGGACATTGTTGTTGAGGGCTTTTAAAATTTTAAAACGATGTTGGAATTCTTGATTGTTAAAATCGTTACTAAGTTTTAATCCTTTTTGAATTAGTTGATCGCTGTAATTATGGTCATTTATCTTATAGTATTCATATGCTTCTACGAAAAATGCTTTGAAATGGTTTGGATTGTTCTTTGTTACTTCAGATACATGACGAATCGCGAGTTTAGATAAATTTTGTTTTGAATATAACCAAGCTAAATTATGTCTTACCATAAGGATAGAATTTTTATGGTTATTTTTTTGGAATGTGTCTAGTGCCTTATTAAATGACTCCTCAGCTAATTCGAAATGTTTTAAATCAATACAACACAGACCTATAAAATTGTCACATAGTGCTACATTTATTTCATAATCTTCATGTTTTAAAAATTCTTCTTTAGCTAATTTTATATAATCAAGAGCTATTACTTGTTTATAGATTTGATAATAAAAATATCCCATTCGATAATTAAATTCAGCATGTTCTATTGGATCAGGAATGTGTATTAATAGTTCTTTTGCTTTTTCATAGTGTTCACTTGCTTCAGTGTAATTGGATGTTAAAGTACAATGAAATGCTTTAAAGAAGTGATAATAATAAGCCAGGAAGTCATCTGCTGGAGTTGTGAAATTATCCATTTCATCAAAACTGCTTTCGTTAATACTTATCCAATCTGTTAATGCTTTGTATCTAAAATCTAATAAAGAATAATATAAGATTAAGTTTTGATTTTCTTTGACATTGTTAATTTCATTGTCTATATACTCTTTTAATTGTTTTGCTTTAACTAATTGGTGTTTTAACATGGATTGATACCAGTCGTTTAATAATTTTGTTATTTGTTCATTTTCTAATTGAACATTCATAGAATCTTCCCCTTTTCCAAAATTATCTATATCTAATGTAAAACCATGGTATCATGGCATTACGTTAGATTAACCTTTAAATAAGTTGATATATATAAATTTCAATATTCTATGTATTTTACCTTTAATTTTATTACGATTCTTATTTAGTATGTTTTTAGCAAAAGAAATACTAATAAATCCAGGGCACATTTATGGACAGGATGAAGGATATTACATACGTTTATCATACACCTATGCTTCAATCAAATATTTATAAAATTAAATATACTAATTAAAAGAAATTATCCATCCACTTTAATGTGAGGTCATTGCCATCAAGTTAAGAAATTCATTATCCTAAAAACGAAAAAAATGAATTCTCATAAATTGGTGTAGAGAGATAAAAATTTTCTTTTTGTGGGTATTTCAAAATTTTAGCTTGATGGACATGTGTCACGCCCCCTATTACTGATTGTTGTTAGAACTGCTGCTCCCACAAGAAGAATATCTGAAAAAATTATTTTAAAACAAAACCTCTTTATAAAAGAACTCGCGTTCGTATACAATAAGAACAAACATTCTTTTTATTTAGGGAGGAATAACAGTGTATGACTATTGTATCTTACCGAATAGAATCATCTTATGTGTTGATTTACGTAGCTTTTACCCTTCTATAAGTTGCATCAAAATGGGGTTAGATCCTATGTATACAAAATTGGCAGTAGTCGGTAATGTAAATAGAAACGGTTCAATCGTATTAGCTGCCACTCCCCCATTAAAAGAATTGGGAGTAAAGAAGATGGCGAGATTATACGAGATCCCTCGCAGAAAAGACATTCTAGTTGTAAATCCCATTATGGCTACTTACATTAAATGCTCCAATTACATAACTAAACTAGCTTTACAGTACGTTCCTATTAAAGATTTTCACCAATATTCTATCGATGAGTTTTTCATGGATATTACGGATAGTATTCATTTATTTGCTAACAATCCCTATGAATTTGCGTTGACATTTAAACGTGAAATATATGCAAAAACACGGATCGAATACACAATAGGAATTGGCCCTAACCCTTTAATGAGCAAAATAGCTTTAGATATAGATGTAAAATAAAATAAATTTACGTAAACATGTTTAAATCATTATAAAGGAGCATAAAAGAATGCAAGAGGTTCAAATAAGAAAGAATGCAGTAGGAGCAATTATTCATAATGATATTAAAAACTATCCCTATTTAAATATACCTATGGTTATTAAAGAGAAAGATGGACAGATTTATGAAGTTATAAACACTGGTTTTCACACTAATAATGCAGTAAGAATGATAACAACGGACGATTTTGCAACAACCAGAGTAAATGCACCGATTGTAACTGTAAAAAACAGTGATGGTAATATTCAAGTATACCGCTTGCCTTTAGAATTGGAATCTTGGGTAATTTCTTGTATGCAGGCTGCTTCTGCAGGAAAAATTTCATTTCCATGTAAAGTTTCCTTTGGGATTATAGATACAAAATATTATGTTGAATTCATTTAAAATTAGAATATATTTGATGCGAATAAAGACGGAACACCAACATTTTGCAAATTCTGTACGTCAAGACTAAATCTCTTAATCAAACCATATTTTATTATAAGTACCAAAACTCACTACCAACAACAAAGTAGCCTAAAAAATATTAAACATCCTTTATTATCGATATTATTAACGTCAAATAAAAAAAGAAGAGAGAAAACATTCTCTCTTCACCAATAATATTTTACAGAGTAAGTAGGGTAAAAAACTATATAAAGATGAACCACAAAAATACTTTACCTAGTTAATTATATCATAAATCACTCTAAAAAAATACATATCACATACAATTTTGTTTTATTTATGACAAAATTGTTAAATATTTGAATATAAAAAGGCATTATATCTAAATGAATAGAAAGGTGTTGGTGTGGTAATAAAATTTAAGGAGGCTTTCTATTATGTTTTCAAAAAAACAAAAATTATTAACAGTAATTACAACATTAACATTAGGGTGCGGATTTACTTTTGGCTTAACACCTGCTTCTGCGGATACTGCCAATAACACTTCTCCAATTAAGGAGGAACAGGTACGAATACAAATACCTTTCACGGGCTATGTTATTTCAGCAGACGATAATTACTTAATTGTTGCTGATACTTTTACGAAAGAAGAAGCACTTTATTATCAGAATAATTGGTGGGAGCTAGTTTCCCAAAATAAAATTTTAAGAGTACCTGTATCCAATGGTGAAAACTACAAATTAGGTGAAAAATTAAACGTATACGCTGCTGCTTGGACTTACTCTTTACCACCAATCGCTATAATGCCAACAATTGAAAAAGTAGTTGATTAAATACTGCTTATCTAATAAAAGAAACATTGCCCTAATTAGAGCAATGTTTCTTTTCCTTATTTGGCATGAGAAATTGAAATGGATGAGAACAGATCTGGAATGCTATTCTCAAAAGCTAATGTAAAGGAAGGGATTAATTCATGTATTCTTTCTTGCAGTGATTTCTTATCTACTTCTCCAAGTTCGTTCAAAAGTTCATTCTCTTCTGAAGACTCATCTCCATTGATTAACATCATTAACATATCTAAGTTAATGATTTCATGAGGCGAATGAACTAGCCCATTCATCATTATATATTTTTGGAGCATGGATGAATTACCTTCATTTGCTTGCTTTACAGCTTGTTTAAGATATAAATCAAAATATTTCTGTGTAAATTTCACACCTTTTAGTGGAACGGCTCCTACATGTTCAACACCTTTCCAACGTAAATCCGCAATTGAACTCAGCCACCATGCCGGCTCAATAGCTTTTTGCATACGTTGCAGCACCTTGCGTTCGAATCCAGGTTTATGAGTAGAGTGTTCTTTTAAACAAGTATCTAACATTTCAGCTTCAATGGCAGCTACGGTCATCCCCTGTCCATAAATGGGATCAAAGTTACAAAAAGCATCACCTAACACTAATAATCCAGATGGCCAATTTTCCATTTGTTCAAAATGTTGACGAATTGACTCCTGCGCTCTAAATCCTCTTGGGACACTAATTGGTTCTAACTTTTTAATTAACTCTCTCATCATAGGGGTAACTAAAGAATCCAGTTCTTTTTCATATTCTTTTGAATTGGTTGGTGGATAGTGCGTACCTCCAGCAACAAATAGTAGCGCTTGAGCTATGTTATCTTCAATATATAATAACCCTACAGCACCAACGTTTTTAGCAGGATCGCCTTCAGAAATTGCACTCAATTTCTCTTTGATATGTGAAGGTACTTTATAATATCTCGTGCTATATCCAAAATTCACCTTTAAATGTTCTGGCTCTGGAACATCATACCCCATAGATGTAAGCCATTTATTGAGTTTAGATTGACGACCACATGTGTCGACTACCAAATCGGTTAACACAGTTCGTTTTGTTTTTAATTCGTCTCGTTCTTGAATATGAATTCCAATAACACGCTTGTGATCCGACGAAGCTAAAAGGCCTGTCACCGCTTGCTTTGAATAAAAATGTACATTAGGAATTTCTTGCACACGTTGGCGGATTGTCCATTCTAACAATGCTCGACTGCTCGCTGCACCTTTTCGTTCTATAACTAGTTCAAGTGCCCCATACGGAGAAAATCGAATCATTTTATCATTCTTAACATTATGGGCCCCTAGATTTAATAAATCATCAACATATCCAGGAAAGAAACGGTTCATAATTATTTCTCCGCGTGGTAATACACGATGAGGATGAAAGTCTTGGGGTGTACCTGGACGTTCAGATGGTTTTTGAGGTAACTCATCTTTTTCAACAACTATCACTTTCTCAAAATGACTGGAAAGCACGCGTGCAGTAAGCAATCCTGCAATACCAGCTCCAATCACAAGTGCCTTTTCTCTTTTTTGCTGTTGATATAGTAATTGATTATCCATCAATAATCTCCCCTCTTTCTAAAAAGTATGTTTGTTCAACATGAATCTATTAAAACTTTTTCAGAAATCAGAATAAACAAATGATGATTCTTCATTATTTTAATAAAGAGCCCGGTGATATAATAGTTCATATAGGGAAACAAAAACAGATACATTTCAAAACACTACATCCCCCGCTATTACAAGTGAGAAATAATTAACGTGATCAATAGAATTGTAGTATCTGATAGCACCGGTATCATTACATTACAGAGTTCACCCTAAAATAGTAATCTGTTGAAAAACTCACTTTAACCAACAGGTGCTTTAATTAAATACCTTTATTATCTCTGCAAAGGTATTACAATTTTAAATACGCTTTTCAATCCTTTGAATCCAGTAAAACAATTCATTTAAATAATAAGATTTTATTGCATGATAGAATACCTAAAGCGCTGTTGGTATTTTGTTTCATTATGCCCTATTGGGGATCTGCCTCCAACATTCATATTATTAAAATCACGTTAGTCCAAGTCAGAAAAAGTACATTTAAATGAGTATCTTTTTAACAAAATTCAAGTTCATATAACCTCTATAAATGCCCACCGCTTATAATAGTTTTTTTAATACTGCTTTATTCCCCCTTTAATATTTTTTATAATTTGCACCTTAAATGTATCACTTTTATTACCCTTATAAATATTTAGGGTTTTTAGAAATATTTATTTAATTTTTAGTAATATTAGGATTCTATTTTATCAAATAGAAACTAGAGGGTTTGAGAGAAGTATGTAATAATGCATAATAAATCAATCAGATATTATGATATACTTTCAAAGAGCTGATACAAAGTTTCTTTAGATTGGAAAACTAAAGTCTTATCTACCTATTTGTGGGGACGCCTTATGGCGTCTTTTCTTTTTTTATTATAAAAAAACCCTCAAGCATTCATATACTTAAGGATTTATCGATTGAAAGATAGAGCTGTTTGGAATTCCTTAAATTAAGAACAAAGCGGGATTACTCCTAAACCAATTAATAAAGCTGCAGCAAACGCTGGAATTGGCGCAGGAATCTCGATACCTTCTACAACTAAAAAGTATTGTCCATTTACTACTTTAAAACAAACTAATTGCATGGCTAATCTTCCCTTCTGTTAGGATTAATACATTGTATTAAACAATCCGATTATTATTATAATTAAATGTTTTGTTTTTCAGAAAACGAGGCATCAATATTCCGGGGAAGCACATTAAATGATCTTTCCCTTATTTTCAAAAGAACCTGCTTAAGTCATACGTAAAAACATAAGGTAAATTAAATTTTATACACGCCGATCACGGTGATTTTTCGATGCCCCCATCATAATGAATCTCTCCTTTTCCTCTTTTTATCAATATTGGTAGGTAAAGAGGGGGCAGACACAAAAACAGGTTGTGGAGAAAGTCTTCTTCACAACCTGAGAGTAAGTTATATATTCAAATATGACTTGTTCTTTTAACTATTTAGTCTTTTATAATCTGCTATAGTCGATATAACTAGAGTCATAATAAATCCACTGACCTGTTCCAATTCTTAGCCAACCATTCTTTTCTTCATATACTGTAACTTTTTCGCCTTTACTTGTCTTTCTAACAATAGAATAGTTTGTACCTGATCCGCTTCGAACATTTACCCCAATACCATTAATTTGAGCCGTTCCAATTACCTTTTCTACACTACCATTTTCAATTACTTGTAGCATATTTAGAATGAATGTTGCTGTTTCACCACGAGTTGTTGTTCCTTTAGGGTCGTATTGATTGTCACCCTTACCTCTTACAATACCTAGGCCATACAGTCTTTGTACGTCTTCTTTATATATAATTTGGTCTTTATCTGAGAATGGTAGGTTTACAACTGGTCCCCATATACCTTTATACTGTAAAGCCTTGTTTACAATAATTGCTGATTCTTCTCTTGTAATAGGTGTGTTTGGGTCAAAATAACCATCTCCTCTACCTTGAATGATACCTGCACTTGCAGTACGTTTAATACCATCCCGTAAAGTTGAATTTGCATCGTTTAGGTCTTTAAATGAAGCATCTCCAGCTGGCAGGTTTAGAGAGTTAGAGATTAATTGAGCAAATTCGGCTCTTGTTATCGCTCTATTGGGTGCGAAAACTCCGTTTCCTTCCCCTATCATAATACCTCTTCTATTTAACTCTCGAATAGCTTCTTCATACCACCCTCCTGTAATGTCATCCTTTGGTTGATAAAGATTATTATAATACCCCTCAACGCTATTTACGAATACATCCCATTGCCCATTATTAATCATGTTAGCAGGGCAGATTTTACCGCTCCATTTTTGGTGTTTTACAATGTTATTTAACGGTACACCAGTTTCTTTCATTAAATAAGCTACAAGTTTCTTAGCGTTATCTACTGCTTTACTGTAGTTTCCGTCACTATTAACTGCGATTTCAATTGCAATGGATTCTCTATTACCTGGACCATCACCGTCTCCTGCATGCCATCCGTTCTCGTTTAATGGTAGGTGTTGATAAATCTCTTTATCGTCTACTGTAAAATGCCACGATGCAGCTCGGTCTGTGTTGCCTACTGCTTGGTTATAAAGGTATTGGGCGTGGTTTCTAGCACCTGCTCCTACACTTGTATTATCAGTCTCATGAATTGTAATGTACTTTGGACTCATATAGTTTTGAGGACGAATATTATCGTTACCTGCTGGTACAATCCATTCAGTGAATGGAACACCATTTATTGTACTAGAGGTGCTAGGTGATATGGGAAACAAACTACGTTTTGTTCTGTTTGAATTGTTAGGAACAGTTAGTGTACCTGTTTCTTCATGAATACCTTCTGAACGTTGAAGACTATCTACTTTCTTATTGTCGACAGTGCCTCCACCACGTCCGTCTACCTCTTTAAAACTAGCTTCAATACTTTTTAAAGCCTGTTCATCTGATGTGGTTTTACTTTGTTCCTGAACGTTTGTAGATTGCTTATTGTTTACTAATTGTTGTTCCTCTGCAAACGATACCAATGGTGAAGATAATACCGTTAATCCTGCCGTGAATGCTACTACTTTTTTATTAAATTTAATATTCATTTCTAATTTGGTATACCTCACTATTTTAATAGATATACCTTCCTCCTTGTACTTCTTTTAGTGTGAATGATAGTTTGAATAATGGTAGCCTGAACCTCAAAATAACGGATTGATTTTACATTTCATATGACAACCCGACATCTATAAGTCCTACATGAAATGTTAGTACTTTAGAATTATAACACAGCACGGTTGCAATACTTCCAAGACTCTTGCAAGTAATCTCCTAATCTTGGATATACTGATAGTTTGACTCTAAAAAAGGGCGTGATCACATTGCTATCAAGCTAAGATTATACAATGTCAAGTATAGTAGTGATTATTTCTTTTTTCTAAAAGCCAGACTTAGAGAATTTAAAGGTTTGCATGCGAAATAAACCCTATCGGGTTTCATTTTTTGAATTAGGCCGCTTAATAGGTCATATTCAAGTTGATTTTTCATCCCAGCAGTATAGCTACACCCTCCAGCCCCAGGATAAATGGTTGAAAATATATCTGAAAGCTGAAATGCAGTGGAATCTAAAATGCGAATACGCTTGAAAATAGAGGTGTATGGAGAAGAAAGTGGTATAGATGAAGTTAATTTTTTATTTAGAAGGTTAGTCAATATATGTTGTAAAAACTGAACGGCTGATTTATTAAACCTTTGATACAGTCCTTCTGTGGATGCTTCTAAACAGCTAGATAGCTGCGCTAAAGAAGTTGTAGCGATATTTTGACTTATCCATATACATAAAGCGACTAAATCTTTTGCTTGGTATTTACTGGTTCGTTTTACGAAACCAACATCTCTAGCAAGATCCCGTAAGATATTTGGAGATAAAAAACTTTGAATCTCTTGAGCAAATAGTTGTAATTCATCAGATACAGAAATAGACATTCAAAAGCGCCATCCTTTCCTATGATTCTACAAAAAGAATAGCGTATTTTTTTCATTTTAGGGAGGGTTTTGTTGAATTATCTTGATAGCGATTGGTGGTACCCCTTATAGGATAATAGAAGTTTGCATTTTTAATTTTTTCACACTCTATTAACAAGGCAGTTATAGCATCCTGGTTTAGCATTAAGAATGTGAATATATTCTACTTCTTTATTATCAAAAATTTCATCTATATTTTCTCTTAAATTTACACCTTCTGTAACCCTTGCTTCTACAATCATTGAGTCAGCATTGTAGCCGCGTACAGATAGATACCTATGATGTAACATATGCGGAATTTCATTTACATCTAGCTTAGCAGTAGTTGCTCCCTTTCGTATAAATATAGGACCACTTGCTTTATAAGGCGAATTAACACTATGATATTGGTAATTCAGTAAAATTACCTCTTCTCCTACCTCTGCATCCTTCAAACTTATCCTGCAAGGATATCCAGGGTTTTTATTTGCTATTATTTTGACTGCCCCGATACTTTTTAATACTTCTTCATTCATTAGAAATAGGTTATTAAACTCCTTCTCTTGCAACGCAACGATTTGAAAGTTATTTCTCATATTCTATCCTTCCTTAATTAGTTGTTATAAAGTATTTCACTAATGATGCTACCACTAAAGTTCATAAAACTTGTTCAATAATCTTGCCTGTTTGTTGAGGATTGAATTAAAAAGCTTACAATTCTATAACAGAGAAAAAATGGCTTATTATTGTTCAATACAAAGTTGTTTACTTTTAATCAATCAGTAATGATTTATCGAAAAATACGATGAGTACAAAGCACTCTTGTTAATTCATGCTATCTTTTGTTAAAGAACGTGAATTCAGTCAAGTTCTTGGTTTTCGGTATTTCCACTATGGAAAGCACGGAATTGACTCGGTGAAAATCCTGTATTTCTTTTAAATGCATTATAAAAGCTAGATACACTTTGATAGCCTGTTTGATAACCAATCTCTGTACTATTAAAGACCGTTGTCAAGAGAAGTTCCTTTGCTTTCTTAACTCTGATCCTTTCTAAATATATTCGAGGAGTATACCCTGTTCTTTCTTTGAAAATCCGATTTAAATGAAAACGACTAACTCCTACCCTTGATGCAATTTCATTTAAAGACATGTTTTGAACATAATTATTTTTTATCAATCGCATAGTATCTTCCAAAACGCATTCGAACGGGTCGTATATTTTTATATTTAGATCTGGTCGGCATCTTTTGCATGGGCGATAGCCTGCCCTTTGAGCTTCGTGCGCATTTGAAAAAAAGGATACATTTTCAAAATTAGGAACCTTAGACTTGCAAGAAGGCCGGCAAAAAATCCCAGTTGTTTTGACTGCGTAAAAGAATATCCCGTCATACGCTGAATCACATGATACTGTTGCTTTCCACATGGTATCTCTGGAAAGGTTATTTTGATCCTTCATTAGATTTTAATCCCCCCTTGTAGGCGAAAATCTTATTACTCAAAATCATATAAATCGCATATATAGCCACGACAATTAACGGGACAAATATATATAATTGAAAAAATGGAATCACCAGCAAACATAAAATGAAAGAGATTAACGATGCCCACCATGCTGGTGTGTTCTTCCTAAATAATTTAACGCCTGCTGCCATTGAAAGAACATAAACTAGAATCCCAAGAGAAGTCGGTATAAACAAAATATCATCAAACGTTAGTGACAAAGCTTCTGTCACTAATACACCTGCTACCGAAAAACAGATAACAAACAATACCATCTGTCTTGGAATTTGAGTAGTTGCATGCAACCTTGAGAAAAATTTTGGAAAAGCACCATCTCTGCTTAATGAATATCCTAATTGCGTTAGGCTGGCTACAAAAGCATTCGCTGTCCCTGTACAAATAATTAAAGCTAAAACAGCTGTAACGACTTTGGCACCTCCACCTACTGTATCTCCCATTATAACACCAATAGGAGACAGGTTGCTTTCTTGACTGCCATACGTGGCCGTTCCAATAGTGACAAGGCTTAGCGCTAAAAATAATAATCCAATGACAACTGCACTAATAACTGCTCCTTTGACAATATCTTTTTCTGGCCTTTTAAAGTGCTCAGCCAGATTACAAATCGCCTCCCAACCGAAAAATGACCAAAAGATAACCGTTATAGCGTTCCCGACAGAAAACCATCCATTTGGAACAAAGGGATTAAAATTTCCCCATTGTATTCTTGGAAACGCCACAAATATAGCTGACGCTAAAAGAATCAGTAATAAAGAACTTAAAATCAATGCAACTTTACCACTAACATTTACGCCGTAATAATTGGAAACACCTGCAATTACCAAAATAAAGACGGCAATTACAATTGTTTCAAAATGCGAAAATCCAAATGCCTGACTGACGTAAAAAGCACCAGTTAAAGATACAATCGTTTGACCAACTGCTGCTGTTACAAAGTAAAACCACCCAACGATATTGCCAAGATGATATCCAAAAGAATTTCTAACAAAGGTTGCTGCTCCACCGGAATCAGGATATATCCGTGCCAAACTAGCAAAGGAATAAGCAAGCGGAAAACTAATTATAATAACGATAAACCAGGATACAATAGATGCAGGGCCCGCTATTGAGGCCGTTACCCCCGATAAAAAAAGGACACCTGATCCTAGAATAGCTGAAATGTATAACGCAATTCCTTGAAATAATCCAATGGCTTTATTGTTCATGATCTCCCCCCTTTTATAGTATTTAGTGTACTAGTAAAAAGGGGGGAATTCTTCTTGTTTTTTGCGGTTTAATTCGTTTAATAAAACAATCAAAAGCATTTTTATTATATTTCTTCTTCAACAATCTGGCCCGATTGTTGAAGAAAGTAGCCTGTTCCAATAAAGAACTTTATTGTTCAGTAAACAACTTGTCATGAAACCATAAAACGAACCAAAATTTTTCTTAAGAGTAGAAAATTCGGCTCGCTTTATGTTGGGATTCGCTTAGCGTATATTTTCGTTAAAACGTGGGCTGGATCCCATGCCCATCAACTTAAAATTTTAAGGTATTCCCAAAACGAAAAAACGAACTTTTTTATTACAAATTAGCACAAAATCTTGTTCTGGGGGTAGTTCTATTTTCTTAGCTTGATGGTGATGGGGTACCGCCACACATCCATCAACTTAAGGATTCGGTATAGCTTTAAAATAAAGATTGATTAAAAAATATCCTTCGATCCTTATTTAACAACAAATAAAAAACTCCATTTTGTCAAAAGATTGATTAAAATGGAGTTTTCCTTTATGAATATATAAACAATATTTATAAAAAAATTTAATCATTTTAAGATGAATTATTTTAGACATTATAAACTAGCAAAAATAAAAAGTAGATAGTACCCCTATCTAAAAAAATTTTTAATTGCTTCAAGTCTTATTTTATGACTGCATTCGTCACAGCAATATTTCCCTTTTGGATTTTCCTTGAACTGCTTATATTTTTCAGTTCCTTCATTTACTCGAAATACACTTTTACAGCAAAAACAAATAACCTCATAAAATATCATGATCTTCCCCCCTCATCAGGGTGATATGTTACTTTTGAGTTGTCCGCTCAAAGATTGTAATAAGTTCTTTTGTGTAATCTTTAACGTTTAGATCGGGGTTCCTCATTAGCTCGAGGCTAAATCCGTCTATGGCATGCCTGATTGTTAACGCCATCACCCTTAAGGCCGTTTCGGAAAATTCTCGAAACACCCCCTCTTGCATCCCTAAACGTAGAATATTTTTAATGGGAAGAAAAATAGTTTCATCATGGTCTGCTGCAAACCGAAGTTTTCCTTCATCTGTTCTTTCATTTGAAACAATTTCTATAACAGCAAATACATGCTTTCGATGTTTATCTATAAATTTCAGATTCGATTCAATGTACGTTTGGAGCATTCCTTCTGGGGTCGTTTGAGCTTCAATTTGCGGACAACTAAAGGACTGACAGGCTATATAATAATCGATTATAACTTGCTCTAAAAGTTCCTCTTTGTTTGTAAAGTAATAAGAAATAACCCCCTTACTTATTTTTGCACGTTTAGCGATTTGTCCTAAAGAGGCTTTTACATAACCTACTTCAGCAAGTGTTTCAATTGCACATTCCATAATTTGAGCCCTCCGGGCTTTTTCGATAAATGACTTTTCTTTTTGATTGTTCGTTTTATTTTTTGTGTTCATGTTTATATTTTAGCACGACCGTTCAAAAAAATACAATTAAAACCATTTTTAATCCATCTTTTCAAACGGTAGGACTTTTTTATAAACAGTACAACTTTATTTCAAATCGACATTCGGACTATTCTTGAAATTAAAAGCGCGTTACTATTTTCTTATATTAATGAGAAAGGGTGGCGTGCTTTTTATGAATATGCATCAAAAACAAGAGTTGTCTTTATTTGCCGAAGAGTTATATCGATATATGTCTCCCGCTACACTTAATCAATTAGCTATAGAAGCTGGCGGAATGAGACGAAAACGTAAGTGCCATGGGCACCATTTTTTATCTTTGTGTTTATGGTTAAATCAACAAATCGCTCCTACCTCTCTTACTCAACTTTGTAGTCAATTAGAAACCTCAACAGGAATTTTATTAAGTCCGGAGGGACTTAATCGACGCTTTAACTCAGCTTCTGTAGCTTTCTTTCGAACTGTATTTACTACACTTTTACAAGCTAAAATTGAAGGTTTATCTAAAATTTCTCATTCTCTTTCTGCTTACTTTGAACGCATTCGCATCCTTGATTCTACAACCTTTCAAGTTCCAGATCGATTCGCATCTACTTATCCTGGTGCCGGAGGGTGTAGTCATAAAGCTGGTGTAAAAATTCAATTAGAGTATGACTTATTGAGTGGAGAATTTTCTGATGAAAAAATTGAACCAGGAAAGCGAAGTGATCAGGCGTATGGTGCAACTCGAACAGGCATGATACAAAAGAATGAACTATATATTCGTGACTTAGGATATTTTCGTTTACAAGACTTTAAGTCTATCCAAGATAATCAAGGATATTATTTATCACGTCTTAAATTACCAACTAAAATATATAGAAAAGAATTCGAAAAAGTGGTATTTAAAACAAAACCTGCTCAATTGAGACCGGTATATATACAAATTCATTTAGAAGACATCATGAAACAATTACAACCTGGCCAAGTGTACGAGTTACATGATATATATGTACTATTTGTGATTACCCATGCTTCATTAGCTTTATAGAAGGCTTTAGCTGCATAAATTTCTTGTATAGCTTTAATTCCTACTCTGTTCTTACAACCATATCTTTCGCTTGAATAACAACTCTATTTTCTCCTTCAAATATTAGATCTGCCCCAAAATCATGACTACCGTTCGTGACAGCTGCCTTATATCCCAGCTTTGTAAATATAGCCTCAAGAAAGAATTCAAATTGTCGTCCATCCATTTGATCAATGTCTCTGATCGCTGACTTTAAGAATATATTTTTCACTTTACGCTTTTGCATTATCTTATAAAGCGTCAACAGCACAAATAATATGATGCTGCAATAAAACATATACGGTGAAACATCTATGAGAAGCAACTCTACACCTCCTTTTAAAAAATAAATAATAAAAAAAGATCAACTCTATCAGTTGCTCTAGACTTAATTTAGTACAGGTACTTGATTCTATCAAAGAAGCATACGTTAATAAGATTCAAGTCGATACAGTTAGATATGTAGGACAAACATCCCACGGATTTAAAGTAGAAATGATTATACAAAATAATGAGATAATAACAGCATACCCTGTTTATACTAGGAGGTAAAAAATGAAATATACATACGAATTTTATCGTGATGGACTTGGCGGATTAAGAATACGTTTGCCAAAAGAAATTTCTATAATTTCTCATTTCTTGGAAGATATTTTAGATGATGAAGCAGATGAGTATATACAAATTTTAGATAATGTAGTAGACCAAAAAGTTCCGCAATATGAAATAGAAGGGAGCGTAGCAGCAGTCTACATTGAACCTAATTACACCAGTGCTATTAACTTATTTATGAGTGCTCCAAATAACCAATGTAAAATTGAGACCTCTGAATTTAGAAAACTACTTGTGTTGTGGCGAGATACAGTGGTAGCAGAAGGGAAAGATATAGAAGTATAAAAGAAAACTACCTTCTGTGATATTTAGATCATAGATGCTAAACTCAATAAAATCAAAGGTAGGAATATATTAAATATATTTCTACCTTTTTATTATATGGCGAGACTCCACATCCATTAACTTAAAAATTTTTTATTTAACAGGAATTGTACTTGCAGGAATATAAAAGATTTTACAATTAAGATGCTGCACTTAATATTGTTAACAGTTATTTTTGCTTATCCTTCATTAATTGTAAACTACCACCCTTAACCCCTATGTTTTTCCGGTACAAGAATAAAATGTTAAAAACAGTTTTAAAATTAGTTTCTTTTTCACCTTGTAAGCTGTAGAGCTTTCATATATTCCCCTTTTCTTTCAAGGGCCTTTTTTGCATCCTTAGCCGTTAATGCAAAATCTACTGCAATGTTCTGTAATAACTCCTTATTAGCTTACCTGAAGAAATCTCTTAGTTGTTGATTTGCTAACCTTTCTTGTTTACTATCAATCAATTCAAAAAAGAATTTTTTTGTTTAAGGGTCACTTTACAATCTTCAGTTGATGGATGTGTGAACGTACCGCTACTAAAATTCTTGCTTTTAAATCATTATTACTGTATTATATTTACGTAGCAATATAAGGATTATGTTATATAAAAAGGCATCAAATCTATAAGTAAGATTCAAATCCTTTTCCAATTCAAAAAGATTTTGCCAAAATCTAATATGATTTATGCTTATCTTTTTAGTATGTATCTAGTAAAAACATATTTTTTATCAATAAAATTCTGTTTTCAATGATATGAATTAGTGTTCTAAACAAGAAACCCTACTAAGTGATCTGAATAACCTGAGAGGTATTGTATGTAGTTTACTCATCTCCAGGTACTACTACAATAAAAGAGCCTTACCTCTCTAGGCAAGACTCTACTAGTTTAGTTGTATACTATTTATATGATAACTAAGAAACAGAAAACATATAACACCAAATAGCAGCACCCTATTACTCCTCCTACAGCTAATACCTGTTTAACCCAACTCTTAAATTTTTGATTACTGTAAATCGCTTGCACTCTTTCCATATTTCCTCCTATTAAGTAGAACCCTTAAAGACTCTCACCTCGCTATAGTACCATTAAAAAATAAATAATAGAGATCTAATGTATAGGTATGCAATATTGCATACAAAAATGTATTATTATAATTGTAAGCGTTTACTATAATAAGGTTATAAAGATTTATCACATCTTAATACGAAAAAAGAGGAGAGAATAATATGGAAATCGCAATGGCAGTTTTAAAATTTATAGGTGGAGCAATCCCATTAATTCAAGAACTTCTAAAAGCATTTATGTAAATTCACTATTTAGCAATTATTTATAAAAATTATCATACAAATGATCTGTATATCAAAAATGAATTGATTTACAGATCATTTGCGTGAGCAAGTTCCCTTTAACATGATTAAGGGACTTTTTTAATTTTTAAATACTTAAGGTTATGCCACATTAACATCAAGTTAGCAAAACAAAAGAAGAATACGCCACCCATTCCAATAATTCTACAAATGGAATAGCATATTTTTCATTTTTGGGGCCTTAAAACACTTTAACTTGATGGTGATGAGGTAACAATTCTGATTAAGAGATAAGATCAGTTTATACAAAGATTACCGACCGATATGTGGAAGATGAAGAATACACTTGCGAAATTGAAACGATTAAATTAAAGGACTTGATTTTAGCTTGGTTAACAGAATGTGGAAATCACTTAAAAAATCGTAATCTTAACTAAAAAACACCAAGACTGCCCCTCTCCTCTCCAGAGCCATCTTGGTGTTTTTTACGCTCACATACAAATTATTATTTGTATTGTTGCATGGGTTCTTTATTAAATGATATACGTCTACTTTACCATCGATAAGCAATGACTAATGTCTCCCATTTAATCGTACTGATTACCTATGCCAGATTTTAAAGGAACTATCTTGACTAAAATGATAAAACAAGAAATCGAAAAGAGCCCCTTTTTTATTTCATAAGCTGTAAAGCTTCCATATAATGCTCTTTTCTCTCAAGAGCTTTTTTTGCATCATCAGCTGTTAATATATAATCTACTGCAATGCTCTGTAATAGCTCCTTATCCGCATTTGGCAACTGAATCGTTATATCTTCCACGCTACTCTTATTATTTCCATTTGTCTTATTAAATTCTTGAATACTTCTTGCCAGCTCTGCTAATTTTTCCATATGCACAGGATTGTTTACATCCAAAAATATATTACTTCTAAAAACTGCCGTAACATATTTCTTTACATTTTTCTTTTCTTTTTCTGCTTCTTCTTTTTTATCAAAAACGATATTTCCCGTATACATTTGTTCAAACGTAAATAGATCGTTATTCTCTTTTCCAGAATAATATGTATTGAACTTTTCTTTTACATCATTCGCTTCTTTTTTGATTTTATAATTATCACTATCTACTTTTGGAGAGATTCGTCCATCCAATGTTAGCTGGAACTGCAAATACGGTTCATTTTTCTGTTGTACATGAGCTATCCGTACATCTGGACCCAGTAAATCTTTATAATTCCCCGGTATGTCAACTTCATTTAGTTTAACAGAAAAACCATACTGCGATTTTGTATAACTTTGAGCTTTTTGTTCAATTTCTTTATCCGATATATCACATGATGTTAATAGTATTAAACTAAACATCATACTACATGTTATTTTTGTTATTTTCATATGGTATCTCCTTTTATGCCTACTTCATATACATAAATGCTAATATAGATTTCCGATAAAGTCACGAAGTTTAACAAAAAGAAGAGCAGTTTTAAGTTGCTATGTTTATACAATTTTATATGAACCAGAGTTAAATTTAAAGGAACTCAATCGTGCGTTTTCTCTTTATTCAACCATTTAACTTACTAACACTTTTCATAAGGTATTTACACACTGCATTTAGGTAAAGAAATACAGAAATGTGTTTTTTTCTTTGTACTATCTAAATTTATGCTCCCTCCATGTTTTTCTACTATATGCTTAGCAATAGTTAATCCAAGACCTGATCCCCCATTATTTTCTCGAGAATCATCTACTCGAACAAATGCATCAAAAATACTCTGTTTCATATCCTCAGGTATTCCAATTCCATTATCTATAATGTTTATATATACTTTGCTTTCATCCTCAATTAACGATACAAAAACGGTCGTACCTGCCGCATTATACTGTAGAGCATTAGATATTATGTTAGAGATAGCTCGGTATAATAACCTGTTGTTAATTGGAGCAATCACTTCTTTAGAGGGTATTTGATATTGAAGGATTAAGCGCTTCGCTTGAAATAAATCATAATATTCTACAAGCAATTCACGAATAAACTCAGATACATCAGTTGGATGTATTTCAAAAGGGTAATCAGAATGCTCTAATTTAGACAGTTCAAAAATATCTTCAGTTAATACCGCAATGATTCGAATCTTATTATATATTACATTCAAAGTTCTTTCTCTTTCACTTTTTTCAGTAATGATCCCTAGTTGTAATGCTTCAACATAACCTTGAACGGTTGTAATTGGTGTCCTTAAATCATGAGACAAATCTACAAGCATCTTCTGCTTGGTTTCTTCCAACTTCTTCTTCTCTTTCTCTATTTTATCGAGTTTTTCCGACATAACATTAAACGAATGTTGTATTTGCATTAACTCAAAATATGTTTCATAGTTTAACCTTTTATCATATTTCCCACTAGCAATTTCCTCAAATCCAGTTGCTAGCTTATCCAATGGCCTAGTTATTTTCCTAGCAATTTGCCTACTAAATATATATACATTCATAGAGAAAAATATAAAAAATAAAACAATTGTAGAAAAAAATATCCTATAAAAAACATATACGTATTCCTCATTTTTATCAGAAAACGTATATTCATACTTTATTGCTTTTTTAGGAACCTTAACAAGGCAATATAATGTTTCACCTTTTTTCGTTACAAATGTTGCTACAGATGAATAATAAGGGAGCTTATCATTATCAAAAAATAAAGTAGCAAATTCTCTTTGTGAATATGATAAAAGCTGATCCTTCTTTTCCCCTTTGGTATAGATAACTTGTAAATTTTCATTAAGAATTTCTACCCAACCACCAAATGATTCTATTGATTCTGAATTAATAGTTTCAAAGTTTTCACGCACTACTTCACTTGCTTTTAAATTATTTAGCTTTCCTAGTTGCTTCTCTGTTTGGTACATCAAAAATATAAATAAAATTATTACCGTGAAACCTATTGCTAGTGCAAATATAACGTAATTTTTAATTAAGATATATAAAACTTTATTTTTCATAAAGTTCTTCCTTCCTAGCAAATCTATACCCAAGCCCCCGGATCGTTTTTATATAAACTGGATTCTTAGGAGAATCCTCTAATTTTTCTCGTAGTCTACTAATATGAACCATAATTGTATTATCATCTGCACAGTAATAATCAGACCATACACTTTCAAAAATTTGTTTTTTAGTAAATATTCTCCCTGGATCCCCCATAAAAAGTGTTAAGATTTTATATTCCGTAGCACTGAGAGTAATGGTTTCGCTTGATTTATAGAGTGTACAAGAATGATGATCTAATACTAAATCACCCATATGAATTTGCTTCTCCTTACCTTCTACAGCCTTATCATTAAATTCATAGGACCTTCTAAGATGAGCTTGAACTCTAGCTATAATTTCTAAAGCACTAAATGGCTTTGTAATGAAGTCATCTGCTCCAATCCCTAAACCTATAATTTTATCTACTTCTTGAGATTTAGCTGACAATATAAGTATTGGGAATTGTAACGTCTCACGAATCTTTTTAATTAATTGATAACCATCCATTTTAGGCATCATAATATCAACAATAGCTAAATCGATATGATTTTCTTCTAGACACTTTAAAGCACCTTCACCATTTGAAGCCTCTACAACAAAAAAATTCTCCATTTCTAAAAAAAGTTTTAAAAGATCAACAATATCTTTGTCATCATCAACAATTAATATATTTTTTTTCATACTCTCCCTCGCATCAGTCAGAATTTTCAAAAATACATTTAAGGTTATTGTAAGGTAAATGAAAGTGACATGAAAGACTAACCGTTTAATATACAGGTATGAATTAAAAAAGGAGGTATTATCACATAAAAAAATTTGTTGGAATTGCGTTAGCAGCTACCATTGGAATTGGAGGTTTAGGAACTTTTGCTACTACTAAAACTTACGCTGCAGTAAACAATCCAGAATCAACAAAATTGGTTTATCAAGTATCTGATGTGCAAGGTGAATTTATGCACATTAAAGTGGGGAAACCTTGGTCAATGACGCCAAGCGGAAATCAATACAAATATGTCTTATTTAGTAAAAATAAAATTTATGTCAACCCTAAAACTGGTGTTGTAACAGCATATGAAGAAGGAGCAGCTGAAGGCAGAGTACTCGATAAAAATGGAAATGTAATTGCTATTTGGTATATTACAGCTTTTAAATGATGAAAGGAAACTTTCACAAAATTAAAAAGGCGTTTTTAAGAGTAGTTAACAATTTAATATGTTAGTTTTTTGTTTTATTTATAGAAAAAACAAGTTAATTTAAAATTTTTTTAAAATCAAAGGAGATGTAAATATGTTCAAAAAAATAGTAGTCGGTGTATTAACCACAGGCATTTTATTCTCTGGATCAGTTGGAGTATTTGCAGCAGATAATAGCCAACAATTACCCACAAGTAAATTAGCTAAAAAAGAAGCATGTCCAAATAATACCGTTTGTTATCGAATAAAGGAATTTCAGTATTATAATTTACCTGTAAAATATAATAAAAATACAGGTAGTAACGAATATTACTATAAATTATCTGGTGAAACCGGACATTGGGAAGTTGATTCTCATAAAGGGAGATTAACTAATTTAAGTGCTGGAAAAATAAAAGTTAAAGTGTATGAAGGCGGTGTATTATTAAAAGAGTTTATGGTAATAGCTGATAGCTATAATTAATTTAAAAGGAATAATATAACTAGATGGAACGCTGCTATTTAGCAGCGTTCCATCTAGTTATATTATTAAAGTAAGGAATTGATAAATTATAAAAGGACAGCTATCCTTAGATAACTGTCCTTTTATTAAATATGCAATAAATATATTATTCTTATCGTATATTAATTATTCAAACTTAATGTTTATTAAAATGGTAAATATGGTTTTGGATCTACTTGTTCACCTATATACTGATTCTTAATTTCGAAGTGCAAATGGTTCCCAGTAGAGTCGCCTGTACTACCTACTTTTCCTATTACTTGACCTTGTTGTACATGTGCCCCTACGGTAGTTAAAATTGAGTCCATATGACCGTATAATGTCCAAAGTCCGTCTTCATGCCTAATAACCACCGCATTTCCATATCCACCAAATCCTTGACCTCTTACACCAAAACCAGCAAATTCTACAGTTCCCGATTTAGATGCCATTATTGGTGTACCCTTTGCCGCTGAGAAATCAATACCTTTATGCACTGTCCCCCAACGACTTCCATACCATGAGCTAACATTTGGATTTTGGATAGGCATTTGATATTTAGAAGAACCCGAATCTGTTTCATGCGGATTCATCCACTTGTCGCCTTCCCATGTTTTAATCTTTAACCATCCACTAGGTGTCCCATCTATTATTCTAAAATTCTGCGGACTATATACTGCTCCAGCGTTTGCTTTTCCTGAACTAAATGAAGGCTCATTATACGCATAGAATGATTTGTTTATGAATCTTTCTTCTCCATCTAGATTCAGCCATTTCTCGCCTTCCCATGTTTTAACCTTTAACCATCCACTAGGTGTCCCATCCACAACTCTAAAATTTTGTGGATTATATAATGCTCCAGCGTTTGCTTTTGCTGCATTAAATGAAGCTTCGTTATATGCATAGAATGATTTGTTTATGAACCTTTCTTCTCCATCTGGATTGATCCACTTATAACCTTCATAAGTACCTACCTTCATCCAGCCATTTTCTTTTTTTCTACTACTCCCCAATTTTGTGGGTTAAATGGTTCTCCATAATTTGCTTTCTTTGCATTAAATGAAGGCTCATTATACGCATAGATTGTTTTGTTGACAGTAATTTGTTCAGCCGTAGGATTCATCCACTTGTCGCCTTCCCACGTCTTAAATTTCAGCCAACCATCTGTTGTTCCATCTACTATTCTAAATGTTTGTCGCCCATACTTCGCTCCAGCATTCGCAACCTTTGATGAGAAAGAAGGTTCATCATATGCATAGAAATCTCCCATGACACGTTCTTCCCCATTCAAGTTAATCCAAACTGGACCTTCCCATGTTTCAATCTTCCACCAACCATTATCTCTTTTTTCCACGACTCCTACATTTTGAGCACCATACTCTGATCCGCTATTTGTTTTAGCTGAAGTAAATGATGGTTCTTTATACCCATAGAATGATTGATTCACGTACTCAGAACTACTAGCAGCGTGAGTTACCATACTAAATGTCGAGATAGATAGAATAAAGAATAATAACATTACACCCTTCTTTAACATATACTCCCCTCACTCCTTTTCGAATAATAATATATCGCGGTTATTACATTAATATATTTTTCTTTATTTTTACTAATAAAGACCTATTTGATATTTCTATCTCATTTCTATAATAAGAAAATAGTTTTTTACTTTAATATAAATATTTAAATTTTAATAAAAATAAAAAATCCCCGATTTAACAAAAGGGATTTTGATATTATTTCCAATTTATACATTTAAAACTCCGACGATTTAACGGGCTTTAGAATTCTCAATATAATAATGCATTTCTAATCCTTTTCTTTCTGCACGAAGTACGGTTCCTCTCAATTTTGATAAATGTTGTGAGACCGTAGATTGCGGAAGATTTAAAATCTCTATTAACTGTGTATTACATGTCTTATGGTACATTAACTCATTAACAATTTGTAACCGTATTGGATGTACCTTCGCCTTTAATACCTCTACATCTTCTTCCAAGATTTCTTTTCTCTCTTGTTTTTCTTTTAACTCTAACAATTCAAATTCCCCTTTATTATTTATTTCTATTTTTCTATTATCGCTATACCTAATTAATTAGGTATGGTTCCCTTTTCGCCTGTTGAGGAAATATATTTTGATTAAATCTTTAAATGAAAAAAAGGTTATTTTTACAGGAATTACAATAATACATACTACTTGAATCTCAATAAATATAAATTAATAGAATATTCCGCCTTATATTGATAAATGCTATTAAATAGATTTTGATAGAGGAAAATTCTGATATGATACTAATTGCTGAATAATATCTTTGGAGAGGATGAAATTGAACAATGAATGTTCATATACAGGGGAACGAGCAAATAACTCATTTATTAAATGAATGGTATCAAGAAATTAGGGCTAGGCATGTAGACGCCGCTCAATTACTTAAACAAGAAATTGAAAACAGACTCCATAATATAGAAGAAAATCAAACGATATTATTATACTACTCACTACTAGATTTTAGACATCAATATTTAATTGATAGCTTAAGTATTTCTAAAGATAGCTTTAAACAAAGTGATGCTTACAAAACTCCTACAGACGATTTCCTTTCATACTATTATCACTTCTTTAAAGCCATTCATTCCAATGTTACCGGCAATCATAGCCTTGCAAAAATACATTACGATAAAGCTGAATACCTATTAGAAACAATTCCAGATGAGATTGAACATGCTGAATTCCATTATGAGTTGGCCATTTTCTATTGTCATACGCATAAATCGATTTTATGTATTAATCATGTAATGAAGGCGAAAGATATATTTTCAAAACATCCTGGGTATGAATTGAAAGTTGCCTTCTGTAATAACCTATATGGATTAGCCTGTACTCATTTAAAGGAGTGGGAATTAGCTGAGGAACACTTTATCTCGGCCATGAATACATTCCAAAAAGAAAATTTAGAATACAATATTTTGATTGTTCGTCACAATCTAGGATTTATGTATGCTACACAGAATTTATCCGAGGTAGCATTACGTTATTTATCTGAAGTTAATCAGAAGCTACCTAGCGATTATAAAGCTGTTTTTATTGAAGCTAGGGAACATTATAAATTAGGAGCACATCAAATTGCTCAAAAATTAATAAAAAAAGGCCTGCAGCTTTCTACTCAATTGGGAATTGAAGGCTATATACATCACTTTAAGATTTTAGAAAAAATGAATCTAAATAGTTGTGCTACTGATATAGAAAAAACTGTTTTAGAAGGAATTTCCTATTTTGAACACGAAGAACTATATGAGTATATAAATGAATATACCGAAAAGCTAGCAACCCAATTTTACAAAGAAAATAATCATAAAAAAGCCAGCTATTACTTTTATGAAGCTAGTAAAGCCAGTGAAAAAAACTTTAAAAAAGGAGCATTAAAATGAAAAAATTAGCGGTTAGCTTACTGGGTATCTTAATTGTTGTAACAGTAACTTTTGGATCAAATTCTTCAACAGGCTCTCAAAGTACCATAAATGTTATTAAATATTCACATGGACATACTGGATGATGAAAGGAAGGATTATACCTTCCTTTTTCTTATATTTTAGAATTCAATACGTATCTCCTCCTACATTTATTTATACAAATTTAAGAAATAAATAATTCAAAAGATAAAATAAAAATACTATAATTAAAAACTTCCATTTGTTTCTTTTCGTTGGTTTTCCAGCATGTTGTATATAAAAAAATAAGGAAATACCTGCCATGGTAATTAAAAATATCTGATAGTAATCAATCATCTGTAATAACCCCTCCATACAAAAATAAGAAGTCTCTTTTTAAGAGACTTCTTATTTCTAATACAAACGACATACATAGGGTAAATATACACAATATTATCAGGATGGTGTGCTTTGTTACTCCTTTAGCATAACACACAATATCTCATTTTTGTTCAATAATCCCAATTCATAAAACTTTATCAACATGAAAATATTTCATTTAAAGTAAACGAACAAAAATAAACTCAACGAAATATTCACTTATAAAACCAACGTATATAAAAAAACAGCTACAATTCCATTCATAGTTTTAAAAATTTGTCCTCCTCTTCTTCTAAGAATATTCTAAATCTCAGATAGATTATCTTATAGCGCCACCTTATGTATGCAGAATTACATATCAAACCATATTGAAAACCATTCTCATTGTAACTATAATGGTTTCAAGAAGTGGTATTTTCACTTCCTTTTCAAATCTCAAAATATATTAAAGGAGGAACTAGCATTATGAAAAAAATTATTTTAGCAGGGGCACTAGGAATTGCAGTACTATCAGGTATAAATTTACCAGGAGTAGAGGCACCAAAAGCGAGTGCGGCAACTACGAATTTAGAAATTCAAGAAGTTACAAAATATTACTCTATGAATTCCTATGAAGTTTCTCAAAAAGAATCATTTAATCTTAGTAAAGGGGAAGAACTTACAGTCTTTGTACAAAATTCCGGGTTCCCGATTTCTTATACAGTCTTTGATGCAGATAATCAAGTAATTGGCACATACAATGCTAATTCACCATATGGTCGCGTATTCAAAGCACAAAAAGATGGTAATATTTCTGTTCAATTTCAAGCAGGAGTAAATTCTTCTTACATGAAGAAAATGAATTTCACAGCTAAATTTGCGGTTTCTAAACTTAACCAACAATAAAAAATGTAACGATCCTCTTTAAAAGCAAATTAAAAAGGTATATCCCTTCAATGGGATATACCTTTAACTTTAGTGAATTTTATATTGACCAGATAACTGCTCTTGCGCCATACGAACTAAACGTTTCGTAATCTCTCCACCTACTGAACCATTTGCTCGTGATGTTGAATCTGGTCCAAGTGTAACGCCAAACTCCTGAGCAATTTCATACTTCATTTGCTCAATTGCACTTGCTGCAGCTGCTATTAAGATTTCGTTTGAATTATTATTTTCGCGAATTTGCATTTTTTAAACACCTCCGTTGAATTTGGTAATATCATGCTCTATTTCCAACAAAATATGCAAAAAATTATTCGTTTAGCTATTTTTCATATATACCTAAGCTTTCATCTCTGATGTGGGAATAAATAAAGGTATAGGTCATACTCTATACCTACACCTTCTTCTATCCTACTTACTTTTGAATTC
Organism: Bacillus cereus group sp. MYBK5-2; assembly: GCF_051915685.1. NCBI lineage: Bacteria > Bacillati > Bacillota > Bacilli > Caryophanales > Bacillaceae > Bacillus > Bacillus cereus group sp. MYBK5-2. Next base: position 137,039 of record NZ_JBQAFE010000010.1, read on the forward strand.
CCCTATTAACCCCTGTAACTCTTGCGAGAGCCAATTCAAAGAATTTGCTAACTCTGCAATATCTTGTACATATAGTTCTTGCTCTTTCATACTTGTCTCCACATTACTACTGCTATTCACATATGTATTTGCAATGTGTGATAATTCATTTACAAACTGAACAATTGTTTGATTATCTTTTAGAATGTCACTTGAATGATTCGAATTCGCTTTAATTTGATTTGTAACAGATTGTGCAGATTCTGAAATCTTTTCAAAGAAAGCACCACTACTTTGAACAAGTGTTATTCCTGATTCAACTTCCTTTGAACCCTTCTGTATGGATTTTACAGCTCTTTCTGCTTCAGCCTGGGTTTCACCAATTAATTTAGCTATATCCCTTGCAGATGCCTCGGTTCTTTCCGCTAATATACGTACCTCGTCCGCAACACCTGAAAATTCTTCTCCCATCTCTCCAGCACATAAGGATTCAGTAGAAGCATTTAAAGCTAATGAATTTGTTTGATTTGAAATGGTTGTAATTACAGTAAGAATTTCATGAATTTCCTTAGATCGTACTTCTAATGCATAAATACTAGAAGATACATCCTGAACTGTATCTTTGATTCTTTTCATTTGATTCACGATTTGCTTAATCAAATCTTTTCCCTCTACAGAATGCTGGTCCATGTCTTCCAAAGCATTGCCAACTTGTTTTGCAGCTCCTTTAATTTCTTTCATCTTACTTTCCATTTCTTGAACAATCCCTAAACATTTTTGCACTACATATTCATGAGAATGTGCTCCTAAATTTAATCCTGTAATAGCACTTGCAATTTCTTTAAAGGCTATGCTGTTCTCTTTTGTACTTACCGACAATTCCTGTGAAGATGTCGACACCTGTTCAGCAGTCTGCCTTACTTTATCTATAATACTATTAAACTTTTTAATAGTATTATTAAAATAGATATTAGTTATTCCTATATCATCAGATCTTTCATTCAATTTAATACTTAAATCCCCTTCACCAACTTTACGTAACCCTTCTTGTAAATCCTTTAAAGGCGATAGAGAGCTTCGTGAGATAAATATTTGAATTGTAATTGCGATTGTTAATGAAATTATAATAAATAGTAAACCTTGTATCATAAATTGTTTCTTTGTAAGAGGAATAATAGAAGCATCCAAATCCGCTGCAACAATTGCAATTATATTTTTATTTTCATCTGTTACTGGCTCTAAAATTGTTACCCAGAACCCTAATTCATCTTCATACACTTCTGTCATTTGTGCCTGTTTTGTTTGTATTACTTTATCATATGTTTTCATCCAATAAGTAGGCTGCTCATAATATTCACCTGGTTTTACAGAAACAGTATTTGCTAATTTTGTATCCAAAGCTACTATTTGTAATTCAGCTTTATCATTTAGCTTGGCTCCTGTAACATATGTTTGTCCAACACTTTTCATATCTTTTATAGCTTTATCTAATTGCTCTGTCAATTTTTCTTTCTTCACTCTTTGTGCTGTGGGGTCTTTTGCTACATCTTTTACTATTTCTAGATCTAATTGATTTAATACCGAATCACCTGTTTCAAAAGACTGCCTCTCAAATATAGACATCATACTACTTTGAAACATATTAAAACTTAACGCTCCCATACTTCCAACAAGGGTCAGAATTACTAATACCGTTAGTAATACATTTTTTTGAAGCAACGATAGCTTATGCCAATATTTTTTCATTGATTTCACCTTTCTTATTTTCAACAATACAAAAACAAAGTAGTAACATATTAAGAGTTTCTCTTTCTGTTATTAATTTAAACTTTAAAATCGCATACTAATCGTTCAACCAAACGTTCCAATTTTTTTCATTTACAATTTCATCTTTTATATGTCCAGCTGCTCCTGGAAATCTATTAAAAGGAAGACGTAATACTTCTACTACTTCATCTTTTCTATTTGTACTGATTTCTTCTAAATCGATTATATTAAAGGGTTTACCTATAATAATTGCTATAATGTTTAATAGACGACTAAGAATATTTAAAATTCCATATTTATCTCCTAAAGATTTTCAAATTAGACTTGTTGCAGTACCTTCTGCGAGGATTTTTTATACTATCGTTAGTTTTAAATAAAGATAAGAATTTTTAAGAGACTCGTCTTTAGTTATTTTTATCTTGCAGAACAATAAAATCTGAAAGTTTAATTCAATCTCCTATTTTATAACTTTTTTCCTTATTTTTCTATAACATTATAATATTTACCTGTACAATCAAAACTTAGACTCTTTTGGCCTTTACTCTTCAATTGTCTTAAATTCATATGAGGTAGCGCAGAAAGTAAATTTTTAATAAAAAACTTTTGTATTAAAAAATGCAAAAATACATACTCCTTCAAAACTATATGCACTTAAATATTCATATAGCAAAATAAGCAGTACAAGCGTGTCCTATACAGCATATTTCCTTAACGGGCTTGATATTATATTCATCATAAAATTGGTGTGACCTTAATATCTCACTTAGCTCTTTAATATTTTGATATTAACAATATAGTGTTAATATATCCCTACTTTATCGCTACACCTACATATAAGCCAAGAATTCAATTACAGAACGGTTTTTATCAATAGTAGATGAAAACATGTCAAACAAAGAGAGACTCAATTATTTATTACTTTTCATATAGATGTAATAAAAGATTATAGGAGAAATATATATGTAAAAAAAATAAATAGATTTATGTTTGCTTTGCCTACCATTTCTTTTGTTTTTCTTATTTTATTAGGATCATTTTTATTTGTAATACCATTAGATCTATTCTTACCTGAAATACAAAAAAACCCAATAACAGAAGCACCTCTTATTCTTCAAGTTTTATTAGGGGTATTAGCGGCACCTATATATGAAACAGTAGTTTTTCAAGTATTTTTATTTTGGCTATTAAGTTGGATTCCTTACATTAAAAATCGCGATTACCTTATCATTTTAATAGCTTCAATTATATTTGGATTAAATCATCAATACGGAATCACTTATATAGTTGGTACAACGATAATTGGTCTTTTATATAACTATGCTTATTGGGTATATAAAAAAAAGAATGAAAAATATCAGGTTACCATGTCTGCTTTTTGGGTTGTTTTTTTGATTCACTTATTACATAATTCTGTTGCTTTTATAGCTTCAAATTTATCATTTTAGCCAAGAAGACTCCTTCCTCAAGGAGCGTAAAGGGTCAAAAAGCCAATTAAATAAATGCATTTGCTTGTCCCATGGGATGTATTTTAGAGTATGCGACAACGGATCATAAAGGATATCATCAATATAAATCCAACCCAGAAGACTACGCTGTTTGTCCGCTACGTGAGGTATGTTTTTCAAAGTACGCTGTTCAACTATAGAACGAAGCTTTGCGGACGCCAAAGAACTACATGGCTATCGATATGCTCGATTTCGGGGGCTGAAGTCTGTCCAAATGCAGGCTTATCTCACCGCAACTTATCAAAACATGAAAAAAATAGCCCTCCATCTGACCAAAAAAGGTCTGGTGGAGGGCTATTTTTTTGAAACTCTATTATTTTATGTTGTTTTTATTCACTAAAATCAAAAACAAACTCATCTTATGACCGCGTTTCTTCTTACGAAATTAAGTAATTGTTTCAATAGCTGGTTTTTTAGTCATAGAATTACTTTCTCTCTCAGCTTTATTATTCTGTTCTTTCGCCTAAAATTCCAATATCCCCATTACTTCCTTCGTAAATAGTTTGAAATCAGTTAAATGTTTTTCAATAATTTGACGAACAATATCTAAATTTACACTTTGATAATCATGAACAGCAATATTACGAAATCCAACCATCGCCTTTAACTTATTTGCTAGATCAGCGCTAAGTAATCCTGCTGTAACCAATAAATCAAAGGCCTCTCGACTAGATTGGGGTAATCCTAATTTTTTCCCTGCAACAATATGCATTGCTAAATCAATACTCGCTTCACAAGCTCTTTGTATATTCAATATTATTGAATCTTGTTTTGTAAAGTCCTCTAAATTTTCAGGGTCATTTCCATACACATCTTGGATTCTTTTTATACAACGCTCTATTGTAGAAATTTTATTTAAAATAACCTCATTCTTCATATATAGAACCTCTTTTCTTTATATCATCAAATACTACCTGTCGTTCTTCATTCAATTTTGAATACATTTTTAAGGTTTTCATTTCAAAAATAACCTTACGTTTTTCATCCGAACAAAATATTGTCTTACCTGTATGTATAATCTGAGCTTGAAAAACTGTAGAAGCTTCGGATAAATCAACTAAATCAACATCTCTATGAACAATGTTAGCTAACTCCTGTGCTAATAAAAAACGTTCATAGTTCCCTAATGTTGTGTCACTTACATAAGCTATATCAATATCACTATCTTCTCGTTCTCTGTTCTCAGCCGTTGATCCAAACACAATTATCCAATAGGGATTCACCGTCTCTTGTAATTTTTCTATAATAGCTGTTATCATGCTTTGAAAAATCATTTAATTAATCCCCCTTATTGTACTTGAATTTTATTATATCATAACCAATCATAAATCCTTTAAACGACTATAAATACGTAAACAAAATTAAGATTTTTTAGTACTTAACTCCTCACAAAATCAGAAGCTTATTTCTGACCTAAAATTATTATAGTTCAGGGGTAGATATATTGTAGCTTTGGATCTTAAATAATTGTTAATAATCCAACACTTGCCTGTTAAATACCTTTTATATTTTCTTCCTGCAAAAGCAAAAGACTTACAATAACTGTCAGCCTCTTACTTTAACAACTCTAAAGAACTTTAGCCTATTTCACAATATACATTCTAATAGTTTGAGGATATATTGCTCTAACAAAGCATTATATATTAATCCACCTTTACTTTTTCTTTTACCTTTGTAGGGAGTTCATCTTTTTTAACTTCTTCCCAAGATTTCACACCTTTTTTCTCAGAGTAATATATACGTAAAAACGCTTCTTTACGAAGATTTTTTAACGCTGTAAACTCCATTTCTTTCTCATTACCATCCTTATCAAATCCAGGTAATTTATATTCGTAAGTCGTATCCCCATTTACATTTTTCTCTTTTAATTTTTCACCATCCTTGGTAATTTGCACATAATATGTATCTGTACCAAGACGATTTAAATTACACCCGGATAACACCACAGTAAACATCACAAAAACGCTACACATAAGCACTATTCGTTTCATATTATTCACCTCATATCTTTTCTCACAAAAATTATATCCTAATCTATTGGCTGCCAAAATTCATTTCCATTACGCTAACATTACGTTTTTGTAAGGTAGTAAAAACAGCTTAAAATAAAAAGGATATAAATTCATATTTCTATTGAATTCATATCCTTTATTCTTATTGAGTAAACTATTTTGCCCCATGCTTAATAGGAGGTATTTCTATTATTCTGGGAAAATAAAGCTAGAGTCCTCTTCATTAACAGTATCTTCTTTCGGGAATGTAATAGTAGATCCTTCATTTCCCTTATTTCCTTTATTTATTTCTTGTTCCTCAGGAAATACAATGGAAGAATCATTACTTAAGTTTGGTGAAAAACCAAGTTTAGACAAAATGGCTTTTAAGTCAGGTAAAACACCAATTTTATCAGAAGTTGGATCATTAGATTTCGTTCCGGTGCTAGAATCACTTAAAATATCCCTAAGCTGTCTTGGTGTATATACTCTCCCCTGATTATTTTTTGCAATTCCTTGAATTGATGCTGCAGCACCAGCAATAATAGGCGATGCACTAGATGTTCCAGCAAAACTAGATGTATATAGATTTGTTATAAATTCACTTGGTTTAGCATCTGTAGTATCTACTGCATTCCCCCATCCATACACATCCACTCTACTACCGTAATTAGAGAAATATGAACGCTTATGAGGAACCCTTGCAGAAGCTGCACCAACCATAATTGCCCCTGAATCTTTAAAATCAGGACTATTACGATTTAAAACTTGTTTACCATTACGGTCTCTAAATTGATCCAAGTCATTTCCACCGTTTGCACCTGCTTCAATAATAATAATTCCCTTATTTGTTCCCATACGAATTGCATCAAATATGTCTGGTTTTACTTCCACAGGAAAATAGTTCTTATCTCCATATCCATCGTAAGTTGCTTGTGCCTCTAGTAAAAGAATATCTCCAGCTTGCATATTGTTAACGGCACTTAAAATAGCGTCAGCTGTATTATAATTTCCGTTATCCCTAATCTGGGATACAACCTTTACCTTAGCCTTTGGTGCAATCCCAATTCCACCTATGTTATTATCCTCTGCAGAAACAATTCCCAATACTGAGGTACCATGATCATGGTGTTCACTCTTATTCTGTCCGGACATCAATTCAATCTTTTGATTCACTAAATCTTCATGACTTAATAACCAACCATACTCCATATCTACGAAAGTAGTTCCTTTTCCGTCCCCACCATTTATACTCCAAGCATAAGGTGCATTAATTCCTAATGGTGCTGGTTCAAGGTAACCTTGTCTTGTAAGTCTAGGCTCATCATATGGATTAACAGATAAATTTGGTAAACGCTCTTCAGGTGGCGTTTCTTCTTCCTGTAAATACGCCGTTTCAATAAGAGATGATTTCTCAAACTTTGCTAGTAAGGCTTGTACATCAATATCACCTTGATTTTCTACAATATAATAGTTTAGCAAATTGGAAGAAATATGTTCGGAATCGTTTATTTCTCTACCTAAATTTTTAATTTCTTTAGGATTTAAAGAACTAAAAAGTCGATTTATAGTTACATTTGGGTATTCGGCTAAAATTTTAATTAATTCAGGGTCTTGTTTTTCTTCTTTAATGAATTTTTCTACCCCATCCTGATATGGTAAATTTACTTCATTTTTAAATTTCAAAATTAATTGTTTAGTAGCTTGCTTATGTACAGTAGAATTCAATTGCTTATTTGAATAATTGTAACTAGCTGCATAGGCAACTTCTGATTTATCACTTGGAAGTAGTCCACCCACCCCATTAAATGCTGTTAACGCAATTGAAGAAACTATAATTCCCTTAAAAATTTTCAAAATGTGCACCTCTTTTAATTTATATATGATTATAAAATGCTTTATATGGCCTTAATTCTTTTTATATAAGCTTCTTATATTTCCAACTCCGTTCATTTTTTAATATTTGCTTAAACATCATTAATACAACTACTTCATACCATCAAACCTATTAATTTAGCTGCATAACTGTAACCATTATAGTTACACCTATAGCAAATAGTCAATCTAATTTTTTATGCAATTTCGCATTTTAAAGAAAGAATGTCTAATTACATCCACTTAGTCTTAAATATTTTAATAGAAGTTAGGCTTCTATCATTATAGGTAATTGCATATATGTAATATAAAACATATAAAGGGGGCAAAACGTGGTAATCTCAAGACAAGATTCCTGGACTAACGATAACGATTTACTCCTCGCATCAACAGTACTCCAGAATATTCATAACGGTGGAACACAGTTAGCTGCATTCAAAGAAGTAGCAAAATTACTAAATCGGACACCTGCGGCTTGTGGATTTCGTTGGAATTCATACGTGAGAAAACAATACCAAGAGGAAATACAACAAGCAAAACAAAATCGAAAAGTGGGAAACAATATTTCTCTCTCTGAACAAAAAAAAGAAACAAATTCTTTATCTATGACATTAGATGATATTATTCTCTTTCTAAAAAATTATAAAAAAACAAATGAATTTACAAAGTTACAAAACCAAATAAAAAATTTAGAGGCAGAAAATCAGTCCATTCTACAACGTGTAACTATGTACGAAGAAGAGTATCGTATGTTACTTAATCATATTGATAGATCAAGAAGTTTAGTTGTAATTGATTAACAGAAGCAGTAAATTACTTTTATATACTTAGGTCGTAACCTAAAAAATTTATATATATGAGTTAATTTAAATACTAATAAATAAAGTGCACGTTTACTAATAATAAACGTGCACTTTATTTAATTCTTAAAACATAAAATTTAATTTTCAACTCATTAACAATATTAAAATTAAGATGTTTGTTTTATAGGTATTTCTTTACTTCTATTCTCAATAAGTCTATCTAATAGTAAGTAAACAAATCCAGAAATAATACAACCCACACCTAAGATTGTAAATAATATATGCCCTAAAAGCTGATCCAGTAATACACCACCTAGAAGAGGTCCAAATACATTGCCTGTAATCCATTGCAAATTAGCCGCTCCCATATAAGTCCCCCTCAAATGTTCTGGAGCTATATTAGCAACAAATGTCATTTGGACAGGTGACATAATCATTTCCCCTGCTGTATAAACTGTATAAGCTATTAATAATGAGCTTAGGATTCCTAAATCATTTGCGTCTATTACATGAAACCACTTTGGTAACCACCCTATTGCTAAAAGGCCCACGCCAAAAAGAATGGCACCATATAGCATTGATTTACCAATTGATTTGTGAGTTAACCACTTTGAAATAGGAAATTGGAAACATACAACCAATAAGCCATTTAAAGTCATTAAATATGGAAATGGATTACTATTTCCAAAAATCATTGTATCCTCATTACTAAAATGAAGTGGTAACATACCTTCCGATTGTGAGAATCCCATAAATATAATGATTCCCGTCACTATATAAAATAGAAATATTCTATCTCTTATAACAACTCTTAACGTAAATCTTATTGACTGTTTATGTGTTTCCTCTTGTATTATGATATTTTTAGGTTTTGTTTCCTTTAGAAACAATAACATTAATATTGTATAAAACAGCATGGTCCCAGAAGTAATCAAAAATATGACATCTTTTGATACAACCACAACTGCTGCACCAATTATAGGGCCTATCGCAGCTCCTATATTATGAGCCATTCTAAGTAATCCATATGCCTCAGTTCTTTTTTCGGGTTCTGTTACATCGGTAACCATTGCAGATGCCGCTGGTTCAAAGAAAGAATTACATAGTCCTAAACCAATAGATAAAATGGCATATGCTATAAAACCATCAATAAACAAAAAAACAAGCATTAGTAGCCCATTACTCGCCATAGAGAGCACCATAGTTGGTTTCCGACCATAAGTATCTGCTATATGCCCTCCAATTAATGAACCAATACTTGCTGCAATTGGAGATAAGGCTATAATTATACCTACCTCAAGTAGAGAATCCACTTTGTCCTTCAAATATAATGCAAAAAATGGCATTAACATCATCATTGCAATACCGTTTAAAGCTTCCCCGATAAAGCGGATCCAGACATTAAGGTCCATCCCCCTTAATTCTTTCCATGTACTCCTCATATAGTTACCTCGCCTATGCTCAAAGTATATTTTTATCCCAACAAAAGTTTTACTATATTATTATTAAAACCTAAATTTAGCCGGCTATGCTGAAACCTTCGAAAAAACCTATCTTTTGATAAAGTAATACAAACTTGTCCCTATAATTTCTAGTGCCTCCTGCATACGTTGAGGAGAAATATTTTCTAAAACGGTATCTTGAGGTGTATGGAATACCTTTTCAACATGATAAATTAGGGGATTCCAACTCTCTACATCCATCCAAATAAATAGTGCCGAGGAAATTCCAGCTTCGTAAAATGGCACATGATCACTAGAATCAAACTTTCCAGTTAATACAACCGATTTCCCTAATGCCTTACTAGTAGCTACCGCAGTATTTGTTACTTCATTTTGAGAACCATCTAGTGTCATTGCATATAAGTCCTTAGCCTGTTTGTAACTTGTCGCTATCATATCTGCATTAAAAACCCCTAGAATATGTTTCTTATCTGTTGTAGATAATTGATTAACATAATGGTAAGCACCTAAAGATTCATTTTCTTCTGCTCCAAAGGCTATGAATTGAATTTCTTTATTAGTCTCTATATCTTTAAAATTGTATGCTAACTCTAATAAAAGTCCTACGCCGGAAGCATTGTCATTTGCTCCAGGTGCTCCGATAACACTATCATAATGAGCACTCATTATTGCTACATCCTCATTATCTGTCTTGTATTTGGGCTTTTTTGTCGCAATAACATTTAATGAACTCAAATTCATTTCGTGTTTTGCCTTTAAACTAACTATATTTTTATTATGCACTATCTTATCTTTCATTCTTATTCCCTGATTATAAGCAAGCCCAAATACAGGTATTTCTTGTTTCTTTTTTAAAACTGGGTTAAAGGCTTCTCCATAGTTGCCCCTATCCCCAATCGTACTATATAACAATACAGCTTTTGCTCCCTTTTCTGCTGCATACTCAACTTGTTCATTATATTTCTCATACGTATCAGCTTGTTCCAATAATACTATTTTCCCATGAATTGATTCAGGTGAATTTTTAATATCATTCTCTTTTCCTATAGAAACTACCTTCCCCACGACAGGATCTTTAGGTATAGATGCATTAGATGCTGCTCCAACTTGCCATTCTTTTTCTCCATACATACTAAAAGAGATACTTCCAATATATTGATCTGGTACAGGAAATGCCTGATACTCAACTTCATACCCTAATTTTTTTAATGTATCTCCAATGTATATAGCTGCTTTATGTTCTTCCTTAGTCCCGCTTGGACGTGGACCAATTTTCTCAGACAGAAAACGTGTATGTTCAATAGCTCGACTAGCACGAACTTTATCTGCCATGAGAGAACTTTGGTCGTTCTTAGTCATAGCATGTACTGGTATTACTTTTCCAGATAAATTACTAAAAAGGAAAAGCAATAAAACCCCAAAAGTTACAATAGTCTTCTTTGTCAGAATTAGTTTCTTCATTTGTCCTCCCTATAATTAAAAAAGATTAATAGTAAAACCTTCCCTCCTAACACACTTACTTAGAAGAAAAGGTTCATTAAAATAATCTCTAACTCAAATTGCATGTAAAAATAAATAAACCGATAGTGCTTTTTATATCTCCAAAAAATTCATTTTTGTTTGCATACCAGCAATATTCTTTTGAAACCAATTAAGAGTCTCCCATGACCTCTTTCTATTCGTATAATCCGTTTCCTGAACCTCAAATACAATACCTATGTTTTTATCCAAAGTATTTTTCTTCAATTTTAATAAAGTTTCATGTAATATACTCTCATCAATAGATCCATTAACTGGATTCTCTCCCTCAAAGCAACGTACCTCACTATAAGGAATCGTTAAATGTTTAAAAGAACTAAAATGAAAATGTTTAATATGTTCCATTAAGCTTAAATACTTATGAAAATCCTTATATTCAATTTCCTCTTGCCTTAATAATTTAGAAATACCTAAACGTGTAAGATAGGTTATAGACCAATGACATATATCCCATGTTATTCCAACGTTAGATAACTCCAAATTAACCAAATCAGTAAAATCTTCGGGATATATAAATATAGGATCAAAGTCATCGCCCAAGTTTCCAATAATGGGTAGGTTTTCAACGCCAATCCATATATCAGTTCCTTTTATTTCTTCATCTAGCATGTTAAAGAACTCTATAATCCTTTTTCTATTATCAAGAAGATTATAGTTTTGAAATTCCGCGACATTCATAAATTGATTAGCATGCACTGTTATACCTGATGCATTATACTTTATAGCAAGGTCAATAAATTCATATAGTTGCTTTTTAATAAATTCATCATTGAGATAGTCTGCATTATCAGTAGGAAAATGCAGCGTTAACAAGGATGGATTAAGAGTTTGAACAAAAGAAAGGACTTCAGAAAACCTTTTTGTATATGAGTTATCAAATAAAGATTTCCCATCAAAAATATTTGCTTCTAATCCATAGCCTTTTTCAACCCATTTTAAATCAATCTGTTTACTATCTAAACCAAAGAACGGGACCTGTGGTATTAACATATTCTCTTCACCTACCATGTCCCCCTTACTAACATAAATGCCTCAGCCGCTTGGTATCCAGATTTGGCACCCCATACAAATGCGTTATGTCTCATTGCTTCTATAGAGCGTGGATGAGGAAATTCCCTTAACTCAGATTCATAATGTCTCATCGCACTTAATTTCTCCTCCAAATGATCTTCAATATTCACAAAATAATTAGGAAGAAACTTATCTTTTTCATTATAATTCCACTCTGTAGAAGATAAAGTTTCATATGCAAATACCCATTTGATATTAGTATCTGGCAGAGGGCGTGTCGCTGTCATAACTGCTCTGTAAACAACAGTATGATCAATATTTATATCTCCACCATATTGAGTATAAATAATTGTAGGATTTACTTTTTCAATGTGATTTTCAATCTCTTTCACTACATCAAGTAAGGGTAATGTATCAAGACGATTATCAGGGAAATCTAGTCTTGCAAAACTCTTTACACCAAGTGTAGTACATGCCCCCTCTGTTTCTTTATAAGATAAGTTCTTAACCTCTAAATCTAGCTCTTTATATTCTTTAGCTCTAGAAGATTTTCCCTCTGCAAGTATTACAACATGTACATCATCACCTTGTTTCACGTGTTTCGCTATTGTTCCACCAACACCAATTATTTCATCATCCGGATGAGCGGCAAATACAAGTACATTCATAGAATTTTAGACTCCTTTAATTAATTTTTCTGTTTCCTTTGGCCCACAATTTAGCAAAATATCTAAAATAGATAAATGTGGTATAAATTCTCCAAATAATTGCTTGTAAGAATAATCTCTTATTCTTTGGTAGATAATTTCTATATTCTCATTCTCAAAGTCATTTTCGTTTAAATAATCTTGCCCTAAACTTCCAGAATAATAAGTACTGGCATTAAATTTCTGACACAATTCTAATACAAAATCACTTTTCTTACCTGTAATCCCTTCTAGATCTGATACATAATATAGCTCCGTATCAATGTTTAATTCACGGATAATAAAATGAATAAAATTCATGTTCATATCATTTAAATTAATCCAATCTTCTGAATAAAAACCCTCTAAATAATCCTTATATACATTAAAATAAGGTGCATTAGAATAATTAATTCTTATCGTTTTCCAATGCTTCCGTTCCCAATCTTGAGTATTGTCTATCTTTAACTCATTAAATGGAATTTCTTTATAATTCTTCGTTTGTATTGGAACCGTTAGCCAAGACGCTCCTTGTGAAGTCTTAATACGATTCCTATTTAAAAAACCTTTTTTTTCAAATTGTGCTATATCATGAAATACAAACACATCTGATTTATGAATTTTTTCAAAAAAACCATACCAAGGTAAATAACTTGGTTGGTGGCCACTAATAATCATAGTTTAAATCCTTTCTTTTAAACAAAAACATTTTTTCAAAGCTGCCCCCCAGTATATCTTAGGTCTAGCAATCCCTTTATTATGTGAATATCCTAAATCCGCATACTTTAATTTATTATGAATTGCTAATTCAAACGCATCATTTAGTAGTAAATATGAGGATTGCGAATTTTTTCCTTTGGTATTATTAATATTAATCCAGTAATATAAAACCTGTTTATCCATTATAAAAAGGCTGGAACTAATTAGTTCTTCTTCTAAGAATGCCCCTAAAAAAAGGATTTTTTCTTGTAAATTAAGAACTAAATGATAAAAAAACTCTCTACTAAATGAATAACTCGCTCCTATACTGTTATTATGTTCTTGATATAATTGGTAAAACTCATCTAATTCCGCTACAGTTATAGGTCGAATTTCAACATTCTGTTTACGTGCATACCTAACACTTGTCCTAGCTTTCCCAGAACACGATGTCCATAAATCCTCAAACTTATTTGGTAGATCTAACATATAAGTTTCTTTATAATCCCACTTTTCCTTACTATAACTTTGAAAAGGATTTATCGTTATAGGTAATAAAAGCTTTTGAATTTTATTTTCAAATTTCTTATTTATTATGGATTCATAAACTGAAAAATCTATTTTATCTTGGCCAATTATTATTGGGCCTCCATAACCAATTAAACTTCCCAAAAGCCTACCATTCTGTACATACATAGGAGTTAAAACTACTGTATCTCGTGTTTCTATTAGTACTGGGAAAAATTGAACACCAGGTAATAATTCCATTAACTTTCCCCATTCGTAACTATGAAATACAGAACCATTGTATTCTTCCATACAGGCATCCCAATATTGGGCGTCAGTACATATTTCGATTTCCATATAATCACCTTTTAATTCTTATTCTCTAAATATTTTAGAATTTGACTACATATATACTTAAGGTCCTTGTCTACTAAAGGATATTTAAAAGGTATTGATAATACCCTTGGCCATAAAAAATCTATATTTTCTGTCTCGGTTGCGTACTTCGAAAAAATAGGGATTTCACTCAGAGGTAAATAGTTCCAACAAGTTTGTATACCTTTTTTCGCTAAATGTACAGAACACTCATACCTATCAGATGATTCTTTGAATATAATGGTAAAATAGTTTAAATAAACATTCTGAGCTGAAAATATAATCTGAACGCCATACTTTTCTTCAATTTCCTGCAGCATTGTATAACACAGACTAGCGTTGCATATATTTATTTCTAAAATCTTCTTTGTTTTCTGTAGGTGTTTATCAATTAACAATGAACGTACTATAGACATTCTTTTTGGATTTATAACTTCCGTTTTCTCCGGTAAAGAATCTAATTTACTATTATTATAGGAGGGCAGAATCTCTAATTTCCTCCAATAATTAGTAAATAAGCTCAGTACTCTACTCTTTTTTATTCTTATACCTAATTGTGTTTTTAAATGATTCTTATAATCTAAAATCACTTCTTCCTTCTTTTCTTCATCCATGTCACACAATTCACTTATTGTACGATTAAGAAGTAACGCTCCTCCCCCTATACTTGGGATTGGTTTAGTTCCCCCAAAACTTAAAATACCAATGTCACCTAAACTACCAACTGGCTTTCCATTTTGATAAGAAAACATTGCTTGTGCAGCATCATCGATGATATAAATATTATTTTCTCTAGCCCAGTCAATAATTTCTAAATCATCATGACATCCATACAAGTGCGTAAGAATAATTGCCTTTGTATTAGCATTCAAATGTTTTTTTATTTTATTAAGAGAAATTGAATGATTAGTGTTTAAATCAATTAATACAGGTTTTGCTCCCACCGTTAATAATGCTTCTATCACATTAGGACAATTAAAGTTTGATAGAATCACTTCATCTCCCGTTGCTACTTTTAGGTACTTTAAACCAACTACTAATGCAGATGTACCGCTATTAGTTAAT
The DNA here is from genome assembly GCF_051915685.1 of Bacillus cereus group sp. MYBK5-2. NCBI lineage: Bacteria > Bacillati > Bacillota > Bacilli > Caryophanales > Bacillaceae > Bacillus > Bacillus cereus group sp. MYBK5-2. The sequence goes on from NZ_JBQAFE010000010.1 coordinate 152,304, forward strand.
ACAATTTCTGCATCCGGATAAAAAGCTTGAAGACTTTTTTTAAGGTTAGAATCAGTAGGTCTATATACACTTTTCAAAAAAAATACATGATCAGATATACTCCAAAGAGAAGAATATATGGGATACTTAATTTTCTTTGGATTCTTAGGATATAGATACTGTGTTTCCATACTTCTCCCCTATTATTATCTCTAGTCCTTTATCTAATGAAATAATTGGTTGATAGTTTAAAAATAATTTAGCTTTCTCTATTGAAGGGATTCTTCTAAAGATTTCAATGCTAGAATTTCTGACTCCCTCTTCACCTAAATCAAGAAATTTAATTTTACTTTTATTGCCCATTAATTCATTAATTTTTATTGCTAGTTCTTCCATAGATATAGGTTTGTTATTGCCAACATTAAAATCTGCAAATTTCTCTCCTTCATATTCAAAGGCTAGTATAGTTCCGTTAACAATATCACTTATATAACTAAAACATCTAATTTGCTGTCCATCTCCATAAATAGTAATATCTTCACCACTATGAGCTTGTTTTAAAAACTTAGAAATTACAAAGTTATCATTTTGTTGTGAACCGTATACATTAAAATAACGTACCACTCTGATTTTCAAACTATCACTAGCATATTCTTTCAAATAATCTTCGGACATTAATTTAGCTTTTCCATAAGCTGATTTTGGCATTTTAATATCATTTTCTTTAAACGGAACACTCACGCCATCCCCATATACCTCTGAACTGGAAGAAAACAATAATTTCTCTATACCATTTTCGCTACAAACCTGTACAATATTTTTCGTACCTTCAAAGTTCACCCTCACTACCTCTTCTTCATTTAAACGGCAATTATCAACACCCACTAATGCAGCTAAATGAATTACCCCATTGATATTAATAAGATTTTCTCTTAATGTTGCAATATCTAAAATATCAATTTCCTTAAAAGGAACATCAATACTTGGATTAAATTTATCAAATATAACTACTTCATAACCCCTTGCTAGTAACTCCTTTGTAACATGCTTACCAATAAATCCGCTGCCACCAATAACTCCAATTTTCATAAATATTTACCTCCCTATTTTTAATTGATATAGACTTTTTAAAGACGTTATTATATGTTCAACTTCATTGTCTGTAAGAGCACTATACAGTGGTAATGAAATAATTTGATTAAATATCTCTTCCGTTTTAGGTAAATATACGTTAAATCTCTCTTCATAATACGGGTGCATATGAACAGGAATAAAGTGAACACTAAGCCCAATATTTCTCTTTTTCATTTCTTGAATTACCTGATCTCTACTAACAGGAGAATTAGAATTAATTTTTATAACAAATAAATGCCATGCGTGTTTTACACTTGGATCGTTAGTATAATTAGGTAACGTTATATATTCTTGAACCTCTTTTAATTCCTCTTGGTACCTTTCAGCTATTCTCTTGCGTTTTTCAATCATTTCATCAGCTCTTTTTAACTGACTAATACCCAAACTAGCTTGTAGATCCATCATGTTATATTTAAACCCAGGTAATAGAACATCATAACGCCAGCTTCCTTCTTCACCATAACGATTCCATGCATTTTTCGTGATACCATGCCAACCATATAATCTAGCTTTTTCAGCGATCGATTCATTTTTAGTGACTAACGCTCCGCCTTCACCTGTTGTTATATTTTTTGTTGCATAAAAACTAAAACAAATGACATCTCCATGTGTACCAATTAAAGTATTATCATATTTTGTTCCTAATGCATGCGCTGCATCCTCTATCAAAAACAATCCGTATTCTTTACATAATTTTTGAAGTTCTTTTAATTTAGCCGGGTATCCAGCAAAGTGAACTGCAATAATTGCTTTCGTTTTTTTAGTGATTTTTCTTTTAACATCTTGAAGATCAAGACATAAATCCTCTTCATCTATGTCTACAAATACAGGTTTTGCACCTACATGCATAATAACGTTTACACTTGAACAAAAAGTAAAACTTGGAACTATTACTTCGTCTTCTAATCCAACTCCCAGAGACAGTAATGCTAAATGTAATGCGGCAGTCCCTGAATTACAACTTACTACATGTTCAGTATTCAGATATTCTTTTAAATTCTCTTCAAACTCTATTACTTTTGGCCCCTTTGAAAGCCATCCAGATTTAAGGGCAGAAACTACCCTATCTATATCTTCATCATTGATTTCTGGTCGATAAAAAGGAATAAACCCTACCATGTAATCACCTACAAACTTATAATATTTTTTTTATATACTGATTCATCTTTAAATATGTTTCTTGTGTCTAAAATTAAACAATTTACCTCATTAAGCAATTTAAAATTAATGCAATCATGATCTGTATGAACAATAATTAAAGTGTATTTGTCTAATTGACTTATGTTTAAATCTATAGATTTTTTCAATGTGTTATCGCCCACAATGAGTTCCTCTATAAACGGATCGTAATAATCCACGTTATAGTCTTCTATCATTAAATCATTCATAATATCCAAAGCTGGCGATTCCCTAGCATCATTAACATTCTTTTTATATGCAACACCAACCATAAGAATATCCTTACCATCTTTATCATCTAGTAACTGTAGTGCTCTATTAAGAACATACTTAGGCATGTTTTCATTAATTTCTCTTGCCACATCAATCATTTTTGTCGCTAAATCCTTATTATTTGCAATCCACTTAAAATAAATAGGATCAATCGGAATACAGTGTCCTCCTACGCCAGGACCAGGATAGAATTTTTGAAATCCAAATGGCTTAGTTCCTGAGGCATCAATTACTTCCCAGATATTTATGTTTAACTCATTACAAATTTGTGTCATTTCATTAATAAAAGCAATATTTATAAAACGATACGTATTTTCTAATAACTTAGCTGTCTCTGCTACTTCTGGACTGCTTACCTTATGAATATCCTTAATTAAATTACTATAGAAGGCTGCTGCACAATCGGTACAATTAGATGTAACTCCACCTACGATTTTTATAATATCTTGAATTGAAAACGATTGATTTGCAGGATCGATTCGCTCTGGAGAGTATGCTACAAATATATCTACACCAATTTTAAAATTAGTTTTCTGTTCTAATTTGTATAAAACTTCTTCCCTTGTAGTACCTGGATAAGTAGTACTTTCTAAGATAATTAATGTACCTTTTTTAATGTATTTAACTATTTCATCAACTGCTGAATGAATATATGTTAAATCTGGTTGTTTACTAGTTCTTTCTAATGGTGTAGGAACACATATAACTACAACATCACATTCGTTTATATCATTCATTTCTGTACTAACAAAAAATCTATTTGTATGTAAAGCATCTTGGATTTCAGTATCTTGAATATCGCTGATATAACTTATTCCACGTTCTAGTTTTCTTATTTTTGCTGAGTTTTTATCAAAACCTCTTACCGTATAACCTACTTCTAAACATTTAAGAGCTGATGGTAGTCCAACATAACCTAGGCCTACATATCCAATACACGCATTTTTATTTGCAATTTTTTCAACTAATAAACTTTTAGTTTCATTATTTAATACTGTGACCATTACTTATCACTTCCCCAAAAGATTTGATATTAAAATGCTTACTAGCAAATAATAACTGTGCGTTCTAAAATCCCATGGATGCATATAAAATACTGAATTAGCAACAAACTACATTTTTGGCACTATCAATCCTCCTAATTTAATAAACATCTAAATTTGTAGAAATTCATGCGAAATATCAAGGTGTAATTTATATCTATAATATTCACACGTTATTTTTTGGGATTCAATTGATATTTTTCTATTTTTTTACTTTCTCAATATATAATAATATTTATAATTCAGAAAATTTATTTTTAAAAAAACTAAATATTTTTATATCATTAAAACAATATAATAGTTGTTATGTCTACATTTAGTACGATTTTCATCCTTGAATAAAGAAAAAATTACGCTTATAATTATCCAATAAATCCCATCGTTTAGTGATTTAAATGAACATTTAACCATAACTAAAATGCATGAGTTTCATATTTTTTACTTTTTATTAAAATTAATGGAAAAAGATCTATCTGAATTATAAAAAACAATTTGAAATATATTCAAATTGTTGACATAACAGATGAATTTATTAACACTTGTTGATTTTGTAATAATTCTCAAATACATAAACTCCTTAATACTACCCACAAATCATAATGACGCTTTACATCAAAAAAAATCGCAACCCTCTACATTTAATGGGGGTTGCGATTTTTATGTACAAATAATTTTTATAAATTTTGCGTTAACCTAATCATATCCATACATTGAATACCATTTTCATATATTTCTTCATTATAGTTTTGTAAGAAAAAGTCCTTATCCACACTGGTTATTCTAAAACCACATTTTTGATAAAGGCCTAGTTGCATTAAACTAGAATTTCCTGTGCCTATTTCTATAGTTTTATATTTTTCTTTTTTAGCATAATCTATAGCAAATCTAAGTAGGTATTTCCCATATCCTTTTCCTTGCTCTTTTTCGGAAACTGCTATATTTATAATCTCAATTGTTTCAGTTCGGTTAGGAATTAAAATCATAATACCTACAGTAACAGCACCTTTTTTTAAAACAAAACAATCTCCCTTTTTAAGATATCCATTAACTACTTCTGTTGAGGGATCAGCTAGCAATAATAACTCCATTTCTTCCATGTTAATACTTGTACTTTTTTCTATACTAATTCCATCCCCATTATTTAATTCCATTTCTAACATCCTCCCAATTAATATTTTCAATTAATATCTTAAATGAATTCCTTCTTATAAGACAATATCAACAACAATATTAATATTTTGTAATAGACAGAGTGATGATAAAAACTATAAATTTCTTACTTTAAATTCACTTAATCCGTATAATAGGTGTTTATGTTGTTTTATTTCTGTTTTTTCATCTCTTCCATTTCTTGCTGCCATGTAGCACCAAACCCACCTGATGGCGTATTCCAACGGTCTTCTTGTCGTTTAATGCGTTCCATGTCTGCATCACTCGGCTTAAATTCTTCTATTTCCTCACGTTGCTGTTCCTTATTATGATGTTGTTCAACTTCGTTATTATTAGGTTTATGATTCGTAGTAAATTCTCCGGGCTTTTTATTTGCCTTTACACCTGCTGTACTAGATGCGGGCTTATCATTTGCTTCAACATTCTTACCTTCAGACTTGTGATTGTTTGACTTACTCTCACTAGATTGCAAGCCTACGTTTCTCTCTTCATCCCAACGATTATTTTTTACATCCCATCCAACAGGAATAACTGAATACATTTCCTTATCTTGACCAACATATTCCGCACCAAATAAATTACCATCCTTAAATTGAACTTGTATCACCGCTTCTGGCGCCTCATAAGTATATTCAATTAATTCAGTATCAAATTTCTTAGTTTTAATTGCACTTGTCGCATTACGGTGTAACGCCTTAGCTACTTCTTCATATGGCATACCATGTTCAAGTGCTTCAAAGTAATCCACAGGCATCGTAGAACTACTTTCATCTGATGGAAGCTGATACTGCACAATATCAACTTTATCTTCACTATTTTTCGTATCAAGCGCTTTGTTTTCATTATCCTTTGGCACATTATCATCCAACTTTTCCGTGTCCTTTAATTCATCACGCTTTGTTTCGTCTACCTTCTTATTGGCTTGCGGGTCCTTCTTCACTTCCTGCTCACTCTTAGGCGTTTCTTTCTTGGTAGAGGCGTTCTCCTGACCACACCCCACTAATAAACTTGACAACAATAATCCTGCTACTAGATACTTTTTCATGTTCATTCTCCCTGTTTGCGCTATATTTATACAATAACATTAGCGTATTTACCTTATATTACCTTATTCCCTTTCGTAATATTATAACAATATATTAAAATATACAACGATTTAATTCTCTATTATGCTATCTATTACGAGATATCTTACGAGTTTAATTCTGTCAAACACGCTACGGCTTTCTAGCACTTCTTTTGCACACTTTCTTCTTTCCCCGAGATGCACCTCTAATGAAAACAAATGAACAAAATTTCGTTAACCTGGTATGTATAGGTACTTATATAAATCAATAATTGATACGTTCAATGTATCGATCAGTCTGGCATTCCAATTAACCTCAATATTCACCCTAACATGCGTTTCTCATTGTAAATAAAAAGAACGGCGATTCCTCCATGTAAGAGAATCCGCCATCACAAGTAACTAATTATTTCATATCTATTCTTTCTTTTACTTTCGTTGGGAGCTCGTCTCTCTTCACTTCCTCCCAAACTTTCCTAAGTAATATCACGCAGGGGTGCTTCTTTACGAAGATTCAAGTTGTACCGCTTGTATCATTTCACTGTTTACAAAATACAGTTAGGAACGAAATGCTTCCACTTGAACAACCATTTTGTTCCATAACTGTTACAGTCCTTTGTAGAGTAGCAGTATCGGTATGTTCAAGTTTAATATTTTTTTGTACCAGAACCCACAACTATATTTGGTTCAACCGTTCCTATCACTACCATATCTTTATCAGTGATTATCTTCACCGTTTGATTTTAAATTATAATTTTTTCATAATATATGTAGAAGAAATATAACCTACTAGTTTTTGATCTGCAGTTTTAACTGGATACCATACAAACTGATTGCTACTATCTACAGATTCATCATATGCTGCGTTTCCTTGAATAATCAAGTTCGTATTTTTACTTAATGGTTTCCCATTTGAAGCGGAAGTAGGTTTAGATCTTAAATTTACTCCATCTCTTGTTACAAGTACTTGATCACCTGTTTTTAGGTGATAGATAGAAGGATGTAGATTAGTTAGTGTGTACTCCTTCTTTTTAAATATAATGTTTGTGCTCGTGTTAGGATCATATTCGAAATCAGCTGTACTGAAAGGAAACTGCCCCAATTTTGTATCATTTAAAAAACTGTATTGTTCTAGAATAGAAAACACTTTTTCCTGGTAAGCGTTTAAATTTTTTTGACCGGTAGCTTTATACAAAGGACTGTTTGCAGGTTTTGTTCCATTATAAGCCATAACAGAGAAGTACCAGTTTTCAATTATTTCTGGTCCAGCAACTTTTACCTTAGGTAGATCTGTTCGCTGATACATACTACGAAGAACTTTAACACCTGCTTCAATATTATAATTAATATCATATTTTAACTTTTGTTGATCGAACTGAGGTTGATTGGTAATTTGCATAATCCCAATTCCACCATCTTGTGCTATGATTGGCTGGCCGTTTCCATCAAATTGTTTCCATCCACTTTCTTGTGTAGCTACAGCTTTTACAACTTCAGGAGGAACATTTTCTTTTAATGCTGCGTTCGTTAGTAGGCAATTTATGTGCTGACGAGAGGGATTTTGGTTCGGCTTAACTTCACCATATGGCTCACATGTAGATGCAGCAGAGACATCTTCATAGGACCAACAGAATATCATGAAGCAAGCCAATATCCCTATTCTTAGTAATTGTACTTTCATTCTAGTATTCTCCAATCTATTTAATAATTTATAGTTATACACATTTTACCATAATACATTTCTAATATTCTTTATTTTGAGAATACATAGGGCAATCACGAGAGTGGTAATGGGACACCATGGTCTTGCACGTCAGCCATAGCAGAAATGGACTTTGCCTTTGGTAACAAGAATCCTACTAACGTTAGTCAACTTGCCTCTTTAGAGATAGGAGCTTCAATTTAAATAATGCGTTCTGAGACACAACTCTTCTTCTAAAATAGCATAATAATATTTATCCCACCATTCATTCCCATGTGGTATACACTTCCTGAAATAGCCTTCTCTTCTCATTCCAATCTTCTCCATCACCCGATATGATGGAATATTTTGTGGCTGACATGTAGCTATTATCCTATGTAAATTCATTTCCTTGAAGCCATATTTTACTGTAGCTTGTGCTGCTTCAGAAGCATATCCTTTATTGAAATATTTAAGATTGAACACCCAACCAATCTCATATGTATGCTCACCAAAATATTTATGAAAAACTATATGACCAATCAGAATACCTTTATCAATTAATACTACAGGAAAGTTCTTAGCGTTTTCACCAATGTTTTCATTCACAAAGTTTCTTGCACCTTCTTCAGTAAAAACCCCTTCAGGTATGTATTTCATAACATTAATATCTGATGTATACTCATGAACAGCTTGCCAATCTTTGAACTCAAATCTTCGTATTAATAACCTTTCTGTTTCTATAAACATTACTTTTCCCCCTTAAAGAATTGCAACTATATTTTAAATCCACATTTAACCCTTAAAACAAAAAGAACTTGTAGGACTCTCTACAAGTTCTTTTTAGTTTAAGGTGAATATACGGGCCAAACAAACTATCTTACAGATTGACTGTAGAAACTTTAGGGGTAATGCTTTGACAACTATATTATATAACAAATATTAACATCCACGGTATTTATTTTTGAAAATTATGTGAATTAAGAAAGAAAGTAGTTTTTTTAGCTATTATTGTTAATAACTGACGGTATCCTTATATTTCAAGAAAAAATATAGGTAGCCCGTTAAAGAACCCTGCAGAACAGGTTTATTAACATGTAAAGTGGCAACCTATTTTCAAAACTACAGAAATTCAACATTTTCGTTATACCGTATGTATAGTAAAAGGCATCGACACCATTCATGTCCCGTACAAAAAAGCGAAGTCTTTAACTAAACTTCGCTTTTCAATGTATTATGAATTACAGGAATTATTGCTAAATGCCAAAAGTGTATTTCTCCAAATATAAATCTTTTTTATTTCAGCTAACTTTGCAAAAGAATTTGATCAAATATAATTAATTATTGATTAACCGCTTTAGCTACAAGTACTGCGTATGCTTCTGCACCTATATTGGTTAAATGCACACCATCAGGTGCAAAGTAGTCTTTCTTTCCAGCACTTGCTGCATACCAATCAACTAGAGTTACATTAGGATATTTAGGTACTGTTACTTTCAGTCTCTCGTTCACAATTGGTTCCCACGGACGTGGCACTCTCGTATTAATAAATATTATTTTACGTTCGTTTCCAATTAATTTTATTAATGAAACAAGTTGCTCAGTAGTAAAGGCTCCATTTGTACCTAATCCGATAATGACATAGTTTCCTAAATTCCCTTCATTTTTTAACTGTTCAACTACCGGAATCGCTTTTGACAGCTGACGACCAATTTGCGCATCAATCCTAATATCAGGAAAAGTATTTTTTAAATATGGAGTAATATCAATCATAACGGAATCGCCTATCGCAGTAACTGTGAGTGGATTTTTAGGTTTTGCAGGATTTACTTCTTTTGATTCCCCTTGATTTAGTGGCGTTTCTTGATCTGCATTTTCCCAAACAGCAACTGGATGTGGCGCCGGTTTTGTTTGTACTGTTTCCACCTTATCTTGTTGAGAATTCTCCTTAGCCTTACTAGCATTTAATAACCCTAAAACTGCTATTGACGAAAAGAATAATGAACAAACTAAAGCTAACTTAACACCTAAAGTGACATTTTGAAGTCTTAAGTTCTTAAACTGAATGTTCCGAAGCGCACCTTGTCGGATTGGTTTTTCGATAAACTTCCATGAAATTTGCGCAATCAATATGATTAAAAGAAATTGAAAGATTGCTCTTATTATTGAAAAATCCCCTACATTTACTTTTGGAGTCGTTAATGTAAGAATTGGATAATGCCAGAGGTATATGCCATACGATCTTACCCCTACCCAACGTAAAGGCCTAAATCGCAAAAATTGAGCAATGCGACTAGCTGGATGAGCTAGATTTGCCACTAACAATGCTGTTGCAATTGATAAGAGAACCATTCCTCCCTTGTATAGAAATGGATCATATTGATTGGTCTTCCAAAACATAACCAAAATTATAATAAGAGCTATGCCCCCCACTACATCAAGAATGAAACGCGCCTTCGGGATAATTTTATTAGCAAGCCTATTGCTTGGCCAAACTAAGGCAAGTACCGCTCCGATAAGTAAGGAAAAGGCCCTCGTATCTGTACCATAATATATTCTACTCGGATCAACTCCAGGTTCATATAAATTTGCCATTGCTAAAGCTGAAGCAAACGCTCCTAGACAAATCAATAAAATCATACGGGATTGTTTTTTTATGTAGTAAAGTCCTAAACTAATAATAAACGGCCAGACAACATAGAATTGTTCCTCGACTGCTAACGACCAAAAATGATTTAATGGAGAAATCTGATTAAAATTATCAAAGTAAGATAATTTATGATAAATATACCACCAGTTACTAACATAAAATAATGCCGCTAATGAATCTCCGCGCATTTTTTCAAGTAAAGAGCTATGAAAAATCGTAATCCATGCCAATGTTATAACGAGCATAACAATCATTCCTGGAAGCAATCTTCTTGCTCTACTAAGCCAGAATTTTTTCAAATCAATTCTCTTATTTCTCTTCCACTCCATGGCTAGAATATCTGTAATTAAATAACCTGAAAGTACAAAAAATACTGTAACCCCTAAAAACCCTCCAGGTAACCAATTAAAATTAATATGATACAAAATAACACCTAGTATAGCTAGCCCTCTTAGACTGTCCAACCCAACCATATAACGACTATTTTTTTTAAAAGGTTTAGTCATCCTATATTCACCTCTATTTCTTGGTAACTAGGTTAATAATAACGGCATAAAATGCTATTAATTTCCTAAAATCATATAAGCTAAATAAACCATTACAAACATCATTTTGTAAGGCTTTTTTTATATTTACATGCACAGCAATAAATACTTTATCACGTTATCTGGCTCTGTTGTGAAAATTTTTATAGTAGATGTTTTTACTCTTCCTAAACAAGAGAAATTTGCCCAATCAAAAATTTATATACCGTGTGTCTTAAAGTAAAATTTTGATACGTTTTTACAGAGATGCCAAGGCCTGTGACATTTTGAATATAATCGATAATGCATATGTAAAAGATTTTGGATATAAAAACATAACAAAAAAAGGATATGCATAATTGCATATTCCTCTTAATTGTAAAGCGCTTTCATTTTTAGAAAAATCCTCTTTAATATTTTTAATCTCTTTGTTAGCTTGATAGCGAAATGGTATAGCAAACAAACCATAGTCTGGATATTTCCGTAAGTATCAATTGGAAGAATGAAGGGATAGGGCTTCTAACCACAATAATTATGGCGATACCCTACTAATAAGTTAGAATTCGATTGAGCCCATTACTTATTAATTTCCCTCGTCTATACGAGATAATAGTGGGAGTAGTCCAATAATGGGATAATCTTCATAAAGTAAAATGACGCGTAGACTTTGAGGATTTCTGGATGTAATAATCAGCTCGATAAATCGAGCTGATTATTTTTTGAGGATTTCATCATTCTTTTTGATTTTGGGGCCATGTTAAATTATATAAAAGTGCTAAAATTCAAAAGAACGTGTATAAAAAGTGACAAACAAAAGATATATTGTTAATAGCAATAATATTAATACACAAGTAAAATACAAGATGGAAATACGCTTTCTATTCTCTTTCCAATTACGTATACTGGAAATTATAAAACTTACTATCACCATGCAACAAATCCCTACCAAAAACACCAATACATACTCGTGAATAATAACACCACAAATTAAAAATATAACTGCTAATATTGCTAATAGTGAATGAACTACACGCAAAAATAACCTCTCCTTACCTCATTGGAAACATATTAATGTACTATTATTTTATTTAGCAAACAGATGGTTTCCAATTTGTGCAACGGTTTGACGTGTTGTAATCCATTTATCAGTCGAGGTTTTGGGATTGTAGAAATAAAGCCAATCAGAATTTGTTCCTTTTGAAGTGAGAGCCTCTTCTACTGCCATTCTTGCTTCCTGTGTAGCTTGCTGATTAATTCTACCGTCTGTAACAGGAGTAAATGCATAACCATTTTTAATGGGTTCATAAATTACACCTGTAATTGTATTTGGAAAACCATTTGCGTTAGCACGATTTAATACTACCTTTGCAACTGCAACCTTTCCTGCATACGGTTCTCCTCCTGCTTCTGTATTTACTAATCGAGCCATTAAATCCACTTCTTGTAATGAAATACCAGTATCAATCTTTAAGTGCTGCCCGACAAAAATATGATTTTCATCTACGTTATTGTTTTGTTTTATTGACTGTATTGAAACCTTATATTGTTGTGATATAGAACTTAGTGTATCCCCGCTTTTCACTTGGTAAATTGCTTGATATGTATTAGTTGAAACTGTTGAATTATTTTTTTGAACATATTTGTTTGCAGTTGACGATACCGGAATTGTTAAACGTTCTCCAATATTAATTTGATCATTTGCTTTATTGTTTTCTTGTTTAAGTGATTGTACAGAAACCTCATATTGTTTACTTATTGCTTCTAGGGTATCATTCTTTTGAACCGTATAAACCGTTGAAGCCGCAGTCCCTACTGGATTTGTTACTACTGTAATCATTGCAGCAGATAATGGTAACCAGGTTTTCGCCTTACATAACTTCATTCAAAAAAGCCTCCTAAAAATTATTAAGTACTCTTAATATGTTTAAGTTAAAACAAATCAAGCTATCTATAGCGTAACAAAACATTGAATTCAAGTCATTGAATTTGTATTTCTATATAATAACTGAGTTGCTTACAATATTGAAATTGAATTATTATAGTTATGTTTCAAAAGAATTGAACAATCTAATTCTTAAACTAAATATGGTGAAAGTAGAGGCTGATTTCAATTGCCTAATAGTTTCTTCCCAAAGAACTGTTTCTATATGCTATACTGACTCCTAATTAATTGTAGAAGGAATGATAAAAATGAGTGATAGATCCTCAAGACGATGGAAAATGCAACAAAAATTACGGGCACTGAAAACCAAAAATAACAATGATACAAACCCTTTGTTTAATGAATGTATTGAATCCCTCGGAGCAGAAACTCTCATTTTCTCTCAAAATAAAAGCCAACAGATTGTAAATACTTTAATAAATTCATTTCCTATAACTGTCTCTGGAAGAATAGATTGGGAACAGATAGACAATCAATTAATAGCTTTAAATAAAGAGCAACTAATTTCCCTTATTAAAGAAAACAAACCAGATTTTGATGAACAGATTTTTATATTATGGGATAATAATGAAATCCCTGTAATAAGCACAAATCTTGATAAAGTATTCCAATCACTAGTTGATATTGATGCAGTCAGTTTTTATTTCTGGTTATTGGATAAAGAATATAAATTTATAATTGAAATAAAAAATGAAGAAATGATTATGGTTGGATTTAGCTAATAATCCAATCCACTTTCCTCATTCTTTTTTTCTATAAATGAGCTTTTTCCACCGAAGCTATGTCGCCTTTAGCAATACGAGTACCTCTTTCAATTTCATGATCTTGCATAATTATCCTCTTTAGGAACTTCATTGTTAACAACCAACACTCCGACTTCTCCATGGCAACTACTGTCCACCGTTCCAAGAACATTGTGTTCCTCGTTATACCGATACGGGGATGTACCTGCAATTCATATCCTGGTAGAGCCTTAAAAACTTATATTTTGGGGACACTAGCATGTTTCTTTTTTCATTTATAAGTTTAATATTTCTTATACGGCATTTGGATTTTGCGATGTAATTTCAATCGAGAATGGGGATTCCCTCTCACTACTTGTCTATTGTCTTGTTATTCGCTTTTTCCTAGTGGGTTATAGCAAACGACAAGACTATTATTTTTTCTTCTAATCCCGTACTTATATTCTTTGATTTTGTTATTTTTCCTTAACAAAAAACAAGACGCCAACCAGATCACGGAAGCGCCTACAATACTTGCTATAAACTTAACTAAACTTATTTACCTTCACGTCATTTACTTCTTTGTTTCCATACCCCATTCTCTTTACGATAAGTATTCTTTCCATTCATGAATCCCGCTGTGTTACCAGGAATGCTATATTTTTTATTCTTAGCTTTCTTCTTCATTCTCTTTTCTTCTTGAACAGCTTGCAGATCCACCTTCCATTGTTTTAACAAATCCTCTTTACGTCGCATCGAATTTGTACCCCTTATATCGAAAAATAAATTGAATAATCATATTATATACATTTAAATATATTTTTCAATAAAAAGAGAGCACCCCCGCTACCGGTGCTCTCAATGTGAATCGGGGTTATCCTGAGCATTGAATAGGACACGAAGAACTCGTCCTATTACATAATATGCTTGTCCTTATAATAATGTGCATTAAAAAAGCATCCTCGCACAGGTTCCAAATAATACATATACTTTGAATTAACTAACATGTTCGAAAAGACCTTTCCATATCATTGTATGATTATAAATTATCTTTATACTTAAATGACTCCTTAAGTATGTTTAATGTATAATTTCTATATAACTAAAAAAAAGCACCTGCATCATATAACTTTCTATCTTTCTTAACTATTCGCTTTATGTTTGGTGGTTGGGAGAAAACCAAGAATCTTCTCATTTATACTCCGTAGGTTCAGTCAGTACTTCTGTTGTCCCTCACCTTCGCTCACCAATTATGGTTACGCAACATGATACCTACTAACAAATAAATCAATATATACAGTTTCAAAAATATATGGTTGAGTGTTAAAATTGTATAGATACTCTTTAACGTATTCCCCGAAAGAATTCTCCTTCCTCAAGCGTGTGAAGGGCGTAGCCCTACGATAGGTGGGAGATGACTTTCGGTTTGGCATAGCCAAAAACTTTTGATAAACTTGCTATATGAAGTTCTTTGATAACTTGATATAGAAGGTTGCAGGAAGAAAATAGAGTGCGAAAACCAAGCCATTCGGTTCCTGCGTAAAATATCAACCGTACCAACAGAGCATCCATGCGTTGGACATCTAGGGATGGAACACCCCGAAGTAACGCTCAGGGAGACGAAAGGTTACTTTCGTCGTGGAACTGAGAAGCTCCCACTTCAAGCTTTGCTAAGTGGCGAGTAGTTCACGGAGTTCTCATATAAATTAACAAGAGTTTAAAAATTCTCGATCTTAGCCCCTTGGAGCGCCCTCCAAGGGGCTGAACTAATTAAAATATAGATTATATGCACCTTTATTATTTTTATTGAATCTATATATTGCATATACGTAATATTTTTGTGAAACATCGCGGGTTTCAAATACAACATTTTTTAAAGAACTCTTATCTTTCCATAAGAGTTCTTTTTTAATAATGCATTTGTTTAAATTCTTAAATTTGGCCAGACAGTCCAGTAATTCTCAATACTTTGTCAATCTTCCTGATTGTCGAAACCCATATACATAATTATTTTCACCTCGGCATCCTAATAATACAATATTTTAAAAATAGATGAAGTTATGTACCAACAAACAAATTTTACATGAATCAATTACCAAAAATAGATAAAAATTTTTGACTATAGCGCATTTACCTTTATGAATATGAGATACAGACGAAATACGGGGAAAAATAGGTCATAGGACAGAAATGAAATCTGAAACTTCTAAACTATCTTTTTATTTCCGTTCGACATAATATGACAATATAAAGATATATGATGTGTTATTATTACTGTTGCAATCTTAAATTTTACATAATTGGAGGAACAAACGTGGGAAAAATATTTAAGTTTGGATGCCTAGGCATTATAGTTTTATTTGTAATCGGAATAATTGCTATGGTTGCTGGTGGCGGAGATTCAACAGAAACAACTTCAACAGACACTAAAGCAGTATCAAAAGAAGGGGTATCTTCTGATGTAAAAATCGCTGTAGGATCTATGGAAACAGTAGATTCTGTAGGCAATGAATATACAAAAGAACAAGCACAAGGTGTATTTAAAATTTTAGAAGTTACACTTACTAATAATCAAAAAGACGCTATCACTGTTGATGCTAACAGCTTTAAATTAGTAGATAGTAAAGGTCGCGAATTCACATATTCAACACAAGGTCAAACATCTTTTGACTTAGCTAACGGTGGAAAAACTGACTTCTTCTTAAAACAATTGAATCCTGGTCTAACCCAAACAGGTAAAATTGTATTTGATATACCAAAAGATGCTGAAGGACTTTTCTTAAAAGCTAGTGGTGGTATGACGGGTAAAGAAATTAAGTTAAAAGTAGAATAGTAAAAAGGTACTCGAAAGAGTACCTTTTTTTCTCACTGACCAACATTACATAACGCGGGAAAATAAGATGTGGATGAGAATTCAATACATATTAATAAAATTAAGACGGTTCAAGTTTGAGAAGGGCTCCTTAAGTTTACTATTCTTTTTGGAAAGTAACTTTACACATAGAAAAAACCTCATATATTGAGACCTTATAGTAAATATTTTAGTATTTTTCTTCCTACAAAATCTCAGCAAAAAGAATCATTAAAAAACATATTGAATTACTGAAGAATTCTGTCCTCAACATTACATTAGATTTGC
The DNA here is from genome assembly GCF_051915685.1 of Bacillus cereus group sp. MYBK5-2. Classification (NCBI taxonomy): domain Bacteria; kingdom Bacillati; phylum Bacillota; class Bacilli; order Caryophanales; family Bacillaceae; genus Bacillus; species Bacillus cereus group sp. MYBK5-2. Next base: position 168,806 of record NZ_JBQAFE010000010.1, read on the forward strand.
ATCATATTTATTAATCGTGAATACATTTCACGTTCTTCTTTCGACTTTTTTATATAATTGTGAGCAGCATGAAAAACATCCAAAAATTGATTAAGAAAAAGCACTTCCAAAATATTTCACAATACTTTCCCATTAAACCTACTATGATAATAAACGTCTAATTTTTTCTACACAAAGGTTCTGTATACTCATATATATTTATTTTAGCTTTAAGATACGTTCAATTTCCTCCACACTCAACTTACTTGCTTTTGCAATAGTTTCAAGTGGTATACCAATTTCATGCATTCCTCGGATTATCTGCATCTTACCTTGCTCGATTCCTTTTTCCATGCCCTCTTGTTCTGCATGCGCTAACTTAGCTTGTTCATCTAGAAGTAATTTCTCTCGAGCTTCATATGCTGTTCGGAAAGAAGAATCATGGCTCATATTTTACCATTTATTTATTACCTTTTGTAAAATTGGATCTTGATTCATCGCAATCTCCTCCAATATTTGAGTAAAATTCTTCACACATTATTGAGATTCTTCTCCGTCTAGAAAATTAAAATTACCATCAATAAGATTCTGTAAATACTCATCAAAGCTGTTTGCAATCACTTCATATTCATCGGGGTCGTGTAAAAAACGAATGATTTGACCACATACCCCTTCTTCAGAAGGATTAAAATCAATATACAGCTTTGATGTTCCACCGTTGTTCATACAATCTGAAAAGTGAATATACGTGCCAGGGAGAAGACCTTCTGGATTTATCTTGGAGTCAACAGCATCCTCGTCATCTTGGTATTCTAAAAGATAGGAGACGTCTTCTCCTTCTTTTGAACTTTCGATCATTTCCTGTGTAGAAAGCAAATAATATGGATACTCTTCAACATCTGAACCTAAAATACATACCGTGACTTCGTTTTCTCCATATTTCCGCCAATATGTACCATCGATATTTTCAAGTAAAGTGATTAACGATTGTGGACAATTTGGATATTTCGTTCTTAATATATCAATATCCCCTTTTGTAGCACCGTATGCTTTATTTAGTGCTTCGAGATCATCTGTTGATAAGGCTTCTTTCAAACCGTTTAAAAATTTGTTTACCAAATCCATTATTTTGTCCTCCCAAAAAACGAATATAAATTTTCTTAGTCTATATACCTAACATAAATAAAATTTGACCTTTAACCATTTACACATCTAATTTAATTAGTACCATTACGTTCTAGCTCTTCTCGATTAAAGTATTGTTCTAGTAACTCTTTACCTGTTTTGATTGTAGTATAGTACTCTCCACCATACAGTTTCCCTTCTGATGGTTTATGGAAATCTTCGTATTTAGGGAAGTCTTCATTCTCTTCAAATGATTTCTTTGCAACTTCCATGTCTTCTGCTTCTATTTTAGCAAACAATCTACCTATACCGAATAACCCTTCATCATCAATACTTTCTTCTATAAGATAGTGTTCCTCTTCCTCTATAGGTGTCATTTTACTTTTTCTAACAGAATATAGATGACCCGTTTCTTCTTCTCTTACCGTAATAAAAATCCAACCAACTCTTACAACTGTACAAGGTTCTAATCCTAATAGTGTATAAGCAACTACCTTTTGGTCTTTCACATATTTCCCCATTTTATCTACCCCTTGTTGTTTATTTTGTTTAAAAGTTAAAATATTTTCAACGTGGTGATACATATCTATAACCATATAAAACCGTAATTCCCTTTACTACAACTGTTTTTTTTCAATGCTTTTCACTACCTCCTTTCCTGTTAAACAATTCATCTATTAAATATAAATTGCAAATTCTATAGGTTCCTTTTTTGGTTTTGCTTCTTCAAAATAATATAATTCTTCTTCATCGGCACTTAACTCTAACTCCCAATCTTCAAAGTTAGTTTTATGTATGGATAGTGCATGAGATTCAGGCGATCCTATTTCATATTTTAAGTCTTTAACGAAAACACGGTCTATGCCATGCCAGTTCCTTTTTCTTCCCATTTTGGTCATCCTTTTTGTTCCTATTAATAATTTTTTCTACTTCTATTAAGCCAATTATTGTCTATGAAAACATTGAATATTCCCATTTTTATCATACAGGATAAAGAATGATTACACCAATTATTACCATGCGTTTCTAAAGTTTTTTGAAATGACGTTATTACTTTTTAACAAGTTTATTATTCGCGTACATCAAGTGTACAATGATATTTATTTTGCCATTATTAAAACAGAGTAAGATAGTAGCTAGTTCATCTTAAAGCGAGCTTTTTAATTCTAAATACAAAGAGCTATCATCATTAAACATGATGATAGCTCTTATATTAATCCAAACTAATTTCTTGATTATTTTTTTATAAATCCCCACCAACTAAAACAAGTTGTAATTGTTCATATATTTCCTGTGTATCAGGTGTACTTTCTGCCTGCTTACGTTCACGTTTAACTGTAGTATCATTTTCCACTAGTATTTCTTCTTTAGTTTCTGCGACCATTTCTATGTGCTCTAGTACAGCTACACGCTCTAAGCCTTCCATTTCATCTAAATCTTCTACATCATCTGCATCGTCAATTATTTCTGATTCTTCTGTTTTTATAATCTCTCTCTGTTCTTTTTTCAATTCAATTACTGCTGATTGCTCTTGTACTATGCTCTCTTTTTCAAGGCTAAATTGAGCAACTTCAATTACCTCTAAAGGTTTATTTTTAGTATTTGCAATTTTATTTGCTTTTGCTATAGCAATTTTCACTTTCATCGCTCTTAATGAAGAGGATATTTTATTTAGTATTCTTCCTAATCCATAGAAACGAATTGCCTCAACTATAACACCCATTGCAATTCCAAAAATCCATGAGCTTGAAAAATACCCAACTAAGCTAAATGTTATAACTCCTGGTAAATATAAGCTAGCATAGGCTATTAAATTAGGTATAGCTTTTTCTACTGTTAATTTGAAGCTATATTTAATTATTAAATATATAGCACTTAACCCCACTATTAAACCAGCCAGATTTAATAATAAATTTTTAAAAGTTTCACCTATCATTATAATTTCCTCCCTTTATGAAAGAAAATGCTCTAAAGGCAAATCTATTAGAGGGTTATAGGATGGTTTCACCTCATGTAAAACCTTCTCTACTATAATTTCTGCATATTTAAGCATGTAGTCAGTTAAACTATTACCCTCTTCTAACACGCTTCCATAATCCACCTTCGGAAACAAGATTTTCTACTCTTTTACCATTTCACTAATACAATAATTCATTTCAAATTCATTGAAATTGAACTTTAACACCTAGAAATATTTAAATAACTTATTGTCATAATAACAAGGTACAGTCTCCATCTCTTTTTTTCTCTAATAATCTTTGATAAATAGGTTCTCCCAATTCTTTTAAAGTACCAATTCAATACTTTTCTCACCTATAACGTTACGTATTGCAGCAGCTGGTGATTCTTCAAATGAAAAAGGTATATGATCTTTCTCTTACCAAATCATGTACCCTAATGATTGGCTTACGGCCATTAATTATAATTAGAAATATTGTATATTTTCCCTTTTCAGCATAAAACTGAAACTGTGATTCAAATTAATAACTTATTGAGTTTTTTCTTCAGTACCAAACTTCAAATTGGAAATCCCATTATCAATTGCATCTTTTATACTTTGAACTGTACTCTCAATGCCCCCAATTATTGTGAAAAGTAGTAAGGAAACACACTGTCCTATATCCGCAACAACATGTGCAAAGCAAAAGGCAGATTGATATGTTTTACCTTCTACTAGAACTTCTATCATCTGCTGATGAGTAGCAGATCTCTCAACTTCCTCTAAAATCTTAGCTATTCGCTCAAATCCATTTAGTTCATTCGTTTTAGTAGTAACATACATTATTTTTACTCCTACTACTTAGTATGAAATTTGTTTAATAAGTTAGTGGAAATGTTACAAACCCTTTAGAGTAACTGCATAATAAAATTCCTTTTCAAATATATACAACACCCTTCATCCTTTCCTTATGGAAATATCTATATAAACGGCATAAGCCTAATTGTTTTTAAACACAAAAAACCCTTTCGGGTATATGAATTTTTGTAAGCAAGGCTGCTTTACAAAGTCATTTCCCCGAAAGGGTTGTAGTATTTATGGATTAAAAAAAGAAAAAAGAAAGTCTTACATACATTATATAAATTATCATCATCATATTCAATTTATTTTCAACAGAATATTCAGACTCCTATTTGTATTCAAGTTCTATTTTTCTTTATAATATGGATATATTTTAAAGGATTAAGCTATAATTCCTCATTACCTTCTGATATGCATGTAGAAAAAAGTCAAGATTCTAATAATTTTCCTTTTTTACTATAATTAGATTGATATATGCAGACTATTTGTTTGCTATAGTTCCTTATCACTTCTTGATATTATATGATATTTCACCACTGAGGACCTCTAAAATAACATTATTTAGGGACCTCCAATTATGTATAAAAGCACTAACTTTATATACTTAAAATATAACATGTGTAACTTTTGACTAAGTTTGATAATTCGCCTTTAACTATTAGTTCTATATTAGGAGTGGATCTTATGGAAGGAAAAACATTGATAAAATATATTTTTTACTTTTTTTCTTATTTACTTGTTTATATACCCTCATTTCCAGTTATAGTTATTCTTAGTATGGCTGGTGCTTCTCCTGATGTAGAACATACTATACTAGAATGGATAATTACGATTTTTGAGTTATCTGTTACAATTTTAGGTGCTTGGTTTTTTAACTTTATTTTCAAAAATATTATAGGAATTAAGAAGAATACAAAATTCACCTGGACTATCTGTATTCTTCATTTAATTCTTATTCCTTGGACATGGAGACTTCTTCTTTATTATTAAGTTATCAATCTTTTTTATTAATAAAACTACATTTCAAATCCTGATTATTTAATCGTGTACTTGCATACTAAAAAAATAAATTCCTGTGTTTGTCTTAAACAAATATTCTTCATAACAGCATGCATAATAACCTCCTGGATCTAATTTAATCCAATAAACCTCATCTGGTTCTTGTTTGAATACATTTAATAACTGCTCTATTATAAATTCCTTCGGAGTCAATCCATGTAAATCATATCCGCACGGTATTTTCCCAAACCAAGAAGACTCTCCATTGGAATATTGGCAAATTAGGAATTCTTTTTTCCATTCTTTCAAGCGGATGAGTTCTAATGTGTCATTACTAGTAGCATATGTCGCCTTTTTGGCAAGTACAAAAATATTGTCCTCTTTATTTTCTGACATAATACTAAGCTCATAATAATTCCTCACGTATTCATCTGTATTTATATCTGCAAAATCACTTAAGATTTTATTAATTGTATTCATTTTTTACTCCTTTTAAACGTTGCTTTAAAATAAAGTTTAATCAAAAATCTCTTACCAAATTAGATTCTATGACTCACAAAAAAGAATCGATTTAAAAAAAAGATTGATTAGAATCAACTCTTTCTTTAGGATTGCATGAACAATTTTCATAAAAAAATTTGTTCATTTTCTGTTCATGTTCCTAGAAAATATAAACTTTTGGTTGATTCATTCTAAAGAGATATTTCATACTGATATAACTTAATTCATAACTTTATACTTTTTAAAATTATACGACTTTCATTTAAAAATATAGCATTTAGAACTAACATAACCATCTATCGTTTAAGAGTTAGATGGTTATGTTAGTTATTGAAAAACTAATACAAACTTTCATTTTCTGTAAAAAGCAGCAAAACCATTCATGCACTTTGCGTCGAAAAAACAAAGTTATCAATAGAACCTATTACATATTATTTTTGATATACAATTATTTTATAAGTTCATAGATGTTACTACTGTTTTGAATTTTCTCTGACGTTAGCCAGAGTGAATAGCTTGTTCTATCTTTGTTGGATACAAATATATCAAATTTCTCGTTATGTAGTTCTTCTTTAAGAATCGTGACCACCTTTGTCAAATCCTCCATTACATCGGGATCATTTTTATACTCCATAGAACTGTCATTAAAAACTATCGTAGCTTCATATTTTGGGCATTTCCCTTCCTTCGGATGTGCACAAGTAATATCTTTAATTACAAAGCGGTCATTTTGAATTTCTTTTAATCTTTCAACGACTTTTGTTTGAGTTTCAATTAAATATGTCCAATAACCGCTTACTGTGTCTTTCATTGTTAGTAGAAGTTCTTCTTTCGTTATACCCTTTTGCACATCTTCGAAAGGAAGACCAATCGATTTACCATTATGATCCTCAATTTCAAGTTCTGTTATCTTTCTATTACTCTTTTGAATGAGTTGAAATAATGTATGTAAACGATCTAATTCTATAGTTTCAAATTGACTATAATCGATTTCCTTACTCATTTTTAAGGTTAATAACAACTCATCTGTTGGTTTTTCTGCTGCATTGTTATAATCTACTATATATTGAAGAACATTTTTATTTTCAGATTCCTCGTAACCTAACTTTTTCATTTCTTCAAGAATGGGTTTGAATTTCTTATATTCCTCGTATGTGTTTTTCCCATATTCGTATTCATCACCTTGTATTGTGGAATAGAAGATACCATTTACCTCTACTCGAAATTGAATATTTTTATTATCCTTTGCCTGAACAGTATGGTACGTATGTCCCATATTTCCTTCATGTATCCCGCCCCAATCTGTTACAACAACATCGAAACCATGTTTTTCTTTTATATATTTTTTCACCTGATCTTCATTTTTATAATTGCACCCACTCAAACATAAGAAACATAACACTAATAACCATACATTTTTCATTCTTTTCATATAACCCCTCATATCCCTTCCTTACATAAGAAACGTTCTCTGGTTGAATACTGTAAAAATATTAAAAGGTAAAGTAATCTTTTGAATAACGTACTTCATTCGTTCAATTATTTTCTCGCTAGCGCCAAGGTAGGTTACTCCATAATCTCGGCGGGAAAAATTACAAAAAACATTGAATTGCTGAGAATTTCAATTCTTAACATTAAATCAGATTTGCATCATAAATGTACATCCTCATTTACCAGGTATTTTCCTTTATTAAGTCTTTGTCTTATAAATAATTCTGCAATAATTAAATTTGGTACCCATGCTAACCAAGCAATAACAGTGTAACTAACTTCAAACTGTTGTAATCCAAATAGCAATACAAACAAAGGTAGCCAAATTCTTAATGTAACTGCCGCAAAGGTTAAAGAATAATTTCTAATCACCCAATTTTGATGGTCTTGAATTTTCTTATTCTTAACTCTATTTAATGCTTGATATGCTGATGTTAGCCAAAATACGGATAACAAACCGAGACCAAGCTTTGCTACCAATCCCCCATAGCGTAAAAGGATAAGTACAGTCCTGAAACGCCGCCTAATAATATATCAACCATATAGATTCTTCCAACTATTCGATGACGGTTAATATTCTTTCCTCTAAATTTTGTGGATAATGTAAACGGACCGATTACTAATGCTACTATACTAGTTGTAATATGTATAAATAACATTATATACCAAAAAACAATTAATTTAGATACAAACATAAACTTCATTTTGATAAGTCCTGTTTGAAATCCATCCATAATAAAATATTGGGCCACAACATAACTAGCTACTAAAATAGCTAAAAAAATGAATATAAACCAAATTTTACTGCCCCCTTGTTACATTTAGGGACATTTGATTATACATTACTGTTCATTCTAGGAAGGAATAGAAAAGCCTTATTTAATTATCTATTCAACATATTGTTTTTTCATTAAAACAACTCTAATTGAAGTCTATAAAAAATGAAATTAGATATATTGCAAACAAAAATTGAGTTGTGAATATCGATTCATCGTTAAAACAACAAAGAACCGCTTCAGCATATTTACCTGAAGCAGCTCTTGTTATCTCAAAAATGGTAATGGTGCTTGCTGAATTCCGTTTTGAGTTGAGATATAAAAAGATTTTGCGAATCCCTCACTGTGAATACATTCATCTATTAAAAGCATTATAGGAATCTTTTGTAAGTCTAACATTAGCTCCTTTCTAACATGTTCTGCTAAAGCAAGATTAGATATAGATAATATAAAAATTCCTGGTAAACTCTTTGTGTTTTCGAAATTCAATACATTATTTGGTCCATTTTGAATTTGATCTTCCCAAATTTTCAATCGCGATTTTAAATGTTGTGCATATCGCTGACCTTGTTGTACCCTTTCAAATATGAAGTTTTGATTTCCAATTGGAGTTTGAATTTCTCCAACAGCAATTGGATTATGTCCATTACCAGTACCTTTTAGCTTTGGATACCAGCACCAGTTTTTTAATAATTGTTGGCCTACTGCAAACTCATATTTTATCTGATTCAAAGTGACAAATCTTTGTACACCTGCCACCCCAAGCTTTAACCACTGTTCTGGCTTTAAAGAATAATTTGTATTACGGTTATGATAAGCCCACATCATCAAATGACCAGCAGTATTTAATGTAATTGGAGCAGAGGTTTTGGGCTGATCCGGAAATAACCCCGATTTTATCTCCCATCGACTAACAAACCCATACAGTACCAGTTTTTTCAACGATTCTGAAACCTGCGACCTACTAATTTTAGATTCCACAAAATTTTTGATTTGTGCTTCAGTAATCGCTAATGAATCCCAAATAAGCTTTAGTATTAAATTATCTTTTTCATTTATAAAACCTGAATTAATCCTGTCATAAATACTACGTAAATCTGTGAGTGGTTTGAATTTATCTGGAAGAATTGGTCCCCCCTGTAAAGAGGGGTCATCCCAAAGTGATAAAGATTGGTCCCTATTAAGCCAATATTGAACCGCCTTTCCATTCTCTTGTACGGAAACCTGCGGCGCACTCATTAGTTATATAAAAACGCCGTTGGGTCGTTAACTTTTTTGCGTCCAAAAGGAAACTTGAAGATAACCCCCGACCCTCTCTCTTTTTCTACATCCACATTCACAATTCTCATACTTACTACTTCATCCAATACTGGCTGTTCGATTGTTTTAGGGACAATTCCTTTAATTGTGCAGCCTTGGTCCAATTCAACAAAAACTCCAAAACGCGGGTCAACATTTACAACTCGCCCTACAATTGTGTCCCCTTCAGCTAATTCAGATAACAACTGATAAGGATTTTCCACTGCCGCTTTCCTAGAAACGTGAATTAGTCGTTGTTCCGGATTAAATTGTAGAACCTTAACTGGGATGCGTTCACCAATAGGCGTATAGCGATCCACAGCGTTTTTATATACCCTTCCATAGTTTAATTCATGTAATTTCATGAAGCATTCCGCACCATTAATGCGTAAAAATATAGTAGGAACCTGAGCGTTCATGTTGTACCCTGTTACTTCTGCTTCGTAAGTTGGCTCTTGCAATTTTTCATCCTGCTCCAATTCTATTAATTCACGAATTAAAGCGTCTGCCGATCTCCTACTTGCTTCTTTTACTGATACCTGAACTTTATTAACATCCAGTTCATCAGACATCTGAGTGATTACTACATTAAAAATATTACCTGTGAATTGTGTAATACTTCTAAAAGAATAATCTGAGAAGTCTTCTTTTTTACAAATACCTATAATCTTTCCGTTTTCAAGGGCGAACTCAGCATATTCAGTATCTGGATCATCTTTATCTTGTCTTTTGACCGTTCTCAATACTGCTTGAATTGGCTCTTTATATCTACGTAGTCCCTGTAGCTTTTCATAAGTTTTTGAATCCATAAAAATATCTCCTCTCCCTCGTTCAATATTTATAAAGTTCAAAAATAATACTTCTACTTGAATTATTGATACTTTTAGCTAAGAAACTAAGCTTTTTAGAAATATTTTCTAAAATTTATAATCTTGCTATTTTTCATATTTATAATCTCTATTATTCTTTCATTATTTTCAAAAGGTGAAACTCAGCAAGAAGCAAAAGAAGTTGTAAACGACATTATTACCGGTCCTAATGGAAAAACACTCTTAATCGTTGCTGTGGTATTTGTAATCGGAGGGGTATTTATTGTTGGTAGTATTGTAAATAATGGCTATGAACCAAATACACATCCAAGTATACGAGACGATCGTGATCCTTTAGGATGTGCTCATTATGGTGGCGAATGGGACACTGGCGGTCTTTTTGGAGAAGCTAAATGTGTTTATAATAAAACTGATGAATCGGATAATAGATAATATACATAAAGAAAAGGCTCCCATATAAGGGTGCCTTTTCTAATAGTTTTTTAGCAGAAGCAAGAAGCTCCAACAATAATTAATAATATGAACAATACAACTAATAAAGCAAATCCTCCTGCAAAGCCACAGCCGCCACCGCAGCTACCACCAAAGCCCATAATAATTCCTCCTTTAAAGAGTAGGAGAAAAATAAGGAGTCACTCATGTATTTTAATGGATTCAAATTACTTTATGTTTTTATGGATTAAATGAGCATGGACTTTTGAAAATAAAAAAAAGACGCTATAAAGCGCCTCCCATTTGGGTAAATAAGAAGTAAGGTTTCTAAGATAACTGAAAAAATAGATCAGGTGCTTAGATTTTATCACGATTTTTTTCAGAATGAACATGCATTATTACATATCACAATAAATCCCTCTATTTTCCATTTGATAAAATACATTACAAATATTGACAAAATTTAAATAAATATTTCTACAAATTCAAAATATTTACAAAAATGATGGAAGTGATACATTTAAGGTGCAAGTTATAAAAAATATTAAGGGGGAATTTTTATGTTCAAGAAATTAGTAGTTGGAGCATTAGCAACTGGTATTGCATTGACTGGAGGTGTTGCGTCGGCATCAGCTTGTGAAAATACGGGTACTCAACAGTATCCGAGTGGTTTGTATTATAAATATGAGTATAGTGATTACGACATATTTGCTAATTCGTACACTGAGTACGGAATTACATGGTATTTTAAAGGTTCCAAGTGGAAATCAGCATGTGGAAAATATGAAGCATATTATGAAGGAAGAAGATAGTATTTTTTTATGAAAGGCCTCGAATATCGGGGCTTTTTTATTTATGTATGTAGAACTATAGAAAAAAAGACACCTAAAGGTGCCTTCCGACTTGAACCACTTTAATTTTAATAATATGTATTGGACTCCCATCCAAATATTATCTTTCTCAACGAATAATTGGAATATTTTAGGGTTATTTATTCTGTTTTTATGTTAAGATGTTTTGGTGTTATTTGGATTATTTTGGGAGGTTGGAAGAATTGCTTAGGGCGTTTCATATGGATTTTAGCTTCTATACAGAAAATATAAAAGTTTTAGGGTTATTAGGGAATTCTACGCGATTATCAATTGTTTGTAAATTGATTACATATGGATCGTTGTCAGTTTCTGATTTAAGTAAGCAAACAAGAATTACAGAGGATTTGATTGTACAACATTTGCGTAAATTAGCCTCTGGAAATATTGTAATTAGTGAACGTATAGGGAAAAGGCTTTATTTCAAAATAAAAGATAATAAAACAATTGAGATTATTAAGGTATTAGGATTACTAAGTTAATTTTAATTACTTTCAATATAAATGATTTTGCTATAACTCAATTGTGCAAAATTATATTTAGCCCGCCTATGGAAATAGGTAGGTTTTTAATATACAAAAAGGCGCCCATATAAGGGTGCCTTTTCCAATAGTTTTTAGCAGAAACAACTGCATCCGATAATAATTAATAAAATAAACAATACAACTAATAAAGCGAATCCTCCAGCAAAACCGCAGCCTTCGCCGCAACTACCACCATATCCCATAACAATAGTGCCTCCTTTAGATTAGAGGGTAAAACTAGGGTTCATTCCATGGATTTTAATGGGTTCACTTTACCTTATGTTTTCAAGAATGAATTGAGCAGGTCCTTTTGAAAATAGAAAAAAGACGCCATAAGGCGCCTTCCTTTTAGGTAGATAAGACTTTAGTTTTCCAATCTAAAGAAATTTTGTATCAGCTCTTTGAGAGTATATCATGATATTTGCTTGATTTATTATGCATTTTTACATATACCTTCAAATCCCTCTATTTTCCATTTGATAAAATGAAATTCCAATATTGTTAATAATTAAATAAATATTTATATAAATTGAAAATATTTACAAAATTTATAAAAGTGATACATTTAAGGTGCAAGTTATAAAACATATTTAAGGGGGATTTATTATGTTTAAGAAATTAGTAGTAGGAACATTAGCAACTGGTATCGCATTAACTGGAGGGATTGGAGCAGCATCAGCAAGTACAGAAGGTGTAGATAATACTAAAAATTCAGCACCAATTGTCCAACGTACCCAAATACTTAAAGATGATTTCAGTCTGATAAATGGTGAAAGAGAAGTATCGTTCGAGCATGTAAAAAAAGCGGATATGAGAGTTCATATGACAAACAATACTAAAGGTACACTTGACTGGTCTTTAAAAGACTCAAAAGGTAATGTTATTGGTTCTGGATCGTTAGCAGCAGGAAAGGGTTTTACAAATACGTACAATACTCTTTCAAAAGGTAAATATAAGCTTAAAGTTACTCACAGAAATGGTGGTTCTGGATCGTTCTATGCAGCTGCTCGTACTTTAGACTAGTATACATAGAACCATTTTAAGCGTATTGTAGAAGAACGACCAGAGAGTTTGGGGATTAAGGAGTTTTGTCATAATATCATCGTTTGCAAATACAAAGTCACAAAATGCCTACCTAGGGAAATAGGTAGGCATTTTTAATGCAGAAAAAAGACACCCAAAGGTGCCTTTTACGCTGTAATAAATTTAAATACATAGTACATAAAGAATAACAAAGATAGACTTGCTAATCTGCCAGCAATTGATTCTTTCATAAATTTCATAAGTATCACTTTGACAATCAATGCTAAGAATAACGGTATAAACAGTACCATAGCAAGTTTGATAGCTAAGTCGTTTATAATTGGATTAAACGCTTCAAAGTTAATAATGATATTCACTTATCCCTCTTTTTATCTATTTATATTTATAATTAGATTTATATTGTTTTGACTAATAAAGAGACGTTAATTTGAGAACCATTTATTTTTGGATTATAAGAGTACTCTCACATTTACGACAAGCGATCTTCTCTTCTTCAAAAATGAATAGATTCTCAGCATCACATTCTGGGCATACAACTGCAAATGGTGTTTTTATATTTTTATAGCATAGGAAAGAAAAGAATGCCATGATTAGAGCAGGTATAATAAGCATCATAATTAAGAATAGGCCCGCAAAAACGCCTGTAATTATGGAAAGTGGTTTCATTAGTTTTCTACCTACGGAGTTTACTTGATTATCCTTTTTACGAAAAGCAGTAACAAGGTAAGTTTGGGTTTCTTTTACTGGCTCAAATGCATTTACCGTATTGTAATCTTGTTCATCCATAGTGGGATAGGAAGTGTTTGGTCCTTGATATCCTCGTTGTATATAATAATTGTTTGACTCAGCTATTCGTGGTGTATACGAGATTCCAGTTCCAGGTACATAAGTTGTTGTTCTTGATTCAGGTGGAATGGAGTTCCCTTCCATACCTGTGTATGTAAAGTTAATTTTCACACCCGGGGAAAACTGGATAATTCTACGAAATTTATAACCCATAATATTGTATCCTCTCTATCTAATTAGTATAATTAGCAAATAATTATATTAAATTTTTAATATAATATTAATATATTAAGTTAAAATAAACTAATAAAAAAGAGTAATATTGAAGTTTACTAATTTAAGGCGTTTTAGGAGTCCATTTTCACATGAAAAAGACACCCTAAAACGCCTTTCTCCGACTTGAACCACTTTAATTTTAATAATATGTATTGGACGCCAATCCAAATATTATTTTATTACTTGCTACACATATTTACTTTTTCTTGGTACTTTACAATACTTTCTTTTATGGCCGGATTCTGTTCGGCATTTTTTAATTGTTCAAGGACATTTCTCGCGTCATCACAACTCATTTTTTCTCGTTCTTTATCCTCAAATGATTGTGCTTTCCTTTTTGCATACTCCAAACCTTCTCGTTCCTGGCGTTCTTCTCTTTCTTTAAGTTCTTTTTCAATCTTTTGCTCATTTTCCCATTCTTTTTGAACGTGTTCACATGTTATTCCAACTTCTGGCGAACCGCAAAGTTCAGGTTCTTCTTTCTTTTGTTGCTTCACTTCACGTTGCTTTTGTGCTTGTTGTTTACGGGCTTGTTCCTGCTCTTGACGTTGTTGTTCTTCTTTCTCTTCTCTTTCTGCTTGTTCTTGCTTCGCTTTTTCTTCTGCCTGTCTTTGAGCTTCTGCTTCTTGTTTTGCTTTCTCTTCTTCCTCTTTTTTAACTTCTGCTTCTTCACGTTGCTGTTCTTCTTGCTTCGCCTTTTCTTCCGCCATCTTAGCTTTTTCTGCTTCTTTTTGTATTTTCTCTTCAGCTTTAGAGTCATTAGCTGTACTTGCGTTTTCGTTAGATGAGCATGCTGCCAATCCTATAATTAAAACGCAGCTTGTTAGTGCGAGTAATAGTTTATTGTTCATAATATGTATCCTCCGGTGTCTAAAATGTAAGATTACCTGAACTATGATAACAAACTATTAATCGTTATATTGTCATATTATGTCGAAAATGTACAAAAAAAGACACCCTAAGGTGCCTTACGAGTTGAACCACTTTAAATTAATGATACATATTAGGGGTCACGTCACCAAAAGTAAAACGGCCACTAGTGGCGGGCGTCTTTTTAAATTTTTTAAAGTTTATTTTTTTGTTGTAATCATTATGATAAAGGTAATTATTTAGAGAAGTTGATGAGAAAATTTAAAAGATTTTTATAGGCATATGTTTTTAAAAAACCTTAAAGAAATATGTATTGTATAATGGAAACAAGCCCATCGTATTGGCGTACGAAAGGCTTGAAGGGTGGTGAATCTACAATGGATGCAGACACTGTTATAGCAATTGGAACATTGCTATTAGTTGTTATTGGAATTGTTCAATTAAGTCAAAAAGAAAACAAATAGTTATGATAAAAGCTTTTCAGTATTGGCGTACTGAGGAGCTTTTTTCATATTTATCTTTACTTAAATCATATCATGCTATGCATCTTAACTACAAGAATATGAAAGGGGGCAACGTTCGTCATTAAATAATTTATATTAGGTAAATTCCATAAAGAAAAGACACCCTAAGGTGCCTTCCTCGGCTTAATAACCGTATTTTATTTTCCTCGTAGACTCTGTTCATATGCTTTAACTTCATTAGTTGATCCGAATGTTTTCAAGTCAAATATTTTGTTGCCATCAACACATACTACTAATAATCCATCTTTAGCCTGAATAACACTTCCAACATTGCCCTTTTTTAGAGAAATACTAAAAGGATGATCTACATTCATCGTTTTTTTCTTCTCTACATATTGATTAAATTCCATGCCAACTGGGAATGCCTCTTTTAATTGTTGAAGAGTATACTCAGTTGTAGTTGGCGGATCACTTTTAGGCTTTTCTTGTTCTTGTTCTGGTTGTTCTTGCGGTTTAGGTGTTTCTTGACTCGGCTGTGTCGTTTTTTGAAGTGACCTAGTTTGCTCTTTTTCATAGGAGTCTACTTTAGATTTCAACTCTTTGATTTGTGTTTTTAATTCTTGCTGTTCATTAAAGTGTTGATCGATAAGTTTATCCATATCTTTTTGTGAATACTTAGGTTTCATATCTTCTGATTTGGAATCTTTAAAAATAGCTACGGAAGCAATGATAGCTACTAGTACAGCGATAATTCCAATGATTAGTTTTTTATTCATTTATGTTCCTCCTAAAATACAATGATATTATTATATAAAAATTAAGCGTTTGTAGGTAGAAAAAAAGACACCATAAGGTGCCTTCTTCTGACTTGGACTATCTTGTATTAATGCCGTTACTATTAATAAATTAAATTATAAAAATAATTTGTTATACTTCTATGTACCCTAGCTGATATAATGTATAAGGCAATTATTGGTTAATTAAAGGTACATATATATTAGGAGGTACATAAGTAATGATAGATATAATATTCTCATTCTTCTTAGTGGTTACTTATTTCATTATTTATCTCTTTTCAAGTGGAGAAAAGAAACAACAAGCAAAAGAAAATCTAAAAGAAGTTATTACAGGTGCGGATGGTAAACTCCTATTAGTTACTGTTATGGGAATTCTAATCATGGTAATCTGGTTATATTTTTATGGTTTAGGTTTATGAATATAAACTAAAATCATATCCAAGAATACGAGATAATGGTTCACCTGGGAAGTATGCGTATTATGGTGGAGAATAGGACACTGGCGATCTTTTTGGAGAAGCTAAATGTGTTTATAATAAAATTGATGAATCGGATAATAGGTAGTATATAAAGGTCTTATCTTTTTTATAGGAAGATAAGGCTTTTTTATGCATAAAGAAAAGACACCCAAAGGTGCCTTTCTCCGACTTGAACCATCTTAATTTTAATAATATGTATTGGATCCCCATCCGAATATTGTTTCACCGTATTTATCCATATCTTTAATTAGAAAAAAAGAACAGTATAGTATCTTATTACTGTTTGTTCATAGCCTTTATCTGTTCTTCATAAACATATTTAGTAGTCATGAAGTCATTAGGGAAGTCGTTGATCACTTTCTTCATAACGTTTAGTTCTTCCTGAGATTTGAGTTCAATACCATTTAGATAATCAAACGCCTTAGATTGTTCATCTGCTACATAATTCTGTGTCATGTAATCATCTGGGAAGTCTTTCTTTGCTTTTTCTTTGACGGCATTCATAGCAGCTGTTTTATCGATATTTTTTATAGGATTTGTAAATCCCGATGCAGATTGTTGAACATCTTGTTTAGGTTGTTCTTTCTTTTCTGGTTGAGCTTGAATATCTTGTTTAGGCTGTTCCTTCTTTTCTGGTTGAATTTGAACATTTTGTTTGGGTTGTTCTTGTTTTATTTCTTTTTTGGGTTCGATTGGAGTTGTTGTAGCTTCTTCTTTAGTTTTTTTTCCGCCAACAACAACAATTACGACAACGGCAATGATAAACCAAAACCACCACTTTGTATAAAATGAGTTTTGCATAATTTGTTTCCTCCGATTATAGGGAATGTAGAATTTCTCCTCCAAGCATAACAAATCCAGTAATAACTGTTTTGTTGTATCATGTCGACGAAAATAAAAAAGAGAGCAATAGCTCTCACTCTCAATTAATAGTAACCAAAGATGCTTCAATGATGTATCGCTCAGGTGCATCCCCAATATAGTTAAATGGATAACATGTAGTTAGTGTTAATGTTGGTTTATCTCTTGCGATAATTACGGTACGATCATTCGCATCTGTAATCCAGTGTTTTTGAATTTGATAAGTATATATTTTTTTATCATACTCAACTAAAATATAGTCATTTTCTTGTAAATCTCCTAAATTAGTAAATACCGTATCACGATGTCCACTTAAAACAGTATGTCCATTTCCAGAAGGAGTGGTTGTAATGTCACTAACAAACATTCCTACTCCTTTTTTTAAAGTTTTAGCATCAGCACCCCAGTAAACTTGATATTTCTGTTTAGTTTTCGGTATAACCATGTAGGCAATTTGTTCTCCTATTTGATGTTGAACTTGAGAAGCTGGGATTTGTTTTGGTGATTCTGGTAATGGTTCACTAGTATTTGTAAGATTAGGTTCTTGATTTGGTAGAACATGTTGGGATTGTTCTTTATGTGCTTCATTTTTGACATCTTGTTTATCATTAGTAACAGGTTGTATATCTTTATATTGTTGAATTTCAGTACTTGTTAAGGCTTCAACAGTTTTTCTTGCGTCGTACCAATCTATAAAGTAATAAACAAAAGTAAAAGAGCCGATAGTAATTAATAAAGCTCCCAACCAAACAAGTTTGTTCAAACTTATCACTCCACATTAAAAACGACAGGAATATTCCTGCCGTTTTTAGGTATTAGTTTAGGCATTCGTTTTTTTACGACGGAATACAAGAACTGAACCTGCTAATACTAAAGCAGCGCTTGCTAGCATCATCGTAACACCGTTTGATGCTGTATTAGGTAATTTTTCACCTTGTTTTTTTGTTTCATTCTTTACAGCTGTTTGTTTAGTTTGCTCTTGTTTATTGTTAGTTGCTTGGTTGTTTTGTTGTGTATTTTCTTGTTTTACAGGTTCTTTTTTAGTATCTTCCTTTTTAACTGGTTCTTGTGGTTTTGTTTCATCCTTTTTAGTAGTTTGTTTGCTAGCTACAAATTGATCGTAGTCCCCTTTTTTCACTTCACAAGGTAAGCCATCATTGTCACGATCTAAATCATGAGGATCGTTAGTTGCACTGTATCCATTGCTGTGCCAGAATTCCATAACCTCTTGTTTGTTTTTAAAGTGACCGCAATCCTTGTCGTTTGGATTTTTTTCTGCAAATGCAGCAGAACTGTACCCCACTGTTAATAGTGTTACCGCTGTTGCTGAAACTAATAATTTTTTCATGATTTTCCCCATCTCCCTAAATGGTATGTATTTACATCGGAAATTTTCACATTTAAAAACTTTAAAATATAATAATATTATGTAGATAAATGTAAGATTTCTATATGATAATAGCAAACTGTTTATTCGCATGTTGTCATATTATGTCGAAGGTAAATAAAAAAAGACACCCTAAGGTGCCTTCCTCCGGCTTGAACCATCTTAAATTTAATAATAAATATTGATATTTTTATATATATGAATTAAAATCGTAATGTCTAAAAATTGAGGAGGCTTATATGAAAAATCCATTCTACTCGAGACGTAAGTTTCGCTGTATTGCTGTAGTTTGTATATTTGCTTTTACCCAGGCATTAATTTTAAACTGCGGCTTACACTTTCTAGGGTTTGTACCTTACATCATATTATTTTGTTCACCTGTGTACTTTATATTTAAGTGTAAGAAAGAAAAAAATAAGTGTGTTGAATTAGTATGCAATCAATATAATCAAGTAAGATTCGCAGAGATGGAGGTATACCATCCAAATTTAGAATGGGGATTTCTTGTTTTAACAAAGCAAGCCCTGTTCTTTGTTCCTAAAAAAGGGGGTATCTGGTCTATTAATTTAGATGAAATATCTCGTTATGGAATGGATGGTATTGGGACTGGAGTATTCAATTCAACAACTTCGTCACTTACTGGGGACACTACTACAAGAGAAGATGTAAATCGTATATTTTATGTGTATAAGGGTAAAGAGTGTTACTATTGGTATACTAACAAAAATGAATTAATGTTTGAAAATATGCAGATATTATTTGGAACACATACTAGTCAATTAAAAAGTAATTACTAAGTGAATTTAATGCAAATGCAATTATATATAATTAATTTTGTATTTTGATTTAAATTATTTTTTATATTTCCCCCTCAGAAATGAGGGGTTTTTGAGCTATATCTTTTCGGAAAATAATAAAAAAGACACCCTAAGGTGCCTTCCTCCGACTTGAACTACTTTAATAATATGTATTGGACTCCCATCTGATTTCCACTTCACCATAAAAAATGTAATCATTTTGATTTAAAATTACATTTTATGAACTTCACCAGTATTAGAATTCACATTGAACCAACCATAAGTTGCTGTATGTCCGCCTTCTTCGTCTGACACAATTTGATATACATGTATGACATACTCTTCACCTTCAACGCCTTCGTATTGGCAGTAAACTTTAGGATTTTTGGTAATGTTTAAAGTTTTTCTAACTTTGTTTTCTGCATCTGTAGGAGAGAGCTTTTGTTTGCTGCTTTGAGCGGTTTGCTTTTGCTGTTCTTTTGCTTGTTGCTCTTTTATTTGTTGCTCTTTTGCTTGTTGTTGCTTCTTTTGCTCCGCTGCTTTTTTCTGCTCTTCTTGTCGTTTTTCTTCTTCCACTGCTGCATTTTTCTCTTTTTCCAGCTTCTCTAACTGTTCCGTTACCTTTTGATTTTGTTCCGTGAACATCTTATCTGTAGTTGTTTCTTGTTGTACTTTTGTCAATATTACCTTTGATTCATCAAATTTCTTTTCGCTTAGAAGGTCTTCTGCTGTTTGTAATTCTTTATTGTAATTCTCACGTTTATCTTTATATTGAGTAAGTGTTTCTTTCTCCTTCTTCGCCTCATTTTTCACCGTCTCTAAACCGTCTTTCATGGTTAAAACTTGGTCGAATAACTTAATTGCATTGTCGATGTCGAGTTTTTCTTTTGCGATCAGCGCTTTTTCCATTTTGGATGCTTGCTTTTGCAAAGTTTGAACTTTCTCGTCCTTTTTTTCTTTTAATGCGATTTCAAATGAAGCATTTGCATTTGTATATTCCTTATTTGCCAGTGCTAATTTCCCCTGTTCTACCGCTTTATCGAATGTTTCGTTACTGCAACCGAATAATAAGGTTGCGATTAATAAAATAGAAAAACTCATCAAGAATTTTTTCAAATTTCTCCCGCCTTTTTATATGCATTTTCCTTATATAAGGATAAATAAATTAAATGTCAATGATTCGCTGCATCTTCTTTTTCTTCGCAGCCAGTCATCAAAATCATAGCTAGCAATAGACTATATGCAGCGAAATACTGTTTTAAACTTCGTAAAAATCTTATGTTTCAACATGGTGTATCCTCCCTGATTGTATGATTATAATTAAATCATTTAATATTATAATATTTTTATATAAAATGAACCATATCATTTTATTAAAAAATGCGATGTATGTAAAAAAAGACACCCTAAGGTCCCTTTCTTCAACTTATCACCCCTTAACATCAGGTGTTATCTACATAATTGAAGAAATAAAACACCCCTACATTAGTAATTACTTCACGTCCCTATTTTAAGTTTAAAAAATCCCAAAAATTCCCCTCTTATAAAAAATAAAAAGAGGGGAATTTTTTATTAATCTACATGTTATATGTGTACACCACTTAAGGCATACGATCTTTTAAATCTGCTAAAGGTATAAGTTTGTCGACAAGCCATAACTTTTTATTTCCATCATAGATAAGATTTATTTGCATTAATGACATATTATCAGATGAAACACCATTAACTGTAATTTTACTTTTCACTTTTGCCAATACATTTGCTTTTGTAGTATCCAAAAATGCATAATACAACTCGCCACCTGTGTATTCAGATTGAAATGAAACTTTCTTCTTTTCTTTCTCATCTCCAGTTCCAGGAGCAGATTGCGTTGGTCCACCTGGTGGTGTTAATTCTTTCTTTGCATTTGGTGTTATATATGCATCGATATTAGCAAGGTAAGATTCGCCTTTACCTGTATCATAAGTACGGAAAGCTTTAAGAAATCGTTCTGCAGCTTCCTTTACTTGTTGTTGGTTATTACTCTTTAGAGCTGACAATTCTTTTTTCGTATCGGTGTATTGTGCCTCCACCTTTTCCACCTTTTTCGTTAATTTTATATTATCTGATTTAAGTTTCTCATTATCAGATTGATATTTTATTAAAAACCCTACACTAGCTATTAATAAAATTGCTATTATAATGGTGATTTTCTTCATGATTTACCTCCTTTTCGCAGTTTCATAAGTTGCTAGATGTTACATGCATTATTATCTAACTACACGACCATATCCCGCAAAATGCTGTTGAAAATATGGTTTACCTAAATCAGCATAGCCAATCGGATCGCCAGCATGATACATTGTATTATTTCCTACATAAATGCCAACATGCGTAATGTAGTTACTTGTAGCATAAGTACTATGGAAAAACACTAAATCTCCTGGCTTAGGATCTGTTACACGTTGGGTTTTATCCCATTGGGTTTGTGCAGTACCAAATAAATTAATACCAACCCTTGAATAGGTATACTCAACAATTCCACTACAGTCAAATGATGTATTTGGTGTTCGCCCTCCAAAAACATATGGCCATCCTTGATACTTTAGTGCTTCTGCCATAATTGCTTGGAATACATCATCACCTAAAACACTACCACCAGCAATTCCTCCAGAACCACCAGAGGTTTGACCAGGTTGATAGTATCTCATAATATGTGGGACATAATCGGGATCACCATAGCACCAATTATTAGCTACAGCCTCAGCACTTCTCCACGAACCACATTTATAACCATTTTTAGCTGATTGCTCTGCAGAAAATGCTCTTGCATTCTCGTGTGTATATCCACCTTTCGAAACTGCATAGTTAGCGTATCCAGTTCCGTAGTTATAACATTGTAATGTGGTATTTTGATCACCATTGGATTTTTTATGACAATCAGCAAAATGCATTAAACCATATTTTATACTTTCCTCTGGATCAGTAAAATACCCTGGAGGATGCCCCTGTGATTCCGAGCTTTGCATTACATCTAATTGTGTTCCAGAACTTTCTTGTTGGATAAGAGCAAGAATTAAAGGAGTCATTGCTTCAATACCATGCTGTGCCGCATATTTCCTTACCAATGGCTCCCATCTCATTACTTCAGGACTAACACTTGCTGTACCTGGGGCAAAAGGACTACCAATTCCTCCAGGACTGACTTCATCTTCACTCATACTAGCAGTTAATAAAAATATGACTATACCTAAACCTGCAACAACAGCCAGAATAACACCGGCTATTATTAATAATGGCTTTGCAACAGCTACTGTTGCTGTCTTCTGTGCTACTTTAACCGCTACTTTCTTCCCTACTTGTGCAACTGCTTTACCCGCTATTTTGGATCCTTTTCCAGCTGCCTTTCCTAAAGAATGGCCTGCCTTTTTCAAGGCAGGCTTGGCATTCCCTAGTTCAGCTTCAGGATGATGTTCATTTTCAAAGTCGCGATTTGGTTCCGCACTCAATGTATAAACCCTCCCTCATGAGCTGAATTATTTCGGTTTTATAGTTTCTTTTGCTTTTACATTTTTTAAAGCCTCTTGTTTTGTTTGTGCATTTGTTTCAACTTTTTTAATTGCTGCCCCTTCTTTTACCTGTTGTTGATTATTTACTTTAGGGACATTTTTAGTTGGTTGTGAATTAACTGGTTTTACCTCTACTTGCTTTTGCGGTGTGCTTACATGTGAAGTAGTAACTGGTTTACTCTCAATTGGGTTCGGTTTTGATAGTGTCGTCCCCGACTGTGGTGCTGTAATTGGTTTACTCTCAATCGAATTTGACTGTAATGGTGTTGTTCCCGACTGTGGTGTTGTGATTGGTTTACTCTCAATCGGATTCGACTGTAATGGTGTTGTTCCTGACTGTGGTGTTGTGATTGGTTTACTCTCAATCGAATTCGACTGTAATGGTGTTGTTCCTGACTGTGGTGTTGTGATTGGTTTACTCTCAATCGGATTCGACTGTAATGGTGTTGTTCCTGACTGTGGTGTTGTGA
>NZ_JBQAFE010000011.1:0-186579 GCF_051915685.1 Bacillus cereus group sp. MYBK5-2
CAGCGGCTAGAATCTCCGGTCGCTTCGCCCCTTCATTCGAGGCAAAAAGCGCCTCGGAATCAGGGACTCCATCGCCCTGCGATTCTGAACGAGCCGCTTTCGCTTTTAGTTGTATCTAGCTCCAGCGGCTAGAATCTCCGGTCGTTTCGCCCCTTCATTCGAGGCAAAAAGCGCCTCGGAATCAGGTGCTCCATCGCCCTGCGATTCTAAACGAGCCGCTTCTGCTTTTAGTTATTAACGATTTGTAAAGATCTTATCGATTAAACCGTATTCTAAAGCTTTTTCTGCTGTCATGAAGTTGTCGCGGTCTGTGTCGCGTTGTAGTACTTCAAGTGGTTGACCAGTGCGGTCAGCAAGAATTTGGTTTAGTTTTTCACGTAAGAATAGGATACGTTTTGCAGCGATTTCGATTTCAGTCGCTTGACCTTGTGCTCCACCAAGTGGTTGGTGAATCATTACTTCACTGTTTGGAAGTGCATAACGTTTTCCTTTTTCACCTGCTGCAAGTAAGAATGCACCCATAGATGCAGCCATACCGATACAGATTGTTGATACTTGTGGTTTAATAAACTGCATTGTATCATAGATTGCCATACCCGCTGTGATAGAACCACCAGGGCTGTTGATGTAGATGTGAATATCTTTTTCTGGATCTTGAGATTCCAAGAATAAAAGCTGGGAAACGATTGAGTTAGCTACGTTGTCATCAATTGCACTACCAAGCATAATGATGCGGTCTTTTAATAGTCGAGAGTAAATATCGTAAGCGCGTTCTCCACGATTTGTTTGTTCAATTACTGTAGGAATTAAATTCATCTGTTATTTCCTCCTTATAAAGCTTTCTTAGTCTTATAATACAATTATGGTCAATAAAGGTCAAACGAAACCACTTTAAATCAAAAAAATATGTAGTTGTACCATGAAATATTCGCTATGTTTTCGAAATTCCCTGCTTATGTATCTTCAACATCATAACCGAATTACATAAATTTAAACGTTATGAAAACTGGAGAAAAAAGAAAAGAACGCCTTTTAACTGAAGCGTTCTTTCGATAATTAGTCTTTTAAAAGATAGGTTACTTTATTTAAAATCTTTTCGATTTGTTTCGCGTTTTTACTATACATTTCGCTTGCTGATTTCGACTTTGTTTCTAAGGAAAATAGTTCAAGATCAGCATGACATTTTTTTAAAGATGCTAATAATAAAGGTTTGTTTTGAGGAGAAGGCATCTGGAGTTTGTCATTGTAAATGTCGATAGTAAGTTGTCCGTATGAATCCACTTGCCCGAGGAAGACATTTTCAATAACAACACCGAGTTTTTCTAATTCTGAATGTAGCCAAGCGCGGTTATGTCCGCTTGCTGAAAGAGGTTCATCTAGTACATTTCCATCCATAATAACAGTTTGTGGTTCTTTCTCGTTTGGTACTTTTAAACCGATGTCTTTTGCTGTAAGTGGCTGGGAATCTTTCTTTAATAATACATTTAATTCTCCGCTTGGTTCTAAGACAGCAAATTCGACTTCAGCTACGCTGAACGCACTTTTTCCACGGAGAAGTTCCAGTAATTCGTCACTCGTATATTTTTCTTTCTTCAAGTTATCTTCGAGTATCTTTCCGTCTTTTATTAATACGGTAGATTTCCCTTCAAAGAAGTCCCGAGCTGTTTTGTTCTTTAAAGAGAGGATTCCTGTTAAAAAAGGTACCACAGCGAAAATGAGTATCGCAAAGACGCCGTGAAAAAATTTTGAATCGAGCCCTGTAGATACTTGGGCAGCGATGTCACCAATCGTCATTCCGGCTATGTATTCAAAAAAGGAAAGCTGAGAGATTTGTCTTTTCCCTAACCATTTCGTAATAGCGAATAAAATAATTAATATGAATACAGAGCGAAGAATGACAAGTGTCCATTCCGGCAGGTGAGACATAGTCGTTTCCTCCAGTCTACTTAAAACCCTTTATATTGAGGTTCTTCACGTTCTAATACTGAAATTCTATCCTTTAAATCAGCGATGACGCTGTCCATTTCTAACATACATTCATGAAATACGCGTTTTGATTCTTCGTCTTGTGAATTTAATGAAAGGGAGCTTAAACTTGCTTGGGCGCCCCTTACACTAGCAAGGCAAGTTTTTACGCTAGCGATAACAGTCATATAAATACCTCTTATCCTTTCGGTTTGAATAGTAATGCTCCAATGAAGCCGAAAATAATAGCTGCTGATACACCGGCGCTCGTTACTTTAAACATGCCGGTAATAACGCCAACGATGCCATGTTTTGCAGCTTCTTCCATTGCGCCATGAACGAGGGCATTACCAAAGCTTGTAATAGGTACAGTTGCCCCGGCTCCAGCGAAATCAATTAATGGCTCATACAAATTAAATCCATCTAATATAGCTCCAGCAACAACGAGTGTTGCCATTGTATGAGCGGGTGTTAGTTTGCCGACATCAAACATAAGTTGGCCGATTACACATATGAGTCCGCCAATGACGAAAGCCCAGAAAAAAATCATTGCGTTGCACCTCCAAATTCAATCGAAACGGCATGAGCGATACACGGAATCGTTTCTTCTTGTTGGAATGTAAGTGGAGATAGTAAAGCGCCTGTCGCAACGACAAGTATTTTTTTGAACTCTCCTCTTTTCATTCGGTTTAATAAATGACCGTACACGACTGTTGCGGAACATCCAGGCCCACTAGCACCAGCTATGACAGGTTGTCCTTCTCTATAAATGATAATTCCGCAATCTTGAAATTGTTCGCTCGTTACTTTCGTTCCGTGTTTATGTAGTAAGTCATAAGCAATTTCGCGTCCTACATGTCCGAGATCACCTGTTACGATTAAATCGTAGTAAGAGGCATCAATTTGGCGTTCACGTAAATGGGCTTCAATTGTATCAACTGCAGCTGGAGCCATTGCGCCTCCCATATTAAACGGATCCGTTAATCCCATATCAACAACTCGCCCAATCGTTGCAGATGTTACTCTTGGACCATGGCCAGTATCGCTTAAAATAGCGGCTCCTGCTCCGGTTACTGTCCACTGTGCAGTAGGCGGCTTTTGTCCACCGTATTCGGTAGGATAGCGGAATTGTTTTTCTACAGCAGTATTATGGCTTGAAGCTCCAGTTAATAAATATTTTGCACCTTTTGCATTTACGATACTTGCTCCAAGTGCTAAACCTTCCATAGAAGTAGAGCAAGCCCCGAATAATCCGAGATAAGGAGTGCCCAGTGTGCGGCAAGCAAAGCTTGTTGGAGTAATTTGATTAATTAAATCTCCTGCGAGTACGAATTGAATATCATCTTTACGAAGCTCTGCTTTTTCAGTAGCGCGACTACAAGCTTCTTCGAATAAAATTTTATGTGCTTTTTCATAGGAATCTTGTCCGAGCCATAAATCTTCATGAAGGATATCGAAGTCTTCTGGGATGTTCCCCTTTGCTTCAAATGGTCCACCGACAACCCCTGTTGAGATAATGACTGGTTTGTTTTCAAATACCCACGTTCGGTGTCCTTGTAACATTTATAGCCCTCCCCATTGAACGAGAATAGTTTTAATAAGTGCGATGACGAAAGCGGAAAATACACCAAATAAAATAACAGAACCAGCTAGTTTAAACATATTGCCGCCAACGCCAAGGACAAATCCCTCCGTTCGATGCTCAATACATGCGGCAATAACAGAGTTACCAAATCCAGTAACAGGTACAGCTGTACCTGCTCCGGCAAACTGTCCAAAACGATCATATATACCAAATCCAGTTAGTAACATGGAGATGAAAATGAGAGTTGCGACTGTTGGATTGCCTGCTGAGCGTTCAGTGAAATCAAAATATGTGATGTAAAAAGTAGAAATGAGTTGTCCGGTGAAGCAAATAAAACCACCGACGAAAAAGGCTTTTATACAATTTTTTAAGACAGGTCGTTTCGGTTCGCGTTCTTGTTCGAATTTTTTATACTCCTGTTGTACAGGGGTTAAGTTTTTATCTTTACTAGCCATTGCAATCCTTCCTTTTCTTTTAAAAAGCGTTAAGTGTTAGACTCCATTTTTTTACCAATGAATTTTAATTGTTTATTAATTTCATCTTTAGATACTTCTTTTTCCTTAATTTTTCTTTCGAGTTTTTCGAGTAACATAAAGATTTTTTTATCTGTACTGACACGAACATCGAAAGTAGGATGCTCATCACTTAGCTGCTTTTGAAGCTTTTTACGAAGAGGTTTTAATCCAAACCTTTCGTGATGCTCAGGTGTAACTGCTATGTAGAGATCTAAATTTGAATTTACTGCTGTGCTTTTTATAATTTCATCCATAGCGAGAGCTCTTTTTTTCGCTCCTTGTGATATAGATTGATTAAAGGATTCCGTACTCGTCTTTGTTAACTTTGGACCTTTTTCTTTCTCCGTTCTTTTTGCTTCTTCTTTCACTTTTTTATCTAAAGGACTATTATCACATCCGGTAAAAGAGCTAAATAGAAGTGCAAATAATGCGGTTATGAGGCCGAGTTTTCGCATAATTATCATTCCATTTCTATTGCAATATGTAATGTGATAGAAAAAGGATGACTGCATATCATCCTTTTTCTATTTCACAGCAAGACTGATTCGTTATTGCTGTGAGTATTGTGGTTCTTCTTGTTGGACTTCTTCAACGCGTGGGTTTAAAGAATCGATAATCGTTTGTGTTTGCTGCGCAGCTGTTTGGAAAAGTTGCTTAGCTTGTTGGTTATCCGTATCAAGAGCGAATCCCTCTAAGCTAGCTTGTGCACTTTTTAATCCAGAAACAGTTTGCTTTAATTTTGTAATTACAGTCATTGAATGAAGCCCCCTTTGGAATATCAATTCAAAGATTATAATTTGTGAGTTAGGGTGAATTTATGATTGGAAAATTTAGGAGTGGAATAGATTTTATATGCTTTTAGCTAGGATGCATAAGGTATTATGGGGATATTTTTATTGATTTAGATGGATTTTATTGCTATTATTATGAGAAGAAAATGAAGTGTTTTCTATAATCATGCGCCCATAGCTCAGTCGGATAGAGCGGTGGTTTCCGGTACCACGTCTGCCGGGGGTTCGAATCCCTCTGGGCGCGTCAAAAAGTCCTAACTTACGTTTTGTAGGTTAGGACTTTTTTATTTATCTCATTATTTGAGGGTTAAACAAAACAAACTGATGGAAGTCTCATTTTATATGTGTACTTTCAAAATGCCTTGTCTCATTGCTTCTGTTAAAGCTTCGGAGCGTGATCCTACTTTTAATTTTTTGAAGATTTTTGTTAGGTTGTATTCTACAGCTCTTGAACTCATGTACAGTTCATCAGCAATTTGTTTATTGCTACTTCCTTTAGAGACGGATTCTAAGATTTCTAATTCTTTTTGTGTAAGAAGAGCGGTTTTATTTTCAAGTTGTTGAGTCGTTATATCGTCTGTACGTAGTTGACGTAATAACGAAATAGGAAGTAAAGTATATCCGTTTACAGCTGCACGAATTGCCATTAATAGCTCTTGCTGAGAAGCTGATTTACTAATAATTCCGCTGATACCAGAGTTTATTAATAAATTGAATTGGGATACGTATTCAAAACCTGTATATAAAATGATTTTCGCATCTGTTTGAATATGTAATATTTTCTGGGCGAGTTCAATACCACTACAATTGGGCATATTCATATCCAAGAGGTATACGTCAAAAGGTGTAGCATCACTTTTTATAAGTGCTTCCTGTTCATTTAAAATATATTCTGCTTGCATATCTTCTTCTAATTCAATCATGCTCTTTGTTCCTTCGCCTACAATTTGATGATCATCTACAATTAATACTCGAATCATTATTTACCACCTCGGAACTGTAATGTTTATTTGAAGTCCTTTTTTAGCTTCGGATACTATATGTATTTCTCCACCAATTGATTGAAGCCTTCCTTTTATACCGGAAAGCCCCATATGCTGCTTAGGAGAGTAGGGAGTGTCTATATTAAAACCTTTGCCGTTGTCTCGGTAGTCTAGGAAAATACAGTTATTCTCTTCCCATAAAAAAATCGATACGATGGTTGCCTCGGAATGTTTATCTGCGTTTGTTAGTAGTTCTTGAATGATACGATATAAAGATAAAATTTTGTCAAAATCGTAATGATGCTCTTGAATTGATTCATGATCAAATTGAATTTGAAACTGCACACGTAATTGTGTTTGGGCTAGCAATTCTCTTAATGCACCAATTAAACCAGCATCTGATAAAAGTGATGGACGCAATTCATTACATGTGTCGCGAATTTGTTGTATTACATCGTGCATACCGAAGTGGATTTTTTTCAGTTCATTTTTTAATTCTAGTGGAACGGATTTGTTTTTTAGTAAAGAGTCTAGTTTGCGGTACCATACAATTTGATCTTGTAATGCAGAGTCGTGTAAATCTGAAGCAAGTCGGCGCCTTTCTTGTTCAGAAATTTGAAAGAGTAGGCGTGATAAGCTTGCAGAATTTGTTTTGGATTCTAAACTCTCCTGCTCTAGAGAATGAATAATTTCATTAATGGTATACAAGTTTTCGTAAATAAGACGGACGTATGTCGTGACAGTGATGAACCATGATTTTTCATGCGTATTATATTTAATATTATTCACTTTTGTTCCAATCCAGATGTAGTGTTTTATATGTTTAGTAGAGTATAAGTAAATACCGATGCATCCATCATCCTCTAATAAATCATTAATTAGTAATGCTGCCATACTCCATTTTTTCTTTTTAGAAAGTGTGAAATCTTTCGTTTGTCCATATCCGTTGCATTGTGTATATGTGTTGTCTTTCATATCATATTGAACAAATTGAACAAAAGAAGGTTTCAACATCGAAACGATTTCATTAGTGAATTTTTTCTCTAACTCTTCTGTTTTCATAATAGATGATAGCTGTGCGGTAAACTGTTCAATGTTTACGTATAAGTTTGTTTTAGTCCGAAAGAGGTGATTACGGAATGTAAAATCTAATCTTTCTTTTAATATGAGAAATAGAATGTTTAACGGGAAAATAATAATAAAACTTTGCAGTAGTCGAGAGAGAAAATTGTCTTTGTAATAAATGCTCCAGCTCGTAATGATTGCAATTAATAGAGTTGGGATTAATGACAGAAATGCGTAATACCGTAAACGATCAAATACAAAATCTATATCAAAAATCTGCTTCGTCGCTACTAAATAAAAATAACCGATTGGAAGAGCGATTAGGAACATAGCTCCAATATCTGCTGAGAGAATCGGTGTACTGAATATTGCATCTGGAAGGGCATAGAGTGTAACGAACGGAAAGAAGGCAATGGAATGAATCGTGAGCATTAATTTTAAAAATGGTTTATGTACTGTATTGTGATATTTGATATAGGCACGGATTAAAAAATATATGCAAAAGATAATATTTATTGAAAGGTAAATTAGTTCTAATCCATCGGTATTAACTACGGGAAATGGAATGAACATCATTAAAATAGAGAGTGATAGTAAAATGATGCCAATTGCAATGTCGATTTTTAGAAATCTCATAGAAATGACGTATAGTTGTTTTTTCTTGAATAATTCATTCAATAATAAAATGAGAGACATAGGTGTACCTTGAAATACAATACTTAAAATAATGAGGGCGATAAAATCACCTTTACCAGATTCAACTGCAATTAGAAGACTTGAGGAAGTCATGAATAGAAACGTGATCAAAAAGAATGTTTCTCGGTTCAAAGGCTTCTTGGTATAAAGAAAAATAGATAACCCTAAACAAATAAAAGCGAGTAGGAAGGGGAAGTATACAGAAATGATTTTGTCACGATAATCAATGAAATGTTCTGTTCCTTTATAAGTTTGAGTGATATCGTCTTTTTTAACTTGTATTTCAGATGCATTTAGTGATTGGTTTTGATATCCAGGAAGTATTCCTAAATGAGGTTTCTCTTTATTAATTGAATAGATTATATCTCCTTCTTTTAAGTCTGTATGAAAAGCCCAACCGGAGGATTTAATTTTTGCTATTGTGTATGTAGCTGAGTCTGTTTTAGAAATAAGAACGCCGCTATATGGTTGGTTTATTTTATATAAGATATAGCCTTGTAAACAAAAATACAGGATAGTTACACATGAAATGAAAACGAAGTTACGTTGTATCTGCAACGGTTTGGACACCTCTCTTTGTAGGTACATCATTTAATTTCTGAATATTTTTATAATAACATTTAAGAAGTTTTCATACAATCAACTTCATCTGTTGAAATTGCGGTGAACCACATAAGAGTGGTTCGCTTTTTTTACGGTAAATACAGTACGGATTGCGGGCAATAGCATCAGAAAGAAGTCTATGATAAAGATACAACTTAACAAGTCAATGAAGGAGGAAATAGTTATGAAAAAGTTTTTGTTGATGGTAGGCGGGATTGTATTAGGAATGGCGGTTATTTATTTCGTAAAAAGCTAAAAGGAGCTGTTATGGATGGCATTTGAAATTCAAGGATTAAATAAAACATTTGGTGAATATAAAGCCGTTAATGATTTAAATATACGTGTAGAAGAAGGTGGAATTTTAGGGATGCTGGGCCGAAATGGTGCTGGTAAGACGACAACGATTCGTATGATCTTAGATTTAATCAAACCGGATAGCGGCCAAATTCTATGGAATAATCGCCCTTTTTCAAAGAAAGACCTATCTATTGGCTATTTACCAGAAGAGCGTGGATTATACCCGAAAATGAATGTAGTGGAGCAATTGGTGTATTTCGGCAAGTTAGAAGGAATGCCAGCTAATCTTGCAAAAAGGCATGCGTTACAATGGCTAGAAAAATTAGAAATGACACCACATTTAAAGAAGAAAACAGAGGAATTGTCAAAGGGAAATCAACAAAAAATCCAATTGATTTCAGCGATATTACATAATCCGGAATTCATCATACTAGATGAACCATTTAGTGGATTGGATCCTGTAAATGCAGAGATGTTAAAAAATGTTGTGCTCGAGTTAATTGCGCAAAGAAAAACGATTATTTTTTGTAGTCATCAAATGGACAGTGTAGAAACGTTCTGTGAGGAAATTTGTATTATGAAAAACGGTCAACTTGTATTATCGGGTGCCTTGTCAGATATTAAGAAAAGTTATCAATATAAATATATGACGTTGCAAACGGAAGGGGATATTGAACCTATTCTTAAGGAGAAGAATTTCAATTTTGAAAAAGTTAATCGTACGTTCATGATTAAAGTTAATGATGGAGAGGATGCATTTTCGCTGCTTGAAGATATTAAAACTAAACAATATATCCGAGATGTTTCTATTAAAGAACCTTCTTTACATCAAATCTTTGTTGAAAAGGCGGGTGCATAAGTAATGAGGAATTTCTGGATTGTTTTAGGGCAAACGTACTGGGACCGTGTGAGAACGAAAATATTTATTGGGATGACATTGCTATTAATAGGAGGAGGGATATTCTTATTCTCTTTTCCAACTTTAGTACAAAAGTTTTCTGGAGAGAAAGAAAAAGCAAAGGTTGTATTTATTTCTGAAGTACCTAATGTTACGGTGGATCAATCTAATCTTAGTAAAGCTCTTCCAGAATGGGATTGGTCTTTGGGAGATAAAACAAAATTAAATCAATATAAGCAAGAATTGTTAGATAAGAAAGTCGAAGCGCTCTTTATATTAAAAGAGGGTGCGGGTGCTGAACCAGTATTAGATTACTTTATGAAGCTAGATAATCCTAAGTTGATTCAAAGTGCACAGGTATTTGTACAAAATCAGTATTTTCAAAGTGCGGTAGTTAAGCAGCAGTTATCAGAAGAGGCTGTGAAATCACTGACGATGAACGTGCAAGCGACAAAACAAAACTTAAATAATGAAGAAACAAGTTCATTTTTACTAGTATATTTATTAGTAGCGATTATGTACTTAGCAATCACTTCATATGGAAATGCTATCGCGACAGCAGTTGCATCAGAGAAAGCCTCACGTGTTATGGAAGTGATGGTCACAAAAGTATCTCCTGTCCATATGGTTTTCGGGAAAATTTTAGGAGTCGGTCTTGCTAGTTTGACACAGTTATTTATCTTCTTCTTTAGTATGGCGCTATATATTAAATCTGGAATTTTTAAAGTATCGGATTCGTTTTTTGGAGTGAATATTGATGTAAATATGATTACAGGTGAGCACGCTGCATATTTCTTGTTATATTTTGTTCTCGGTTACTTCGTTTATGCGGCACTTTTCGCAGTGTTTGGTTCTATGGTAAGCAGGCCAGAAGAATTATCTGGAACAACGATGCCAATTACTCTTATATTGATGGGGAGCTTAGTGGTGGAGTTATTAGTAGTGCTTGATAACCCTGAAGGGCTAGTATCAAGGGTGACATCATATGTACCGTTTACAGCTCCAATTAGTATGATAGTTAGGATTATTAATGGGTCTGTGAGTGGTATTGAAATTGCAGCGTCTATATTGGTTCTGTTAAGTAGTATTAGCCTGATTTCTTTATTTGCTGCGAAAGTATATCCAAAGGGTATTTTGCGAAGCGGTAAGAGCTTGAAGTTATTTCAGCTTTTGAAAAATAGTTGATTAGTGGAAGAGAAGATGGGATCTTCTCTTTTTTTATTGCCCATTTTAATATCTTGTATTAATATTTACTATTAGTACTTAGTGTTAAAAATAAACGTTATTATTTTCTTTCAATATTATTCAAATTTCGGTTGTAAGTTGTAAATCTCATTAATACATATAAATTAATAATATTTTGGAATGGGTGTCTGTGATAGCATTCTCCTTTTACCAAACTTATTGTACAATAGAAACAAGGGGGAGATTAGTTTGAAGGCAAGTCTTTTACAAGAACAAAGCTTACGTTTGGCAATGACACAAGAGTTAAGGCAAGCGATTACAATGCTCCAGTATAATGTACAAGAATTATCGGAGTTTTTGTATGAGCAATCGTTAGAGAATCCCCTTATTGAGTTAGGTGGTTTTGAGAGGGAGAAGAAAAAGAGCTCTAACAACAGTAAAAGTACCAGCAAACAAGTCGAGAATCAGATGGAGATCTACAGTGTGGATTCTACAACGATTCAGCAACATTTATTAAATCAAATACAGTATTATAAAATAGATGAAGAAGAGCGAAAAGTAGCTTCTTTCATTATTATGAACATGGATGGAAATGGATATTTACAAGAAACGAATGAAGAGTTAGCAGAGCTCCTTTCTGCACATATTCATGTAGTCGACCGTTCTGTAGAGCTTGTCCAATCACTGGAGCCAGCAGGGGTAGGGGCGCGTAATATTCAGGAATGTTTAACCTTACAATTGAAGCGCTTACAAAGACGTAATGGATTAGCAGAAGAGGTTGTAGAAGATCATTTCGCTTATTTTGTGAAGAAAGATTGGCGAAAGCTCGTTCAAGTGTTGAAGTGTAGTAATGAGGAATTGCAGAGTGCGGTAAATTGTATAACGTCATTACAACCAAAACCAGGTCTTGCGTTTTCTTCAGATAAACCACTTTACATTGTACCTGATATGGCGGTGAAAAAAGATGGCGATCGCCTCGTTTTACAAATGAATGAGAGAAATATGCCGAGAATTGAAATTCATTCTGAATATAGTGCGCTTCTTAATAATAGTGAAAGTGAAGTAGCATCTTACGTATCAGAAAAGTATCAGCATGTGCAGTGGATTATGCGCAGTTTGAAGCAGAGAAAACAGACATTGCTGCAAGTAATGACTATTATTATGGAAAAACAACGTGATTTCTTCTGGAAAGGTCCAGAGTATTTAAGACCTCTCGCTTTAAAAGAGGTAGCGGAAGAGTTAAGTGTGCATGAATCGACAATTAGTCGTGCGACGCGAAATAAATATGTGCAAACACCACACGGTTTATTTGAGATGAAATCGTTCTTTAGCAATGCCGTTTCGACGACTGAAGATGAAGCAGTTTCTACAAAACGTGTAAAACAATTTATTCAAACGCTAATTGGGGCAGAGGATAAGAAAAAGCCACTTTCAGATCAAAAGATTTCAAAATTATTAGAAGAAGAGCATGAAATTGTTATTTCTCGAAGAACGGTGGCGAAGTATAGAGAACAAATGCATATCCCAGCTTCGTCATTACGAAAAACGATCGGATAGGTGAAGAAGATGAAAGTTGTACTGTATACTAAAAAAGATTGTGGCCTTTGCGTGAAGGCAAAACAAGTTTTACAGGAAGTACAATGTGAATATTCTTTTCAAATCGAGGAAATAGATATATATGAAGATAATGACCTTTTAGAAAAATATCACTTAATGATTCCGGTTGTAGAAATGGACGGAAAACAAGTAGAATATGGTAACATTCACAAAGGTGTCATAATAAACTATATAAAGAATGCAGTTAAGAGTTGAATAAGTTTCTATCTCCTGTTACAATAATACACGTAGCAGGGATTATTTTTTTAACCTATGTGGGACACAAAATGTCACTACGGGACGTAAAGTGACCACGAGGGAAAATGAACCGATGTAGTGAGGAGAAAAGATATGCGCTCATGGATTCAGAATACAAAAAAATTATTACCTGATCTGCTACCTGTTATGCAAACGAGAATGCAAATTCTTCAATACATTAGGCTCATGCAGCCGATTGGAAGAAGAAACTTATCAGCAAGTCTCGGTATGACAGAACGAGTATTGCGAAGTGAAGTTCAAGTTTTGAAAGAACAAAACTTAGTTCACGTCGCTTCTTCTGGAATGACTTTGACAGAAGAAGGAACAACTTTAGTTCTTGCTTTGGAAGACTTTATGAAAGAAATTTCCGGGTTAAAGGTTTTAGAAAAGCAACTTAAGGAAACATTAGACTTGGATGAAGTTTTCGTTGTCCCTGGTGATAGTGATGAATCACCTTGGGTCAAACTGGAGATGGGCCGTGCTTGTGTGACTTGTATAAAAGACCGTCTGACAGCGAATAATATCGTTGCTGTGGCTGGAGGAACTACGCTAGCTGCTGCTGCGGACATGATGCAACTTGATTGCAAAGATTTACATATGCTATTTGTCCCAGCACGTGGTGGAATTGGAGAAGGTGTTGAATTAGAAGCCAATACCATTTGTGCCAAGATGGCGCAAAATACGATGAGTAATTATCGCTTATTGTATGTTCCAGATCATGTTAGCAGCGAAGCATATGCGTCTATTGTGACAGAGCCTTCCGTGAAAGAAGTTCTTGAGTTGATTCGATCTTCCAATATCGTCATTCATGGAATAGGTGATGCGTTAACAATGGCACGTCGCAGAAGTACTTCAGAAGCAGATTGGTTAAAGATTCAGGCAAGCGAAGCAGTTGGCGAAGCTTTCGGTTACTACTTTAATGAAGAAGGAAATGTTGTTCATAAAGTAAGAACAGTTGGTATGCAACTAGAGGATTTACAAAATGTATCTCACGTTGTTGCAGTCGCTGGAGGTTCTTCAAAGGCAAAAGCAATACAGGCTGTAATTAAACAAGGGCACACTTCAATTCTAATTACAGATGAAGGTGCAGCAAAACAGTTAACAAAGGGTTTTACCCTTTAATATAATCCCCCAAGGAGGAAATTCAAATGACTAAAATTGGTATTAATGGATTTGGACGTATCGGACGTAACGTATTCCGCGCAGCTCTTAACAACTCTGAGGTAGAAGTAGTAGCAATCAATGACTTAACAGATGCTAAAACATTAGCTCACCTTTTAAAATATGACACAGTTCACGGAACTTTAAATGCAGAAGTATCTGCTAACGAAAACAGCATCGTTGTTAACGGTAAAGAAATTAAAGTTATCGCTGAGCGTGACCCAGCTCAATTACCATGGAGCGACTACGGAGTAGAAGTAGTAGTAGAATCTACTGGCCGTTTCACTAAAAAATCAGACGCTGAGAAACACTTAGGTGGATCAGTTAAGAAAGTTATCATCTCAGCTCCAGCTTCTGACGAAGATATCACTGTAGTTATGGGTGTTAACCACGAACAATACGATGCAGCTAACCACAACGTAGTATCTAACGCTTCTTGTACTACAAACTGTCTAGCTCCATTCGCTAAAGTATTAAACGAAAAATTCGGCGTAAAACGCGGAATGATGACAACAATTCACTCTTACACTAACGACCAACAAATCTTAGACTTACCACACAAAGATTTACGTCGTGCTCGTGCAGCAGCTGAAAACATGATCCCAACATCTACTGGTGCAGCTAAAGCTGTAGCATTAGTATTACCAGAACTTAAAGGTAAATTAAACGGTGGCGCTGTACGTGTTCCAACTGCTAACGTTTCTCTAGTTGACCTAGTTGTTGAACTTGACAAAGAAGTAACAGTTGAAGAAGTAAATGCAGCATTCAAAGCAGCAGCTGAAGGCGAATTAAAAGGTATCCTTGGATACAGCGAAGAGCCATTAGTATCTATCGACTATAACGGATGTACAGCTTCTTCTACAATCGATGCATTATCTACAATGGTAATGGAAGGTAACATGGTTAAAGTACTTTCTTGGTACGATAACGAAACTGGTTACTCTAACCGCGTAGTAGACTTAGCAGCTTACATGACTTCAAAAGGTCTTTAATTCTTAATTATATAAGTTATCAATGACAAAACGAGGGAGAGGGTTTGTTCCCTCTCTCTCTTCTTTCGTTTTAAAAGCAAATGTGTTAAGCTTTTGAGTGGGTTTTGTCAATCCTAACTAGTAGTCGGAGGGAAATCCAATGAACAAAAAATCAATTCGTGACGTAGATTTAAAAGGTAAGCGTGTATTTTGCCGCGTTGATTTCAACGTACCTATGAAAGAAGGCAAAATTACAGATGAAACTCGTATCCGTGCAGCTCTTCCTACAATTCAATATTTAGTAGAGCAAGGTGCGAAAGTTATTTTAGCAAGTCACTTAGGCCGTCCAAAAGGTCAAGTAGTAGAAGAAATGCGTTTAACTCCAGTAGCAGCACGTTTAGGCGAGCTTCTTGGTAAAGACGTTAAAAAAGCGGACGAAGCATTCGGACCAGTTGCACAAGAAATGGTTGCAGCAATGAACGAAGGCGACGTATTAGTTCTTGAAAACGTACGTTTCTATGCGGGCGAAGAAAAGAACGATGCAGAACTTGCGAAAGAATTTGCAGCACTTGCTGACATCTTCGTAAACGATGCATTCGGTGCAGCTCACCGTGCTCACGCTTCTACAGCAGGTATCGCAGACTACCTACCAGCAGTATCTGGTCTATTAATGGAAAAAGAGTTAGATGTACTTGGTAAAGCACTTTCTAACCCAGAACGTCCATTTACAGCTATTATCGGTGGTGCGAAAGTAAAAGATAAAATCGGTGTAATTCGTCATCTATTAGACAAAGTAGATAACTTAATCATCGGTGGTGGACTTGCTTACACATTCGTTAAAGCTTTAGGTCATGAAATTGGTCTATCTCTATGTGAAGACGACAAGATCGAACTAGCTAAAGAATTTATGCAACTTGCAAAAGAAAAAGGCGTAAACTTCTACATGCCAGTTGATGTTGTAATCACTGAGGAATTCTCTGAAACTGCAACAACTAAAATCGTTGGTATCGACTCTATCCCTTCTAACTGGGAAGGCGTGGACATCGGTCCTAAAACACGTGAAATTTATGCAGATGTAATTAAAAATTCTAAGCTTGTTGTATGGAATGGACCAATGGGTGTATTCGAAATGACTCCATTCGCAGAAGGTACAAAAGCAGTAGGACAAGCATTAGCAGATGCAGAAGATACATACTCTGTTATCGGCGGTGGTGACTCTGCAGCAGCTGTTGAAAAATTCGGTATGGCTGATAAAATGAGCCACATTTCTACTGGCGGCGGTGCGTCATTAGAATTCATGGAAGGTAAAGAGCTTCCGGGTGTAGTTTGTCTTAACGACAAATAAGTAGCAGCCAAAGAAAAAGGACGGTGCAAAGCATGCGTAAACCAATTATCGCAGGTAACTGGAAAATGAATAAAACTCTATCAGAAGCAGTTAGCTTCGTAGAGGAAGTTAAAGGTCAAATCCCAGCAGCTTCAGCTGTTGATGCAGTAGTTTGCTCTCCAGCTCTATTCTTAGAGCGCCTTGTAGCAGCAACTGAAGGAACTGACTTACAAGTAGGTGCACAAAACATGCACTTCGAAAAAAATGGTGCATTCACTGGCGAAATTAGCCCAGTAGCACTTAGCGACTTAAAAGTTGGCTATGTAGTACTTGGCCACTCTGAGCGTCGTGAAATGTTTGCTGAAACAGATGAGTCAGTAAACAAAAAGACTATCGCAGCATTTGAACATGGTTTAACACCAATCGTATGTTGTGGTGAGACTTTAGAAGAGCGCGAAAGCGGAAAAACATTTGATCTAGTAGCAGGTCAAGTGACAAAAGCACTTGCAGGTTTAACAGAAGAGCAAGTTAAAGCAACTGTTATCGCTTATGAGCCAATCTGGGCTATCGGTACAGGTAAATCTTCTTCTTCTGCAGATGCAAACGAAGTATGTGCGCACATCCGTAAAGTTGTTGCAGAAGCTGTTTCTCCAGAAGCTGCAGAAGCTGTTCGTATCCAATACGGCGGTAGCGTAAAACCAGAAAACATTAAAGAGTATATGGCACAATCTGACATCGACGGCGCTTTAGTTGGCGGTGCTAGCTTAGAGCCAGCTTCGTTCTTAGGTCTTCTGGGGGCGGTAAAATGAGAAAGCCAACAGCTTTAATCATTCTTGACGGTTTCGGACTTCGTGAAGAAACTTACGGGAATGCTGTAGCACAAGCTAAGAAACCTAATTTTGATGGTTACTGGAACAAATTCCCTCACACAACGCTTACAGCTTGTGGCGAGGCAGTAGGTCTTCCAGAAGGTCAAATGGGTAACTCTGAGGTTGGTCACTTAAATATCGGTGCTGGCCGCATTGTATATCAAAGCTTAACACGCGTTAACGTTGCAATTCGTGAAGGTGAGTTCGATAAGAACGAAACGTTCCAAAGTGCAATTAAAAGCGTAAAAGAAAAAGGTACTGCACTTCATTTATTCGGTTTACTTTCTGACGGTGGTGTGCACAGTCACATGAATCACATGTTTGCTCTTCTTCGCTTAGCAGCTAAAGAAGGCGTTGAGAAAGTATACATTCATGCATTCTTAGATGGCCGCGATGTTGGACCAAAAACAGCACAAAGCTATATCGATGCAACAAATGAAGTAATTAAAGAAACAGGAGTAGGACAATTCGCGACTATCTCTGGTCGTTATTACTCCATGGACCGTGACAAGCGTTGGGATCGCGTAGAAAAATGTTACCGTGCTATGGTGAATGGTGAAGGCCCTACTTATAAATCAGCAGAAGAGTGTGTAGAAGACTCTTATGCGAACGGTATCTATGATGAATTCGTATTGCCGTCTGTAATTGTTAACGAAGATAACACGCCAGTTGCAACAATCAATGATGATGATGCAGTTATCTTCTATAACTTCCGTCCAGACCGTGCAATTCAAATTGCTCGTGTATTTACAAACGAAGACTTCCGTGAGTTCGATCGTGGTGAAAAAGTACCTCACATTCCAGAATTCGTATGTATGACACACTTCAGTGAAACTGTAGATGGTTACGTGGCATTCAAGCCAATGAACCTTGATAACACTTTAGGTGAAGTTGTTGCGCAAGCGGGATTAAAGCAACTTCGCATCGCGGAAACTGAAAAGTATCCGCACGTTACATTCTTCTTTAGCGGTGGTCGTGAGGCTGAATTCCCAGGAGAAGAGCGTATCTTAATTAACTCACCAAAGGTTGCAACGTATGACTTGAAACCTGAAATGAGCATTTACGAAGTAACGGACGCTTTAGTAAATGAAATCGAAAATGATAAACATGATGTTATCATTCTTAACTTTGCGAACTGTGATATGGTTGGCCATTCTGGGATGATGGAACCAACAATTAAAGCAGTAGAAGCAACTGACGAATGTTTAGGAAAAGTTGTAGAAGCGATTCTTGCAAAAGATGGTGTAGCACTTATTACTGCTGACCATGGTAATGCGGATGAAGAATTAACTTCTGAAGGAGAGCCAATGACAGCTCACACAACTAACCCGGTTCCTTTCATCGTTACTAAGAACGACGTAGAATTACGTGAAGATGGTATCTTAGGAGATATCGCTCCAACAATGCTTACACTTCTTGGTGTTGAGCAACCGAAAGAAATGACAGGTAAAACAATTATTAAATAATTTGCTTATATAAAAAGGAGAGAATTTATTATGTCAACAATTATTGATGTTTATGCTCGCGAAGTCCTTGACTCTCGTGGTAACCCAACTGTAGAAGTAGAAGTTTATACAGAAAGCGGCGCTTTCGGACGCGCTATCGTACCAAGTGGTGCATCTACTGGTGAGCACGAAGCAGTAGAATTACGTGACGGTGACAAATCTCGTTACCTTGGTAAAGGTGTTGTTAACGCAGTAAACAACGTTAACGAAATTATCGCTCCAGAAATCGCTGGTTTCGATGTAACTGACCAAGCTGGTATTGACCGTGCTATGATCGAATTAGATGGCACTCCAAACAAAGGTAAACTAGGCGCTAACGCTATCCTTGGTGTATCTATGGCAGTAGCTCACGCAGCAGCTGACTTCGTAGGTCTTCCATTATACCGTTACCTTGGTGGATTCAATGCAAAACAATTACCAACTCCAATGATGAACATCATCAACGGTGGTTCTCACGCTGATAACAACGTTGACTTCCAAGAGTTCATGATCTTACCAGTTGGTGCTCCAACATTCAAAGAATCAATCCGTATGGGTGCTGAAGTATTCCATGCACTTAAAGCTGTATTACATGACAAAGGTCTTAACACTGCAGTAGGTGACGAAGGTGGATTCGCTCCAAACCTTGGTTCTAACCGTGAAGCTCTAGAAGTAATCATCGAAGCTATCGAAAAAGCTGGTTACAAAGCTGGCGAGAACGTATTCTTAGGAATGGACGTTGCTTCTTCTGAGTTCTACAACAAAGAAACTGGTAAATATGACCTTGCAGGCGAAGGACGTACTGGCTTAACTTCTGCAGAAATGGTTGATTTCTATGAAGAGCTTTGCAAAGACTTCCCAATCATCTCTATCGAAGATGGTTTAGACGAAAACGACTGGGATGGTCACAAATTATTAACTGAGCGTATCGGTGATAAAGTACAATTAGTTGGTGACGATTTATTCGTAACTAACACTCAAAAACTTGCTGAAGGTATCGAAAAAGGTATCTCTAACTCAATCTTAATTAAAGTTAACCAAATTGGTACTTTAACTGAGACTTTCGAAGCTATCGAAATGGCTAAACGTGCTGGTTACACAGCAGTTGTATCTCACCGTTCTGGTGAAACTGAAGATGCTACAATCGCTGACATCGCAGTTGCAACTAACGCTGGCCAAATCAAAACTGGTTCTATGAGCCGTACTGACCGTATTGCTAAGTACAACCAATTATTACGCATCGAAGACGAGCTAGGCGAAGTA
This sequence comes from Bacillus cereus group sp. MYBK5-2, assembly GCF_051915685.1. Taxonomy (NCBI): domain Bacteria; kingdom Bacillati; phylum Bacillota; class Bacilli; order Caryophanales; family Bacillaceae; genus Bacillus; species Bacillus cereus group sp. MYBK5-2. Next base: position 19,510 of record NZ_JBQAFE010000011.1, read on the forward strand.
GCTGTTTACGATGGTATCAAATCTTTCTATAACATCAAACGATAATTGTAGAAAATAAACGACAGACCGTGAGAAATCACGGTCTGTTTTTTTATGCTAAAATTGTTCACCCGTCATAAGTGACATGAAATGTTTGAAGAAGCGGTTATAATCAAAATCAATTGCTATTTGATGACTCGGCCAATCAATAAATGGTTTAGATTCTCCTAAAGAGCGAAATTCTCCAATGCTTGCCCCCTGTGCATAAGATTCTGTCATGACAACGATAGGTGATTTGTGATAGGTAAACATAGAGTTATCAAGTAAAGCGAGTATTGGTATTGTGTCATGGAAGGGGCTCCCCTTTAAATGTGGTAGGGCGTCTTTATAATATCCGTAGTAATAATGATCAAATAACGGTTTGACAAGTGGAACTTTTCCTTTTGCCTCAATGTATTCTGCCATTTCTGGTGTAATGATGGAGTATTGAGTGACGTTTAATGGGTATATGTACATGTTAGCTGTGGATTGAAGGACTATATTAGCGGCAGTAGGATCGCCATAAAAGTTTGCTTCGGAAATAGGGGTAACATTACCAGGATGTAAAAAGGCACCGCCCATTACGTAGTAAGATTTAATTTGTTTCATTAACTGTTTGCACATGATAAACAAAATTGCTAGGGAGGTAAGTCTTCCTAAACTCACAATAATTAATTCATCCTTATACTGTTCAATAAGAGGAATAACTTCAAAAAAATTCTCCATTTCTCCGTTAGTCACATTCACCTTTGGAATAATTGGACCGAGCCCCTGTTTTCCATGTACATCCGTAAAAAACGCAGGTGGGGTACCAGTAAGGGGACGTTCTGAACCACCGAATATCTTGATATTTCTATTCTTTGTTTCGTTATTAAAAAAATGAGCATTTTCTACGGCCATTTTTTTTGGAACATTGCCGTAATCAGCAACGATACCGACGATTTCTATTTCATCGATAAAGAATGCTAAGAGGAGAGCCATCGTATCATCAATCCCAGGATCACAAAAAATGAGAACTTTTTTGGGCATATGTTCACCACCTATCTTGTTTATCCCGTACAAACCAGCTTGGTGAGGGCTAATAATCAATAAGGATGAGGGGAATCTCATGGATTAAAGTTTCACTTTATATATATGTAAGTTTAAGAATAAAAAGATTATTTTATTGAAATAATAGTCTTTTAAATTCAGAAAATAAAAACTTTTTATATTAGGTCAAGGTTTTTGACGTAATTTTCGTTTGGAAATGCAGTCGTATCAAGGTTGTAAGCGTATAACATAGGCTGTTTTTGCTGTCAAGTTGATAAATTGCAGCTTTTTACAATTTATACTATGATAAAGATATTAACAGAAGATCGTATAAACATGAGGGATGATGAACATGAAATTTACAAAGATTCTTGTCCAAATTGCTGCTCTTTACGTGTTTTATATGGTTGGAACTTGGGTGCAAGAAATGTTAAATATTCCGATTCCAGGAAGTTTGATTGGAATGTTCCTCTTACTTGTTTTACTTAGCCTAAAAGTTCTGCCAGTGAAATGGTTCGATTTAGGAGCAGAAACACTCGTTGCTATTATGCCGTTTTTATTAATTCCGCCAACGCTTGGCCTAATGAATTACGGTGCTTTTTTTATGAGTAAAGGAATTTCTCTTTTCATTACAGTTGTAGCGAGTACATTTTTAATTATTATTGTCGCAGGACATACAGGACAATATCTTGCGAATAGGAAGGAAAGAGAGTCGCGATGAGCCAAATATTAATCGGAGTCGGTTGGGTTCTTTTTACGGTGCTATTATATCAATTATCTAAAAAAATCTATAAATTATTTCCAACACCATTCACCATTCCAATGCTTGTAGCAACTGGATTAATGGCTTTCCTATTTATCGTGCTTGATATACCGTATCAACATTATATGGAAAGTGGTGGTGGCTGGATTGCAAAGCTACTTGGACCCGGTGTTGTAGCATTTGCAATTCCTCTTTATAAACAACGTCATGTTCTGCAAAAATATGTTGTACCGATTGCTGGTGGCGTATTAGTAGGTACAACAGTTGCAATCGCTAGTGATTTTGCGATTGCTTCACTTATGGGAACGGACAAAAGCTTAATCTTATCGTCTTTACCAAAATCGGTGACAATGCCAGTTGCGATGAGTGTTTCAGAGCAAGTCGGTGGTGTACCTTCCTTAACAGCAGCTTTCGTTGTTATTGCAGGTATTACTGGAACGATTACAGGACCCCTTTTATTAAAATGGAGTCGTGTTACAAACTCAGTTGGTAAAGGTATCGGATTTGGATGTGCTTCTCATATTATGGGTGTTATGAGAGCGATGAAAAATAACGAACATGAAGGTGTTATTGGATCGGTAACAATGACATTAACAGCAATTTTGACATGTTTACTTGGACCATTATTTGCGATGATGTTTATGTAATAGAAGAAAAGCGAGAGCGCCTCTATAGCTCTCGCTTTTCTATAGAATTTATGCTACAGTTACAATAACTGAATCTTTGTAGGAGGTACGCCAAGTGCATACGTTATTATCAGTTTTACTTATTATTGTATCGATTTTAATGATTGTTATGGTACTTATGCAATCTAGTAATAGCTCAGGCCTTTCAGGTGCAATTTCAGGCGGTGCGGAGCAATTATTTGGTAAGCAAAAGGCACGTGGAATTGAAGCGGTATTAAACCGTATTACAATTGTTTTAGCTGTATTGTTCTTTGTATTAACAATTGGTGTTACGTACTTCAATTTATAGAATTGAAAGAAGAAGCGTTAGTGAATGGTACTAATGGTTCTTCTTTTTTTGTTTTGCTATTTGAAAGATGTTTCTAATTAGATTATAGAAATACAAATATGGTACACTAGATATAGAAAGAATACGACTAGATTACAGAAGAGAAAGAGGAGAAATACATGATGAAATTAGCATCTCCGAAACCATTTACATTTGAGGGTGGAGACCGCGCTGTTTTATTACTACATGGATTCACAGGGAACTCAGCTGATGTACGTATGTTAGGGCGTTTCTTAGAAAAGAAGGGCTATACTTGTCATGCGCCAATTTATAAAGGGCACGGTGTACCACCAGAAGAGCTTGTTCATACAGGGCCTACAGATTGGTGGCAAGATGTAACGGAGGCATATCAGCTTTTAAAAGATAAAGGTTTTGAGAAAATTGCTGTTGTTGGATTGTCACTTGGCGGCGTATTTTCTTTAAAATTAGGTTATACAGTACCGGTTTTAGGTGTAGTACCAATGTGTGCACCGATGTATATTAAGAGCGAAGAAACGATGTACCAAGGTATATTGGCATATGCCCGCGAATATAAAAAACGTGAGCAAAAATCACCAGAACAAATTGAACAAGAAATGTTGGAATTCCAAAAGACACCGATGAATACATTAAAAGCATTACAACAATTAATTGCTGATGTACGTAACAATGTGGATATGATTTATGCACCAACATTTGTTGTACAAGCACGTCATGACGAAATGATTAATACAGATAGTGCTAACATTATTTATAACGGTGTAGAATCTACGTTAAAAGACATTAAATGGTATGAAGACTCTACGCATGTCATTACACTTGATAAACAACGTGACGAGCTACATGAGGATGTATATAACTTCTTGGAGCAACTAGATTGGTAAGATCTAGTTGCCTCTTTTTTTCATAAGGAATTTTTTGTGAAAACTGTAAAAATCATAAGGGGAGTATTGAAGTTTCGCTTTATACATCCCCTATCTTTCGGATACACTAAATAATATAAGGTTTTAAAGGAGGTATTTTTGCTTGGAAGAAATCACACAAGAACATATTGATAAGTTGTTATTATTTATGAGAGAAGAAGCGTATAAACCGCTAACGATACAAGAGTTAGAAGAGGCATTTGGAATTGAAGGTTCTGAGGGCTTTAAAGATTTTGTAAAAGCACTTGTAATGATGGAAGAGAAGGGACTTGTTATTCGTACACGTAGCAACCGTTACGGTCTTCCTGAAAAGATGAATTTAGTAAGAGGTAAGTTAATTGGACATGCACGTGGTTTTGCATTCGTTGTACCAGACGAGAAGAAAACTGGAGATGATGATCTTTTCATCCCGCCTACAGAGTTAAACGGTGCACTTCATGGCGATACAGTATTAGCACGCCTTAGTTCCCAATCGAGTGGTTCACGTCAAGAAGGGTCTATTGTACGCATTTTAGAACGTGGAACGAAAGAACTAGTTGGTACATATACAGAATCGAAAAACTTTGGATTTGTTATACCTGACAATAAACGCTGGACAAGTGACATTTTCGTATTGAAAAGCGCATCAATGGGTGCTGTAGAAGGCCATAAAGTAGTTGTAAAAATTACGAGCTATCCAGAGAATCGTTTAAGTGCGGAAGGTGAAGTTATTCAAATTCTAGGTCATAAAAATGATCCAGGAGTAGATATTTTATCTGTCATTCATAAACATCACTTGCCTTTAGCGTTCCCTGAAGAAGTGATGGAACATGCCAACAGTGTACCAGAAACGATTTCAGAAGAAGATTTAAAAGATCGCCGTGACTTACGTGACCAAATGATCGTAACGATTGACGGTGCAGACGCAAAAGATTTAGATGATGCTGTTACAGTAACGAAACTTGAGAACGGTAACTACAAGCTAGGCGTTCACATTGCGGATGTAAGTCATTACGTTCAAGAAGGTTCTCCAATTGATGTAGAAGCAGCGGAAAGAGCGACGAGTGTGTATCTTGTTGACCGTGTAATTCCGATGATTCCACACCGTCTATCTAACGGTATTTGTTCATTAAATCCGAAAGTAGACCGTCTGACATTATCTTGTGAAATGGAAATCAACAACTTAGGTGATGTTGTTAAACACGAGATTTTCCAAAGTGTAATTAAAACGACAGAGCGTATGACTTATGCTGACGTAAGAAGCATTTTAGAAGATGAGGACGAAGAGTTAATTAAGCGTTATGAGCCGCTCGTACCGATGTTTAAAGAGATGGGTCAATTGGCACAAATTTTACGTGAAAAACGTATGCGCCGTGGTGCAATTGACTTTGACTTTAAAGAAGCGAAAGTATTAGTGGATGAAGAAGGAAAACCGACAGACGTTGTCATGCGCGATCGTTCTGTATCAGAGAAGTTAATTGAAGAATTTATGCTTGTTGCGAATGAAACAGTAGCAGAGCACTTCCACTGGATGAACGTACCATTCATGTACCGTGTCCATGAAGATCCGAAAGAAGATAAGTTAGAGCGTTTCTTCGAGTTTGTAACGAACTTCGGATATGCGGTAAAAGGGCGTGCGAATGAAGTACATCCTCGTGCGCTGCAACAAATTCTTGAAATGGTTCAAGGGCAGCCAGAAGAAGTAGTTATTTCAACAGTAATGCTTCGTTCTATGAAGCAAGCGCGTTACGATGCGGATAGCTTAGGACATTTCGGTTTATCAACTGAGTTCTACACGCATTTCACATCACCAATTCGTCGTTACCCGGATACAATCGTTCATAGATTAATTCGTGAATACATTATTAACGGTAAAGTCGACAACGAAACGCAAGCAAAATGGCGTGAAAAATTACCTGAGATTGCAGAGCATTCTTCTAATATGGAACGTCGTGCTGTTGAAGCAGAGCGTGAAACAGATGAGATGAAAAAAGCAGAGTATATGGTTGATAAGATCGGTGAAGAGTATGACGGTATGATTAGCTCTGTAACAAACTTCGGTTTATTCGTAGAGCTTCCAAATACAATTGAAGGTCTTGTACACGTTAGTTATTTAACGGATGATTACTACCGTTATGACGAGCAACATTTCGCTATGATCGGAGAACGTACAGGAAACGTATTCCGCATCGGTGACGAAATTACAATTCGCGTTATTAACGTAAACAAAGACGAGCGTGCAATCGACTTTGAAATCGTTGGCATGAAAGGCACACCTCGCCGTAAGTTCAAAGATCGTCCAGTCGTTATCGAGCAGCCAAGAACAGGCAGAAAGAAACGCGGTGGACGTAGCGAGCGCAGTAATGAGCGCGGCGGTGAACGTGGCACAGGTAGAAAATTTGACCGTGGTGGTAAAGGAAAAGGAAGAGGATCTGCATCTGCATCCGCTTCTGCTAGCCAGCCGGGAAAAAAAGATGGTAACGGTAAGAAGAAAAAAGCATTCTTCGAAAACGTACCAGGATTCAAGAAGAAAAAGAAAAAGCGTAAGTAAGAAAAGAATGGCTTCGCTTTGATAAAAAGCGAAGCCATTCTTTTTTCTTGGTGGCTTGAGAGCGAGCCACTTTCGCTTTTTGATGGAATCTAGCTACAGTGGCTAGAATCTGTTGGCCATTTCACTCCCTCGGACGAAGCAAAAAGCGCTTCTCTGTCGGGAGTTCCAATGTCCAAAGATTCTGAGCGAGCCACTTTCGCTTTTTATTAACATTTGTTACAATAGTAAAAATAGAGGAGGGACGTTATATGCCAAAGGGTACAGGTAAGGTTATTGCACAGAACAAAAAAGCATTTCATGATTATTTCATCGAAGAAACATACGAAGCAGGGCTTGTCCTTCAAGGAACGGAAATTAAGTCGATTCGCGCTGGACGCGTAAACTTGAAAGATGCGTTTGCACGTGTACATAATGGTGAAGTATGGGTTCATAATATGCACATTAATACGTACGAACAAGGGAATCGTTTCAACCATGATCCACTTCGTACGAGAAAATTACTTCTGCATAAAAAAGAAATTGATAAACTAGCGGGCGCTGCGAAAGAAACAGGTTACGCATTAGTTCCACTTAGAATTTATTTGAAAAATGGATTTGCAAAGATGGCACTTGGTTTAGCAAAAGGTAAGAAGCAATACGATAAACGTCACGATTTAAAAGAGAAAGAAGCTAAACGTGAAATTGCACGCGCGTTCCGTGATCGCCAAAAGATGTAATACAGATATTTACATTTGTAAAATGGAGCGCGTATGTTATAATAATTTATGTAAGGTTGTTGCACATTGAAAAACAGCTCTTAGTAGCTATCACGATATTTTCTTCGTATGCTCCATTTTTATCATGGGGACGTTACGGATTCGACAGGGATAGTTCGAGCTTAGGTTGCGAGTCGAGGGGATCGGCCTCGTTAAAACGTCAAAGCCTATAATTGGCAAACAAAACAATCTTTCTTTAGCTGCTTAATTGCACTAAAGGTTCCTCCCTCCATCGTCCATGTGGTAGGGTAAGGGACTCAAACTAAGTGGACTACGCCGGAGTTCGCCGTCTGAGGACAAAGGAAGAGAACAACCAGACTAGCAACTTGGAAGCCTGTCGATAGGCCGAAGAGTTCGCGAAATGCTAATATATCGACTACACTCGTAGAAGCTTAAGTGCCGATATTTTTGGACGTGGGTTCGACTCCCACCGTCTCCACCAATACATATTTGGTGGTTTTTTTATTTTGTATAACAGGAAGCATAACTTTGCATGATGTGCAGGTTTATGCTTCTTTTTTGTTATGTAAAGATATGCTTCTTCAAAGTGATATTAATTAATAATTCATGTTGTTTTAGAATAAAGTTTGTTCAAGTTAAGCAAATAACCTTGATAAACAAACAAAAAGAAAAAAGCGTGTTTTGAAAAAAGTTTGTTCAAAACACGCCCTTAATATTTTCAATTGGTTTATTCTTTTATAAAAAGTTGGATCATTTCCTATCTATATTGCTCAACAATTCCACCCTATAACTTAATAAGAAAACCTTTTATTCAAATACAACCATTTCTCCGACATCTATAAATCCAAATCGCTTATAGATATTTTTCCCATCATCTGAAGCCTGTAATACAACTGGTTTTTGTTTATCTGTTGTTTGATTTAGAAGAAATTGAAACATTTCACTGCCAATTCCTTTACCTCTAAATGTTTCTTTTGTCATCACATCATAAATACCATAACTATCTTTGCTTTCTATTAATAAACCAGTAGTTACAGGCATGTCATCTATGCATCCAATAAACATTTGAACTTCTGAACCTAATTTTACTTGTGAAAACTTATTAAAATAACTTTCTAATGCATCTTTTTCTGGTGTACCCTCAAATAAGCTCATGAATACGTCTATATATTTTAAAAGTTCTTCATTATTTTTCACATTAGTAATCATAAGTTGATGGGAAATTCTTTGATCAACATTAAGAGTATTGTCAAGTTTCATCATTACATTACGTTCCGCTTCTTTTAGGTCATATTCTTGCATAAGTTTTGTCCAATCCTCAGTTAAATACTGAGCATCAATCCAAATACTAAAGGGATATTTTTTATATGAAAAATTATCGATTCCATGTCTAATCTTAACTGCATTTTTGATATTTGGAGATTTCGGCAATACAACATTGAATGTATCAGTAGGAATTTCTGTATTTGCTATGATGAAATCTTCTTCCTTTGTAAGTTTTCCACTAACTGTATGAGTAAATACTTTTAATTTTTCTTCCAAATTGTTTATTACTAATTGTTGATTTGTAATCATGTTTTTGCACCTTTCAATTCAATTTAGCGCGCTTTTTTTTATTATAAGGTCAACTAAACACTAAATATACAGTGTTCACAGTATTTACATCCTCCCATAATATTCAGAAAACATTGAAGTGATTTGTTTTCTAGATTTAAAGTAATAGAAAGAATACCGTTTTTTCATTTTGTGGTTTTATAAAATGCTTAAGTTGATGGGAATCGGGCGGTACCTCTGAAACAGAAAATGAAGAACTAGTTATTGATGAAAAGCAGATAGATACTATAGCTGACCGTAAACGCCCAATTGGTGAGGTCTCATTAAAATTTCACTTTATTCAAATCTCTATATGTTTTGTGTTTTTATCCATACCTATTGTAAGATTATATAGAGTTCTCCTAATAAACTGTTTTAATGGATTATTTAGGGGTTTTAAATTTATAAATCTTAAATTATTTTTTTGGGATAATTTTTTTATCTAAATAATTTATATTGAAGTAGAGGTGAACCATCGGTGAAGCAGGTGTTGGTGATTAAAAATGAACGGTCTTCAGCAAAGAAAATCGTAAGCGGTTTAACGCAAGAAGGCTACTTCATTTTAAAACTTCACAATGAAAACGAAGGTTTAAATATAATATATGAACAAGATTGGGATATTATCATATTGGATTGGGATTCATTAAGTATATCTGGACCAGAAATTTGCAGACAAATACGACTTGTTAAAACGACACCGATCATTATTGTGACTGACAATATTTCTAGTAAGGATTGCGTAGCAGGGTTACAAGCAGGAGCAGATGATTATATAAGAAAACCATTTGCGAAAGAAGAATTAGTAGCAAGAGTTCAAGCAATTTTAAGGAGAAGTGATTGTAACCAGCAAAAGGAGATAAACTTTTTTCAGTTTAAAGATCTCTTTGTTGATGCATCTAGCAATATTGTGAAAAAAGGTGGCAAAAACCTCTCGCTTACTAAGCGGGAGTACGATTTACTTGTATTTTTAATCAAGAATAAAAACACAATATTGAGCCGTGAAATGCTTTTGAATCAAGTATGGGGATATAATATAGTAGTAAATCCAAATGTAGTAGACTTATATATTGGGTATGTAAGGAAAAAGTTAAAGTGCGAGAAGAAAGAGAGATATATTCAAACGATACACGGCAGAGGCTATTCAATGATTGAATGATAAAATAAGGTAATAGAAAACGAGTAAAACTATTTCATTCAGTTTTACTCGTTTTTTTGTTAAATGTGATAATCAAATAGTTTCTGAGAAATATTAATAGATGAAAACTGTAAAAAGAATATTTCTATTAGGCAATGGATTATGAAAACATTAGCTATTAATGAGCATCTTTTGGGTAGTGTGGAGGGGACGATTCTAGCTCGCATTAGTTGAGACCAGATCTACTGAAAGTGTCTACTCGAAAAAAATCGACACGCTCTGAAGAATAAAGGTTAATCAATACGCCCGACTTCACATATTACTTTCTATGCCTGATTTTATGAATTCACACCATTCACAAGATTTTCACAGAATTAATGACTATACTAATTAACAGGATGTTCAAATGAAAATGATTATCAATAGCGATTCAATTGAATAAAAGTTACCTTCTAATTCAATCTATAGATGTCATCATTTTCGAAATAAATTACACTATAAGGAGTATACATATGAAAAAATCTATGCTTTTAAAATTAGTGAGTATTCTAGCAGTTTTCACTTTAATGTTAGTAGCTTGCTCAGATTCAAGTAAAGAAACTTCGAAGGCTAATAATAAAGATAATGGTAGTGATAAGCCAAAAACGGTTGAAATCACTGATGCTCATGGAACTGTTAAAGTACCTGTAAACCCAAAGAATGTAGTTGCTTTGGATAACAGAACTTTTGAAACTTTATCTGATTGGGGAATTAAATTAGCGGCTGCTCCAAAGGATATCATGCCTGCTGATTCAGCATATAAAAAGGATGAAAAAGTTCAAAATATTGGGAATCACCGTGAACCAAATCTAGAAATTATTGCAGCGGCAAACCCTGACCTTGTAATCGTTGGTCAAAGATTTGCTGACCATTACGAAGAAATCAAAAAATTAGTACCAAATGCAGCAGTTATTGATCTTAATTTTGATGTTTCTGAGAAAGCTACTAAGCCTGGCGAAAACTTAGTAAAAGGACTTAAAGATTCTACAGTTACTTTAGGAAAAATCTTTAATAAAGATAAAGAAGCTAAACAATTAGTAGCTGATTTTGATAAATCTATTGAAAAAGCAAAATCTGCTTATAACGGAAAAGATAAAGTTATGAGTGTTATCGTTACTGGTGGTAATATTGGTTTTGCTGCGCCGCACTCTGGTCGTGTTTGGGGGCCAATGTATGAAATTTTCGGTTGGACTCCAGCGTTAGAAGTTTCAAATTCTACTGCAGGTCATAAAGGTGATGACGTTTCTGTTGAAGCTATTGCACAAACAAATCCTGATTGGATTTTCGTATTAGATCGTGATGCTGCAACATCTGATGCAGCTAAGTCAACACCTGCTAAGGATGTTATTTCTAAATCACCTGCTCTTCAAAACACAACTGCTGTTTCTAAAAAACAAGTTATTTATGCACCAGAAGATACTTACACAAATGAATCAATTCAAACTTATATAGAGTTATTTGGAAATATGGCAAAAACTTTAGCTAAGTAGTGTAAAGGGGTACGAAACAGTGTCAAAAAATATGATTTCTAGGGTTGAGAATATTTCTCAACCCCAGTTTTATAATCAAAATAAAATATGGACAAAACCTTTTATAATAGCAGTTATAGTTGTTATAATTTTAGGGATTATATCACTGTTTACTGGAGTTTATGATATACGTGGACAAGAGGACGGGACAGAGATGTTTTTCATAACTCGTGTTCCGAGAACAGCTGCATTAATGCTTACTGGAGCTGCGATGGCGATGGCAGGGCTCGTCATGCAACTCATTACACAGAATCGCTTTGTTGAACCTACTACAACGGGGACTATTGAATGGTCAGGCTTAGGCCTGCTTTTTGTGTATTTATTATTTCCTGCCCCGACTTTAGTTCAAAGAATGACTGGTGCAATCATTTTTTCTTTTATAGGAACTATGATTTTCTTTCTATTTTTAAGAAGAGTTAAGCTTCGTTCGTCTTTAATTGTTCCGATTATTGGATTGATGCTTGGAGCAGTAATTTCTGCAGTGTCTACTTTTTTAGGACTCCTTTTTCAAAAGACGCAAAGTATTGAAACTTGGTTTGTAGGTTCATTTGCTAACATTCAGGTGGGAAGATATGAATATTTATGGCTGATTGTTATCATTACTTTTCTTATTTTTATGTATGCTAATAGATTGACTTTAGCTGGACTAGGAGAAGATGTCGCAACAAGTCTTGGAGTTAATTACAATAGAATTGTTCTTTTTGGGACTGCTCTTATCTCTGTTGCAGTTGGAATTGTTGCAGCAGTTATTGGACACTTACCTTTCTTAGGATTAATTGTGCCAAATATCGTTTCAATGTTTAGAGGTGATGATCTTAGGAGTAATTTACCTTGGGTTTGTGTGATCGGAATGGGATCAATAACTGCCTGTGACATCATTTCTCGAACAATTATACAGCCTTTTGAATTACCTGTTTCTTTAATACTTGCAACAGTGGGAGCAGTCGTGTTTATTACTATTTTATTGAGACAAAGAAAACCAAGGAGGCTACGATGATCACATTAGAATATAGAAAAAAAGAAAATGTCGAAATCGATCCTAGCCTTCATAATGAAAGTAGATCAGCTAGCGCTTTTCGGTCTAAGAAGGAAGCAAGACGTTATTGGATTTTACTGATAACATTGATTGCTTTAGGTCTTCTTTCTTCATATGGACTTTTAGTTTATAACAATCCAGTTCCGATAGATTCACCTTCTTTTATCCCAGTCGTTAAGAGAAGGATAGTAGCTATTGTTGCAATGATTATTGCTGCGGTTTGCCATAGCTTGTCGACAGTTGCTTTCCAATCTATTACGAATAATAAAATTATTACTCCTTCACTTTTAGGTTTCGAATCACTTTATTCAGCAATTCAAACGAGTACAGTATTCTTCTTTGGTGCTAGTGCGTTAATAAATTTTAATGGAATTGGCTCATTTTTATTCCAAGTTGTTGTTATGGTCTTCATGAGTTTAATACTTTATGGATGGTTACTTTCCGGTAAATACGGGAATTTACAACTTATGCTTTTAGTTGGAATTATTATTGGTACCGGGCTAAATTCTGTGTCAACTTTCATGAGAAAACTACTTGCGCCTTCAGAATTTGATATTTTACAAGCAAGATTATTTGGTTCTGTTAATCATGCAGATCCTGCATATTTTCCTATTGTAATTCCTATGATCATAATTGTAGCGGTATTAATTTTTGCTCATTCTAAGAATTTGAATGTTTTGTCACTAGGAAAAGATGTTGCTACTTCTTTTGGAGTTAAATACCAACCTAGTGTAATTTATACGCTTGTATTAGTAGCTATTTTAATGTCCATTTCAACAGCTCTAATTGGGCCACTTACTTTCTACGGCTTTTTAGTGGCAACTTTGAGTTATCAGGCAGCGTCAACTTATGATCATAGATATATTTTTCCGATGGCTTTTGCTATAGGATTTTTAATAATGACGAGCGCATACTTTTTAATGTATCATGTATTCCATGCTCAAGGTGTAGTTTCAGTTATTATTGAATTATTTGGTGGAATCATATTCTTAACTATAGTTTTAAGGAAGAGGGCTTTATGATAAAAATTGATAATGTTAAAAAGTTCTATACTGATAAGGTAAAAATAGGACCTTTGGATATTGAAATACCAAAAGCAGGCTTTACTTCTTTAATTGGACCAAATGGTGCTGGAAAGTCAACAACACTTTTGATGATTGGCAGACTTTTAGATATGGATGAAGGCCAAATTCAAGTAGCAAATATGGATGTTTCTGAATCTAAATCGAAAGACTTAGCAAAAGTTTTGACTATATTGCGACAAGAAAATCATTTTGTAACTAGGCTTACAGTTAGACAATTAGTTGGATTTGGGCGCTTTCCTTATTCAAAGGGAAGATTGACTAAAGAAGATGAGGTTATCATTTCTAAATATATCGATTTCTTAGATTTAACTAGTTTAGAGAATAGATATTTAGATGAGCTTTCTGGTGGTCAAAGACAAAGGGCATATGTAGCGATGGTATTGTGCCAAGAGACGGAATATGTACTTTTGGACGAACCTCTGAACAACCTTGATGTTGCTCGTTCTGTTCAAATGATGGAGCATTTAAGACGTGCAGCTAATGAATTTGGAAGAACAATTTTGACTGTTATGCATGACATAAATTTTGCAGCTAAATACTCGGATAAAATTTGTGCTATGAAAGATGGACAAATTGCTGCTTTTGGAACAGTAGAAGAGGTTATGGACTCAACACTTTTGACAGATATTTTTGAAACAAAAATAGAAATTATTAATGGTCCTTATGGGCCGATCGCAGTTTATTAGTTATAAAATGTGAAAAAATACTGTAGCTTGCGTAGATTATGCAAGTCACTCTAGTTGAAGTTGCTGTCTGTATTTTATAGGCAGCAGCTTTTTTTATGTGATTACTTATAAAATGCAAAAGAATGCTTCACCTTTTCAAGTATGTACCAAACGAAAAAAATATCTCTGTATAATTTTTTAAAAGAATTCAGCTTGTTTTTTGTATATGTAATATTGCATATCAGAGTGTATTGATAAAAGTGTAAGGGGTCACTATAATGAGGGCATAAAGATAAATCACATTTTCGTAGCAATAAAAAGGAGGAAATAATATGGAAATCGCAATGGCAGTTTTAAAATTTGTAGGTGGCGTAATCCCGTTAATTCAAGAACTTTTAAAAGCATTTATGTAAATTTATTAGTTAGCAATCATTATTATATTTTACTAAAAAAAGAACGGGGTGATTTTTCTGAATATTAAGAAAAACACTAAAAGAAGAAAGTTCCTTGCATGTTTATTAGTTAGTCTATGCACTATTAATTACTCATCTATTTCCTTCGCAGAAACACAAGCAAGTAATGCAACTGATGTAACCAAAAATGCTAGTGACATTGATACTGGTATAGCAAATCTTAAATATAATAATCAAGAGGTTTTAGCTGTAAATGGTGATAAAGTAGAGAGTTTTGTTCCGAAAGAAAGTATCAATTCAAATGGTAAATTTGTAGTAGTAGAACGCGAAAAAAAATCACTTACAACGTCACCAGTCGATATTTCAATTATTGATTCTGTAGTGAATCGCACGTATCCAGGAGCTGTACAACTTGCAAATAAAGCTTTTGCAGACAATCAACCGAGTTTATTAGTGGCTAAGAGAAAGCCTTTGAATATTAGTATAGACTTACCGGGCATGAGAAAAGAAAATACAATCACTGTCCAAAATCCGACATATGGTAATGTAGCTGGAGCAGTAGACGATTTAGTATCTACTTGGAATGAAAAGTATTCTACAACACATACGTTACCTGCAAGAATGCAGTATACGGAATCCATGGTTTATAGTAAATCGCAAATCGCAAGCGCTCTTAATGTTAACGCTAAATATCTTGATAACAGTCTAAACATTGATTTTAATGCGGTTGCAAATGGAGAGAAAAAAGTGATGGTAGCGGCGTATAAGCAAATATTTTATACGGTAAGTGCTGAACTACCTAACAATCCATCCGACCTTTTTGATAATAGCGTTACTTTTGACGAGTTAACTCGAAAAGGCGTAAGTAATTCGGCTCCACCTGTTATGGTTTCAAATGTAGCTTATGGTAGAACGATTTATGTAAAATTAGAAACAACATCTAAGAGCAAAGATGTACAAGCTGCTTTTAAAGCCTTACTTAAGAATAACAGCGTTGAAACAAGTGGACAGTATAAAGATATTTTTGAAGAAAGTACCTTTACTGCTGTAGTATTAGGCGGAGATGCGAAAGAGCATAACAAGGTTGTTACTAAAGATTTCAATGAAATCCGAAATATCATTAAAGATAATGCTGAATTAAGTCTTAAAAATCCAGCATACCCAATTTCATATACAAGCACTTTCTTAAAAGATAATGCAACTGCTGCTGTTCATAACAATACAGATTATATTGAGACGACAACTACAGAATATTCAAGTGCTAAAATGACACTTGATCATTACGGTGCTTACGTTGCTCAATTTGATGTATCTTGGGATGAATTCACATTTGACCAAAAGGGTAACGAAGTACTAACACATAAAACGTGGGATGGTAGCGGAAAAGACAAAACGGCTCATTACTCTACAGTTATCCCTCTTCCACCGAACTCAAAAAATATAAAAATTGTAGCAAGAGAATGTACAGGTCTTGCATGGGAATGGTGGAGAACAATTATTAATGAACAAAATGTTCCATTAACAAATGAAATAAAAGTTTCAATTGGAGGAACAACATTATATCCAACAGCTAGTATTAGTCATTAAGTATAAAAAAACACTTTTTCCACGGAAGAGGTGTTTTTTTTTTAGGAATACAAATAAAATTATTTTCAAAATATGTGGTTGGAATTCAATTAAACGCAATTTTAGTGAATACATTTTAAAGTCTTGCAATCAAATCAATCTTGATATATAGTTTAGTTAAGTAAACTAAATTAAAATGTATTCGGAGGTTTTGAAATGGAAAAAGAAATAATTTCAAACGAAAATAAACAAAAAAAGCCATTGCTTTTTAAAATTGGAATAGGACTTTTAATCATATATGTTCTACTTTGGGGAAGTGCTTTAATCATACCATTTACTTCACTTTCGACGCAGGTAAAGACCATTGTCATTCCAGGGTGTATAGTAATAGGAGAAATTCTATTTTTGATAGGTGCTGTCTTTGTTGGAAAAGAAGTGGTGGCAAAATATAAAAAGTATTTAAACCCGAAAAATTGGAGAAGAAAAGGTGAGAGAGAGAAGTATGATAAATAAAAATATAGCTGAGGAAATCAATCAAACGCTTGAAGAACTATGGATATTACTTGAAACGAAAGAAAGATCTTATACGAATTTCAATTTAAATAATCAGCAATATACGTTGTTAACATTAATTATTCGGTACCCATCATCCACTCCTAAAGAGTTAGCTGAAAAAATGAATGTGACGAAAAGTGCCATTAGTCAACAGTTAGTGAAACTTGAAACGGAAGGATATATTTTCAGAAGGCAACATGCAGAAGATAAACGTGCATTTTCAGTTGAATTAGGTGAGAAAGGCTTGTTATATAAAAAAGAAATGGACGCATATATGCAACAGGTTTCTGAAAAATATTATGCAAGTTTATCACCTGAAGAATTAACAAATCTTTTATCAGCGCTTCAAAAGCTAACGAAAGTAATTGATGAGCTGTAGTGGTTGTTAAGGTTCAATTTTTATCCTATTTGTAAGAAGAAGCATAAAATGCCGTTTTGGTTACCTTATGCTTCTTTTCGTTTATAGATGATTTATGTTTCGAATAATAAGAAAGATCCTGCAACTCAGTACAGGATCTTTATCAAACGTTTTTAAAAGCTAAATTGTGGTTTCATATCACCTTTATAAGGCTCATGTTCAACGAATATAGTTATATCCTTACCAGCTTGGTCTTTACCAGTTCTTTTATACGTAAATTTATTCTTATTTAGTTCAGTAAGCTCAAGAGCAGCACCGTATTTATTATTTCCAATGGAAACATGGGCTCTTATTTTATTTTCGTGTACAACATCGAAGTAGCCATAATCACCGCGGCTTTGACCTGTTTCGCTATTGAAGAACTCATATTTATTAGATTTGTCATCAAATTTTGCTAGGCTTATAAAATTCGAATTAAACTGTGTTACATCGTTACCAGCTTCATCTAATACCTTTGTTCCATGCCAAAGGGTACTGCCTAAAATTTTATCTCCATCAACGTTTTTAACAATATCTCCTGTAGTCGTGTTCAGCTGCTTGTCCGGATCAGTGAAAGAAAGTTCTTTTTCTTTATATGGAACATGTTCAACGAAAACTTCTACATCTTTACCGTTAGCGTCTTTCCCCATTCGTTTATAAGTAAATACATTTTTATTTAGTTTTGTCATGTCAACGACAGCTTGATACTTCATTGATTCTGAAATTAATATTCTCTTCTTCCCATCATTTGTGACAAAGAAGGTTCCTTTATCGCCACGACTTGCACCTGTTTTAGCATCAAAAAATTCATATCTGCCTGACTTTGCATCATACTTTGCAAGACCAATGAAGTTTGCATTCTCTTTTGTTAAGTCATTCTTATCTTTGTCATACACTCGTGTACCTTGCCAATTTGTCTCGCTAAGAATATTAGCCATTTTTTGCCCTTTAGTTAATTTGTTTTCCTGTTTTGTTTCTTTAGCAACTTGTTCTTGTTTTTGTTTCCCGTGATTTTCTTCAGCTTTAGTACCAGCACACCCTGTTAATACTAATGTGAATCCGAGCAGTACGGATGATAGTGCTTTTGTTTTTTTGTTCATGTTTTATCGTCTCCTTATTTTATGATTTCAAGTAGTACGGTTAGCGATTATAGTAGCAGTGCATCATATATGAACTTAGTTGCTACGTTTCTTATGTTAATACCCGACTATAAACTGCCTCTAAATAAAACATTAAAAAAAGATAAACTAATTCCTAAAATTTGTTCATATTTATAAAAAATCGCTAGCTTGCTGTAGTGCCTACGAGTAATCCAAAAAATACATTGTAAAGAAGAAGGAAAGCCGCTAATAATAATGTAATTGCTAATTGTAGCTATGCGGAAGTAATAACGTTGTGAAACGATTTTGGGGTATATAGTTTCAGTGTGAAAAAAGTGAAAGTTGCTATAAGTACAAATGGATTTTGTGGACTTCACGGCAAAGTTATAGATAGAGTGGCATTGCAGGGTTAAAAACCATAACTTTGCTGGAGGAGCGGGTTATGGTTTTTTTATGAGGAAATACGATTTTAAGTTTTTGCTGAAGGTGTTTTTCTAGGATATGCTGTGAGTGATTGGAGTGAGGTAGTGTCAGATATTGTCGACCGATCGATATATTGGAAAAATCGTTGATATATTGTGAGTTGTGATAGATATATTGGAAAAATCGTTGATATATTGTGAGTTATGATAGATATATTGAAAAAATCGTTGATATATTTGTAAAGGGGTGTTTGAGGTGATTGTGAAAGAAAGAAAAATGCCGATTTATATAAGACAGTTAGAAGCACTGCTTAGAAGGTTACCTGTACATCATCCAAAACGAAATTTAATTGGAGAAAACTTGGCAAAACACATGGCGGGGTATAAAGGGGAGCAAGCAATTGATTATCCACTTAGTTTTATTTCTGAGAAAGAGTATAGTGTTTTACATGATGTTCGCTTATCTAATCATGATCAATACTTTCAAATTGATACTATTATCATTTCCACAAAGTTTCTTCTTTTTCTTGAGATAAAAAATATAGCAGGTACATTAATGTTTGATGCAAAGTTTAATCAACTTATCCGAATAACAGAAGGAAATTCAGAGGGATTTCCAGATCCAGTTTTACAAATAAAAAGGCAAGAAATACAATTAAAGAAATGGTTAAGCTTACATGGATTTTCCTCTAGTCTTCCAATCGAGTCCCTCGTTGTTATTAGCTCGCCTCGTACCATTATAAAATCTTCAGATGACAATCTTCTTCATACAATTATTCATAGTGCAAATTTACCTCATAAAATAAAGTGGTTTGAAAGTAAATATAAGAGAAAAGTTATAGATAATGTAGATAGGCTCATTCATCAAATAATAACGGAGCATTCTCCACTTCAACAAAATATACTTGAGCAATATAAAATAGAAAAAGAGGAGTTGTTAAATGGAGTACAATGTGAGAAATGCTTAGTTATTCCAATGGTTAAAGTGAAGAAGGGCTGGCGTTGTACAAGTTGTAAAGATTTTTCAAAAGTGGCACATGAGGATGCTATACGAGATTATGCATTGCTCATTAGTACGACATGTACGAACGGTAATTTGAAAGAGTTTCTCCATGTTTCGTCGGGTATGGTTGTAAACAGAATTCTCCACACACTAAATCTCCCCTACACTGGAAACAACAAAGGACGAATATATGATTTAACTTCTTTCCAATCGTAATTTTGCTATAATAAATAAGTACTTATACGAAGGGGAGTCTAAAGAGAAAATGAAGTCATTTAATATCGATCATGTTATAGCTAGTGTTTTGCAATGGATATTAAATATAGCTTTAATTATATTATCCATTGTGTTATCGATTTTCTTAGTGAATGAGACAATTACGTTTGTGCAGTATATTTTTTCGGCAAAAGAGTATACGTCTTATAAATTGGTTGAAAGTATCATCGTCTATTTCTTATACTTCGAGTTCATTGCATTAATTATTAAGTATTTTAAATCGAACTATCATTTCCCGTTACGTTATTTTATTTATATCGGAATTACGGCCTTAATTCGATTGATTATTGTGTCTCATGAGGAACCGATGGAGACGTTATTATACGCAGGAGCAATTCTTGTTTTAGTTATTGCTTTATACATATCGAATATGAGAGATTTGAGAAAAGAGTAGTAGTGCAGACATAAGTTTGCACTACTTTTTTATATCTTGACCTTCAAGTTGCTTGAAAGTTTACAATGAAATTAGGGCGTTTGAAATCGAAAAAAATTGAGAAATTAAGTGAAGAGGTTTCTTTTACTTGGAGGTTATAGAAATGAATCAGGAATTGAAGTTACGTCCATTAGAACGAGAAGATTTAAAGTTTGTACACGAACTGAATAATAATGCGCATATTATGTCGTATTGGTTTGAAGAGCCGTATGAGGCATTTGTGGAGCTGCAAGACTTATATGATAAACATATACATGATCAAAGCGAACGCCGATTTATCGTTGAGAAAGACAATGAAATGGTTGGATTAGTTGAGTTAGTAGAAATCGATTATATTCACCGTAGAACAGAATTCCAAATCATTATTGATCCGAATTATCAAGGATATGGTTATGCAGTGGATGCGACGCGTTTAGCGATGGATTACGCTTTTTCCGTACTAAATATGCATAAGATTTATTTAGTTGTGGATAAGGAAAATGAAAAGGCAGTACATGTTTATAAAAAAGTTGGGTTTATGGTAGAAGGTGAGCTTATCGATGAGTTTTTCGTTGATGGTAACTATCATAATGCGATAAGAATGTGTATGTTCCAAAAGGCATACTTTGGCACAAAATAACTGATTGGAAGAGCTATAGATAAAATATTATCTGTAGCTTTTTTGTGATGCGAAAAAGATTTTTATTGCAAAACGATAAATAATTATTGATTTTTAATAATTTCAGGCGTATTATGATGGTAATAAAATCAGTGAGAATTAAAGGAGAGTATATGATGAAAAATAAATACGTAGTAGCTATTTCTTTCATGATTTTAGCGATTATTTCTTTAACGATACATGCTTCAAACAGTAAAGTAGGAGCGGATGGATTTCTTGAAGAACCTTTCTTTTTCCTAGTACCGATAAGTTATATATTGTTCCTTAGTGGTATTGGTATATTGCTATTTGGATTTATTATTTCAAAGCTGAAAAAGGGAAATAGCTAGGTGCTACTAATAGGGACCCAAGCACTCACTATGAAATAGAAACATACCATATGGAAGAAAAAGAATAAGTGAGATGAATCATGATGAACCATCATTTTTATAATGGAAGACAAGTAGGAGCAGCTATTACGCTGGCTGGGGCACAGGGAACAATTCATGCTATGAATCAAGCTATTCAAATGCAACAACAAGTATATTTTGCACAAATGATGCAAAATCAGTATATGCCGTATTCACAGCTTCCGATGCAAATTGTACATTACAATGTACATCCAGCTGGTATATTTTCCATTCCATATGGCGGAACATACTTCTTATGAAAAAAAGCGACTCAATAGAGTCGCTTTTTTTTTATATTCCGCCTAGCTTCATTCCAAGGAATGCGAAGAGGATACCAATTATGTAAGTAGCGCTTAAGTATAAAAGGAAAGTGCTAATATTTTTTCGATTGAGAAGTTGAACAGCTTCTAGTTTAAACGTAGAAAATGTAGTGAATGCACCCATAAATCCAGTACCTAATAATAGTTGCCAACCTGTAGTGACCCCGTTGCCAATTATATATCCAAGTAAAAAAGCCCCTGTTATATTAATAAGGAATGTAGCAAGTGGAAATTGTGTTTTATTTCTTTTCTTAAACCAATTGCTAATTGCAAATCGTGTAATCGCACCGAAAAATCCTCCTGTTGCGACTAATAAGGCTTCTATCATGAGTAATCACCTTCCGTAAGAGATTTCTTAATTAAGAAATCTCCAAGTGTATAGCCAAGGCCAGACATAATGAGGCCACCAAGTATGCTACATGATACATATAAGAAGGCTATGCTCCACTCAGAATGATTGATCAATTGCACAGTTTCTACACTAAATGTTGAAAAAGTCGTAAAGGAACCGATGAATCCAGTCCCGATGCCTGTGATAACCTCTGAAGGTAAGATGTTTAGCCGGGCGATATAAGTAGTTAGCCACGCTAAGAAGAAGCAACCGATTAAGTTAATGAGTAATGTTGCTAATGGAAATGAATGATGCCAAAATGTGGTGATATTAAGACCTAAATAATAACGAGAAAGAGCTCCTAATATACCGGCAATGCCGACGATAATATAAATCAATTTTCTCACCTCTTTAAATAGATTGCTCAAAAAAATAGACTCCTACCAGTATGTATACTGGTAGGAGTCATTAGCTAAGCAGCGTTTATGGCGAACTCCATCGCCTAGGATTATTACATATAGTGTACTAAATATACCGTTTAATTTCCAGTGAGGAGGTGGGTGTAACGTTTCTTTTTTTGATGTATGAAGGTTTTTCAAGTAATTAAAATGGGATCGATTACTTATCAACTAAATATAGTGATATACGGTTTTAATTATGATAAAATGTTTCTTATGTGTGTCGTTTCGTTTTATTTGACTGAAAATAAAGAAAAATAAATTTACGTGAAAAGGAGTCATTTATTTGAAGAAATTTTTAAAAATCGTATTTATATGTGTTTTAGTAGTAGCGGGCATTGTAGGAGGATTTCTAGCGTACATGACACTTACTAAAGAACAGCCTGCTGATATTATAAGCTTGAAGGTGGAGAATAATAAGGAGCGCGTATTAGCGACTGGAAATGAATTTAAAGTTACAACATTTAATATTGGATATGCTGGGTTAGATAAGGACCAAGATTTCTTTATGGATGGTGGAAAGGGATCTGGTTCAAGTAGTAAAGAACAAACGGAAACTAATTTAAAGAATATGCTTTCGTTTTTACAAAATGAGAATAGTGATTTTGCACTATTACAAGAAGTTGATATAAAGTCACTTCGTTCATTTGATATAAATGGACATGAATTTCTGAAAAAAGGATTACCTGATTATGTTTCGTCATTTGGCAAGAACTACGATACGAAATGGGTTCCAGTGCCAATAACAAATCCAATGGGATATGCGGAGGCTGGATTAAGTACGTTTTCTAAATACACTGTTCAAGAAGCGAAGAGGTTCCAGCTTCCTGGAATGGAGCCTTGGCCAAAGCGTTTGTTTGATTTAGATCGAGCAATTGTGGAATATAAAATTCCTGTTAATAATGGGAAACATGTTAGACTCGTAAATTTACATTTGTCTGCTTATGATGAAGGCGGGAAAATTAGAAAACAGCAAGTAGAGTACTTAAAAGAATATATGAACAAGCATTATGAAAATGGTGATTACGTAATAATGGGCGGAGATTGGAATCAATTAGTTTCAAACGCTCAATTAAGTGATCCGAAGTTCGTGAAAGAGCGTCCTGAGTGGTTAGTAGAGTTACCGAAGGACTTTACAGACGGTGGCTTTAAGTGGGCTGTAGATCCGTCTGTTATGACTGTGAGAGATGATGTAAAGAAATATGTAGAAGGTGAAAATTTCGTCACTATTATTGATGGCTTTATCGTTTCACCGAATGTAGAGATTGTAAATGTACAAGGGAAAGATTTAAAGTTTGAAAATAGCGATCATAACCCAGTAAGTGCGGTATTTAAACTGAAGTAATTGATATGTATAAGTAGAAGGTGGGACTTCATATGGAGTGGTTAAAGAGGACTTGTTTTTCTAACCTTGAGAAAGAATCACAGAAAAATCATTTATTACTGTTTATAACGATTTGTAGTTTCTTTCTTGGGATAATCGCAATTGGGTATTATGGATATATTTTTACAGAGAGAGCCATAGCGTTTTGGATTTGTGGTATTTCTGTCGTTGCATTTGGAACGCTGTTTACTTTTATAAAAAGTATGGAATCAGCGTATAAATATATCATGACATTTATGTTGCTTACAATGTCTTACATTATGGTACAAGCTTTTAATGAAAGCCCGGCTGTATTTCAAATGGTCTATTTTACATTAGCTGTTTCACTTATTTACTTAAGTGAGCGCCTCATTTTAATTCTTGGCGGGGTAGCTGTTGTGATCACATTTATCCTTTGTAGCTATTGGCCGGAGCAATTTTTTGCTTATACAGCCTCGTCTGAAGCTGCTAATTTCGCAAGTTTGTTAGCGATTGTAACAATCGCTATGTGGGGCGTCACGAAAATTGGTTCTAATCTGCTCCTTCGTTTAAGTGATGAGAAGCAAGAAGTAATGAGAAAAGCTCAGGAGTTAGAAGAGACGCAAAGACTTATTGAAGAAACAGTTGTGAAACTAGATAGTAATTTCAATCATTTAAGACAAAATATGAACACGTCAATGGAATCGATGAGTGAAATTAATTTTGCCTTTGAAGAGGTGGCAGTTGGTACGCAATCACAATCAGAGATGATGTATCGTTCGGTAGAAGTATTGAATGATATGGAGGGAAATATTGAACAAATCATCTCTCAAGTAAGAACTGCATCGGCTCGTGTGGATGAAAGCTTAGAAATTTCAAAAGGTAGTGTACATACTCTAAGAAATTTTGAAACTAACATGAGAAGTTTAAATGATGTTGTTTCACAGTCTGGAATTATATTTAGAGATTTAATGATGCAATCGAAACAAATTAATGAAATTGTAGATGTAATAACGAATATTTCAAGTCAGACGAGTTTGCTAGCTTTAAATGCAAATATTGAAGCTGCGAGGGCAGGCGAGCATGGAAAAGGTTTTGCTATTGTAGCGAGTGAAGTGTTAAAGCTTGCTGAAGAATCAAATCGTTCTGCGGGAAGAATTCAAGGGATTTTGAAGGAGTTTAGTAATCAAGCAAGTAAGGTAGAAGTGCAGGTAGAGAAGTCAGAAAGAGTACAAGAAGAATGTAACGAGATGTTAGCAAGCGTTTTAACAAATGTAACTGATTTAGGGAAGTTTATTGATGCGATTAATGAAGTAATGCGAGAGGTTGTTGTTCATCAAGAAAGTTTCCAAGTTAAAACAACGAATATCGTAAAGGATGTTACGCATGCTTCTAACGTAATTCAGCAAACTTCTACAGCTACAGAAGAAGTGCTAGCGAGTGTGGAAGAAGAAAAACATCGAAATGATACGTCAGTGAAGACGTTACAAACTGTTAGCGAGCAAGTGAAGTTGTTAGAAGATATTTTAGAAAAGTAATATTGCTTGGAAAGAGCACGAATGATGTGCTCTTTTTTCATTGAAACGAATACTTGATAGGAATTTAATTGCTTTTCTGCGCGTTTTCTGCCAAGCTTAAGGAGATAAAATTCAGCTAATAGCGGAATTAAAATACTTCAAAGAAAGAATTAAATAGGTGACGCATATGATCGAAGTTAAGACTTCTGAACTTAGTGATGGAGAATTTAATAGAGGTGTATTTGCAACTCGTGATATTAAAAAAGGTGAGTTGATACACGCAGCACCAGTTATCTCTTATCCGAATGAACAGCATGAACACATTGAGAAAACATTACTTGCTGACTACGCATTTGAGTATGGAATCAATCATACGGCAATCCTTTTAGGATACGGTATGTTATTCAATCATTCATATACACCGAATGCAACGTATGATATTGTCTTCGAGAACCATACGTTTAACTTCTATGCTTATAAGGATATAAAAGCAGGAGAAGAAATTTTAATCAATTATAATGGTGAAGTTGATAACGATGAGCTGTTATGGTTTGATAAAGAAAAAGAAGAGAACGAAAAGTAATATAAAGAGTATAAAAAGAGCACATTCTGTCGGATGTGCTCTTTTTTCATTGATGTAAATAAAGTAAAAAGTACAAAAAAATACCACTTTCTTTTTGTGTGGTATAGTAAGATACTGAGGGATAGTGTTTTGAAAAAGTCACATATTTTACAAATTGTTGTCTTTCTGATGACATGTCAAGTTTAGTAGTCCATTTGGGTTGCTTTATTATGCAATATATATTTTAATATGAGTGGCACCTCTTATAAATTAAGAGGTTTATAGGTGTCTCGAATTGATTTTGGGTACACTGTATCCACCACTTTAGGTTCTTTCATGTACGTGGGGATATTATGGGCCCGTATAACGGGATAAAATGAATATAGAAATAGAGGAATCGTAAAATGAATATGCAAGAGGTTTATAAATATTTAAGTACGGTATTGCCTGAAGGACATGTTAAACAAGATGAAATGTTAAAGAATCATACGCATATTAAAGTTGGCGGAAAAGCAGATGTTTTTGTTGCGCCTACAAATTATGATGAAATTCAAGAAGTTATCAAATATGCGAACGAATATAATATTCCAGTTACGTTTTTAGGAAATGGATCGAATGTCATTATTAAAGATGGTGGAATTCGCGGGATTACAGTAAGTTTAATTCATATTACAGGTGTTACTGTAACAGGAACGACGATTGTAGCACAGTGTGGTGCAGCAATTATTGACGTATCACGTATTGCCTTAGACCATAACTTAACGGGTCTTGAGTTTGCTTGTGGTATTCCAGGTTCAGTTGGCGGAGCATTATATATGAATGCTGGTGCATACGGCGGTGAAATTTCGTTTGTATTAACAGAAGCTGTCGTAATGACAGGTGATGGAGAGCTACGTACTTTGACGAAAGAAGCATTTGAATTTGGATATCGTAAGAGTGTATTTGCGAACAACCATTACATTATTCTTGAAGCGAGATTTGAACTTGAAGAAGGTGTACATGAAGAAATTAAAGCAAAAATGGATGATTTAACGTTTAAACGTGAGTCAAAACAGCCTCTAGAATATCCTTCATGTGGTAGCGTATTTAAGCGCCCACCAAATAACTTTGCTGGTAAGTTAATTCAAGACTCAGGACTACAAGGTAAGCGAATTGGTGGAGTAGAAGTTTCTTTAAAACACGCTGGGTTTATGGTAAATGTTGATAACGGAACAGCACAAGATTACATCGATTTAATTCACTTCGTACAAAAGACAGTTGAAGAGAAATTTGGCGTGAAGTTGGAGCGAGAAGTAAGAATTATTGGAGAAGATAAGGAATAAAGAAATACGTATGAAGATATGAATTATTTTAAAATAATATTTGGGTATTGTTGACAATTTGTTTTCAATTCAATATAATGGCTAATAATTTAACAAATAACATACGTTGAAAGAGCCCAGTAGCAGTTTGTCACTGTTAACGAGAGAGCTAGGGGTTGCTGGAACCTAGCACAAACAAACTTGCGAATTACACTCTGGAGTATCTTAGGTAATGCTAAGCGGACTAGCAATCGATATTATTGCTAAGAGTGGTATGAGTAGCTATGCTATTTATGCAAACTGGGTGGTAACACGGTGAATAATCGTCCCTATGTCTATCGTAGACATAGGGACTTTTTGTTTTTAAAAAATAAAGGGGATGACAAAAGATGAATATTATTGATGAATTAGAATGGCGCGGCGCCGTTAATCAGCAGACTGACGAAGAAGGCTTACGTAAGCTAGTAGAAGAGAAAAAGATTTCACTATACTGCGGAGTTGATCCAACTGGTGATAGTATGCATATCGGACATTTGATTCCGTTTATGATGATGAAGAGATTCCAATTAGCCGGCCATCATCCTGTTATTTTAATTGGCGGGGCAACAGGAACAATTGGTGATCCGAGTGGACGACAATCAGAGCGTCAACTTCAAACGTTAGAAGTGGTTCAGCATAATGTAGATGCGTTAACAGCACAAATGAAAAAGCTATTTGATTTTGGTGGAAATAGCGAAGTGAAGATGGTAAATAACTATGATTGGACACATGAAATAAATATTATTGAGTTTTTACGTGATTACGGGAAAAACTTTAGCATCAATAGCATGTTAGCGAAGGATATTGTAGCAAGCCGTTTAGATACAGGTATTTCTTTCACGGAATTCACGTACCAAATTTTGCAAGCGATGGACTTCCATCATTTATACACGAAAGAGGATGTTCAACTTCAAATTGGTGGTAGTGACCAATGGGGAAATATTACGAGTGGTTTAGATTTAATTCGTAAGTTAGAAGGTCATGAGGCGAAAGTATTCGGATTAACGATTCCGTTATTATTAAAATCGGACGGTACGAAGTTTGGTAAATCAGCAGGTGGTGCGGTTTGGCTTGATCCTGAAAAAACGACACCGTTTGAATTTTACCAGTTCTGGGTAAATACAGATGACCGTGACGTAATTAAATACTTGAAATACTTTACGTTCTTAACGAAAGAGCGTATTGATGAATTAGCAACGAAGGTAGAAGCGGAACCTCATAAACGTGAAGCGCAAAAAGTGTTAGCAGAAGAAATGACGAAATTTGTTCATGGAGAAGAGGCGTTCCTGCAAGCTGAGAAAATTACAGCAGCGTTATTTAGCGGAGATATTAAATCGTTAACAGCTGATGAAATTGAACAAGGCTTTAAAGAAATGCCAACATTCCAGTCTTCAAAAGAGACCAAAAACATTGTAGAATGGCTAGTTGATTTAGGAATTGAACCATCTAGACGACAAGCGCGTGAAGATATTAATAACGGAGCGATTTCTATGAATGGTGAGAAAGTAACAGATGTGGGTACGGATGTTACTGTAGAAAATTCATTTGATGGAAGATTTATTATTATTCGTAAAGGGAAGAAGAACTACAGCCTTGTGAAGTTAGGCGAATAGTTTGTGTGAAAGGATGGGAGTAGGAAGAATACTTCCATCTTTTCGTATACACAATTTGGACATAAAATAATCAGTAAATTTAGATAATTAAAAGGATTATATTATTCTTCTGACGAATAAATAAGTTAGAGAAAATTACGGATAAAAATAGCCCGAACCATGCAGGGCATGATTCGGGCTTATATTCAGATTAGTAAGCTAAGCTGAATAGACCTTTAATGTGTGATAAGTAACGAACGTTACTTGCTTCTTTCATTAATGATGCTGGTAAGCCTTTAAGTGGAGTATTGCTTGCTCCAATTGTAGCAACCGCATCTTTACGTCCTAGACTAGCAAGTGTTCCAGAGTTTACAGGTGCGAACTCTTCTAATGCTTTGCCTTCTAGTGCTGCGTATAAGTTGTATCCAATTAACTCACCCATTTGCCAAGCAATTTGTGCAGTTGGTGGGTATGGACGTCCGTCTGGAGCGAAGACAACAGCGCTGTCTCCAGCAACGAATACGTCTTTGTGAGAAGTAGATTGTAGGTATGCATCAACTGTTGCACGTCCACGGTTAACTTCAAGACCTGATTCACCGATTAATGGGTTACCTTGTACGCCGCCCGTCCAAACGAATGTGTTAGCAACAAGTTTTTGACCGTCTTTTAAGTCGATTTCGTTGCCAGCAACGTTTGTTACAGGAAGACCAGTTAAGAATGTAACGCCGCGTGCTTCTAGGCTAGTAGTTGCACGTTCGATTAAGTGGTCTGGTAATACTGGAAGGATTTTTGGACCTGCTTCAACAAGAAGAAGTTTCACTTCTTTTGGATTTACGCCGTGGCTTTTTGCAAGTTTAGGCATAATGTCAGCAAGCTCACCAACTAGCTCAACGCCAGTTAATCCGCCACCACCGATTACGATTGTAGCATCAGCTTCGTTTTTCGTTTTCGCGTATTCACGAATACGGTCTTCAACGTGTTTGTAGATTTTATTTGCATCAGCAGCAGATTTTAATACCATGCTGTTTTCTTCTAGTCCTGGAATACCGAAGTAAGCAGTTTTACTTCCTAAAGCAACTACAAGTGCATCGTAAGATAAAGTAGTGCCGCCAGCTAATTTGATTTCTTTGCTATCAACTGAGAATGACTCAACTGTTGCAATTTTAAGGTCGATGTCTTGCCCTTTGAAAAGCTTTGTAAGTGGCATTGCAACTGCTTGCTCAGACACGTTACCAGCTGCAAGGCGGTGTAGTTCAGTGATGATTTGGTGTGTTGGGTATTGGTTAATCACTGTAACTTGTGCTTCTGATTTGCTGTAATATTTACGTACGTTTAAAGCGGCAAGAAGACCGCCATAACCAGCGCCTAAGATGACAATTTGTTTTGACATAGTATGATATCCCCCGTCTTTACTAATTGTTGTTATAAGTTAAATTATTTATTGTTACGTTCTGCACTAATTTGAAGATATGCGTTCACAAAGCGGAACATTTTTTGTGCTTGTGGATCTTTTAATAATTTTAAAAGACCGAATAGGCCGATAACTTCGTTGCTTTCGTCAGCACGATCTTTCGCTTCGATTGCAGTTGCAGCCATGCTTTTCACTGTATCTTTTACAGGTTCTACAAGCTCTGTAATTGCACCAACAGTGTCGCTTTTTAATACTTCATCAGTAGCAACAGTTTGAGCGAAGTCATAAGACTTAGTTAAAATGTTAACAAGCTCAGTTAATTTTGGAAGCTGTTCTACTAGTGTTGTTAATGATTCTTGTACCTCAGGTTTTAACAACTGATCAAGTACATCAAGTTGTCCTTGGCTAGCAGAAATTTGTACAGTTTCTTGTTCTGGCTTTGTTTGAGTCATAGTTTCTGGCATCTCCAATTCTCCTTTACGATAGCAATACTCTTATTTTTGATAAGTAAGATAGTAAACGGTTACGAAACTTTATACAAAGTTTCACAAAACACAATAAAATGCCTTTAAATTTATGACAGCAAGTAAGCTGCAAACATAAATCTAAAACCATAACGTCTTACTTATTATTTATGAACTGTCCGATACATGGCTTGTCCGCATAATGGAAAAGCTCCGTTACCGGAAAGTGTATATAATATATATCCTATATTATATACTATATACACCTATGTTAACATAAAAATGATTCCTAATTATTTGATATTGAGTGTATAACGTAGTGCTGACAAGGTATGAAAGCGTATAAAATATTTTGTTTCAGTTAGAAATGTACATATATATATAGAAAAAAAGGAAGAAACGAACAAATTCATGTTCGTTTTTTCCTTTTTCCTATTATTCACCTTCCGCAATTAGCATCGATGTGTTACCTTCTTTTTCAAGATGGCATTCGCCCCAAGAACAAAGAGAATCAAGAATGGATTCTAAAGACCAACCGTAATCAGTAAGAGAATATTCTACTTTTGGCGGGACTTGATTGTATACTTTTCTTTGAATAACGCCGTCGTCTTCTAATTCACGTAATTGCTGTGTTAACATTTTTTGTGTAATACCAGGCATGGAACGTTTTAATTCACTGGTTCTCTTTGTACCTTTCGTTAAGTGACAAAGAATAACAACTTTCCATTTGCCGCCGATAACTTCTAAAGTCGCCTCTACAGGAATATTGTATTTCTTCATATGAAATCCTCCCTTTGTGAGTAAAATAAGTTAAATCATACAAATGTTACTTTTTAGTACCTATAGCACTTTAAAGTACGTACTTTTTATCATGTTAAATATGTTTCATAATAGCACATGTAAGAGGCAAATGAGTAGTACGGTACTAAAAAGTGACTATGTTACTTTTTAGTGCCTATAGTACTTTAAAGTGCGTTCTTCAAAAAAAGAATGAAACCATTCATAATAGCATTTGTAGAGATTAAATATATTTTTTAGAAGATAAAAGGGCCTTTTTATCACACTATTATGATTGGATTTCTTGTAATAAGGAGGAATTCAATTGAGTTCATATACAGTACCATCTTCGGAAGTTCAGACGAACCGAAGAAGTATGTTTGCTTTATTAGCGCTAGCAATTAGTGCGTTTGGGATTGGTACAACCGAGTTTATTAGTGTCGGTTTATTACCATCGATTTCAAAAGATTTAAATGTTTCTGTTACAACAGCTGGTTTAACTGTTTCCCTATATGCGTTAGGGGCGGCAGTAGGAGCTCCTGTTTTAACAGCGTTAACGGCTAGTATGTCGAGAAAGACATTATTAATGTGGATTATGGTTATTTTCATTATTGGTAATGGTATTGCGGCATTAGCAACAAGCTTCACTGTATTAATTATCGCAAGGATTGTATCTGCGTTTGCACATGGTGTGTTTATGTCGATAGGATCTACAATTGCGGCTGCAATCGTACCAGAGAATAAACGTGCTAGCGCAATTGCGATTATGTTTACTGGATTAACAGTTGCAACTATTACAGGTGTGCCAATTGGAACGTTTATCGGTCAAGAGTTTGGCTGGAGAGCGTCATTTATGGCGATTGTCGTAATTGGAATTATTGCTTTTATCGCAAACAGCATACTAGTCCCATCTAATTTAAAAAATGGTGTACCTGTATCGTTTCGTGATCAATTCAAACTAATTAAAAATGGAAGACTATTACTTGTTTTCATTATTACTGCACTTGGATACGGCGGTACATTCGTAACATTTACGTATTTATCACCGCTATTACAAGAAGTAACAGGGTTTGAAGCGAGTACTGTCACTATCATTTTATTAGTGTATGGAATCGCCATTGCGATAGGGAATATGGTCGGCGGAAAATTATCGAATCATAATCCGATTCGAGCGCTATTTTACATGTTCCTTATTCAAGCAATTATATTATTTGTTTTAACATTTACAGCGCCATTTAAAGTAGCTGGATTAATCACAATTATTTTCATGGGACTATTCGCATTTATGAATGTTCCGGGGCTACAAGTATATGTAGTTATATTGGCAGAGCGCTTTGTTCCAAGTGCGGTTGATGTTGCTTCAGCAATTAATATTGCCGCATTTAACGGAGGAATCGCTTTAGGTTCTTATATAGGTGGCCTTGTAACGAATTCGTTAGGATTAATCCATACTGCTTGGGTAGGCGGTCTTATGGTAGTAGCCGCTGTTATTTTAACAGCGTGGAGCATGACATTAGAAAAAAGAGATCAAGTAAAATAAAAGGAGAGAAAATAAAATGAAAAACTTACAAAGTAAAACAGTATTAAGTAATGGTGTAGAAATGCCTTGGTTCGGTTTAGGTGTATTTAAAGTAGAAGAAGGACCAGAACTTGTAGAAGCAATTAAATCAGCAATTAAAGCAGGATACCGCAGCATCGATACAGCTGCAATTTACGGAAATGAAAAAGCTGTAGGTGAAGGAATTCGTGCAGGTATTGAAGCGACTGGTATTGCAAGAGAAGAATTATTTATTACTTCAAAAGTATGGAACGCAGATCAAGGGTATGAAACAACAATCGCTGCATACGAAGAGAGTCTAAAAAAATTAGGACTAGATTATTTAGATTTATATCTTGTTCACTGGCCTTCAGAAGGAAAATATAAAGATACATGGAGAGCGCTAGAAACACTTTATAAAGAAAAGCGCGTACGTGCAATTGGTGTAAGTAACTTCCAAATCCATCACTTACAAGATGTAATGAAAGATGCAGAAATTAAACCAATGATTAACCAAGTAGAATACCACCCTCGTTTAACACAAAAAGAACTACAAGCTTTCTGTAAAGAACAAGGTATTCAAATGGAAGCATGGTCACCACTAATGCAAGGTCAATTATTAGATAACGAAACATTACAAGAGATTGCTGAGAAACACGGTAAAACAACAGCTCAAGTTATTTTACGTTGGGATCTTCAAAATGGAGTAATCACAATTCCGAAATCAACGAAAGAACACCGTATTATTGCAAACGCTGATGTATTTAACTTTGAATTAACGAAAGAAGATATGGAAAAAATCGATGCGTTAAATCAAAATCATCGCGTTGGTCCAGATCCTGATAACTTCGATTTCTAAGATTAAGGTAAGAAAAAAGAGTGCTTAAAAGCACTCTTTTTTTGTGCATAAAAATAGTTTCTAAATAAATACTACTTAGTATTAAGTTTGTTATTAAGGGGCTGTAAACATGAATATAAAGCAATCGTTCAAACTTTTAGCTATGTTTTTAAGTGTTTTATTTGTGTTATTCCCACTTCAAAAAGCATTCGCAGAAGTGATGGACCATACAAAGTATCAAATGGATTGGAGTTACAGTAAGTCCAAGAAGAAGCCAATTCGAACAGAGCTTATTAAAACGGCAGATGGCAAAATTGCTTTTTGCTTAAATGTAGATTTGAAATCTCCAAGCGGTCAAGATTTACCGGAAATGGGGAAAGTGGATATTAATGTGTATCGTGTACTATTGAATGGATATCCACAAAAGAGTCCACAAGAATTAGGGGTATCTGATTGGAGAGAGGCGCATTACGCAACGCAGCTTGCAGTGTGGAATGCGTTAAAACAAATCGATATTAATGATTTAGATTTCCGTAATAAAAATGTAGAAAAGGTAACGAAAGATATCGTTGCAAAAGCAAGTGCTAGTGAAGAACTACAAGAAATTACGATGAGTGTAACTCCTACAGAAGAACAAGAAGCAGTCTTAAAAAATGATTTCTTTGAAACAGGCTTATATACAGTAGAAACAAATGCAAAAAGCGGAACGTATAAAGTGCAAGCAACAGGTGCACCAGCGGGCGTGAAATTTGCAAATGAAAAAGGCGAAACAAAAACAGAATTTAATGTAGGAGAAAAGTTCCGCATTTTAATTCCAAAACAAACACCAGCTGGTGGATTTAGCTTTAAAGTATCAGGAAATTTAACGAAATTACAAGGGATTGCGCATAAAGGTACACCGACTATTCAAAATGCAGTAGTATTACTTGAGCGTAGTGAAGAAAAAACAAGTCCAGAGTTAGCGGTAAGTTGGAAAAAGGCTGAGGCTCCAAATAAACCAAATAAGCCATATACTCCAAATGAACCGCATAAACCGAATGAAAAGAGATAATGAAAAAGCATTGGTATATGCCAATGCTTTTTCATATGAATTCTTTAAAGATATATCAAGATAATAATTAATCGAGTGAAACACTATTTTAACGTTTGAAAAAGTATTTAAAAATAATAAAATATGGAGAAATCTAAACGTTACAATAAATGGATTTTATTTACGAAATTGTAACATTATTCTAATTAGAGAGGCTATCAAACAAAGTGTAAAGCGTGTACAATTCAGTTGGAAAAACTACCTATAGATGGTCATATATGAAGAAAATGTAAGATTCTATTACTATTTTTATTTTTAGATGTATAGATGACAATACTAAAGTGTATCTTTTACTATTCTCTTTTTATGTACGAAGAGAACTCATCATAAATAGAGAGAAGTGAGGAGGGCATATTACATAAAAATTTTACAATGTAAGAAAGCGAATACATAGGGAGGAATGCGGTAGTAATTGATACAGGTGCGCGAGGTGTTAGTCTATTCATTAAATGTTTTTATAAAAATAATAGGATTTTTTATTAAATGGATATATAGGATAGTTTCTCTAAATAAAGGAACAGGGGACACAGATTATGTCGAAGAAAAAGACGAGTAGGGTATTAGTAGCTGGTGTTTGTTTAGCTACGTTATTAACGCCATATGGACTTGAATTACCTAAGGTGTATGCAGAGGTGACGATTGAAGATAAGGAGAAACAGCAAGAAGAGCGAGTGTATCAATTGCTGCCAAAAGGTGATGTAGAAGGGATGCGTGAGTTGCATCAGCGTCAAATAAGTTTTTCTCCTTATGAACCAACGGGCATTTATGTAAGGCCAGGTGAAGAAGTAGTTATTCAAGTAGAAGGGACTCAACAGATTAAGGCTTATATTGGTACATATTCTTATGAGAAAGAAGAACCTAAACAATTTAATTTAAATCCTGGTGAGAATAAAATTTCTTCTTCAAATGGGGGACTATTATACTTTTATAATTATCACAACACAGGAGAAGTAGTCGTTAAAGTGAAAAAAGGTGGTACACCAAACCCTTTATTTATTTTAGGAAAGCATACGACAAAAGATTGGAAGCGTATGTTGGCAGAGAACCCTGATCCATATGCAATAGAAATGAAGGGAGAAAATAGTTTATTAACTATGCATCCTGAAACTGTGGCAGAACATTTGAAGCAAGAAGATCCAGCTGCATTATTAAAGAAGCACGATGAAATAATTAATATAGAACATAAGATATCAGGTTTATCAAAAGATGGTGCGGGTGTTGCGAATCAAGGTAAACATTCCATTCATTTTGTTGAAGACTGGTATACAGACGATTATATGTATGCGACTTATTATCGAACAGCTTATAGTAAAGGCAATTTAGAGTCAGTACTAAATCTAGAAGAGTTAACTAATGATGGATGGGGGCCTTGGCATGAAGTTGGACATCAACATCAACAAGACACTTGGTTATGGGATGGACTTGGAGAAGTAACCGTTAATATTTATTCTTTGGCAGTTCAAACTACGTTCGGGCATAAAACAAGGTTAGAGCAAGAGGGGCACTATGAAGCTGCATTTGCTTATTTAGGTAAACCGGATGCACAAGAGAAGATGGATGAATTTGAGAAATTAGTTATGTTTTGGCAGTTGCGTTTAGCTTATGGGGATCAATTCTATCCGAATTTACATCAAATGTATCGTTTATTACATGATACAGAAATGCCTAAATCTGATGAAGAGAAAAAGCAGATGTTTATTTATATGACGTCAAAAGTGGCAGGACAAAATTTAATTCCTTTCTTTGATAAATGGGGATTAATTGCAAATGATGCTACAAGAGAAAAGATTGAAAAATTAAATTTACCAAAATTAGAAAAAGAAATTTGGTTATCTACAGATAGCAATCCAATTCGTGAAAAACAAATTGAGGTATATGAAGCTCCATATGGCGAGCCAAATAATGAAAAAATACAAAATGTGGTAATCGGTACTACATATGATGAGGAAAAAGCAAAGGAACTTGTACAGAATTTAGGAGAAGGTGTAAAGACAACAGGTGTGATTATGCAAGATAAGCCTGAAGTTGGAGAAAAAACTGTAAAAGTAGAAATTATAGATAGAAAAGGAAATAGGAATTTAATTCCGGTTGTAGTGAATGTTGGATATGGGGATAGCCTACTTGTATATGGATTGAACTATACTAGGGAGGGAGACTTGAAGTCAACCGTAACTCTACATCATGGTACGAAAAAATTTAGTGCAACAAATACAAAAAATTTAATTCACGATTACTTTAAAGATGAAAAGTATTTTGAGTTCACACTGTACGATACAGAAGGAAGAGAGAAGAAAAATGTAGCGGTAAAAGGCTTGGAGAATACAGAAGTTCTTGCCAAGGAATTAAATGGATTAGCATTTGAATATGGAGATGTGGTGAAAGTATACCATGCAGAGTCTTCACGTTTACATTGGTATCAAAAAGGTTTATATGTGGGAGAAGGAAAAAATAAAGAAATAAAAGAATTATTCTTCAAAATTACTGAAAATGGATTTGAAAGAGTAAAATCATTTCAAGAAGTAGCAGCAAAGCCACAAACAGTAGTAGTCGGAACAGAAGTAGAAAAGCTAGAAGCGAAAAACTTTGTTGAAGTGAAAGAAGGAGAAGTAATTGGCTTTGTAGAAAAACCAACTACATCAAAAGTCGGAAAACAAACAGCAAAAGTAGAAACGAAAGATCGTTTTGGAAATAAGCAAGTAACGGAAGTGCCATTAGAAGTGGTTTATGGAGATAGTATTGCATATGTAGGATATGACGATGATATTGCTTCAATTGTAACTTTAAAGCACGAAGAGAAGAGATTCCATGCAACTGATATGGATAGAGAAATTCATGAGTATTTTAATAAAGAGCTATACATGGGGATCACGTTATACGATGGAGAAGGAAAAGAGAAAAAACATGTAACAGCAGAGGGACAAGAAACTTCAAAGAACTTTGCGAAGCAAGTAAATGGTATGCAGTTCGAGTATGGGGATGTAGTGAAAGTATTCCATGCAGAACCAAATCGCTTGAAATGGTATCAAAATAATAACTTTACTGGCCAAGGTGAAAAAAAAGGGACAAAAGAACTATTCTTCAAAGTGACAGATAAAGGTTTCGAGAGAATGGATATGTTGCAAGAAGTAACGCCAGTACCGCAAAAAGTAGTAATCGGGACAGATGCTGAAAAATTAAATGCAAAAGACTTTGTTCAAGTGAAAGATGGAGAAGTAGTAGGTTTTGTAGAAAAAACGAATACAACGAAAATCGGTGAACAAAAAGTAAAAGTAGAAACGAAAGATCGCTTTGGTAATAAAAAAGTGACAGAAGTTCCTGTAGAAGTAATTTACGGAGATAGCATTATGTTCTTCGGTACATGGCACGGCGGAACGAATATTAAATCGATTGTTACATTAAATCATGAAGAAAAGAAATTTAGTATAACAGATTCAGAAGGTCCAATGCATACTTCATTTGCGGATGAGAAGTATATGGGGATGACTGTATATGATAAAGATGGAAAAGAGAAGAAAGCTTTATCGGTAAGAGCATCGGAGAATACGAAAGTATTTGCAGAACAATTTAATGGAATGGCCTTTGAATACGGCGATGTAGTAAAAGTATACCAAAGAGAATTTGATAGATTTAAAGTGTACAAAAAGAACGAACTGGTGGATACGGAGTATGGTGTTCATGATGTAGTCTTTAAAGTTACGGAGCAAGGTTTCGAGAGAATGGAAGCTATGCAAGAAGTAACGGCAGTACCACAAAAGGTGATAATTGGAACGAATGTTGAACAATTACAGGCAAAAGATTTTGTTCAATTAAAAGAGGGAGAAGTAATCGGGTTTGTAGAAAAACCGATTACAACAAAAATTGGTGAACAAAAAGTAAAAGTAGAAACAAGAGATCGTTTTGGAAATAAGCAAGTCACGGAAGTTCCCCTAGAAGTTACATATGGAGATAGCTTACTTGTATATGGGTTAAGCTATGGTGGTGACGATATGAAATCAATTGTAACGTTACATCATGATGCGAAAAAAATGAGTGCGACAGATACAAGTAATTTGATTCATGATTACTTTGAAGATGAAAAGTATTTTGAATTCACCCTGTACAACAGAGAGGGAAAAGAGAAGAAAAATATAGAGGTAAAAGGTCTGGAGAGTACAGAAGCTTTTGCTAAGGAAATAAACGGACTAGCGTTTGAATATGGAGATGTGGTGAAAGTGTATCATGCTGAATCTTCACGCTTACACTGGTACAAAAAAGGTGTATATGCGGGAGAAGGAAAGAATAAAGAGATAAAGGAACTAGTCTTCAAAATTACTGAAAACGGCTTTGAAAGAATGGAAGCTAAGCAAGAAGTGACAACTGTACCGCAAAAAGTAGTAATCGGAACAAACGCTGAAAAATTAGATGCAAAAAACTTTGTTCAAGTAAAAGACGGAGAAGTAATTGGATTTGTAGAAAAACCAAATACAACAAAAATTGGCGAACAAAAGGTAAAAGTAGAAACGAAAGATCGCTTTGGGAATAAGAAAGTGACAGAAGTTTCATTAGAAGTGACGTATGGAGATAGTCTAGTATACCAAGGTGTGGCTAATGTAACGAGTTCAATCGTTACGTTAAATCATGAAGAAAAGAAATTACATGCGACATTTACCGATGATGAAATACATTATCGTTTTGTAAATGAACAGTATATAGGACTTACGATTTATGATAAAAATGGAAAAGAGAAAAAGCATGTAACGGCAGAAGGACAAGAGACTTCAAAGAATTTTGCTGAGCAAGTAAATGGAATGGCATTTGAGTATGGAGACATATTGAAAGTATACCATGCGGAACCGAGTCGTTTGAATTGGTACAAAAAGAATGTGCTAGATAAAAAAGAGGGTGCAATGAAGGGTGAAGAAATTTCCTTTAAGGTTACTCCAAATGGTTTAGAACAAGTGTAATAATAAAAAAATCTCGTAAAACATAATGTTTTACGAGATTTTTTTATTATTCAGCTTCAGAAACTACTGTGAAGCGTTCGTTTACATGTTTTGGGTTTTCAATTTCATCAAGTGCTGCAACTGCGAAGTCTTCGTAACTTACGTAGCTATCACCTTTTGCGTTCACAAGAAGGTTGTCTTTACCAGCTTTATAAGAACCAGTACGTTTTCCTAATGCAAATAGTGCAGAAGGGCTGATGAATGTCCAAGTGATGTCATTTGTTTGTTGCAGAATTTCTAAGTTTTTACCTTGGTTTTGAGCAGTTGCAAGATATTCTTTCGGGAAACCTGGTGTCTCAAATACACGTGTTGTTTTCTCTTCGTCTACAAATAAGCTTCCAGCGCCTCCAACTACAAGTAATTTTGTATTTGGTGCACCTTTCATAGCTTCAATAAGTACGTTTCCTGCATCTACGTGAAGGTGTTCTTCGCCTGCTGGAGCACCGAATGCATTTACAACTACGTCAAATGCCTGCAGGTCGTTAGATGTAAGAGAGAATACATCTTTCTCTAAAACTTTTACGTTTTCTTCTGTAATTTTTGCAGCGTTTCTTACGATTGCAGTTACTTCATGTCCGCGATCCAATGCTTCTTTTAAAATACGACTTCCTGCTTTACCAGTTGCTCCGATAATTCCGATTTTCATAATAAATCCCTCCAAAGTGTTTTGTTAAAGTGTATATCTGAAAGTAAATGAATTTGTTGTAATTAGGTTTGTTACAACCTGTTGTAATCA
This sequence comes from Bacillus cereus group sp. MYBK5-2, assembly GCF_051915685.1. NCBI lineage: Bacteria > Bacillati > Bacillota > Bacilli > Caryophanales > Bacillaceae > Bacillus > Bacillus cereus group sp. MYBK5-2. Next base: position 60,073 of record NZ_JBQAFE010000011.1, read on the forward strand.
TTATAGTTACAGGTTGGTGTTTTTGTCAATAGGGTTGTTTGTGAATTTATTTTTTGTTTTAGTATGCACAGTTAGAGGGAGGGTAGTCAGTCATAAAGATATTGTTACTGTGAACCTGGCTAATATTTGGAAATTGCAAATTGTCGAAAAATGTTGATTTTTGAATGTTTTTTAAATATAATTCGTTTTATGGAGAAAAGGAGGGGTTAATTGTATGAATATTTTAGAGCAATTTATTTCATCAACAAATACAATTCTTTGGTCATATATTCTTATTGCAATGTTAATTGGTTTAGGTCTTTATTTTTCTATTAAATTGAAATTCGTACAAATTACTCATTTAGGGGAAATGGTTCGACTAATGAGTGATGGATTAACTGGAAAGACGCGTAAAAAAGGTAGTGTATCTTCTTTCCAAGCGTTTTGTATGAGTTCAGCAGCTCGTATTGGTATCGGTAACTTAGCTGGTGTAGCATTAGCTATATCTATGGGAGGACCTGGAGCTGTATTTTGGATGTGGGTTATTGCGATTATCGGGGCTTCTTCAAGTTTCGTAGAAAGTACGCTTGCCCAAATTTATAAAGTAAAAGATGGCAGTGGCTTCCGTGGTGGTCCTGCTTATTATATGGAAAAAGGTTTAAATAAACGTTGGATGGGAATTTGGTTTTCTATCCTTATTACAGTTAGTTACGGTTTAATTTTTAACTCAGTACAAGCGAATACAGTAACATTAGCGTTTGAAAATGCATTTGGTTTAGAGCGTTATATTGTTGGTATTGTATTAGCTGCATTAGTTGCGGTTATTATTTTTGGTGGTGTAAAAAGTATTGCACGTATGTCGGAAATGATTGTTCCGCCAATGGCGCTTGTTTATATTGCGGTAGCTATTTTTGTTGTCATTAAAAACTTCTATTTAATACCAGATGTGTTTACGGAAATCTTTAAAGGTGCATTCGGTTTAGATTCAGCTGTAGGTGGCGGTATCGGTGCTGCGATGAAATATGGTATTCAGCGCGGATTATTTGCGAACGAAGCAGGTATGGGTAGTGCGCCGAACGCGGCAGCAACAGCTGATGTAACGCATCCAGCAAAACAAGGTTTTATTCAAACGATCGGCGTTTTAGTAGATACATTCTTAGTATGTACATCAACAGCATTTATCGTACTATGTTCTGGTGCATATAAAGCAACGAATTTAGAAGGTATTGAATTAACGCAAAATGCATTAAGCTCACAAATCGGCCCATGGGCAAGTAGCTTCTTAGCGATTATTATTTTCTTATTTGCATTTAGTTCTCTTTTAGGAAACTACTATTATGGTGAAACAAATATTGAATTCATTAAACAAAGCAAAACGTGGTTAACAATTTACCGTATTGCGGTAGTTGGAATGGTATTATTCGGTTCTGTTGCGACGCTTCAAGTTGTATGGAATATGGCAGACTTATTTATGGGTCTAATGGTAATCACGAACTTAATTGCGATTACACTTCTTGGCCGATTTGCGTACGCGGCATTAACAGACTATGTAAGGCAAAAGAAACAAGGGAAAGATCCAGTCTTCAGTGCAGATTCTATTCCTGGTTTAACGAATACAGAGTGCTGGGATAAGCCAGTGGTAACAGATAAAGAAAAAGCAGTGTAATTGAAAAGGCGAGCATCGAGGTAAATTCGATGCTCGCCTTTTTTGTTGTAGTAAATGATGAAAAGGGTGAGAGGTAATTATTAATATAACTTTTTTTGTTTGTTTCTCTCGTTATTTGTGGGGAACGTACTGTTTTAAAAGTATGGCTGGTCGAAGAGGATAAGTGATTGAGTATTGGATAAATGCATGTAATAGCTATATTTTTATGTGAAAAAACACGTATGTTAAAAGAATTAACGTACTCATGTCATGAAACCTCACATAAAGTTCTTGATTACTTAAAGTTTTTAGAATATAATTTTCTTATTGTTAGGAAGAGGGGGCAATGCAAATATGGATTTTTTAGCTAGGGTAATTGGGGATGTAAATAATATCCTTTGGTCATATGTCATTATTGCGATGTTAATTGGGTTAGGGCTCTATTTTTCATTTCGTGTGAAATTTGTCCAAGTTCGTTACTTCGGTGAAATGATTCGTTTGCTTGGGGATGGAGCAAGCTCGAAAACGAGGAAAGCGCAAAAAGAGAAGAGCGGTGTATCATCATTTCAAGCATTTTGTATGAGTACAGCTTCTCGTGTAGGTACTGGTAACTTAGCTGGTGTAGCTATTGCGATTTCAGCAGGTGGTCCAGGAGCAGTATTTTGGATGTGGTTAATCGCGGTAATTGGGGGTGCTTCTGCATTTGTAGAGAGCACATTAGCGCAAATTTATAAAGTAAAAGATGGGAATGCATTCCGTGGGGGCCCAGCGTATTATATGGAAAAGGGTTTAAAGAAACGCTGGTTAGGTGTTGTGTTCTCTGTTCTAATAACAGTAAGTTTCGGATTGATTTTTAACGCTGTACAGTCTAATACTGTAGCGGCTGCCTTTGATGGAGCGTTTAAAACAGATAGTAGATTAGTAGGTCTTGTTATGGCTGGTTTACTTGCAGTTATTATTTTCGGCGGAGTAAAACGAATTGCTCGCGCGGTTGAAATGATTGTTCCAGTAATGGCAATTATTTATGTAGCAGTGGCGTTATTCGTTGTTGTAACAAACATTACGGCAATTCCATATGTATTTAAAGAAATTTTCTTACATGCTTTCGGAATTAAAGAAGTAGTAGGCGGAGGATTAGGAGCTGCGATTTTATTAGGGGTAAAACGTGGGTTATTCTCAAATGAAGCAGGTATGGGTAGTGCGCCGAACGCAGCAGCGACTGCAAACGTAACGCACCCAGTTAAACAAGGTTTCATTCAAACTTTAGGGGTATTTACTGATACATTATTAATTTGTAGTTGTACAGCATTTATTATTCTTTTATCAGATGTGCATAATGCAGCTGATTTAAATGGAATTCAATTAACGCAGCAGGCGTTAAGTCAACATATCGGTCCATGGGCTTCTATATTTGTAGCAGTTGCGATCTTCTTGTTTGCATTTAGTTCATTAGTAGGTAACTACTACTATGGTGAAACAAATATTGAGTTCTTAAATGGAAGTAAAGTGTTATTAAATGCATACCGCATTGCTGTACTTGGTATGGTTATGCTAGGATCTGTAGCGACAATTCAAATCGTTTGGGATTTAGCAGATTTATTTATGGGAATTATGGCTGTTATTAACTTAGTAGCAATTGTATTCCTTTCTAAGTATGCTTTCGCAGCGTTATCAGATTATATTAAGCAAAAGAAACAAGGGAAAGATCCAGTCTTTTATGCGGAGTCTATTCCAGGTTTGAACAATACAGAGTGTTGGGATGAGCCAGCAGTAGCTGATAAAGAAAAAGCGGTATAATGAAAAGGGCATCAAGTGAAACTTGATGCTCTTTTTTTGTTTTATTCAACCATTTGCAGATAGTAAAAGACGAACATTCATAGACGTTTTATAATAAAATGTAATTTTTTTGAGAAAAGTGCGGATATGATTTGTGATTTGTGTTAGAATGGAAAATGCCTTTGAAACAAGAGGTTTTATGATTTTTCCTATCCGATTGAAGATTTTGGAGGGGGAATGGAAAGTTCGGATTATTTCTTGTTTTGAGTAGTCAGACGTTCAACGTTAATGAAGAGTTAAATGGAGGATTTTATTAATGAAGTTTGTTATGTTTCTTGTAGGATTACTCGTTGTATTTGTACTCGGTTTTCTTATAAGTGCCGATCGAAAGAAGATTAAGTATAAACCAATCGCAATTATGCTTATTATTCAGCTAGCATTATCTTATTTCTTATTAAATACACAAGTTGGTTATATTTTAGTAAAAGGAATTTCAGATGGATTTGGTGCACTTCTTGGATATGCGGAAGCTGGAATCGTTTTCGTATTTGGTGGTCTTGTTAATAAAGGAGAGGTTTCATTCTTCTTAACAGCGTTATTACCAATCGTATTCTTTGCCGTTTTAATCGGAATTCTGCAACACTTTAAAATTTTACCAATATTTATTCGTGCTATTGGTACTTTGTTAAGTAAAGTAAATGGTTTAGGGAAATTAGAATCATATAACGCAGTAGCAGCTGCTATTGTTGGACAAGCAGAAGTATTTATTACAGTAAAAGATCAATTAAGTAAAATCCCAAAACATCGTTTATATACATTATGTGCATCTTCCATGTCGACAGTATCGATGTCAATTGTCGGTTCTTACATGAAAATGATCGAACCAAAATATGTAGTAACAGCACTTGTATTAAATTTATTTAGTGGTTTCATTATTATTCATATTATTAACCCGTACGATATTACAGAAGAAGAAGATACACTGAAATTAGAAAATAAGAAAAAACAATCATTCTTTGAAATGTTAAGTGAATATATTATGCTTGGTTTCACAATCGCGATAACAGTAGCAGCGATGTTACTTGGTTTCGTAGCATTAATTACAGCAATTAATAGCTTGTTTGATTCCATGTTCGGTATTACATTCCAAGCTATTTTAGGATATATTTTCTCACCATTAGCATTCGTAATGGGTATCCCGCAAGCTGAGATGGTAACAGCGGGACAAATTATGGCAACAAAATTAGTATCAAACGAGTTTGTTGCGATGCTTGATCTTGGAAAAGTAGCTGGTGATTTATCGGCTCGTACAGTTGGTATTCTTTCTGTATTCCTTGTATCATTTGCGAACTTCTCATCTATCGGAATTATCGCAGGTGCAACGAAAGGTATCGATGAAAATCAATCAAATGTTGTATCATCATTCGGTCTACGCCTTGTGTACGGTGCGACATTAGTAAGTATTCTATCAGCGATTATCGTTGGTGTTATGTTATAAAAAAAGGATGGCTCTAGCTCATAGCTAGGGCTATTTTTTTATGGTAAATTTACATGAAAAAACCAATTAATTAGGAATATATTAACATATAAAAATCTTTTAAAATTTATATTGCATTTCGTCTAGATAACGCTTACAATTTGATTTGTAGGTGGTATCAATTTCAGACTTTCAAGTATGGTAGGAGAGAAGAAGCTACCTTTTATAAATTGCAATTTATGTAAACGCTTACTGATTTTAGATGACAGTTGAATAGTTTTAGGGGTTTTAAATTTTTTTAACAACAATGGTCAGACGTCATTCGTTATACGTTATACGACCAATAACTTGTGGGAGAAGTGGAGGATTCACATATGAAGTTCGTAATGTTTCTAGTCGGTTTACTTGTAGTGTTTGTACTAGGTTTCCTTATTAGTTCAGATCGTAAGAAAATTAAATATAAACCAATTGCACTTATGCTTGTCATTCAATTGGTACTTGCGTATTTCTTACTAAATACAAAGGTCGGATTTGTATTAGTAAAAGGGATCGCAGATGGATTTGGCGCTATTTTAAAATTTGCGGAAGCTGGGGTTAATTTCGTATTTGGTGGTCTAGCAAACGATGGACAAGCACCATTCTTCTTAACAGTATTATTACCGATTATTTTCTTAGCAGTATTAATCGGGATTCTGCAACATATTAAAGTTTTACCGATTATCATTCGTGCAGTCGGTTTCCTATTAAGTAAAGTTAACGGTTTAGGAAAACTAGAATCATATAATGCGGTAGCAGCTGCAATCGTTGGTCAAGGGGAAGTATTCATTACAGTAAAAGATCAACTAAGCAAATTACCGAAAAATCGTTTATACACACTTTGTGCATCTTCAATGTCTACAGTATCGATGTCAATTGTCGGTTCTTATATGAAAATGATTGATCCAAAATATGTAGTAACAGCACTTGTATTAAACTTATTCAGTGGATTCATTATCGTTCATATCATTAATCCATATGAAGTAAAAGAAGAAGACGATATTTTAGAATTACAAGAAGACAAGAAACAAACATTCTTTGAAATGTTAGGCGAATATATTATGCTTGGTTTCTCAATCGCTGTAACAGTAGCGGCGATGTTAATCGGTTTCGTGGCATTAATTACAGCAATTAACGGTGTATTTGATTCAATTTTCGGAATCACATTCCAAAGCATTTTAGGATACATCTTCTCACCATTAGCATTTGTAATGGGTATTCCAACATCAGAGATGTTACAAGCAGGACAAATTATGGCAACAAAATTAGTAACGAACGAATTCGTTGCAATGCTTGATCTTGGTAAAGTAGCTGGTGATTTATCAGCTCGTACAGTAGGTATTTTATCTATCTTCCTTGTATCATTTGCGAACTTCTCATCTATCGGAATTATCGCAGGTGCAACGAAGAGTATCGATGGCAAACAAGCAAACGTTGTATCATCATTCGGTTTAAAACTTGTATACGGTGCAACATTAGTAAGTATATTATCAGCGATTATCGTTGGGGTTATGCTTTAATAAATTAAGAAAAGCAATGAGCGTAGGCTCATTGCTTTTTTTGTTTAACTTGCTTTATCCAAGTCTCTTTTAAAACGTGGTTTCTCTAAATAAGTTCCCAGTCTCCACACATATTCCACTGGCCCCATTCGGTATTTCTGGAGCCAATAGGTGCTAACGAATAATTGAATCGTATAAATTCCGATGGTTAAAAGAATACCGAAGAAATAGCCGATTTTACCGTATAAGCCAAATCCATATGCGTAAAAGATGGTTGTTGCGATAATAGATTGCGCTAAGTAATTACTAACGGACATTTTCCCCATGTTCGCCATGTATGTTAGTAGACGGGTTGCTTTTTTGTAATGGAATAATAAAATGATTGTGCTTCCGTAAAAGAAGGTCATAGTTACTGGTGTAAGGCCATCTTGTAACATAATTAAAACCGGGTGTTTTATGAACATAGCTAAGATTTTAATTGTAAAAGAGAAGAGACCGGTGGCAAACCATATTTTTTTGACAGCAGGTATATGTTTACTGACCTCAAATAGCCAGCCTTTTTTCCCTACATACATTCCGAGTAGGAACAGTGGAGACATAAAAATTATTGCGAAAACTGATATGAAAAATAATCCGAATGCACCGTCAATTCCCATGTAATCAAAAGGATTTTCAGTCAATCTAAAGTTGACGTGATCCATATAGCTTCCAGTTTGATGGACTTTATGTTCTTTTTCAGTATAAGGTGCGAAATCATTTATATTTGTAGATGGATCAGTTTGATAAGACATAAGTGTAATAAGTGCGAGTAGAATAATCGCCCAAATAAGCAAAGTTTTCGGTTTTCGATTGATGAATATCATTAAAAAAATCCCGATTATTCCGTATGCAAATAAAATATCTCCCTCCCAAACAAAAGTGCCGTGAATGTAGCCGAGTAGTAAAAGAATGATAATACGTCTTATGTATGTGGGGAAGAATTTTTTTCCTTTTGCGATAATACTTTTTTGTAACAAAATAATGCTAAGCCCAAATAGAAAAGAAAATAGGGATATAAAGTTATGTGTGCCGAAAAATTGAATAAACCAATTAGCACCTTTATCAAGATCGCCAAATAGATAAGTTGGTTTTTCACTGGTGAAGAACCCAAATTGAATTAATGTCATATTGACTAGTAAAATGCCAAACAAAGCGAAACCACGAATTGCATCAACAGCTTCTACACGTTGATTCATTTTTCCTCTCCTCGTATATTCGTTTTTATATTGAAAATAATACCATTTTATATCTGGCACTATGTCAAATATGAGGAAATTTAAGGTGATTTTAAGATAGAGAGCAAACAAAAAAATCACCTTAATACATGTATTAAGGTGATTGAAATATTACTCAGCTGGAGGCGTAAATGTACGTTTCTCTAATTCAGCATCTAGCATAAACAGTGCGTTTGAATCGCTTGTAATACGTTTTAATTTTTGAATGATGCTATCGAATGAAGCTTCTTCTTCAACTTGTTCGTCAACGAACCATTTTAAGAATGTAATTGTTGCATGTTCACGCTCGTCCCAAGCGATATCAGATAAGTTGTAAATACGTTTCGTTACTTCACGCTCGTGCTCAAGTGCGACTTCAAAAGCGTTTAATACAGATTCGTATTCGTTATTCGGATTATCAAATCCAGTAATAATAGCGCGCTCTCCGCGGTCATTAATATAGTTGTAAAGCTTCATTGCGTGGAAACGTTCTTCTTCAGCTTGTACAAGGAAAAAATTAGCGAATCCATCATAGCTCTCAGCTGTACAGTAAGCAGCCATTGCCATATAAGCATGGGCAGAGTAAAATTCAAAGTTCATTTGTTCATTTAATGCGTCGTGCAATTTTTTTGATAACATAAAATCCCCCTTAGTATTGTGACAAGAATATTATACCATAATTGATAATATTCTCATTTAGATACTTCGAACCTTTTTGAAAGCTTTGCGACGTGTGCGTCCATAATGTCTTGTAAGTCTAAATCATATTTTTGCGAAAGAATAATAAGGTTAGATAGTACATCGCCAAGTTCTTCTTTTAGTTCTTGTTTTAGCTCTTCTTCTGTTTTCGCATCTTCATCAGGGCGATCGCGGCCAATTTCAATAGCACGAACGACTCGTGAAACTTCCCCAACTTCCTCGGTTAAGAAATTTAAGCGAATAAAGGCATTATACTGTGACCAGCTTCGTTTTTCGTAAAATTCCTCAACCCATCTTTGAAATGCAACGATATCCATTTCTTCCTCATCTCCTCAATATGTTGTACAATGTCAATTGTATCATAACAATATATAGTTTCGGGGTGTAGGAATGAGAAAGATTTGTGTGTTTGCAGGTTCTAATTTAGGGGAGAGACCAGAATTCAAAGAGCAGGCAATTCAGTTAGGTAAAATGTTTGTTGAGAACGACTATGAGCTTGTATACGGTGGTTCATGCGTTGGATTAATGGGAGAAGTAGCAAACGAAGTTCTTCGTTTAGGTGGACGTGTAACAGGTGTTATGCCGCGCGGTCTATTTCGAGGAGAAATTGTGCATACAGGATTAACAGAATTAATTGAAGTAGAGACGATGCATGAACGTAAAGCGAAAATGGCAGAGCTTGCGGATGCTTTTATCGCGCTTCCAGGCGGATACGGAACGTTTGAAGAACTATTTGAAGTTGTATGTTGGTCACAAATTGGTATACATAATAAGCCGGTTGGTTTATTAAACATAAAAGATTTTTACGGACCAATTTTGCAAATGGTTGAACGTGCAGCAGAAGAAGGATTTATGAATCCATCAAATAAAGAATTGATCGTTTCAGCTGAGACAGCAGATAAACTAATTCATGCAATCCAAAATTATGAGCGTCCTGTTTTGGGAACGAAGTGGAAGCAACTATCATAGCAAATACGGAAACACATGTCGTTTTAATTTAAGATGGCATGTGTTTTTAATTTGGTTAAATATATTAATGTTTAGATGTAATGTTTTGGGGAAAGGAGAGATAGATGGAGGAGTTCGTATATTTACGTCCGGTTTTTAAAAGTATTTTAGCAGCGTCTATTCTTGTTATGCTAATTGTTTTGAGACAGAAGAAAGAGTTGATTAATGAATTTTTGCTTTGGTTTATCTCGGTATTGTGTATCGGTGTTTCAGCGATAACGTTGTTTATGTCCGGATTTATCGTTGATGAGTATAATCTAGGTGGAGATCCACAATCGTTTTGTATGTTTATTGCGATTGGTTGTATTAGTGGTCTAAATTTCATTATTTATTACAGAAGGCAATAAAAGAGGCATTCCATATTACTTTGGAATGCCTTTATCATTTTGATTGCCTTGTTTTTTATACAGGTACCAGCCACCCCAGCCGCCACCAATTGCTACGACAACGAGGAAAGCATAGTCCTTAACCCCGACACGTATATTGAAAATATTAGCTATAAGTAAGAGAATCCCAACTGTTATTAACGCAAAAAATGCTCTAATTAAGTAGTCTTTCAACTGAACCACTCCCGTCATTTAAGTAGTAAATGATGAATTTGGAAAAGCTAAAGGGTGTTTCCTATATTTTAACATAGATGAGATTGTAATATATTGATAAAAGTAGGGGAGAGGGGCGCTGATATTGTCGTGATTTGTCGGCAAATCGATATCCTTTGTCAAATCGTTGATATATTGCGGGTAATGATCGATATAATGAAAAAATCGTTGATATATTGCGGGTAATGATCGATATATTTGAAAAATCGTTGATATAATTTCGTGTACCGTTAAGTGCGACCATTACATAAAAAAGCGACTCTGAGCGAGCCGCTTCCGCTTTTAAGTATTATTGATTCAAGAACGCACGTAGCATCCAAGCGTGTTTTTCTAGTTCTGTGTAGATGCCTAGTAGTAGGTCAGATGTCATTTCATCGTCAGAGTCTTGAGCAATTTCCATGCCTTTTTTCAGTTCGACTAGCATCATTTGGTAGTCTTTCATGATTGCTTCGACCATCCCTTCTGCAGTTTCTCCGTAAGCTGCTTCTTGAATAGAAGATATTTCTAGGTATTCTTTCATTGTTGCTACTGGTTTACCACCAATTGCTAAAATACGTTCTGCAATTTCGTCGATGTGAGTAGCTGATTCTGTGTAAAGTTCTTCGAATTTCTCGTGTAATGTGAAGAATTGAGGTCCTTTTACGTACCAATGGAAGTTGTGAAGTTTTGTGAATAAAACGCTCCAGTCTGCTACTTGTTTGTTTAATACTTCGATTACTTGTTTGTTCATTATGATCAATCTCCTTTTGAGTTGTTATGTGATATCAATTACTAATTTATAATTATTATAATCTAGTAATCTCTATAAATCAACCCTTTTGCTGGAATTAATTTGAACAAATTATGAACTGTTGTAAATAAAAGGCCCTATTACGATGAAGTAATAGGGCCTTTGTTTGAGATATGGCTCTTGTTCTAAACGAGCCGCTTGTGCTTTTAGTGATATCCAGCTCCAGCGGCTAGAATCTCCGGTCATTTCGCTCTCTCGCTCGAAGCAAAAAGCGCTTCAAGGTCGAGAGCTTGAAGTGTCCTGCGATTCTGAACGAGCCGCTTCCGCTTTTATTTGTTAAACAGCCTTTTGTTTTTCTTCTACATCCTGCCCATCCCAGCACTCTGTATTCTTTAAGCCAGGGATAGAGTTTGCAACGAAGACAGGATCTTTTCCTTGTTTCTTTTGCTTCAAATAGTCTACTAATGCAGCGTAAGCAAATTTGCTAAGGAATGAGATGGCAATTAAGTTTGTGAATACCATTAGTCCCATGAATAAATCAGCTAAACTCCAAACTGTTTTAAGAGCAGCGATTGATCCGAAGAATACCATTCCGACAACTGCAACACGATAAATCATTAACCATGTTTTACTTTCTTTAATGAATGCGATATTTGTTTCACCATAATAGTAGTTTCCTAGAAGTGAACTGAAAGCGAATAGGAAAATAATAATCGCTAAGAAAGTGCTTGCCCACGGTCCAATTTGTGAACTTAATGCGTTTTGTGTTAATTCGATACCTTCTAAATTTGATCCTTTGTAAAGTCCAGAACATAATACGATAAATGCTGTTGATGTACATACTAAGAATGTATCTACGAAAACGCCTAATGCTTGAACAAGCCCTTGTTTTACAGGGTGAGATACATCAGATGTTGCGGCTGCATTAGGAGAGCTACCCATTCCTGCTTCCGTAGCGAATAAACCGCGCTGAATTCCGAACTTGATTGCTGCTCCAATACCACCAGCGATGGCTTGGTCTAAACCGAATGCACCGTTAAAGATTTCCATGAAAATGCTTGGTAACATACTGAAGTTGTTAATAACGACAAAAATAGCCACGCCGATATAAACGATTGCCATTGGCGGAACAATCATTTCTGTAATACGTGAAATGCTCTTAATGCCACCAAAAATAATAACTGCAACTAATAAGGCTAATAGAGCTCCTACGATTGTTCGCCCTAGTCCAAAAGCATTTTCAAACGCTATTGTTACTGTATTTGCTTGCACTGAATTGAAAATTAATCCGTACGCAACTGTAATAAGAAGTGAAAACCAGACGCCCATCCAGCGTTTGTTTAACCCTTTTTCCATGTAATATGCTGGTCCACCACGGAACCTACTTCCATCTTTTACTTTATAAATTTGCGCAAGTGTACATTCTACAAAACTAGTAGCTGCTCCGATAATTGCGATAAACCACATCCAAAATATTGCGCCAGGTCCACCCATTGAAATTGCTAATGCTACACCAGCTAAGTTTCCGATACCGATACGTGCTGCTGCACTTAAGCAAAATGCTTGGAATGGGGAGATGCTATCTTTCTTTTTTTCTTTTCGATTAAACCCTTTACTAATTAAGCTGACCATCTCACTGAAATGAGTAATTTGGACAAATTTTAATTTAAAAGAGAAGTAAAGACCGAAGCCGATTAGCATTGCAATAAGAATATATGACCATAAAATATTATTCGTTACCTCAAGGAATCTGCTAAAGATATCAACCATATAATACACTTCCTTTTTTTCGTAATAAGAAAATTATATGCAAAAAATATACGAGAATCAATTTTTCTAAAAAATTATGTTACTTAAGTCATTTTTGTGTTATGATTATGTTACATCGTAATATTTTTAGAATTATTTACATTTTAAAAAACTAAATGTAAAGCGAGAAGGTGGGGATAATTTGAAAGAAGATTCTTTATGGAAAGTAAGCCTTGAGAGTTTGAAAATGAGAAGTAATATATTTTTTATCATTACATCTTTAAGTATCTTTTTAGGGTCCACTTATTATTACAATAAAAGATTTCCAAATCACAAATATCCTGAGTGGTTAGAATTTCTAAAGCTGATTGGATGAATAAAAGACAGAAAAACAGAAAATTAAAATAAATAAGTTATGGAGGAGCTAAAAATGAATATTAGAGAAAGTGAACTTCCAGGTATTGGTTATAAGTTTCAAATCGTTACAAAAGGTAATGAAAAGATGGTAATTGTCATTCATGATGATGGTCGTAGAGAAATGTATCATTTTGATTCAGACCATGAAGAAAGCATCTCAAGTATTTCACTACGTGACTCAGAGGCGAGACAAATCGCGGCAATATTAGGTGGAATGGTATATAAGCCTAGGGCGTTAGAAAATGTTGAGATGGTTTTTGAAGGTTTAGCGATTGAGTGGTTCAAAGTGGAGAATACAGCTCCAGCAATCGGAAAAACAATTGGCGATCTTGAAATAAGAAAAACATATAGCGTAACCATAATCGCAGTTATGAAGAAGAACATGAAGAAGCTATTTAATCCAGGACCAGAAACAGTAATTGAAGAAGGAGATATGCTTGTAGTTTCAGGTGAGAGAGAAGAAATAAAAAAAATCATTAATGAATTACTTTCAAATAGGGGGGACTGATTAGATGGATACGTTAATTTTTGAAGTTGGTACAGCTTTAGTTTTAGTGGCAATTGCAGCAGTAATTGCTGGAAAATTTAAATTCTCAGTAATTCCTTTTCTAATCGTTCTTGGAATGTTAGTAGGACCGCATGCACCGACAATAGGTGTTATCGATCTCAAATTTATTGAAAGTGCAAGTGTAATTTCCTTCCTTGGACGGATTGGGGTTCTATTCCTTCTATTCTATCTAGGATTAGAATTTTCAATGAAAAAACTAATTAAATCTGGACGCTCTATTGCGATTGGCGGAACGATTTATATTTTAATTAACTTTTCACTTGGTTTGTTATACGGATTTATAATGGGATTCCCATTACTAGAAATCTTAATTATTGCGGGTATTATTACGATTTCTTCTAGCGCTATCGTTGCTAAAGTGTTAGTGGACTTAAGAAGAACTGGTAATAATGAAACCGAATTAATTTTAGGAATTATTATGTTTGAAGATATATTCCTTGCTGTATATTTATCAGTTGTTTCTGGTTTAGTACTTGGAGATCACGCTTCCTTCTTAGGTGCCCTTACTTCAATTGGAATTGCTTTAGGATATATGCTTCTATTCTTTATAGTAGCTAGAAAGGCTACGCCTTTATTAAATAAATTGCTCAATATTAGCTCAGATGAAATCTTTATTATTGTAGTATTTGCTTCTTTATTCTTCATTGCTGGTTTTTCAGAAACAATTCACGTTGCAGAAGCAATTGGAGCACTTCTTCTAGGATTAGTTTTCTCTGAGACAGAGCATAGTGACCGAATTGAACATCTTGTTGTTCCATTTAGAGACTTTTTCGGAGCTATTTTCTTCTTCAGCTTCGGGTTAAGTATTGATCCGTTCTCATTAGGCGGAGCGATATGGTTAACGTTAGGTGCTGTCCTTCTTACGATAATCGGTAACTTTGTAGCAGGAATGATCGCAGGAAGACAAGCTGGATTATCTCATAAAGCATCAACAAATATCGGATTAACAATCGTTTCAAGAGGAGAGTTCTCCATCATTATGGCTAATATCGGTATCGCCGGTGGCTTAATGTCAGTACTGAAACCATTCTCAGCACTATACGTGCTTATACTATCCATTTTAGGCCCACTTCTGACAAAAGAGTCGAAGAATGTATATAAATTCTTAAATAAAATCTTTAAGTGGGATACGAAGACTAACTAAACTAAATTTTAAAAAATAAAAGTACAAGATATTTCCTGCTTGTACTTTCATTTTTGTAATGAAAACAGTAAAGAGAGGTACATGATGTTAGGAGAGTTGATCCATTCGGTTTTAGTTTTTTTAGAAGGACTTGGTTATTGGGGGATTATGCTTGGATTAATGCTAGAGGTTATTCCAAGTGAAATCGTATTGTCTTATGCAGGTTATTTAGTATCAACAGGAAGCATTACATTTTGGGGCGCTGTTGCGTTCGGTACAATTGGTGGTGTAATTGCACAACTATTCATTTATTGGATTGGTCGATATGGAGGAAGACCTGTTCTTGAGCGATATGGAAAATATATTTTAATTCAGAAGAAACATATTGATTATGCTGAAGATTGGTTTAATCGTTATGGAACTGGCGTTATCTTTACCGCACGTTTTATTCCGGTTGTGCGTCATGCTATTTCGATACCAGCGGGTATTGCGAAAATGTCACATGCTAAGTTTATTACGCTAACTACATTAGCTGTTATTCCGTGGTCAATTGTGTTTGTATATTTAGGTTTTAAATTAGGAACAGAGTGGGAAAGTATTAATAAAGTTGCGGGGCCATATGTGAAATACTTTGCACTTGCTGCTATTTTTTGTGCAATTGGTTATTTTGTATTAAAAAAAATGATGAAAAAAAAGTGATTACAGAAAAGGAATCTATGTCGACGTAGATTCCTTTTTTATTGGCATTTTTTCAAGGATGAAAGAATACGTTTAATATTTACCATATTGTGGCATACATATAGAAAAAGGGTGCTTGGAAAGGGGAATAAAGAGAAATGGAACTCCAGTTTCAAAATGTATATCAACAGGTAGAGAATTGGTATGTGTTGGATTCGGAGCTTCCTTGGGATGTCAAAAAGTTGAGAGAGGATTTGTTTTCTCTTATTGAAGTATGTAAAACGCCCGTTATTTTTTGTGATACGTGTGATGCAAATGATGTGCTTCTATCATTAGGGGAAGAGGAAGAAGAGTTCCTATTCCCAGTAGGTGGTTTTTATCATAAAGAAAAGCAATTAATTTTCGTTTGTATGTGGGAAGAGTATGATCAAGTTCTCAAAACGCTACTGCATGAATTCCGCCATGCGATGCAGCATAAGAGAGATATATTGTATGTGGGAAGTGAACGGTACGAAGAGCGGTGGATTGAAAAAGATGCGAGGAAGTTCGCGGAGAGGAAATTAGATGAATATAAGAGTAGAAAGTTAATGTAAAGCATAGTGGAGAAATAGCGCTGTGCTTTTTATGCTTATTAAAAATAAGTATTTGACTTTTATTAAGTTTAGTTCTAAACTAATGATATGAAACGAGCGAGGTGATGAAATGAAAACAGAAGATAGACTAGGGCTACTATTATGGTTTCGTTTGTCACGCTTTTATAATAAGAGCATCCGTGAGACGAATCAGCATTTGAAAAAATGGAATATATCTGCCGCCCAGTTTGATGTGTTAGCTCAAGTTGGAGGACATAATCGTTTAACGCAGCAAGAACTTGGGAATAAGCTATTTGTTACGAAAGGAAATGTAACGCAGCTTTTAAATAAAATGGAGCAGCTTGAGTGGATTTTGCGTGAACAAGAGGGTACTACGAAATATATTTCTTTAACAGAAAAGGGAAGAGCTTTATATGAGGAAATCGTCCCACCTCAAGAAACGTTCCAAGCAGAGAAGTTTCATAATTTAAATATAGAGGAACAAAAGCAGTTATTAACACTATTAAAAAAGTTACAGTAAGAAAAAATTTTAAAATAAATCTCGAATTCGAGATAGTATGAGGTGAAGGATATGTTTAGAAAAGTTGATCATAAAAATATGGGCAGAGCAAATCATGGTTGGTTAAATACACATTTTCATTTTTCTTTTGCCAATTACTACAATCCAAATAACATGAACTTCGGAGCGTTACGTGTTATTAATGATGATCTAGTAGCGGCGCAAACTGGTTTTGATATGCATCCGCACCGTGATATGGAGATTATTTCTTACGTTGTGGATGGTGCTTTAACACATGAAGACAGCATGGGAAATCGCGGAACGATTGAGCGTGGACATGTTCAATATATGAGTGCTGGCACGGGTGTATTTCATAGCGAGCATAATTTAGGCGATGAAACGCTGCGTTTATTACAAATTTGGATTTTACCAGACCGCGCAGATCATAAACCAAACTATGGTGAGTTTAAATTTGATTGGAGCAAGCGTAAAAATGAATGGTTCCATATGGTATCTTCAGTAGAAGGAAATGCACCAATTCAAATTCACCAAGATGCGAATTTATATTCTTTATCATTAGAGGCTGGAAAAGAAATTCATTTTCCAGTGAAAGAAGGCCGTCAATTGTACCTTGTACAAATTGAAGGAAGCAGTGTAATAAATGGTGAAACGTTTGTTATGCGGGATGCAGCAGAAGCGGTAGAAGAAGATATTCACATTCAAGCGAAAGAGCAATCACACTATTTAGCAATTGAATTGAAAAAACAATAAAAGGTTTATAGAAAAGAGGACATCCGATAGATGTCTTCTTTTTTTGATTGGAATTGTCTGAAAAATGTTTCTCAAATTTTTGGTAGAGGTATCGGCTGGGAAAATAAGAATTGTATAAAAGTGTCAAAAATCTTTATGGGAATGGGGAATGTTATAGTGAAAAAGCAAGTCATTTCATCAGCATTAGCGTTAACTGTTATCGCCGGGGGATTTGGAGCGTTTGGGGCAACGACAACGAAAGCGGAAGAACAAAAAATTCAATATCATCAAGAATTTAAAACACCTGCATACATAGGTGAAGAATGGAAAGCACCGGAAGGACTAGATAAAAAAGAGACAGTCTTTCAATACTTAGAGAGTAAGAAAGATATGTTTAAATTAGCAGGAAATATTGAAAAGCATTTTAATATCGTTGGGGAAGAAAAAGACGCTGAATCTGATACGACACATGTGAAGCTAGTTGAGAAACATAATAACATTCCTGTGTACGGTTCTGATCAAACTGTTACACTTGATAAAGAGAATAATGTAAAAGCATTCTTCGGACAAGTTATTCCGAATTTAGATGATAAAAATATTCCTGCAGCTGCAAGCATTACTGCGGAACAAGCAGAAACAATTGCAAAGGCAGATATTGAGAAAGAAATTGGTAAAGTAAAGAGTTATGACGGTGTGAAAAAAGATTTATTTGTATATGAAAAGGACGGTAATTACTACCTTGCATACTTAGTTAAGGCATCGATTTCAAAACCAGCTCCAGGATATTGGCATTATTTTGTTGATGCAACGAATGGAAATGTTATTGAGAAATATAACGCTGTAGATAACATTACTGGATTTGGTTACGGAGTATTAGGTGCTAGACAATCATTTGAAATTGCTCAAGATACGAAAACAGGACAATTCAACTTGTTTGATGGTAAACGAGGACAAGGTGTTCATACATTTGATGCAGAAAATATGGACGAGAACTGGTTTAATTTATTCTCACAATGGCTTGGATATACAGGAGAAGAAGTTGAAAGTAAATCTAAGTTCTTCGAAGATAAAGCTGCAGTTGATGCGCATGTAAATGCAGGAAAAGTATATGATTACTACAAAAAGACATTTAATCGTAACTCTTTCGATGATAAAGGTGCGAAGCTTATTTCAACTGTTCACGTAGGTACAGCTTGGAATAACGCAGCTTGGAATGGTGTGCAAATGATGTACGGTGATGGCGATGGAAAAACGTTCATTCCATTATCTGCTGGACTTGATGTTATCGGTCACGAATTAACGCATGCTATAACTGAACATACAGCAAACCTTGTTTACAAAAATGAGTCAGGGGCGTTAAATGAATCGTTATCTGATATTATGGGTGTTATGGTTGAGAAGAAGAGCTGGGATTTAGGTGCTGATATTTATACACCTGATAAACCTGGTGATGCACTTCGCTCTCTTAAAGATCCAGCGTCTATTCCAAATCCATTAAAACCAAGTGAAGGTTACCCAGATCACTATAGTAAACGTTATACTGGAACAGCTGATAATGGTGGTGTTCATATTAACAGCAGTATTAACAATAAAGCTGCATATTTAGTATCTGAAGGCGGAGATCATTACGGCGTGAAAGTAACTGGAGTGGGCCGTGAAGCGACAGAAAAAATTTACTACCGTGCTCTTACGAAATATTTAACTGCAAACTCTGACTTCAAAATGATGCGTCAAGCTGCTCTTCAGTCAGCTGAAGATTTATATGGTAAAAACTCTAAAGCTGTACAAGCTGTAACGAAAGCTTATGATGCAGTAGGTGTAAAATAATAAGAGAAAAGACCTGACATCCTAGTCAGGTCTTTTCTTTATCCCGCTATCCGCAAATGATGAAATTTCCACTTTATTTAGTCGCGAATACCTAATGCGATTTTCGCCATACGTGACATACGTTCTTTCGACCACGGTGGATTCCAAACGACATTTACTTCTATTTCATTAACTTCAGGTACGTTCGTTGATAATACTTTTTTAACGTCTGATACGATTTGCCCAGCCATTGGACAACCGATAGAAGTCATAGTCATCGTAATGACAGCATTATTATTTTCATCTGCTGTAACATCATACACTAATCCAAGATTAACGATATCAACACCTAGTTCAGGGTCAATAACAGCCTCTAAATTGGCAAATAATTTATTTTCAAATGCTTCTTGTGACATAAGCAGCCCCTCCTATATTTTAATGATATCGATTCTCATTATAACGGAAATGAGTATAATGTGCAGGAAATGAGCTCAAAAAAATATCCCTCTTTGAAAGAGGGATATTTTTGAAAATCTATTCTGTTTTAAAATGAGATACGAGTTGATCTAACTCTTCAACTGTTTGTTTCATTTTTCTAGCAGTTACTGTCATTTCATTCATAACGATAACTTTCTGTTCAGCAGATTGTGCCGTTGCGGCGGTTTCGCTGGATACTTCGGTCGAGATAGAAGCGATGTTATTAAGTGAAGCATTCATTTCTTCAGCACTTGCAGCCATCTCTTCAGCAGTTGCTGATATGTCTTGCATTTGAGTAGAAGCTTGATTTACTTGCTCCAAGATTGTTGTGAAAGAAGAACCTGCTTCACGAATAACGTTAATACCTTCTGATGCTTCAGATCGCCCTTGAGACATCATAGAATTGGCAATTTCTGTATCATTTTGAATTTGATGAAGTAATTGATTAATGTCTGTTGCAGCTGTTTTAGATTGTTCAGCAAGCTTTCGAACTTCGTCAGCTACGACAGCAAATCCTTTTCCTTGTTCACCAGCACGAGCTGCCTCAATAGAAGCATTTAAAGCAAGTAAGTTTGTTTGCTCAGCAATATTAGATATAGATTGTAAAGCTGTATCAATATATTTCGTATGAGTGATTAGACGTTCGACTACTTCTGACGTAGCATTTACAGCTTCGTGAATCGTTGTCATTTGTGTAATAGATTTTTGGATAACGTTATTTCCATCATTCGCATGTTCATAAGTGGCTACAGCCAATTCTGCTACAGAGGACGCAGAATTAGCAATACGTTGAACACTTACTGCCATATCGTCCATTGCAGTTGAACTTTCTTCCATACTAGCAGTTTGAGATTGAATACTTTCATTTAAATTAGACATCGATCGTTGAACTTTTATTGTTGCTTCGCGTGATGTAGTTGTTTTTTCTAGCATATTTTCAGAAGCAGTTTGTACTTCCACTGATGTTTTTTGAACACGATTAATGATATGTTGTAGGTTTTCTAACATTTTATTAAATGATGTTGCGATAGCACCGATTTCATCATTGCTATTTACTTGTAGACGTGCCGTTAAGTCACCTTCTTGAGAGGCTAATTCTTTTAGCTTCGTGTCAATTTGTTGAATTGGTTTCACAAGTTTACCAGAGAACCACCATGCAAGAATAATTGCAGCGACAATACAAATAACAAGTGATAAGAAAATAACATATTCGATTAAGAGTGCAGATTGGTCAATTTTTTCAATAGATTGTTCACGTAATTTAGCTTGTTCATTACTGTAATTTGTGAAGTCACCAATTACTTTATAGACAGTTCCGTTCTCTGAAGAAGCTACTTGTAAAGCTTCTTCCCATTTTTGTTCTTTTGCAAGAGTGAATACTTTTTCCTCAACGAACTTTCTCCAAGTAGACCCTAATTCCATTGTGCTTTTTACGGACGAAGAAGCATTTGGATTAGAAAGAAGTTTATCTTTTGAATCCTCAAGACGTTTACTCATTTCATTAAACTTGTCTAATTCGACTTGATCATGTTGTAGTAAATAACCTCTTAAAGCAGAGAGCTGTACTTGATAAGCGTCTCCACGCTCTTTCAATTCTGTTGCCAGTGGAGAAATTTCTTTTTGTAATGTTTCAGCTTTACGAGATTGGTCGATAGCAAAAAATAAAATAAATGCTAAGGCGACACCAAATAAAGCGCAAATCGTTCCCATCATGAACATAAGTTTTTTTCTGATACTTACAAAATTCATATAATTAAAAGCCTCCTTTGTGAAATCTTAGTATTAGAATTAATAAATGTAAAAAATTGAAAGAAAGCTTTACTCCAGTTGGAATAAAGCTTTCTTATTTCCTTTAGGAATTATAGCAGACGGAATGAGAGATAGAAAGAGATATTTTAAAGTGAAAAAAGAGAGACTGTAAAACTTTCATTCCTATACCTTTGAGCTCGTGTCATTTTCACTTTAAGCGTTTGTTTTGAAATGAGAGACGAGAACTTCAAGTTCTTGTACGATTGTTTTCATTTCAGATGATTTTTTAGCCACGATACTCATTTTGTTTACTTGATCACCAGCCGAATGTGCTGTTTGTGATGTTTCTGCAGCAACTTCGTTTGAAATAGAAGCGATAGTATTTAAAGCTGCGTTCATTTCTTCAGAGCTTGCAGCCATCTCTTCAGCAGTTGCAGACATTTCTTGCATTTGTGTAGAGACTTTGTTAATGTGGTTAACAATTTCTGAGAATGAAGATCCGGCGGTACGAATAACCGTAATTCCTTCAGAAGCTTCTGCTTGACCTTGTGTCATCATGTCATTTGCTATTTTTGTATCAGCTTGAATTTGATGAAGTAAATGGTTAATGTCAGTTGCGGCTAGTTGAGATTGTTCAGCAAGTTTTCGAACTTCATCGGCAACAACAGCGAATCCCTTTCCATGTTCACCAGCACGAGCTGCTTCAATAGAAGCATTTAAAGCGAGTAAATTTGTTTGGTCGGCGATATTCGAAATAGATTGAAGTGCAGTATCTATATGATTTGTATGTGTAATGAGTCGCTCAACTACTTGTGATGTAGCGTTAACAGCTTCGTTAATTGTATGCATTTGTGTAATAGATTTCTCAATGACTTTATTCCCATCATCTGCTTTTTCTGAAGTTGTGACAGCTAAACTAGTAACAGAAGAGGCGGACTCAGCGATACGCTGAACACTCGTTGCCATGTCATCCATTGCGGTTGAACTTTCTTCAATGCTAGAAACTTGTGAACGAATATTGTGTTCAAGAGTATTCATAGTTTCTTGGGTTCTTGCGGTATTTTCCATAGAAGCGGTTGTTTCGATAAATACATTTTCGGAAGCTTCTTTTACACTTGTTGATGTTTGTTGAACTTGTTTTATTATATGCTGTAAGTTAGTGAGCATTTGATTAAAGGAATTTGCAATGTCACCAATTTCATCTTTACTTGTTACGTGTAATCTAGCCGTTAAATCTCCATCTTGAGAAGCTAATTCTTTTAACTTCTCATCAATTTGTCGAATTGGTTTAACAAGTTTACCAGAGAACCACCATGCTAATAAGATAGACGTTAATGTACATGTAATGAGTGAGAAGAAAATAATATATTGAATAAGTGATGAAGAAGACTCGACATCAGCAATTAATGCGTCACGTTTCTCATTCTCTTCATTTGTATATTTATTAAAACGACCTAAAAGATCATTTACATAATCTGTTTGTGATAAAGCAATTTTGGATGCTTCTTCCCATTTTCCTTCACGCGCAAGAGGTAGTACCTCATTATCTATGACGCTACGCCATTTTCCCCCCATTAAAATAGCTTCTTTCATTCCTTCTGGGAGCTTCTTGTCACTTGTTACTTTCTCTCTAGTATCAGCTAATTTTTTCCCTTCTCGATTGAACTTATCTAATCCTTTTTGATCATGTGATAGCAAATATTCTTGTAAACCAGCAACTTGTGCTTGGAACCAATCGCCACGTTCTTTTAAAATCGTCGCTCTTTTTGATACATCATTTTTTAACGTTTCGATTTCACTTGCTTGATTCATGGCGAATGAAAGAATCACAATAAGAGCAATGCTAAA
This sequence comes from Bacillus cereus group sp. MYBK5-2, assembly GCF_051915685.1. Taxonomy (NCBI): domain Bacteria; kingdom Bacillati; phylum Bacillota; class Bacilli; order Caryophanales; family Bacillaceae; genus Bacillus; species Bacillus cereus group sp. MYBK5-2. Next base: position 83,031 of record NZ_JBQAFE010000011.1, read on the forward strand.
TAAAGAAGAAATGCTTAAGAGTGTGAACAGTAGTTTTTTTCGAATACTAACATATTTCATCGTTACCCCTACCCTCATTTAAACTATTTATTATGATTTATAGATATTTAAAACAAAATTAATAAAAACATTATTATGAAGTTATTAATCTGTTCAATGAAAATTATAGCAGATAATGGAAGTAGTCAGATTGATATTAGAAAAAGTTCTTAAAATGTATACATTTGCATATCATAAAATTCATAAATAAATATTAGAAATGCTATTGAAATTTGAAATGACATCATGTATACTTCTAATTAGTTGATAACGATTATCAGTATCAACTAAAAACATTACTCTTCGTTATGTTGGTCATACCCCTTTTTGACGACGTAAGTCAGAGACGAAATGTTGAAATATCTTGTGTCCTATTCTACAGAATTATGGTAATCTCCAACCTCAACTTATATGCGTGAGCATGCAAAAAGGATCCTATCCGTGAAGGGATCCTTTTTTGCATGCTGTCGCAATTATTGTATATAGACCAGGGATACGTTCTTCGATTCCTTCTGGTGCAGTAGAAGGAAAGACCCATCTTTGATGAGATCCATGTTCTTCAACTAGTTTTTCGATTTTAAAACGTTCTTCTGCAATTGTTGTAATGATTTCTCCTAGCGTCCAGCGACGGATGGTTGTTTTAGGTAGCGATTCTTTCTGTGCTTCTGTAAGAAGGATGCTATAAGCAACATCATCTTCAATCAATTCTTCATCAAAATAATTTCCATTGGCCTGAAATGATGGGTGGTCGACTCCTAATAATTTCGTGTAAACAGGATGATAGTCACGAAGGATAAGCATTCCATCTCGCTTAAGTAAAGGAGCAATTTTTTGAAAGAGTGGTTTTAAATCTAGAAAGTAATGGAGTACACCAAGTTCCAGCAATACGATATCAAATGATTCGGAGAGCTGCACATTTAATACATCAGAAACGACATACTGGATAGAGACACCTGCTGCGTCCGCAAGTTCATTTGCATATTTTGCATTACTTGCTGAAATATCAACAACTGTTACGTCAGAGCCTAAAAGGGCAAGTGCGACAGCTTTATTTCCTTTTGAGCCGAGTAAGTTAATAATACGTTTTCCTTTTGGAGATTGTATGTAAGGTAAATAATGTGCTACTTCGCGTGTGGGATCTTCCATAATTTTTTTTGCATAATCCTCTGGCGCCCCATGGCGATTCGTCCAAGCTTCATAAGCAGCTGTATTCCAGCTTTTTTCATTTATAGTGCTTAGTTGTTTTTGGTTCAATGTTATCACTCCTTTTGTGAACGTATAGGTATTCGGCGGGGGGATGGAATTTCCTTTTCTTTCTGGATAAAAGTTTGATTTTTCTGTGATTAAGTCGTACAATACTTGTTATACGTAAAAGCGTTGAAAAGGAAAAGTAGGATGAACACATTCTTTCCAGAGAGCTTCGGTAGCTGAGAAGAAGCAAGAATATTCATTTGAACAATGGCCTTTGAGCTTCGTCCTGAATTTATCGAATGATAATAGTAGGCGGCGACGAGAGTTGGTACTCGTTATCAAAACCACAGTATAAGAGTATATAGCTCCGTACTTGTTAAGGCTAATTATGTGAGTAATTGGCGAAATAAGGTGGTACCGCGACTGTTTATACAGCCCCGCCCTTATCTTTTTTAAGATAGGGGTGGGGCTTTTTATATTTTAAAGGAGGAATGTAAGATGAGTATTTTTATTGGGGGCGCTTGGCCGTATGCGAATGGTTCATTACATCTTGGCCATATTGCGAGTTTATTACCTGGAGATATTTTAGCACGTTATTACCGGTCCAAAGGTGAGAATGTGTTGTATGTTTCGGGAAGTGATTGTAATGGAACACCGATTGCAATTAGAGCAAAACAAGAAGGTGTGACAGCGAAGGAAATTGCTGATCAGTATCATGAAGAGTTCCAGCGATGTTTTCGTAGCCTTGGTTTTACTTATGATTGCTATACACGTACAGATAGTGAGCACCATCATGAAACGGTTCAAAATGTTTTTTTACGTTTATTAGAAGAAGGACATATTTATAAAAAAATAGTGGAACAAGCGTATTGTGAAACGTGTACGCAGTTTTTACCGGATCGTTATGTAGAAGGAATATGTCCACATTGCCATGAAGCAGCAAGAGGAGATCAATGCGATGCGTGTTCTGCTATTTTAGATCCACTCGATTTGTTAGAAAAGAAATGTAAGTTATGTGGTAGTACACCATCTGTACAGGAAACAGAGCATTTCTATTTCGCATTGCATACATTTCAGGAGCAAATTAAAAGGGCTGTAGAAATTGCCAAGCAAACAGGGACATGGCGCGACAATGCGATTCAACTAACAGAGAGATATGTAAAGGAAGGATTACTAGATAGGGCCGTATCACGTGATTTACCAATTGGGGTACCAATTCCAGTAGAAGGGTATGAAGATAAGAAAATTTACGTATGGATTGAAGCAGTGACAGGCTATTATTCAGCGAGTAAACATTGGGCTGAAGAAACAGGGAAAGATGATCAAGAGTTTTGGGATAGCGAAGCGAAAACATATTATGTGCACGGAAAGGATAATATTCCGTTTCATTCGGTCATTTGGCCAGCGGTATTACTTGGAATAGGGGAGGAAGCAATCCCGCGTCATATCGTTTCGAATGAATATTTAACAGTTGAAAAAAGAAAATTATCTACAAGTAAAAATTGGGCAGTATGGGTGCCTGACATATTAGAACGCTATGATCCAGATTCTATTCGTTACTTTTTAACCGTCAACGCACCAGAAAATCGCGATACTGATTTTTCATGGCGGGAATTTATTTACAGTCATAATAGTGAATTATTAGGTGCATACGGGAACTTTGTGAACCGGACATTAAAGTTTATTGAAAAATATTATGGTGGTATCGTGCCGAAGGGAAGTATTGAGGTAGAGCTGAAAGATAAAGTAGAAGGATTATATAAACATGTAGGAGAGGCGATTGAGCAAACTAAATTTAAGGTGGCGTTAGAAACAATATTTGATGCAGTACGTTTTGCAAATAAATATTTTGATGAAAAGCAGCCTTGGAAACAAAGAGAAGATGATCCAGTTTCATGTGAAGAAACGATTTATAACTGTGTGTATCTTATCGCTAATTTTGCAAATCTCCTTGAACCGTTTTTACCATTTTCAAGTGAAAGAGTTCGAAACACATTGTCGATTGTGAAACGAAATTGGGAACCGCAAAATACGTTGCCAAGTAGAATTGATAACGTACAGCCATTATTTGAGCGAATCGATGTAAAACAAATTGAGCATGAGATAGAGAAGCTGTATGGAGCGGTAAAATGAGATAGAGAAAAAGACCTTTCAAGTAAATGAAAGGTCTTTTGTTATGCAGTATGATTCTCTTTCTTATCTTTCAAAAAGAAAAGTACAGCAAGGATTACAAGAATAATAGCTGCAATATCATACGTTATTTTAAATGTAGTATTAAAGTTTAAGTACTCTACGAAAGGAGTTTTCACTGCTCCTGCATATATACAAACGGGAATGAGAAGTAAATCGTAAAATTTCTTTTCTTTCATATATCTTATTAGGAAGAAGATACACATAATAGCAAAAAATACGATGCTTAAAATAGTCATTTATACCTCCAGATAAATTTACTTATTTTAATTGCAGTTATATCTTTTATATAAATTCTGTATTTTTTCAAGCGCTATGCACGCGATTTTGTTTCCTTTCTTTCCTAGCCGTAAGCAGCTGAGGAGTGAAGATCCCAACCAATATGAAAATAATTCCAATCCACTGCATGAACGTTACGACTTCATGTACAAGTGTAATAGAAGCAATAATAGCAGTTGGTAATTCAGCTGCACCTAATATCGTACCAAGCCCTGTTCCAACCTTTGGTACACCGATTGAAAAACAAATGACAGGTACAACAACGCCGAATAATCCGAGGAAGAAAGCATATTTCCATAGACCGGCTTGCAAAGCACTGTCTGTTAAAAAGGTTGGCGGAAAGAATAGGCATACGATAAGAGTAGCGCTTGTTGTCATAAGGAAGCTTTTCGTATAAGGCGGAACATCCGTAGCGACGCGCCCGCTTGCAAAAACATAGAATGAAAAAGAGACAGCAGCTAATAGTCCAAAGATAATCCCTTTCGTAGAAAAACTTTGTCCGAGGCCTTCAAATACACCACCTGCAAACAATGTACCAGCAAATAAAATAAGGATAGATATAATCTTATCGCGGCTTGGAAATGTTCGATTTGCAATTGCTTCGATAATGACACCAATCCAAGTGAACTGAAAGAGTAGGACGACAGCGATAGATGCGGGTAGTTCTTCTACAGAAATAGCGTAAAAAATCCCGGTCATACTCATTGTTGTTCCGACGGTTAGTAAGGAAAAGAATTGTTTTTTTGTTACTTTATGACGTGAAAAGAAAAGAACGAGTAGAAATAGTCCAATCCATCCGAAGACATATTGTCCCCCTAAGAGTTGATGTGCTGAAAATCCATTTATGAATCCGAGTTTGAAAATAGTTGAAAGTATGCCATAGCTGCAAGCACCGAATAAAACGAGCAATGAATATTTAAACTTTTCCATAAAAAATCCTCCTTTTAAGTAATAAAAAACGCCCGCTATCCAAATAAGGATAACGGGCGAACGAAACAGAGTCATATACTCTACAAAATTCCGCCACTCATACGAAGTATGAATTTGGGGTATGAAATTGTAGTAGGTTTTTACATTGCTTTTGGGAATACAATAGAACATTTTACACCTTGAGGCGTGTTTTGTATCCCATAAGGAAACTGATGTTTATCTAATATTTGTTTCACGATATATAATCCAAGACCACTACCTTGTACTAAACCGTGTTTATCAGGGTTTGCGCGATAGAAAGGCTCAAATAAATGAGCAAGTTTATCTTCATCAATTTGTGAACCTGTATTTAATACTTCTAATGCGTAACCATTTGGTTTTTCATAAAGCTTTATATATACGTGCTGATGGTCAATTGTATAATGAATTGCATTTGAAATAATGTTAAAAATAGCAGTTTGAATAAATTTAGGATCAGCTAAAATTTGTACGTCGTGTTTAATATTAGATTGTACATTTAATTGTTTTACAGATACAAAGTAATCTACTTTCTTCATAACATCCTCAATAATATTAGATAAAGAAATGACTTCTAAATTAGGTTTAAATTGAGGGTTTTGTATTTTGGATAATTCCGACATTTTTTCCGTTAATATGTTAATGTCTTGCATCATCTCGTAGGAACGTTTCAAATACTTATCTCTATCTTTATAAGCTCCAATTCCGTGAATCATGCCATCTAGTTGTCCCATAACGGCTGCGATTGGTGTTTTTAATTCATGGGATACCATAGACATAAATTCTTTACGAGATTGTTCTAATTGTTGTTCCTTCTTGAGCTCATTTCTTAAATCTTGATTGCTTGCATGTAAATTCTTCACAATATTTGGTACTTGTGAAGCAGCTACTTGCAAATTAAAATCTGTTTGATCTGTATTTTTGTTAAGTAGCTTTTTATCTGAGAAATCAAGATTCATAATATCTTTTAAAGCATCGCTCATATATTGAAAAGGTTTGGCAATTAGTTTTGTATAAATTAAAGATCCGAGTAGTGATAATGCAAGCATTGTCGCGCCAATATGTGGAGCTAATTGCTGCAACGCATCTGCTAACTTTGGATTATCATTTGTATCATTTGTTTTACTTGCTGCATTTTGTGTATGTAAGGCATCATTATTAGCGGCTTTCTTTTCTGCTTCTGTAGGCGGATTAGAAGTGCTATTTTTCCCCGAAAGATTTTGTGTATGTTCTTTTGCCTTTACAGTTTGGCTAGGCTGCAAAAGGTGATTGATAGCTGTAGAAAGAGATTTATAATCTATAATAGAAGATTGGAAATTAGAAATACTCCCCTCTGACACAGCTTTATTTTGCTTCGTTTTACTTCCGTCGTTTTGCTTATCTGAATCGGCCTGTTCTGTAGTCGGCGTTCCATTTTCTTTCGCAAAACGTTCTTTATCGTAGTTTGAAGCTAGAAAGTAAATAATTTGATAAAGACAAAGTGATAAAAGAATACAAAATAATAAGGTTTTGATGAAAATATTTTTGGTGATGTTGTCTTTGCTACGATTCGATTTTGTAGCCAATGCCTTTCACCGTTTTAATATAAGGAATTCCTAATTTTTTTCTTAAGTTTTTAATATGTGTATCTATAACTCTTACATCACCATAATGTTCATAGCCCCATACCTTATTCAACAAATCACTTCTTGATAATACTTTTCCTCGATTTTGCAGTAAAGTATAAATAATTTCAAATTCTTTTGTTGTCAATTCAATTTGATTACCATGAACATAAGCTGCATATGCTGTAGAGTTTAACATCAACTCATGGAATTGTAGTATAGTTGCAGCTTCTGCTTCCTTCGTTGCTGCCCTTCTTAATACAGCCTCTACACGCTTAATAAATACAGTGTAATGGAATGGTTTCGTAATATAGTCATCAATACCTAATTCAAATCCTTTAATTTCACTTTCTTCATTATGTAAGCCTGTTAACATAATGATTGGTACATCAGATTGTCCTCGCATAATTTTACAAATACTATAGCCATCTATATCTGGTAACATTACATCGAGGAGGACAAGATCGTATGAATTTTTTTGGAAAAGAAGAATACCTTCTGTTCCAGCACCAACTACATCAACTGTAAAGTTTTGTGCCATTAGAAATTCACGAATAAGTTCTTGTATATCTGGGTTGTCTTCAATCACCAGTATATGCGTCATAGTAACACCTCCTAAATAACGCTTTTTACTGCAATATTCGAATTCATCATTTTTCGAGTGACTCAGATTGTTTATACATATAATAAGCCCCCGCTATAAAATAATCATGAAGGTAGCAAGGGGAATAGTTTAGTGTTACTGAATGGTTCAGAATTACAGTAGTTCTATTATAGTATGTATTATAAAATTTATAAAACATTATAACTGTATAATTTTAATATCTACGTTTATCAATGTTTAAATGTTAGCTAATCAAATCTATTCCTATTATATATGTAAATACAGTTGTTTTGCTACTGTAAATGAATAAATAAAATAAGCCAAGACATAAAATTCTTGGCTACACATAAATCTTGTTTTTAGGCTATTTTACAGTGACAGTAGCTTGCTGCTGAACGCGCTCAAATAACCAGTGTATATCATTGTTATACATACGAATACAACCAAGTGTTGTCCATTTGCCGATTGCTTGATTATTGTTAGTTCCGTGAATCGCATAAGTTGTTCCGTAAGTTCCTGCCATATTTAATCCGAGCCAACGGTCACCAAGTGGATTACGTGGATCGCCGCCTTTAATTTTGCCTGTATAATAAGGGCGATTTTTAATTTTATTTACGATTTGAAAAGTGCCTTTAGGTGTAGGTGTTGCAGCTTTTCCAGTAGCGACAGTAAAACTTTTTATAAATTTTCCATCCTGATAATAATCCATTTTATTTAACTGAGTGTCTACGATTAATTGATCTTTCGTTGTAGCTGCCTCTGCGCTAGCGAATGGAAGAGTTAAAAATCCTAATGATAATAGTGCGCTTAATAATAATTTTTTCATTGTTATTCTCCTTTTACTATCGTAAGAGTCTTACATACAATGAAGTTGTAATCCTCGTAATGCTTTATTTACATTTTCATCTAATGTTTCAAAGAATGTAGTGATTTTGCTGTTGTGTTTGTTGTTGTTATCAATAAGTAATCTTTCATTTAATAAAAGCTCACCACGTAGTCCAAAACTTTGAACTTGAATATTTAGCTCATCTTCATTTTCAGAGATGATTGGTAAGAAATAATGAAAAGCTTTTGTTGGAATGATGTAGCTTTTGCCAATCATGCTTTCTTGATTTGAATTAATCCATTTTTTCGTGACAATTTTAATATTCTTTTTTGAAACGATAAAAGATAGTGTTGTAGATTTTGTTAAACTTACGTCAAATTCACTTGTTTCACATATTTGTAAATTAAAAACGGTTTCATTTTGATGAGATTCAACATTTGTATTAATAAAATCGTGCATTTTATATGCTTCCATTTCGTATTCACCCTTTTTTCAATTTCGAAAAACGACTTATATTTATTCAAATTAATGCTTAGTCATATATTGGTTAAATTTTTCAACAAATTCCGATATAATCTTACAATACGTATATGAAGCTAATATGAAGTTAGCATGAGTTTGTGATGGTTTTTTATTGAGAACAAAATAAGAGAGGTTTTTTAGTGCTAAAAATTGGATAAAATTTGCATGTTATTAATGCGCCTTTTCGCTATTTCGACTTGAAAAATGATTTTTACTATTTAATAAAGAACGAAAATCATTAGTGTGACCCTTACAAAAATGTAATAAAAATGTAAGCTATTGTGATAGTTATTTCGACAATTTTTTTATACAATAATAGTAAGAAGTTGTACGTGATTGAAAGGAGAGATGACATGGAATGGATTCATGAATTATTTCAGCAATACGGGTACTATGTTGTACTTGTCGGCTTGCTGTTAGAATATATTGCACTTCCGTTTCCGGGAGAGCCAACATTAGCATATGCGGGATTTTTAGCACATAAGGGTGATTTAAGTTTACCGATTTTAATTATTCTATCTTTTATTGGGACAAGTGTAGGAATGACGATTCAATACTTTTTAGGAAATAAATTAGGTATGCCTTTCATTCAAAAGTATGGGAAATACGTATTTTTAACGCAAAGAAAAATCGACTTAACGAGAATGTGGTTTGATAAGTATGGGTACTTCCTGATTTTTATTGGTTTCTTTATTCCTGGTGTACGTCATTTCACAGGATACTTTGCAGGAATTATTAATTTACCATTCCGTCGTTTTGCCATTACAATTTATTCAGGCGCTCTATTTTGGGTATCATTCTTCTTAATCGGTGGTTACTGGTTAGGTGGAAACTTACATGATATCTTTGGAGTGCTAGAAGGTCACATCGGTAAAATCATTTTTGGAGTAATTGTAATTGTAGCTATTACGTTAGGAGTTCGTTTCCGCAAACAGTTAAAACGAGTATTATTACAAAACGCAAGTTAATATGAAATCCATTCTATGTCAAAATTTAGTAAGGCAGTGCGGACGCACTGCCTTTTTTATTTTTAAGACTATGTTTAATGCACATTTTACATTCTTTATAGGAATTTGATACAGGATAAGAAATAAGTATCTTGTCAATTATTATAGTCGTAATGACAATTATAATTGACAAAGATAAGGATATTATTTACAATTTTAATTAAATAAATGAAAAAGAGGGAAGATATGAAGCTTCAAAATCGAGTGAGGGAATTGCGAGCAAAGCATCGTTTATCACAAGGGGATTTAGGGAAAGCGATTGGATCATCACGGCAAACGATTAGTTTAATTGAGCGCGGGGATTATGCACCATCTATCGTATTGTCGTTAAAAATCGCACAAATTTTCAATGTACCGGTGGAGGAAATATTTACGTTAGTAGAGGGGGAAGAGGACGATGAAGAGTAAACGAAAAAAACAATTTGATTCTGTGGGGAAAATAGCATTAAGTATGATAGGAGGATTTTTAACGTCTTATATAGCTTTAAATTTACTCTCGGATGAACCGAGAAAATTATCATCCAATACATTTATAGGTATATGTACTATTTTTGGAATCTTAATGATGTACTATACTTGGAAGAATACACGTATGTTAGCAGAGGCACGCGATGAAGAAGAGAGCGTACAAGGCAGAAAATTAGGCATTATAAGTATATATTTACGTGTAGGCGATATAGTTACGCAGGCATGGTTTGTATATGCAGTTATTACATGTAGACGTGCACTGTTGCAGGATACAAATGTTTCATTTGCGGTGTGGAATTTAGTAGCTTCTATTGTTTGTTTAACTATTGTAGTAATTATCGGACTTATAACAAAAAATCGTTATAATAAGCTATATCCTGAACAAGGTGTAACGTATATGGAATCTATGAAAATGTGGACGAAAAACGCAGATGAAGGATTAAAGCACATTGTGCATGAGGCTGGATATAAAGCGTATGAATTTACGAATACAATATTGGCATATGTATGGTGGGCTGCCGTTATATATACAGCTGCTAGTAATATCGATTTTGTATTAATTGGCTTAATCTCATTTATTTGGATATTGCATCTTGGGAAGTTCATGTACGAAATGCAGAGGAAAATGATTTATTAAGGGGAGAAAAAGGTGGATATTTTAAGAAGGCCAGCTGGCTCAATGACAGTGGCGTTAATTCTGTCCATTTTATACGGAGTAATCCGAACTGGGAAATTAGAAGTAATTTTGAACCTATGGGCAATAGTTGGAATTTCATTGTTAGTGTTAGCCATTCATGAGCTAGGACATGTAGTATTTGGTGTAATAGGTGGTTTAACATTTAAATTTATGACAGTAGGACCCATTACTATTCAAAAAGAAAAGGGAAAATTACGCATTCGAGAAAATAAATTATGGGCGTACTTTGGAGGCGTTGCAACACTAGTACCACCTTCTATAGAGACACCGAATCTTTCGAAAAAGTGGGCATGGCTCACTTTAGGTGGACCGATTACGAGTTTACTGTTTGGTATTACTTCCGGTTACATATACATGGTGAGCTATTATCAATATCTTTTATATTTTTCCTTTTTCCATTTTGCAATCTTTACGGTTACAATTGTGCCGATAAAAGGAACGCTTATGAGTGATGGGATGCAATTTCTTATTTTAATTAAAGATGATGAAAGAGCTAGAAATCATTTATATGAGATTCAAATATCGAGTGAGTTATTTAGTTATAAAAGACCGAAAGATTGGGATGAAAGATTAGTAGAATTGAGTGAGGAGAAAATAAAAGAGAATAAAGGGATAAGAGAGATAATGAGTAGACTTATGCTTGTCTTCCTTGCTCGTGCAGATCAAGAGGGAATGAAAAGAGCGATACCGTATATAGAACGAATTGTTCAATTACCTGTAACGAAAGAAAATAAGTTTTTCGTTAGTAGTTTTCATAGTTGGTATCTTTTATATAAAGCCCTTTATCAGATGGATAGTCTTTCTTTGCAAGAAGCAAAGGAACATGCAAAGGCTATTACAAAAATGGACTTAAACGGATATTATCGTACACAAGGAATTATCAAATATTTAGAGAATGATCTAGAAGCTTTTCATACTTATATGAAGAAAGCTGATAAAGAATTGAAGAGCGCCGAGAAGAGTGAAATGGGATATTTACAATTAGAAAGAGAATGGTTTGAGCAGCTGAAAGAGAGGGTATCTTACGATGGGTGAGGTATCCTCTTTTTTCTATGTCATCTTATGCCGTTCCATAAACAGCCCGGGGCGAGTAAAATGAGATAAGAAGAGCAAAGCTTGGAGGAATTCTAGATGGAAATTTTAACGATTATTTTAATCGTCTTGCTCATTTATGTTGTTTTTAAAGTGGCATATGTAGCATTAAAGATACTCGCGATCCTATTAATTATCTTTTTAATCGTAGAGTTCGGCAGTAAGTTGCTTGGTGGATAGGGTATGTTGTGCGTTTTGAGTGTCGAAGGTTGTCGGTAAATCGATATCTTGTGTCGAACCGTCGATATAATGAAAAAATCGTTGATATAAGTGGAGAAACGATCGATATATTTGAAAAATCGTTGATATATTTTAGTGAATACGAAGTGGGGTATATGGAAAAGAAGTTGCCGTGAGGGCAACTTCTTTTTATCGTGATGCGGGGTATGCAAACCAACATAAAAAAAGCTGGAAGAGTATCTTCCAGCTTAAGAGTTACTTTCAATTTGGCGACCGCTATCTTCTTCATTGTCTTGTAATAGGTTGAATACGTCTGCTAAGCAGAATGCAATGAACCAAGTCCATAGACCGTGGAAGAAAGCTGAGCTTAATTGAAGTGGTAATGTATAGTTTGTCATTGAGTAGGAAATACATCCACCAACGATTCCGATCATTGTTAATAACATTGTTTTTTGAGCGTTTTCTTCTGGATTGAAGAGGAAGTAAATGTATCCGCCTAAAATTGAAGCGCTTACAAGTGTTTCGATTCCATTAAAGATGATATTCTCTCCAAGCTGAGTGTTTGTCCAGAAGCAGATTGTTCCGCCGATAATAGCAAACAGGACAGCTATTGTATATCGTATATATTGATTCATATGTTCATCTCCTTATGTAATAAGATGATTTGGAAGTCAAAAAGGTAGGTATAGTATATTGAAGTGAGTTTTAATTGTACGTATCTTTTTATAAAAAGATCATTGAAGAATAACTAAGATGATCGGTTGTTTAAACCGTTACGTGTATGGTGTCTGAAATATACCCGACTGCTCGTTTCTTTTTGCTTGTAAAATAAGAGAAACTTCCAAGTCTATATACTCTTTTTTTGTGAGTCTGCTTTCATTATAACACATTTAGGGACATAATAATAGAATTATCTGATTTTGTAATAAGTGTAAAAAATAAAAAGCGCAAGGAAATACCATTAACGGTGCAGTTTAGTGGAAGAAGGATTTTAATTTATTATGATGAAATATGTAATCAAGGTGAGATCTAAGAATGAGGCTTAAATACTATAAAAAATGTTTTATAGCATGAATGTAAGGGAGGAGAGCTAACTTGGAGTTCACAACAGAAAGATTAATAATTAGACCTTTTAAGAGTACTGATTTACAGGATGTATTTGCTATTTATAATAGTGATGATACATGTAAGTTCCTATTACATAACAAGTGGACTCATGAAGACATGCAGAAAAGATTTAATAAGAAGCTAGCAAATCATGTACTTACTAAAGAAACAATATTAAGTTTGGCAGTTATATACAAAAATAAAGTAGTTGGTGATTTATCCGTATGGTACACAAATATGAAAGACACTGTTGAGATTGGTTATAGTTTTTCAAATGAAGTAGCTGGGAGGGGTTTGGCGACAGAAGCAGTAAGTAGTTTGGTATTGAAATTATTTAATGAATTCAATGTACATCGTATACAGGCTAATCTTGATGCACGTAATACAGCTTCACAAAAATTGTGTGAACGAATAGGCATGAGAAAGGAAGCCCATTTCATACAAGATTTTTGGAATAAAGATGAATGGACAGACAGTATTGTATATGGAATGCTATCCTCCGATTTGTAGTAATAAACTTAGTGATTTTATTATGTTAAAAGGTACGTTAGTTGAATAACAAAGGGCATAACATATTATATATGACTAATATGTTATGCCCTTTAATTTATTAACCTTTTTATATGCGTTTGAAACGGCCGACAATTTCAACTGTTTCAGTAATGTTCATAAATGCTTTGTTATCCACTTGACGGATAATACGTTTCATTTCGCCTAACTCATAGCGAGTCACGACAGTGTAAATCATTTTTTTCTTATGGTTTGTATAGCCGCCGACAGCGTCTACCATTGTCACCCCGCGTATGCCGTGATGTAGTAGTGCGCTTTTTATTTCCTCGCCTTTTTCTGTAATAGTCATTATCGTTAATTTAATATGTTTCGTATGCACAGCGTCGATAACTTTGCTGACTACAAATCGACTAATTAACGTATAAAGTGTAATATCCCATCCGAAAATAAAACCTGCTGCTACAAGTAAGATTAAGTTGAATACAAATATGATTGCTCCAATTGAAACATCTCGATATTTCGCTACAATCAATCCAACAACATCAAAACCACCTGTTGAAGAAGCAAATCGGAATATAATTCCTGAAGCTGCTCCGCAGATAACACCACCGAATACAGAAGAAAGTAAAATATCGTCTGAAACTTGGTGTACCGGGATAATGTTCATCGCTAACGATGACACAGCTACAAAGTAAGCTGTTAAAAAGGTTGTCTTCTTGCCTAAGTAAAAGTGACTTAAAATAAGAAGAGGAATGTTTAGTAAAAAGATAAGTGCACCGATATTGTAGTGCATTAAATAACCGATAATCATCCCTACACCAGCGAATCCACCGCTAATCATATTATGCGGGATAAAAAACATATTCATAGAAATTGCATACAAAATAGAAGCTATAAAAATAACAACCAACTGTATCATAAATTCTAAGTGAAATGTTTTAGCTGCTGGGAAGGATAAAAAGGCGGTGTCGGGAACGTAATCGGCGTCTCCTAGTTGACCCATAGTATGTTTCATCTCCATATTCATTTTTGATTACAAGAAGAGAATAAAGGTTTTTTCAAAAACTGGCAATAGTTTTATTATAATGCAAAAATTTTATAAATTTCTAATAAATCAAGCCTATTCATTGATGTGTGTGAATATGCTAAAGAAAGCGAATACAACGTTTCTTAATTATTGTTTTCTTGAGAAAATATGCAAAATACTTTTTTTGAAAATAAAAGGAAATAGAGAATATTTGCCCGATGTGCTAAAATGACCTTATTAAGGATGTGAAGCGATGGAATTTTTATTGCAGGATGCAATTCTATATATATCGTTTGTAACGACGGCACTTTGTTTATTAGAAGTTTTCTTCCTTGCTAATGTTTCTCGCTTTGTGCGTCAACAAGCATCAAGCGGTAGACAAAGAGCTTTTGCGTTAGTTGATACATGTGAAGATAGTGCGGGAAATGTACCGCTATTTTCTATTTTTTATAAATATGGAATGATTCGTTCTGTACGCAGACAAGAATCAAGTGAAGAGAATGACGAGGTCGGTCCGTATACGCCAATGTTTCGCTAAATAATTACGAAACATTGGAGGAATGAACATGTTAAAATCATACCGAGCTGTGCTCGTTAGTTTATCATTATTATTTGTTTTTGTTTTATCTGGTTGCAGTAATGCGGCCCCAATTGATGCACATAGTACTGGGATTTGGGATCATTATTTTGTATATCCAATCTCGTTTATGATTCAATTTGTTGCTCATCATATACCTGGAGCTAGCTTTGGGATTGCTATCATTATTATCACGCTCGTTATTCGTTCAGCAATGATTCCATTAGCTGTTTCGCAATATCGCAGCCAAGCGAAAATGAAGAAAATGCAACCTGAATTGCAGAAGCTAAAGAAAAAGTACGGTGATGTAAGCAAAGACCTTGAAAAACAAAAGCAGTATCAAAAAGAAATGTCAGAACTAATGAAATCAGGCGGTTGGAATCCACTTGCTGGTTGCTGGCCATTATTAATACAAATGCCGATTTTCTCTGCTTTGTATTATGCGATTAGCAGAACTGAAGAGATTCGCACATCTTCGTTTTTATGGGTGAACCTAGGACATGCAGATCCATATCATATATTACCGATTATTGCAGCGTTAACGACATTTATTCAGATGAAAGTTTTCCAATCGAATATTACACCTGGAGAACAAGTACAGATGCTAAAGATGCAGCAAATTATGATGCCGGCAATGATTCTATTTATGGGGTTTGCGGCGCCATCAGGACTTGTGTTGTACTGGATAACAGGTAACTTATTTACAATGACACAAACAATTGTATTAAGAAAAATAATGGAACGTGAAGAATTACAATTACAAAAGGCTTAGAGAAACACCGCTCATTACGAGCGGTGTTTTTTTTGTTAAGTCGTTAAGGAAATGTTAAGAAATCGACATTACTATAGGCATTGTATACGAAAGTGTACATGCATTAGAAATATGAAGGAGGAAATTTCCTATGAAGAAGAAAACAGTTGGGTATTTAGCGATTGCAGGTGCGTTATCATTCGGAATTATTGGAGGAGTCGGCATTCCGGCATTCGCGGCAACGAATACTCCAGCAGTGGATCAGCCTGCAAAAACGGCGAAAAAGGATTTGGATGACGCTACAAAACAAAAAGTAAAAACAATTATGGATGATACAAAGAAACAGTTAGAGGAACTAGGTGTAAAGCTTCCAGAGAAAGAGAAGCGTAAAGACATGTTTGCAGGATTAGATGAACAGGCGAAAGAAAAAGCGAAGTCAATTTTAGAGCAAGAGAAGTCTGGTAAATTAACACGAGAACAAGCAAAAGAAGAATTAACAAAATTAGGCGTGAAGTTCCCGGAAAAGGGTAAGCACAAAGAAATGTTTGCGGGATTAGATGAACAGGCGAAAGAAAAAGCGAAGTCCATTTTAGAGCAAGAAAAGTCCGGAAAATTAACACGAGAACAAGCAAAAGAGGAATTAACAAAGCTAGGCGTGAAAATGCCGGAGAAAGGTAAGCATGGAGATATGTTTGCTAACTTAGATGAACAGACAAAAGAGAAAGCGAAGTCAATTTTAGAGCAAAAGAAATCCGGAAAATTAACGCATGAGCAAGCAAAAGAAGAATTAACAAAATTAGGTGTGAAACTTCCAGAGAAAGAGAAGCATGAAGACATCTTTGCTGGATTAGATGAAGCAACAAAAACAAAAGCAAAAGCGATTTTAGACAACGAAAAGAAACAATTAGAGGCATTGAATGTTGATTTACCGCACCATAAGTTTTTTATGAAAAAAGAAGATAAATAATTGATTTATGTATCTTTCGTGTGGGCAACCGGAAGGTACGTGCGGGGACCGATTTCTGTCAGCAGAAATCGGTCCCTTTTAATGATTCAATAAAATTCTTTTCATTGTTAGTATGTATCCGAAGATGCAGTAGAAGATTGCAAAACCGATAAACACTTCCGTATATTGATATTTACCCAATACGTAGAAGGAAACAGCTGGTATAATAGCTACCGCTAAAATGCTATAACCAGGATACTTGTGCCGATGCATGATAGCGAATAGAATAGAGAGAAACGTAGCAATGATACAAAAGACAGCAATCATTATTGGTGCACCTCCTAAATAGATTATACCATTTTTAGGGAAATGGAGAAGTGTCGTACCTTCTGTTATAATATAAGAAGAGAAATATTTCCTATGTTATATAAAAAATATATTGATTTTTTCTAACAATTCAATATAATGAACAATAACTACAAAATTCGACATCAAGAAGTGATGATGAGGACACGATCAATTTTTTACGATTCTCAGAGAGGGAAGCCTTTGGCTGTGAGCTTCCTAATACGAAAAAATGGATTACCACCTCTGAACTGCAGCAGTGAACGAGCATCTAGTAATTGCTTGCCGGCAAAAACCGTTATTTAGACTTGAGAAATTGGTGAAGTGTGTTACTTTACGAATTGAAACAAGGGTGGAACCACGAATACAACACTCGTCCCTTTTTTAGGGAGGAGTGTTTTTTTATTTCATTTTTGCATCACACTAGGATTGGAAGGAGGATACGCAGCATGCATCATGATGAGAAGAACAAAATTGGTTTAACAGTAGCACTTTCTATCGTAGTAGGAACGATTATTGGATCTGGTGTGTTTATGAAACCAGGGAGCGTATTAGATTACTCGGGGAGTTCTAATATGGCCATTCTTGCTTGGGTAATTGGTGGTCTGTTGACGCTAGCAAGTGGTTTAACAGTAGCTGAAATTGGAGCGCAAATCCCGAAAAATGGTGGGTTGTATACGTATTTAGAGGAGATTTACGGAAGTTTTTGGGGATATTTATCAGGTTGGATGCAAACAATTGTTTATGGACCTGCTATTATCGGAACATTAGGTTTATACTTTAGTTCTTTAATGATTAATTTTTTCTATTTAGATAAAGTGTGGAATTTACCAATCGCAATTGGAACGGTTGTGTTCCTTGGCGTTGTAAATAGTATGGGAACAAAATACGGAGGTATCGTTCAAACAATCACGACAATTGGGAAGATGATTCCGATTGTGTTAATTGTTGTGCTAGGTTTCTGGAAAGGGAATAGCGATATCTTTAACGTAGTTGTGCCGATATCGGAAAATCAAAGTATCGGTATGGCAATTTTAGCAACGTTATTTGCTTATGACGGCTGGATTTTACTTGCTTCGATTGGTGGAGAAATGAAGAATCCAACAAAGTTATTACCGAAAGCAATGACAGTAGGGATTTTAATCGTAACGGCTGCTTACGTATTAATTAACTTGGCGTTATTAAATGTATTACCAGCAGCGAAAATTGTAGACCTTGGAGAAAATGCAACAGCGACAGCTGCAGGTATGTTACTTGGAGAATATGGCGGAAAAATTATTAGTATCGGTATTATCGTTTCCATTTTCGGCTGTTTAAATGGAAAGATTTTAACGTTCCCACGTATTCCAATGTCTATGGCAGAGCGTGGACAACTTCCATTTTCTAAGTTTATTGCAAAGGAAAGTCCGAGATTTAAAACACCAGCAAATGCGATTACTGTTGAAATCATTTTAGGGATTATTTTAATGATTATTAGTGATCCGAATAAGCTATCTGAGATTTCCGTATTCATTATTTATATTTTCTACGTAATGACGTTTATTGGTGTCTTTATTTTAAGAAAACGTAATAAGAATAAAGAGCGTGCATATAGTGTACCGTTATTCCCAATCGTACCAATCGTAGCGATTTTAGGTTCAATCTTTGTAATTGGTAGTGCAATTATCAATGATCCGGTAAGTTGTTTCTTATCCATTGGAATTGTCTTTACGGGACTTCCGGTGTATTGGTATTTAAATAAGAAGAAAGAAACAGAATGATGGAAGGGTAGGCGTATAATACGCCTACCTTTTTTACTGTAAAAAATTATACTTGCGTCCACTTTCTATTTTGGTTACTATAGTCGTAGTAACCAAAATGGAAAGCGTGGGGAAAGACTTGAATTTTCGTGTTTATATTTTAGCTATCGCGGCTTTCGTAGTCGGAACGGTTGAGTTAATTATAGGAGGAACGCTCGATTTAGTTGCCAATGATTTAGGAGTATCTATTAGCGCAGCTGGTCAGCTTATAACAATATTTTCGGTAGTATTTGCTTTGTCAGGTCCAGTTTTATTAGCTGTGACAGGGAAGTTTGAAAGAAAAACATTATATGTTGGAGCATTATCGATTTTCTTAATCGGAAATATTATTTCGGCATTTAGTGTGAATTACGGAATGCTAATGTTCTCAAGGGTTATTTGTGCGGCGAGTGGTTCATTAATTATTGCACTATCGGTAACACTTGCTTCTAGTGTTGTAGAACCGCATTTTCGTGCGCGTGCAATTGGAATCATTTTCATGGGAATTAGCGGATCACTCGTACTTGGAGTACCGCTCGGTCTTGTGCTCGGAAATGCATACGGATGGCGTGCACCATTTGTATTAATTTCTGTATTAACAGTTATGGCAATAGCTTGTATTTCATTGTTCTTAACGAAAGTACCACCGACATCGGTATTATCAATAAAAGAACAACTTGCTACTTTAAAAGATAAAAAAATTGTAAGTGCACAGTTAACATCATTTTTGTTTTTAACGGGGCATTTAACATTGTATGCATATTTAACACCGTTTTTAAAAGATGTCATGCATGTTGAAGCAAACTGGATTAGTGTGTTTTACTTTATTTTCGGAATCGCAGCAGTAATTGGTGGCGGATTCGGTGGCTGGCTTGCTGATAAATGGGGATCGAAGAAAAGTATTATTTCTATCATTATCGTATTTGCGTGTGCAATCTTCATACTGCCATTAATGACATTCTCATTCCCGCTCTTCATCATTATGATGGGACTTTGGAGTATGCTGAGCTGGGCGATTTCACCAGCACAGCAAAATTATTTAATTGAAATTGCACCGGAATCAGCTGGTATTCAGCAAGGTTTAAATAACTCTGCGCTTCATTTAGGAATTGCACTCGGTTCAACAGTAGGCGGAGTTGTTATTGAAAAATCATCTGTTATATATAATGCTTGGGTAGGCGGTGGTTTTATTATATTAGCACTGCTTTGCGCGATTTTCTCGATTACGAGAGGACGCTCTACTCAGTTCGTGAAAGAAGAATCTATCGTTTGATAGGTTCTTTTTTAATTTGTAAAAAATTGCAGGTTTTAGTAGAAAGATGGAGAAGGTGTATATAGCGAGGTGAGGTATATGTATACTAATTTTTCAATTATTGGTCTTCTAATTTCAATGCTTCCGTTGTTTCTTATTATTCTTGCACTTAGATGGATTCGTTTCATCTATCAAAATTCAGAGAAACAGGTAGAGCAAAATGAGAAAATCATTGAGCTGTTGATGGAGATAAAGGAACAAAATAAAAAGGAGTCTAAGTGAAAAACTAGACTCCTTTTTATTATTTAATTAGTACCTCAATTTCATCAACAAACTCTTAATTTCCTCATCTTCCATAAAGAGATCGTGGTGCTTCTGGGTGATCTTTGCAAGTGCAACGTCGTGATAGAAAAATTCTGTAAAGAACTTTACGAAAGGTTGTGACATTGTTTTCATCGCTTGCCATGACTCTTGTTCTACGCCAGCAAATAAAATTTCACGATCGTCAACGATGAGTAGCAAGTAGCGCTCTAGTGCATTAGGTTCTTCAGCTGGGATTAGAAAATGCATGTTTTCTAAGTCTGTTTCTACTTCTCCAACAATAAGGGATTCAATTTTAACACCTTGTTTTGCTTTTTGTTCTAGTAAAGGAAGATATTCTAAAAGAGTATCATTCCAAGCTGAAATACGGATTGATTCTTGTGCACTTTCAATGAGTTCTTTACTTTGAACTCGAATAGAAGATTGCATCTTTAAGCTCCACACACGGTCATCTGTAAATGATTTTTTTGATATATTTGTTTCCAGTTCTTTAATATTTGATTGGAATTCTGTCGTTAATTTTTCAATTGCTAGTTTTAGTGGTAATGCTGTATACAATTTTTTCTTTTCTGAAACAGAATCCATTACCATTCCTTTATCGATTAGGCGTGCTAGCACTTCATATATTTTTGCTTTTGGAACACCTGAATGCTTCACAATCGTTGTAGCATCTAATGGTTCATTGCTTGATACGACAACTTCATAAGCCTGGCTTTCATATTGTGAGAAACCGAATTTTTGTAACATAGTTCCCTCCGAACGAATGAGATTATATTTTAAGGATAATGAACTATTTGTTTTTGCACAAGTGGTAGTCCTTTTTCTAATTGTATTAAGGTGAGAATTAATTTCAATTTTTTAATTTTATCTATTATACTTAATATAATGATTAATAAGTTTTTTAATTTAATACGAAGGGGATGCTGGGGGGAAGATGTTAAGAAGTTTACGTTTAAAAATTGCGGTAGTGTTTTCAGTACTTATTTCTATGATGTTCGTAATATTGGGTACAGCTGTGTATCAATTACAGAAAGAAAAGGAAGTGCGTTCCTTAGACGAGTATTCTCAAAATGCGATGGATCTTGTGACAGAGCAACTTACGACATTTGTTCAAAGAACGGATGAAGATATGGGGTATTACGCGAACAGTGAGATGATTCGTAATATACTTCAAGGTGGGGTTACTCCAGAAGAGGAAGCGTTTTTAACGAAAGAGTTTGCGGAGTATAAAAAGAATCATCCTGGTATTTTAGATTTATATATTGGTACGAAAGATAAAAAAACATTAAGTGCCAATCTTGCTGAAGGTGGGCAAGTGCCAGAAGGATATGACCCAACGACAAGACCATGGTATAAAGATTCAGAGGCTGATGTAAAAAAGGTCCATTGGGGACAACCTTCTTATGAAATTGCAACAGGAAAGTTAAGTGTAGGTGTTTCTAAAGCAATTACAGCTCAAGATGGGTCTGTATTAGGCGTTGTTGCGATGGATGTATCGCTTGGTACGATTCAGAAGTTGCTTCACAATATTCAATACAATAATGACGGAGAAATGTTTATTATAAATGATAAAAATATGGCTCTTGTTTATCCAGAAAAGATAGGGAAAGATGTTTCTAAAGAGCCACTTATACAGAGCTTAAATAAAGAGGTAACAAAATATGCGGTCACTACAATAAAAGGTGAAGATGTAGTTGTTTATAGTCAATCATTTGACACGATGAAATGGACGATAGGAATCTTTTATCCGAAAGAAACGATCGATGGGCTATTAAATAGTACGAGAAATACAGTTATTATAATGGCATGTATTAGTTTATTAGTTGGAATCGTAGCTTCCTACTTGTTCTCAAGAAGATTAGCAAGACCACTGCAACTATTAAAGAATCACGTGCAAAAAGTAGCAGAAGGCGATTTAACGCTGCGAATGAAAGTGACAAGTAAAGATGAAGTTGGAGAGTTGACTAAGCACTTTAATGATATGGTTGAACAAATGAATGAAATGGTAAGTAAAATTAAAAACAGCGTATCAACGGTGCAACAATCAACGAATAGTTTACATTATTTAACGAACGAAACAGTAGCGGCTAGTAGAGAAGTTTCAGGAGCGATGGATGATGTGAGCGGAGGAGCTTCTACTCTTGCGAATAGTGTGGATGAAGTTTCAGCTCAGCTCGAGAATATGGCGGAGTCAGTAAAACAAATGAATAGCTCCGTTGGTGAAATAAAAGGAGTGGCTGGCAAAGCGGAAGAGGCATCTAAGCAAGGATTAAATACAATGAGGAATTTAATCCGTACGAGGGGACAATCATCTTCGATTGTTGTTCATACAGAAGAAGCATCGGATAAGTTAGAACAAAGAGTTGGATCGATTCAAAATGTTGTTGAGCTTATAAAAGGTATTTCGGATCAAACAAATTTACTTGCTTTAAATGCATCGATTGAAGCTGCCCGTGCAGGTGAGCAAGGTAAGGGATTTGCGGTTGTTGCTGAAGAGGTTCGGAAATTAGCGGAACAATCAAAAGAGGCAACCGGAGAAATCACAATGATGATTGGTGATGTACAATTAGAAGTAAAAAGGGTTGTAGAAGTTGTAAGTAAATTGAAAGACATTGCAGATGTGCAAAATAAAGTGACGACAGAGGCGGAAATGGAGTTCCGTACAATTATGTCAGTTGTAAATACGATTAGTACTTCAGTTGAAAAAATTGTAGAAGAGGTACATAACATAGGTTATGAGCAAGGGAAAATTACAGCGGTAATGCATACAATTGCTGGTACGAGTCAAGAAAGTGCAGCTGTTTCTGAAGAGGTACATGCTGCAACGGAATCACAGGTGAATCATTTAGAAAAGGTAGCTCACACGATGGAAAGTTTGACAGAACATATGAGAGATTTAGAAAGATTAGTCGAGCAGTTTAAAGTGGAAGAGTAACATATTAGTAAAATGATGAGGATTTCGGTAAAATAGACAATGGATATATAAGAAACGATTATAGGAGGAAGACTACTATGGCAATTGTTGATGTATCGATTATTCCAGTAGGAACAGGTAATCCAAGTGTTAGTGAATATGTAGCAGAAGTACAAAAGGTGCTAGAGAAAAATGCAGATCGCGTGAAGTATCAATTAACACCGATGAATACAATTATTGAAGGAGATCTTCCTGTCATTCTAGAAGTAATTCAACAAATGCATGAAGTTCCATATACGAAAGGTGCACAGCGTGTTGCAACAACTATTCGTATTGATGATCGTCGTGATAAAGTAAGCACAATGGAGAAAAAATTAAACTCTGTTCGATCAAAATTATAAGAAAAAGCAGCGATCTTCGCTGCTTTTTTCATATAGGAGGTAAATAAGATGAGTGAAAAGTTTAATGAACAATTTGACGGGTTGTTAGAGAAATACACGGAATTATTACTTGGAGAGAGCAATGAAGAGAGAAAAGAACAGGTACAGAAGTGGGCACTGTATTCTTACATAGCTAAGACGATGCCAGCTTTAGTAAAGCATTGGAATGAAACTTATCCAGATGCGAAAGAAGAGATGGTACAGTTAATTACAGATATTAAAAGGCTGAATGAAGAGAAGCGAAATGAGCAATAAAAAAACTTGAGGTAAATATAATCGCAAGTTTTCTGTATTAATATCCTTATATAATTTACATGGAATATAAAGGATTTTATAGGCATGTCGAATATTTTCGACATGCCTATTTTATGCCTATTAAACTCCATTTTTCTAAATGTCGAAAAATATTTCAGGTATATTTATAAGCAGAAATATAGGTTTTTAAATGTTTTTATAGTATTTTATAAATTATCTAAATAATTATTTGTATCCAATAATTTTAAACAATGATATAATTTTGAAGAGGGGTAAAAAACAGATAAATTACAGTCATAGGGGTGAATTACATGGAACAATTAATGCGAAATTCGTTTCTTTTCTTATCTAAAAATAAAGCGCTAACAAAACTGGCTAAAAAGTACGGTTTACGCTTTGGTGCAGGTCGCTTCGTCGCAGGGGAGACGATTGAATTAGCGACAGCTGCCATTCAACAATTAAATAAGCAAGGTCTTTGTGTAACAATCGATTATTTAGGTGAATTCGTTGATAATGAAGCGGAAGCAAATGAAATGGCTAACCAATCGATTGAAGCGATCCGTGCAATTGGAAGAGAAGGTCTTGATTCACAGCTTTCTTTAAAGATGACTTCTATGGGATTAGATATCTCTGATGAAATCGTAATGAACAATATGCGCCGTATTTTAGAAGCTGCAAAAGAAAATGGTGTGTTCGTTACAATTGATATGGAAGATTATACACGCTGCGGAAAGACAATTGATATCTTTAAACAGTTAAAATCTGAGTACGATAATATTGGTACTGTTATTCAAGCTTACCTATATCGTACAGAAAAAGATATTGAGGATTTAAATGCTTATAAACCTAATTTACGTCTTGTAAAAGGAGCTTATAAAGAACCTGAAGAAGTGGCGTTCCCGGACAAGAAAGATGTAGATGACAATTATAAAAAGATTATTAAAATGCACTTATTAAATGGAAATTATACTGCAATTGCTTCACATGACGAAGCGATTATTGAATATACAAAAAAACTTGCTGAAGAACATAATATTCCAAGGGATCAATTTGAATTCCAAATGTTATATGGTATTCGTAATGAGCGTCAACTTGAGCTAGTAAAAGAAGGTTACAAAATGCGTGTTTACGTACCTTATGGAAACGACTGGTATGGATATTTCATGCGTCGTCTAGCAGAGCGTCCAGCAAACGTTGCGTTCGTATTAAAAGGTATGGTTAAAAAATAACCAAGGAGAAAATACTCCTTGGTTATTTTAATTGCTGAAATGCATAATGTGCCATTTTCTTCGTATCAGGATATAGTTGCGCGCGAGTAGAAGATAATACGACGTTAATGACGCGTTTACCGTCTTTTTCATCCACTGTTACGACTGTATATTTGCCAAGTGCTGATAGACCGCTTTTACTTCCAATCGCATATGGATCGTCATATAGTTCTTCTCGTCCGTAGTTTGCGATGTTTGGAGAGCGTTCTGAAGTATGTAGAGTTGTACGTGTTGAATTCATATATTCTAAAACAACTGGATACTTTAATGCTTCTTTCGTAATAATAGCAATGTCATATGGCGATACTTTATTTCCAAGTGCATCAGCACCACTTGCGTTCTTGAAAGTCGCATGCTTTGTACCGAGTTCCTTCGCTCTAGCATTCATCATTTTTACAAATTCATTTTTTGATCCTGCAATATGTTCTGCGATGGATTCAGCTATTGGATCTGCACTAATGATAAGCATCAGTTTTAATGCCTCATCACGCTTTAATTTTTCTCCAGCACGAAGTTTAATTTTCTTACTTTGACTTTCTGTTTTAATTGCGTTTTCTGTAACTGTAATTTCTTCATCCTCTTTTACATTCTCTAGTAAAAGAAGGGTTGTCATCATTTTGGCTATACTAGCCGGATAAGAGCGTTCGTCTTCGCGTTTTCCATACAAAACTTCACCTGTGTCTGCATCGATTGTAACTCCATATTGCCCAGTAATATTAGGTTGATCAGCTCTTACAGCTTGTTGCCTTTGTGCATAAGAGAAGAAAATCATCCCTGTAAATAGTGTGGCAATCATTACAATCATAACTATTGTTCGTTTCATTATAATTCCCTCATTTGTTACAAATAAATTGGGCAGAAAAAGCAGCCATTAATCATTATGCCACGTTCTCTGCCCAAAAATATAGCGTTATTTTTCGCCCATATTATGCTTTTTATATTGTTGGTTATTACCTTGACGTCCTTTTTCCACGCCGTGGTTATGCGGACCTGCGTTTCCAGTTACACTAGCTGCACTAATTCCAGCCTTTGAAGGGTTCTTCTTAAGTTTTGCCATATATATTCCTCCAGTTTCGTCAGATTATAAAAAGGGAAAGTGTATTTTAGCGAAGAAAATACATATATAGCATGGGCAAATAAAAGAAAAATATTTATTTCAGAAAATTTTATCAATAAATATATTGCGAAAATTTAAACAGTATCATATATTTATTAGTAGAGGCTCACTCATTGATTGCGACTTATGTCGAAAAATTGAATGAGCATTCATTCAAGAATAGGGGGAGAATTGGATGTTCCAAATTAAAAAGGCTGCTGTTCTAGGTTCAGGCGTAATGGGTTCGGGAATTGCGGCACACTTAGCTAATATTGGTATTCCGACATTATTGCTTGATATTGTACCACCTGCGCTTACGAAAGAAGAAGAAGCGAAGGGACTTACATTAGAACATAAAAGTGTGAGAAATCGTTTTAGTAATACGGCTGTGCAAAAACTATTAAAGCAAAAACCAGCTCCTCTGACAGTGAAAGGAAATTTAGCACTGATTGAAGCAGGTAACTTAGAAGATGACCTTGAGCGTCTAGCTGATGTAGATTGGATTATTGAAGTAGTAGTTGAAAACTTAGATATTAAAAAGAAACTATTTGAAAAAGTAGATGCGGTTCGTAAACCGGGTTCTATCGTAAGCTCGAATACGTCAGGTATTTCAGTTGAAAAAATGGCAGAAGGTCGTTCAGACGACTTCCAGAAACACTTCTTAGGCACACACTTTTTTAACCCACCACGATATTTAAAACTTCTAGAGGTAATACCGACGAAAGAAACAGATCCACAAGTATTAAGCTTCATGAAACTATTTGGCGAAGACGTTCTTGGAAAAGGCGTTGTTATCGCAAAAGATACACCAAACTTTATTGGAAACCGCATCGGTACGTACGGTTTACTTGTTACTCTTCAAGAGATGGTAAAACGCGGCTATAGCATTGGGGAAGTTGATTCTGTAACAGGCCCACTTATTGGTCGTCCGAAGAGCGCAACGTTCCGCACATTAGATGTTGTCGGTTTAGATACATTCGTACACGTTGCAAATAACGTATATGAAAATGTGCAAGAAGAAGAGCGTGATGTATTTAAAGTACCAGCTTTCATGCATGACATGCTGGAGAAAAAATGGCTTGGAAGTAAAACGGGTCAAGGCTTCTTCTTAAAACAAGGAAAAGAAATTTTAGAATTAAATCCTGAAACGATGGAATACGAAGCGCGTAAAAAATTAAAAGCTGCATCCGTAGAGTTAAGTAAACAAGAAAAAGGATTAGCGAATAAATTGAAAGCGCTTGTATACGCAAAAGACCGTGCAGGAGAGTTATTATGGAACATCATTACACCAACTCTTTTATACTCTGCAAAACTTCATAAAGAAATTGCTGACGATATCGTTGCAATTGACCAAGCGATGAAGTGGGGCTTTGGATGGGAGCAAGGGCCATTTGAAGTGTGGGATGCAATCGGCGTTGAAAAATCTGTTCAAAAGATGGAAGAAAACGGCGTAGTTGTTCCTACTTGGGTGAAAGAAATGTTAGAGAAAGGTTTCACTACTTTCTATAAACATGATAACGGCGATAGCTACTATTACGATAATGGCGAATATAAGCTAATCGAGCGTAATAAAAAAGCAATTTCTCTTAAGCAATTAAAAGCGAAAAATGGTGTATTAAAGAAAAATAGCGGAGCGAGCTTAATTGATTTAGGCGACGGCATCCTTTGCTTAGAGTTCCATTCGAAGAGCAATGCAATCGGTATGGATATTACGCAAATGATTAACTACGCTGTTGATGAAGTAGAAAAGAATTATAAAGGTCTTGTTATCGGTAACCAATCGAAGAACTTCTGCGTTGGTGCGAACCTAGCAATGATCTTAATGGAAGCACAAGACGACAACTACTTTGAAATTGAGTTAGTTGTGAAAAACTTCCAAGATGCAATGACGAAAATTAAGTACTCTTCTAAGCCAGTTGTAGCAGCACCATATGGTATGACGCTTGGCGGAGGTACAGAAGTTTGCTTACCAGCAGCGAGCATTCAAGCTTCTAGTGAAACGTATATGGGCTTAGTAGAAGTTGGTGTTGGCTTAATCCCTGGCGGAGGCGGTAATAAAGAGCTATACATTAAACACTTAAACAAAATGGCAAACGGTGTAGAGTTTGATCTGCAAAAAGTTGCAAATAAAGTGTTCGAAACAGTCGCAATGGCGAAAGTTTCAACTTCAGGACAAGAAGCAGTTTCTCATAACTTCTTAGGTGATAAAGATGGTATTAGTGTGAATGGTGATCACTTACTATACGATGCGAAACAGAAAGCACTTGCTTTATATGAAGCTGGTTATAAAGCGCCGATCCGCAAAAAGATACCAGTTGTTGGGGAAACAGGATATGCAACTCTTGCACTTGGTGCGGAAGCAATGCATTTATCTGGTTACATTTCAGAGTACGATCTTCACATTGCTAAGAAACTTGCATATGTCATTGCGGGCGGAAAAGTACCGTACGGAACAGAAGTTGATGAGCAATATTTATTAGATGTAGAACGTGAAGCATTTATTAGCTTAGTAAGTGAGATGAAATCACAAGCAAGAATGCAGCACATGCTTGTAAAAGGAAAGCCATTACGTAACTAATAACGAGGGGAGATATCGTTCATGAGAGAAGCTGTCATTGTTGCGGGAGCAAGAACACCAATTGGAAAAGCAAAGAGGGGTTCATTAAAAACAGTTCGTCCTGACGATCTAGGGGCGTTAGTAGTAAAGGAAACGTTAAAGCGTGCGAATTATGAAGGACCAATCGATGATTTAATTTTCGGTTGTGCGATGCCAGAAGCAGAGCAAGGTTTAAATATGGCTCGTAATATCGGCGGATTAGCAGGACTTTCTTACGATGTTCCAGCTATTACAATTAACCGTTACTGTTCTTCTGGTTTACAAAGTATCGCTTACGGAGCAGAGCGCATTATGCTTGGTCACTCTGAAGCTGTATTATCAGGCGGAGCGGAATCAATGAGTTTAGTTCCAATGATGGGACACGTTGTTCGTCCGAATAGTCGCCTTGTAGAAGCGGCTCCGGAATATTATATGGGTATGGGACATACAGCAGAGCAAGTTGCTGTGAAATATGGAATTTCTCGTGAAGAGCAAGATGCATTTGCAGTAAGAAGTCATCAACGTGCTGCCAAAGCATTAGCGGCAGGAAACTTTGCTGATGAAACAGTATCTGTAGATGTGACGTTACGCTCGGTTGGCTCAAACAATAAACTGCAAGAAGAAACAATCATTTTCGCACAAGATGAAGGTGTAAGAGCAGAGACGACGCTAGACATTTTAGGTAAATTACGTCCAGCATTTAACGTTCGCGGTTCTGTAACAGCTGGTAACTCTTCACAAATGAGTGACGGTGCAGCATCTGTACTATTAATGGATCGCGAAAAAGCAGTGAGCGATGGCATGAAGCCACTTGCGAAATTCCGTTCATTTGCAGTAGCTGGCGTACCACCAGAAGTAATGGGAATCGGCCCAATCGCTGCAATTCCAAAAGCGTTAAAACTAGCTGGCTTAGAGCTATCTGATATTGGCTTATTTGAACTAAATGAAGCATTCGCTTCTCAATCAATTCAAGTTATTCGTGAACTTGGTTTAGATGAAGAAAAAGTAAACGTAAACGGTGGTGCAATCGCACTTGGACATCCACTTGGCTGTACAGGAGCAAAACTAACACTATCTCTTATTCACGAAATGAAACGCCGCAACGAACAATTCGGTATCGTAACAATGTGTATCGGCGGCGGAATGGGAGCAGCGGGAGTATTTGAATTACTTTAAAAAAAGTGGAAGCGGCTCGCTCAGAATGAGAGGGGGATGGAGCTTCAGACGTAGAGGCGTTCTTTGCCTCGCAGGAAGAAGCGAAGCCACCGAACATTCTAGCCGCTGGAACTGGATTAGATAAAAAGTGCAGGTGGCTCGTTTAGAACAGGAGGGCGTTGGAAGCCCTGACGAAGAGGCGCTTTTTGCCTCACAGGAAGGGGTGAAACGACCGACTGTTTTAGCCACTGGAACTGGATTGTAAAAAAGTGGAAGCGGTTCGCTCAGAACGAGACGACGCTAAAGCAAAGAATGGAAGCAACAAAGGTTTATAAAAAAAGGGAGAGCCAGCTTCTTTCAAAAAGAGAGAAGCGGCTCATGAAAATATGAAGGAGGAAATTTTCATGGAAAAAACAGTAGGAAATGCGGTTAAAGGCGGTAGCTTTTTAGTAGATGAGATTACGATTGATCAAGTGTTTACGCCAGAAGATTTTTCATCTGAGCATAAAATGATTGCAAAAACGACAGAGGACTTTATTGTAAATGAAGTTCTTCCAGAGCTTGAATATTTAGAGCAACATGAGTTTGATCGTTCAGTTCGTCTTTTAAAAGAAGCTGGGGAACTTGGTTTATTAGGCGCTGACGTACCAGAAGAGTACGGCGGAATTGGTCTTGATAAAGTAAGCTCAGCGTTAATCGCAGAGAAATTCTCTCGCGCTGGTGGCTTTGCAATTACTCACGGTGCTCACGTAGGTATCGGATCTTTACCAATCGTATTATTCGGTAACGAAGAGCAAAAGAAAAAGTATTTACCATTACTTGCAACTGGTGAAAAATTAGCTGCATACGCATTAACAGAGCCAGGTTCAGGATCTGACGCATTAGGTGCAAAAACAACTGCACGTTTAAATGCAGAAGGTACACATTACGTATTAAACGGTGAAAAACAGTGGATTACAAACTCTGCATTCGCTGACGTATTTATTGTATATGCAAAAATCGATGGAGAGCACTTCTCAGCATTTATCGTAGAGAAAGACTACGCTGGCGTATCTACAAGCCCAGAAGAAAAGAAAATGGGTATTAAATGTTCTTCAACTCGTACGTTAATTTTAGAAGATGCGTTAGTACCGAAAGAAAACTTACTTGGTGAAATCGGTAAAGGTCATATTATCGCATTCAACATTTTAAATATCGGTCGTTATAAATTAGGTGTTGGTACAGTTGGATCTGCGAAACGTGCAGTAGAAATTTCAGCACAATATGCAAACCAACGTCAACAGTTCAAACAACCAATCGCTCGCTTCCCATTAATTCAAGAGAAACTTGCGAATATGGCAGCAAAAACATATGCAGCTGAAAGCTCTGTATATCGTACAGTAGGTTTATTCGAAAGCCGCATGAGCACATTATCTGAAGAAGAAGTAAAAGATGGTAAAGCAGTAGCAGCTTCTATCGCTGAATATGCAATCGAGTGCTCTTTAAACAAAGTATTCGGTTCTGAAGTATTAGACTATACAGTAGATGAAGGTGTGCAAATTCACGGTGGTTACGGATTTATGGCAGAGTACGAGATTGAAAGAATGTACCGTGATTCTCGTATTAACCGTATTTTCGAAGGAACGAACGAAATTAACCGCCTAATCGTACCAGGTACGTTCTTACGTAAAGCGATGAAAGGTGAATTACCACTTCTTCAAAAAGCACAAAAATTACAAGAAGAGTTAATGATGATGATGCCAGAAGAAGTAGGCGATGAGCCATTAGCACTTCAAAAGTATTTAGTAACTAATGCGAAGAAAATCGGCTTAATGGTAGCTGGATTAGCGGCTCAAAAATACGGTAAAGCATTAGATAAAGAGCAAGAAATTCTGGTAAATATCGCTGACATCGTAAGCAATCTATACGCAATGGAATCAGCTGTTCTTCGTACAGAAAAAGCAATCAAAACAACTGGTCTTGAAAAGAATAAACAAAAAGTGTTATACACTGAAGTATTCTGCCAAGAAGCATTTAACGAAATCGAAGCAGATGCGAAAGAAACACTTATCGCAGTTGAAAACGGCGACATGCTGCGCATGATGTTATCATCATTACGTAAATTAACTCGCCACACACCACTTAACGTAATTCCGAAGAAACGTGAAATCGCTGCGAAAATTTTAGAAGATGAGCGTTACACAGTTTAATATCTTTAAAGAACAGTAGTCGTTTATATGGCTACTGTTCTTTTTTTTTGAAAAAAAGAAATTTTTAGTGACATAAAACTAATACCATTAGTATAATAAAACTAATGGTATTAGTTTTCGTGAAAAGGGAGATGGGACTATGAGGATGATACATGAAAAAACGTTATATCAATTGTCATTTTTGCCAAGAGCGTTTCCTGTAAATTGTTACTTTGTAGAGGAAGAAGATGGTTTAACTTTAATTGATGCGGCTTTGCCATATAGCGCAAAAGGTATTTTACAGGCGGCTGAGAAAATAGGAAAACCAATTACTAAAATTGTATTAACACATGCGCATGATGATCACATTGGTGCATTAGACGCATTAAAGGAAGTACTTCCTCATGTTCCAGTCTATATTTCTAAGCGGGACGCAAAGCTGTTAGAAGGAGATACGACGTTACAAAAGGATGAACCGAATATACCGATAAAAGGCGGTGTACCTAAAAAATTAAAAACGGTACCTGATGTTTTATTGGAAGATGGCGACCGAGTTGGATCGCTTCTTGCGATTATGACACCGGGACATACGCCGGGCTCCATGTCGTTTCTTGATGTAAGAAATAAAGCTCTTATTGTTGGGGATGCATTCCAAACAAGAGGAGGTATGGCCGTTTCGGGACAAATAAAATTTTGGTTTCCGTTTCCGGCGATGGCAACGTGGAGCAAAGAAATATCATTACAAAGTGCACAGAAGCTAAGCGAATATGAGCCTTCCTTGCTTGCAGCAGGGCACGGAAAAATGATAAAGGATCCAGGGGCTGTCATAGAGCTTGCTATTAAGGAAGCGAAGCGGAATATAGAAAGTAAGAAAGAGGGTTAATTTATGTCACCGAGAATCGGACTTACATTACAGAAAATTGTAGAAACAGCTGCAGAAATTGCAGATACAAATGGAATACAAGAAGTAACGTTAGCTTCATTAGCGCAAAGATTAGGGATACGTTCGCCCTCACTATATAATCATGTAAAAGGGTTACAAGATGTACGGAAACATCTTGGTATTTACGGAATAAAACATCTGCATAACAAACTGGAAGAAGCAGCCGAGGATAAACGTATGGATGAAGCAATTCATGCATTAGGAGAAGCATATGTAGCATTTGTCCGAAAACATCCTGGACTATATGAAGCAACTTTTTTACGAGATGAAGAAGTAAGAAAAGCAGGTGACGGAATTGTAAAGCTTTGTCTTCAGATTTTACAACAGTACGGCTTAGAAGGAGAGAATGCACTTCATGCGACACGCGGATTCAGAAGTATTTGTCATGGATTTGCTTCGATTGAACAACAGGGCGGATTTGGTTTGCCGTTAGATTTAGATATAAGTTTACATGTATTGTTGGAAACGTTTATTAAAGGGTTACGTGAATAAGAAGCGAGGCAAACAAAAACCTTAGAAGTGATTCTAAGGTTTTTTAGTGCATATAATTCGAAAAGAGCGGTAGGCTTTTTCGAATTACATGATATTATTTTACAGGTTTGAAAAATGTGTATATGGCTAAGAAAAAGCAAACGAAACTGAATACGGTAGGATCTTGATATGGACTAGGCTCAGAGCCCTTCTGGATTTCTGTAAGGAAGTCATGTGTTTTCATGTTCATTGCTCCTTTAACTAATAAAATTTATATGATGCGAGGGTTATGGTGGATAGATAAGAAATTTTTGGAATTTCATCTAATAATTATTATATAGTAATCTAATTCCAAAAACTATATAATACAAAGCTTTCATGATATGTAAAATTGCATATTATTCTTTTTGAAAAAATTGTTATATTATCTATATATTTGTATTAAAGGGTTTTTTGTTAAGGTAATGAAAACAAATGGAGGAATAGTATGAGAAAAACAGTATTAGACGCGTATAATGCAGAAAGAGAAGTAGATAACATAACATATAAAAATCTAGTTGTAACGATTGCAAGCATTCTAGGGTTCTCACTCTTAGGGGGATTATTCCTTGCTTTAGCCCTTGGAATTTTTGGAGAAGAGGTATTACGTGCTAATTTAGAGGGATATTATTTACTTCTATTTGATGCAGCTGTTGTTACTATTGTTTTATTTGCGTATAAACCAGTGCTTCATTTTATTAAGAACATATGGGATGTATCTATTTTAAAAAATGGGAAAACCTACTTGTATTTATTAATAGGTTTTATCATCATTGCATTAACTCAGTATGTAATGTTAGAGTTGTTTAGCTTTGAAAGTGCAGAGCAGCAACGAGATCAATTAGGGAGCTTAGGACTTCAAAATAGTCTACAAAGTATTATATATGTGTTAAGTGTTGCTATAATTACACCAATTAAAGAAGAAATTTTATATAGAGGTATTTTGTATCGATTTTTTGAAAAGAAATATAGTTTTCTAGTTGGTATCATTATTTCTTCCTTTATCTTTGGGATTCTTCATGGTGGTTTTCCAGTTACGGCAATGATTATGGGGATTGTATTTGCTATGTTATATAAGAAAACACAATCTATTTTACCTAGCATCATTTTACATATTGTATGGAACCTACTTGTGAGTATAAGTATGATTGTTTCTTTATAAAATTGAATGAATATTTAGCATAAAAGATGAATGGCCTAGCTATTCATCTTTTATTTTGTTTATATGTGGGAAAAGTTGATGAATACAATCCAAAAAGAACCAAATACTAATGATGAATGAACAAAGAAAGGCGGGTATGTTATATGCAAAACTTAACAGAGCTTGAAGTAGAAAATTTACGTCATTTAATTGGTGGACACGCAACAATTATTAACAAGTTGGAGCAGTATGCACAGACGTGTACAGATCCACAACTGAAACAAATGCTACAAAAAGATGCGCAAGATGCACGAAATACGAAACAGCAATTAATGACTTTCCTAGGATAGGAGGAAGCGGAAAATGAATGAAAAAGATATGGTAAATGATTATTTAGCAGGATTAAATGCAAGTTTAACAAGCTATGCAAATTATATTGCTCAGTCTGATAATGAACAGTTACATCAAACGTTAATTCAAATTCGTAATCAAGACGAGGCGCGCCAACGTAATATGTATGAGTATGCAAAGCAAAAGAGTTATTACAAACCGGCAGCACCTGCTAATCCAATGATTGTACAGCAATTAAAAAGTCAATTAAGTGCGGAATAACAGGAAAAAGAAGACGAGCGAATTTATTCGCTCGTTTTCTTTTTGTATATGTCAATAAATACATAATAAATATTTTTCCAGTTGTAACAAATATGACGAAAATGGAATATAACAATTCACAAAAAGGACAAAAACTTTGTTCAATATTTCACAAAGTATCCATGGTTTCTATCGTGAGAACCTCTATAATTAGGATTGTAAAGAACAAAAGAAATAGATTATATGATCAATTAGGAGAGATTGCTATGAAAAGACATACAAGAAAAATTGCAATTATCGGTACTGGATTAGTTGGATCAAGTTGTGCGTATTCTATTGTGAATCAAGGTATTTGCGAAGAGCTATTATTAATTGATATAAATCATGAACGTGCAGTTGGGGAAGCAATGGATTTATCACATTGCATTAACTTTACAAATACAAGAACAAAAGTATATGCAGGAAGCTATGAAGACTGCAAAGATATGGACATTGTTATTATTACAGCAGGGCCAGCACCAAAACCTGGACAAAGTCGCTTAGATACTTTAGGAGCGAGTGCGAAGATTATGGAAAGTGTTGTTGGTGGTGTAATGGCAAGTGGATTTGATGGTATTTTCTTACTTGCATCGAACCCAGTTGATATTATTACATATCAAGTGTGGAAATTATCTGGATTACCTAGAAATCGCGTAATCGGTACTGGTACATCACTAGATTCTTCTCGCTTAAGAACAATTTTATCTGAAATGCTACATGTAGATCCTCGTAGTATTCATGGGTATTCATTAGGAGAACATGGTGATTCTCAAATGGTTGCTTGGTCTCATGTAACTGTTGGTGGAAAGCCAATTCTGCAAATTTTAGAAGAACAAAAAGAACGATTTGGTGAAATAGATTTAGATGAAATTGTTGAGAAGACTGCAAAAGCTGGCTGGGAAATTTATAAACGTAAAGGAACTACTTATTACGGGATTGGAAATTCTCTAGCATATATTGCGAGTTCAATCTTTAATGATGATCACCGTGTCATTGCTGTATCAGCCATTTTAGATGGTGAGTACGGTGAATATGATATTTGTACAGGAGTACCAGCTATTATTACTAGAGACGGTATAAGAGAAGTTGTAGAACTCAATTTAACAGAGGATGAAGAATCTCGATTCGCAAAATCAAACGATATTTTACGTGATTATATGAAAACAATTGGTTACTAACTTATAGGAGAAGGTGAAACAAATGAAGGAATATATAATGTCTCGTGTATTTAAAGCATCTGCTGGAATCGCACAAGGTATTTTCGTATCCCTCGGAATTGGTTTACTGATCGAAAATATAGGAAGAATTGTTGATATACCAT
Source organism: Bacillus cereus group sp. MYBK5-2 (assembly GCF_051915685.1). Classification (NCBI taxonomy): domain Bacteria; kingdom Bacillati; phylum Bacillota; class Bacilli; order Caryophanales; family Bacillaceae; genus Bacillus; species Bacillus cereus group sp. MYBK5-2. The sequence goes on from NZ_JBQAFE010000011.1 coordinate 119,729, forward strand.
TACTTATTACAATCGGAGTTGTTGCAAAATCACTAATGGCACCGGCAATTGGTGCCGGCATTGCTTTTATGCTCGGTGCAAACGGTCTTGTAATCTTCTCGGCGATGGTAGCCGGAGCGATTGGTGCCGGATCCATTTCAATTACTGAAGCTGGTCTAATTATTAAAACAGGTGAGCCAATCGGTGCATTATTAACAGCAACTTTAGCTGTATATATTGGTAAACGTTTAAGTGGAAAAACTGCGTTAGATATGATGCTCGTTCCATTTGCGGCCATATTAGGTTCTGGTTTAGTAGGCATTTGGTTATCTCATAATATTACTCCTGTTTTAAATGCAGTTGGAGCGTTTATTAAAGATAGCTCAGCTGGTAGCCCATTCATCGCTTCTATCGTCATTGCAGTAGTTTGGGGACTATTACTTATCTCTCCAGCTTCATCAGCTGCGTTAGCAATTGCACTTAGCTTAGACGGTGTTGCAGGTGGTGCTGCTCTTGCCGGCTGCGTTGCTCAGTTTATCGGATTCTCTGTCATCTCAGCGAAAGAAAACAATTTAGGTGGCATATTAGCTCAAGCACTTTGTACTCCGAAAGTACAATTGCCAAATATCACTAAAAATCCAATGATTCTCGTCCCAACTGTCGTCGCCAGTGCTATAGTCGGTCCAGTATCAGCATTAATTTTCCAACTGGAAGCAGGAAAGGAAATTGCAGGTCTTGGATTAAGTTCTCTTATCGCACCAATTAATTTAATTTCCAGCCAAGGATGGGAAGTTCTCCCGGCGATGGTAATTACTTATATCGTCATTCCAGTAGCTGTTTCTTATATACTTTACATTGCTCTTAAAAAAGCAGGTCGTATTCATTCTGGTGATATGACTGTACCGCAATCTTAAATTGAAAATCTCCTTAATAATAGATAAAAGCAGACTGAAGCCACAGTCTGCTTTTTTGTCATGCTACATTCTATGATTTTGTTTTACTGGAACTCTTATTGGTTCTTTGGCCAATAAGAGCTGAACGCCGAAGTAAAGTATGCTTGCAAGCGTCATTCCAGAAACGGCATCTACAAAGGCATGCTGCTTCGTAAATAGCGTTGATAAAATAATAAGTGTACCGAAGAAAGTAAGGATGTAATATTCAAAAACATGCTGTTCTCTACGCTTAAAGGCAGCTAACATAATTACAAATGTAGTAAGAACGTGAATGCTAGGGAAACAGTTTACTGGCTGGTCGATACTATAAATATAGCGAACTAGTTCAGAAAATACATCTGTTCCAACGACAGTCGGACGTGGTACAGTTGTTTGCCAAAAATAATAAATAGAAAAACAAGCAAGCTTTCCAAAAATAACACTACTTAAAGTAACATAATATTGCTTTCGGTCAGCAAAGCAGTAATAAATAAGTGCGCCGTATAAGTATGGAAACCAAAGTAAATAAGGAATAATAAATGCTTTTACAAATGGAATCCAATCATCTACTACAGTTGTAACGTCTACTGCGTGAACAGTCGATTTATTTAATACGTCGTAAAGGGGACTTACGAGCACGAGTAGAAGTATATAACTTAACGGAAGAAAAGATGAAAGTTTAAATTTCTTCATGTTGATCTCCTATGTTTAGTAATGTAAGTAAATTCAATTGATTATAATATAGAAACGTGAATTGGGCTATCGATTTTACTTACATTTTCTTGAATTAACCTTACGTTTTTGTCACTTGACTAAAAAGAAGGGGAGGGTGCTAAATGAAGCGTTTATCGTATTTCTTATTTTTTATATTGATATGCCTAGTCGGTGCTGGGTGTGCAAAGGATAAAGAAGGAGAGAAATTAGAATATAACGGAAGAGCACTCGTAATTGGAGTTGTTGGAGAAAAACCGAAAGATACGTTTAGGAATATAAAGTTTGAGGAAATGAAGTTAGAGGAACTGGAAAAGAAATCTAAGGAAGTAGATGGTTTTCTAATAATGAAAGATCACTTTCAAGAAGCCTCAACAGAGCAATATAAAAATGTATTTTCATCACTAAAGAAACCAGTGTTTTTTATCGGTTTACAAGATAAATCATATTCGATTTTTATTACAAAAGGGATAGAGTATAACAGTGCCCGAAAAGATGTAAATGCTATGTATACGCAAGGGTTTGCGAATATCGGAAGTGGTGAAGGACAACAATGGGCAGTTGGTTTATCGAATGGTGGAAATACAGAAGAAAGTATTCATAATATGTATATCGTCGTATTTCAAACAATTGCAGATTATTTAAATAGATAATGAAGGAGCCTGCAAAAAAGGCTTCTTATTTTTTTAATCAAACGTTTGTTTAAGCTGTATGTTCGGTAGGAAGAAACCGATGTAACTCAAGGGTTAACAAAGAAAAATAGAGAATTAATCAAACGTTTGTTTAAGCTGTATGTTCGGTAGAAAGAAACTCCTGTAGTTCAAAGGTTAAGAAAGAAAATGGAGAATTAATCAAACGCTTGTTTAAGATATATGTTTGGTGCAGAATCTAAAAAATTTATATATTTATTTTTTTCTTAACAAATGGCGGAAAAATAAGAAAAATTCGCAGGATTATTAAAAATTATCACGAAATAAGTAAAAGTTTAGCGAATAATGGTTTGAAATAATAAAACGTTTTCTATATGATAAAGGTAAAGGTTAGTAAAAAAGTAGGTGAATTTATGACAGTAACATTTTATTCATATCCAAAGTGTGGCACATGTCAAAAGGCAAAGAAATGGTTTGAGGCAAACGATGTAGCATATGAGATGATTCATATTGTTGAAAATCCACCATCAAAAGAAGATTTACGTAATTTACATGAAAAAAGTGAATTACCATTAAAAAAATTCTTTAATACAAGTGGAATGCGTTACCGTGAACTTGGTCTAAAAGATAAGTTGAAAGATGCAAGCGAAGACGAAATGTATGAGCTTTTAGCATCTGATGGCATGTTGATTAAACGTCCAATTGTAACAGATGGAACGAATGTAACACTTGGTTTTAACGAAGAGCAGTTTGAAAGTGTGTGGAAAAAGTACCAATAAGGTATTTTTACATAATTAATACATTCACTGGAGGTACAGTCATGAGCATTCCAAATAATTTACGTTACTCTGAAGAACACGAATGGGTAAAAACTGAAGGTAATGAAGTTGTTATCGGTATCACTCACTTTGCACAAGGTGAGCTAGGCGATATCGTATTCGTTGAACTTCCTGAAGTAGGTGCAACAATCGAAGCTAACGAGCCATTCGGAAGCGTAGAATCTGTTAAAACAGTTTCTGAGTTATACGCACCTGTAAGCGGTAAAGTTGTAGCAGTAAACGAAGAATTAAGTGACCAACCAGAACTTGTTAACGAATCTCCATACGAGGGTGCATGGATGGTTAAAGTTGAACTTTCTGATGCAAGCCAAGTTGAGAAGTTATTAACTGCAGAAAAATATGCAGAAATGACAAACCAAGACTAATTATAGTCGACTAAAGGACAGCCTTTGTGCTGTCCTTTTTTATTTTTTGTGAAATAATGAAATTCAAGTTATATGTAAATAAATAAGCTATTATGAGAAAAACTGTTTTGTGGTAAGGTTTCATAAGTCTTCACAATCTAAACGAGCCGCTTGCGCTTTTCATTGTCTAGCTCCAGCGGCTAGATTGTTCGGTGGCTTCGCTTCTTCCTGCAAGGCCAAAAGCGCCTTTACGTCAGAAGCTCCATCCCCCTCACAATCTAAACGAGCCGCTTGCGCTTTTCATTGTCTAGCTCCAACTCCTAGCCCTTCATGTCTAAGAACCTTCCGCACGAGAAGACAAAAAGCGTCTTCTGTACGGAAGAACCTTAGCCAACAGGGCTAAACAGTCGGTTTCGCTTTTCTTTTGCAAAAATAAACAGGAAACAACATGAAAATAACGAATATACTATATACTAAGTTCAAGGTTATATAGTATATGGTGATCGGGTGATGACATATGATTTATGTAGAAAAAGTCATTATTGTAGAAGGTACATCAGATAGAAGAAAGATTGAATCTATTATTCGTGAACCGGTGGAAATTGTTTGTACAAATGGTACAATTGGTTTGTCGAAAATGGATGAGCTCGTTGATCAGTTTTTTGATAAGGAAGTGTATGTGCTAGTGGATGCTGATGATGCTGGAGAAAAGTTAAGGAAACAATTTCGAAAAGAATTCCCGCAAGCCGAGCATATCTATATTGATCGCTCGTACCGAGAAGTGGCAACTGCGCCATCTACACACTTAGCAAATGTATTATGGGGAGCCGACATTGACGTTTATACAGAATATTTACGGTAAGGAATGATAGAAGTGATTGATTGGACAGGAGCCGAAGCTACAGCCCTAATAGAGAACGAAGAAAAAACAGTATTATATGTATATACTCCAATGTGTGGAACATGCCAATTAGCAAAAAAGATGTTAACAGTCGTTGAGATGACAATTGAAGGCCTCAAAATTGGGATGTTAGATTTAAATTATGCTCCGCATTTAGCGAAAGAGTATGGGATTGAAAGTGTACCTTGTTTACTTGTTTTTGAAAATGGGACACTGATGAAGAAGATATACGCATTTCATTCGGTTGAATATTTATATACGGAATTAAAGTAGGCGGCAAAATTTTTGCCGCCTCGACATATTTCTTGGGAAATATGTCGAGATGCAGGGTGGATACAGTATTTGTCGAGCGAAAATAACAGGATTGCTCTTTAGTGAGAGGGAATGGTATGTAATAGAAAGTGATATGAAGGATGTGATTTAGGGTGAGATTATATTCTTTGCTTCAATCATTTGTAAATTACGCTAATGCTCAATATCATTTAGAACCGCTTTTAAGACAAGAAGAAAAAACTGTTAATTTTCGTTTTGGAGATGAAAGTTGTTCGTTACAAATTTCAAGAGATTATATAGAGCTGGTACATGAAGAAAGAGGAACGGAACAAATCATTTGCTTAGATGAAAAGGATATAGAACAATTGGTGAATGGAAATGTACGATTGCAAATGCTAATGAATGATGGACGTGTACAATATTCGGGAACGTACCGAACGATGTTATTAGTGGAATCGATGTTTCATATATGTAAACCGATGTCAGTAGGTGCTTAAAATTCTGAAGTTTCATTTTTTGCGAAAATTTCTGTTGACATGGTGAGTGTATATTGATACAATTCAAGTCATAAAATATAGACAATTTCATAAATTTCAAATCAGACGAAAATTGAATCTGATTTCTCTTATCAAGAGAGGTGGAGGGACTGTGCCCTGTGAAGCCCGGCAACCGTCAACTTATGTTGAAATGGTGCCAATTCCTGCAAAGCAAATGCTTTGAGAGATGAGAGAGAGGGATAATGTTGTTATATACGCATAAAAACCTTTCTGCTTCTCTAAAGCAGAAAGGTTTTTTTATTGTTTGAATGTGGAGGACATTCAAATAATAAAAGTAATGATAACAGTGGACTACACGCATTAAAAATAAAAAATTGCGGAGTCGACCTAAAATCTTTATGAAATCTAGCTCCAGCGGCTAGAACAGTCGGTCGTTTCATCCCTTCCTATGAGGCAAAAAGCGCCTCTACGTCAGGGATTCAAACGCCCTCTTGTTCTAAACGATCCGCTTGCGCTTTTTATTTAAAAAAGGGGTGAACATCATGATTCTATTAGAGAACGTAAAGAAAATATATAAGGCGAAAAGCGGTGATGTCACTGCTGTAGATAACGCCAATTTAAAAATAGAAAAAGGTGAAATATTTGGTGTTATTGGATATAGCGGCGCTGGGAAAAGTTCTTTAATCAGATTGTTTAATCAGTTAGAGAAACCGACTTCTGGCCAAATTACAATTGCAAATCGTGTTATATCAGCAATTACAGGAAGTGAACTTCGTAAGGCAAGGCAAGAAATCGGAATGATTTTTCAGCACTTCAACTTACTTTGGTCACGAACTGTACGTGAAAATATAGAGTTTCCACTTGAAATTGCAGGTGTTGATAAAGCGAAGAGAAGAAAACGTGTTGATGAATTAATTCATCTTGTTGGATTAGAAGGAAGAGGAGACGCGTACCCATCTCAGCTGAGCGGGGGACAAAAGCAACGCGTCGGGATTGCAAGAGCATTAGCTAACAATCCACAAGTGCTTTTATGTGACGAAGCAACGTCAGCTCTTGATCCGGAAACGACAGATCAAATTTTGGATTTACTATTAGACATTAATAAGCGCCTTGGTTTAACAATTGTACTCATTACACATGAGATGCACGTAATTCGAAAGATTTGTAATCGTGTTGCGGTAATGGAGAAAGGAAAGATTGTAGAAACAGGTCCAGTACTTGATGTATTCCGTAATCCGAAGCAAGATATTACGAAACGATTTGTACAGCAGTTAACGGATTCTGAAGATACAAATGAAACGATTGAAAGTTTAATTGAAAAATATCCAGATGGAAAAGTAATTCGTTTGCAGTTTATCGGTGAGGCTGTAGAAAGACCAGTGCTTCAACGATTGATGCAACGCAGTGACATAGAAGTTAGCATTTTGCAAGGAAATATCGCACAAACGAATAACGGTTCTTACGGTAGTTTAGTTGTTCATTTAAATGGTGAGGAAACAGCAATCCAGCAAGCAATAGAAGGAATTCATCAAGATCAAGTAGAGCTGGAGGTGATTGCACATGGATAAGTTACTCACAAATGTTGATTGGAATCAAATGTTAGAAGCAACTGGTGAAACGTTATATATGACGGCAATCGCAGCTCTTGCGACATTTGTTTTAGGACTCATTTTAGGATTGTTACTCTTCATGACAGCAAAAGATAATTTATGGGAAAACAAATCAATTAATACGGTGATTGGAGCATTCGTAAATATATTCCGTTCTATACCATTCATCATTTTAATTATTTTATTAATCCCATTCACAAAGATTCTTCTTGGAACAATTCTTGGAGCAAGTGCAGCTTTGCCGGCTTTAATTATTGGAGCGGCACCATTCTACGCGAGAATGGTTGAAATCGCACTTCGCGAAATTGATAAAGGTGTAATTGAAGCTTCAAAAGCAATGGGAGCAAAAACAAGCACAATTATTTTGAAAGTGTTAATTCCAGAATCGTTACCAGCATTAGTATCTGGTATTACGGTTACGACAATTGCTTTAGTAGGCTATACAGCAATGGCAGGAGTTGTTGGTGCTGGTGGCCTTGGAACACTTGCTTACTTAGAAGGATTCCAAAGAGGGAATAACGATGTAACAATCGTTGCGACAATTTGTGTATTACTAGTTGTATTTTTAATTCAGTGGATTGGTGATAGTTTAACGACTCGAATAGATAAACGATAATGAAAAACGGGAGGATGTTTCAAATGAAAAAATTATTACTTACGGCACTTATTTCAACTTCAATTTTTGGATTAGCTGCTTGTGGCGGGAAAGATAAAGATGAAAAGAAACTTGTTGTTGGTGCTTCTAACGTACCGCACGCTGTTATTTTAGAAAAGGCAAAACCGTTACTTGAGAAAAAAGGAATTGAATTAGAAATTAAAAAATTCCAAGACTACGTATTACCAAATAAATCGTTAGCGGATAAGGAATTAGATGCAAACTACTTCCAGCACATTCCGTATTTAGAAAAAGAAATTAAAGATAAAAAGTATGACTTTGAAGTAGCAGGAAAGATTCATTTAGAACCAATTGGTGTGTACTCTCAAAAGTATAAGAGTCTAAAAGAGCTTCCAGATGGTGCGACAATTATTATGAGTAATTCAGTTGCTGACCACGGACGTGGTTTAGCAATTTTACAAAAAGAAGGTATTTTAAAAATTAAAGACGGAATAGATCCAGTTAAAGCAACTACAAAAGATATTGCAGATAATCCGAAAAATCTAAAATTCAAAACGGATATCGAGCCTGGTTTATTGCCACAAGTGTATAACAATAAAGAAGGCGACGCTGTTTTAATTAACTCTAACTATGCAATTGATGCAAAGTTAAATCCGGAAAAAGATGCAATTGCAATTGAAGGAAATGATTCACCATACGCAAACATAGTAGCTGTTCGTAAAGGCGATAAAGATAAGAAAGAGATTAAAGCTCTTGTAGAAGTATTGCATTCTAAAGAAATTGAAGACTTCATTAATAAAGAATATAAAGGGGCAGTTGTTCCTGTAAAAGAATAATTGCTGAAAAGGGCTGGTGTATGCCGGCTCTTTTTATAACTACATAACCATTGGGGAGAAGGGGAAATCATATGAAAAAGGTTCTACTGTCAGTTGTTACAGCGTTGTCTGTATTTACATTAGCTGCTTGCGGAGGAAAAGAGGAGAATAAGCTTGTTGTGGGAGCTTCTAACGTGCCACACGCTGTTATTTTAGAGAAGGCACAGCCGATATTAGAGAAAAAAGGCATTAAGTTAGAGATTAAAAAGTTCCAGGATTATGTACTGCCAAATAAAGCGTTAGCGGATAAAGAAATTGATGCGAACTACTTCCAGCATATTCCTTACTTAGATAAAGAAATTCAAGAAAAGGGATATAAAATTGTAAACGCAGGAAAAATCCATTTAGAGCCAATGGGTATTTATTCTAAGAAATATAAAAGCTTAAAAGACCTACCAGATGGCGGGACAGTGATTATGAGTAATAACGTAGCGGAGCGTGGCCGCATGCTAGCGCTGTTACAAAAAGGCGGCGTTATTAAATTAAAAGACGGAGTAGATGTTGTTAAAGCAACAGTAAAAGATGTTGTAGAAAACCCGAAAAACTTAAAATTTAAAACAGATGTTGAACCTGGACTTTCACCGAAATTGTATGAAAATAATGAGGGAGATGCTTTATTTATTAATTCAAACTATGCAATTGATGCAAAATTAAATCCAACAAAGGATGCAATTGCGATTGAAGGATCAGACTCTCCGTATGCAAACATCATTGCAGTTCGTAAAGGTGATGAGAAGAAAAAAGAAATTAAAGAGCTAGTAGAAGTGCTACATTCAAAAAAAATTCAAGATTTTATTAATAAAGAATATAAAGGTGCTGTACTTCCGGTAAGTGAATAAATATAAGGAAAGGGCTGGAAAATTACCAGTCCTTTTTTCTTTATATAAATAAGAAGAAAGGTGTATCATAGAAAGATGTGAAGGAAATACTTATATACATTTGTGAAAAAACGGTTACTTTTTTTCGTCGTTTGCGATATCATTTTATTTGATATAAAATTAGAATGAGAATAAAATGAGAATATGAACGTTTTAGGAATTTTTAAAATGTATATATAGGATTAATGGAGGTATTGAGATGGCTGGTTCTACATTAACGGTTAAAGACTTACACGTATCAATTGATGGCAAAGAAATTTTAAAGGGTGTAAACCTTGAAGTAAAAGGTGGAGAAATCCACGCAATTATGGGACCTAACGGAACAGGTAAATCAACTTTATCTTCTGCAATTATGGGTCACCCAAAGTATGAAGTAACAGAAGGTAGCATCATCATCGACGGTGAAGATGTATTAGAAATGGAAGTAGACGAGCGCGCACAAGCGGGTCTATTCCTAGCAATGCAATATCCAAGTGAAATTAGCGGAGTAACAAACGCTGACTTCTTACGTTCTGCAATTAATGCACGTCGTGAAGAAGGCGATGAAATTTCTCTTATGAAATTTATCCGTACATTAGATAAAAACATGGAATTCCTAGAAATGGATCCAGAAATGGCACAACGCTACTTAAACGAAGGTTTCTCTGGTGGAGAGAAAAAACGTAACGAAATTCTTCAATTAATGATGATTGAGCCAAAAATCGCAATCTTAGATGAAATTGACTCAGGTCTTGATATCGATGCATTAAAAGTTGTATCTAAAGGTATTAACGAAATGCGCGGCGAAGAGTTCGGTTGCCTAATGATTACGCATTACCAACGTTTATTAAACTACATCACTCCAGACTTCGTTCACGTTATGATGAACGGTCGTATCGTTAAATCTGGTGGCCCTGAGCTTGCACAACGTCTAGAAGCTGAAGGTTACGACTGGATTAAAAAAGAATTAGGTATTGAAGACGAAACAACAGAGCAAGAAGCGTAAGAGAGGAGCATAAACATGACAATCGGTACATTACCTTTCGATCAAGAAACAATCCGTCAACGCGCAAGCGAAGTAAACGAAGCAGCTTGGTTGACTGAGTTCCGCTTACAAGCTCTTGCACAAGCAACTGAACTTCCAATGCCAACGCCTGATAAAACGAAAATTGACAAATGGGACTTTATCGGAAAAGGCGACGCTGCTAAGCAAGAGCCTGTAAGTTCTTTAACTGAACTTCCAGAAGCAGTGAAAAACTTAATCGATGAAAATAACAGCGTATTAGTACAACGCACTGGTACAACTGCGTTCGTTTCTTTAGCAGACGAAGCAAAAGAAAAAGGTGTTATTTTCACAGACATCGTAACAGCTGCAACTGAGCATGCTGAACTAGTACAAAAGTACTTAATGAAAGACGGCGTGAAAGTAGACGAGCATCGTCTAACTGCACTTCATGCTGCATTAATCAACGGCGGTGCATTCGTATATGTTCCGAAAAACGTTGTTCTTGAAACTCCACTTCAAGCTGTATTCTTAGTAGATGGCGAAGAAGCTAACGTATATAATCACGTGCTATTCGTAGCTGATGCGAACAGTACTGCAACTTATGTAGAAAACTATGTTGCAAATGAAAATGCTAAAGGTATTGCAAATATCGTGGCAGAAGTAATCGTGGAACAAGGCGCACAAGTGAAATTCGGTGCGGTTGATCTATTAGCAAAAGACGTAACAACTTACGTTAACCGCCGCGGCGTTGTAGGACGCGACGGCCGTATTGATTGGGCTCTAGGCCTTATGAATGACGGAAACACAATTTCAGAGAACGTTACGAACTTAATGGGCGACGGTTCATATGCTGATACGAAAACAGTAACAATTGGCCGTGGTAACCAAACACAAAACTTTACAACTAAAGTTGTTCACTTCGGTAAACACTCTGAAGGTTGGATTTTAAAACACGGTGTACAAAAAGATAGTGCAACATCTATCTTTAACGGAATTGGTAAGATTGAACACGGTGCATCTAAATCAAATGCACAACAATCTTCTCGCGTTCTTATGTTAGATGAAAAAGCACGCGGTGATGCAAACCCAATTCTTTTAATCGACGAAGATGATGTAATGGCAGGTCACGCAGCTTCAGTAGGTCGCGTAGATCCAGTCCAACTATACTACTTGATGAGCCGTGGTATTCCAAAACGCGAAGCAGAACGTTTAGTCATCCATGGATTCTTAGCACCTGTAGTTAATGAGCTTCCAATTGAAGGAGTAAAGGCACAGCTTGTTGAGGTAATTGAAAGGAAAGTTCGCTAATGAATATTCATGAAATACGCAAACAGTTTCCAATTCTTGATCAAAAAGTGAACGGCAAACAACTTGTTTATTTCGATAGTGCAGCAACTTCTCAAAAACCAATTCAAGTCATTGAAACGTTAGAACGTTACTATAAAGAATATAATTCTAACGTGCATCGCGGTGTTCATACGCTCGGTACGAAAGCTACCGACGCGTATGAAGGTGCACGTGAGAAAGTTCGCAAGTTTATTAACGCGAAATCAATGGAAGAGATTATTTTCACGCGCGGAACGACAACTGCATTAAATACAGTAGCAGCTAGCTATGGTCTTGAAAATGTAAAAGAGGGCGATGAAATCGTTATTTCTTACATGGAGCACCATAGTAATATCATTCCGTGGCAACAAGTTGCGAAGAAAACTGGTGCAACTTTAAAATACCTTCCGCTTCAACCAGACGGTACAATTTCTTTAGAAGATGTTCGTCAAACAGTTACACCGAATACAAAAATCGTTTCTATTATGCAAGTATCAAACGTACTTGGAACGATTAACCCTGTAAAAGAAATCGGAGCAATCGCACACGAAAATGGCGCAATTATGGTCGTTGATGGTGCACAAAGTACACCTCACATGAAAGTGGATGTACAAGATTTAAACTGTGATTTCTACGCATTATCTGCTCATAAGATGTGCGGACCTACAGGTATCGGCGTATTATATGGTAAAAAAGAATTGCTGAACAATATGGAGCCAATTGAATTTGGCGGTGAAATGATTGATTTCGTAGATTTACAAGAATCTACGTGGAAAGAGCTTCCGTGGAAGTTTGAAGCAGGTACACCGATTATCGGTAATGCAATCGGACTTGGTGCGGCAATTGATTTCCTAGAAGAAATCGGTCTTGATAATATTGAAAAGCATGAGCATGAATTAGCGCAATACGCTTTAGAAAGACTATCAGAAGTAGATGGCGTTACAATTTATGGTCCAAAGCATCGCGCTGGTCTTGTTACATTTAATATTGAAGACGTACATCCTCACGATGTAGCGACTGTATTAGATGTAGAAGGCATTGCAGTTCGCGCAGGACATCACTGTGCACAACCGCTTATGAAGTGGCTAAAAGCTTCTTCAACAGCACGTGCGAGCTTCTATTTATATAATACAAAAGAAGAAATTGATACATTTGTTGAATCGCTAATCAAGACAAAGGAGTATTTCACAAATGTCATTTAATAATTTAGATACGTTATATCGTCAAGTTATTATGGATCATTACAAAAATCCTCGTAACCATGGCGTGTTAGAAGATAGTGTCACCGTTAACTTGAACAATCCAACTTGCGGCGATCGTATTCAACTTACGATGAAAGTAGAAGAAGGTATTGTGCAAGAGGCGAAGTTTGAAGGTGAAGGATGTTCAATCTCAATGTCTTCAGCTTCAATGATGACACAAGCAGTAAAAGGTAAGAAAATTGAAGAAGCACTTCAGCTTTCGAAAATTTTCTCTGACATGATGCTAGGAAAAGAGTACGATGACAGCATCGATTTAGGAGATATTGAAGCATTACAAGGCGTATGCAAGTTCCCTGCACGTATTAAATGTGCAACATTAGCGTGGAAAGCGTTAGAAAAGGGCTTAAACGAAGATAAGTAATGTTAAAGGTTCCTAAAAACGAGGTTATCTAAGGAGGGACACACCAACATGGCGAAGCAACTGCCAGATATCGGCGATTATAAATATGGTTTCAAAGACAAAGACGTTTCGATTTTCCGTGCTGGACGCGGTTTAACAAAAGAGATCGTTGAAGAAATTTCACGTATGAAAGAAGAACCACAGTGGATGTTAGACTTCCGTTTAAAATCACTGGATAAGTTCTACGAAATGCCAATGCCACAATGGGGCGGCGACTTAAACGACTTAGATTTCGATGAAATTACGTACTACGTAAAACCATCTGAGAAATCTGAGAAGTCTTGGGATGAAGTACCTGATGAAATTAAAGCAACATTTGATAAATTAGGTATTCCAGAAGCTGAGCAAAAATATTTAGCTGGTGTATCTGCACAGTACGAATCTGAAGTTGTATACCACAACATGAAAGAAGACCTAGAAGCTCTAGGAATCGTCTTCAAAGATACAGATAGCGCATTAAAAGAGAACGAAGATATTTTCCGTGAGCATTTCGGAAAAGTAATCCCACCAACAGACAACAAATTCTCTGCATTAAACTCTGCAGTTTGGTCTGGTGGATCATTCATCTACGTTCCAAAAGGTGTTAAAGTTGATACACCACTTCAAGCGTATTTCCGTATTAACTCTGAAAATATGGGACAATTCGAGCGTACGCTTATCATCGTAGACGAAGGCGCACACGTACACTACGTAGAAGGTTGTACAGCACCTGTTTACACGACTAACTCACTTCACAGTGCGGTAGTAGAAATCATCATTAAGAAAGATGCATATTGCCGTTATACAACAATCCAAAACTGGGCGAACAACGTATACAACCTAGTTACAAAACGTGCGGTTTGTGAAGAAAACGCAACGATGGAATGGATTGACGGTAACATCGGATCTAAATTAACGATGAAATACCCAGCAGTTATCTTAAAAGGCGAAGGCGCTCGTGGTTTAACATTATCTATCGCGATTGCTGGTAAAGGCCAACACCAAGATGCTGGTGCGAAAATGATTCACTTAGCACCAAACACGTCTTCAACAATCGTTTCTAAATCGATTGCGAAGCATGGTGGTAAAGTAACTTACCGTGGTATCGTACACTTCGGACCAAAAGCGAAAAACTCTCGCTCTAACATCGAGTGTGACACGTTAATCATGGATAACCAATCTACATCTGATACAATTCCTTACAACGAAATCAAAAACGATTACGTTTCACTTGAGCACGAAGCGAAAGTATCGAAAGTATCAGAAGAACAATTATTCTACCTAATGAGCCGCGGTATTTCTGAGCAAGAAGCTACAGAAATGATCGTAATGGGCTTCATCGAGCCATTCACTCGCGAACTTCCAATGGAATACGCAGTTGAAATGAACCGCCTAATCAAGTTTGAGATGGAAGGTTCTATTGGTTAAATAGAAATGCGGAGCCGACTGTTCAGACCCGTTGGCTAAGGTTCTTTCGCACAGAAGATGCTTTTTATCTTCTCGTGCGGAAGGTTCTTAGACATGAAGGTCTAGGAGGCGAAGCTGGACATATTTAAAAGTGGCAGCGGCTTATTCTAGCCGCTGGAACTGGATAATATATGTATGAAGAAAGCGTCCTGCTGTGCAGGGCGCTTTTTTGTTTTGCGGATTTGTCTTGGCTTGGCTCGGGAGAGGATACCCGGGTGGGTGTTCAGCTAAATATATCAACGATTTTTCAAATATATCGATCATAAACGGGAATATATCAACGATTATTTCAATATATCAACGTTTCGACAAGGAATATCGATTTGTCGACAAGATAAGACAAAAGAAAATCCTCACATACCCCAAACATTTTATAAGAACAGAGAACGACTAGGTTTAAGACAAAGATACTGACAAATCCACTTGAACAACCACCCACTGAATTCTCTATTAAACTTTTTGACAAATCCACCCCCATCCCTCCATTATCTGGAATTCTTTCCTGCATTAGCAAAAGTTTCTCATATAAAAAGGACAATCTTTTGCTTTTTCTCACAATGCGAGTACAATGTAAAATAGCAAGAAAAGACGAAAAGTATTTACAGGATTATTGTGTGCGCATAGCGTAAATGGCAGTAAGGAACTGAGAGGAGGTTTTTTCTCTGAATACAAATAAAGAAACAATCATCCACCTTTATCATACAAACGATATACATAGTCATTTTGAAAATTGGCCGCAAATTTCTCGGTTTGTTCTAGGGGAGAAAAAGCGAAGACAGGAAGCGGGAGAGACTGTTTTGACGATTGATATCGGCGATCATGTGGATCGTTTTCATAGTATTTCGGAAGCGACAAATGGGCTTGGGAATACGAAGCTTTTAAATGAGGCGTTATATGATTATGTAACGATCGGAAATAATGAAGGAATTACGTTAGCGAAAGAGCATTTAAATCGGCTCTATGATGATGCTGGATTTGAAGTACTTGTTGCAAATTTATTTGAAAAAGAAGGTGTACGTCCATCATGGGCAAAGCCTTATAAATTACATACAACGACAGATGGGATTACGATTGCTTTTATCGGGTTAACTGTTGCGTATCCAGAGTTTTATCAAATGCTCGATTGGCATATTGAAGATCCGCTTATCCATTTAGAGTCTATTTTAGAAGAAGTGAGAGATGAGGCTCATATAACAGTTGTCCTTTCTCACCTTGGAAAAAGTATGGATGAGTATATGGCAGAGCATTATGATATAGATGTTATTTTAGGGGCACATACGCATCATTTATTTGAGCGTGGTGTTCTAATGAATAATACTTTACTTTGTTGCTGTGAAAAGTGGGGACGTTACGTTGGGCACGTGCAGCTTACTGTGGATAAAGAGACGAAGAAGCTGTTGAAAAAGGACGGTAGAGCGATTAAGGCGGAACGGTTAGGTGCTTATAGCGAGCCGTTATCCACAATTGAAATACTGCAGGAAGAAAGTAAGCATATAATGGCAGAGCCTGTCGTTCATTTAAAAGAGTCATTACAGGTTGATTGGTTTCATGAGACGCCGTTTTCTCATATGTTAGCAAGTGCGCTGAAAACATGGTGCGGTGCAGAAGTTGGCATGGTGAATGTTGGTGTACTTCTTGAAGGGTTAGAAGAGGGTGTCGTAACGCGCGGAGATATTCACAGAATTTGTCCACATCCAATTAATCCGTGTGCTTTGAAAGTTCCAGGAAAGATATTAAGAGAAGTTATTTTGAAAGCACGTAAGCCGAATATGGAGAATCTTGAGGTGAAAGGATTCGGATTTCGTGGGAAAGTGATGGGGAAAATGATTTACGCGGGTGTAGAAGTAATTCCAGATACGATTCCTGGGAATAAAATTTTACTCGAAGATGTATTAATTAACGGGGAATCGCTGGAATTAGATCGTATATATACAGTAGGAACAATTGATATGTTTACATTTGGCTACTTATACCCAGAGCTATCCACACTTTCTGACAAACAATATTATATGCCAGAACTACTTAGAGATGTGTTAACAGATATGTTAATAACTTATACATCTTCCGTTAAACTATAGGCTAGTTAACTTGTAACACTCATTTTTCTCTTGTCATACAGATAAGAAAGAGAGGAGTGTGAACTATGGTTAATGTGGAGCCAATTATAATTGATAATTATACGTTTATTGCGGTTAGCGTGAAACTTCCAAAGACAAATTTGCTAGCTGTAATGAGCGATAAAGGATATATTATGTGTGGTGCATTAGATGTAGGTCTTTTAAATGAGAAGTTAGGTGATCGAGGAATTATTGCTGGCCGTGCGGTTGGTGTAAGAACGATTGAACAACTTCTTGAAGCGCCGCTAGAATCGGTAACGACTGGAGCTGAAGCATTAGGCATTCCAGCAGGAACGATTGGAAAAGAAGCATTATTAAAAATGAGATAAGCATATATCGTCCCTCCTTCTTGCATAGAAATGATATAAGAAGGAGGTTTTTTTATGAGTATATTTCGCTCGAAAAACTCGCGGTTTCGAAGGGGACCTATTGCCTTTCGGTATATACTGCTTATGTCGTTTATTCTTTTTATTATATTACTTACGCAAGGGTTGTGGATTGTGAATAATAATATTCAGCCGACCTTAATTAAATATGGGGAAGTAGAGACGCATAAAATGGCGACGGCAATTATGACGAAGGCAGTAAAGGATCGAATTAATGAAGGATTCGATGTAGATTCATTAATGAAAGTACAGAATGATAAAAACGGAAAAGTATCTACAATTAATTTAAATACAAAGCAAGTAAATGAAATCGTAACGTCAACGACCACGTACATAGAAAAATATTTGCAGCAAGTAGAACAAGGGAAGTTGAAGGAGCTAGGTATTTCTGAAAAAAACGGGGCGACTATGGCAGTTCCTTTTGGGCGTGTAACTGATAATGCACTTCTTGGTAATATAGGACCGGATATTCCGATTCATTTCACGCCAATTGGGCATGTGAATACAAATATTAAACAAAAAATTGAGCCGCATGGGATTAATACTACAGCAATTCAAATTGTTATGGAAATGGAAGTAACATTGCAAGTAATTATTCCATTTCATACGAAAGAGATAACGGTGAAACAAAATGTTCCGATTGCGACGCGTATCGTTCAAGGGGAAGTGCCTACGTATTATGGAAGTGGAAGTGTTGCTGTACCTGATAAAAAGAAAACAGATAGTTAGTTGTAAATAAAGTGAAACCCGGCTCAGCCAGGCTTTTAATGGATAAAAAATAACCGTAGCAATGCAGCTACGGTTATCGTTTTGTATTTGCTCGTTCTTTGCGTTCCCAAAGGCTTAAATGCATGTATGGATCGAAGGCCCATTCTGTATAGCCATTGTCTTTATACATGCCAAAATGTAAGTGGGGCGGAAATTTTCCGGCTGTACCAGGAGGTCCATAACCAGTGCTACCAACAAATCCGATTACTTTCCCTGGCTCAACAATTTGTCCAAGCTGTATTTCTTTTGAGAACCCGCCTAAATGAGCGTAATAATGGTAATTGTTATGAAGGTCGCGAATACCAATGCGCCATCCACCAAGGCGGTTCCAACCTTTCGTTTCAATAATGCCATAGCAAGTCGATCTTACTGGCACGCCATATCCGGCAAAAATATCGGTTCCTTCATGAATCCTTCTACCCCCAAAACTTCTTCCAGCGCCGAAAGTACTACGGTAGCTATGGTCACTACGGATCGGAAGAGGAAAAGCATTTCCCTCTAAATTAATACGGCCATAATGTTTATAAATTTGGGCATATTCGCTAATTAAATCAACTGTTTTTGCACGTCTATAATATTCCCAGAGCATAATTTTAATACGGTCTTCTGACGTTCCTTGTTTCCTTAAAATAGTCGCTGCGGTATGCAGAAGATCACGGTCGCTATTTGCATTTGCAAATCCATCTTTGTCACCATCTAAACCTATTCCGCCAAATAGAGAAATTGTATGGGGGAGAGTATCGTTACTATTAATAGGTCCAGCCCATATTTCTGGTTTGAAATAAAGGGAAATGATGGCATCTGGTTTTTTCGGAATATCTTTTCTTACGCTCCGTATATTTCTTTCATATTGATCCATTGCAGCTAAGTAATACCATGGAATGCCTGAAGACTGCTCGGTTTCTTTATATAGTGCCATGCGCTTTTCGTATATGCTTTGCTGATTATCTTCACCGTAAGCGATGTTTTGGTGGAGAAGAAAACAAATAGAAAGCAAAAGAGAAATTTTTCGAAGCATGAAATAGACTCCTTTCACAACATCACTCTTTTTAGTGTGGGATATACGGAGTATTTCATTATAGGGAACGATTGGAAAAAATCTTAGAATCTTCATTTGAGCAAATCGCTTTCATACGTTAGAATAGATATGTTACATTGAAAGAAGCGAACACGGTAAACTATTTCATATTGTGCGGAGTTGATAACCATGACAAAACAAACAGAATATAAGCGCAAGCCCGAATGGTTGAAAATTAAGTTAAACACGAATGAAAACTATACAGGCTTAAAGAAAATGATGCGTTCTAAGAATCTTCATACCGTTTGTGAAGAGGCAAAATGTCCGAATATTCATGAATGCTGGGCTGTAAGAAAAACAGCAACATTTATGATTTTAGGTGCGGTTTGTACACGTGCTTGTCGTTTTTGTGCGGTTAAAACAGGCTTACCAACTGAGCTTGATTTACAAGAACCAGAACGCGTAGCAGATTCAGTAGTACAAATGGGCTTAAAGCACGTTGTTATAACAGCGGTTGCACGTGATGATTTAAAGGACGGGGGAGCAGCTGTTTTTGCTGAAACAGTACGCGCAGTACGTCGTAAAAACCCATTCACGTCTATCGAAGTATTACCATCTGATATGGGTGGAGTAGAAGAAAACTTAAAAATGTTAATGGATGCAAAACCAGATATTTTAAACCATAACATTGAAACAGTACGTCGATTATCTGACCGAGTTCGCGCTAGAGCAAAATATGAACGTTCATTAGAGTTTTTACGTCGAGCGAAAGAAATGCAGCCTGATATTCCAACTAAATCGAGCATTATGGTGGGCTTAGGCGAAACGAGAGAAGATTTAATTGAAGCAATGGATGACTTACGTGCAAACAATGTGGATATTTTAACTCTTGGGCAATACCTACAACCATCTAAGAAGCATTTACCAGTTCTTAAATATTACCCACCAGCAGAATTTGCAGAGCTTAAAGAAATTGCACTTAGCAAAGGATTTAGCCACTGTGAAGCTGGCCCACTTGTGCGTTCTTCTTACCATGCGGACGAGCAAGTACGTTCTGCAAAAGAAAAAACAGCAGAAGCTAAATAATGAAAAAAGAGAGCTAATGATTAGCTCTCTTTTTGTTTGTACTCTAAAATGGTATTTGGACATGTTAATAAAATCTTTTTTAATTCTTCTGTGGATAATTCAATTGTAAATTCAGGAACACCAGGTGTAATTAAAATTTTATCGTACTTATAAATAGCGTTATCCACAATAATTGTTACATCGTGTGAATATCCGAAAGGAGCCACACATCCCGGCGTACAACCAGTTTTGTCTCGCAGTTCATCAGGAGAACAGAGAGATAAGCGTTCTCCTGTTAATTCTTTCATCTCTCCCCGGTTGAGCCTTGTGCCCTCTAACGTAAAAAATACGTAATAATCTTCAGACTTTGATTTTAAAAATAAGCTTTTACTTGGAGTGCCTTGTAAGCCAAGTCTCTCGCGTACGATCCGATCCGTCTCATAATCGAGTACTGGTTCGTGTTCGAATTTTTCATAAGAAACATTTGTTTTATGTAGTAAAGCAAGTACGTCTTCGTACATATGAAATGATACCCCTTTCTATTGTTAGAACAGTCTCTTCTCGTGGCGTCAACTGAATGTTTTGGAAAGGGATATTACTTGGACGATGTTTCCCATAAGCGTTTTATGATACATTGTTCGTCGATTGTAATTTCGTAAATATCAGGATTCGTTAAAGTTCTCCATTCATTAAAGCCAATCGTATGATCAAAATGCTTTAAAATGAGTGTAAGTAAATTGCCATGTGTAACAAGTAGTGTTGTCGTATGGTTTAATTGTAAAACGTCTTGAATAAGCGATAGGGCCCGGTCTGTTGCTTGTTTTGTTGACTCTCCGCCTGAAAAGGCAATATCTATATTTGTAAAAGTAGATTCTAGTTTTTGCATCCAATCATCCATTGGAATGTTGCTCAATATGCGTTCAGTTAATCGTTCATCTTCTTGGATAGATAAGTTAGCTTGGAGCGCATAGGGCCGAATGGAATCGATAGCTCGGACAAATGGGCTTGAAATAATATGATCGATTTGTAGATGATTTTCTAAGAGGAATGTAGCAAGGGTGTTTGCTTGGTCTTTTCCATCGGTCGTTAATTCATCATCACGTTTTTGCCCAATTGCTGAACAATGTCGTATTACAATAATTTTCTTCATAATTCATCCCCATCTTTCAAGTTGACGCTATATACTTCGACAAATGTAGAAATAATTCCTTTTTATTGGAAACAGCATATTGATTTAAATATGTGGAAAAGTAATGTGGATAATGAACATTTGAGGTGCAATCATGAATAAAATGATATGTATTGTATTTAGTCTTTGTTTTTTTATACACTTGTCCACAACTTATGCAGAGTCGAATCAAAAACTAAATTATCCAAGCAATCGAAATAAGTCATTTGTGAGTGAGGATGTTTTTTATAAACAGTTAGATAAGAAAATCTATAAAGAATACAATAATGCAGCATATAGTGTTCGGAAAAAAATCTTATTTAAAGAAGTGGCTGATGAGGAATTTTCTTTCCTACAAAAAACAATCATGGGTTGTCGGAGTAGTGTGATGCTTCAAGATTTTTTTGTTCATCCTGATCGCCAAGTTTATTTTTTCGCTTCCTTTTCTCAAAATGAAGTAGAAGAGTTCCATAAGTACATCGTTATAGATGCAGAAACAAAGAGGGAGCTGCAAGAAGGAAAAAGCTATCACCATTGCGACAATCCATAAAAAATAACCCACCAATCGGTGGGTTATTTTTTACTCCGGCACACTCATTAATTTCGCTTTCATCTTGCGAATAAGAACGACAGCCCCAATTGTGAAGAGAAGGGTAATTCCTTCGGCAACAAAGATATTGATTGTTTTTGTTTGGTAAAGTGCCGCGAAAAAGTCTACAAATGCGTGGAATAGTATAGCGTATACTAGGAAGATATATTTCTTCTGTTTGACTGCGTATAAAACAAGCATTGTAAAGGCGATTTGAAGCACGAGTGCCATAATTCTTTCTAAGCTACCAAGGAAGTATAAGTAGGCAGGTTGCTGAATTAACATGTCCTGTAAAATGCTAAGCTCGGGTTTTTGTTCAATCAGTCGAGCGAAGCTACCATCGTTAATAGAATTAGCAAAGATTAATGCTTGTAATGCAGAAAAACCGCCAATTAAAATAGATTCAATTCCGCCGTGACCAATTCCATAAGCGAAGCCATCTTTATATTCTAGATATTTTTTTAGTAAGAAGAAGAAGGCAACGAAGCGTCCTAATTCTTCAAAAATACCAGCAGTCAATCCGCCATAAATTGCGAAGACAAACGGATTTTCTAAAAATGGAGCGATTGTTGGATTACCGCGCATAAATAGGTGGAATGGTGTTTCAAGAATTTGGGTGAATCCGATAAAGATAAGAACACCAACGCCGACCACTTTCCAATTCATATTATATTTTTTACGGAAATAAACGAGTACGATAATTGGGACCAGAATCGAGACAATGAGTTGAAAAATGATGCTGGCAATTACAGTATTTGAAACCATACTTTCACCGCTTTCTAATATATGTACATATCTATTATGCATGAAATAGGGGAGAGATGAAACTTTTAGAAAGAAAATGAATTTACTTATTGACTCTAACGTTGCGTCATACTTTATCGTATGTACTAAGGGGGAGATACAAATGACAATGAGAGTAAAAGAAGTAGCTGATTTAGTTGGAATTAGTGTGCGCACACTGCATCATTACGATGAAATTGGGTTGTTAACCCCAGACGAGACGACAGAGTCTGGATATCGTCTGTATTCCAATGAAAATTTAGAGACATTGCAGCAAATTTTGTTTTTTAAAGAGCTTGGCTTCCCTTTGAAGAAAATTAAAGAGATTATCATGAGTCCATCATTTGATCGCGAAGAGGCACTACAGCTTCATAAGAAGATGCTTCTTGAAAAGCGTGCCAGATTAGATAAGGTGATTGCGACGATTGATAAAACAATTCAGCATACAAAAGGAGAGATTGAAATGACGAATAAAGAGAAATTTGAAGGATTCGATTTCAGCCATAACCCATATGAAGAAGAAGCACGTGAAAAATGGGGAGACGTAGCTGTAGATAAAGCGAACGAATATACAAAAGGTATGTCAAAAGAAAACCAAGAGGAGTTTAATGCTATTTATAGAAATTTAGCAACGCTTAGACACGATGCACCAGATTCTAAAGAGGCGCAGGCAGCTATTAAAGTATGGTACGATTACTTGCAAAACTTCGGTGAATATTCGTTAGATGCTTTTAAAGGACTCGGTCAAATGTACGTCGCTGATGAGCGCTTTACGAAAAATATCGATAAGTTTGGTGAGGGATTAGCGCAGTTTATGTGTGATGCGATGGAGGTTTATGCGGATCGTAATAAAAAATAAAACAGGTGGAGATTTTCTCCACCTGTTTTACTTTTTAATCATATCATTCAAAGTCTGATCTCCCGTATTGTTCAAATGAGGATTTTTACTCATTTCTCGTTTTAACATATCGAGGCTTTGTGTATATTCTGTATCATTTAATGCGCCAGATTGAAGCCCTTGAATTTGAGAAATCAACTTTTGGTCTGTTGATACATATGCTTTATAATAGCGAGGGACGATGGACAAAGCAGCTCTATATACTTGATCCGCTACGAGTTTTGGATCCGTTGTGTTTGCACGGTATACAACGAATACTTCATCATCAGTAACGAGTGTAGCAGCGTTTGTAACGTCAGGAAGTTTGACTGTCATGCTTGTAATCATTTCAGCGACCTTCTCGCGATTAATGGCCCCTACTTGTTTGTTAGATACTTCATGCTTTTGTTTAGAAGAATAACCGACTCTTGTGAGTCTTGTATTTGTATTTTCCGTATGATACATGTCGTTTTTATTGGAAACAAGAACACGGCTTCCTTCTTCACGTTCCATTTCAGCTTTGTTCGCTGATTGGCAGCCTGCAAATAAGGAAAGAGTGAGAAGGGAAAGTAAAATTTGTTTTTTCACGATGTATCACCTCCTTCTCCATAGCATGTACTAATTTGCAATTTTTTGTATTTGAAATTGTTGGTTGTTATGCTTTGTGATACGATAAAAAGAAGAATGCTTAGAGAGGAAGTTAATGATGGAGCAAAAGCAAGAGATTCATGCTACGGTGAGCATTAATAATGTTCAGTACGAAGTAATTAAAAACTTTCGTGACGGTTTTAGTGAAGAAGCATTTAAAGAGCGCTATGCAGAAATTTTAAATAAATATGATTACATCGTTGGGGACTGGGGATATGAGCAACTTAGATTGCGCGGATTCTTTGATGATAGTAACCAACGTGCGACATATGATACGAAAATTAGTACGTTAACGGAGTATTTATACGAGTACTGTAACTTCGGTTGCGCACATTTTGTATTACGAAAAGTGAAGAAATAAAAAAATCCTCTTACAATTGTAAGAGGATTTTTTCATAGCAGTTATACCAATTGTGAGGAGGCTGTTTACTTGAAAAATAAACAGCACCTCGACAAATATAATGATTCTTTTCATACAAACGCAATGAAACGGGATTGCCAGTGAAAGCATCTAATCGTATGCCCGTATAGTCTTTTCGTTTTGCTTCATTTTCCCAAAAGGATAAAAGTACTTTGCTATATCCTTTTCCTTGGGCGAAAGGATGGATGACGAAAGAATGGACGATAAGAAAGCGACCGTGTGTTTCTGACCAATCAATTAGCTCATATTCTGGAGATTGCCACTCATTCAACACAACAGCACTAACGAGCGAATCATGCTCAAATAGGCAGTAGAGTTCACCTTGTTCTAAGTGATAGGCAATATGTTCTCGAGTCGGATATGAATCATCCCATTAATAAATTTTCTTTTGTAAGAGCGCTTTTTTACATTCTGTATACATTGCATCTAATTCGTCTAATAAATTCATCGTACCTTTTCTCACATTTAGCATGAGACTCCCCCTTATAAACAAATTGAAATAGAATCGCCTTCAGAAAGTATTGTATTTGGCTTCATTTGTTGTCCGTTCAATTGAATATCCCCATTTTTAATTTTATCCACAATGCGTGTACGGCTCCAGTCGGAAATATATGTGGATAAGGCTTTATCGATGCGGTGGGAACCGAAAACGATATCTAATACGATCGTGATTTCGGTTATGCCGCTTTCTTGATGTTGCGTAATGGAAATGGTAGTAGTTGTTTCTGGCTGATCCTGCTGCATCATATCGACTGTTTCAACGTGATCAGTAAATGCTTTATAAATACGAAGTTTTTGATTCCACGTATGGTCTTTCGGACATTTATAAATGGCAAAGCGGTATATGTTTTTTCCGTTGGCGTTATGCCTACGAATATTTGTATCGGTAAATAGGGTAGTACGTCTGCAATTTTTACAATATTTTTCGATTGTGTTTTGCTCGTTTTCATATAAACTCCAAGAAAGTTGTACTTTCTGCATTTTCCTTCACCTCTTATAGTAGTGGTAAAGGAACGTAATACAGCTATTTGGATGTCTTGTAGTATGAAGGCATGAGAAAAAGACAAAAATAAAAGGAGGTTCCCCAAAGAGGAACCTCCGTAAACATCATACTACAGATGCAATACGCTCCTTTGTAATGGGAATGGGCAGACTACTCCCTTGAAAAAGCACGGTGCTTTTTTGAGAGTAATGCTATCCAATTGCTGGTCCATTACAAAGTAAATGTTGGCATACGTAGATAACGTCCTTTCTATCCAAATAGATTTATTCTTCATTATAACACGAAAGATTGAAAATTCAAAATACTTGTGATGAAAAAACACCAGCTAAAATAGCTGGTGCATACGATAAATTATATAAGTTCAAATAAAAATGAGCGTAATTCTTCTGCAATTTCTTCAGTCATAGAAAATGCATGCTCTAAGTAGCCTGGTTCGTTTAAATCGTCAGCACCGATGATTGCAAATTTATTGCGTTGCATATCAAGGACAATTGTTTTACCGTAATGACGATCGGAGTATAATAGCGCTAAATCGTGACGCTCATTTTCTCCCATAAAGCTAACGAAACGAGTTTTTGTAGCGACAGTATCGTCGTACAGAAAGAAACGTTCTTCCATACACATGGCTCCTTTATTAAATATCTAAGTTTAAGTGTGGTTTATGATCTAAATGGTGATGTGTTTTAATGAATCGTACTGTTCTTGTTTTGTAACGCATTACGATAGAGTATGTTTCAGCTAAGTCTCCGCCAAGGAATTTAACACCGTCTAATAACTCACCAGCAGATACACCAGTTGCTGAGAAGATTGCATCATCCCCAGATACTAAGTCATCTAACATAAGAAGTTGACGAGGATCTTCTAATCCCATTTCACGACAACGAGCTTCTTCTTCTTCGTTCATTGGAACTAAGCGAGCTTGCATTTCACCTTCAAGGCACTTTAATGCTGCTGCAGAAATAACACCTTCTGGAGCTCCGCCAATACCTACGAATAAGTCGATACCCGTTCCAGGTAGTGCTGTTGCGATTGACGCACCAACATCACCGTCACCAAATAATTTTACGCGTGCACCTTTTGCACGAACACGGTCAATAATATCTTGATGACGTTCACGTTCTTGAACGATAACTGTTAGATCGCGAATCTTTTTATTGTTAGCTTCTGCTACAATTTCAATTGTTTTTTCAATTGGATCATCTAAGCTAATTTTACCAGCTGCTTTTGGACCAACCGCGATTTTTTCCATGTACATATCAGGAGCATGAAGAAGGTTCCCTTTGTCTGCGATTGCAATAACTGCCATTGCATTTGCAAGACCTTTTGCAACGATGTTTGTACCTTCTAATGGATCAACGGCGATGTCTACTTCTGGACCGTTACCTGTTCCTAGTTCTTCACCAATATACAACATCGGTGCTTCATCAAGTTCTCCTTCACCAATTACAACTGTACCTGCCATGTTTACTGAATCGAACATATCACGCATTGCTGTAGTTGCTGCATCATCTGCTTCATTTTTCTTTCCGCGGCCCATCCACTGTGCGGATGCTAAGGCTGCTGCTTCTGTTACACGGACAATTTCTAGTGCGAGTTCACGTTCCAAGATTCCATTCCTCCAATTTCAAAAATCATACAAATATAACTATAACAAATAACGGAGAAAAGGTGAATTCGAAAAATTGTCGATTTTTTCAGAAGAAAGCGTTACAATTAAAATGTAAATGCTTTAATTTCCAGGTAGGTGACATTCATGTATTTTGTAGACAGAAAGAAAATAGAACAAATGCTAGTATGTTTAGAACGAGCAACAAGTACATTTCAAGAGAAAAAGATATATGAAACCGAGTTTGAATTTTACGCATTAGAGCGCATAGCCCATCTTATTATTGATACTGTATTAGATGTAGGAAATGCGATGATTGATGGATTTATTATGCGCGATCCAGGAAGCTATGAAGATATTATTGATATTTTAATGGACGAGCGAGTGATAAGTGAAGAAGATGGACAAGGGATGAAAGAAATTATCCTTCTTCGAAAAATGCTTACGCAAGACTATATTCAAATGAATCATGATGAATTATATAAGACGATTCAAAAACATATTGCAGTGGTAGAGAAATACCCAGCAAATATTCGCAGTTATTTAGAAAAGGAATTAGGACCTGTATCTGCATTTGTACCAGAATAATTATGCTTATAAGATCCCCAGAGAATGCCTTTTGGGGATCTTATATTGTATGTGAGAAAGAAAAGGGAGAAGGGTGAAGTATGGGGGAAGCACGTACTACGAAAGACGAGATTGTACAATTGTTGAAAGTAAAGGGAGAGCACACGGTAGCGGAACTAGCTGACGTTTTAGAGATTACAGAAATGGCGATTCGAAGACATTTAAGTAATCTTGAGAAAGACGGACTCATTTATTCTAAGATGGTAAGGCAACATGTCGGAAGACCAACTTATTTGTATGGATTAAGCGAAAAGGGAGAAGATACATTCCCGAAAGAGTATAAGCAATTTGCGATTGATATGCTAGAAGATTTAGCTCGAATGGGTGATGAAAAAATACTTCGTTACGTTTTAAAAGAGAGAACGAAGCGAATGGAAGAACAGTTACAAAAGAGAGTGAGTAATCAAAAGAATTTAGCATATAAAGTGCAAGAGATAGCAGCTATGCAAGAGAGAAATGGTTATATGGTTCAAATAAAGAGAGATGGAGAGAAATCTTTCGTAATTGAAAAACAAAACTGTCCGTTAAAGGAAATTGCCGAGAGATTCCCGCAAGTGTGTGAAGATGAAAAAGAAATGTATAAGCGTTTATTTACGAACGCAGAAGTGAAAACGCTAGCAAATATGTGCGAGGGAGATTGTAGTTGTTCTTACCAAATAAAAGAGAAAAAATGAACGTTATGGGGCGCTTTAAGGTAAAGCGTTTTTTTCTTTTGGAAAAGCGGGTAATATAAGAGTGGTATGATAAGGTGAGAACGTTAGCATAGAAGGAGAGACATAATCGATGTATAAAGGTTACTTAATTGACTTAGACGGTACGATGTATCGCGGAGAAGAACAAATTGAAGAAGCAAGCGACTTCGTAAAAGCATTAGGAGAGCGCGGCATTCCATATTTATTCGTTACGAATAACTCAACTCGCAAACCGGAACAGGTAGCAGAAAAGCTTGTTCGTTTCGATATTCCAGCGAAAGAAGAGCAAGTATTCACAACGAGTATGGCGACTGCGAACTTCATTTATGAACGTAAACAAGACGCAACTGTATATATGATTGGTGAAGAAGGCTTACACGATGCACTTGTGGAAAAAGGATTTGAACTTGTGGATGAAAATCCTGATTTCGTTGTTGTGGGTTTAGATCGTGACATCACATATGAAAAATTAGCAAAAGCGTGTCTTGCTGTGCGTAATGGCGCGACGTTTATTTCTACAAATGGGGATATTGCCATCCCAACTGAGCGAGGATTATTACCAGGTAACGGCTCATTAACATCAGTTGTAGCAGTATCAACAGGTGTGGATCCAATCTTTATCGGAAAACCAGAATCAATCATTATGGAACAAGCTTTGAAAGTGCTTGGCATAGAAAAAAATGAAGCATTAATGGTTGGGGATAACTACGATACAGACATTTTAGCAGGAATAAATGCTGGTATGCATACCCTTCTTGTCCACACTGGAGTCACAACTGTGGAGAAGTTAACAGAATACGAAGTACAACCAACGCAAGTTGTGCATAACTTGACGGAGTGGATTGAGAAGATGTAATGAAAAAAGCTGTTCCAAACTTTGGAACAGCTTTTTTTCTGATATTTGCTGGCAGCCCGATTGGTGTGGGCTAACATTCAGTTGTGACTAGTGTTGATTTTTATCGGTAAGTCGATATATTTGAAAAATCGCCGATATAATCTGAGTTGCGCCGATATATTTAGAAAATCGCTGATATAATTTTATTAGAATGCACGATTCACAACGTCTTTCACTTCTTCAAGATATTGCTTACGCACACTGTCATCCACAGAAGGAACACTTGTATAGAATGTATGCTCAATTGTTTCAATGCCTGTAAATTCAAAAATACCAACATCCGCTGTTTTCTTCATTGCATCAAACATGCCCCCTGCTGTGTATGCTTCTTTCGTATTGCCCATTGTAGATAATAACAATCCTTTTTTACCGCTTAATAACTTTTCAATGCCGTTTTCACCGTAAGCATAAGCAAATCCATGGCTAAATACACGGTCAACGTATCCTTTTAAAATAGCAGGAAGTCCCGCCCACCACACTGGATAAATGAATGTAATGCTATCAGCCCAAGAGATATGCTCTTGTTCTTCTTTAATATCTTCTGGTGTATTTCCTTGAGAAAATGAGATGAAATCGGAAGCGCCTAATACTGGATTAAAGTTTAATTCGTATAGATCGCGAACGCGTACTTCGTGACCTTTTCCTTCTAATTCACTTTTTACCGTTTCTAAAATCGCATGGTTGAAGCTTTCTGTATTCGGGTGTGCATAAACGATTACATGTTTCATTTTTCTTCCTCCTATTTGTGGATATGTGAATAGCTATTTGTATTTCTGTAACTATTATGGTTACTGATTTTATAGAAGTCAAGTAATACATATGTATGTATAAAAAGACGCTCGAAAATCGCCTTTTTATACCCCGCTCATACAAAGTACAAAGAAGACGAATAAAATGATAACAATACCAATGCCAAAGTTAAATACGAGAGTACTATCCATATATGTAGCCTCCTTGTTTGAAAGTAAAAAGCACTCTAGTTAAGAGTGCTTTTTTATTTTGAATCTACTTTATAACTTTTAGAAAGTGATTCATGCGTGTCATGATTTACATTATTTTATGTATTTATACTTTGAAATGAGTAAGTCCTTGTTGGATATAGAAAAAAAGACACTCGTTGGAGTGTCTTTTAAGATGACAAAATGTGCCAATTGCTTGAGGTTGATAAGACGCTAATTTCCGTTTTAACGCCTTTTCTCTAATCAAGAAGTGTAGCAACAGCGATTCAAATAAATTGTACCATCTGTTTAATAGCTGTGCGTATGCAATTGTGCATATGATGATCATGAGGTAGGTAATGAACTGTGAATAATTTGAAGTGATTTATTTACGATTTCTTCTGCGGCATATATGCCGATTGCGTCTGTTTTTAAAATATGGGGTTGTAAGCTATCATGCATTGCCCCTAACTCACCATGAAGTGGTGCGAAGGCATGGTTCGCCTTTTCAAGCATGCATAAATCAAGTAAAGAATCCCCAGCTGTAATAATCGTATCTATTTGCAAAATTTCTTTTATATATTGCACGGCGTCCCATTTATTAATTGGTTTTGGTACAAAGTATAGCTTTCTACCTTGAAGTGAATGATTCCAGCCTTGTTTGTCTAACCAGGAAGTGAAGGATGATAATTCATCATAAGGAATGTTCTCCCGTTTAATAATGCAATAATGGAATAGATCATCAGCTGTTTTTTGCGATATAACCCAATCTTTATGAGCTATTTGTCCAAATTCCTTTAGTATGTCGTTTCTCTCTATACATTCAACCGATAGTCTTTCTTTTACTGTCCTGTTCCAAGTACCATCTTGTTTCCCATTATGAAGGATATTGCCGCCGTTACTTGTAATGGCGTATTCGGGAATGATTTCGTTTTGGAATAAAGCAATACGCTGAAACTGCTTAATAGTTCTTGTTGTAACTGGGATGAAATGTGAGTGCAGTTGTAATTTTTTTAGTAGTGAAATGGTTTTATGTGATATGAAAGAAATTTCTTTCCCATCTAAAGTTTCAATGAGTTGAATTGATTCATCTTCTATAGGGGCACGAAACGATTTCCGGGAATAAATAAGCGTCTGATCAAGATCACTGGCGAAAATCATATTGTTTCCTTCCTAAGAGGCTTAATGAGCCCGCAACATGAATAAGCCATATTCTCATAGATTTCAATTGGGACATTCTTTTCTTTAGCGAGAAGTAAAATATGCTTTAAATCGGGATTGTTTTGCTTACGTATTAAAATTTTCCACGGTATTCTCCGGAGTAATACACGAGTTGTTTCACCGACTCCTGGTTTAATTAAGTTAATATCGTCAATTTCAAAGTGATTTTGGATAGACTGTATATCTTTTAATCCTTGCCAAGAGGGATCAGTGTAAGTTGAAGTAATATAACGTAATTGATTATCTATATGAGAATGAACAGAAGGGAATAACTCTGTTACCTCATCAACGAAGAAATTTGATAAGTCTTCTTGTTCTAGCTCTTTATAATATTTAACACCATGAAAATCATTTGGACCGATATAGGTGTCATTTAGTACAGTGCGGCTAATGAGTCCAGAGACTGTTGCATTTAAGCAAGCGCTAGGAATAAGAAAATCTTCACGTGTACCGTAAATTGAAGTACAGTAACCGGGATCAGCAAGCACAGCCATACAATGAGAAATGTGTGTATTATTTCGTTCATTAAATGTGTGTACTGCATATTCTAATTCTTTTTTTATTGCACCTTTTCCAGTCCACCCATCAATGAATTGAATTGTTTCTTTAGGGTGATGTTCCAAAATATAATGGAGTGCATTTTCATCAATACCGCGTCCGCGAACAATAGAAATACAATAGTGAGGTACATCAAGGTTGTATTGATAGCGTATGTAGCGTTTGATAAGAATGCCAATAGGTGTACCAGCACGAGCTAATGAAACGAAGACAAGGTTAGTTCCTTTAGTTTGTATAATCTGTTCGGCGACAACTCCAACAGCGATGGCTAGTTTGTGTTTATATTGTTGCAGGGAAGAAAAGAATAAATCCATATACGCTTTAGATGGTTTATATTCCATTGGTAACATTTCGGAATAATGTGTGCCAGCTTGAATTGATTGTTCTCTAGTTTCCGTGGAACTTTCTTTCATTAAATCACTAATATCTTTTAATAGAAAAATAGCATCATTTGGATTGTAACTACTAATATGAGAATTTACTTTTACCATAATTA
This sequence comes from Bacillus cereus group sp. MYBK5-2, assembly GCF_051915685.1. Classification (NCBI taxonomy): domain Bacteria; kingdom Bacillati; phylum Bacillota; class Bacilli; order Caryophanales; family Bacillaceae; genus Bacillus; species Bacillus cereus group sp. MYBK5-2. The sequence continues at coordinate 152,129 of NZ_JBQAFE010000011.1, forward strand.
TCAACCTTCCTTTTCTATGCTATTTGAAAATGAGACGATATGAATAAAAGGAATAACTGTTTGTAACTGCTGTAGAAGAGGAAACAGGGCTTCTTCTCCTAAATCACGCTCAATAAAAACAAATACTTCATCGTAATTATGAGGTGAAATATTATAAAAGTAATTTGTAATAGTAGAATTTTCAGGACTTGGATATGAGAAATGATTATGAATGGCGTAGTTCACATCATTTGAAACAGGATGGATAGGGCTTCTTGTTGTAGATTGATATAAAATATTTTCACCCATTTCAGCAGCAATTTTCATTGGGATATACATAAATTCACCCGTTCCGAGACAGAGTGTTCGTTTTCCCATTCTTTCTCTTTTTAAAGTTTTTCCTGCTTCTTGAGCGAAAGAATGAATGTGCTTTTGTTCATATGCTGAAATGCCAAATCGCCCAGTATATTTTATATAATTTGATGTATAGGGTGATTTTGGACAGGTAAGGGTATGCTTTTTGAAATCAGGTTTTGTTTCTTTAATTTGAATATCTGTTTTTGCAATATTTAATGGTTGGCCAGTTGTATGAATACTGCCTTCTAATAAAGAAATAACATGAATCTTAATTTGAAGTTCTTCTTCTAATTGTTTAAATTGTTTTCTATTAGTATGAGAACGCCAGTCTAATAAAGAAGCAATTATATATTCTTCTCGTGGGAATTTATTTTGAATAGATCTAATAATATTTAATGCTGTTTTTCCTGTTGTCATCTCATCATCTACGAGAACAATCGGGTTGTTGTTTTGAAAAAAGCTTTCATCTACATAACAACGGTGCGATGTTGCATGAGAATGTTCTTCCTCAAATGTAATGACAGATTCTAGGTGGGGTATCGATTCCCTAGTTGTATGCACATACTTTGCATTTTGAAAGCATTGAAACATAGAATGACCAAGTGCTGTCGCTGTTTCAGCGAATCCGATGAACAAAACTTCTTCTTGCAGAGGATATTGATAACGAAATACTTCCTCTGGGATTTCATCAATTTCTAATGAAATGAGATTTAAAATTTCTTTTTGAAATGGATGAGAAATATTATGTAGTATTTCCAAATATCTTGCAGCGAGAGCAACTCCACTTGATAGAGAGACTGCAGGTTTAATAGGAAGATGCTTTCCAAGGATTGTACTCACAAATAAAAAACTACGTTTCTTATTTATTCTCGCAGCCATTTGAAAAAGATTGTCTAGCGCTAAATTATATGGATTATCACGTACTTCTACATGGACTTGTATATTATTTAAAACGTTATACGTGTTGCTTTGCGTTTGTAATAAGGAGATCGGTGAATTGTTTGTTTTCATGTAGCACCCCGTAAATATTAGATTTTAAAATGGTTTTGCGAGCCCAGCCATAATGAGGTTTTACTTCATTCATTTTGTTAGAAAAACTGCTTTTTAGCACTCCATTATACGTATCTGCATTTTGTAAAATTGATCTCGCATCTAAATAATCTTCCATTGTGACAATGTGCATTGCCTGTACAACTTTAATATGAGATGGGTGAATAACTGTCTTTCCGATTAAGCCATTTGCATGGTCAAGTGATACCTCTTGAATAAGCCCTTCTTCATGATCATTAGAAAAATATTCCCATACACATCCTGAAATAATATATTCATTTGTTGCCCTTGAGAAAACGTTAATAATGTCTGAAATACAATCACGGACAACGGTAATATGATAGATAGGTGTGTATTTATTGCGCCGAATACTAAATATACTTGAAAAATCAGTAGCACCAATACGTACATTTAAGATGTAATCGTGATAAGAATCTAGTAAATCCTTTATTTGTAATAATGATTCTGCCCGTGTTTCCTTATACATAATTTCGGGGGATTCTAAAATCGGCATGCCATATAGCGATAATGAGTATAACTCGTTTATATATGCAAGCTGATCGATATAAGTCTTTCCGTTAATCGGTGTGAATTTTGGAAAGACAAAACCACATAAACAATGAACAGCACTACCTAATTCAGTAACAATTGTCTTCAGTTGACTTGGCTTTCGAACTCTAATAAAAAGAAGCGGGATGTCTGCTTGATTTAGTATGTTGGCACTGACTAAGTTAGCGATTTGCTGTATTTGAACGACGATGTTTTGCTCTGCAAGTTTTACTTCCTCATCGCTGATAGCGTCCTCTAGACAAAGAATAATTGAGGTAGCATCCACATGTTTCTTTCTAATTATATCTTCCGCAATCGTTTCTTTCGTGCCAGGAGTATATAGTGTGGCGCCTAGTGCGTAAGCTAGTTGTTCTTTCCCTATATTTTTTGAAAAACTAAGAGGTTCTTTATAGAAAAAATTTTGCCGTTCTTCCGAGGAGAGATAAGAAAAGTAATTCAAATTGTCACCACCTTATTTGTAATGATTCTGTTTAATCGTAACATAATAAGAAAAATCTTCCATAAAAATGAAGCGATAAATTTAAAAAATATATTGAGAAAGATGAATTATAAGATGAATATCGAATATTGTTAATAGAAATATAATAGGGGGAAAGAGAAAGTGGATATACATAAGTTAACGATAGAAGAAGCAAAGAAGATAAATACGTGGACGTACGAGGAACCTTATAGTTTATATAGTTTTTCAGGCGAGAAAGAAGTAATAGAAGAGCTATTAGATGGAACGTATTATGGCTGTTGTGACGATCAAGGAGAGTTCATCGGCTATTTTTGTTTTGGAGAAAATGCACAAGTACCAGGTGGAAGAGATGCTAATTTATATGATGGAGAAGATTTGATTGATATCGGACTTGGTATGAAACCGGCGTTAACTGGGAAAGGAATGGGGAAAGAATTTTTCCAAGCTGGAATAGCGTTTGCCACGAAAGAGTTTAATGCAAAAATGTTTCGATTAAGCGTAGCAACATTTAATACAAGAGCGATTACGTTATATAAAAATATCGGATTTAAACAAGGGACTATTTTTTTGAGTCGCGGAAGAGAATTTATGCTTATGGAATACGAAAGGCCGTCAGCATGAAACTGACGGCCTAGAAAACATTATTATTCTGAGTGCTCAGCTCGGTGCGCTAAACGGCTTGAAGCAGCGGCAGCAATTCCGCCAACGATATCATCAAGGAATGTGTGTACTTTTCCAGTTGATTTATCATTTAAGTATTCTAAAATACCAGGTTTTAATTTATCAATATATCCAAAGTTCGTGAAACCGATAGAGCCGTACACGTTTACGATAGAAAGTGCGATAACTTCATCAATTCCGTATAGGCCTTCATCACGTTTTACAATATCTTGTAACGGTTCACTTAGCATTCCTTTTTCAGCAAGGACATCGAGTTCGATACCAGTAATCAGTGCGTTTTGTACTTCACGTTTTGATAGTACACGTTCTACATTGTAACGGCATTCTGACATCTCTAAATTTGGATGATATTTTTTTTGAAGAAAATGAACAAGTTCAGCAATATCGTCAATTGTTACACCACGTTCTTGTAATAGTTGTAATGCTCTTTCTTGTAGTTGATTTGATTCTTTCATGTTTATCACCTTTTTTTCTTTTTAGTATTTGTATACGTTTCGTTGCTTTATCATGTGCATAGGAATGAAAGGCGAGCACAAGCTCATATATATATAGAAAAACCATAGGTGGCGACTGCGATGATTCAGCATATTTATGAGCATTATCACATGCATGTTAAAGAATTAATCCCCCTTGGCCCCTATAAAAGCTTTTGGATTCGCAACAAAATTTATGTACTTGTTCCAATTGGAGAAATGGAGGAAGAAGTACTTGTAGAGATGAAAAAGCTCAGTGACTATATGAACCAGCAAGGGGATATAACTGTAGCGACTTTCGTTCCAACTATACACGGCTACTATGTAAGTGAGATAGAAGAACAAAATTACTGCTTATTAAAAGGTATGCGAGCGTTAGAACGACATGCTACGTCATTAGGAAGTGAACTTTCTATATTCCATAAACGAGGTGCATTCTTTCCAGAAGAAATCGAGCAATTAAGCCGCATTGGTGAATGGAAAGCGTTATGGGAAAAGAGACTCGATCAGTTAGAAAAGTTTTGGCAATCACAAGTAATGAACCACCCTACAGACGTATTCGATCAATTGTTTATTGAATCCTTCCCGTATTACTTAGGAGTTGCAGAAAATGCCATTCAATATGTTGTTGATACAGAAATGGATGATACGCCGCAACTAACGGATGCAGCGACAATTTGCCAAGAACGATTCACACCTTTATTATGGCATCAAACGAAGCGTCTCAAACTCCCTTTTGATTGGGTGTATGATCACCCAACTCGAGATATAGCAGAATGGATTCGCTATATGATGATTGAAAAAAAGAAAGACTGGGATCAAACAATCGTTCAATTTGTTACAGATTATGAACGGAATTACTCGCTGTCCTCATTTGGTTGGCGTTTATTATTTGCAAGGCTCCTGTTCCCGCTTCACTATTTTGAAACGGTCGAACGATATTATCAAACTGGAAACGAAGAACAAAAAAGCATATATAGAGATCGCTTAGAAGCCATTTTACACGATGTGAACCGCTCAGAGCAATTTATGAAGCACTTTTATGGCTCACTTCGTTTACCAGTAGATAAGCTCGGGATTAGAAAATTAGATTGGTTATCTTAAAAATATAAAAAAGAGACCGAGTGAGGTCTCTTTTTTATATACCACAATTTTATGTAATACATTATGCCCCTACCTGCTGATCTGTACATATATTTAAAACGAATTGATGCCTTTCGAGCTTTTCATTTACTTTACCCAATAATTCTTGCTGGATTTCTTTAAATAAAAATTGATAGCTTGTATTCCATGTTGGTATAACGGATGAAAGGCCTAATAAATACTCTTTTTTCTTTTCTAGTTCTTGAATTGTTACAAAAGTGTTCCCCATTTTTGGCATCTGTCGTCCCCCTATGTTTTTTTACTGTATATGTGTGAACGATTCACTATATAGTATTAATTATCGCATTTTTTGAGAAGGATTTCCAATTTTGTTTTATGATGTTAACGGATAAATGTGATTTGAATAAAAAAAGGAGACCAAATTTGGTCTCCTTTTAGAAGGCGATTCTGAACGAGCCGCTTCCGCTTTTAGATTAATATCCAGCTCCAGCGGCCAGAACAGTCGGCCATTTCGCGCCTTCCTGTGAGGCAAAAAGCGCCTCTTCGTCAGGAGCTCCAATGACCTCCTGTTCTGAACGAGCCGCTTCCGCTTTTAGATTAAAATACTTGTTCTACTTCGATAACGCCTGGTACTTCTTCAAGTAACGCGCGCTCGATACCAGCTTTTAGTGTGATTGTAGAACTTGGGCAGCTTCCGCATGCACCCATAAGGCGTAGTTTTACGATACCTTCTTCAATGTCTACTAATTCAACGTCTCCGCCATCGCGAAGTAAGAATGGACGTAATTTATCTAATACTTCTAATACTTGTTCTTGCATATGTGGGTTTTCCATTTTTATCGACTCCTTTCATCAGTTTTATTATAATCAAGATAGAGGGGAAAATCTATTTTTTCTCTTCTTGTTTTATTGTCGAAATATTGTATCGTGTTTTTTCAGTATAGGGGTATGGAATAAGTTTGTAAAATGATGTGCTTATGTAATAAGACATCTGAATATACTGTTGGGACAAGAAGTGGGGGAGAAGAAATGGTTAATGTGCAAGTGTATGGGACGAAAGTAATTTGTGCGAGCTGCGTCGGAATGCCATCTTCAACAGAAACGTTTGAATGGTTACAAGCGGCAATTGGTCGTAAATATGAAGGACAAGAAAATAAATTTAATTTCGAGTATATTGATTTCCAAGAAGAACAAGAAGATGCGGATAAAAAAGCATTCGCAGAGCGCGTAGTGGAAGAAGATTTATTTTATCCGGTCGTTCTTGTAAATGGAGAAATTGTTGGAGAAGGAAATCCTCGTTTGAAGGATGTTTACGAAGAAATCGAGAAATATTTATAAAACAAGAAGTCTTTGCGAATTTGCAAAGGCTTTTTTATTGGAGGGATAGATATGAAAAATGGAGTGAAGCATGCGTTACCAACGGAAGTACAACGGTTAATGGAGCGGTACACAGTAGAATTAAAAGAAATTTTTTTGGATGAAAAAATAGTCGGGGTATATATTTACGGATCCATCGCACTAGGTGCATTTCATAAGGAAACGAGCGATGTTGATTTTGTTACAGTGATAAATGATTCCGTGAATGAAGCTGAAAAACAGCAGCTTGTGGAACTACATAAGAAACTTAGTGACAATACGCTAGGTAAAAGAATGGACGGTATGTATATTCCGCTTGCTGACTTAGGGAAATACAATGATGAAATGAACGAGTACGTGTATTGTGCAGACGGTAAAGCTAATGTTGGTCATTGGGACATTAATGCGGTCACATGGTGGACGTTGAAAAATCAAGGCATTACAGTTACAGGAAAAGAAGCAGAAGATCTTCCGCTGCAAATACAATGGAATGATGTAGTAAATACGATGAAATACAACGTAGAACAGTACTGGAGTGAAAAGGCGAAGAAGCCATATTTATTTTTTATAGAAGAGTGGGTAGAATCAGCTGTCGTTACGATGGGACGTATTTTATATACACTAGATCATAAAACAATCGTTTCAAAAGATAGAGGGTTGCAATACTTGTCAGAACGTTCAGCGGAAGAGTGGGAGCTCTTATTAAAAGAAGTAGCGAGAATACGGCACAATCCAAAAGAAACGCGAATGCTCTCAAGGTGGAGAAGAGCAGATATGACGAAGAGGTGTTTACTGCATTTAATTGAGACGTGTAGAGAGAAATGGTAGGGAAGAAAATGGACAATACAGTGGGGTGTATTGTCTTTTTTATTTTGTAGTAGATAGAAAAGTATTTACAAGCATTGTGTAGAGGAAAGATAATAGAAAAAAATATGCGCATGGGGGAAGATGATGAGTAAATATAAATTATATATAGATAGAGAACAATTATGGAAAGGCTGCGTTTTAAATTCGATTGCCCATGCAATTAATGTAGCGCATTGTCCAGATTTCTCACATGAAAGTTCATGGGATGGATTTAACTATAGTATGCAAGATAGCCAAGGGGGACAAGGGACAATTACGTTTCATCCGAATTACACGATTGTATGTCTTCAAGATGTGAATAGCGAGAGAATGGATGAGTGGATTGATGCGAAAAATTATTTTGAAGGGGCACCTTCGGAAGTAATAGATATTGCGAAAGAAGAAGCACTTCAATACGTATTAGAAGAAGTAGAAGGCGAAACAGTTCCTTTTATTACAACTGCATTTTGGATTGAGGATAGCGGTGCGTATTCAATTGATTCATTTGAGGAGATGGAAGAGCACGGCGGATTCTTATTAGAAATTCCATTACTTGATACAGAATCAGCAATGGAAAGACTAGAAGAAGAGTATGAACTGACAGAGGAACAAATAGAGCTTTTACAACTCGTGTATGAGAAAAAAATCCAAAGGCCAAATGAGGAAATTAAGTTGTCTAAAGAAGAAGTAGCAATGATTGGAACGGAAGATAGCGAAGGATTGGAAGTTAGTAAGGACTCATTTGAAGAAATGAATATTACTTGGGAGTTGTAGGGGGGATAACATGTTTCCGATTGGTGATCAGCCGAAGATTATGAAAGACTTAGCAAGTATAGCTGGTGATTTAGAAGAAGTAGCGATTGAGGGGAAAACAAAAAATATAGAACGACTAGCATCTTTGAAAGTTAAAAAATTATGGGTGTTCACAGTAAATCAAAAGCAGTTTGATCATATTCTTACGTATGTTTGTCCCGATATATTATACGTTTACAAAATGAGGGTCGAGGATTTAAGTAGCCTTCAGAAATTGTCCAATTTACAGCAGTTGTATATGTGCTGGAATACAAAAGCGAAGACGTTATGGGACATTGATTATAATAAAAAACTCAAATCCTTACTAATTGATGATTTTTCTAAGTTAGAAGATTTAAGTGCTTTAAGTAAGTGCACACAACTTAATACCTTCTATATGGGTGGTGGAATAAATACAGCGATGAAAGTACAAACTTTAAAACCACTCGCTGAATTACAGCAGTTGCAAAAGCTTACTTTGATGAATTTAAAGGTTAAAGATGATTCATTAGAACCGTTAATGCAATTGAAAAATTTAAAGGAGTTAAGCTTATCTAATCAATTTAAAGTGGAAGAGTATGCAAAACTCTCTGTAGCATTGCCATATACGGTATGCGAGTCTTTTAAACCTTACGTATATATGAACGATGCAATAGATGGGAAAAATATAATGGTGACTGGGAGAAGAAGGCCAGTCCTTAATTCAAAAACGGATACTGTGAAGATGCAAAAGTATGAAGAACGATTTAAAAAGTTACAAGAGGAATATAAAGCACTAGTAGAAAGTACAATGTGAAATTACATTGTACTTTCTACTAGTTTTTTCATATACATATCAACTTCGTGAAAGAATATGGGCTCTTTTTCCTCGGTATTCAGATGCACGGTGCAATGTAAATATTGCTGTAAGTAGCGATTAGCTTGTTCGTACTGTTTTAATTTGTAGAAAGAAAAACAGGTAAGAAGTAGAAACGCTTTTTCTTCTAATATTGGAACGACAGCTAGTACCGGAGTAATGGAATGTATATTTATTTCCACTAAATTTTCATAAGATGCCCACGTTTGAAACCAGTCGAAAATAGTAGAAAGGTAATTCGGAATGTTGATAGTTTCATGTGAAACATTGTGCAATAGCTGGTTCTGTTTGATATGTATAGGCTCTATTCTTGTTTGTAGAATGCAAGCGAATATTGAAATGTTTTCTTTTATTTGTAATTGGTTCGTAATAAGCTGCGGGAGACCGATAGGGTGAACTCCTATATTTATATAAAAATCATCTCCAAACTGGCTTTTTTGTATGTTAATGAGCTTATAAAATCCGTTTTCAGCTTTGAAAAATATATGTCTTTTTTTCTTAAAGCCGAGTGGTTTTAAAGTGGCGTGTAAATTTGTAATAAAATCTTGCTCCTTTTTAGAGCCAGGCTTATTCTTCGTCATATTCATAAGTAGTTAAGTTTTGTAAGAAACTTTCAAAGTTAGGTGCTAATTCAATAATTTCCTCAAACTCATTATCGATAAATATAACTGGAGGATTTTCAGCTACATTTCGATAGTCTAATGCAATCCATGTATGTCCATCACCAGATAAAAGTACGATATTCTCAGGCATTTCCCATTCTCGAATTAAATAGCGGCTCTCTAAAATACTAGATTCATTTTCATTAAAAGAAATACCATATAAACCAGATACATTAACGTGATCGTCTGCCCAAGAATTTGGCTTTGAAGTAGGGTGAACATCGAGACGAAGAGTTCCCCCATTTTGTTCTTTTAGAAGGGTTATATATGATTCTGGAAGCTTTACGTTCAGTACTTCTTCTGCTTTTTTGATTAGTTCATCGTTAATGGGTGCTAGTTTTAAATAGTCATCGTCTGCCCAAATTGTACTCTTCATATTCGGTCACCTCAAATAATAGTTTTAAGAATCTTATGTCATATATTATAGTTAGTTTAGATAACACGCAATAGAGGGAGGAAGGGAGTATGGATGTGTATGAATACCTCGATCACGTAAATTCTAAAGAAGATTTATTAAAATTTCTTGTATACCTCCAAAAGGATTTTAAAGTGAATAAAGATGAATGGGAGAATGTAGAGGTAGAGACTTATTTAGAGGCATTAAATAGTTGGTTAGGTTCTTGTGAATCGGTTTATATAAATCAAGGGGAGAAGCTTCCAGAAAATATTTCATGGAAGTTTATTGCTCAAATGTTACTTGCGGCAGCTCATTATGAATAAAATTAGATTTTTAAAAGATAGAATGGAGAAGATATCATGATTAACCATAATAAAATTAAACAACTTTTAGCACATGTAGATCGTGCTGAGGATAATGAAATTGAGCTGGAGTATGAATCTGAACCTATGACGATAGAATTGTTTAATAGTGAAGAAATAGAAGAAGGGCAACTTGGTTATAGTTTTGATGAAGAAGGAGATTGGAAAGAAGGATGGATTGTAATAGGGATAGATTCATATCTTGGAGACCCGATTTTTGTAGATAGTAATGATGAGAATTGTCCAGTTTATACAGCTATGCACGGTGAGGGAGAATGGGAGCTGGAATGTATAGCGGAACGTATAGAAGATATTATTGAGAAAGTGAAGGGGAATGTGCGAGAAATAAAATAGTATTTCAATGTGATTAAGAGGGAGGAAATAATGAAAAAGTTTCAAATCGAACTAAATAAACTGCCGACAGAAAATGCCGGAGAAATAGTACTTAGTATAGATGAGAGTATTGTGTTTCAAGAAAAAACAGACATAATAGACCCGATTTGTCAGTTGTTTGACGCTTGTATCGAGGTCTTTAGATATAATGACGCTACAATTTTCTTAAATGAATATGAAAAAAAGATGGAATTTAAGAAGAAAGATGGGGAATTTCTCATTATTAATCAGCGAGACAAGAAGTTAGCTAGTGTTGATAGCGAGCAATTTTTACGAGTACTCTTTTCGTTTCTTAAAAAGGAGATAGGGCAGATTTACATGAGTGGAGTTGATTCTTTTCGAATCAAAGATGCTTACCATAGAATGTTAGAAATTGATCCATTTGTTCCTAAACTTGTAAATGGAAATGACGAAATTATGTATCGAACTTATCATGCTACAAGCGACAAGTATGAATTAAAATGGAAGTATTTAAAAGGGAGAGAGGTTGAACCGATATTTACTCCGGTACTATCTCATGATAAGAAGAGTATCTTTTATGTAGAGGAAAATAACCACAGAATTCGTAAACTCGATAGTGAAACGAAAGAAGAGATTTGGCAGTGCCGTATTCCAATAGTAGAAGATTGTAATTGCATTACTGTGAATGGTGTCGTAATTATTTGGCATGCAAATAGATTTGGAGAAAGTATGGCGAAATTGTACGCTATTTCATCAAGTTGTGGGGAGCTTCTATGGGATTTAGAAATAGAAGGGCATATTATACAAGATGTAAAAAATACGGGAGAAGAGTTACCACGTTTACTAGTTATTACACAAGAAGGCTACAATGTTTTATTAGAGCTTGAAAGTGGAGTAAAAGTATGGGAAAAGAATGTTCGAGTCGGAGGAGAAAAATTGCAGTGCCATCTTGGCACAGATTACTATGTATTAGCAGGGAATCCTTTTGATGAAGATGGGGAAGTTGATGCATATAGTAATGTTGCAATTGCCATTCAATTATTAGATGCTTCTACACGATGGAAACAAATGATGGAAGGTTGTAATCCAAATGAACCAGTTACTTTAACTAATGAACATTTTATATGTGTAGCAATGGAGGTATTACAAAAGTGGGAATATGGAAAAGAAGGCTGTAACTTAATTTTTGAAAAAGCTTTTGATGAGGTATGGTACTCTTGCATTGAATCAAAGGAAGCAAAAATACTATTAACAAGAACTGAGTATGGATATGAAGGGGTAAGTAGACAAATACAATGTTATGATCATAAGAGCGGTCAAAAGTTATATGAAGTAAATATGTCTTTTGAAATTGAATTGCCTCCATTTCTTATCGGAGAGATGATGGTATTGTCCTTAGGAGAAGGCAGAATTTGTGGTATTAATATTCAAACAGGTAAAGTGCTTTGGAACAATACTACTCTACATGATATTACAGAGGTTCTGTTATATAAAGATGGAGAAATTTACATTGCAACTTCAAATTTAGAATTGATAATACTTGATGCTGAATGTGGTGAAGTAAAAGATATAATTAAACTCCCTAAAAATGTTGTTGTAATAGATTTTATTGTATCAATTGAGGCAGGTAATAATGGACTATTCATTAGTTGTGTAAGTGGAAATATGTTTGAAATAGTAGAAGGCTAATTTGTGAGCGCTCTTAAGTCGAGATGTTTGTTTTAAAATAGTAGTATATATTCACTAAAAAGGATGTATAAAAATGATTTTGATGCATCCTTTTTAGTGAATATATAAAATAATTAACTTAGTGTATTAAAGGTATGATACACGATTATTTTAATATATTTAAAAGTAAAATGAAATAAGAAACGGATAATTGTCGGAATATATTCGATTTCCGTTCACTTTTATGAAATATGTGTACTTTTTGTTAGATTCCTTCATTTTGTCCATATACAATAAATGTATATAGAAATAAGAAAAGGATGATGTACGTGAAGGACACGGTTTTACAAGAAACGATTTCTCCACAAGAATTACATAAAGTTGTTCAAAAGAATACAGCTTATTATGACTTTAAGTGGGGTAAAGTAGAAAATCCAGCGCAAGGGAATACATGGAACTGGGTAGCCTTTTTCTTCCCAACTTTTTGGTTAGCTTATCGTAAAATGTATAAGTTATTTATTATATTTGCGTTATTGGCTATACCTAGTATAGTTATACCCCCTTTTATAGATATTCCAGATGGGATTTATGTAACATTTAGTTTAGCTCTTCAATTAGGAATGATGATATTTACTGGATGGCAAGGAAACCGTTTATATTATAAGCAGGCTGTTCGTGTTTTTCGTAAGGGAGAAGATGCGTCTGATCATGAGAAGGCGTATTTTTTACAATCAAAGGGCGGCGTGAGTATTGCTGGTATGATTGTTTTACAGATTATAGTCGGGATTGTGTATGGGTTAGCTGCGTTCGGGCTGTCCTTTTTACCAACTGAGCCGAATATTAAAAACGTTGTTCGTTCAAGTGGCGAAGGGGTTACTTTAGAGATTATGACTGATAATCCAACTTGGAAGTTTGTGAAGAAAGAAAAAGATTATGACGTAGTAGAGTTTACTGGTTATGATTATACAGAGAAGAAAAACGTGAAAATTAAATTCGCTGTTTATTTCGATGAAGATTATTTCGAGTGGCAAGAGGTATATGAAAATAATAAGAAGTTAAGTGAAGAAGAAGTAGAAGAATATCAAATTTACATTGAAGAAAATAATTGGGGTTTCTAGAGGGAACTCGTTCATTTTGAAAAGAAGAATCTTGTGAAGGTTCTTCTTTTGTTTATTAGGGGGAGAGAAATAATTTCAGCAGTAATAGAAGCTCTAATAGGATCGATTAGTTTAAGTACGGGTTTACACACGAAAAAGATTGATGCTAACATACGTTACTTGCAGCAGTATGAATGGTTTCGAATGATATATGAAGACGAAAAGTATCGAAAGTTATTTATTACGAACTACAAAGTTCGCTCATATTTACAAAGTAAGCTAAGAGTTCGATTGCTTGTAAAAAATAAAAATGCACAACGAAGATTTTTAAAATTAGTAGAAGAGCAAATAGAAAAACGGCATACAAATTGAAATTTTGTAAAATACAATAAAAAATGAGAATTTGAGGTAGGCTTGTCAATAACGTGAGACTATGGCACTATAAAGAAATGCTATACAAATTTTATTTATCGAGATGTAAACATCAACTTTGATTTTTACGTATAAATAATGAACGGAGGAAATGAATTTATGGCTACTTTACCAAATTGTCCAAAATGTAATTCAGAATATACGTATGAGGATGGCGTTCTTTTCGTATGTCCAGAATGTGCTCATGAGTGGGGCCAAGAAGCAGAAGCTGAAAATAATGATGGTGCAAAAGTTGTAAAAGATGCGAACGGAAACGTTCTTCAAGACGGCGATGCAGTTACTGTTATTAAAGATTTAAAAGTAAAAGGAACTTCTTCAGTTGTGAAGATCGGTACGAAAGTAAAGAGTATCCGTCTAGTTGATGGCGATCACGATATCGATTGCAAAATTGACGGCTTCGGAGCTATGAAGTTAAAATCACAGTTCGTTAAGAAGGCGTAAGTAAATAGAAGAGGAGGCGAATAGCCTCCTCTTTTTATTATGTCACTTTTTGTCGGTAAATCGATATTTCGTACAAAATCGTTGATATATTCTGAGTTATGATAGATATATTTGAAAAATCGTTGATATATTGCAAGTTATGATAGATATATTGAAAAAATCGTTAATATAATTTCATTCATCGTGAACTACGCACGATTCACCGTGCACCATAGTCAATTTCTTTCAATTGACATCGCTTATTAAAGAACGTTTTATAACCAAGCTGTAAAAAGATAATGACAGCAAAGGCAGTACTTCCAGAAATACCGAGTATGATGGCGATTTGATATTGAATGGCTGTGAATGGTGATACACCGGATAATATTTGACCAGTCATCATGCCTGGTAAGCTTATAATTCCCATTCCGACCATAGAATTAATTGTTGGTAAAATAGCAGAGTCAAAAGCGTCTCGAATGAGCGGAGCAGCTGCTTCTTTCGGTGTTGCGCCGAGCATAAGTGCACCTTCAATTTGACCTCTTTGCGATTTCATATTGTTTAAGAACGTATTTGCGCCGAGAGAAACACCAGTCATGGCATTCCCAACTAACATTCCTGTAATAGGGACGATATATTGCGGAGCATACCACGGATCATGTCCGATAATAACAAAGATAAATAGTAGAAGTGGCCCAATTGATCCGGCGACCATGGAAAGGGCGGCTACTCGTTTTAATTCTTTAGACATTGGGATGTTAACTCGTTTATAAATATTAAAAATTGCAAAGGTAGTAATAGAAGTAATGAGAGCAATTGTATAAAATGGATTACTGTTTTCAAATACGTATGTAAGGACATATGCAACAAGTACGAGCTGAATCGTCATACGGAATGTTGCGAGCGCGATTTGTTTTTCGCGAGGTATTCCTTTTAATTTTACAAGTCCAATTAAAATAAGAATGAAAATATAGGCAGCTGCAAGTTGCCAAATTTGGAGTTCAATAACGCCCTTCAACAGAGAGCACTTCCTTTCTAGTTGCACCGTTTGCTTTACTAATCTCAATAATGTCGTCTGCAATTTCTTCTGGAAGTTGTTGTGAGTGTGTGATGAAGATAATTGTTTTTTTCTTTTTTCGTGCTAGTTCAGTAAATTGTTTCATAACGCGGCTTTCTGTATCACTGTCTAATGCTGAAGTAGGTTCATCTAATAAATAGACAGGCGGATCCATAAGTACGATACGTGCAAAGGCAAGTCTTTGTTTTTCACCGCCAGATAGTGAGGAGGCGCTATCTTCTAATTGCTTGTCTAAGCTAACGGTTTGTAATGCACTCCGCAGGGCATCATCATTTGGAAATGGTTTTTCAGAAAGACGAAGTCCCATTAATAGGTTGTCTTTAACGGTTCCATCAAAAATAGGTGGAGTTTGCCCAAGCATAACTACGTCACGACGTAATTGAATAGGGTGATAATCAGAAATTAATTTTCCGTTATATTCAATTGTACCGGATGTTGGAGATTGTAAATCGTTTAACATGCGAAGCAACGTGCTTTTTCCGCTTCCGCTTTCACCGATAATGCAAGTAATCTTTTCTTTTTGAATCTGTAAATAAGGAATGTGTAGTATATATTTATATATAACGTTTTTTAATATGAACATAAATCGCTCCTTTCTGATTCTAGTTATATCGTATCAAAAAAGAGAAGATAACGGTTATAAAGAGCAACGTTTTTTCTTCGTCTTGAGTTTTATTAATAAGTTAAGTAAACGATCTAATTCTTGGCTGAAAGAAATCACTTTATCATGAGTCAATCCGTATCGTTCAACGAGATAGATTAACTCTTTCTTTTTCGCTTCTATTCGATTGTTTAGTTTCGATAAGTTCATAAGTGGAATGTAATGCCTCCTACAAAAGTATTTATCACATAAAAAATAAGACCGAATGAATTCGGTCTTCAAGGAAATAATAAAACAACTTACAAATAGCATACAATGTTTATCAATATTTTTTAATATAAAAATGAAAAATAAATCATTATAAATATTGAGAAAGATGTGTCTGATAATTTTTAAAAACTGATGCAAAGAGGCTGCCTACATAGTAGACAGCCTGTAAAGTATTAACCTTTATGATATTTGTACATCCAAAGAAGACCAGATTTTAATAATCTCGGTACACGTCCCATTAATGGTTGGTTTGCGAGTAAACCGAATCCATGCTTCTTACCAAGAGATCCTAGAACACCTTTTAATTTAATAACAGGTAGTTCATCCGGGAGTGGTTCATTATTCCAACGTTTTAATAATATTTGGACAATTTGTTCTCCTTGACCTTCAGCAAGTTGGGCAGATGGTGCATGTGGAAGTGCTGCGCAATCTCCTACAACGTAAACGTGCTCATTGTTTGGAATATTGTGATATTTCGT
This sequence comes from Bacillus cereus group sp. MYBK5-2, assembly GCF_051915685.1. Classification (NCBI taxonomy): domain Bacteria; kingdom Bacillati; phylum Bacillota; class Bacilli; order Caryophanales; family Bacillaceae; genus Bacillus; species Bacillus cereus group sp. MYBK5-2. Next base: position 168,473 of record NZ_JBQAFE010000011.1, read on the forward strand.
TAAGACAACCCGCCCGCTACCATCTTGTTCAACTGGAAGATTTCGAACAACTTCATTTGCTTGAATACCAGCTGTCCAGACGATTGCATCACATTCAAGTGGTTCATCGTGGTTGTACACAATATTTGGTTCTACTTTTGTAATGTTAGAGTTTCGTATAATGTTAACTTTATGCTTTACAAACCATTCTTCTACATATCTACTTAATTTCTCTGGATATGGGAATAAAATTCTATCTTTTCGATCAAATAAATAGATTTTTAAATCAGAACGGCTTTCACGAAGTTCACTTGCTACTTCAACGCCACTTAAGCCAGCACCAACAACAGCTACTGTTGCATTTGGTTCTAGACTATTTAATTGTTCATAGGTTTTACGTGTTTGTTCAATTGATTGTAGACTATGTGTATATTCCCTAGCCCCAGGAACGTTATGATATTTATCTTCACAGCCAAGTCCGATAATTAAGTCATCATATTGGATTGCTTCGCCGCCATCGAGATGAACAGCTTTTTCTTCGAGGTCAATATTTGTTACTGTGCCGTATTGAATATTGAGGCGTGGGTGTTCAGGAAACGGTATACGAATATGCGTTTCTGAAATAGTACCCGCAACTAATGCATAATATTCAGTTTTGAAGCAATGATATGGTACTTTGTCGATTAATGTCACTTGTACATCATCTGGAAGTTGGTTGCTTGGAAGTAGCCTTTGCAGAATTCTCATTCCACCGTAGCCGCCACCTAGTATTACGAGGTGTTTCATGATGGATTACCCCTTTTCTGTTGAAATATCCCCTAATCATAAAATTTTATATTAATAAAATATTTTGACTTTACTCAATCAAATTATATCGAATTTGTGAACAAATAACAATGCATGAATGAATACTCTGTTGTACAATAAGAAGAAAAGTAAAATAAACTGTTTTTCCTTTGTAGTTACTATTTCATTGGAAGTAGCATGTTATATAGAAGAAGTCATCTACTTTGAAGTGAAATAATGAAGTAACTAAATAGTTTAGAATGTGTAACGAAAACAACAAGAAACAGCTTAGTTTTCTTCTTATAGATAAAGTGAAAAGGTAATTTGTTTTGTAGTACAGGGGGGAGAATTTTGATTAAACCATTAATTGAATTTTGTGTAGGTAACCTTGCAAGTGGTTCACAAGCAGCTCTAGAAAAATTAGAAAAAGATCCGAATTTAGATGTAATGGAGTATGGTTGTCTAGGATATTGTGGTATTTGTTTTGAAGGACCGTTTGCACTTGTAAATGGTGAAGTTGTACAAGGTGCAACAGTAGAAGAGCTTGTTAATAATGTATATGAGTATTTGGATGAAAATCCAATGTTTTAAGGTGTTGCGAATTAGCAGCACCTTTTTTATTAGATAAAATGTGATTTCGATTGGGAAGGGCTAATATTAATTATTAGCTCTCCCCAATCGAAAATAGTGGAATAAATAAAAAAAGGCCCTTTTTAGAAGGGCTTTTTTCTTACACAAATTGTGTAAGAGTGGCTCATCGCCAAACGTTGTCAAATATGAGAAACGGGGGACATTCATATTGTGTTCTAAAAGCATGCATTTTATACTTAACATAACAAATTATTTTTGGAGTGAATATAAATGAGCCAATTTTCTTTTACAAAAATGCATGGTCTTGGCAATAGTTATATATATGTAAATATGTTTGAAGAGCAAATTCCTGAAGAAGATTTAGCCCTTGTGGCGGAAAAGGTTTCAAATATTAATACTGGTATTGGAGCAGACGGGATGATTTTAATTTGCCCTTCAGACGTAGCTCCGGTGAAAATGCGCATGTTTAATAATGATGGTTCTGAAGGAAAGAGCTGTGGTAACGGTTTACGCTGCGTAGCGAAATATGCGTATGAGCATAAACTAGTAGAAGAAACAGTTTTTACAATTGAAACGTTGGCTGGTATTGTAACGGCTGAAGTAACAGTAGAAGATGGTGTCGTGACATTAGCGAAAATCGATATGGGAGCACCGCGTCTAACACGTGCAGAAATACCGATGCTTGGTGAAGGTGAAACACCATTTATTCGTGAAAACTTCTTATACAATAATCATCGTTATGCATTTACAGCTGTTTCAATGGGAAATCCACATGCGGTTATTTTTGTTGATGATGTAGAAAAAGCACCTCTTACAACACTTGGACCAGTCCTCGAGACACATGAAATGTTTCCAGAGCGAGTAAATGTTGAGTTTATCGAAATTTTGAATGATGACGAGATGAACTTCCGCGTTTGGGAACGTGGGTCTGGTGTAACGCAAGCTTGCGGAACAGGGGCGTGCGCTGCAGTTGTAGCTGCTATTTTAAATGGAAAGATGGAACGTGGTAAGGAAATTACAGTCCATTTAGCTGGTGGCGATTTAATGATTGCGTGGACTGAAGAAGGAAACGTGTTGATGAAAGGACCTGCGGAAGTAATTTGCCGCGGAGTGTATGAGTACAAGATAGAAGCGTAAAGATGTATAATGGACTAAGAACAGAAAGGAAGGTGTATTTCATGATTGAAGTAACAGAACAAGCAGCTTTTCAAATTAAAGATATGTTAAAAGATGCTGAAGATGGAGAGAAGTATGTGCGCCTTGCTGTACACGGCGGCGGATGTAGCGGTCTTTCTTACGGCTTAGGGTTTGAAGTAGAACCAAAAGAAGACGACACAGTTCTTGAGTTTTTCGGTGTTGAATTTGTTATCGATAAAGAAAGTGCTCCAATTGTTAAAGGAGTAAAAATTGACTATAAACAATCTATGCTTGGCGGTGGATTCACAATTGACAATCCAAACGCAATCGCATCATGCGGATGTGGATCATCTTTCCGTACAGCGACGAATGCTGGTAAACCAGAAGAGTGCTAAGTTTTTAGCCGAAATAGAAAAGGCCTTTTTAGCGATGGAATAAAATCGTTAGAAAGGTCTTTTCTTTTGGCGTTAAAACAGAAAATGCATGTAAAGTTACTTTGGAATTTAATTTAAATGTTATTATATATAGGATATGTGATTTATATTGTGAATTCCAGTTTCATATTGCTAGTTTTAAGATAAGATTTCGGAACGGAAATGTAAATAAATAGCAGAAATATACTATTTATTAGTTGTATTTAATGTTAATATTTGTAACAAAGATGATTGGCGATCGTGTACCGTGGTATAAAGATGTAAATAACAATTCGGCGGCAGTAAGTTACAATCACTATTTGAAAATCAAAAAAGGCATGCCCGCGAATCAGGTAAAAGCTGCAATTGGACAGCCACATGTGATTGAGAAATATAAATCTTATTCAGTATATGACTATACTGGTTATGGTGGAGAAGGATCATTACGTGTAATCTTTGAACCGAATGGAACTGTTACGGATGTAGTGGAAGACGGTTTACCACGATAATAAATTAGTTACGGGAAGAGTTGTAGTAAAGTTGTCTTTGAATTTATAAAGTTTTTGGGAGCATCCCCAAATATAGATGAAAAAATAATTCTTTTAGCCATGTTATAGTATTAGTATTTACCGAAGTTTCTTCCAAATTCAATAGCATTATTGTGGATGTTGTTGTCGTATTATTTTTATTGATATATACCGCAGTAGGGCAGTAATTGTAATTGGACGTAAAAGGACGCGAAGGAGTAGCAGCTTCCTTTTGAAAAAAAGGAGGGGAATATGATGGAGGATATTCTTGAATTCATAAGGAAATACGTAATTAAACCTATTATTAATTTAATAAGATACCTTGTAATGGAGATTATAATTGAGGGTATAATAGAAGGCGTAATAAACGGTATAAGGAAATTACGTGATAAGTGGAAAAATTGGCGTGAAAGACGTTATTGGCGGTAGTGTAGCTGATAAGCGTGCGAAACAAAAACGTTATACAGAAGTTTAATGAAATGATAGAAATCGACCCGCATTTACAATCTGTACTCGTTCCAATTGATGATGGAATGACAATTTCTAAAGTGAAGAAATAATTATTATCTTACAAAAGTGTAATGTTCATGTCATGTTTTTGAATTTCTTCTTTAAGCTCCGGGCTTTAAGATAAGAATATAAGAAAAAACATATGAGGTGAAGGAAATGAAAAGATACATTGCACTATTTAGTATTTTAGTTGTATTTGCAAGTTTGTTAGTTGGTTGTGATTTAAACCGTATGGGTAAAGATGAGTATTATGTTCAAATTACAGTAGATGGAAAAGAATTTGATAGTAAAGCTAGTAATGGGCAGAAATTTAAAGATTATGAATATAAGCTGACTGGCTTTGATAAAGACGGTAAAGAGAAAGAATTAGAATTCATAGCTCAAAAAAATCTTCGTAAAGAAGCATTCCTACGCGTATACCACTCAGATAAAAAAGGTGTAACAGCTTGGGAAGAAGTGAAAAAAGACGAGCTTCCAGCGAAAGTGAAAGAAAAACTAAGTGTGAAATAAGACAGATAAAAAGGAATTGACGAACAGGGTCAATTCCTTTTTTTGTTTTCAAATTCTTCTTCTGAAATGACTTTAAATCCGTGTCTTTTAAATAAAGCAGTTGTCACTCCGAAACCAGTTTGCTTATTACCGTTAAATTCTCCAGTGTAAATCGTAGAACTACCACAAGATGGGCTGCGTTCTTTTAAAATAATATATTCTGGGTGTAAATCTTTAATTTGTTCTAATGCTTTATAAGCACCATTTACGAAAGCTTCTGTGACATCTTTACCATCTTTTGTCATCACTTTCGCTTTTCCGTCTAAAACGTCGTCGCCATTCCCGCCAATAATTTCAGCTGAGGGGCGAGGTGTTGGTAATCCCCCTAATACTTCGGGACAAATGAGGACTGTATCTTCTTTTTGCAGAAGCTCCTCTATTTTTGAAACAAGATTGTCATTCCCGTCATAACGGCAAGCGATACCACCTAAACAAGCGCTAATTACGATCATATTTTCATCTCCATTAAAAAAATATTAACTATCACGCCAATTTCACTTCCTGCCTCTTACTTATAAATGAGGTGATATAAATGGGAAGCTTATATAATTTAATGAAACCATATAGTGAATTTCGAAGTAAAGAAGAGTTTAATACATACCAAAAACAAGTTTTGAATTGCTACCGATTTCAATTGAATAAAACGGATGCTATCATCATTCATTTTTTAGGGAAATATGCGGTGAATGAGAAACAGAAAACAGTGGGAGTTGCTTGTCCGTTAATGGAGACGATTGCGACGAATGTTGGAAAGAGTATTCGTACAGTACGCCGCTCAATTGCAAAGTTAGAGGAACTAGGAATTATAAAGCGTATTGCAACAAAAGAGAGACATAAGCGCGGCGGGTATAGTGCGAACTTATATGTATTTCTTACATCTGCGATTGACCGCATGGATGACCGTATGCAAATGTCCGCTTGTAAAATTGAGGATAATGCAACTGGCTGTAGTAAAAATGAGCAAAAAAGCGCTGGGGAAACAATTCTTTCTAAAAACATTCCACAAATAAAAGAGAAAAGAAAAGGAACGTACGAGCTTGATGAGACGTATTGCCGTCATGATATACCGAAGCCTTTTATATACGCACTGGTGCCGATGACGAGTAATCCGAAGAAAATTAATATATTTTGGAGTAAGGTCGAGCTTGCATATAAAAAGAGCGGGTTACTAGAACAAGGTGTTTTACTAGAGCAAATATTAGCTGACGAAGAAGTGTATGGAAATTTAATTTGGCGTGTGAAAAGTGTTGTAAGAGCATATAAATATGGGGAAATTCGTAAAGATATTGGGGCACTTTTATACAGTACAGTGCGAGATTTATTTTTAGAGATTGGATTAGAATGGGGAGCAGCATTAAGGAGAAGTAAGGGAATATCACTATTTGATCCATTCAAAAAAGAGCCATGTGTATAATACATGACTCTAATTAGTTAATCGAACTTCCTTACAACTGGAACACGAATCGCTACAAATAGTACGAAGACGATAACAGCTATTGCACCACTTTTCATAACGGTTACGATTGGAATTCCTATTGCAAGTGCAATGGATGTGAATGCATAAGAGAGCGGGATAAAGCCCATTGATGATAGCATAAGTAAACTCATTACGCGTCCCATCATTTCTTCTTTGACTGTCGATTGAATCATTGCCATAAGCGGTACAATCGCCATTGCGATTGTAATACCGTAAAACATGCCAGCTAATAGTGCTTGCCAAAGTACGGTACTAAAGTTGATGGCTAAGAAGAATATACCAGACAATAGCATCATGATAATACAAAATAGACCGCGTCTACGATTAATATTTTTTAAACCGACAATGATAGCACCGATTGCCATTCCACCGCCTACAGATGCCTCTAAGTAACTAAACTGGAGCGAATCACCATGCAGAACGTTTTTAACAAAAAGCGGGAAACCAACTTGCATCGGACCGATTAAAAATAAGTTTAAAAAAGCGCTACAAATAAGGAAAGTTGAAAGGAATGGCGATTCCTTTACATATAAGATTCCTTCTTTAATGGAAGTGAACATACCTTTATCTGTATCTTTTTGTTCTGGCATCGTAAATTGTATTTTTTGAACGAGTATGGCAGCGACAATCAGTAATAAAATCGTAATGGAAAAGATTGTCTCATAGTTCGTAAATTTAATGAGAATTCCGCCAAGTACAGGGCCTAAGATGACCGATGCTTGGTTCGTCATTTGTGTAAGTGAATTCGCTTGTGTTAACCGGCTTTTTTCTACCAATTCCGGTAAGATAGATCCATCTGCTGACCAGAAGAAAGCATCAGCAAGTCCAAAGAATAAAGCGAATAAAGCAAATGTATATAGCGTTACATCACCAACGATAAACCATGTGAGAATGGTTGCGACAAGAATCGCTCGAATGATATTGGAGTAAAACATAATATTTTTTTTCGGGAATTTATCAGCTACAGCGCCGCCGACAATCATAAAAATAAGCCTTGGAACACTAAGGGCTACGAAAACAACACCGAGTGAAGCTTCAAGGTTTAACGTTTTTGCTATGTACCACGTTTGTGAAAAAGTAAAAAAGGCTAAAGCAAAGCTTGAAAAAAGAGTAGCTGCCCAAAGAAAAAGGAAATTCGTATTTTTTAATAACGGTTTTCCGCTTCCTTCTAAAGCAGTTTTATTTTGTTGTAGTTCCTCCATATTGCTTCCTTTCTATGTGACAAATTTAAACTAAAAAACCAGTAAACGCCCGGTTGGTGAGGGCTAATACTTAATGGGAGATGCCCCCACTGATTATAGTTTCACTTTATACAGTTTCTAATATTTCTATACTGCACTTTCTCATTGTAGACAATAATAATGAATTTGCCCAGTAGCTATTTAACGACAAAAAAAGATGCCGAATGGGCATCTTTTTTTAGGTTAACGCAATATAAATATCCAATTGTGCATGATTTGGGTCTAATGCTCTTTCATCGTAAAGCTCAAAGTCTGTTGTGAAGGCACGTTTATTTTCTTTCGACCATTGCCAAATGTATTCCCAAGCTTCGCAAACGACTTCAGCAACTGGTCCCTTTCTCGTTGTAAATACCGCATATGTAGCAGCAGGTATTGTTAAAGTTGTCATATTTTCAGGAACGTCTTCTAATGAAGAAACGGGCGTACCGATTGTGAATGTATATGTACCAGTTTCATCTGATTCGTAGTTTGAGTAGAAAGCAAATGTTGCTTTCGTTTTTTGGTTTGGGATGTGATGCATCATTTGTTCTTGGAAGTAGCGGTTCCAAAGCTCGGGGATTTTTCCTTTAGTAGATGCCTCTCTTTCGTTAGTCGTCGTAACTGAAACGCCGATTGCTTGGAAAGCTTCTTTTTTCATTATAATGGGCTCGTTAATCATGAAAATTCCTCCTTTAAAATAAGAACATTCGTTCTTGATTTTAATATAACATATTTTTATATGTGAAGTTTTTTGAAAATTTTAATCATAAATAAAAAATAAGTAAAAAATGGTAAAATTTCTATTTCGTGTACAAATAGATTTGGGAGTATGTTAAGATTTTTATGTATCCTTTAACTGTTATATAAACCTATACAATAGGGCATTTTTTACTATGTTAAAAAATGGTGAAGGTTTGTATAAGTGTCCGATATATATATGCTATTTTTGATAAATTAAAATAGTAATATTCTATGAGATTTATATTGTTGACATTGGGATTTCAACGATACATTTTCGTAGTTCGGATTGTTGCGAGTGGATATATATTGCTATGTATACGGCTACGAAATTAAGTAGACGGATAGCAAGCATATAGAAAGGAGAAAGGTAGAAAATATGAAACAAGTATTGAAGTGTTTTAATGTCGTAACAATGATCACACTTCTCCTATCCATCATATTGCCTTCACCCAGTGCTTTTGCAGAGATAAATAAAAAAAGCTGGGATGAGTTACAAGGAAATGATGTGAAAATTAAGGCAGAGCAAGTAAATGCCGAAATATATAGGGGGGAAGTAGCTAAGAGGGAGCACGTATTTCAATATACGATTGAAAATACGGGAGATACACCAATTCAAGAATTGGTGCTTAAACAAAGTAATGAAAATAAAATTACGTTCCTCTCGCAATCTGTCAAAGTAAACGGAGAGAAGTTACCTGAAAATAAAGTAGCGGATTTCTATGTAGAAGAAAAAGATAAGGGAGGAAAACTTCTTTCTTCTAATCTTAAAATTCGAGATTTAAAATCACACGAAAAAATGACGGTGCTAATAAAGGCTAGCCGCACGCAGCATTTTAATAAAGAATACAAACAAAAGATTAGTGTGCAAAAAGATCAAGTACAAATAGGAAACATGTCTGTAGATGTTGAGGGAATCCCTTCTGAAGAAAAGGTAGCAGCTAATGCCGATGAGGAGGCTGACAGTAGTAAGAAAGAAGTTGGCCCATCAGCTAATAATACAATTAAAAAAGTGGATGAAAAGCTAAAAGTATCTGTAGAAGATAAAAATAACCCTACATCAAAAACAGAACTACCAGAACAACCAGTAACCGAAGCTGAGAAACAGCCAGAAAAAGAGGCAGTAAAGCAGAGTGTTGCAGAAGTACAAGCTGCGTCAGAAAATGCTTCGAAGGTTCAAATCCAAACAGGAGATAAACAAGGGTTTGGAGATCCACTGTATTCTACAATTGCTGCTGGTAATTTAGTACAGACTGGTAATGTGACGCTTGGTTTGACAACTGACCATTACGGCAGACAAAGTATGGGTTATAAAACGAACAAAATGACAGTGGACGTTGATAACGATAATAGTACTTTTAATTCGTCAACAGGCGCATTTCCTAACATTCCTGCTGGAAGTAAAGTAAAAAAGGCGTATTTATTTTGGACAGCAGCTATGGGAACGCCAACTTATGCAAATAAAGAGTATAGAGTTAGTGATGAAGATGTAAGGCAGCCGGTTAAAATGAAAATGGGTAATAAAGAATATAAAGAGGTAAGTGCTACTAGTATACGAAAAGCAGCTAGTTTACCGTATATTTCAAATTACTCTGGTAGTGGTGCCGGTTATGTTGCATATGCTGACGTAACAAATGTAATTGCACAGCAAGGTATTTCTCAAACGGTGACAGTTGCGAATGTGCCACAAATTAAATTTGAAAAAGGCAGTGGTTACTACTGGGGCAACTGGAATCTTATATTAGTTTATGAAAACTATAAAGAAACAGTAAAAGACATGAAGATTTGGGAAGGGCTAGTCTCTCAAAAAAGTACAGCCTGGACAGATATTAGTGTTAATAAAATAAACACACCAAAAGAAGGCGCTTTTAAGGCGAAATTTAGTTATTTTTCATCGCAAGGTGATCCAGCTGATAATGATGGATATGCCTATGATTATGGAGAGTATGATTTTGGGTTAGGGTATCAAAAGTTTAAAAATATTAAAGGTAAAGATAATGATGTTAATGACTCATCTATGACAGAAGTACAAGTAGATGGCACTAACGAATTTGTTACGAAAAAATACCCAGGATATAATCCAGATTGGACAAATTCATTCAGTACTGACATTCATACGTATCATCTTGAAGGACCGACTCAAGTAAAGAATGATTTGAAAGAAGGAAAAATGCGTTTTAGAGCATATGGTGGTGGCGGTGATATTTACGTATTAAATAACGCCACATTCGTTACAGAGCATAATGCTCCAAACTTACAAGTTGATAAAAAGGCATTAGATAGTACCGGTAAAGAAATTAAGGAAATTAAAGCTGGTGAAGAGTTTACGTATCAAATTGAAGTGAAAAATGATACGAAAAATAATCAAGCACCGGTATCGAATGTAAAAGGTTTTGATAAATTAGATGAACGTTTAGAGTATGTTCCGGGATCTATACAATATATTTCTGGAAGTAATAAAGGAAATAAAACAGATGATGCAAGCGATGATGAAGCGGAGTTTGTAAATAATCAAATTGATTTCCGTGTTGGTGAAGGTGCTAATGCTAAAGACGGCGGTGTTTTAAAGCCGGGTGAAAGTACCGTTATTACATTCAAAGTAAAAGTGAAAGATTCTGTACAATCAGATACAACAGTAAAAAATGTCGTTGTTGTAAAGGGACAAGATAGTGCCGAGATAAAGTATGAAACTGAGGACGATGCAGATATTACGGTTACTACCCCAAAAGAAGTTCCAGGGGAAATAGAGGCGAGAAAAATAGCTTCTAATAAAACACCGAAGTTAGGTGATGAGGTAGAGTATCGTATTACATTTAAAAATAAGACAAAAGATGGACGTCTAGATGTATTGACGATTGAAGACGAATTACCAAGTAGTCTTGAATACGTGAAAGATAGTTTGAAAGCTGAAGGTGTAAAACCAGAGCCAGTAGAGCTGAAGTTTGAAAATGGAAAAGTAATTGCAAAGTATCCAGAAATTATGGATATGGAAGAAAGAAGTATCGTCTTTAAAACAAAAGTAAAAGAAAATGCAAAAATTGGTGAAGAAATTGTTAATAAAGCAACCGTTAGAGATAAAACAAATCCACCAAAGAATCTAGAAGAGAAGATTACACCACAGCATAAGGCCGGTAAAATTGCTGCAAAGAAAAAAGCAACAAATAAGAAGCCGAAGCTAGGAGAAGAAGTTGAATATCAAATTAGCTTCCAAAATACGGTGGAAAACGGAAAACTAGATGCAGTTACAATAGAAGATGAAATTCCAGCTAACTTAGAATTTGTTCAAGGCAGTGAGAGAGCTGAAGGTGCTGAACCAAATCCAGTAGAGTTAAAAGTAGAAAATGGTAAGGTAATCGCAAAATATCCAGAGATTACGGATACAAAAGAGCGAAGCATTGCCTTTAAAGTGAAAGTAAAAGAAGAGGCAAAAGCCGGAGAAACGATTGTTAATAAAGCGGTTGTGAGTGAGCCGAATGGACAAACTGAGCATCCAGAAGAAAAGATTACGCCGGATTATAAATACGGTAAAGTGGATGTTGAAAAAAGCGTAACGAATCAAACACCAAAACTAGGAGAAGAAGTGGAATACCGAATTACATTTTATAATACGGTAGAAAACGGAAAACTAGAGAAGGTGCTAGTAGAAGATACACTACCTAAAGGTGTTGAATACGTGAAAGATAGTTTGAAAGCTGAAGGTATAAAACCAGAGCCAGTAGAACTAAAAGTGGAAGACGGAAAAGTAATGGCAAAGTATCCAGAAATTACGGATACAGAAAAAAGAAGTATTGTTTTTAAAGTGAAAGTAAAAGATTCGGCAAAAGTAGGGGAAGCAATCGTAAATAAAGCAATTGCAAAAGATCCGAAAAATGAGCCTGTTGAATCAAAGGTTGTTATTACACCGCAAAGTAAAAAAGGTGAAATTGCTACTACAAAGGTAGTTAATAATAAGAAGCCAAAGTTAGGCGAAGAAATCGAGTACCGCATTAGTTTTCATAATACGGTTGAGAACGGAAAACTTGAAGAGGTGCGAGTGGAAGATACAATTCCAAAAGGTCTTGAATATGTAGAAAATAGCATCAAGGCCGAAGGAGAAGCACCTGGACCAGTAGAATTAGCTGTTGAAAATGGGATAGTCAAAGCTAAGTATATCGATATTATGGATATGAAAGAAAGAAGTATCGTCTTTAAAGTAAAGGTGAAGGAAGAAGCAAAAGTAGATAAAGAGATTGTCAATAAAGCAATTGTTGATGATACGAAAAATCCACCGATTGAGCCGGAGGAAAGAATTACTCCACAACATAAAGATGGGATAATTGATGCGATTAAGACAGTAGATAATCCAACACCGAAACTAGGGGAAGAAGTGGAATACCGAATTAGCTTTAAGAATACGGTAGAAAACGGAAAACTTGAAAAGGTAATAATAGAGGATACAATTCCTAACGGTTTAGAGTATGTAAAAGGCAGTGAAAAGGCTGAAGGTGATAAACCAGCTCCATTAAAGTTAAGTGTGAAAGATGGAAAAATCACTGCTGAATACGAAAATATTACGGATATGAAAGAAAGAAGTATTGTCTTTAAGGTAAAGGTGAAGGAAGAAGCGGAAGTAGGTAAGGAAATCATCAATAAGGCAATTGTGGATGATATGAAAGATCCGAAAGAACCAGAAGCGAAAATTACACCATTACACAAAGATGGAAAAATTAAAGCGAAGAAAAGCGTAAATAATGAAACACCGAAGTTAGGAGAAGAAGTAGAATACCGAATTAGTATGAAAAACACGGTTAAGTACGGAAAGCTAACAGACGTGATAATAGAGGATACTTTACCAGAAGGTTTAGAGTATGTAGAAAATAGTTTGAAAGCAGAAGGTGTCGGAACAGATTCAGTAGAGCTGAAATTTGAAAACGGTAAGGTAATGGCAAAATATCCAGAAATTATGGATACAGAAGAAAGAAGTATCGTTTTTAAAGTGAAAGTAAAAGAAGGAGTAACAGTCGGTAAAAAAATCATTAATAAAGCAACTATTGATGATTCGCAAAATAAGCCAGTTAATCCGACTGCGGAAATTATTCCTCAGTATAAAGATGGAAAACTTGAAGCGAAAAAGATGGTAAATAATGAAACGCCGAAGTTAGGAGAAGAAGTGGAATACCGAATCAGCTTTAAAAATACGGTAGAACATGGAAAGCTAACAGAGGTAAAGATAGAAGATGATTTACCAAATGGATTAGAGTATGTGAAAGATAGTGTAAAAGTAGAAGGTTCTAAGCCAGATCCAGTGGAATTGAAATTTGAAAACGGTAAGGTAATGGCAAAGTATCCTGAGATTACAGATACAAAAGAGAGAAGTATTACCTTTAAAGTGAAAGTAAAAGGTAAAGTGAGCGATTCAATTGTTAATGAAGCGATTGTGAGCGATACGAAACATCCGCCAGAAACACCGACAGCAGAAATTATTCCGCAACATAAAGACGGAAAAGTGAAAGCGAAGAAGACGGTAAATAATGAAACGCCGAAGTTAGGAGAAGAAGTAGAATACCGAATTAGTTTTAAAAACACGGTAGAAGACGGAAAACTAGCAGAGGTGAAAATAGAAGATACTTTACCCGAAGGTTTAGAGTACGTAGAAAACAGTGTGAAAGCAGAAGGTTCTAAGCCGGATCCAGTAGAATTGAAATTTGAAAATGGTAAGGTAATGGCGAAGTATCCAGAGATTACGGATACAGAAGAAAGAAGTATCACTTTTAAAGTGAAAGTAAAAGATGAAGTGAAAGTCGGTAAAAAAATCGTCAATAAAGCAATTATTGATGATACGAAAAATGAGCCAGAAACACCGACGGCAGAAATTACTCCACAGCATAAAGACGGAAAAGTGGAAGCAAAGAAAACGGTAAATAATGAAACGCCGAAGTTAGGAGAAGAAGTGGAATACCGAATTAGCTTTAAAAATACGGTAGAAAACGGAAAGCTAGCAGAGGTAACAATAAAAGATGATTTACCAAATGGATTAGAGTATGTGAAAGATAGTTTACGAGCAGAAGGTTCTAAGCCAGATCCGATAGAACTGAAAGTGAAAGATGGAAAAGTAATCGCAAAATATCCAGAAATTACGGATACAGAAGAAAGAAGTATCGTCTTTAAAGCGAAAGTAAAAGAAGAATTTAAGGTTGGTGAAGGCATTGTCAATAAAGTAGTTGTTGATGATACAAAAGATCCAACAACTTCAGAAGTAACAATTACGCCAGAATATAAAGACGGTAAGCTTAAAGCAGAGAAATTTGTAAACAATAAAAAACCGAAATTAGGAGAAGAAGTAGAATACCGAATTAGTTTTAAAAACACGGTAGAAAACGGAAAACTAGTAGAGGTTACAGTAGAAGATGAAATTCCAGCTGGGTTAGAGTACGTGGAGAACAGTTTACAAGCAGAAGGTTCTAAACCAAGTCCGGTAGAATTGAAATTTGAAAACGGCAAGGTAATGGCAAAGTATCTAGAAATTGCGGATACAAAAGAAAGAAGTATTACTTTTAAAGTGAAAGTAAAAGAAGAGGCAGAAATAGGAAAGGAGATTGTTAATAAAGCAATCGTAGTAGATACAAAAAATGAGCCAGAAGAGCCTCGTGTGGAAATTACTCCGCAATATAAAGATGGTAAAATTGCTGCGCAGAAAGTAGCAAATAATCATAAACCGAAACTAGGAGAAGAAGTAGAATACCGAATTAGTTTTAAAAACACGGTAGAAAACGGAAAACTAGTAGAGGTAAATATAAAGGATACATTACCAAATGGTTTAGAGTATGTAGAAGGCAGCATCACAGCAGAAGGTTCTAAACCGAAACCAGTAGAGCTACAGGTGAAAAATAATAAGGTAATGGCAAAGTATCCAGAAATTACAGATACAGAGGAAAGATGTATTGTCTTTAAAGCGAAGGTAAAAGAAAGCGTAAAAGTGGGAGAAGAAATCGTAAATGAGGCAATTGTAGATGATACAAAGAATCTGCCAGAAGAGCCTTATGTACCGACTACACCACAATATAAAGATGGGAAAATTGAGGCAAGAAAAGAAGTAAGTAATCATGAACCGAAGTTAGGTGAGGAAATCGAATATCGAATTATTTTTAATAATACGGTGAAAGATGGAAAACTAGCAGAGGTAAAAATAGAAGATAAAATTCCAGCTGGATTACAGTTTGTAGAAGGAAGCGAAAAGGCTGAAGGTGAAGAGCCAAAACCAGTGGAGTTGAAAGTAGAAAATGGTAAGGTAATGGCAAAGTATTCAGAGATTATGGATACGAAAGAAAGAAGTATCGTCTTTAAAGTGAAGGTGAAAGATTCAGTTGCAATAGGTAAAGACATTACAAATAAAGCGATTATCCATGTTGATGATCCGAACCATCCAGTAATTGATCCGACAGCAAAAATTACACCGCAATATAAAGACGGTAAAATTGCTGCTCATAAAAAGGTGAATAATCATAAACCGAAGCTAGGGGAAGAAATCGAATACCGAATTTCATTTAATAATACGGTGAAAGATGGAAAACTGGCAGAGGTGAAAATTGAGGATGAAATTCCGTCTGGTTTAGAGTATGTGAAAGATAGTCTAAAAGCAGAAGGTGATAAGCCAGTACCGGTAGAGTTGAAAGAAGAAGCTGGTAAGGTTAGTGCGAAGTATGAAAATATCACTGATATAAAAGAAAGAAGCATTATCTTTAAAGTGAAGGTGAAAGATTTTGTTGAAGTGGACAAAGCAATTGTAAATAAAGCAATTGTTGATGATACAAAAAATCCACCAGAGCGACCAGAAGTAGAAATTACCCCGCAGCATAAAGCTGGTAAATTTAAAGCTAATAAAAAGGTAAATAAAAAAGATCCAAAGCTAGGAGAAGAAGTAGAGTACCGAATTAGTTTTAAAAATACGGTAGAAAACGGAAAACTAGCAGAAGTGAAAATTGATGATCAATTACCAACTGGTTTAGAGTATGTGAAGGATAGTTTAAAATCAGAAGGTAATGAGCCAGCGCCAGTAGAGTTAAAAGAAGAAGCTGGGAAAATTACAGCGAAGTATGAAAATATTACTGATACAGCTGAGCGTAGTATTAGCTTTAAAGTGAAAGTAATGGAAGTAGCAAAAGTCGGTAAGAAAATCGTGAATACGGCAATTGTGGATGATGACAATCCGAAGAATCCGCCGCAAAAACCAGAAGCGATTATTACGCCGGAGTATAAGGACGGAAAACTAAAAGCTGAGAAAACAGTAAATAATCCAGCTCCAAAATTAGGAGAAGAAGTAGAGTATCGAATTACTTTCCGTAACGTAGTAGAGCATGGAAAAGTAGCGAAGGTGAAGATTAAGGATGAATTACCAACTGGCTTAGAGTTTGTAGAAGGTAGTGAAAGAGCCGAGGGAGAGAATCCGAAACCGTTGTATGTGAAAGTGAAAAACGGAATCGTCCTTGCGGAATATCCAGAAATTACGGATATGAAAGAAAGAAGTATCGTCTTTAAAGTGAAAGTGAAAGAAAAAGCTAAAGTAGGCGAAGAGATTGTGAACAAGGCGATTGTGGAAGATACAATAAATCCACCAGAGCAACCGAATATCTCTATTCAGCCTCAATATAAAGATGGTGCATTACAAGCAGAAAAAACAGTAAGTAATCATGAACCAAAGTTAGGAGAAGAAGTAGAATATCGAATTAGCTTTGAAAATACGGTAGAGAACGGAAAACTAACTGAGGTAAAGGTAGAAGATGAAATTCCAGCCGGTTTAGAATACGTACAAGATAGTATAAAGTCTGATGGGCCGGAACCACATCCGGTGGAACTTAAAGTAGAGAATGGAAAAGTAACAGCAAAGTATCCAGAAATTACGGATACGAAAAAAAGAAGTATCATCTTTAAAGTGAGAGTACAAGAGACGGTACAAGTAGGAAAAGAGATTGTAAACAAGGCGATTGTTGATGATAATAATCCGACGACTCCGCCAGTTGAGTCACTTATACCAATCACACCGCAATATAAAGATGGGAAACTAGAGGCAAGGAAAGAAGTAAGTAATCATGAACCAAAGCTAGGGGAAGAAATTGAATATCGAATTACTTTTAACGGCACAGTAGATGGCGGGAAGTTAGTTGATGTAAAGATTGAAGATGAAATTCCGTCTGGTTTAGAGTATGTAAAAGATAGTCTGGAGGCCGTAGGTGATAAGCCTGTGCCTACAGAACTTAAAGTAGAGAATGGAAAAGTAACAGTGAAGTATCCAGAAATTATGGATACGAAAGAAAGAAGTGTCATCTTTAAAGTAAAGGTAAAAGAAACAGCAAAAGTTGGAGGAGAAATAACAAATAAAGCGATTATTGAAGTGGATGATCCGAAACATCCAGTTATAGAACCGACAGCGAAAATAAAGCCAGAATATAAAGATGGTAAGTTAACAGCAGCGAAGACAGTAAGTAATAAAGAGCCAAAGCTAGGAGAAGAAGTAGAATACCGAATTAGCTTCAAAAATACGGTGGAAAACGGAAAACTAGATGTAGTTACAATAGAAGATGAAATTCCAGCCGGTTTAGAATACGTGCAAGGTAGTATTAGATTTGAAGGGGCTGAGCCCAATCCAATAGAGTTAAAAATGGAGTTTGGAAAAGTAATCGCCAAGTATCTAGAAATTACAGATACGAAAGAACGTAGTATTATTTTTAAAGCGAAGGTAAAAGAAGCGCCGAGTAAAGGGATAACAAATAAAGCAGTAGTGGATGATAAAATAAATCCGCCACTTGAGCCTACAGTTACAATTTTACCGAAAACAAAAGAAGATTTTAAGATACCGGAGGATCCGAAAGAACCGAAGGAGCCAGAAGTGAAACCAGAAGATCCGAAAGAACCGAAGGAGCCAGAAGTGAAACCAGAAGATCCGAAAGAGCCGAAGGAGCCAGAAGTGAAACCGGAAGATCCGAAAGAACCGAAGGAGCCAGAAGTGAAACCAGAAGATCCGAAAGAACCGAAGGAGCCAGAAGTGAAACCAGAAGATCCGAAAGAGCCGAAGGAGCCAGAAGTGAAACCGGAAGATCCGAAAGAACCGAAGGAGCCAGAAGTGAAACCAGAAGATCCGAAAGAACCGAAGGAGCCAGAAGTGAAACCAGAAGATCCGAAAGAGCCGAAGGAGCCAGAAGTGAAA
>NZ_JBQAFE010000012.1:0-98945 GCF_051915685.1 Bacillus cereus group sp. MYBK5-2
TATAAATTCCGTTTGTATCCAACAGAAGACCAAGCACATCTTATGCGTAAAACCTTCGGTTGTGTACGTTTCGTGTATAACAGAATGTTAGCTGAACGGAAAGAAGCGTATAAAAAACATAAAGATGATAAGGATCAACTAAAGAAACAAAAGCTTCCCACTCCAGCAAAATACAAAGCAGAATTTGAGTGGTTAAAAGAAGTGGATTCATTAGCTTTGGCAAATGCTCAACTAAACTTGCAAACTGCCTATAAAAATTTCTTTCGTGGTCAAAATGACTTTCCAACATTCAAAAGCAAAAAAGACAGAAAGTCTTATACAACGAATGTAGTGAACGGAAATATTATGTTGCTTAACGGTCATATCAAATTGCCAAAACTGAAAATGGTACGTATTAAACAGCATAGAGAAATACCACAAGGCCATATAATCAAGTCATGTACGATTTCTATGACACCTACTGGTAAATACTATGTGTCCATTTTGACTGAATACGAAAAAGAGATCGTACAAAAAGAAGTAGAAACAGTTGTTGGATTAGACTTTGCGATGGATCAATTATACGTCAGTTCTGAGGATGAGAGAGCCAATTATCCTAAGTTCTATCGTGAAATGTTAGACCGATTAGCAAAGGCTCAACGAGTATTATCAAGACGTACAAAAGGTTCAGGGCGTTGGAATAAACAACGTATCCGTGTAGCTAAGCTGCATGAAAAAGTAGCAAACCAACGTAAGAACTTCCTTCATCATAAGTCTAAAGAGTTAGCTACTCATTTTGATGTTGTAGCTATTGAAGATCTAAATATGAAGGGAATATCGCAAGCACTTCATTTTGGAAAAAGCGTCGCTGATAATGCTTGGGGTATGTTCACTTCTTTCTTAGCTTATAAACTAAATGAGCAAGGCAAACAGCTTGTGAAAATAGACAAATGGTTTCCTTCCACAAAAACATGTAGCAGTTGTGGGAATGTGAAAAATATGTCATTGTCTGAGCGAGTCTATTCTTGTATATGCGGTGTAAATCTCGATAGAGATTATAACGCAGCTATCAATATCAAAAATGAAGCAATACGCCTATTGGCGTTAGCATAGATAGCAATAAAATAACCCTTGGAACAAGGGAGTTAGCTCGGCTGTCTTAGGACGAATTCGTTAGCTACCAAAAGTAACGACTAACCGAGAAGCCCCCACTTCAAACAGTCCGTTAGGACGTTAAGTGGCGGGTAGTTCACTCACCATAGGTACTAATGTCGGATCTTAGGTTAGAAAATAACTGGTAGATTTGCAAGGGAACGAATTTTACTATGGTTATAAATCAATTGATCCGCTTCGATTGCTAGGCGAAGATTAGGTAGCCGCTTTAACAAAGTGCCTAATGCAATTTGTCCTTCTAAACGCGCCAACGGAGCTCCTAAACAGTGATGTATACCAGCCCCAAAGGCTAAATGGTTATTCTCCTCCCGTGAAATATTTAATTCCTCTGGATAAGGAAATATGTTTGGATCAATATTTGCAGCAGTCAGGGAGAGTAGAACTAATTCGCCTTTACGAATCCTATTTCCATGTATTGTCACATCTTCACTAGCAAAACGGCTACTAAACATAACTGGGCCAGCATAGCGTAATAGTTCGTCGACAGCGGAAGGCAGCAGAGAAGGATTTTGCCCTAGTAAATTCATTTGTTCAGGATGTTGAAGTAACGCTAGTACACCATTACTAATTAGATTAACTGTCGTTTCATGTCCAGCGATAATGAGCAGCCAAATTGTCGAAAGAAGCTCGTTCTTACTCAACTTGTCTTCTTGTTCTTTTGCTTGAACTAGCGCGCTTATCAAATCATCACTAGGATTTAGGCGTTTTTCGTTAAACAATACTTCAATATAATTAATAAACTTTTCAAGTGTTGCTGTCACTGCAGTCCCTTGACCAGGATCCACTGAGGCGTTCATCAGTTCTTGTGTCCATGCGCGAAACTGATTTCGATCATTGGCGGGAATCCCAAGCATCTCTGAAATGACTATAATGGGTAGTGGGTAAGCAAAGTCTGCAATAATTTCCATCTTTCCTTGTTCCTGTACAACATCCAACAATTCGTCGGCAATTTGCTGAATACGAGGACGAAGGTCCTCAATCATACGTGGTGTGAAGGATTTAGAGACTAGCCGACGTAGGCGAGTATGATCAGGGGGATCTACCGTAAGCATATTCGGCATATTCATAAGCCATTCAAATAGCTTACTCACTGCTGTATTCTCCTCAATAGGATTCTGCTTATCACGAGGCGGTGTGAATTTTCGTAAATCTTTGATAAAACGGGAATCTTTCAAAATTGCAACCACATCATCATAGTGAAATGCAACCCATGCCCCTCCCATGCCATAAAAGTCATCAATGCGAAAGAAACGCTCTTGTTGCTCCATGAGGTTTTTATAGAACATAATGGGATTACGCATAGTTTCCGGCGAGTTCAAATCGTTAAAAGTTAGTTTTTTCATTAGTTTCCTCCTTATCAGTATAACTATTGAATGCTTTAACATTAACCCTAATCTTTACCGTACTATTCTATGACCGCTCATGTTACAAAAATGATATATCTAATTCATAGAACGATTCTGTTGCAATGTTTCTCAAGAAATCAATATAGATAAGGAAATATGACTAAATATTATGCAGGTATTAGGAATCAACATATCGTTAACAAGCAAAGATTTTGAAGTAACTCCATAATAAAAAAGTTCTGGAAGTCAAAACTCTACTGTTTTAAATATTTACATTCTCCCTTATTATAGCAACCGTTAGTACTAATCCAAGTTGACAGACATGTGACTTGACTCCTATGATAAAACTCAATTTGGTGAACAAGTATGATTTCGGATACATATCGGATGGATATTACATAAACTTGTGGATACATGGTTTTGGGATATAACTTGAACTACCCCCACTTTCACTTCGTTTAGAAGTGAGGGATTCCTAAGTAAAGAGTTCTATCGAACTCTAATTGGTTAGGCTAACCCCGCAGTCCTTGCGGTTAGAAGCCTTATTGCTTCATTCTTTATATTGATACTTGCGTTAATATCCCTATCATGGTGTGTACGACAAGAAGGACAGTCCCATTTACGTAGGTTCAGATTTTTAACGTCTTTGTTTTGATATCCACAACAAGAACATAATTGGCTAGAAGCAAATGTTTTCGATACGACAATGACTTGTTTGCCATACCATTTTGCTTTATATTCCAACATGGTTCGAAACTGTGACCAAGATACTTCACTAATTGCTTTTGCTAACTTATGATTCTTTAACATATTCGATACTTGCAAATCCTCTATACCGATAACATCGTGGCTTTTGATGATTTCAGTTGAGATTTTGTCTAAGTAATCTTTTCTAGCATTTGATATGTATTCATGAATTCTAGCTACTTTTACTCGTTGTTTATTCCAGCGAGAAGATCCTTTCATTCTTCTAGAAAGAACACGCTGTGCTTTCGCCAACTTATCTTCTAATGATCAGAAAAACTTCGGATTTTCATAGGGTGTTCCATCTGACAAAATGGCGAAATCTTTTAGTCCTACATCTATCCCAATGTAAGAATGTGTTTTCGGAAGTTCTTGCACTTCTGTTTCAACTAACAATAACACAAAGTATCTACCAGAAGGGTTGCGTCTAACCGTAGCATTTAAAATACGTCCTTGTACTTCACGACTTTTGGCAAATCGAACAAGACCTAGTTTTGGCAATTTTATTTTGTTTCCTACGACAGCAATGTTTTCATTTGTTTGTTTTGTGGTGTAAGATTGTACGTTGTTTTTCTTAGATTTGAAACGGGGGGCACTAGTTTGTTTTTTGAAAAAGCGTGTATAAGCATCCGCAAGGTTGCGAACAGACGACTGAATCGCAATACTATCCACTTCTTTGAGCCAAACAAATTCTTTTTTTATGGCAGGGAGTTTTGCAGAGCATGTACCATATGTCAAACCTTTCCCAGTTTCTTTGTATGCGTGATCCCATAGAGATAGGAAATGATTGAATACAAAACGAGAACAGCCAATTGTTTTATTAATTAGGGTTGCTTGTGTTTTATTTGGATAGATACGAAATTTATATGCTTTATTAATCATCATTCATTTCACCTCCATTTCGGCATGTGTCTATTATACAACAAACATACATTCGATAGATAGTGAAGTAACACTTTATGTATATCGAACAATTAAGATGGCTTCCTGCCATCTCTTGTCCGAAGCCAATTCATCTCCCACCTACTCACTTCGCATTCCTTGAGGAAGGAGTCTTCTTGGCTAAAATGATAAATTACGGAAACTGCAAGTAAATTCTCACCCTTAGTATGCGAATTTACTCGGTATTTTTATATAAAGTGCCATTAAAATAATGTCAGCATAAGAACCATCTTTGAACCTAATTTGGTTTATTTGCCTACCTTCTTCTCTAAATCCTAGTCTCTTGTATAAATTTATAGCCCGTTCATTGTTTGAAAATACATCCAGACATATCTTTTCTAATCCTTCTTGTTCTTTTGCCCATTCAATAAAATGGGATAGTAACTTTGTTCCAATACCCGCATTACCGAATTCTGGTTTGATCCCCATTCCAAATGAACCGGCATGGTGTAAACGCATATAGGAAGATCTAGAAAAAGATAAAAAACCGATGACTTGATCATTAAATTCTACTACTAATGTTAATCCTCCATTTTCTTGTCCTGTTTGTATCTTTTTTTGATAATCTTCTGCCTTTTCTTGCGGCTCTTCAGGTGATCGAAGAAAAAAGTTTGTCGTTTCAACAATCTTATGTTTTATCACAACTATTTCTCTTGCATCTTCTACTGTCGCTCTACGTATGTTCATCATATATTTTCTCCCCCTTTATTTCCCCTAAATAATAGCAAGTACTTAAACTAATTTAAAGAATTAATTTCCAAAAGACTTAAATTAACCTTAATAAGGGATAGTACCCCCATTGCCATCAACTTAAGAAATTGGTAGCTCCCCAAAACGAAGAAAATGAGTTGACTTCTCATAAATCACGGTAAAACAATAATTTTTTTGTTTTGGGGGCACTTCAAAATTTTAGCTTGGTGAGCATGTGGCGAGACCCCTAAAAGTAATAATCGTTACTTTGCTCTAATAAAAAGTCATATAAAAAAGAAACGAAGTCAATTTGACTTCGTTTCTTTTTCTGGAAACATCACAAAGTTTAATAAATTAATCGTAATGGTTTTGTGAAGAGAACTATATGGCATTCCCTTTTGTAATTTGGATGTATATAGCCTTCCCCAGTAATATAAACTTCTCTTAATCATGTCATGATTGTTATTCAACTGTATTTCTACATTTACCTTTGTTCCTGTATCTAATGTAGCGGAAATATCTAAAATCGATAATTTATCCTCTTCGTGTTCTCGGTGCAAGTGTGGATCTTCTAATTGTAACGAAACAATGGGCGATTCTAAAGAATCCTGTAATATAGCATTTAAAAAAGCAATGAGAATATCCTCATTTCCACTTGTACCAAATAATTGTTAAAACGAAAAATCAATGCGTAAATTCACTAATTGTTGGTTGGACATGGGTTTTCCTCTTCCCATCTCATATGATATTTTTCTTTCATTGTACATAAAAGAGTGATTCATATACAAATAAGCTCTTATATCTGTGGACATAAGAGCTTATTTGCTACCATACATAATTAACAGATTAGTTGGCTGTCATAGAAATTGAAAGGTTGCCTACTGTAAGGAAACTCACATTTAGTATACAAAATACGAACAAAAATGCCAATTCACAAATGTATTCAAGACAGTATATGACATTTGAAAAGTTGCTTCTAGATTTCTTTAAGAGCGTTTTTCATGAAACTTTACTTTTCACTTGTTTACGGGCTATCTTATGATAACGCCCATGCTTTACTACCTGTCTAGCATCAATTAACTCCTCTTCCATCATATCTGAAACCTCTACAACAATGGTATTCGTTAAAACTCTTACCACATATCCAGTTAATTGCAAGGAAGGATTCTTACGATAAGAAAATTGAACGCAATCACCAATTTTTACTTTTGCTGTATGTTTCATATAATAACCTCCTAAATTATAATTAATCATTCAGTAGATTTTTATGTTTTGTTTCTTCATACTGCTTAGCAAGTTTGTAAAACGAAGAACGTTTGATACCATATTTCTTCATGACTCCTACTGCTGTAATGCCACCAGACTTCCATTCTTTATAGGCTTCAATAAATTCGGCTGTAATTTCTACCGGAGGACGTCCTAACCGCTTACCTTTCCTTTTAGCTAGAGCAATACCCTCCACTTGTC
Source organism: Bacillus cereus group sp. MYBK5-2 (assembly GCF_051915685.1). Taxonomy (NCBI): domain Bacteria; kingdom Bacillati; phylum Bacillota; class Bacilli; order Caryophanales; family Bacillaceae; genus Bacillus; species Bacillus cereus group sp. MYBK5-2. Next base: position 6,342 of record NZ_JBQAFE010000012.1, read on the forward strand.
GCTGTTTAATATCATGCCGTTCTTTTTCTGCAAAAGCAGATAAAATGGTAAGAGTTGCTTTCTGAATAGCACTTTGAATAACATCATTTGTACTCTTACCTGTGTAATTTACATTAATGAATGGTTCTTTTATAAATTGTAAATTAATCTCATGCTTTTCATAGTATCTGAATTCCTCTAGGACATCATTCATGCTCCTTCCTAGTCTAGTTAAAGAATCGAATACAATGGTATCACCTGTACGAGCAAGACGTTTTAACATTTGATAATTTTCGCGTTGAATATTTCTATCAGATTGTTTATCGATAAAAATATCTCGATCTTCTATCCCTAAATCTTTCATATTTCGAATTTGTCGTTCTTCATTTTGATCTTTACCGGAAACTCGTACATATCCAAATGTTTTATGTTTCATTTCATACACCTCATCAATAATTATAACAAAAATATCTGTAAATGTTCATGGAATATACAGACATCCGTAAAATTTAAAACCAACCTTTATAGACACACAAAATACTTCCCACATCTTCGAACACATATTAATAAAAACCCATTTATCTCATGTACACATACTGTGATTAATGGGTTTTATCAGTTTAACATTCTATATGTTTTGTAAAACTCATTTATTAAATAAAAAAATCCCTTCACGATTTGTGAAGGGGTCAGTATACATTGAAAGGGTACTTCCATTTTAATATGTAAAAGAAAAAACTCGTATTGATAAAATTAACCTTTTTGTTTTTTGCCGTTTTTAATTCTCTATAAAGAAACTGTAAGGATTACATTCATCCTATATAGAGTTTTTGTGTTTCTCATTAGACATGTATATTTGATAAAAAATACATGTCGCTCCTGCTATATTTAAAGGGCTTTTTTCTAATACAATAAGAAAAACAAAAAGAACTTGTAGAAATCACTACAAGTTCTTTTTGTTTTAAAGCGAGTACACGGGACACATAAATTATCTCATTATTCATAACGGGGAAACCATATTGATTACGGCTTGATTTCATTATATAACAAATATTAACATCCAGGGTTTTGATATTTGAAAATTATGTGAATTTACAATTAAAAATCCACCCTTCCTCTAAAAATTTATCGTTACAAGTTTTCTTAAGGTCTTTTCTTCATGAGAAGTAATTAACTTTTAAACTCTTTCTAATATTCAAAACCACTATTTGTAATCCAATCCATATTTTATTGATACCAATCTAGTTACAGCTATGCTACAATCCATATGAAATATTGCTTTTGGGAATGCAATTGCTATTATAATCGCAATTTATTTTCTGCAAACTGATTGGGTGTCAGCCCAAATTGCGGTTCTATTCCGCAGTCCTTAACAAATTGTTAAGGACTTTTTTTAGCATTTTCAAACAGAAGACTCCTTCCTCAAAAATGTGAAGGTGTGAAACACCAATTTTAGGTAGCGATGAGCGTCGGTTGGCATATAAAAGAATCCATGATAGTGCTTTTTCTAAATGAATATGTTACTCTTTAACGGCTGGTATTTATCATCGTAAGAAATCCAGTAACTTCATCAAAAAAATGCTCCTAGATTGATCTAGGAGCATTTTTTATGAAACATTATTTTTTATTTGCCTTTGATTCACTTTATTATAGTAACCGTGTTTTACTACTTGCCTAACATCATCTACTTCAAATCCCATTATCTCTGTAATATCTACAACAATTGTATTCTGTAGAACACTGACTACATATCCGGTTAATTCTAAATTAGGATTTTTACGATATAAAAATTGAACGTAATCCCCAATTGTTACTTCTGTTTTATGCTCCATTTGGTACCCCTGAATCATCCTTAATTATTCGTTAGGTTTCCCTTTTTTTACTTCTTTATACTGTTTAGCAAGTCTATAAAATGTAGAATATTTAATAACCTATTTCTCAATTGCTTCTACTACATTAATTGTATTGAAAAATTTTAGTTAGCAAATTAGAGATAAATACTTTATTATCATTTCTGCTATATTTAAAAATTTTCACTTTAAATACAATGAGGGGTATCACCAGCATTTTGGAAAATAACCACGCTAAGAATATGCAAGATATTATACAGTTTTTCTACTAATTCACGAATAAAAGAGGACCCTAAAACCTTGTCAGGATAGTAATGTATAGAAAAATGCATAGACCCATGGCACAAAAAAGGGGGTTCCCTTGTGAGAGTAGGGTTCCTCCTTTACTATTGCTACTGATAATGATACGTTATGTTAACTAGAGCTGTATGAGGTACACAGTTCAAAGAGCACGTTCACAGAAAAAACAAATTCATATATAAATCTTCCCAATATAGTAAATGAAAATGTACTATATTTATATTTTTATGTTGCTTTGAACTAATTTTAGTAATAAAATATTTACTAAAGGAGGGGTTTTAATGATTGAAAAGATTGCAAAAGAATACATTGCTTTGATACCAAATGTTTTTAACAGTTTTAGGGACTTAAACAAAAACCTTACAGAGTTATCACATATACAGAACCACGTAATTGAGTTTATATACATGCAACAAAGAGTATTAAATATTAAAGACATTAGTATTGGTTTAAATATAGCAAAGCAACAACTAACAAATGTTATCAAGGATCTAGAAATTAGAGGATATATTGAGAAAATTCCTGATACCAAAGATAAGCGAGCCTCTTTAATATCATTAACACCAGCAGGTAAGGAGGTTATAAATCAAAAATGGACTAAAATCTATCAAAACTTCAGTGGAAATTTAATGAAACTAAATAATGAAGAACAAACAGATTTAAATTTTGCTCTTCACAAAGTTAATGTATTGTTAAAAAAAATGGAGGAATAATAAATGGATCAAAGAAATCGAATTTCTATCTTGAGTTTAGGTGTAATTATTGGTGTACTACTTGGTTTAATCTTTAAAGATATGTATAAATGCCTGATTACAGGTATTGTTACAGCATCAGCAATTACAATTATGTTAAGTCAACAAGCTAAAAAAATAACTAAGGGATAGCATCATATCAGGATTATGCGAATTTACACCATTAATTTAAGCTCAATTTCTAGCCATTATAGTTTGAAATTGAGCTTATTTACATAATTCTCGAAGTCGGTAGTCAATAAATCTTTAAAAATATCTCTTATTCATCTCTACTAGAAATTTTTTTGTGATGGGAAACCCAGAACTTTCTCCTATAACCGAATCAATTCCACAATGAGGACATTCTGCTGTATCTTCTTCCTTTTCCCACCAATCTGTTATTTCTTTAGGATTAAATACTTTTAAGCAGTGGAAACAACCACATATAATATCCTTTTCTAAAAGTTTTCTATTACGAGAACAAAAACGATGTGCTTCCTCAAAATATTTTTCCATTGGTATCCCTCTTTTCGTGATTTTCTTCGATGCTTTACTTAGATTTTCCTTTGTATATCTTATACATAGGAGGTTAACATAACGTCTCATTATCGGGAGTCAATGTATTTTAGAAACTATCAAAAGCCCTCCAGTTTAATTGATCTGGAGGGCTCTTATGTTCACATAATCAAGTGTTATCGGAAGTAAATACATGTGTTTTACTTAACATTAGATAGATGAAATAAGGGAATTAAGCACTGATTTTAATTGTTCTTTCGTCGTAGGATTTAGGATTTCTGCTTTACTATTAATCTTGGTTCCTACGACACCAATTTGTAAAGTGCTTTCTTTTGGGATATTTGCTTCAATCATTTGTAATGTGAGCATTATTGATTCATGTGCTTTATCTCCACCTGTAATACGTGAAGAAGCACTAATAACAGCTACTGGCTTATTCATAAACTCTCCCGATGATACAACCCAATCAAGAGCATTTTTTAGAACTCCTGGAACTCCCCTCGCATACTCAGGGGTACAAATTATTACACCATCAGCTAGTTTAAGTTGTTCACGTAAGTCCTTAACTGAAGCAGGAGGATCATCTGTATCTGCTTCAGGACTAAAGTATGGGAGATGTTCTAATCCTTCATAAAATTGAAAATCAATATTTTCGGATTTCAGATTAGAAATAGCATATAAAACGTTTGTATTAGAGGAATTCTTCCGTAGACTTCCTGAAATAGCGAGTATTTTTATTCTGTTTTCATTCATAGTATCATCCATTCTATTTACAAATTTGATTTTTAGATTTCGACTTTTTTCAAATTTCTTAATATTCCACCTTTCATAATCATACTGTTTTTGAAATGTCCTGTTCAACTAATTTGCTCCATCAGTTGAATAAAGAACCCTGTATATTTTATACATGTCAAATTTACATAACGTTCTATTATCAGTAGCAAGAAAAAAGACGTCCCTCTACTCTCACAAAGGAAACTCCTTTTGTGTTCTATCTACCTATATAATTTTTTATACATCCCTATTATAGTGCGCCTTTAATCAATAGTAAGAGGATATATATCTATGCGCTCTTATTACTAATTGGCATTAGAATTGCTGCTCCCACAAGCAGAATATCTGAAAGACACTCATATAAGAGTGTCTCTTCTTTATGCAAAAAATTATTTTTAAACAAAAACTCTTTATAAAAGAACGTAAGTTCGTATATAATAAGAACAAACGTTCTTATTATTTAGGGAGGAATAACAGTGTATGACTATTCTATCTTACCGAATAGAATCATCTTATGTGTGGATTTACGAAGCTTTTACGCTTCAGTAAGTTGCATCAAAATGGGGTTAGATCCTATGTATACAAAATTGGCAGTAGTCGGTGATGTAAATAGAAACGGTTCAATCGTTCTAGCTGCCACTTCACCATTAAAAGCATTAGGTGTAAAAAAGATGGCCAGATTATACGAGATTCCTCGCAGAAAAGACATTCTTGTTGTAAATCCAATTATGGGTACTTACATAAATTGCTCCAATTACATAACAAAGCTAGCTTTGCAGTACGTTCCTATTGAGGATTTTCACCAATATTCCATCGACGAGTTCTTCATGGATATTACAGATAGTATTCATTTATTTGCTAATGATCCCTATGAGTTTGCGTTGAAATTTAAACGTGAAATATATGCGAAAACACGGATCGAATGCACAATAGGAATTGGCCCTAACCCTTTAATGAGCAAAGTTGCCCTAGACATTGAAGCTAAGAAAAACAAAGATGGAATTGCTTTTTGGCAGTACGAGGATATACCTACAAAACTATGGAGCATACGCCCCCTTAATAAATTTTGGGGCATATCATATAAAACAGAAGAAAAGTTAAATAGAAAGGGAATATACTCTATTGGAGATTTAGCCAATTATCCCCTTAAATACTTAAAACAGAGCTTTGGCAAGATTGGGGAAGAATTACACTTACATAGCCACGGAATCGACTTTAGTCGCATTTCAGAAAAATATGTTCCTGCCACAACTTCTGTTGGAAAAAGCCAAATTTTAATGCGTGACTACACGATAGAAGAATTTCCGATTATTCTATTGGAACATATAGAAGAAGTTTGTTATCGGCTTAGAAGACAAAATAAGCTTGCTCAAACCATTCATTTTTCTGTCGGTTATAGCAAGAGTTATAACGGTGGTATTAGAAAAACACATACTTTAAGTCGTCCAACTAACCTAACAATGGATATTTATAAGATTTGTACATACTTTTTACATCAACAATATACTGGCGAACCCATTCGCAACATAAACATATCCTTAACAAACCTCCTTCAAGAAGGAGAAGAACAAATTTCTCTTTTTGATAACATAACGCAGCGAGAACAAGAAGTAAAATTAACAAAAGTAATGGATGAAATACGCACAAGGTTTGGGAAGAACAGTATATTGCGGGGAATTTCCTACACGCATAGCGCTACAGCTAGATATAGAAATACACTAATAGGGGGACACAAATCATGAATAACGCTAATATGCCAAAAGGAAGAAAAATGGTCAAGTGGACTCCGTTCGCTGCATTAACATCTCAATTTGATGGGATACGTGAAATGATTAAGGAACAAAACAAAGTAACCCGTCCGATTTTAACAACTGAGGAAAAAGAACGAATTGAAAACATGCTATTATGTTCCTTAGTATCTGAAGAAGAAATAATGATTACATATTATGAGGATGGTTATTTACTCACTAGTTATATGACCGTTGTTGATATTGATCCTTCAAATAGCGCTATTATATGCGCGGATGCTTTTTATAATAAGATGAAACTGCAATTTTCTAACATAATAGATGTTAAATAAAGTGAATTGATGCAATCACGTTTGGATTATTAAAAAGGAGTGTAAAAATGCAAGGGCATCAGATAAGAAAGAACGCCGCAGGAGCAATTATTCATAATAATATTAATAGCTATCCCTTTCTAAATATACCTATGATTATTAATAAGAAAGACGGAATTATTTATGAGATGTTAAGCGCTGGTTTTCAGGCTAATGATGCAGTAGCAATGATAACAACGGATGGTTTTGCTACACCCAGGGGAAATGCACCAATCGTAACAGCAAAAAACAATTAAACTAGATAAAACAGCTACTGTGCTAAACATCAGTTTAGACATAACAATAATATGGCCGCCTAATCATAAAATGGTTCCGATTACAGCTACAATTCATGCTTCTGATGGTACATCAGGAATCAATTCAGTAGTGTTAACATCCATTACCAGCAATGAAACACTTCAATCTGATGATATTCGGAATGCAAATTATAATAAACCTATTAGTGGGTCCACTGACTCCTTTAGTCTTCGTGCAGATAGACTGGGAAGTGGAAATGGACGTATATACACTGTGACATACACTGCTATGGACAATACAGGGAATGTTACAACTAAAATAGCTACTGTAACGGTTCCTCATGATCGATCAAAATAAATTAAGTAGAAGGGTTCCTATCCTATACCTCTCATACAATCTTAGATACCGTTCTTATTGAGGTCCCGCCCCATCGCTATCAAGCTAAGATGTTGCGGTACCCCAATAAAGGTGCAGATTCAATCATATTTAGTGCATCTGCACCTTCAATTTTTTAGTTATCTTTTTTATGAATTTATTTTTGTACATATGCGTTTTATATAGAAATTTCTAATAATAAGGAAGTAAATAAATTGAATACAAAAAAAACTTACTAATACAACAATTGAGCTTTGAATAACGGACATTTCCCTACTTATGGTTTGTCCTAATTGATGCAAAGTTAGAAATGCAAAACTGCTGTGAATCATAGCTACTACAATGGGTAAGAAAAATAATATCATCATTTGTGTTGTTATAATTTTCTTTAACTCTTTTTGACTTAAACCTAATTTTGAAATCATTTGATACTGCTCTTGATCACGTTTTAAATCAGTAAATAGACGGAAATATAAAAAACTTATTGCAAATGCGAAGAATACAACTCCCACCAATATACTTGTAATAGAAAGCAATCCATTTTGTTGTTTTAGTTCAAGCCATTTCAAACTCAAAGATGAAAAAGTATAAGAATCGTCTAATTTCGTACCAACAGATTTCATAAGATTTTTCGAAACTGCAGTTGTTTCAGGCCAATTTTTTATAATAAAACCGTATATAGTGTAATCTTGCGAGATAGCAACATCTACAGTTTTAATATTTAGGACTTCATTGTAAACAGCATCAGAGATAATAACAGTTTTAGCAAGCATCTCTTTTAATTCTGGGATAGTTAATGTTTTTTGAACAGTAACTGGTACTTCTAGTTCACCATGCCTTAACACAAAAGGTTTTAGATCCTCTACACTTTTGTGTTTTTTCATTGGTAGTATAACGATACTTTCATTTTCATTTGTTAATTTTTCTATTTCATATCCTAGTGTTTTAGCGTATTCATTATACGTAGAAAGATTAATTAATCTAATGTCATTCTGTGTTATTTTAAATTTTGCTGTTGCAAGTTTATAAGGAAATCCAGATTCTTCTAATTGTGTTTTTATCTCTTCAATATGAGATTTTTCTAGTGGATTTCCCCAATCCGATCTATAGGTAAATGCAAATGGGGTCTCATTTTTTGCTAATTCAGGATTTCCGATAGCTGTACAAGCTCCAATTGCTGTAAAAGATACCGCAGATATAATTGTAACCATAAAGAACGTTCTCGCATTATCTTTCATTCGGAACGCTAATTCTGAAATAACAAGGAGATTGGTTCTTTTAAAGAATGTAGTTTCTCTATTTTTTAAATTGTATATCACATATAGACAAAATTGATGAAAGAAAATATAAGTTCCGAATATAATAAGCGTGACCCCTGATCCAACGATCAGTAATACTTCATTCCCACTCATATAATTAATTGCGATTGCATCGATACTGTAGTGGACAGAAGTGTAGCCTGCTCCAATTAAGATTATAGCCAACAAAGATAGCCAAGCAGACACTTCAGGTTGAGGTTTTGGTTTTTCTTCTGATTTTATGAGTTCTACAAGCTCATTCATTTTCACCATTTTTGATGTAAACAAAGAAATAAGTAGAAATAAGATAAAAAAGCATAGAGCTGTTACTCCAATAGCCTTTAATGGAAAATAAAATGGTAACCTATGCTCTACTGCCAATAAAGACCCACTAACTAGTAAAAATAATTTAGAAAAAACCATCCCAAGTCCAATACCCACTAGTATAGAAGGGATTCCAATCAACATGTTTTCGAAAAAAATTAATCGATAAAACTGTTTATGAGACATTCCATGTAACATTAATAATCCAAACTCTTTTGTTCTATTTTTTAAAAATGCGCTAACAGAATAGAAAATAAATAAGAAAGAGAAAACAAAAATTAAGTAATACGATAGTTGAAATCCTATTTTCCCAAATGTGCTCATTATAGTACTTACATGAGTCAGTTCGCTTTTTAGATTTGGATGAAAGAAAAGTAGACCATAAGTAAAGAAAATCATTACCGCAAATATGCTACTAAAAAAATACCCAAAGTATATTCGTTTATTCCGTATAATATTATTAAATGCTAGCTGTCGAAAAGTCATTTTTACTCCCTCCTAACATAGAAAAACTGTCCATAATATTTTTATAAAGTAATGGACAATTGTCATTGTGAAAATTTCATTATATAACTGTCCACCATTGTTGCCTTTTCTTCTATATTTAATTGTGTTAATATCTCCATTACATCTTAAGAGAGTTTAGTATCAAAATTCCCTGTTAGCTCATCGGTAAGAATCAATTTAGGAGAATGAATAAGTGCACAGACAATCGCTGTTCGCTGTGCTTGTCCTCCTGATATTTCATATGCTCGTTTATTTATTCTTTTCACATTCAGGTCATCTAATACGAGCGGAAGAACCATCTTCTCTTTTTACTGTTAATGTATACATGAGATTGGCATATAAATGCAGTTTCGTCTATTATAGGTACACCCTAATCATCCATCCATTAGCTACTGAAAACACTTTGTTCCAACTGTATGATTAGGATGTATGATAATAAGTTGAAAAGTGGTAAAGAAATCCGTAATCACAAGTGCGTTTTAAAAAAAATGTATAAATAATATTCAAAATTACATATACCTTGGCCGTACCCGTGTCTGCGAAATAAAGCTAAATTATTGGTAGAAAGTTAATACGGATTTTTACTATTAATTAATATACTCCCTGATGTTGGCAAATCAACAGTAGAAATCATATTCAATAACGTTGTTTTTCCACTACAAGAAAGGCCCATAATCCCAACAAATTCTCTTCTATGATTGTTAAATTCACATTTAAAAGTGCTGTATGCGAAACTTTACCTGTGTATTCTTTACTAAGATCTTTTACTTTTACTATATTCAAAGGATAAATCCCCTCCAAATTTACAAATTAAAAATGAGAGTTGATAGATGATGTCCCCTTCTCTTTAAATCGTTTCCGTACCCTTGCATGCACTATACAAACAAAGGCGAAGTCTTCAAAACAGACTCCGCCTTTCCCATGTATCATGGATTACAGCCAGTACTAGTAGTCTCATATTATTCCCTTGCGGAAATAGGTTGAGACCAAGTATCTTCGTCATTATCATTTACATGTACCTCAAAGACATATATAGGTTGAGAGAAACCTTTTGTATCAGTGTAGTAATCTATATTATATTTTGTAATGAATAATGTATCGCCTGCATTGAAAGATCCTATAGGTTCGAATTCTCCTTGTTTCAGTTTTTGAAATGCTTCCTTTGGAGAAAGAATTTCGACATCTCGAACAGGTGATTTTTTAGTAACGGAATCTTTGTAAACAGGTTTTTTTTCCCTTTCTTCTTTTAACTCTATTGATGTTTTTATCGTAACGTGAGACATATCTATTTTTGTATTGGGATCAATAGGCATATTTCCAAATTCTTTCATATGGTACGAAATAATTATTCCGAATGCGATGAGAATTACTGTAATAGGAAGGAATAAATATTTCATCATCTGTGTATGCGTTTCTTTTTTCTTCAACAATATAAGAACTATGTTTAACACAGAATACCCTAGCATCATTCCTAAAATATTATGGAGTAAATCAACCAGTTCCATACTTCCACGTTGCATTGTAAATTCAAGTATTTCAATTAATAAACTTGTTATAATTGCGCTGGTTAACATCCATTTTACTTTTTGAAAAACATTACTAAATAAAGGGAATAAAACTCCTAATGGAAAAAGCATACCAATATTCACAATGATATGGAAAAAAGAAGAAAATGAAAAGGTATTCCATGCTTTTTTATAAACACTAAGTACATCAAAGTCAATTGTTCTTGCATAAGCTATATCATCTGAACGACCAAATGAAGTAGCTGATAATGCAAGAGAATAATATCCTATTATTAATATCAATAATATAATTTGTTGTACGGTAAACTTTTTTTCACCTTTACATACCTTTTTATATACTACAAAATAGCTAAAAATAAGTATAAGAAGGAACAAAAATGTGAGTTGTATCGTAGGAATTGCAAAACTAACGAATAGTTCGGAAATAATGTTCATTTTAAACCTCTGTGTTTTTTATTTTTTTCTGACAGAAGACTCCTTCCTCAAAAATGTGAGGGTGTGCAACACTAATTTTAGATGGAAGATGAATGTCGGTTGGCCTAAGTCAATCTGTTCGCCACGATATACTGGTACAAATCATTCTTCAACGTTCTATCGCTCCACGCTTATCAAAGTTGTGACAAGCAAGCTAAAGTAGAAATTGGGGTAAATCAACGTACAAAATACTTATGTTCTCACCACAGGGACTATAGGTAGAGCCTGCTAAGATAACTGGTGGATACATCGTTGTTCTCAGGAATCGCCTATTTCCAACAGTCCATTAGGTCCCGTGTTGGGTAATTTAAATAATATTCTAGATAAAATAACGAAGTATCGTTACCTCTAGTAATTATTAATCCAGAATTATACCGGTATCCATGTGGTTCTCTCTAATTGATGTAAACTTAACGAAATCATCTTTTCGAAAGGTGATAACTTCATCAAATTTTTCAATTGAATTTTAATGCAGTACTGCTCTTGCGACAAAACCTTAATGGAAAGACATAAAAATCACCTAGATTCGCACCACATTTTTTCATGAGTGTTTCTGTTATTCATTATAGTAGTAAGATTTTTTTTCTCATATTGAATTTCCTTTCATTTTACTTACACGCTTGTAATGTTTCTGAAAATACAGTCTATAAGATTATCAGCAATGGTTCTTTTTTGGGGAGATAGCGAAGAGGGAATTTTCATTTGCACTTTACTATACCGAACTAGATTTCGTTATAGTTTTTATTAGTAATTCATTGTATCTTCTTTACCAAACACGTATAAAAATCAATATTATGAAAGTAAACTACTGGCTAAAAGTTTACATTAGAGTTTTGAATCATTTATAACTAATTTTGTAATAAATTTTTCAATATAGATATACTTGTTAATTATGGTTCTAATATTCAAAATTAACAAAAAATAAATTATAATAAAAATATGATGTTTATCCTTTTGTTTACTCCTTGTGCTAAAGATAAGATCCTGTTCCCGGATCTTATCTTTTTATTTTTGGATTTTAGATACAAAAAAGGAATCCTTAGTAACTTAAGGATTCTGCAACAAGAAAGAACAAACATATAATAATAAAAAGAATTACTTATATTATAGTTTACATAGTAAGTGTAGAGATTGCTTGTTTGTAGATTAGTTGTTTTTTGCCATGAACCAGATTAATTAGGGGTAGCACCACATCGCTATCAAGCTTAGAAAAGCAAATACCCCCTAACGAAAAAAAAACCGTTTTCTATTAAAAATACACGAAATTTTCATCCTGGGGGTGTTATAAAATTCTTAAGTTGATGGGTATGGGGTCCCGCCAAATGTCCATCAACTTAAGAACTTGTTTTACCCCCAAGTTTTTTTAGAGTGAGTTGTTTTTTTTAACCAGAAAGGTATATTTTTAACTATAAAAACTATGGGGAAATTTATCTGTTTTTCCTTTTTACCTACTTGCTAAATTCAGCAAGTAAAATATTTTTAAAAGGATCAGAACGACTATGACTAGTTTTATGGCCATTCAAATTGATGGCCAATATATGCTTGCCTCCAAGTGTGCCTCCAGCAAAAGTAGTAAAGCCTGGAACACCGCCTGTGTGTCCCCATATCGAGGTACCGTTTTGAAGTTTAGTTTCATAGATTCCAAGACCATATCCATCGATTACTTCTGTTCCTGTAGGAACTGTAGTAAGCATTTGTTTTAGTTGCTGTTCCTTCAGTAATTTGCCACTGAGTAAGTAAGAGAAAAATTTGTTTAAATCTTCAGCAGTAGAAATCATATCTCCATCCGAGCTACCTGGGTTAGAATAAGTAACGTCTTTTAGCTCACTTTCTCCATCATATCTTTCATATCCACGGGCATGCTTGGTGCCTGGAATAACCGTTGAATTACCAGGTAGAAATGTATTCGACAATTCAAGCGGTTCAATAATTCGATTTTCAACCTCTTCCGCATAGCTGTTTCCAGTTACTTTTTCAATAAGGATACCCAGTATTACGTATCCTGTGTTTGAATAAGACCAGCCCTTACCTGGAGCAAAGTCTGGTGGAAGAGAAATCCCCATCTTTACGAATTCTTCAGCTGTATACGCTTTTTTTGTATCTTTAATATCAAAGTCTTTTGACTTTATATAGTCAGCGATACCACTTGTATGATTCAATATCTGCCGGATAGTAATCTGGTTACTATCATATCCGTTTCCTTGAATAACACCAGGCAACCATTTTTCAATGGAGTCGTCTAAATTCAAGCGGTTCTCTCCAGCTAATTGAAGTAGCACTGTTGCAATGAACGTTTTCGTCACACTACCAATGCGAAAGCGAAAATCTGTCTTCATTGTTTTCTTGGTTCTCAGATCCGCTATCCCGGCGGCATAGCTCCAATTTTTACCACCCTTAGAAATTTGAGCGAGTATTCCAGGGTATCCAAGTTGGAGTGCATCCCGCATTGCTTTCTTAACGGAATTACGATCGCTTTGATTACTTGTTTGTAACGAACTAGATACATTTTGCGTGGGTTCTGCTTTTACAATTGAGGCTGGTGTTATGTATAACAGGGAACTTCCAGCTATTAAAAGTGATAGACTTGCACATGTAATTTTACTGCGTGTTTTCATAAAGCATCCCTCTCCTTTGTTTAAATTGTAAAGTTAGTTGCTTGCTGTTTCGTATTAATCACACAGCTATTATCTCCACCAATGACAAAAAGTCAGAATTGAATTCGTAATCATATTCATAATTATTATTTTTACAAAAGCTATTCTGTCTTAACAAACGATAAATCCCTCTTCTTCCACATGTATGTTAACCCCAGAAATTACTTCTTTTCCTTGAAACACTCTTGTTACTGGTTTGTTTTATATATAAGTCATATCTTTTCCGCCTTTCACACCGCCTTATATTTTTATCCTACACAATGAAAATCTCTTTTTTCTTACCTATTCCTTACAAATTACTTACGTTCAAAATAGCTTCTATAATAGGATAGAAGGAGCATCTGTACCCGAAAGTTCAAAGTATTTTCCAAAAAATATATTTATTAAAAAGAAACACAGAGGTTTTTCACTTCTATGTTTCTTTTTTTCGTTTTGGGGAACAATTAATTTTTAAGTTGATAGCGATGGGGTCGCGCCAACATAACGTGAATTTCGTACGTTAAGGAATTATTAGATGTCTTTTTTTGATATGAACCATCATATAGTAATGCGATATCGATTAATAAAATAGGTTATACAAATAACTTGTTATACTTTCATTTATCCTAGCTGGTATAATGTATAAGGCAATTATTAGTTAATTAATAGTACACATATAGTAGGGGGACATAAGTAATGATAGATATAATCACGTCATACTTTTTACTAGTTATATATTCTATTCGTTATCTATTTTCAACAGGCGAAAATAGGAAACAAGCAAAAGCAGATTTAAAAGAATTTTGTGCAGGTACTGATGGACAAATGTTATTGGGTGCTGCTATAGCACTTGTAATTATAGTAATAATTTTTGTTGGTATGATTATGTCACAATAGATGTTCAACTAAGAAGAAAGTATTGGAGAAAACGAGCTATTGAATAATCTATATAAGGAACTCACCATTTCTATAGGATGGTGAGGTTTTTTAATGTAAAAAAGCCTACTGTATTTCTATAAAAGTAGGTACAATGATGGATTTGAAAGAATGACTTTCACGTTTTAAATAAAATTTCAATTTGCAAACGCAAAGAATATCAGTCATTCTCAATCGCATTAATCGTTTGTCTTGAAACATGACATAATTTAGCTAAATCTCCTTGGGAAAGCTTTTGCTCTTTACGTAAAATACGAATTATGTTCTCCATTTTTATGAACATCACCTCTAATTTTGTCAAAAACTTTTTACATTTGTAAAAATAAAAAAACGATAATTCTTCTACACTTTAGATAGAAAGAATATCGTTTTTTTATTTTGGGGGATTTTTATTTGTTAGCTTGATAGCGATGTGGTGCTACCCCATGCCCATCAACTTAAGAATTCAGAATTACCCCATAACGAAAATTATTTGCATGACGTTATATTTAGAGTAATTATCTTGATTATTTTTAACATCCCCTTAATTCTTAAACTGATGTATTGGGAGACCATTCCATATACATCAGTTTTTAAAAATTAAATACTTTATTTACCAAGTTAATATAAATTGCCTCCGCATAAGAGACAGTAGAATTTCTAAATCTTTATTTTAATATTAATTAATTCAAGCGTATTCCTTCGAATGCATTTATTACCAAGTCATGCACATAGGAATCATCCAACTTTTCACCGGTTACTAGCAACCGATAAAAAATTGGTCCGTAAATGAGATCGATACTTAAGTCAACATCGAGATTTTCTTTTAATTCGCCTCTTTTAATTCCCTTCTCCAGGAGTTTCTTTGCTTGCAGGCGACGTGGCTGGAAATATCGAGTACGATATTCCTCTGCCAGCTTTGAGTCAAATTGTCCTTCCCCAACTAACTCAGTAATAATAGTCCCTTCCCGACTTATCAAAAATTTGGTTAAACTTGTAGCATGAATTAAAATATCATTCAATGCTGAGCCTGTGTCAGGTATAGGCAATCTAGCTGCGGCAGCAAAAAGAAAACCATCCATTACTACAGCAGCCTTATTAGGCCACCATTTATAAATCGTAGCTTTACTAACTTTAGCATGGTCTGCAATTTTATCGACTGTGACTGCTTTAAAGCCACTTTCCAGTAATAACTCATAAGATGCAGAAAGAATAGCTTTTTGGGTTTCGATATTACGCGGTCTACCTCTTTTACCTTGCACATTAATCATTCCTTTCAAGAACATAAACTATACGTTTAGTATACTTAATATGAACAAATAATAAAATAGCCCATTTACAAAACTGAACGTTTAGTATATATTTTAGTTAATTAATAAACTGAACGTTTAGTTTATTAATTATTAAGGAATCTTGTAATGGCCATGGCTTTATCTAAGTTCCAAAATACACCAAGGTAATTCTGAAATAAAAGTATGGGGGGAAATTGTTATGTCTAATGTTAAAAATAAAGCAAGTGATAAGGAAATTTCATCGGGTTTAATCATTCTTCTGGCAACCGCATGTGGTATCATCGTGGCTAATCTTTATTATGCGCAGCCTTTAATTGGGTTAATTAGTAATGTAATTGGTCTTTCTAATAGTAGTGCCGGATTAATTGTAACGCTAACCCAGATTGGATATGTTGCTGGCTTACTATTTCTTGTACCATTGGGGGATATTGTTGAGAATAAAAAATTGATAATTATATTGTTATTACTAAGTGCAGTTGCTCTAACTGCCACAGTTTTTGTAAAGAGCGCAATCATGTTATTAGTAGCTTCATTCTTTATCGGACTGGGTTCGGTCGCAGCGCAAGTGCTCGTACCTTTTGTATCATACCTTTCATCGGAAGATGCACGCGGTCGTGTAGTTGGTAATGTTATGAGTGGCCTGTTATTAGGTATTATGCTTGCGCGTCCGATATCTAGTCTAGTAGCTGATATCTGGGGATGGAATGCAATATTTGCTTTATCTGCTACTGTAATCATTGTCTTGGCGTTTGTATTATCGAAGGTACTCCCTACTAGGAAACCAACGGCAAAAACAAATTATACCGCCTTACTTAGTTCAATGTGGCAACTACTACGAACTACTCCAATTTTACGCCGTCGTGCAATTTATCACGCTTGTGTATTTGGGGCTTTCAGCTTATTCTGGACCACTGTTCCATTATTATTGTCTAGTCCTGCTTTTCATTTTTCCCAGACTGTCATAGCATTATATGCACTTGTCGGAATTACAGGTGCAATAGCCGCTCCAATAGGTGGGCGTCTAGCTGATCTTGGCTGGACACGACCCGCCACTGGGATAGCACTCACTGTTGTTATTATTTCTTTATTACTACCACTTATTATTCAAAGTAGTTCCCCCATAAGAATAGCTGTTTTAGTAATTGCTGCAATTCTGTTGGATATGGGAGTATCTGCAAACCTTGTGCTTAGCCAACGTTTAATTTTCTCGTTGAGTCCAGAAATTCGTAGTCGATTAAATGGGCTATTTATGGCTATTTTCTTTTTAGGAGGTGCTGTTGGATCCTTTATTGGAGGATGGGCATATGCCTTAGGAGGATGGAATCTAACATTATGGATAGGAATCGCTTTTCCGACCATAGCCTTGCTTTATTTTGCCACAGAAAAATAGTTCTATAATCAAATTTTAGCAGTCAGTATCCTGACTGCTAAAATTTAAGAGTTCTCTTTTGCTTAAATATAATAAAAAAGTATCCTTATCATTAAGATTCTGCAACATCCCAAATCTATTGTTTAAGTATTTTATTTTTTATTAAACATTACGATACGTGAAATTTTAAATGTGTCTTTTATTTTTTTACTTTGCAGCCTAAAATTCATATAGTATTCTATATAGATTTTATGTTAAAATGTTGATAGAAAATTTGTTTCCAATGTTTATACTCTATTGTACGTAGCGTGAAGGACAAACCTTACGCCCAGTTAACTCGGGCGAGGTTTGTCCTTTTTTTACTTTAAGGAGGAATTTACTATGAATAAAGTCTACAAAATTGGAGCAATTGTTACTACATTATGCGTTGCTTGTATCGCTATCTTTACTTTAACTAAAAATGAATCTGTTAACCCAGAGACTGTAACACCAAACAAAACAATTGTGTCAGCTGCAGAAACAAAAGGATCATCCAAAAATATTAAAGATATTTCAAAAGAAGAATTAAAGCAAAAAATACAATCCCATGAAGAGTTTATTGCGTATTACTATCAACCAACTTGTCATTATTGTAAAAAGGCAGCACCAGATATCAATAGTATGTCAAAAAAGCATGATAGAACCATCTATCGTATTGATATCTCTACGCCGGAAAATCAAAGTGCCTTTCAAGAGTTCGACATTCCTGGTACTCCAGTTGTTGTAGCTTATAACAGAGGGGAAGAAATTGAACGCCTAGAAGGGGCTATGTCAGCTGCTACATATGACGGATTCTTTGCGAGACGTAATTCGAGCGCTAGTTAATATAGTGCTTGCTTTTCTTTGTAAAAAGGGGGCATTTACATGCAACAAAACGCCCGTATTTATTCTTTAGACATAATAAGGGGTATAGCCATACTATGTATCCTATTTGCTAATCTACCTACTATGACGGGGCTAGATTCCTTTAATCAAGCAGGTTACTCCGGTACAGATAAAGTGATTCGTTTTTTTATAGATTTGTTTATACAAGCAAAATTCTATACTATTTTTGCGTTCTTATTTGGAGTAGGATTTTATATCTTTATAAAAAACGCGGAAGCAAAAGGCTATTCTATGTATAAGCTGTTTAGCCGTAGATTGTGCATTTTACTACTCTTTGGTTTACTCCACTTTATCTTTCTATGGTATGGAGATATTCTACACGCATATGCCTTAGCTGGTTTTATCCTATTGTTCTTTTATAAGCGATCTACAAAGCTTATTTTTATAGTTGGCTGCATCTCTCTACTTGTTAGCTATACATTACATGCTATTTTATTTATACAAGCAAGTTCTTCTATTTCTGGAGTACCAAGTTACTATCAATATATGTTTACAGGCAACACTACCAATCACACGGTAAATCTATTTACACATTATTCACATCAAGTAAAAGCTCGTCTGTTCTTTTTAATGACCGAGGAATTTCAACAATTACTAATAGGAATTCCGGAATATATAGGCTTATTTTTAATTGGTTTATGGGCTGGTAAGAAAGATATTTTTAAAAAGGTACCGGAATTAATAAAGGAAATTAGATTTATCCAGTGGAGTTCGTTATGCATTTTATGCCTTCTCTCTTGTCCTATTATCTACTATTTTATAAATATGGATGTCTATTATTCTCAGGATATAAAACTATGGATTTTATTTGAAGGGAAAATGCTAGCTATCTTCTATATTTGTACTCTACTTAGAGTTTGTGAGAATAAAAAATATATAGTATGGTTGCATCCTTTTATAAACGTAGGCAAGTATGCTTTAACGAATTACATTAGCCAAAGTATACTAACTCTTGTCATTCTTTCGTTGTACTTTAAAGATGTCTCACAGGTATATTACTGGCAACTATGTATCTTCGGGGTTTTAATTATCTTTGTGCAAATTATATTCAGTAAAATTTGGAGCAAATATTTCCGCTATGGTCCCATTGAATGGATATGGAGAAAAGGAATTTACAAAAAATAACCTATTTTGCACCAGTTTCATGCAATTGACTGAAAAAAATGATAAAATATCATATGAAAGAGTAAAGATATATTTGTGATTGTAAAATGATGTTATTAAAATTAAAGTAGTTCAAGTCAGAGGAAGGCACTTTAGGGTGCTTTTTCTTTATATAGTGTATAAGGAGTACCGTCACATCGCTATAAAGCTAAGAAAATACAACTACCCCCAGAACAAGATTTTGTGCTAATTTGTAATAAAAAAGCTCATTTTTTCGGTTTGAGGGTATCTTCTTTTCCTTAGCTTAATGGCAATGTTTCCGTGCCCCATTATAGACCATCCCGAAAGGAATGGCCTATTTTTTATGAACGAATATCAGGCTTTTTGAAGATTTCAATGAGGCTGGTGAAGCTATCACTGGCATGACCAGTCTTCATACCGCGTCTGAAGACTTCCAAAACAGTTGCTGGCAAAGCGATGTCGATGCCAGATTCTTGGGTAGTATGAACAACATGCTCAACGCTCGCCAAGCCCATAGCTAGTCTGTCCACGTCACCAGGGTGCTCACCCTCGTCGAGACGCGGGGTATAGAACTCTACGAAATTCGACAATGACGACATCATCGCCGAAGCGTATGGTAGGAATTGCTCCGCCGTAATGCCGTTTGCGTTAGCGATTGCAAGAGCATGTAGGTAACTCAGCATTGCCGTCCAGAATATATCCATCTGTATCTGATAGTATAGCATGGCTAATCCGGGGTCCTCGCCCCGGTAATCGGTACTTGTTAACACTTCCAAGGTCTCCCTGTGAGCCTCAAAGACCACTCGCTCACCACTATAGTATGTGTAAGATTCCGATTTACCTATGCCTGACGGTGGAACTTGCACCCCTCCAGTAATATGCCGTGCTCCACGGTCTTCCAACCATTTAGCCGCCTCACGAACTTTTTCCGGGGTATCCGAACTCAAGTTAACGAGCACCTTACCAAATAAATTCTCAGAAGCTGGTTCCAGAATAGAGTACATCACATTGTAATCTGTAAGGCTAAGGATTACCAGCTCGTTAGCAGCTAACGCCTCGTTGACTGTGGACACCCTGATGGCTCCTTTTGCTACAAGCTGGTCTGCTTTACTTGAAGTCCGATTCCACACGGTCACCGAGTACCCGTATTCCAGAAAAACGCCTGCCATCGCCTGACCCATCGGCCCTAATCCTATGACTGTTACTGATTTTCGGTTCCCAACCGTGTTTGTAGTTTCAGAACCATTTTTCTCATTTTGGCTATTACTTTTCAATGAAAAAACCCCTTTCAGATGAAATTAAGTAAATCATAAAGGATTACACTAGTGTCAATGTCAACACAAACAAAAATGGCCCCGGAGCGATTCATCATGCTCGGGACCATGTCTACATTAAACAGTTCTCTTTTTCCTAATCGTTAAAGCGATTTGCCTCTCCAGTAATCTCTTTAATCCATGAAGTGCTTCGATTTGATAATTCACATTACTTAGCTTTTTTTCATACGTTTCCAGCATCTCTTCGCAATATTCATATTCGTTAGGATTTGCCGCTTCGCTCTTGAACAATACTTTAATCTCATCTGCTGTTAATCCAAGCTTCAAGTATAACTGAATTGCTTTGACTCGTTCTATAGCCGATTCGTCGAAATCCCGGTAATCGTTCTCCAACCTATCGGCTTTTAGAAGTCCTTTATTTTCATAATGCCGGATGGATCGTATGCTGACATTGGTCAATCTTGCTAGTTCGCTTATTTTCACTCCTAACAAGCCCCCTTGCATGTTCATAATAAATTGATTATACAACGCTGATTTTCCATTATTATTTCGCCTGAATGAACTTGAAGCATCTGTAAAATAAGTTTTTCCCAAAAAGTAATTTAAAGCAACTCTAGCATAACAAGCAGTTTACAATGGTGTTTGCAAATTTTCTCCCAAAACTCCCCTTTATTTGTGATACAATTCACCGTTCTAGATTTTAAACTATCCTCCATGATTTATATACACCGTTTATGAACATATTTCTAGCTAAAACGGACGAAAACTTCACCCATATGAGAATATTTTTGGGGGTTTTTACGAGTATACTGGATTAAGAGGATAAAAGAAAACTGTCTGATTTTTAGACCTATCTAGGGGTACAGAAACATCGCCATCAAGCTAAAAATACAAATACCTCCAAAACGAAAAAAACAAGCCGTTTTCTGTCAAAAATACATGAAATTTTCATCATAGAGTGTTATATAATTCTTAAGTTGATGGGTATGTGGCAGGACCCCATGCCTATCAACTTAAGAATTCAGAATTGTCCCAGAACGAAAATTTTGTGCAGGTTGCTAGTATTTATTGTTTTGGTATAACTTGTTCTTGTTAGCTTGATAGTGAAGGGGTATTGCATATTTAAGGTGCATATTAACAGACTATCCGTTTCTGGAAAAAATGCTCTATAAATTTAGAAAAGAAAAATTCGAGCGAAGCTTCGCAGATTCAAAAGAACTGCATGGGCTACGCTATTACAGGTTACGGGGATTACACCATACGGGTGAGTAAGTGCTACTCACTGCAGCGTGTCAAAATATGAAATAGATTGCAACCCACCTAACGAGGCTAGGATAAGGGAAAGCGATCTGTTTTATTCAATTTTTTATTAAGAAATTCTAATCGTGAAAAAAAGAAATAAGACTAAATAAAAAAGCTTGTGAAGAAAAAAGTGTATCTTTCTCTACAAGCTGAGTGACCTTTATAGGTCTACTCTTTAAGTGAAGCTACTTTTGAGAATTTCATATTCATGAGTACACTTATGATACTTACAGCAATCATGACTGAACCAAGGATTTCAAAATGTCCTGGGGTAATTTCTTCCCCAAAAACTAATCCAAGGACGACAGAAGATAATATAGAGCCAAGGTAACGGCATGTTTGAAAAAGTCCGGATGACGTTCCAACTATATTAGCTGGAGATGCATCAAGCATGGCTACCTGTAAGGCGACATTTCCAATTCCATAGCTAATACCAATTAGCATAAGAATTAGGCACATAATAATTAGCGGAACGTGAATAAAGAAAATCGTTAACAAAACAGCTCCAATAAGCATAAGAAAGGAACCAAATACAATCGGCTGTCTTGTTCCAGATTTCTCCACCCATTTAGCTGAAATCGGAGAAAAAACAATGCTGATACCTGACATAAATAGCATAAGTAGTCCGCTTTCTTTTACACTAAAGTGCATTTCATCCTGAAAATAGGTTGGCAAGCCAAAGAACAAGCAATAATTAAATAAATTAAGCAGGATAAATTGCAAATACACCCATGTTAAAGTAGGATGTGATTTAAAAAGTCGTATATCAATAAACGGTGTACTTGCTTTTAGTTCTCTCCATACAAAAGCACCGAGAAATAACACTCCGAAAATGCCTGATACATAATGAGGGGTGGTTTTAAAAGACAATAAAAACCATAACAATAATATCATTCCTACAGCAAACAGCAGGATTCCCATAACATCCATTTGTTTAATCAGTGCTTTCAGATTCATTTTATTTTCTTTAGAATCCTTCGGTAAGACATACCATCCAAGTACGAAGCTCAGGAAAATAAATGGAAAATTCACTAAAAAGATGGATGGCCAGCCTCCCCAAACGATTAGAAAACCACCGACTGTCGGTCCAAGTGCAGCCATTGCAGATGAAAAGATTGAAAGAACAGCCAGAGCAGATGCTTGTTTTTCTTGAATATGCGTTCGAACTAGACCAATACCTGATGGATAAACTGCACTACTTCCAACTGATTGAATTAGTCGCATAAGCAATAATATTGAAAAAGTAGGAGCTAGTGGTGCACCAAATGCTGACACAGCTACTAAGACCAAACCAATTAGAAACATTCGTTTTCTTCCGATAAGGTCTCCTAGCTTTCCCGTAACTGGCTGCCCGATTGCACTAGCTAAGTAAAAGGAAGAAATAAGCCATGAAACAGTCGTAAAAGGAAGCTGAAAATCCTTTTGTATACTATGGAGAGCAAGTGATATCATAGAAGAATTCAGCGGATTTAGCATCGTGCCAGTTGCTATAGCAGTTAGAAATAGGCCCCGCTTTTTTTGCCAATTTTTCATTCATTCACCTGATCTAAAAATTGCTCTGTTGTACGAAGTTGACCTATCCTAGGAAAAATATAGCGCACCGACATATCATGCTCTTCCGGACTAAAGGTTGTCATTGCATCTGTAATAAAGATTTGATTGTATCCATGTTGAAAGGCCTCACGTGCCGTACTTTCCACACCAATATTTGTTGCGATACCACAAAGTACAATGGTATCTATCTCACGTCGTCTAAGCTGAATATCTAAATCTGTTCCAAAAAATGCTCCCCACTGACGCTTCGTTACCACATAATCATTGTCCATGACATTTAATCTTTGATCCAACACTGCCCAGTCTTTAGGCCTTTCCATCGTACTACCACTTGTTTGGTTATCTATTACAGGTTTTAGCGAATCTTTTCCATCGTGAAAATCAACCTTAACAAAAGCTATAAATCCACCTTTTTTGCGAAAACGTTCAACAAGCTTTACCGATTTTTCTACTACTTCATCTCCTCCAGGCATAGCTACAATTCCTTTTTGTAAATCAATTAATACTAGAGCTGTTTTATCGAAGTTAATATTTAATGATGATTTCATATTTAGCCCTCCTGTTTAATCACTATTGTAATTTTCTTCTTTTTTCAATTGCTCGATTTAAACGAGTTAATAAACTTGCGAAAATATTTTTTTCATCCTCCGACCAATCTGCCAATACTTCCATATAACTTTCCCATCTGTACTTACTCGATGATTCTAATTTATTTTTTCCATCATCAGTCATACTGATGATACTAACTCTTGCATCAAATTCCTCCGGCTTTCGATTTACTAGTCCGCCTGATTCCAGTGTTCGTACCTGTCGGCTTACAGTAGACATATTTAAATGGAAAATCTCCGCGATCACTCTTATTGAAAGCGGACCCTCAGCGGCCAAAAGCTTTAATATTAAATAACCAGAACGATCCAAGCTGTCTTTATGTCCATCCAAAGTTCGCTTAAAATCAGCTCTACGCATAAGCGTGACGATTTCATGCTCAATAATCTCAATGCTATCTTTCTCTTTTTTGCCCATTTCATCCTTCCCTTCTTACAAATTAACAAGTGAACAATTTGAATTTTTTACAATACGTATTATATTTCAAATTACTTGCATGATGCAAGTAATATTCCCCGATTATTCATATTGGGATAGCACCACATCACCCATCAAGCTAAAGTTTTTATGTATCCCCTAAATGAAAATTTTCTTTTTCTATAGTTCATTACTTTGAGAAGTCAGCGCACCTTTTCATTTTAGGGATGTTTTCTTTTCTTAAGTTGATGGATATGTGCCCCTACCCTATCCCCATCAACTTAAGAAGGAAAATAAAATGAACGAAAAAAACTTCAAATATCTTGTATCCTTAAAAATGAACATACCAAATAAACCTAGATAGGTATCATTTTTAAAACTTATGCTACTTTCTTTTGTTTTCCAAGTCCACTATACTCATAAACAACACCCATAATATCAAGGACTGTCTTTTTCTCATATCTATGAGATTTCCGTCCGTTTTTCTCTAAAAGGTTGAACAGACGTAGGAAAATCTTCGATAATTCTTGGGTCCCCTTTTGTAATCCTTGATAAAACAATAGATAATAATTCTTTATCCGACATTCGTTCCTCTTCAGCAATAAAAATTCTCTCTTTCAAGTCCTCAAATACTAAAACTTCTTATCCTATTTGCTTCGCTAACTGCTGAACAGTTAGAATTGAACGATTGTATGGACTTGAGGTAACAACGTCGATTACCTTGTAATGCATCTGTTATTCGTTGAACATCTAATTTTCCTTTTTCAGTTAATCCTCTTGTTTTTTCTTTTCCAGATTTCGGTTAAACCCCATATATCACCATATATATGGAAGTTTTCGTAATTCCCTCCATTTTTTAAATTTCTTTACGATTAGGAGATTTATGTATTCATGATTTGGGTTATTTTTCATTGGTAGACTTAGATCAAATGGATTAACGAGGTACATACTATTTTTCTCGTTTGAAATTAAACACGAATGTATATGTGAAAAAATCTAAACCTGGATATCCCAGTCAGTAGTCGGGATTAGATTTGGCTTACTACGTTAGGGGAAATTTCCAAGTCAGTAAATAGTGGAATAAATCTCAATAAAATATACACAATAAACATATTGAAAAGTTTTTTCGAGGGGAGTCTATGTTGTGTTTCCTATTTTTAAATTTTTGAAACAAGGACGTTATTCTATAGATAATCAAGACAATAGAACTTCAAATATACAGAAAGAAAATGTAGAGAATCATAACATCAACTTTGACTTATTCCAAAACATAAATAATTTTCAAAAAAATTTTCAACAAGCTCCAGATCTGATAATTCGTCAATTTCAACTAGTAAATAAATCAGAAGCTGCTCTAATATATTTATCAGGATTAACAGATACACAATCTATTCATAATAATATACTGTCCCCTTTGATGCATACAACGTTTGAAATTAGTAATGGTCTCCCTGTCACAATAGGAGAAGTTCAAATAATTAATACTTGGAATCAATTCGAAAATGCTATTTTTCAAGGGGACAGCATATTATTAGTTCACGGTCTAGACGCAGGATATCAACTAAATACAAAAGGGTGGCCACAAAGAGATATAACAGAACCTAAAAATGAAATCTCTCTAAAAGGGACTCATCAAGGATTTGTAGAAACGTCTAGTCAAAATATAGCTTTAATACGAAGGTATATTCCTAACAGAGAATTAGTATTAAAAGAGGTTTTTATTGGTAGTAGAGGAAAGACCAAAGTATCTATTTTATATTTAAGAGATGTAGCTTCTGAAGATGTACTTAAGGAATTGGAAACTAGAATTCAAAATATTGAGGTGGACTCGATTATTAATACTGGTGAAATAATTGAGTTTATTGAGGATAACCCTTATTCACCATTTCCACAGTTCATCTTGACCGAAAGGCCTGATTCAACTGTATCTCACATTCTTCAGGGGAGATACGTCATTGTTGTGGATCGAAGTCCAAATGTATTGATTGCCCCAGTAAATTTCATTTCTTTCTTTCAAGGGATAGATGACTACAACACACGTTGGTTAGTATCTTCCTCTGTTAGATTACTACGTTTTATAGGTTTTTTTATAGCTTTATTATTACCTGCAACATATGTAGCGTTTATTTCATTTAATTATGAAGTTATCCCTGTACAGCTCTATTTATCAATTGCAGAATCAAGAGAACGTGTTCCGTTTCTTCCAGTGATAGAAGCTTTACTTATGGAAATTACCTTAGAAATGATGAGAGAGGCTGCCCTTCGTTTACCCACTCCCATTAGTCAGACCGTAGGGATTGTTGGAGGTATTGTGATTGGACAAGCTGCTGTTCAAGCAGGGATTGTGAGTAATATTATGATTATTATTGTTGCTGTTACAACTATAGCTTCTTCTATTGTTCCTAATTATGAAATGGGTTTGGCAATAAGATTATTACGTTTTCCTATGATGTTATTAGCTGCTCTATTTGGAATGGTAGGAATTATTATCGGGTGGATGACTATAATTGCACATCTTGTAAGTTTAGAATCCTTAGGTACTCCTTATGGTAGTCCTTTGTCCCCTTTTCACATTTCAGGTATGAAGGACACGTTTGTTCGCTTTCCTTTGTGGTCAATGAAGAGAAGATCCAAAAATATTACAAAGAATCACAAAGAAACTAATCCTGATAAAGGGTGAAAATATGAAAAAATATGCACATAATGACATCACTGTCATGCAATATATTTTTATTATTAATGCCTCACAAGTGGGAACTGGAGTCCTATCCCTTCCAAGGGTACTTGCAGAAAAAGCTGGCACAGATAGCTGGATAGCACTATTTATTGGATGGTTTTGCGCTATGACCTCCAGCATTTTACTAATTCAAACAGCGAAACACTATCCAAATGATACCTTATATGAAATTCTTATTCGATTTTTTGGGAAAATCATTGGTAGCATGGTAATTATTCTTTATATGATATATTTTGCTTTTTACGCATGGACAGTTCTAATTAATGGCATGCTTTATATTAAGGCATGGCTTCTTCCAAAAACAGCCGACTATATTATTTTGTTTTTGTTCTCTATTCCAACCTTTCTGGTTGCACGCAATGGTGTTCGGATAATAGGTCGATACTGTGAATTATGTTTTTATATGACAATGTGGATTCCATTTTTTTCTTCATACCATTAAAAGATAGCAATTGGTTACACTTTCTTCCATTATTAAAGGAGGGCTGGAAGCCTATATTTTCGGCTGTTCCATCTACTATCTTTTCCTTTATAGGATTTGAAATGGCATTTTTTCTGTATCCTTTTTTACAAAAAAAGCAATATGCAACGCAAGGCATTATTATAGCAAATACCTTAACATTTGTATTTTATCTATTTACTATAGTTATTTGCTTTTTATACTTCAGTCCAGATGCAATTTTAGAGTTTAATCAACCCGTACTAAACTTACTTAAAGTTATTGAATTTCGTTTTTTAGAACGGTTTGACATGATTTTATTATCTATTTACTTACTTGTCGTCTCTACTGCATGGATTCCTTGTGTATACGGAGCTGCGTTTTGTTCTAGTCGACTAATTGGAAAACAAGATCATACTCTTCAAGTATCTATTTTATTATTGGCAGTAATTATAGTAACGTTTTGGATTCATCCCTCATGGAATGAATCTGAACTATTTCAAAATCTCACATCGAAAGGTGGACTTGTATTAGCTTTCTTATTCCCTGTATTTTTATGGATATATAACTTAATCTACAAAAAATACTTTCGGAGGGAAGCACATTGAAGCAAAAAATATTATGTTGTGTTTTAATTCAGCTACTGTTACTCACAGGGTGTTCAGATTTAGACCAAATGAATGTAGAAGATGTTACACTCACGCTTATACTGGGTTTAGATTTGGATGAAAATGATAATTTGAAAGTCTACTTATCCAGTCCTGTTTTCAATAAAGAGGCTAAGATTAAAGAGGAACAATATGGTGTAAAATCTGTTACTGTGCGAAACTCTCGTGAAAAATTTGATACCATGGTTATGGCCTTGACATCAGGGAGCAAGACACAACTTATTTTGATTGGTAAACGACTTTTAAAACAAAAGAAGTGGGCTGATTATTTAGATCCTTTTTATCGAGATCCCAAAAACACGGTTACTTCAAAAATTGTTGCTGTGGATGGACCTGTTTCAGACATAATTTATTATGCTCCTAAAAATAAACCTCGTCTTCCTATATTTTTGACAAAACTAATTGAGACTGGACATAGAAGAAATATTACTGTAAAAACGACTCTTCAAGATTTTCATAACCAAACAAAAGAAAAAGGAATGACAGCGAGTGTAAGTGCACTTAAAAAGGATAATAATTTAAAGTTGACAGGTTCTACATTACTTGATGAACAGAATAGATATAAGCTAACTATTACACCAAAAGAAAATTTATTATTAAGCATTTTACAAAATAAGATACAGGGAGAATTTCCATTTACTATTGCCGTACCGCTACAATCTAAAAGCAAAGAAAAACATTGGTTAAGTTTTAATGCTCAAGGTACCAAAGTAAAAACAAGCGTACAATACAAAAAAAAATTTTTGTTTAATATAAATGTACATACGAGAATTTCAATTTCAGAACGAATGTTCCCTTTTAATGTTAGGGATAAAGCGGAGAGATTAGAAAAAAGCATTGAAAAGGAGTTGGAAAGTGATTTAGAACACTTCATAAAGAAAATACAAAAAGCAGAAATTGACCCTATAGGATTTGGAGTATATGCACGAGCGTATACATACAAGGATTGGAAAAGGGTCCAAAAGCAATGGGGAAAAGAATTATCGAAGGCTGATGTTAAAGTTAATGTACATGTTAAAATTGGTGGAATGGGTACAATTAAGTAAGATGAACTCAAAATAATAATTTTTAAGCACTTCTTGGGTAGCACCACATTGCCATCAACTTAAGAAAAGTAAACACCCCCCAAAAACGAAAATTTGAAGAAACACAGAGATAAAACCCTGTGTTTTTATTTAATGCTCTATGACGCTAATCTGTTAATAATCAAATTACATGTAATTTGATTATTATTTTGGCATAATCCATACAATTTGTTGAATGCGCACAATGTATGGCACCGTATCTTCAATGAGCAAATGATCTGGTTTCACATCCTTTAATTTACCTCTTATATTGCCTCTTACAGTTTCAATAACCACATGTTTACCAATTACTGATTGTAATGTCTGATATACATAGGGATTAGGTACACTTACCGTATTTTGTTTACTAAAGTCATTTCCCTCCAAATAACTCATTCTATAAGACTCCTTTCTAACTTGCATTCTTTCTCCTAATATATGATATAAATCTTATAAATATGCTAGAAGGATAATTCATTATAGGGACGGAAATAACATTTTAATAGGGTACGGTTTCTATTTCTACATTGCTAAAAAAATGATTTAATAAAGTTACTTTTACTAGTTAATAGGAGATGAAAAAGGGATATTTTGAATATACATCTAGGTTGTTCCTTTCTGGATATGTATCATTTTAAATACGCCCTTTATTAGAATAGTGCTCATACTTTTTTTGAGATTCTTTCGTAATACGTGCGTTAAGTAAAATTGCTAATAATAAAAACACTCCATATTTTCCTCCTGTAGCTCCTATGATAATCACACTACTACAAACAAGTACAATTAATAGGATAAACGAAACTAAATAAATACGATCATAATTCTTTGACATCTTCTCATATTTTATGCGTTCTTTCCTTGCATCCATCTAAATTCCTCCTTTAAATTATCCATTTCATTCTCAAACAAATCTTGCCCTTAAAAAGGAAACAATATATCGTTTTAAATAATTAGTTTGTTTTTTTATCAACTAGTCTATATAACGTAAAAAGAAATCCTACCAATATTAAGCTTTCTACCATGATAATCCCGACCCTCTCCTTCCTTTTAACCCCAACAAATCAGATAAAAGTTATGTATATCCCATATTAGCTGCAGTAAATAAAAAGGGTCCCCCTTCTCGTAAAGGCTGATCCTTTTCTTCTTGCATACAACTATTTTTACCTATTCTTGATTAATTAGAATAATAGCTGGTCCATCTACACGAATTCCACCAACTTCGATTTTTTCGTAAGGCTCAACAGTAATGGAAATGATTCCATCCCGCTTCTTTAATTCATAACTTAATTCTTTTGTTAACATTTTTTTCATGTGTACGCTCCTTCTTATTGCTTAATTTACTATTGTAATGTAAATGGAATTTAAAATGGTTTCCTGGCCAGGAAACCATTTTTTGTAGTTGACCATATGGTGTTACCAGTTCGTTTATCAATTTTACGTAAAGAAGGAAAACAATTATTATTCACTGTCTCAGTTGATGTAAGAAACCCTTAAAGATAGCGGTGAGATTGATTGTTTTTTCTTCTAGAAATAATGACTTAGATAGTATATATATTACCTAAAACAATGAAAGCCCTACCTCTCTTTCATCCTTACGGCTCCTTGTCCGTGCCAGTGTGAATCAGGATTGCAAAAATCAAGTGACTATTTGATCGAGTTATTTAATGAAACTTCGAACGTTCGTAAAAGAAATTTAAAAATAAAAATGGATTAGATTGAAGTAATAACAAAAGAGGTTCCTACTCTAAAATTGAGTTGAAGAAATTGAATGTCTTTGAAATGATTTGCCTTTAATACTCATCATATTCCCGAAAGATTTAGAATGTTTTCAGAGGATATAATACATTATTTATAATGAACCTTAACAGAAACTTTTTATTTGATTTTCAGTGATTCCTTTAATTAATTCTAGTTCACTGACCAAAAATCTATATGCATCATCCAGCAATTTTTTTTCGCTTGTATTGAGTGTTTTTTCTTTCTTCATACGCATTAAATCCCGTACAACTTCAGCACCTTCTTGTATTTCACCCGTTTTTATTTTGTCCGTGTTCACTTTATGCCTTTGTTTCCACGGCAGTAATTTACAGGATTCTTCATGGTGAAAAATGTGTAAAATGTGCTTTAATGCAAGTATATCAGTGACTGGGCGTATATTCGAATTCACTATTTTCCCCGTAGGAATCATGACTTGCATATTACTGATCGACATTTTTATGACAAAATACTGTTGTTTTTTTCCTGAGAATTCTTTTTCTTCTATGGCTTCAATTATACCTGCTCCGTGCATTGGATAAACAATGTTATCGCCAATTTGAAACATATAATCCACCTCCATATATGGTAACCTTCTTAACCTTAACACATATGTAGTTTTTTAACAAACATTTTATAATATCATAAAATTATTTTTATCGTCAACTATTTTTTTAAACAAAAATTAAATTAAGTAAAAAACACCCCCAAAAGAATAGGGAGTGTGACAGATTCCCCATAAAGGGAAAGGGAATTCCCCCGCTTATTTTCTGAAATCTCTACTCATTAACGTGGATTAGTTTTCCCTTGAAAACGACCAAATCGATCCCGTATTTTTTTCAATCTTGTGTGGTATTCCAAAATCTCAATTCTTGCTTTTTCTGCTAGAGGGGCAATTGGTCGTAAGGCTTTTAGCCCCCAATACTCAATCACTACATCAAGTACTTGATCAAAATATTGTAGTGGTCCATAGTTTGCTTCTTTTGCAATTACAGCCATTCTATTTTCAAAATCAGGCATGACGGCACCTGGCATTTTAAAATTCTTAATCACATTGGCAATATGATAGCAATAATTAGGTTCTAATTCCAAATGTGTTCGAATGACGTCTCGATAAAAAGCATAATGAAGAGTCTCATCTTTGGCAAGACGACGTAATAATGTAGCAAGATCTGGATCATGCTTACTTGCAACCTTAGCTACATTATTGTAAAACACCATCGTTGCAAGTTCTTGTAGCGTCGTATACGTCATGGCTTCGATTGGTGTATGAAAATCAGGCTCAAACCCACCCTCAACGACTGACTTTCTTAATTCATGTATACGTTTAGGGTTCACACTTCGAGTGAGTAGTAAATATGTCTCCAATAAATTCGAATGTTGATCCTCTTCTGAAGTCCATGTGTGAATAAAGTCCGTAATAACAGAAAGGGATCCTTTAAAAGTCGCAGATAAATACGTGGTAAACCATGGTAAATTCACTTCTGTTAATAAAGCTGTTTCAATGGCAGTAATTACACCAGAAGGAAGAGTAACTTGACTTTCATCCCAAGGAACTCTTTTAAAGTCCATTCCCTTATCCCATGGTAAAAACTCATGATAACCCCAGTCTATCTTCTGAGCTCTTATTTTATGTTGTTCATACAGTTCTTTTAAACGTGGTTCTAATCGGAAATCTAAATCATTTGTTAGCATCTATAAGTGCCCCCTTTTCTTATCATATAAATTGTCATTCTATTTTTACTCTTAAAATTTTCTACAAATAAATATTACGTTCCTTTTTTCAAGTCAAACATAATAAATTTGTAAAAAACCTTTTTAAGAGCGCTATATTTTTATAGGATTTTTTTAGTAAAAGGAGGACCGTTACATCTATTTTCCTTTTTATAAAATAGATACTGAGGCATACAATATGTTAGTTAGCCTAAATAAAGAAACTAACCTCAGTAAATACAGAATAACATTCATGGATGAAGATACTCGTCATGTTATAAATCTTCGTGAGTGTAAAAAAGTGCATGCTTATAAAGAATCGTTTTATAATAAAGATAGATAGTGTTTTATACACACTAACAACTACTAGATAAGATTAAGCACTTGAAAACCAAATACAGTGGTGAGATAGCCTTAAACGACAAATCCCAACTAGAACAATGTACATTGGCTATGTATGGTGAGTTAGACCAAATTTTGTTATACAACAAAAAAGGGAAGAGGCGATAAACATGCAGTCAACGGAAGCGCATATGAAGGAAAAACAACGTAGAGAAAAAATAGAAATTATATTTAGTCACAGGGTAAAGGGAGAGAGTTATTTTCACGGCTCTTCCTATCAATGGAAAAACATTGTATATCAAAATTATAATAGGATACAACAAAAAGAGTTGGAAGTTGAACAACTCATCTCAAAAATAGAAAAAGCCGGGATTCGTTTTACGCAGCACCGTTCACTCATACACTATCCCGTCATCGATTTTGTAAAATATATAGCTAAGATTTATAAGGAACCCCTCGAAATACAATAATCATATTTAAAGGAAACCTTTATAAAAGGTTTATTTTCGAGGCTTTTTTAACTAAAACCTTAAAAAATCATTACAACATTCTTTTTATTTTCAATACTCTTTGGTTTTGTTATAATATCAACCATAGCGTATTATATTCGTTTGTATATTTTCATATTTTGGGGATTTTATTACACAAAAAGACAACTCTTAATTGGAGTTGTCTTTTATTTTTTTCGATATACACAGTACTATTCTGATACAAAAACATCAAGATTCTTACAACCAAAGAAAAAGTAGGATTTCTGATAAGAGAGATCCTACTTTATTTCCTCATATTCCGTCATTATTTTATGAAACGTGTTTTTCTTTGGCTCTAACATTTGCATAAACATAGTAACTGTCTTTTCTTCACCTTTACATTTATTACAAAAAATGTTATTATTAAAATGAATTATTTTTGTTCGGTGTAAAGGAATTGTAACTTTTCACCTTTATGATCACTGAGAGCAAGGATAGTATTACATTGTGTGTGTTTACACACTAGGAGGCAATACAAATGGAAAAAGGTAATGTAAAATGGTTTAATGGCGAAAAAGGCTTCGGATTCATCGAACGTGAAGGTGGAGACGATGTATTCGTTCATTTCTCAGCGATTCAAGGCGAAGGTTACAAAACTTTAGAAGAAGGTCAAGCAGTGACTTTTGATTTGGAGCAAGGTCAACGTGGACTTCAAGCTTCAAACGTACGTAAAGCTTCTTAATTTTACAAACCAGCGAAGGCAGGCTCTTTTATAAGAGTCTGCTTTTTTCCGTGAAACAAAGAACCCCCGACTCGTAAAGGACATGAAAACAGTAAATCAAATGGTAAACCAAGTCTAGCATATACTTACGGAGTATCCTAATTTAATTTTTGAGCTACCAACTTTATAAGCCTTTTTTCTAGCATAAAAGTACCCCCTAAATGAAAATTCTCTTTCTTTACAGTTAGTTATTTTGAGAAGTCAGCTCATTTTTTGTTTTTGGGTTGTTTACATTCCTTAAGTTGATGGTCATGGGATAATTAAAACTATTAGCTTGATAGGGATGGGGTAGCACCACATCGCCATTAAGCTAAAATTTTATAATACCCACACAGAACGGAACTTTGTACTAACTTGTAACAATACAACTCATTTTTTTGTTTTAAGGTATTTCCTCGATGGATATGTACGGTGATCTCTACTTAATTATCAAGAAAACATTAGCATTTAATTGTATACACGCTAATTACAATGACTTACCGATGCCAGCATCATAATAACTCTCTGCTTCTCCTCTTTTTATCAGTATTGGTAGGTAAAGAGGGGGCCAGACACAAAAACAGGTTGTGAAGAAATTCTTCTTCACAACCTGAGATTAAGTTATATATCCAAATATGACCTGTTCTTTAAACTATTTAGTCTTTTATAATCTGTTATAGTCGATATAACTAGAGTCATAATAAATCCACTGACCTGTTCCAATTCTTAGCCAACCATTCTTTTCTTCATATACTGTAACTTTTTCGCCTTTACTTGTCTTTCTAACAATAGAATAGTTTGTACCTGATCCACTTCGAACATTTACCCCAATACCATTAATTTGAGCTGTTCCAATTACCTTTTCAACACTACCATTTTCAATTACTTGTAGCATATTTAAAATGAATGTTGCTGTCTCACCACGAGTTGTCGTTCCTTTAGGGTCGTATTGATTGTCCCCCTTACCTCTTACAATACCTAGGCCATACAGTCTTTGTACATCTTCTTTATAAATAATTTGGTCTTTGTCTGAGAATGGCAGGTTTACAACTGGTCCCCATATACCTTTATACTGTAAAGCCTTGTTTACAATAATTGCTGATTCTTCTCTTGTAATAGGTGTGTTTGGGTCAAAATAACCATCTCCTCTACCTTGAATGATACCTGCACTTGCAGTACGTTTAATACCATCTCGTAAAGTTGAATTTGCATCGTTTAGGTCTTTAAATGAAGCATCTCCAGCTGGCAATTTTAGAGAGTTAGAGATTAATTGAGCAAATTCGGCTCTTGTTATCGCTCTATTGGGTGCGAAAACTCCGTTTCCTTCCCCTATCATAATACCCCTTCTATTTAACTCTCGAATAGCTTCTTCATACCAACCTCCTGTAATGTCATCTTTTGGTTGATAAAGATTATTATAATACCCCTCAACGCTATTTACGAATACATCCCATTGCCCATTATTAATCATGTTAGCAGGGCATATTTTACCGCTCCATTTTTGATGTTTTACAATGTTATTTAACGGTACACCAGTTTCTTTCATTAAATAAGCTACAAGTTTCTTAGCATTATCTACTGCTTTACTATAGTTACCGTCACTGTTAACTGCGATTTCAATTGCAATAGATTCTCTATTACCTGGACCATCACCGTCTCCTGCGTGCCATCCGTTCTCGTTTAATGGTAGATGTTGATAAATCTCTTTATCGTCTACTGTAAAATGCCACGATGCAGCTCGGTCTGTGTTACCTACTGCTTGGTTATATAGGTATTGAGCGTGGTTTCTAGCACCTGCTCCTACACTTGTATTATCAGTCTCATGAATTGTAATATACTTTGGACTCATGTAGTTTTGAGGACGAATATTATCGTTACCTGCTGGAACAATCCATTCAGTGAATTGAACACCGTTTATTGTACTAGAGGTGCTAGGTGATATGGGAGACAGACTACGTTTTGTTCTGTTTGAATTGTTAGGAACAGTTAATGTACCTGTTTCTTCATGAATACCTTCTGAACGTTGAAGACTATCTACTTTCTTATTGTCGACAGTACCTCCACCACGTCCGTCTACCTCTTCAAAACTAGCTTCAATACTTTTTAAAGCCTGTTCATCTGTTGTTTGAAGTTGGTCTGTGTTACCTTGCACTTGAAGGCTTGTAGATTGCTTATTGTTTACTGATTGTTGTTCCTCTGCAAACGATACCAATGGTGAAGATAATACCGTTAATCCTGCCGTGAATGCTACTACTTTTTTATTAAATTTAATATTCATTTTGAATTTGGTATATCTCACTAATTTAATAGATATACCTTCCTCCTTGTACTTCTTTTAGTCTAAATAATAGTGTGAATAATAGTTTAAATAATCATAGCCTGACCCTCAAAGATAATGGATTAATTTTCCGCCTCGTATAATAAACCGAAATCTTTATGTCCTACTAGATATATCAGTATTTCAGAATTATAACACAGCACGATTGCAAAAATATAATTAAATAACATGAATAATTTATAATGTATAAAACGATTCTGGTGCAAAAATCCCAAGGCTCTTTCAAGTAATATCCTAATCTTGAACACTGATATGTATGACTCTAAAAAAGGTGCGTGATTGGTATAGAAAGGAAAATTTGTTTAAATGGAGGCATTATCAGCCTGAATTAATCCAATTAATAGTAAGTTTGGTACCTATGGTACAATTTGAGCTTCCGTAACCTGATGGAATGCGACTTAAACAAAAAAAGTACATGAATAACATAGTAGAACAAGAGCATTGCCTAATTAAGAAGCAATGCTCTTGTTCTATGGTACAGACCTATCACTATAAAGGTAATAAAATCTTCTCTAAAATAAAAAAATACGTTATTCTTTCTTTAGAATCCTAGAAAAACTTGTCGTTTTATAATCAAAGCTTAATAGCGATGTAGTGGTACCCCTACTATGTTAAATATTGAATGATATTCCAATGAAAAATTTTCAATAATTGTTCTATAGTATTATGTTAAGGAGAAAGGTCCCCTCAAATAAAAAAGGACCGTTCCCCAATAGAGAATAATCCAAAATAAGTAAAATTGTTATTGCTGTAGAAATGCATCAATTTCTTCTTTTTATACCCTCCAAACGCCAAATAAAAAAGATAGCTACTGTAACAAGTGCAATTTTCCAGTTAAAGTGATTTTCTTTCTCTTCATCTTTTAACTCATCTATCTTTTTCATAAGTGTTTATCAGCCTTCCGTTGTTGTAGTCACTGTTTCATTCGTAAAAATAATACATTAGTATTATTTTCCGTACCTTATTCGTATTCATCATGCAAGCGACATTCACAATGTCGCTTACTGCTATGATTTTACGCTTCTTGTAATCTTTCAAATGTAGAAATATTAGTTCCATCATTGGTACAGATACAGAATGTTGTTACCTTCAGTGCCTGCTTCTCTTGATGAGGCATAAATAAGTAATCCTGTAATGATCCTTTAAAGACCTGAACCCCGTTCGAGTATGCGATAACAGTTTTATCAAGATTTAACGATGTCAGTGTAGACAGTAAGTTTTTCACTTTATTTGTTCACTCCTGTTTTCCATTCAGATTTTGTAATGGTCCCGTCAAAGTTGTATGTAATCTCTAATTGGTTATAACCACTCTTATAGATATGCTTCGTACTCGTTCCATTCGGCTCGGTAACATCTGTCCAAGGTAGGTTACTATCATCTATCTCACGAAAGTTTACACCTTCCTTAGCTACTTGTAACATATCCTTACTAGCCCATCTTGAAAGTTTCGGCTTAATTAGTTCTTTGTATGTCTCCTGCGCTTCTGAACTTCCTAAAGAATTGAGATTCGCATATGCTTTCTTTTCTCGCGCTGCATATTGTTCCTCTTTGAGTGTTTCTTCTTCAGATTTCTCTGGCTCCGTATCTTGAATCGGCGTCTCTTCCTCTTTCTCAACAGGATTTTCTTCAGCGTGATCAACTTCTACAGGTTCCTCCTCAGGTAGATTCTCTACCGCATACAGCTTAGCCTGCAGCTTGTCGTAATCCCTTACTAGGTCATCATACTTTTCGGCTAATTTTACTGACTCCTCTTGATAAAGCTCTACTTGTGACGATAATCTATCGTTTTTTTGGTTATAACAAGATGTCAGACCGAAGAATAGGAAAACTACTGCCCCATACTTTGCAACAGTCTTTCCTTTAATAGATTGTACTTTCTCAGCAATTGTAGATTTCTCTGATTTCATAATTTGTAATCTCTCCCTCTAGTTACTCGATTATCTATTTATAATGATTTAATTACATGTAAAATATTACATGACTAGACATCAGATGTCCAGTTGACTACCCTAGGCAATTAGTCATTTTTTTATTTAAGCTTTTAATGTAAAGATACAATTCACGTATTTCGCCACTGTTTAATGACTACAGCGTGTTTCTAACTTAATGAGGTCTGACCGTATTCCAATCAACCTAACACTTTATAGTGCCCTCAGAACGAAATTTTTTTAGTAGAAATGATAGCGGTACATTATTAATTACATGAAAAAGTCCCAATCATATCGATAATTTTATTAGCTATACATATTTACTTGGTTATTTCAGATGTAATCTAAAAAAGAAAACCCCGTAAAAAGTGATGCTTTTTACGGGGTTTGAAAAAGAGTATAATTACTTTACAGTTAATCAGATGTCCTAGTGAACTGAAAAGCATATGAAGTATAATATGGGATAGTATCGCTGGATTATGATTAACGATTCGCTTATCGAAAATAACAACCTTATTATTTCTTTACGGGGTCCCACCAGCTGATTTGATTTGGGTATCTTGGTTTTTAAATAAAAGATATTTCATTACATCATAGACAACAATATCTTGTTGCTCGTTGTTGATATCCAGTCACTTATTCATGTGTTACCAATTCTTTATTGATTAGCGATTGCTTATAATTTCTTGGTATCACCCCGCGATAACTTTGTGCATTGAGAGAGAGATTTCTTTTCTCCATTTTCCCTAATTCAGATTGTAATTTATCAAGGTCAACTTGTTTTTTTTCTAATTTCTAATAAACTTTATGCTGCATAACCTGCGCAATTTTTTGGAGCTGGTAATATGTATCATTCCAGATATTCGCCCACAGATAGAATTCTTCTCTTGTTTCATCCGTTATATATGAACTATCTACTAAACAAGGAAGTAGTTCATCCTCACCAACTAAATGATACACGGCACAAGCTGGTTTCTCTCCTTTATCTGATACAAAAATAACAAGACGGTCTGTTGTTTGTACATAATGAGAAAACGATACACCGTCTAATACTACTGGTTCTTCATCAGAAATATGCTGAATGGATACATCAGGAAATGCCTCCAGTATGGATTGATATTGATACAGTTCATTGTAATATTTATGTACTAGGTAAACTATTTCCTGCATATGTTGGCATGATGCCTGTAATGTACTCATAAATTCCTCCGTTTTCTGTATTAATGTTATCATTATTCCTTATATGGATATATAATTATACTTTGATATATAAGGTATATCATTGTAAATGTACTCTGCCAATCAGCTTAACTAACCATTTGGTACTTATATAGCACCATTTATTATGTACTTCTGTTACAGTTAGGAAAAGTAGATTCTTTTCATTTATTACACCTTATGAAGCAAACTCATTTATTATATATATTATAAGATAGAAAAACAACAGAATTTTCATAAAGAACTCAAAAATTTTATTATTTAGGGAGAACGACATATTCGTAGTAGCAAAATAAATACAGTGAGAGTAGCTTCCTTTTCTAAAAAGTGAAAGAAAGACTAATATGAATTAATCAATAGGACCTAAATATGTTTACAATCCCACTGTTTTAGAAATGCATCTTTGTAAATTGAGAGGTAAAGGGGAATACAAAATGACAGAAAATCGGGTTAGATTAAATGGAGGTTTTCATAACGATATTTTTCATAACAAAGAGCACAACAGCGTAGTCAGGATTTCCCCAAAAAGTAAAACGAAAGAGATGGTAATGCAAGAAATAGAGTGGATGGGTTTTCTACATGATAAAGGTGTACCTGTTCCAAAGATTATACTCCCATTAGCATATGAAGGAGAACGAGTTAAGACAAATTTTGAATATATTCCAGGCGATTCAATTGATGTTAAAAATAAATCACACTGGAATGAAGTAACTTTTAAACAATTTGGTAAAAGTTTAGGGAGAATGCATGCAATATCAAAAATTCACAAATTTGAAAGCATACACCGTCCTGCTTGGCGTAATGATAACCCAGATGTCTTTAATATTAGAGAAAATCTAATTCCGTGGATTGGCGAAAAATATGATAAGTTACTTAACAGTCTCAAAGCCTATAACATAACGCCTGACAATTTCGGCCTTATCCATAATGACTATCATCAGGGAAACTTAATTATGAACAAGAAAGGATTTATAACCATTATTGATTTTGATGATTGTTCTTACAATTGGTTCGCACAGGATCTTGCAGTAGCTTTCTATCATGCTTATTGGCAGCACGACTCCTACAATGGCAATACACATAATTTTTGTGATAGTTTTATGCGTAATTTCTTTAAGGGATATAAAATGGAAAATAGTCTACATAAGGTTACAATCAAACAAATCCCAATCTTCTTGAAATTAAGAGAGATTTATTTATATCAACTATTTAAACAATCATGGGATACGTATCATTTAGAAGCATGGCAAGAGTACACCATACAAAATCTAGAAACAAAAATTAATAATGAAACTCCCTATGCTGGTATTCATGATTTTTCTATTTATTTATAATGCCCTAATCATATTTCATTTTATCAAAACAGAACATGAAAACGAGTGTTGAACTCCCGCCACAAGTTTTTTCAGTAAAAGTATTAGCAAAAACCTTGTTAGGATTTCTCACTTCTCTTACATACTTACATTTTTTATGGTTTTTTTTAGAAAATATTTGAAATATAATACAGTTGATTATATTATTATGTGTGTAAGATTTCTAGTTTTGAAAACTTTGAAGTTAATAGGGGGAAACAATAATGAAGTTAGGAAAATTAGCATTAATTGGTGTGTTAACTTTCAGCGGTTTTACTGCAATAGAAATGAGTAAGCCTACCTCACATGCAGCTGCAGCTTACTCAGATTCACTTAATGATGATTGGGGATTTAAAACCATTATGGATTTACAAAATTCAGATAAAAGTACATATCAACCTGATTGGAAGATTGGGAATTTAATTACTGGTGATACATTTTACTTAACACAGCACTTTGGTAGGGAACATTTTGGTGCACAAATGAAAATTTTTAAAGTCACACAAATGGTACCCTAGAACGATTCCAAACAATAGAACCAGAGTTTATTCCTGGAACAGAAATTTGGCAAACCCCTATCACAGATAGCTATACAAGCGGTACTTATGTCGTTGCAATTAAATATCGTGGTGAATTCACGTATTCAAATCAATTTACAATCAATTAAGGATGTAAACACATAAAAAAAGCACTTGAAAGAGGGCTTTTATAATTTCTCAATAACTGAAACTACTTAATGCAGTAAAATAATAATTGGATTGGCATCTAATTCTATATTAAGAAGATTCAAATCGCAAGAAGGCACCTTTGGTGCCTTTTCTTTATACAAATTTATAATGTATTATAGATGTTTTATAGTGCTTGAGCGTGATATTATTCAAGTTTTTTCGTAGAGAATGCGTAAATACAAACAAAACCAGTAATACATCTTTTCTGTGCCGTACTGGTTTTGTTTAAGATCATCTTAAATTGTAGCTAGTTCACCGAGATTGCAAATTCCGATTTCGGTGCCCCAGCAAATACGATTGTTCCGTTCTTCGGCAGTTTCACCTTGTTATTGCCACTCACGATGCTAAAGTTGATGCAAACTCCCTTCTCATCATACACCGCAAATGAACCATTTGATGGCAACGTCACGGTCATCCTTTTGTCTGTTGCCGCTTGTGGAATTGTAAACCATTTCGCATGCCCATTTGTATCCAACGTAACTTTGGATGATTGGCCTACATCAATTGGTTTTACATTTGATTCACTTACGTATAACAACCCAGCCATCTCCATATATTCATTTCCACCTTCTGTATAGAAGTGTGTTTCCGTTGTATCACGGCCATTCATTACGGGAATTTGGAGCTGATGCGTTGCGGTATTCGGACCTGTAATTTTTCTGCCACCCCAATAACCTGCTGGGCCTTCCTTGCGAGTAATTTGAGTACTAAGAAGTTTCGGTTGAACGAGATATTGAATAGAACTAAATTTCTCGTTTACAAGATAGAACTTGACACCTTCCCTCTTTGCCCATGCAGCAGCGGTTTTCTTCGATAGCACGTTGTCTTCTAGTTTCTCAGCTAAATAGTGGGTCATCACACTTTGCCCTAAACCTGGATGCGATTTATATGCGCTCTCCTTCAAATAAGTTCTTCCATTCTTCTCAGTTACAAAGTTGAGCTTGGAAGTACCCTCCTCATTAATAAAACTTCCATCAGCAGTATATACATATTTTTCTTCTCGATTAGATGGTAAGAACAGTTCTCCGTTGTTCGTAATTTCAATTTTAAAATGGGTTTCGCTATTGCCATAAAATCCTGCTTTCTTTACTACACCTTGAGGCATTTTGACTTTGACCGGCTTGCCAAAGGATTTGTTTGGCTTGATGTCCTTAATAGTACCTTTTTCTTTAAGTCTAGTGAGCATCAATTCAGTTGCCAATAGTTGATTTATAGAGCTCCGACCACCAGATGACAGTACAGCCGCTGCTATTTTCTGTTCTGGTAGCACGACTAATATAGCATGTTGCAGTGCCGTATCGCCGCCCTTAGCCAAAGCTTTAATCCCATATTCACTAAATGGGTATAGTTTCACACTATCCCAGCCAAGGCCATAGTTAAAAA
The DNA here is from genome assembly GCF_051915685.1 of Bacillus cereus group sp. MYBK5-2. Classification (NCBI taxonomy): domain Bacteria; kingdom Bacillati; phylum Bacillota; class Bacilli; order Caryophanales; family Bacillaceae; genus Bacillus; species Bacillus cereus group sp. MYBK5-2. Next base: position 49,658 of record NZ_JBQAFE010000012.1, read on the forward strand.
TATTCTCTCCATCCCCTGGCCATATTCCTTTTTTATATTCCTCTTGCTCCATTGCCTTGACTACCTTATCAGAGAGGATCCCTTTTCCCTGTCCCATAAATAATTGTGAGAATCGCACCATATCTTCTGCCGTAGAAGATATGCCTCCCGTACCAATTACATTCACCGATTCAATTGGAAGTTGACCTTGGTAAGCTGGGAAATATAGTCCAGCCCGATTCTCATCCCTCCATTTGTCCCGCGGCGTTTTCATATGATTCATCTTTAAAGGCCCTGTAAAACTTTGATGTAGAAATTCAGTAAAACTCATGCCACTAACTCTTTCCACCAAAATTTCGGCCAGCGTAAAACCATCGTTACAGTATACCGAGAAAGCGCCAGGGTCCGCCTTCAAGTTTTGATTTGACAGTTGCTGTAACAAGGTATCATGGGCATAGGTATCATTATCTTCAAATAAAAATGCATTACCTAACGTAGAACCTTGCAATCCAGAAGAGTGATTCAATAACATACGCGGTGTAATACGTTTATATCGACCGTCTTTCATCTTAAAATCAGGAACATAGCGGACAACAGGAGCATCCAAATCGACTTTCCCTTCATCGACCAATTTCATTACAGCCGCTGTTGCATACATTTTACTGACTGAACCAATCCCATATTGAGTATCTTTGGTTAGCGGCTTTTCCCCCTCCATATCATTCTTGCCAGCCTGACCCGACAAAATAAGTTTTCCATTATCAATTAGCGCATACTGCACGCTATTCGCTTCATAAGACTTTGTAAGTAGCTCAGCCTTCTCTGCTGCAATCTTCTTCAGTTCCTGACTAGCTACTTCTTCACCAGTTACAACTGTAGTCTCACTTTCAGAAAATGCTTTCGCTCCTGTTGGTAGAATCATAGTCACCGCTAATGCAGTGGCTAACACACCAGTTAGCTTATTTTTCATCACGGAATTACCTCCTTAGATAAGTGACCGTTTTCATCATTTGTTTGATCCACTATGAAAATATGATAAAACTTATCCGTTCTCCCCTTTGACCTACTTGCTAAATTCAGCAAGTAAAATATTTTTAAAAGGATCAGGACTATCAGCTTTAATACTGTTTAAATTGACGGCCAATGTATGCTTGCCTCCAAGTGTGCCCCAGCAAAAGTTAAAAAACCAGGAATGGTTCCTCCATGCCCCCATATCGATACACCGTTTGAAAGCTTTATTTTGGAAATTCCAAGCCCGTAATCGCCAAGTTCATCTGTTCCTGTAGGGACGGTTGTAAGCATTTGCTTTAGTTGCTCTTCTTTCAGTAATTTGCCCCCAAGTAAATAAGAAAAGAATTTGTTTAAATCATCAGCTGTAGAAATCATATCTCCGGCCGAGCTCCCCATACTTGGGTTATAATAAGTAACATCTTTCGGCTCACTTGCTCCGTCTAATTGAATATATCCACGGGCATGCTTGGTTCCTGGAATGACGCTTGAATTTCCAGGTAAGAATGTATTCGCTAATTCAAGTGGTTCAATAATTCGATTTTCAATCTCTTCCGCATAGCTGTTCCCAGTTACTTTTTCAATAAGAATTCCTAGTAATACATATCCTGTATTTGAATACGACCAGCTCTTTCCTGGAGCAAAATCTGGAGGCATGGATATTCCCATCTTTACTAATTCTTCAGCAGTATAGGATTTTTTTGTATCCATCATATTAAAATCATTTGACCTTGTGTAATTAGCGATACCACTTGTGTGATTCAATAATTGCCTGATAGTAGTCTGTTTATCATCATATCCATTTCCTTGAATGACATCAGGCAACCATTTTTCAATAGAATCGTCTAAATTCAAGCGATTTTCTCCTGCTAATTGAAGTACAACTGTTGCAGTGAACGTCTTTGTCACGCTGCCAATCCGGAAACGAAAATCTGTTTTCATTGGTTGCTTGGTACTCAGATCAGCTACACCAGCAGCATAACTCCATGTTTTTCCGCTCTTAGAAACTTTAGCAAGTATCCCTGGATATCCAAGTTGCAATGTACCCCGCATTGCCTCTTTGACGGAATTACGGTCTCTTTGAGTGCTTGTTTCTAACGAGTTAGATACATTTTGAGTGGACTCCGCTTTTACAATTAGTAGAACAACTTCGGGAAAAGGATGTTCACTTTGCAATTTTAAATTTAGGAATAGATACGAAAACGCCAACAGGAAAATTCTTTTTAACTGTCATGGCTGCCTTTAGTGAACTTGATCGAGAAATGATTAAAGAAAAGCAACGAACAGGAATAAAGTTAGCGAAACAAAAAGGAGTGTATAGGGGAAGATTGAAGAAATATACGGATAAGCACCCAGGTATGAATCATGCGATTGAATTGCGCAAGCATACCAATAAAACTGTTAAAGAAATATGCCAAATTACTAGTGTGAGTCAGACCGCTCTGTATCGTAGATTAAAAGAAATTGAATAAAGTTCTTTTTTGATTTGTAATTAAATCCCAGATTGGCTCCTCATACCGAGAATCGTTTCCGTACCCCAATATGAAAAGACCACCTCAAAATTTCATAGGTGATCTTTTTTGTGATTTTGCACTTGTGCACTACTTTAAAAATATATCACAAATTCGTTTAGTCTCCTAAACATTTGAATCTATAGATTGAATACCTTCCCACATTCTAGACTAATGTCAATTAGATCTTTCTAATAAAAATTTGTTCTGTAAAAAAGTTTCAAGCTTACTAAAATCTGTAGAAGAGTATAATAAACTCATTCCATTAATGAATTCATGTTCAACTCGTTTCTCTCCCTCATTGGGGAGACAATGATGTGAATCCTTATATAACTGAAACATATTCCACGGTACTGCATCGGAAACATCAAATTTACTTTGTAATTTTGAACAAAGACCTTTAGTTGCTCCATCCTGAACAGGAAAAGCGAAGTTTTTATAAAGTACAGCTGTTTTAGCAGAATAGTTATCCACTTTGGTTGAGAAGTAACTTACGCCATCAAAAAATCCATCATATCTTATAAACTGCAATAATAGTTGTGGGATAATATATTCTGGTTTGAATGTGTTAGTCGTGTTTTTTACACGTACAGAACATGCTGCCATTAAAGGCCAAATAATTAGATAAGAAATTACTTCATTTGGTTCATTTAACCTATCCGCCAAAAAGCGTTTTTTCATAATTGTACCGTGGTCGTAGAATTTCTTAATTATCTTCTCTATAAAAACAACAGGTGGTGTAGATAAATCTATATAACTTATATCATCTGATTTAAATACTGAAGTCTGAACCGTATTTAAATCAGGTTTATTAAGTTCTTCCCAGCAGGTTAAAGGTGAGCTTCCTAAATAGATACATGGTAACCCAGGAATACTGTATCTATTTGTGCTGACTATTCCCCGAAGTTCTAACGGAATATGAAACATTTCTTCACTTGTAAAAACATGATCCGTACCCACTCGCATTTTATACAGGAACTCATTGTCAAAGTTTTGAAGTGTTTTTATATTATTGAAATGATTTGGTCTAGACACGTTATTTATTAAAACTCTACGAAATTCTATAAAAGCCTTTGACGGAAAACCTTTATAATATTCTTTTAAAGAATTAATAATTCCATTACACAAATCCTTTACAAGCTCCAAATCATTTTCGGTAATCGCTGTTTCTAATGTTGCACTACAAATGCTCTCTAACCCTGAACTATAAGTATTAAAACAATGTTCAAGATACTCTATAAAGTCATCATTCTCCCTAGTTAGGGGTAACTTTCCCACTTTCTTAAATAATTCAATTATAGGCAGCACTTCTAAAACCCAGCTTCTCAAACGAGGAATTATTTTAGCATCTTTCGAGAAATCAGATAGTGAGAATTCACTGGCTTGCTTTTCATTATAAGGATAAAATTTAAATTTCTTAGGTTCATCTATTTTTTGTAACTCTTCATATAAATTAAATGCAATATCAATTTCCTGTTTACTAGCGTTGCTGTCTTCTTTTATATGAGTTAGTTTAAAAGCTTTCTCTATTAAATCTGTTCTTAGTTTTAATATAGTAATCACATCACTTTTCAAACGAAAATAATTGATTAAGGTTTTACACTTTCTCAATATTACGGTATCAATTTTCTTATATAATTAAATTATTCTCTTTATTTATTTTATGTATCTGTTCCCTTTGAACCCTACTATTATAGGGTTCCTTTTTTTATAATCATATATTTATTAATTAATTTATCAATTTCCTGACTTAAATGGAGGACTTTCGTATGACTAAAACCATGTTTATTTACCAATTCTACTAATTGTAACTTTTTATTTTCTATTAGATCATTTAACTTCGCCACTAACATAAACTTATTTCTTTCACACTCCCCCTGAGCAAAATAAAAAGAGCTGCTCCCAGCTCTTGTATAATAAAACCTTTATTATTGCAGTGTAAAATTTTCCATATTCTATTATAAATGAATATACATAAACCCAACAGCAATAATTCATTACTGCTACTCTTTTTAAATTCATTATTTATAAAAAAGTATTCTTCCGGTCCATCAGCCTCACCATATCAAACTTCCAGCCTTATAATATGTGCTGCTACTTCCTTTAAAACCACATTCATAAATAATATGATAGGTGCCACGTTATGTTCTGGATCTCTGTAGTTCTTGAGATTGGCTATAAATGACCATTCATTATCTTTTAAATTTGTATAATAATCATTCTTTTCTTCCCAGTTTCCTATGTGCCACCTCATATATATATAGAAAATAATCTTCTGCAAATGCTTCATTTATCTGTTTCTTTGTAAATGGAATATCTTTACTATGATTAACTTTTATGTATTCTTTAACGAATGGAAACTTTAAAGCAGCTTCTTCCCAATTTCCTGTATTTATTAATTCCACCAATCCTTTATATTCATCTTTTATAATTACTTTATCTCGAAAGGCTGTATACATTTCAAAAGAAAATTTTTTCCCCTCTTAAATTCATTATGAATTTGATTAACATATATACTTAACTACACAATAGAAGGTTTTAGAAATCGTATTACGTTTCCCTTTTCACTAAATTCACTCTCATTGTTACAATTCTTTGAGGCAAGATCCACTATATAACTCTCTGAAATTTTAAACGTTCTTTCCTCATTAAACATTGTCAAAGGAACTGATACTCCAACATTATTATCTAAATGACTTAGTACCATTACAGGGATAGTTTCTCCTTTTAATAAATCAACATATGAGGTCTTAACTTTATAATAATGCCCTTCTAAAAAATGCATTTTTCCGTTTATTAAATCCACTGCAACTCCATTATTACAATACGCTAAGTTTTGATTTAAAAAATGAATATCGTCTGATACTTTAATAAATTTCATCGTTTTATTATCAAATATATAGTAACCATCTCTTACTACAAAAAGATTATGTGGATTGATAAACTCTAGCAGATAATGTGTAATTTCAAAACTAGTATCTCCCTCAATCATTTCTCTGTATTCTACATAAATTTTTTCTAACTTTTTAAATGTACTTAGTTTGATCCCCTGATTTGGTCTTGATGCAAGTGTTAAGTCATCTAATACCCATTTAGCTACATATGTTGACGTTGGAATCATTTACAATTTACCCCCTTGAAAATTCTATATATGAACATATAAACTATTTAAATTTAATAAGTTGGGCTCTACTTAAAGTATAGGCAGAATCTATTTAATAACTAAGATAATTCTCTAACTTTTTCATATTTACTTCTTATAAATTATAATTATCAAACTCCTACTATGAAATTTTTAAGAATCAAAAAATTAATACAATTTGATGTAGCTATTTGGCTGTATAAAAATAAATCAACTATCAATTAACTGGATTTACACTTTAAAAAATGTACAAATCGTTCCTATTATTTCGAGACAATTCAAATATTTGAAAAGAAAACCCTACACAGAAAATCATATATGGATATTATGATTATATTTTATGTAATTACATGTGAGATTCTAAACGATATTTACGTTCTTTCAGAGACAGTATGCCCTTGATTATTTGGTGTATAAAAATATATTAAACATATAGTACGTGAAATTTTTAAAGAACACTTTAGGAGGTTTTAAGTACATGGAAAATGTTGTTCTAATTATACGGAATTCAGATTTATTAAAATCTATGGATAAGATATTAGCTAGTTCTAAATCTGCAGAAAAAGTACATGAATTACTAAATACGTAAAAAACTAGAATTTATTGTTTTGTCTAATTCAATAAGCACGAATATCATCACATTCAGTATCTATATAGTTTAACTCTACAAATTGCACATCTTTTTGGCGATTTAACAATTCTATTTTATTCATATTGTTCCAATCAAATACTTCTGCATGAGAAACTAAGCATTTTGCTTTCACAGTAGTTGTAATTCTCAGAAGTTGTTCTCTATTCTGCCATGTTGATATAAGACATGGCATCTCTAGCTCAATTAAAACTTTTTCTCCTACGGTAAAAAAATTCATTACACTGGGTGCATCTGATTCAAAAATTTCACATTCTGTTGTTTTTGAAATGACTTCTGTCCAACCATTTAAATAGTCAATACCTTTTAGCATAATGGGCAGCTGCTCTATCATTTCAACTTTTTGTGTTATAACCTCCAATAATAAGGTTTCAGCTAAAATATCAATCTTTTCTTGTTCCAATATTAAATTCCCTCCTTAATCGACGAAACAAAGAAATATTTTCTATATTATATTATGAATTGATCTATAAAAGAAAAATAAATGAATGCTCTATACAATTCTATTTAACATAACGCATTATAATCGATAGCAAGAAAAAAACGGATCCCTCCTCTAAAAAGGAATCCACCCTTTCATCATGTACTTCTATACTTAATTTATTTTCTTTGCTCTTGCAACCTTCCACAAAGCCACAATTAGTATAAGGAGTGGTATTCCCTGAATGAAGAGAAATCCTCCCGAAAAATAAAGCACACGACTCACTAGAGGAGGCGCTGTTGCCGACTCACCCGCAAAATAAGCCCCATAATTAGCCGCCACACCTGCATAATCAGCTATCCCACCTATAAGAAAAGCCGCTGGACTTGTGATTAGATTTATCCCTAAACAGACCATTATCGATGATAGGTTTTTAGTCTTAATTTTTGGTGAAACAGACAAGAAAAATAAGAATAACGCAGTGCCGTTTATAAGAAGTAGTGGTATTACATAATAAATCCCCATAATTCCCCTCCATGGCTTTAATTGTACCATCAGCAAGGATTGATTTGAACAAATAGGGTATTTATGTAAGTCAGATATAGTGTCTCATTATCAGTAACAAGAAAAAAAGCCCTGATCAGGGCTTTTTTTAAGATTACTATCATGAAATTTTTAATTGAAGAAAGACATGATTAGATTGATGCATCTTTTTTTGATGTCTGTTTTGTGAAATCATACAAAGCGATTGCACCTAAAAGAACAAGTATACCTCGAGGAGCATCTATCAAAATAGTTTCCCACATTTCTGGCATTGTCCATTTAATATCTGCTGTTGATGCAAGATATGATTGAAAATAACCGATTGAAAAATCAATTATACATAAAAATACAAATATTGTTAGACCAATTCGAATTAATTTCTTATTTGTAAACATATAACACCTCTCAAAACCCATTGGATATTTTTGATTTAAGGTTTTTTATATATAAAAATCTATATATATATAATTTTAACATACAAAAAACCCAAATAAATACAATATGCATATTTGCATATTGTAAACAGTATTCCATGATGGTTAAGAAATTCCTACAAGTAAAAAAAGAGCCCACTAGGACTCCTTTTTATTTTAAATTTTAATAGTTAATTATAGCTTGTCCAGCCGGATACCAGGTTCCGTTATTTGCTAGGGCGAAACCATAGACAGTCTGACCAGAGCCTATTTTTTGTTTAACATTATTTAATGATTCATATCCATATGCCTGATAACCATTCCCGCTTTGTGGATATGCTACTGCTAATGTATTATAATTATTTGGATTCGAATAGCTATTTGTCCAAGCTATTTTTTGATAATACTTTGAAGTGAATGGATTTTCTAAGCCTTTTACAGCAAACTCAACAGTGCTCCCATAGACATTAACAGTAGTATACGCCGTACTTAAAGTATTTAAGTCTGCAACCTTTTCCTTACTTAAAGTTGGTGTGTTTTCTGCCGCCATCACACCGCCAGCTCCAGATAACATGACCCCAGTCGCTAATGCTCCAATTGCTAGTTTCTTTAACATAAAAAATCCCCCTTTAATAGTTTTATAGCTTGCACCTTCATCATACTTTTGATTTTCATTTATGTAAATATATTACAATTTTAGAAACATAAAACTATTTATTGCGAATGTTGAGTTAAGATATGTTGTCTGATAATAACGATAGATGGTTATTATCATATGAAAAAGTCCTACATTAAGTAGGACTAAATAGCCTTAGCAATCTCATAAATAACGGAATCATTTGCACCACTTTATAACCGATACCTGCCCTTGAAATTAGACTGAATCCTCGCTCCTGACTACCAACCATAATGAACAAACTACCATATAACGCTACAACGGATGCTATTGGGTATGACACCACTTTAATTAAGAATATAACCGGTTCAAACGCATTTACAATACGATTGTATAATTGGCCCTCTATATAATTCTTTATCTTTCCGTCGTTTGATTGGACATCTTTAAATACCTCATTCACATCCGGATTTTAACCATCAGCAAATACATGCGGAATATCTATAATATTGCTGAATATAATTACACTGCCAATCATAATTCTCATTCGCGCCGCCACGGGTGCGTATTTTTTGCATCCTTTTTGAATAAGCTCCACTTTTTCTTCGTGCCATAGTTACCATATGGATCATCTCCTTATTTTTAAATGTCCATTTTGTTCAATAAAAAAAGAACACTATAAAGTGCCCTAAGCTTCTGAGTATAAAATATACGACAATGCCTTGCCCGTTCTAATGGCGCAACCTAAAAGAGCTTTATAGCGGAATATATATAGCTCTCGGAAAAGGAATAAGTTGGTTGGCATTGACTCGATATTGTATGTTTGGGAATTCCTTATGTGCAATAAAAAAGCTCTATACCTATTTATAGAGCTCTTTAAGTGAGTAACGGTGTATTTATATTGACCTGATATTATATGATAAAAGCCTCCTTATGTACAAACGAAAGAGAGCACTCCCCCAATAAGTGCTCTCCCTTGAAAAAATATAGGGGAACATGTTGGAAACCGTTCAGTGTCATTATATGATATTCTCATTCCCAACTATGCCTAAGTCATGTATTAAAGGGGGGTAATGTGTAATTTCTATACAACAAAGAAAAAAGCACCCGAATGGATGCTTAAATTAAACTTATTCATTATCAATATCTCTACTTTCATCATTAACTGATTTAGGGTCTAACATGATTCCTATATCCGGCGGCAAAATTAACTCTATACCAGCTACTGGTTGATTGTCCTCATTAAAATAATACTTCTTTATCTTATTCAATTCTTCATTTTTCTTATTTTCACTCATATTATCCCGCCTTTTATGTATGATATTAAAAACTTTTCTTAATATGTACATTGAGAAAGATAATATACTATTTTTCAACTCTCACACAACTTATAAAATTTTCACATAATAAAAGAACACCCATAATTGATAGGTGCTCTGATATATAAAGTGGTTTCCATCCACACATTCCAATATATGCTCGTCCATCTCGAAAGATGCAAACAAAAAAGCACCTAAATAGGTACCTTTTCGAAACGTATAACGCGAGTAGCCCCCACCACTCTGTATGGTTCCGTTATCCATTAGACCTTTAATAATTTGTGTTTCTTATTAGCCATCTTCTCTTTTGCTGCTTGAATGCTATTTACTAATTTCTTATGGTCCTGATCAAATTGAATCATTCCATCAAACATAGCTGGTGCTACTGCTTCTTCAACATAAGGAAGAAACAAATTGCTCCCATCTTCTCCGCTTTCTCCAGGTAATCCAATTGATGCTGTGCAATGTTCTTCAAATCAAAACGTGTATCTTTCTCTGTAGACTTCGCTTCAAATGCGATAGCTCGCTTATACACACCGTCATAGTCTACTGTACTTTTAGCTTCATAAAATTCATTTAGTACACGGCCACCTTTATTTAATACCTTCACAGGAGCCGGGCGCTTGCTTATAAGCACCACTCCCCCTCTTTGATACATTTTTTTCATTCGCTAGATTGATAAGCATTCCAAATGCAATCCCACGGTTTCCTAGTCCCGTTGTTACTCCTCACTTTCTATTAAAAGGAGTATTTTGTTCAGTTGTCTCCATTACATACAATAAACGTGCTTCATGATATAATATTTTCATTTACATAAATTTACTATTTCATAAAAGGAGGTAACTATTATGAAAAAATGGATTATTGCTATCATATATTGTTCTCTTTTAACAACATTTTCTTATTTATCTATTAAAACTGTACTTTTATCCGCTACTACCTCTACTTCATTCCCAAATCTTCATTTCTTTGTTGGAATGTTCGGATTAACCTTTGGCATTTGGCTATTCGTATTTGGAATACGAAAATATATTTTGTTTGCCACGGAGGATGAAAAAGAACGCCGAAAACTTAAAACCATGTTTTCTATTATTTCAGTTTTATCTTGCTACGTTGCAACTCTGTTATTTTTTATTTAATTCAGCCTACAGTTTGTACATATACTATTTCTGCCCCTGAATAAAACTCAATATTCCGTCAATACTGTAAACAACCCATTTCGAACCATATTCCATTACCTGAGCAGTTAGCTTTTGCTAGCTGCTCTTTATTTGTACAAGGTACTCAATTGACTGGCGCACATATAATATTCTGAGTTCCTTTCTTTATAAAATAGTCGTTATAAAATGAGACTCGTCACGAGAGCACTTTACTAAGTGCTCTTTTTATATTCCAACTTAATACAAAATAAAATTTTTATTCTAATCTTCTCTAACATCTTCCTTAATGAAAAACGACTCACAGTTTGTATAAGCCAAGCATATATTTACTTAGACAAGACATAGTTTTTTACTGTACATGTACAATTTTTGTGCATGTTTTTTTGTTCAATACAATAACTATTTTATTAAAAATCCTTAATGAGCTACTCCTTAAAGTTTTGTAATATTAATGTCACTAAAATCAATTTTTCCACTATAAACTCTTTACTATAATTTTCTATATACACAAACAAGGAGAGTGTTATATGAAAAAATCATTAGTTATATCTGTATTACTCGCACTATTTTCTAGTTTTGCTATTGGATGCGAAAGATCACCTACTATAAATAGAATGGGAACCGAACAATATTATGTACAGATAACAAACAACGGTGAGATAAAAGGGAACCAACGATTCTATACTTTATCTACTTATAATAAGGATGGGATAGAAAAAACAGTTACATTTGGAAGTGTAAAACCTGGAAATAAACCTCTTAAAGAAAATGCCTTCATCCGCCTTTATGTCAACCAAAAATATGACAACAATACTGAGATAAATCATAGAGAGTTGAACTACCCCCACTTTCACTTTGTTTAGAAGTGAGGGATTCCTAAGTAAAGAGTTCTATCGAACTCTAATTGATTAGGCTAACCCCGCAGTCCTTGCGGTTAGAAGCCTTATCGCTTCATTCTTTATATTGATACTTGCGTTAATATCCCTATCATGGTGTGTACGACAAGAAGGACAGTCCCATTCACGTAGGTTTAGATTTTTAACGTCTTTATTTTGATATCCACAACAAGAACATAATTGGCTGGAAGGAAATGTTTTCGATACGACAATGACTTGTTTTCCATACCATTTTGCTTTATATTCCAACATTGTTCGAAATTGTGACCATGATACCTCACTAATTGCTTTTGCTAACTTATGATTCTTTAACATATTCGATACTTGCAAATCCTCTATACCGATAACATCGTGATTTTTGATGATTTCAGTTGAGATTTTGTGCAAGTAATCTTTCCTAGCATTTGATATGTATTCATGAATTCTAGCTACCTTTACTCGTTGTTTATTCCAGCGAGAAGATCCTTTCATTCTTCTAGAAAGAACACGCTGCGCTTTCGCCACCTTATCTTCTAATAATCGAAAAAACTTCGGATTTTTATAGGGTTTACCATCTGACAAAATAGCGAAATCTTTTAGTCCTACATCTATTCCAATGTAAGAATGTGTTTTCGGAAGTTCTTGTACTTCTGTTTCAACTAATAGTGACACAAAATATCTGCCAGAAGGGTTTCGTCTAACAGTCGCATTTACAATACGTCCCTTTACTTCGCGGCTTTTGGCAAATCGAACAAGGCCTAGTTTCGGCAACTTTATTTTGTTCCCTACAACGGCAATGTTTTCATTTGTTTGTTTTGTGGTGTAAGATTGTACGTTATTCTTCTTGGATTTGAAACGCGGGGCACTATTTTGTTTTTTGAAAAATCGTGTATATGCATCCGCAAGGTTGTGAACAGACGACTGAATCGCAATACTATCCACTTCTTTGAGCCAAACAAACTCTTTCTTCATGGCAGGAAGTTTGGCAGAGCATGTACCATATGTTAAACCTTTTCCAGTCTCTTTGTATACGTGATCCCATAGGGATAGGAAATGATTGAATACAAAGCGAGAACAACCTATCGTTTTGTTAATTAGAATTGCTTGTGCTTGATTTGGATAGATACGAAACTTAAAGGCTTTATTAATTATCATTTAATTCACCTCCATTTCAGTATATGACTATTATATACCAAACGTACATTCGATAGGTAGTGGAGTAAAACTTTCTGTAAGTCGAACAATTAAGATGGCTTCCTGCCATCCCTTGTTCGAAGCCAATTCATCTCCCACCTACTCACTCGGCTGTGACCCTTCACGCTCCTTGAGGAAGGAGTCTTCTTGGCTAAAATGATAAAAACATAATAAAAAAGAGTGCGATTAAGATATGCACTCCTTCAAAAGAATTTACCACTCTCGATGGTCACCGTGATCATGATTACGATCGCGTTCATGATCACGTCTACGACGACACTCATCACAATTGCAGTCACGTCTACAATGACAGTTGTTAAAATCGTTTCTTCTGCGTCTACGACCGCATCCACAAAATACTAAATCATCCCAAAATCTATTACAATCTCGAGAATGTCCAAAATTATTATTCCATCCCATAGATATGATTCCCTCCTCTAAAAATTGAATTCATCATATTCTATGATTAAAAGTTAGAAATGGTTTGTTTACTAGTCTATGTTTCAGACTAATAATATTTCAATTTGCAAGTCTATCTGATCCCTAATCTTTCCTTAACAACAAACAAGACGCCACCCAGATTACGGCAAGCGCCTACGATAATTGCTATAAACTTAATCAAACTTATTTATCCTGACTTTATTTATTCCTTTGTTTCCATACCCCATTCTCTTTACGATAAGTATTCTTGCCATCCATGAAGTCAGCTGTATTACCCGGAATGCTATATTTCTTATTTTTTTTCTTAGCCTTCTTCTTCAGTCTCTTCTCTTTTTGAATAACTTGCAAATCTGCCTTCCATTGTTTCAACAAATCCTTTTCACGTCGCATTGAATTTGTACCCCTTGGATTAAAATGTGAACTAAATAATTAGATTCTACCTATTTATATAGAATCCTTTAATCCAAATGTCCATTTTATTCTACCCCTCGTTTAATATGTACCAATTTATGTTTTTCCTTCTATATAGGCCAACGATATATTATAATCCTTTATATCCCCAAGGAGGTTTACCATGCTTTATTTCCATAAAATATTTCCCGTCTTAGGATTCTTTTGGTTTTTATACGGTTTTATTGGTCTCATATTTTTATTACTATTCCTTAGCGTATCGTAACAATGCGTATACATGTATGCTTAATGTGTAATTTCTATATAACAAAGAAAAAAGCACCCGTTATGGATGCTTTTGATTACTTATGCGCTTAATTTTCCAGTAATCTCTTCTGCTGTTAAGTCATATTGTTATTCCTCACTGTCTATAAAAATAATTAGTTCGTTAAGTTTCAATATGTAATATTGTATACTCTTTACTTTCAATTTCCATATATGCAATAATTTATTTATAAAAATACAAAATATTAGTAAGGATGATTTATATGAACAAATTCCGGAAGAAGATAATTAAATCCTTACAAACTTCTTGGGGATGCTTAGCATTTGGTGTATTAATATTTGCTATCTTCTTAATTATAGATCTAACAGATACACCTTTAAATACATTAAGTTGGAGAGATTGGCTAGGTTCTTTAGTAGGTGCAGCCATTGTATCTGTAGGAATGTTTACTTTAAGTAACTTGGATTTAAAATAATTTTTCCGTCAATACTATATGTAGGCTGTATGTCAAAACTCATTTGAAGTAATTTTCTTTGTATCTCCTTGTATGGAGCAGTTAACTTTTACTAACTGCTCTTTTAGTCGTGAGCATTATTGACAAGCTATCATATAATGTAGTCATGCCTTTCTTAAAATTAAGTTCGTCACTTGAATTATAAAAATGGGATTAAACCCTATAATCTTTTCAAGAATCAGCCATATTTTATTCCTGAAAAAGTGCTTTATTTTACTGAAAGGTAGTTGCGGAAACAACTGCCTTTTTGTTTATGACAAAAGGATTATTTTTTTCAAATGTTTACTACTAATGATCAATAAATATCTTATGATTATTATATATGAATAATTTGTTTAGGAGTAGATAAAATGCCAGTTACACTAGAACTTATTCTTTTTATTCTTATAGCAATTAGTGCTGTTGGCTATTTGATAAAAGAATCTCAAAAAACCAAGAAAAGAACACTTGGAATTTCACTAGAACTTTTAGTTCTTTTCTGGTCAATATGGAGAATATCGACTATTATAATCCAAATTTCGGAATATAATCTCTCGTGAATAAAACCCAATATTCCGTCAATACTTTATATGACATTAGATTTTCTCCCTGTTCCCCATTGGAGAACCGAGCAGTTAGCTTTTGCTGGCTGCTCTTTGTCTGTAAAAATACACTCAATTAACAAGAAACGCATATAATATTCTGTGTTCCTTTCTTTATAAAATAAAGTAGTCTTCACAAAATGGATCTCGTCACGAGAGCACTTAATAAAGTGCTCTTTTTTGGTTTTAAAATAAACAAAATGAAATTTTTATTTATTTTTCTTTCATATATAATATTTTAATATTTGTTTATAATATAGTTGTAACTTTTGTACAACATATAGCTGTATCCAGTGAAACTTCTAAAATTGTACAACCGAGCAATTAGCTACTTTAGCTAGCTGCCTTGTTATGTAAAATAAGGCATTTATAAAAAGCTTTCTCAACACCCAACTAATGGAATCCAATTACCTTTTATGGTAATCTATTGGTAATCATGTAAAAATCTATCGTTCCATTAACAGGACCCGTCCCCCTAATCGGGTCCTGTTAAATGTTCTCTATTAAAATGGTGTTTTGGTTCGACTATCGTCTTTACTTCCCCACGTCCTACAATTCAATATGCAATATTACATATTTGGTATATCAAATTTATAAACATGTAATAATTGCTTTATACAATGTTTATAATTATTATCGAAAGGAGAATACTACATGTCTTTCTTTTCGTGGTCTCCTCTTATTTTCTTAACAGTTGTTGCAATCATCATTTCTATTAAAAAGACTAAGAAACAATAGCTTTAAATAGTTACAATAAGTTATTTTTAGGAGGTGTAGTTATGTCATTTGCAGCATGGAGTGCAATTTTTATGACTTTAATCGGAGCAATGTCAGGAGTAATATTTGGTACAATTTCTTCTAAAAGAAGTAAAAATATCAACTAAAAACCTACTAATAAAAATAAATTTTTATTTTAGTGACAGCTGATACAATCTTAATATTCTAGCTGTCATTTTCTATTCAAATAACTATTTTTTCACTTTTTTGATACATTTATGAAACATTTATATGTTATCTTCAGTATGTTCTTTTCATAAATTGTGTGAATTATACCTACACAAGAAGCTCTAGATCTCTAAATCTAGGGCTCCTTCGTTTAAATAAATATTTTTTCAATTCGACGTATAGACAACTATATATTTAAATGTTAAAATATTATTGTGATTCCTGCATGGTTTCACATACGACTTTTTTTCTTCGGTTATGGGGTTCTTACGTAATAGTAAGAGCCATTTTTTTATTCCAATAATTTTTTTGTTAAAAATTTACACACACGTACTTTTCGATATATAATTAAATTATCAATATATTAGGAGTGTCAAGTATGTCAGGAACAATAATGATTTTGTTATATATTTGTTTCGGAATGAGTGTCGTTTTTAGCTTAATAAGGGAATTTCGAAAACCACAGAAAAACCAGTTCTTAATTTTAGTTGATTCTTTAATTTTGCTAGGAGCTCTATTCCTAGTGAGTAGTATCTTTATCTAAATCATTTACCACGTAACTCGGCACTATTAAAAACTCTTTACCGCATACATTAAATTTAGGATTTCCATATGCATAAATCCATTTCTGTGTTATCAAATACTTCAATCACATATAAAAGTTACGCCAAAGCTTCCGTATTAATTAAGATTTCCTATTTCTTGCATTCAATGTGTTTCGCTTATCACATGAACAACCTTTGTATTACAGTAAATTTCGTAGTTGTTTTTCATACGTTTCACTTTTTCATTCCCCCTTATTTACTGAGAGAAAACTTATGCTATAATATATGTAGCTAATTTTAGGGCATATTTTCTCTACAACGCTCGTTACCATTGAGCGTTTTTTCATTTTTAATAGATATCTACCTAACAATCACAAATATAATTCCTTTTGACTACCGTGGATTATCAACTTTTTTCATAATTTTATCTTTGTTTTTTATATTCATATTTTCGTAACATCTTTATATAATGTTTTAATGAACAATGTGTTAAACTTATAACATTCCAAGAAGTCCTTTACTTTTAGAAACGACAATTCTTCAATACCCTTAGTCTTACCCTGCATCCCCTGCAGGGCTTTTATCATTTTAGCTAGAGTTATAATACTTCTTATGTGCTTCCTCAACCTTATCTGCGCTGTTTTGTATCCCCCTAACTCTTAAGTCCTTTATGATCCACAAGCTTTTCTTTCGTTCGTATTCATCATGTCGTTGTTTATCCATCGCTTTACCATCTTATTTATCTAAAAATCCCCTAATTATATATAATGTTCCTATAAACTTGGATAAGAGATGACACCATGGACAAAGAGGAAATTGCTAAAGATTTAACAGTTGCTTTCTTACACTATCAATCAAGTCGTGTACGTGATATTGATGCTGCTGTTAATGTCTATGAAAAGTTTTATGAAGCTGTTAATAGATCCGAATCAGTTGAAGAATTCGATTACATTGAACCAGTTAATTACGTTCGTGATACTAAAGAATAATAAGCATAAGAGTCAAAACCGCCACTTCGGCTCTTAACTATTTAAAAGAATCCGTCTTGCTTCCGCCAAATCTTTAATTACTAATGCTGTTTCTGCATCGTTACAAACCTGAGTTTATTTATTATAGGAAAATGTATAATAGAGTGTTATTTTATTACAGTTAATCCAAAATTAAGAAAAGAAGCTATTATAGGTATTATGTGGCACTTAGAAGAAAAAGGCTATACGAAGTCAGATGTTCCAGAAATTAAATCCTCTTATAATAATAAGATAGATCAATATGGAGCACATGTTAAATTTAAAGATGAACAAAACATATGGTACGAATACGTACGTTGGGATAATCCTCATACAGGTAAGGTTGAATTTAAGTAAGGTGATAATGGCGAGAGAGGAAAACATATGGAATTAAAATTATATATTTAATTAAGTTATAGGACGGCACCTTAGGGTATCTTTCCTTTTTATTTATCTTGTTTCCCCTAATACTATCTTCTTGATTGAACATTTATTGCGTCATAATTATATAAATAAAAATTATTACTATAATTACAAGTGCTATAGCAGCACCTGATAACATGTACCCATCAATACCTGCGCACAATTCTTTTAGTTCTGCTTTTATTTGTTTCCTATTTTTTCCTGTTGAAAATATATAACGAATAGAATATATAACTAGTAAAAAAATGACGTGATTATATCCATCTTAGTTTATATTCCATACTTGGTGTATAGTTTGCCGCGGAATCCATTAAATTATATCTATCTAAAATTTCGAAACATCTTTTAGGGTTAGTTAGAGCATATAGAAATTCTAAGTCAGCTTTTTCAAGTGACATCCATACAATGCCTTTAAAATTTATCGGCAACAGTTCTAATATCATATCTCTATCCAAACCTGATTCTTCTAAGAAATTTTCAAGATAAGAGAGAGATAAGTAACTCCAGTTTGTACTATGATATTCCCCCACTAAAAATGTATATCGATTTAAGTCGTTACAATTTAATTCATCACTTTTTATTGCTACTATTCCCCATTTCATATTTTTCCCACACAATTATTATTCACAAAATTCACTAATAAGTATGTTCATAATTTTCTATCAGATACCTTTAAAATTCATAATGGGCTTTTTCTAATCCTTCTTTTCACATAATGGATATATAGGAAGCACGAACAAATCATATTTATTATCATTGTAGAAAAACTATAAAACACATTGATTCCTATAACATCACAGAATAATAAAGCAACCATGCTTAAAACATAAAAAAATAATAATCTATCAAAAATAGACAAGTGCCATTTCTCCCTTTTCTTAAGATCAGTACTATATCATCGTGGCTTTTTGTAATTTCCTCTTGATTTTACCCAAAATAGAATTCCTAGATTGAACATTATGGCTATAACTATTGTAAGAATCTCAAACCAAACTGGATTCACTTTTCTACAGCCCCCCTTAAATTATAAAGATAACTCTTTACATAACAAGTAAATACAACTCTTAAGCCTCGTAAATGATTTCTAAATATAGTTAGTATTAATTCTCCTGCTCTTCATTCTACTAAGAAGCACAATTATCCAAAATTGATGCTTTAATCATCATTATGAAAACAAATTTTCATATGTAATTCTAAGTATTACAGTCTTAGAAACTCGAAAACAACGATTTTTTTTTAAAAATCATTAGAATATTGTTGAGAAATATTTTAATACTTAAAAAGAGCCATATCATCATATAAGGCTCTTTTTTTATTTCCTTCGACATGGAATTTCACGACCTTGTGAATAATTCCAATGTCGGAACTGTCTCATGTCGTATTCATAACGATTATTAAGAAAACAAAATTGAAACTACTATTACAAGTTTAGATGCAAATCTTATTGGAAATAGAAGTTGAAGAACTATGATATATTCCATTTATAGATGGGCAGATTTTAACTATCCTGGTTATGAACTCCATTTTAACGGTATGATTAGTATGGTCTTTGATGAAGAATATCTCATAGTTTTTTATACTAAAGTTGGCTTTACCGAAAAAATGGGTTACTTCAATCTAAAAGTAGAAAAAAATGAATTCCATAAATTCTGTACAAATGCTGAAAGTAAAATATCTGAGATGTTTTTCGCTTTTTTAATTAAACAAAATAATAACTTTAACTATAAACTAGCTACTTATCAAAATATCTTTTTAAATACCATTTCATCCTACTAGTAAACAATACACCTTTACAGATGTTACTTGATGCAAATGGGACCTTTCGGATATTAAACTTATTTTATACAAATTTTTCTAGTTTTTCTGCTAATTATTTAGCTCCATTCAGACTTAAAGTAATTTCCCCATCTCCTAAAATTACATTTTCACTATCAACATAAATTTCTAATGTTAATTTAATCCCTATACCTAGCATATCTCTAAGCTCTTTTGGCATTACAACTCTTCCTAACTCGTCAATCTTTCAAACAATTCCAGTTGCTTTCATACTATTATTCCTGCCCTAATTATTAAAAAAAAAATACTAAAAAGTTATACCATTTCCACATTACAATGTATAACACAAATAATTATTAGAAAATAAACCGAACCGATATTGGGTTCTGTTTATTTTTGCTTGCTGCTCTTAAATATAAACATGGTAATTACAATTGGAATTTGAAATAAAATTAGGACATATTTATTTCCATAAAAGCATGTAGTAGTTGTGGAAATGTAAAAAAATATCATTGTTTGAGCGAGTATATTCTTGTATATGCGGTATAAATCTCAATAGAGATTTAACTATCAAAAATGAAGCAATATGTCTATTAGCGTTAGCGTATATAGCAATAAAATAATCCTCGGAACAAAAGAGTTAGCTCGGCTGTCTTAGGACGAATTCGTTAGCTATCAAAAGTAACGACTAACCGAAAAGCCTCCACTTTTAACAGTCCATTAGGACGTTAAGTGGCGGGTAGTTCACTACTAAACTACTTTCCAAATAAGCGGCCTCTTTAATAGACTATCCACTTGCGAAAAAACTTTATTTATTTCATTATAATATATAAAATAGTAAAAATATTTCAAATTTTACATCTTATAATATTGACAGTGAAAACAAATTACAATAAAATCCGATTGACTAGTTATTTATTATGAGAGGAGTTTCCAATGAAAGTGAGGTTAAAACTGATGAAAATAAGATCTACTATCTTAAATGTTTCAATTAAATTATATAGTTAGAATGGTTTTGTAGGGTCAAAGGTTACTGAAAAAGAAATACGAGTTATTTTTGATACGACATTCATGTATTTTACTTTAATAGAAGCACTTTATAAATCAACTATGCTTAAGCCATTAGAAGAATTCAAATGGTGAGCCTGGGTCTCTTCAATCTGTGAAGAGGATAATAAATTTCCATGTACAATTCTTTACAAAGCGAATACAGACTTGAAATCCAACATTTTTTTGGGGTACCTTATCAATTCTCAAAGATTTTTTAAGAACTGAATGATTTTGTGATTGTTTTTTCTAGACTGTATTTATCCGATTTGTGAAGTGAAACAGAGGCTAGTTTACCATCTATATTGAAACACCTTCACTAACTGTTGAATCGTATTTAGCCTTATTAAACAGAATACGTTTAATATGTTTAACGTTTATTAATTAATATATAAACTTAATATAGAAGGAGATAACGAAACAATCGCCTAGATAATTTAGACCTATCCCTAATAAATAAGGAGTGATTTATGTGAAAATAAAAGATATCCATCCTAACATCAAACTTCGTCTGGCCATGCAATTTCTAGGTAGCCTTATTTCCATGGCTGTTATACCTTTTTTGGCGATCTATTTTGCTCAGAAAATTGGAACCACTAAAACGGGTATTATTCTTATAATAATTGTGATTAGTGGAGGGGTTGGAGGCTTTATTGGAGGACATGTCTCAGACAAAATAGGTCGGAGACAAATAATGATATATTCTGAGCTTGGCATATTATTTTCTTATCTGTTTATAACACTATGTAATTCCCCTTGGTTTAACTTACCTTATATTACTGCAATATTCTTTATCATTAATATGTTTTTTGGGGGAATGTTTCAGCCTGCAGCACAAGCTATGATTATTGATATTACTAATTCTGAATCGAGAAAATTTGTATATACAATTAGTTACTGGTTAGGAAATTTATCAACTGCAATCGGAGGAATTATTGGAGCATTTCTTTTCAAAAACTACTTGTTTGAATTATTTATTGGGATTTCATTCATCTCTTTATTATCTGTATTCATAACTATATTTCTTATCACAGAGACCTATACACCAGAACCCTCATCCATGTCCTTTAACTCTAAGAAAAATTTTTCAACAATAGAGATGTTTCAATCCTATATAACCGTTTTAAAAGATAAACTGTTTATGCTTTATATTCTAGGAGCGATATTAATCTTTTCCTTGGAACAATCCTTAACAAACTATATTGGGATTCGTCTTGAAAAAGATATTCCTCTTCATTCGACTTCATTCTTTGGAGTAGATTTCATGCTTGATGGCACAAAGGTATTAGGGTTTCTCCGAACAGAGAATACAATTCTTGTAGTTCTATTATCAAGTACTATATTATTCTTATTCAAAAAATGGAGTGATCGCTGGACTTTGGTCACAGGAATGCTAATCTTCTCAATATGTTTCAGCATTTTCACTTTTACTAATAGTGTGTCTCTTCTTTTTATTGCCATGTTTATTGGAACAATCGGTGAACTAATGTATGTTCCTATTAAACAGGCAATGCTAGGAGAACTTGCACCACCTAACGCACGTAGCACCTATATGGCCTTTAATAGCTTAACCTTCTATGGAGCAATGATTATATCTTCTTTACTAATTATTATTGGAGAGTGGACTCGCCCTATATATATGGGGGGATTACTTCTTACCTTAGGATTAATTGGTACATTTTTGTACTATATAATATCAAAAACACTGAACTCTAAAGTTAAGGAAAAAAATGAACAAAAAGTATCTGCTTCTTATTAAAAATTTATTTTTTCACTAACATATAAAAAAACAAAATTTTTTCCATAATCGAATACGGTTATGGAAAATTTTTCAATAACTTCATTAAATCCCTTTCTTCTACATCTCATACCCTATTCTTTTCTTGTAACAAACTTTCTCTAAAAATAGCCCCTTAGTTAATAGGTAAGGAAAATTCAACCTCATCTACTATTTTTTATATTCACTCTAAATAAGTACACAAACCGGAATCATTTCAAATGGTTTATTTAAACCAACTTATTAATTGTATTATATCATCAAGTAAATTTAACTATCATTTTTGAACAACTCACACTTTCACTTCAATTAAAAATGAGGGATTCCAAAGTAAAGAATTTTATCAAACTCAAATTAATTAGGTTAGCTCCGCAGTCCTTGCAGTTAGAAGCCTTTTTGCTCCATTCTTTAGATTGATAATTGCATTAATATCCCAAACATGGAGTGTAAGGTAAGAAGGGCAGCCCAATTTACGTAGTTTTAAATTTTTAATGTCTTTGTTTGGATATCCACCAAAAGAACATAGTTGGCTGGAAGCAAATATTTTCAATACATCAGTTATCTTTTTACCGTACCATTTTGTTTTATATTCCAACTAAGTTCGAAGCTGTGACCATGATACCTAATTAATTGTTTTTGTTAGCTTATCCATTGCCAGTTTAGTTTCATGGCAAAAGATTAATTCCTTACAATTTCGCAAGTAACCTTACAAAACTGTAAGGAATCACTTGTATAATTCAATGGTTTAAATGGCGTACCTAATTTAAACTAATAGTATGTAAAACTTAATGCTATACAGGAGTGAGCTAAAATGGAAAATAATAAAAATAAATTATATGCACAAATTGTTACTGGTTCCTGTTTGGTTGGTATCATTTTATTTGCTATTATTGCCGTAATTATAAATTTTATTAAATAGATTTTTTACCGCATCAGACGAAAAATCAGAAATATTTAATCGCCTCTATCAACACCTAACAATATCCACTCTAAACATTGAACTACGTACTATTCAAACTCCTTATGGGCCGTTCGAAGTACAAGAATGGTCTCTTTTTCATTAAGATATCCTCCTAGTTCTCATGATTTAGAGAATAACCATTATATTTTTTAAGTATCGTGACGTATATCACTAGAAAGACGCCCTAGCTGAGGGGGATTAAAAATTTTAATGTCTTTATTTCTTCCTGTACCATCTTTTTTTATCAACCTGTTTCATGGCAGATTTTTTACTTATGTATTCCCAATGCCTTTAGTATTTTGATAATTTGAATAGAAACTTTATCTAACTAATTTCCCCTCACTTTCATATAATATATTTATAGATTCGTTTAAATTTCATATGTTGTTTATTTTATTTCGAACAACATTTTTTGCTTCTGCAAGGCATATGCCGTACTTATGATAGTTTTACTTCCGATTTTTAAAAAAAGTTAACTTTCCCCACAAAGTTTCTTCCAAAAGAACGGATAAAATTATATATTATTTCTATCAGAGTTAATAAATCTTAAGATAACTAAAATATACAATCAAATATTAAACTGGTAGTAATTCATTTGAAATTGAAATATATCTATAAACTAAAAAAGGGTGTTTACTTATGTTAGATGTTTATGCTGTGAAGTTAGATAAAAATATCAACAAGGAAAAATTGTACACGTTACTAGCCTCTGTTTCAGATGAAAAACGTGAGCGAATAAGCCGATTTTATAAATCTGAAGATGCTCTAAGGACTTTACTCGGGGATATTTTAGCTAGATATATCATTTGCAAAAAATTAACTATAAAGAACCATGAAATAAAATTTCGTATAAATAAATATGGAAAACCGTTTATTATTAATTTCGATCATACTCATTTTAATATTTCCCATTCAGGTGATTGGATAGTAGGATGTTGTGGTACCTCTTCAATGGGAATTGATATTGAGCGTATTGAAGCAATAGATATAAATATTGCTAAACAATTCTTTTCGTCAAAGGAATATAATACTTTACAACTAAAATCCCCTTTAAAACAAGAATGTTTTTTTTATGAATTGTGGACTTTGAAGGAAAGCTATATAAAGGCTATTGGTCAGGGACTTTCTATCCCTTTAGACTCTTTTACAATTAATTTTGATGAAAATAGAATTGATAACCTTAATTCTAGTAATTCTAATACATATTACTTTAAACAATATGATATAGATAAAACATATAAAATGGCATTATGTGCAACAGAGCATAAACTCCCTGATAGTGTAAAAATTATTAGTACTCATCAATTATATGAGGAGTTCATGTTATTCTAAGAAATTATACCTTATTTCCGCTTAGAGATATTTTAACGTATTCCCTGAAAGAATTCTCCTTCCTCAAGCGTGTGAAGAGCGCCGTACAACGATAGGTGGGAGATGAATTTACTTTTTATACAAAAAATAATAGTAAAAACAATATAATTTTTATATCAATAATAAAACTCCCCCACTTTAAGAAATAGCTAAGTGAGGGTTTTAGTTACATAAATTAGATGAAATTATAATTATACAGAAATTTGTTTTGAATTTCTTGATTGATAAGTTTAACAATTGATTCTGTACACTCATTTATAAAAAAATGTCCTCCTTCAAAAGGAACAATATTACAATTTTTTTTAGTATATAGCTTCCATCTTAGTATTTCTTCTTCTGAGATATCATCTTTTCGACCATGAAGCACAGTTATATTGCAATCAAACTTAAAATTATCACTTGAAAAAATATAATTTTCAATTATTTTGAAGTCTGATTTTAGAATAGGAATAAAAATATCCAGCAACTCTGGATTATCAAGTATTTCTTGAGGTGTTCCTCCCATTTGTTTAATCTCATTTTTAAATTCTTCATTCGGGAACAAATGAATTTTCTTGTTTTCATTAGCGTAGCCTTGAGGGGTTTTCCCACCAGATAAAAACATATGCAATGGATTAACTCCATTTAATTGCTTAACTTTATAGGCTAATTCGTAGGCTAATAAACTTCCCATACTGTGGCCAAAAAAGATGAAAGGCTTATGTAAGTATGGTTTAATTTGAGAATAAATATCTTCAATTGCTTTATCTAAAGAAGAATATAGTGACTCATTAAATCTCTTTCCTCTTCCTGATAATTTAATAGCATGTAATTCTATTGAGGGATCTAAATACTTTTTCCAATTAGCGTATATGCTTTCTGATCCTCCTGCATATGGAAGACAAAATAATACTATATTATTCATATATGATACAACTCCCCTTTACATTAAATAATCGATTTTTTATAGCTCTTTTTTATATTACTTTAGATATAGTTAGTTTTAAATTGTACAGCACCAAAACCTTAAATACCAATTAAAATCTATTAATTAAACATAATAAAATAAAGGGCACTGTGTAAATCTAGAAAAAACTATAAAATATAGTTTTCCTAGAATTATCTACAGCGCCTCTCATTTGAAATTTTTATAACTAAATTCTCTTTGGTAGCATACTACCCATATAACTACGACAAGCAATAAGAAAATATATTGTCTGCATAACCAAATAAATCCCAATAACGATAAACGAATAAAACCAACTAGATGACATAAGAATATTGTCCAATGCTTTCATCGCAACTAACGCATGAATAATTCCAACGACACAAGGTAAAAAGAAGATAATTCCAACTTGTGTGAAAACAATTTTTCGAATTTCACCATCTGTTATCCCAATCCTTATTAGTGCCTTAATTTGCGCTTGGTCTTCTTTTAACTCGGTAAATAACTTAAAGTAAATCATACTACCAGCTGCAATGAAAAATAACAAGCTGATAAATAGGCCAATAAACATCGTAAGTGAAATCATTTCCTTTAATTCTTCTTGCTGCGCTGATGCTGCTAAAATAGAAAATGCACCTGATGCAGTTACAATAATAGCACTTAAAATTGATACTATAAATAGCATCCTAGCATTATCCTTCATCTTATAACCAAGCTGAGCAATTACCATCATATTCGTACGATTGTAATAGACATTATAACGTTTTTGGATAAATCGTAACAATAATATACTGAACTGAGAGTATAATAAATATGTACCAATCACCACAGCAACCATAATACCAATTGCCAACATACTAAATTCTTGCATATCCAGCAAACCGAAGTTTCCACCATTTAACATAAGTGCAATTGTATAACCAACCAATAAAGATACGATTGCTAGTACAACAAGCCAAGGTGAATAAAACAATTCCCCTTTTGTTTTCTTTGAAGCTTTAAGCAATTCAATTATTTCTGTACGCCCAATCCCTAGTACACTCCAAAACGATATAAGTGTAAACAATACTAAAAAACTCCCCATTGTTAACCCGACTGCTTGAAGCGGAACAAAAAATGTAATAGTATCACTCATATTAAGCAACATTGAAAGCACAATAAAAAACATCTTACTAAATAATATCCCTAAACCAATTCCTACTGAAATTGCTAGCACCGCAATTGTTAAATTTTCATAAATAACAAGTCTACGCAACTGCATACGAGTCATTCCGAATAATGAAAACAAGCCAAATTCCTGTTTTCTTGTCTTCAAAAATGCGGAATTGGAATAGAGTACAAATAGAAATGAGAAAATAAATATTACATATTCACAGAATATCATGCCTAGTCTCACTTTATCGGCAGCTATAATATTCCCATTTACTACATCCGGATGAGCTAGAAAAGCTGCATAGATATAAAAAATCATTACAGAAAATACACTACTTAGGAAAAAGGCACTATATGAACGCCATTTACCTCGAATGTTACTAAACGCGAGCGAACGAAACGTCATCAAAATTCCCTCCTAAAACGCTCAATGCATCTAAGATTTGTTGGAAAAATGCTTGTCGATTTGTACCACGTCGAATTTCTGAGAACTGTCTTCCATCTTTAATAAATACAATACGTTGACAATAACTTGCTGAAAACGGATCATGAGTCACCATAAGAATGGTTGCATTCATTTGTTCATTCATATCTTTTAACGAGTCCATTACATCCTTTGCTGCCTTAGAATCCAAGTTTCCCGTTAATTCATCCGCAAGTATTAAAGAAGGCTTATGAATAAATGCACGTGCAATCGCTGCACGCTGTTTCTGTCCACCAGACACCTCATATGTACGTTTATTTAATATTTTATCAATCTGCAACCATTTAGCGAGTGGCTGAAGTTTTTCTTCAATAATACCAGGAGCAACTCCTTCGAGTACTAATGGCAAAACAATATTTTCTTTAATTGATAGTGTATCTAATAAATTAAAATCCTGAAAAACAAAACCAAGTTCACGTCTTCTAAATAATGAAAGTTTCTTTTGGCTTAGTTTGCTTGGATCAATACCACCAATTTTGATTTGACCTGATGTTGGGCGATCAATTGTTGATAAAAGATTGAGCAAAGTCGTCTTTCCACTTCCTGAAGGCCCCATGACCCCCACAAATTCGCCGGGCTCAATGGTTAAATTAATATCATCTAGCGCCTTATAAACAACTGATCCTTTAGAGCTATATATTTTACCAAGGCCCTGTGCTTCAAGCATACTCATTATACAATCCCTCCTCTTTAATTTAATACCAGTATAATTCAAAAAAGGTATTAAACCCATCGATTTCCCTTTCAAAATTGGCAGAAAACCTTACAATATTGTCACCCAATCCCCCATAAAAACCACAAAATATTGTTATATCAGCCTATAAAGCTTACAATATCGTCACCTTATATCAAACATATGAATTCCACGAGGTTCAAAGCTGACTATAAATGTAGTCCCTTCCCCAAAAACTGATGTTACAGATAAAGCATGACCAAGACGGTTGCACACCTCTTTTGCTAAATACAATCCCATTCCTGTCGATTCTCCTGCTGTCCTTCCATTCTCCCCAGTAAAAAATGGTTCAAACACCCTTGGAAGATCGTGTGCTGCGATTCCAATTCCCTCATCTATCACACTCATTTTTCCTCCCCCATGCTCACTTTCTTCCAAGCGAAAAACCAGCTGCTTTGTACCTGGTTTATCCTTACTGTATTTAATGGCATTACTAACTAGTTGGTTTAACAAGAATGTCATCCATTTCTCATCTGTTTCTATCCATGCCTCTCCATCAATCTTCGGAAATATAGAATAACGTATCCAAAAACTCTTATGTGCATTT
This sequence comes from Bacillus cereus group sp. MYBK5-2, assembly GCF_051915685.1. Taxonomy (NCBI): domain Bacteria; kingdom Bacillati; phylum Bacillota; class Bacilli; order Caryophanales; family Bacillaceae; genus Bacillus; species Bacillus cereus group sp. MYBK5-2. Next base: position 78,393 of record NZ_JBQAFE010000012.1, read on the forward strand.
ATAACAGAACTAATCAACTTATGAAGTGAAATTTTTTTTAAGTGACTATCAATCTCAAACTTATCGAGGCGTGCAGTATACAACATCATTTCTAAATCTCTTATCATTCTGTTTGTTTCTTCTTGTATACTAACTACTAATGTCTCTTGCTCTTCCTTCGTGTATGGTATTTGCTGCAAAGCTTCTTGTATATGTAAGTCAATAACTGATACAGGAGTTTTCATATGATGCACCCATTGTAATACAAAGTGATTATGTAACTCCTGCTGTCGACGGTATATTCTGAGCTCATTCAAATAATTACTGTATTGTTCTTGTAAGAGTTTAGCTACTAAGTGTTGTTCTCTTGTTACCATGGCCTGCACAATCTCTATAGCATCTAAATCTGATCGAGTAATTGCATCCTTAACTTGATTGTAATAAGCTTTTTGTCGAAGGTAATCAATAATCAGCCATAATCCCATTAAAAATAGTGAAAGCAGTATAAAATAAAATATTATCCCCCCATCTATTAACCCTGAAGAACTTACTTTATCTATAAGCATAATCCCCGTTCCAAGCCCAATAATAAGCAGGCATAAATACATATATAACAATCTATCCTGTAAAAATAAAATTATTGTTGATCGTTTCATGAGTCTTCTCCCATATGCTCATCGCTTAAGGAAAGCTTATAACCTTGTTTCCTAATCGTTTCAATCACATTAGGTAACCCAATTTCCTCCAACTTCTTCCTAACCCTTGTTACATTGACCGTTAGCGTATTATCATCAACAAATTGAACATCATCCCACAAAGTCTCCAAAAGCTTCTCACGAGAAACCGGCTTCCCAATTTGACGCATAAAACATTCTGTCAACAATCGTTCGTTTTTCGTTAACTCAACCTTCTCATTTTTCCACATAAGCTCATTACGTGGAATATTTAGCCGTAATCCATACACATTGATTTCATTCTCATTTGTGCCTATATCAGTTGACATAATAGCATATTCCCCATAAACTCTTCGCAACGTACTTTTTACTTTTGCCATTAATAAATCTAAATGAATAGGTTTTGTAATGTAGTCATCACCGCCATTTTCAATAGCCATTACCTGATCCATCTCACCTGCACGTGCAGATATAAAGATAATCGGAATACTTGAACGTACTCTTATTTGTCTACACCAGTAGTAACCATCAAAATATGGTAGATTAATATCAAGTAGTACCAAATGTGGCTCATATTCTTCCAATTCGGTTAGCAAATTGCGAAAATCTGAAGCACAACTCGCTTCAAATCCATATTTCTCCATATTCTTCTTTAAAATAGAAGAAATCTTTGAGTCATCTTCTATAATAAAAATACGATACATAATATACCCCCTATTAAATATTGTGAATTTTAGATTCACAAACCCTAAATTGAACTTTTCTATGCAAACCTATTTTAATACTAAAATAGCCGGATTACTACTCCTCCCTAGTGAATATGTCTAATTCTCATTATTTATTTCCACTCAAAAAACCGCCTTGTAAGGCGGTTTTTTGAGTAATATTATTTCTATCTCACAGATTGTCTAAGGTTAAAAAATAATTTTTAACTGAATTATCTTCCTGCCTCGATTCTACGAAATTAACACCTATCAAAATTACCCATCATCTTGATTGTTTTACAAATCATAGATTAATTACTATCTCTTTACTTAGCCAAGCATACTAATAACATAAAGTTTAGATTAATTTAAACTAATTCTAAAGATTTTCTGCCTTGTAAAGATGGGTAAAAATGATTCATAAATGCTTCAAAAATTTCGATTTTATTTATAACGCTCTTATTACACATGATAAATGCCCCAGTGTTCACTTCAGGTAATAACCACATAAACGAACTAAATCCAGATATATTTCCACTCTTTGCAAATATATTTTCCCCCATATAATTTGGATGGAAATTTGTTTCAAATCCGTAACTGCTATAACTTACCTGAGGGTTTTTTTCGGATTTTAAAGAGAGTATTTGTTTTATAGAAGCTGAGTCTAATATTCGATTTTCACCATACACTCCATGTTGCAACATAGCAATCATAAATTTAGCTATGTCTTCTCCTGTTGATAACATACTACCAGTAGAATTATCAACAGGACTATACTCATACCATGGAACCTTACTGTTTTCTATATCATAGCCTGTTGCAAGTTTATTCTGTAATTCCACAGTTTGAATAAAACTACTATTGGACATTCCAAGTGGTTTTAATAAGTTTTCCTTTGCATATTGATGGAAAGGAAAACCTGTAAGTTTTTCCACTATATATCCTTGAAGTACGAATGCAAAATTTTCATAATTATATCGCTCACCAGGCGCATAAACCACCGTAGGCATATTTTCTTTAATGAACTCTTTTAATGTTATAGGATTTGATTTATCAAAGTTAGTCAATTTTCCCATTCCTTGATCAGAATAATCAAATCCGGTAGTATAGCTCATCAAATGTTCAATCGTAAGAGGAGAATTTATTTTCCTTGGGATTTCAATATCTCCTAAATATGCCTGGATATCTTCATATAAATTAATTTCACCTTGTTCTACAAGTTGCATCATAATTGTAGAAGTGAATAATTTTGTAATTGAACCTACTCTCATTAATGTTTTGTTTGCATTCATTTGTATTTTGTTCTCAACATCTGAATATCCGTATCCTTTAGATAAAAGTACTTTACCATCTTGAACTACAACAAAAATAGCACCTGGAACATCTTTCAAATACAAACTATTAAAATACTCATCTGCAAATTTCTCTACTTCTTTCGAACTAATTGATTCAGCAAACTCATTCTCTTCCAAATGGTGCAGCTGGTCTATTTGCTCTTTCATTACACAATGTTCAATAATCCCCTTCAATGCCTCTTTTAATAATTCTGCTAACTCTTGGATTGTTTCTTTGTAATACTGCGCATGACTATAGGTAATTGTAATTGATAAACTTCCATCAATAACCATACCATTAATATCTAATGTATATCGATTTTTTTGATAGATATTTACATCATCTCCTTTTGAATACGGAGAAATTTGCATTAAACTATTTTCTAAGTCTTGGTCAAACTGACCGAGATAATTAAAACTAATCTCTGGCTTAAGAGTAAATGTCTGTTTTTCTTGATGATTGGTTAAATATTTTAAAACACCATAACCTATTCCTTTATTTGGAACTTGTCGCAGTCCCATTTTGATATTTTTAATCCGCTGAGAAATGCTGCTCTCTACTTCAATTGGTAAAATCACTGGATATTGACTTGTAAACCACCCTACAGTACGAGTGATATCGAGATCAGAAAGAATGGTTTCTCTTCCATGTCCCTCTAAATTCACAGCGATTTTATCCATTCCTGTCCATTGATGAATTGCTGTACCTAAAGCCGTTAACAATAGGTCATTTATTTCCGTATTGTAAGCATTATTTGCTTGCTTTAATAGCTGTTCTGTTTCAAGTTTCGTCCATTCCACATTAATAGCTTCACTATCTTTTATCAAACCATAATTTTGTTCTTTATCTTTTGGTAACAATCTCGTTTGGATTTGTTCAATCTCATTCCAATATTCGCGCTCATTTTCCATTTCTGGACTATTTGCATAGAGAGATAATTGTTCTGTCCATAATTGGAAGGAATCTGTTTTTTGTGGTAATTGAATAGTTTCTCCGTTTACTACCTGTCCATAAACCGACCCAATATCCTCCAATAATATCCTCCAAGATACACCATCTACCACTAGATGATGTATTACAATCAATAAATGATCGCCTTCTTTACACTGAAACAGGCCTAGTTTTATTAGCGGTCCTTTACTCAAATCAATACTACTTTGAATCATATTCGCAGCCTCTTCAATCGCTGCAGCAGGATTTACTTCTCCTGTAAAATCCATCACTTCCAAACTAAATAATTTTTCTTTCTCAATTCTACGATTCCATGCCTGATACCCTTGTTCTGTTTGACGGAAGACCATACGAAGCGCATCATGGTGCTCGGTTATTTTTTGCATTGTCTTACGCAGAGCTAGCACATCAAATCCATTTTTCTGATATAACATAACCGACTGATTGAAATGATGAGATGCTTCCATCTTCTTTTCAAAGAACCAGCGCTGAATTGGTGTTAACGTAACTTCTCCTATTATTTCTTTTTGGTCTATCAATCGAGTAACAGGTTTTACATGTAAACTTAATTCTGCAACACTTTGATACTTAAACCAATGCTTCATTTCTATTTTATATCCTGCTTGTAATAACTTTGAAGAAGCTTGAATCGCTTTAATTGAGTCGCCTCCCAAATCAAAGAAATTATCTAATACTCCAATTTGAGGAACACCCAGCACCGTTTGCCAAATTGATACTAACATTTCTTCTATTGGAGTTTGTGGCGCAACGTACTCTATACCTATTTGTAGACTTTGTTCTGGCTCAGGTAACACTTTACGATCAATTTTACCGTTTGGCGTTAACGGCATATGTGTTAACTGTACAAAGTAAGATGGAAGCATATAGTCTGGCAATTCTTGCGACATAGCCTCTCGTATTTGTCCTACTGTTAAGTCATTATTTGCCACAAAGTATGCACACAATTGTTTTGATCTATCTTCATTTTCCCGTACAACCACGATAGCCTCTTGAACTGATTCTATTTTTAAGAGATTTGCTTCAATCTCTCCTAGTTCAATTCGATAGCCTCGAATTTTCACCTGCTGATCAATTCTTCCTAAATATTCAATATTCCCATCAGATAGCCATCTTACCAAATCACCTGTTTTGTATATGCGCTCACCTGGTATAAATGGATTATTCACAAATTTTTCTGAAGTTAAATCAGGACGGTTTAGATAGGACTTTGCAAGACCACTTCCCCCAATCCAAAGTTCTCCAGCTACTCCTATAGGTTGTAATTGACCATTTTTGTTCACAATATACGTTGTTGTATTGCTTAATGGTTTTCCAATTGGTACATTTTCAGAACTATCTTCCACTTCATTCACTTCATAGTACGTTGCAAATACTGTACTTTCCGTTGGGCCATAGACATGTATAATTTTATTCTCTCCTATATGCTGGACTGCCTTTCGTACATGTGCTACTGATACACGTTCCCCACCAAACAGAATTTTTCTAATATTAGTTAAGCAATTTATGTTAACGTCAACCAGAACATTGAATAGAGCTGTCGTTATAAAGAGAACCGTAATATTTTCTTTTACAATGTAATTCGTTAATCTTTCCATGTTTAACAATATTTCTTTAGAAATAAGAATCAGTTCGGCTCCATTTAATAACGAACCATATATATCAAAAGTTGATCCATCAAACGCATAACTCGACAATTGAAGTACTTTATCCTGTGTATCCAATGAAATATAATTTGTATCTCGAACAACTCGAATTATATTTTGATGCGTCGTTAAAATACCTTTAGGATTACCTGTGGTTCCTGAAGTATAAATAACATAAGCTAGATTATTCGGCCCAATTTTCGATTCCAAATTCGAACCGTCTTTATGATACACCGCTGCATCATCTAAAAATAGAACTTTAGATGTAAAAGTGTTCTTATGTTGCAAATGGCGTTGCAACAAGAGAATCTTCGTTCCCGAATCCTCCAACATATAACGAATTCGTTCCTGTGGATACTCTGGATCAATCGGTACATAAGCACCACCTGCTTTTAAGATTCCAAGTATCCCCACGATCATTTCTAGTGAGCGTTCTACCATAATTCCAACTAACTGATTTGCCTGTACGCCTTCCTTTCTAAGCGTTCTTGCCAATTGGTTAGCTCGTTCATTCAACTCACGATATGTCAATTGCTGATCTTCGAATACAACCGCAAGGTGATCTGGTGTACGCTCCACCTGTTCTTCGAACAATTGATGAATAGTCTTTTCACGTGGATATTCACTTACTGTATTATTGAATACTTCAAGAATTTGTGCTTTCTCTTCTGCCGTTACTACTTCTAAATCTTGTATACAAATCTGTGGGTTATTTACAACTTGTTGAATAACTTGAATCAAATGACCACGAATTCTTTCTATACTTGTACTATCATACACATTGGCATTGTAATTAAGTCGAATTTTAAATTCTTCTCCTGGAACAACAATTAAATTTAAATCGTAATTTGTTTGTTCCTCCATATTTGCATTCTTAACTTCTAAGAGGTTTTCAGACTGGTTACCAACACGTTCCATTTCTGTCTCTGTAGGATAGTTCTCAAATACCATAAGATTTGTGATTAAGTCCTGTTTTTGTTCTGTTTGTGCCTGTATTTCATACAATGGATGTGTATCGTATGCATGTGAAGCTATTGCCTGCTTCTGATTTCTTTTCATAACCTCTATAAAGGATTCTTCTGCTTCACAACGAATACGTACAGGAATCGTATTAATAAATAAACCAATCATATTTTCTATACCTGATATATCAGTTGGTCTTCCTGATACAACACTTCCAAACACTACATCCTGACTACCATTATATTTCTGTAGTAGCACTCCCCACGCTGTCTGAATTAAACTATTGATTGTAACTTGATTATCACTAGCCGCCTGTTTCATTTTCTTCGTTAATTCTCTATCAAATTCACAAAGTAGCTCGTCCAAAACATAACCTTCATCTTCATTTTTCAAGTTTTCTTTTGGTAATACTGTTTGCCCTTCATATCCATCTAAGTAATCGTTCCAATATTTCGAAGATTCCTCGTGATCTTGCGCCTCTAACCATTCGATATAATTACTATATGGCGTTACTACAGATAACTTAGGCTCTCTTTGTTCCTGAATTGCATAGTAAGTTTCAAAGATTTCTTGGATTATAATTGGCATGCACCAACCATCCATTAAAATATGGTGGAAACTCCAGATAACATGGTATGTTTGCTCATTAGTACGTAAAATTGTCATACGCATTAATGCATCTTCAGCAAGATTAAATCCTCTTTCTTTATCTTCAGCGGTATACCTCTTTATCCACTCTTCACGTGATGATTCGTCCATTTCCTGAAGATCTTCAAAATGAAAATCAACTTTTCGATTTCGGTATACAATTTGTAACGGCTCATCGTTCCAATCACTCATAAAATTCGTTCGGAATATGGCATGTCTTTGTACCAATTGCTCCAAACTTTGAACAAATGCTTTTACATTCATACTTCCTTGTACATCGAACGTCGCTTGTTCAAAATAAGCTTCTGATTGCGAGTTCAACAAGCTATGGAATAACATACCTTTTTGCATTGGTGTTAATGGATACACATTTTCAATTTCACCTATGTGCTTAGTTTCCTCTATAATTCGATCTAATGCCTCGATTGTCATTCCCTTGAAAATAATATCACTTGGTGTCAGCTCCGCTCGCTCTTTCATTACGCAATGTTCAAGGACTTCCTGCAAGCTCGTATGTAACCAATCGGCTACTTTTTCTACCGTTTCCTTTTGATATTGTTTTCTATTATAACCAATTCCTAACGATAATTTCCCATTAGATATCATACCATTGATTTCAAGCACATATGCTCTCATTTGATACTGACTTATATCTGAACCGCTCGAATAAGGAGATGCTTGCATCGCACTATTCTCTAAATCTTGGTCAAACTGTCCCAGATAGTTAAAGCTAATCTCAGGCTTCAGTATAAGGGGCTGCTTTTCTTGATTTTCAGATAGATATTTTAAAAGGCCATATCCAATCCCTTTATTTGGAATCCTGCGCAATCCTTCTTTAATATTTTTAATCTGATAAGAGATATCGCTTCCTGCTTCTATCGGTAGAACTACTGGATATTGACTCGTAAACCATCCTACTGTACGAGTAATATCAAGATCCGAAAGAATAGACTCGCGTCCATGTCCTTCTAGATTTACAGTAATTATTTCCATTCCTGTCCACTTATGAATTGCTCTTCCTAAAGCAGTTAACAATAAATCGTTGATTTCAGTGTTATATGCTCGGTTTGCTTGTTTTAATAACTGCTCGGTTTCAGAAGCTGTCCATTGGACTGTAACGACTTCACTATCCTTTATCAATCCACAATCTTGTTCCTTATCTTTTGGCAACAATCCCGTTGGGATTTGTTCAATCTCATTCCAATATTCACGTTCTTTCTCCATCTCTGGGCTGTTCGCGTAACGAGTCAAATGTTCAACCCATAATTGGAAGGAGTCTGTTTTTTGTGGGAATTGGATTTCCTCTCCATTTATCGCTTGTTCATATCCTGCTTCGATATCTTCCAGTAAGATTCTCCAAGACACACCATCTACGACTAAATGATGAATCACAATCAATAAATGATCGCCTTCTTCACACTGGAATAAACCCAGTTTCATTAACGGCCCTTCTCTTAAATCAATACTACTTTGGATCGCATTTGCAGCCTCTTCAATTACTGAGGAAGGATTTACCTCTTCTGTAAAATCTCTTACTTCTAAGCTAAATAATTTTTCTTCCTCAATTCCACGATTCCATGCCTCATACCCTTGTTCTGTTTGACGGAAGACCATTCTCAGTGCATCATGATGTTCGGCTATTTTTTGCATTGTCTTATGAAGAGCTAATACATCAAATCTTTGATTGCGGTATAACAAGAATGCTTGGTTAAAGTGCTGAGGATCTGACGCCTCACGGTCAAAATACCAATGCTGAATTGGTGTTAATGTAACTTCACCTGTTATTTCTCCTTGTTCAGCAACTCGCGTTATTTTCTCTACATACGGACTTAAAGACGCCACAGTTGAATATTTGAATAAGTTTTTCATATCTACTCGGTAACCAGCTTGATACAGTCTCGAGGAGACTTGAATGGATTTAATTGAGTCACCTCCCAAATCAAAGAAATTATCCAAAACTCCAATTTGCGAAACACCAAGTACCGTTTGCCAAATTGAAACTAACATTTCTTCTATTGGAGTTTGCGGCGCGACGTACTCTGTACCTGTTTGTATGTTTCCTTCTGGCTCAGGTAATGCTTTACGATCAATCTTACCATTTGGTGTTAATGGCATTTGCTTCAATTGTACGAAGTACGATGGAATCATATATTCTGGTAACTCTTCTGACATCGCCTCTCGGAGTTGTGCCACCGTTAGACTTTCCTCTCCAATAAAGTAGGCACATAATTGTTTTATTCCATCTTCATTCTCTCGGGCAACAACAATGGACTCGCGAACCATCTCCAATTTTTGAAGTGCCGACTCCACCTCACCTAACTCAATTCTGTATCCTCGAATTTTCACTTGATCATCAATTCTACCAATATACTCAATATTTCCATCGGGTAACCATTTAGCCAGATCCCCCGTTCTATACATACGTTCTCCCGGGATAAAAGGATTTTCTACAAATTTCTCCGCTGTTAACACAGGTTGATTTAAATACCCTTTAGCAACACCATCTCCAGAAATACACAGTTCTCCTGGAACATTTATTGGTTGAAGATTATTATTTTTCCCTAAAATAAAGATTTTGACATTTGAGATTGGCTTACCAATGGAAAGCGTTTTTTCAACATTCGTAATTGATAGCATTGTGGAAATTACACTATTCTCAGTTGGCCCATACTCATTACATATTTCTACTGTTGGATTTAAAGTTTTTAACTTTTTAATGAGTACAGGAGTAATTTTTTCTCCACCAACAACTACATTTTTTATTGAATCAAAATCTGATTTATCCATATTCTCTAATACTTTAAACAAAAAGTTAGGGGTGCTTTGTAAATGTGTTATCTGCCATAATGTGATAGCATTCTTGATTTCAGTTGGATCAACGCACTGTTTATCATTAAGAATATATACTGTTGAACCAGAAATAATTGGCCCAAAAAAGTGTGTAATAAATGAATCAAACACAAATGTACTAAACATAAGTATGCGATCATCTTTTGTAAACCCATATGATTTTGCTTTCCATTGTACTGTGTTATGTATGCTAGCATGTTCCACCATTACTCCTTTAGGTTCACCTGTGGTTCCAGAAGTGTAGATAAGATATGCCAATTGACTTTCTGTATTAATCCCAACTAAATTGGAGGCATCTTCATGGTAAGTAAGTGCATCATCTAATAATAAAACCTTATTTTTGTAAGAAAAAGGAATTTCCAAATGTTGTTGACTCAATAATACTTCTACTCCAGAATCTTTTAGCATATAGTTAATACGATCTTCAGGATATTCTGGATCAATAGGCACATAGGCACCTCCTGCCTTTAGCACACCCAGTATACCTACAATCATCTCTACTGAACGTTCTACCATAATTCCAACTAACTGATTTTCCTTTACCCCTTCATTCCTTAGAGTTCTAGCTAATTGATTTGCTCTTTCATTGAGCTCCCAGTACGTCAGCTGCTGGTTTTCAAATACAATTGCTAATTGATTCGGTGTTTTATATACCTGTTCTTCAAATAACTGATGAAGCAACTTCTTCTCAGGATAATAAAATGTAGTATCGTTGAAAGATTTTAATAATTTATTTTTCTCAACTTCCGATAATAATTCAACTTTACTTAATTCAAGATCATACTGATATAAAATTACAGAGAAAATACGGTTTAAATGCTCTATAATTTGATTCATAAAATCTTTATCATAAAGATTTTCATTATATATTAACTTTAAATTTATTACATCTTTCTCTAAATCGAAATGAAATATGATATCTGTAACTACACCTTTATTAAAAGTATCCTGATGAATTTCCTTTAAAGAAACCATTGTATTTATAATAGGCAAGTTATTTGAATCAAATTGTAAGTTTAAATTTTGAACCATTTTTTTAAAAGGAATTTTTTGATTTTCAATTGATTCTTTGACTAATAATTTTATACTATTAAATATTGATTTAAATGTACTATTTTGATCTAATTTATTTTTCAATATCAAAAATTCGTTCAATATCGAGCCTTGTTTATCCCCCACTTGCATTGTCGGAAATCCTATGATGATATTTTCTTCATCTGTATATTTATTTATTAAACATTCAACCCCAGTTAACAGTATTAAATATATTGCTAGATTAGATCCATTCGCCATATTCTTAATTTTTTGAGATACATTAGATGATAAAGGACAATAAACATAATCATACTTATTACTAGTATTTTTAATTGCTTTAACATACGGTAGATAACTCATATTATCTTCAGCATCAAACATATTATTCCAAAAAAGCTCTTGCTTTTTAAATACTGACATTATAGGCACCCCAATTTTTATAAAATATATACTTTATATTTACACATTATTCAAAGCGTTGTAGTTAATTTTTATTAAAGAGCATGCAATAAAAAACATGCTCTTTAACTAAGAAATACTAAAAGGTTAGTTCTATTGAATCTAATTCCGTTTCATTTTCTATTTCTTCAACTAACTTTATATTGCCTAATTGAATACGAGGATCTTTAGCAACTGTAGATAAAATTGTTGAGAAATCTTTTGCTAAAATTTCAATCATAGATTTTTTAAATAATTTCGTACAGTACTCAAAACTAACAATCAATTTATCATCAGTAAAATGTATATACATTGTTAAATCAAATTTAGCTATTGTTTGATTTTGAATATCATAAGGCTTAAATGTTAACAGATCACTTTTTATATTCGTATTTTCTTTATTTTGTAAGACAAATAATGTATCAAACAATGGATTACGATTTACATCTTTTTTAATATTTAATTTCTGTATCAATTCTTCAAATGGATACTCTTGATTCTCATACGCATTTAACATCGTTTCTTTAACTTCATGTAAGTAAAAATCAAATGACTTCTCTCCACTTGGATAATTTCGTATTGCTAACGTATTAACAAACATTCCTATCACAGATTCTAAATCAGCATGAGTTCTGCCTGCAATTGGTGTTCCTACAATAATGTCTTCTTGTCCACTATATTTCGATAATAAAATGGTATAGGATGCTAGCATTATCATGTAAAGTGTAGCTCCCGTTTGAGCTTCAATGTTACTTAATCCTTGAATACTTTGCTTATCGATAACAAACTCAAACACATCTCCTTCGTAGGATCGTACAGAAGGTCTTTCATAATCCGTTGGCAACTCCAATTCTGGAATTTCCCCTTTAAATATATCTAGCCAATAACTTTCCTGTTTTTTCATCTGCTCTTGATGTATCATATTTTGCTGCCAAGCTGCGTAGTCTTTATATTGTATTTGAAGAGAAGGTAATTGTTTTCCATCATATAGCTGCACAAACTCTCTCATTAAAATGTTCATAGATACTCCATCAGAAATGATATGATGCATATCAAATAAAAGTATATGATGATTATTTTCCAGTTGAATTAACCTTACTCTAAGCAACGGCGCTTGTTGCAGATCAAATTCACGCACAAAATCATAAATATATTCATCTTCTTCCTTTGCTTGTACAAGTTCAATTTGAAATTCTACCTTCGAATGTATTTCTTGCATGAGTTCTCCATGAATCATCTTAAAACTTGTACGTAGTGATTCATGACGCTGGATTAACTGTTGGAAAACTTTTTCTAATCTTACATGATCAAGTTCCCCTTCTATCTTCAAAACACCTGGCATGTTATAACTTAGCTCGCCACCTTCATATTGACTCAAAATGTACATTCTTTTTTGTGCAGATGAAACTGGATAGTGTCCTCTCTCTGTGATTTTCGGAATGGATACATATGCATGTTGTTTTCGGCCTACAATTAATTTTTCCATTTGTTCAATCGTCGAATATTGGAACACTTCTCTAAGTTTTATATCAACCTTCAACTCTTTACGAATTTTAGATACCAGAGTTGTTGCCCTTAAAGAATGTCCCCCTATATCAAAGAAATTATCTTTTATCCCGATCTTAAAATCACCAAGAATACTCTTCCATATATTAACTAACTGCTCTTCAATCTCCGTTCGAGGTTTGACGTATTTATTGTTAGTTAATTTGCTTTCCTCAACGGCAGGTAATGCCTTACGATTAATCTTTCCATTTGGAGTTAATGGCATTTGCATAAGCTGAATAAAGTAAGTTGGAATCATATACTTAGGTAACCCATGAGATAGGGCTTCTCTTATACTTTCTGTATCAATTTCTTTATCCGCTACAAAATACGCACATAAACTCTTTTGTCCATTTTCATCTTCCATTGCGATTACAATTGTTTCTTGAATTGCGTCTATCTTCAATAATTTCGACTCTATCTCACCAAGTTCAATGCGATACCCCCGAATTTTCACCTGATGATCAACTCGTCCTAGATATTCAATATTTCCATCTGGTAACAAACGAGCTAAGTCTCCTGTTCTATACATTTTCTCCCCTATATTAAATGGATTATCTACAAATTTCTCTTCCGTTAATTGAGGGCGGTTAAGATAACCTCTTGCCAATCCGACTCCTGCAATACACAATTCTCCTGGTATTCCAATTGGTTGCAAATGGCCTTTTGTGTCAACCACATACAGTTGAACATTGTCAATTGGCTTACCAATTGGTACTTGCTCTAAAGTTTCGTCTAATGGACAATCGAAGTATGAAACATCAATTGTTGCTTCAGTTGGTCCATATAAATTGATGAGCCTCGTCTCATTATGCATACCCAATAACTTGTTAAAACGTTTTACATGTTGTACTTGGAGTGCTTCACCACTAGCAAATACTTGACGTAAACTACGTGTACGATTCAATGTCTCAACATTCTGTACATAATCTAGAAAAACAGATAGCATAGAAGGCACAAAATGCATGGTTGTAACATGATTTTCCTCAATTGCTTTAATAATCAATTCTGGATCCTTCTCACCACCTGGAGCAAGAAATACTACTTTAGCCCCTTGTGCTCCCCACCAAAGTAATTCCCAAACAGATACATCAAAACTGTATGGTGTTTTTTGTAAAACGATATCTGTTTCTCCGATAGGATATCTTTTTTGCATCCAGTGAATTCGATTGACAAGTGCTTGGTGCTCTATCATAACGCCTTTTGGATTTCCTGTTGTACCAGAAGTATAAATGACATAAGCTAATTCATTAGAGCCTACTTCCAATTTCAAATTCGTTCCTTCTTTATGATAGGATTCCTCATCGTCCAACAATACTATCTTTCCTACGAAAGATGTACGTTCTTGAAATTGGTCTTGTATTAATAATATAGTAGCCCCCGAATCCTCCAGTATATATTGGATACGCTCTTTTGGATATTCTGGGTCAACTGGCACATATGCACCACCGGCTTTTAATATTCCAAGTATCCCCACAATCATTTCTAATGAACGTTCTACCATAATTCCAACTAACTGATCTCTCTTTACTCCTTCATTTCTTAATGTTCGTGCTAACTGATTTGCTCGTAAATTTAGCTCACGATACGTTAGTTGCTGACCTTCGAATACCGCTGCAATATGATCTGGTGTACGCTCCACCTGTTCTTCGAATAATTGATGAATTGTCTTCTCACATGGATATTCAGCCGCTGTATCATTGAACACATCGAGAATTTGTATTTTCTCTTCCACTGTTATTAATTCCAGTTCATTTATACCAATCTGTGGGTCATTTACAACTTGTTGCATAATTTGAATCAAATGATTCCTCATTCGCTCGATACTCTCATCATTATACATATGGGCATTATATTGAAAATGCACCTTAATATCTTCTCCAGGAATTACCATAACATTAAAATCATAATTTGTTTGTTCAGTCATTGTTACATTCGTTATTGTTAACTCTGTTTCATTATGATTCTCTCTATGTTCCATTTGTTGTTCTACTGGGTAATTTTCGAATACCATAATATGTGTAATTAAGTCCTGCTTTTGTTCCGTTTGCGCCTGTATTTCATACAATGGATACGTATCATATGCATGTGAGATTACCGCTTGCTTTTGATGCTTTTTCATTACTTCTACAAAAGATTCTTTTGCATCACAATGAATACGTACAGGAATTGTGTTAATGAATAAACCAATCATATTTTCTATACCTGGTATATCAGCCGGTCTTCCTGATACAACACTTCCAAATACAACATCTTGACTACTGTTGTATTTTTGTAATAGCATCCCCCAAACTGTCTGCATCAAAATATTGATAGTAACCTGATTTTCACTAGCCACCTGTTTTAGTCTTTCCGTCAATTCTTTATCAAGATCGAAAGTTAAGTGTTTCAAAATATATTTTACATCTCTCACAGAAGAGGTGGTTTTTGGTAACTCTGTTTGCCCTTCATATCCTGTTAAATAATCATTCCAGTATTTAGAGGCCTCTTCTTGATTTTGCGCTTCTAACCATTCAATATATTCACTATATGGCGTTACCACAGTCAATTCAGGTTCTCTTCGTCCCTGCATTGCATAATAAATTTCAAATATTTCACGCGTCACTAATGGCATGCACCAACCATCCATTAGAATATGATGGAAACTCCAAATAACATGGTATGTTTGCTCCTCAACACGTAATATTGCCATACGCATTAATCCATCTTCAGCAAGGTTAAATCCTTTTTCTTTATCTTCGGTCGTGTACTTCTCAATCCGCTCTTTACGTGATAATTCATCCATTTCCTGAAGATCTTCATAATGAAGATTAATTTTTCTATCTCGGTAAACGATTTGTAATGGCTCATCATTCCAAGCATTCACAAAATTCGTTCGGAATATGGCATGTCTTTGCGCCAATTGCTCTAAACTTTGTAAGAACCCCTTTATATTCAGACTTCCCTGTACATTGAACCTTACTTGTTCAAAATAAGCTTCCGATTGTGAATTTAATAAACTATGAAATAACATACCTTTCTGCATTGGTGTTAACGGATAAACATTTTCGATTTCACCTATATGCTTAGTTTTCTGCACTACGCGATCCAATTCTTCAATCGTCATCCCTTTGAATGTAATATCACTTGGTGTAATCTCCGTTCGCTCTTTCCTTACACAGTGTTCAATGACTTCCTTTAAACTCACTTGTAGGTATTTTGCCAACTGTTCTATTGTTTCTTTATTATATTGTTTACCGCTATACTCGATTTCTAATGCTAATCTTCCACCGGATACCATACCATTAATATCAAGCACATATAACCTTGCATGATGCTCATTTTCAGTTTTACCACTTGAATAAGGGGACGGCTGCATCGTGGTATTGTCTAAATCTTGGTCAAACTGCCCCAGATAGTTAAAGCTAATCTCTGGCTTCAATGTAAAGGTCTGCTTTTCTTGATTTTCAGATAGATATTTTAATAGACCATATCCAATACCCTTATTCGGGATATGGCGTAATTCTTCTTTAATATTCTTAATTTGGTGAGAAATATCGCTCCCTACCTCAATCGATAAGACTACTGGATACTGACTAGTAAACCAACCTACTGTTCGACTTATATCAAGATCCGAAAGAATGGATTCTCGTCCATGTCCTTCTAAGTTCACTACAATATTTTCCATTCCTGTCCACTTATGAATCGCCCTTCCTAAAGCAGTTAATAATAAATCATTGATTTCAGTGTTATATGCCCGGTTTGTTTGTTTTAATAACTGCTCCGTTTCAGCAGATGTCCATTGAACTGTAATGACTTCACTATCCTTTATCGAACCACAATCTTGTTCCCCATCTTTCGGCAACAATCCCCTTGGGATTTGTTCAATTTCATTCCAATATTCACGCTCTTTTTCCATCTCTGGACTGTTCGTATAAAGAGATAATTGTTCCGCCCATAATTGGAAAGAATCAGTCTTTTGTGGTAACTGAATAGC
This sequence comes from Bacillus cereus group sp. MYBK5-2, assembly GCF_051915685.1. Lineage (NCBI taxonomy): Bacteria > Bacillati > Bacillota > Bacilli > Caryophanales > Bacillaceae > Bacillus > Bacillus cereus group sp. MYBK5-2. The sequence goes on from NZ_JBQAFE010000012.1 coordinate 95,155, forward strand.
CTCTCCACTCACTGCTTGTTCATATCCTGCCTCAATATCTTCCAGTAAAATTCTCCAAGAAACTCCATCCACTACTAAATGATGAATCACAATCAATAAGTGATCGCCTTCTTCACATTTGAACAAACCTAGTTTCATTAATGGCCCTTCACTTAAATCAATGCTACTTTGTAACACATTTGCAGTCGCTTCAATTGCTGAAGCCGGATTTCTATTTTCTGTGAGGTCCATTACTTCCAAGCTGAATAATTCTCCCTCAATTCCTCGGTTCCATGCCTCATACCCTTGTTCAGTTTGACGGAACACCATCCGCAACGCATCATGATGTTCAGCAATTTTCTGCATCGTTTTACGAAGAGCTAATACATCAAATCCTTGTTTTCGGTATAACATGAACGCTTGGTTAAAGTGGTGCGGAGCTGCCACCTTGCAATCAAAAAGCCAATGCTGAATTGGCGTTAACTTAGCCTCCCCTATTACTTCTCCTTGTTCAGCAACTCGCGTTATCTTTTCCACATACGGGCTTAAAGACGCAACGGTCGAATATTTGAATAAGTTTTTCATATCTACTCGATAACCAGCTTGATACAATCTCGAAGAGACTTGGATAGACTTAATTGAATCGCCCCCCAAATCAAAGAAATTATCCAATACTCCAATTTGTGGAACCCCAAGTACCGTTTGCCAAATTGAAACTAGTATTTCTTCTACCGGAGTTTGTGGCGCAACATATTCTGTACCTATTTGTAGATTCTGTTCTGGCTCAGGTAATGCTTTACGATCAATTTTGCCATTTGAAGTTAATGGCATATGTGCTAGCTGTACAAAGTAAGATGGAATCATATACGCAGGTAATTCTTGAGACAATACATCCCTTAGATTATTTACTGTTAACTGTTTTTCCGCTACAAAGTACGTACAAAGGTGTTTCTGTCCAACTTCATCTTCTCGAACAATTACAATGGCCTCATTAACAGACGGCACCTTTAAGAGCTGTAATTCAACTTCCCCAATTTCAATTCGGTAACCACGGATTTTTACCTGATGATCAATTCTTCCTATATATTCAATATTTCCATCAGGTAGCCATTTTGCCAAGTCACCCGTTCTATACATCCGTTCCCCTGGGATAAAAGGATTCTCTACAAATTTTTCCGCTGTTAATTCTGGTCGGTTCAGGTAACCTCTAGCCAATCCATCTCCAGCCACATATAACTCTCCTATGATACCAATGGGTTGAATTCTTTGATACTCATCTAGTATATAAGCTTGTAACGTAGGAATCGGCTTCCCAATATTGCTTTTCCCTTCCTCAATCTCAACTTCTGTAATTTCTTTATATGTTACATGCACTGTTGTTTCAGTGATACCATACATATTAATTAGTTGGGTTGACGGATATTTTTCCTTCCAGCCCTTTAACAAAGATGGACTGAGTGCCTCTCCACCAAAAATGACTTTCCTTAATCTTAATTCTTTTAAGTCATGCTGCATCTCTTCTTGTAATACCTGATAAAAATAGGTCGGCGTTTGGTTTAATATCGTTACACCTTGAGATATAATCAATTGTCGAAATTGCTCAGGATCTTTAGCTATTAATGACGGTACAACGACTAATTTTCCACCGTAAAGCAAGGCCCCATACATTTCCCATACAGAGAAATCAAAACAAAACGAATGAAATAACATCCATGTATCATTCGCATTGAAGTCAAACAGATTTTGATTATTAAACAATAATCGAACAACGTTTTTATGCTCAATTAAAGTACCCTTGGGTTTACCAGTTGTACCAGAAGTATAAATTACATAAGCCAGGTCATTTGGTTTTACTACTGCGTCTAAATTAGAACCCTCTTGAAGATAAGCCGCTGAATCATCTAACATGATAATTTTATGTTTAAAAGAAACTCGATCTTGTAAATGGCTCTGTAACAATAAAACTTTTGTACCCGAATCCTCCAGCATATATTGTATACGCTCCTCTGGATATTCTGGATCAACCGGTACATAAGCACCACCTGCTTTTAATATTCCTAGCATTCCTACAATCATTTCTATAGAACGTTCTAACATAATGCCAATTAATTGATTTTCTTTAATACCTTCAGCTCTTAACGTTCGTGCTAGCTGATTTGCTCGTTCATTCAGCTCCCGGTATGTCAACTGCTGATCTTCGAATACAACCGCAAGGTGGTCCGGTGTGCGTTCCACTTGTTCTTCAAATAATTGATGAATGGTCTTTTCGCGTGGGTAATCCGCAGTAACATCATTAAAAGTAACTAAAATTTGTTCTTTTTCTGTATCAGATACTAGTTCTAACTTATTTAATTGAATCTCAGGTTTTTCTAATACATTAGAAAAAATGTTTATAAAATGTTTCAGCATATTATCAATAAAATCTTTATCATATAAATTTTTGTTATAGAATAAATCCAAATTCACTAAATCATTTTCTAAATTAAAATTAAATAAACTATCCGATACTAATACATCATTAAAAGTAATAGATTTATGAATTTCTCGTAAAGCAACTACAGTATTAACAACAGGTCTATTATTCATATCAAGTTCAACATTCAAAGAAGCAATCATTTTTTTAAATGATATATTCTGATGTTTAATAGATTCATTCACAGATAGATTTACTTCTTTTAATATCGACTTAAATGTACTTTCATTATGTATAGCCGCTTTCAATGGTAATAATTCGTCTATAAACGGAAACATTTCCTTGTGAGCTTCAATTGTCGGAATTCCTAAAACTATATTTTTTTCCTTTGTATACTTATACAGGAGACAATTAACCCCAGATAATAGAATTAGAAATATTGCCATCTCGGAGCCATTAGCCATAGAAATAACTCTTTTTGAAATTTTGGAAGGCAATGTTATAGAAATAGAATCCAAATGTGCTGTAGTATCTACACTCATATAATTTTTTTCTTTTTTACTATATGGTAAGGCAATAATTCTATCTTCAGAATCAAACCGCTCACGCCAAAAAATCTCTTCTTTTTCAAATACATTCATTTAAAAAACCTCGCTTTTAAGTATGAATTCATAAGTGGACGTTTATCAACTTCAACCAAAATTAAAAATAAGCATAAAAATATAGAATTTAACAAATATGCAATCATAGTTTTTTCATCTTATATCAATAGAAGAATTCATTTTCCTACGGCTTAATCCCCTTGGCTTAAACATCATGTTGTTGCAGTTAACTGAAAAAACTAATTCTTCTACTCTACATCAGATCCAACAGGCATACGATCCACTCTAGTAGATCGCATGACACTGATATAGATCCTCTATCTTAATGGGCATTACCATCATATAATTCTGAATTTAATAGATATATTTAACATAATAAATCGCAAGAATAACTTATCTAAAATGAAAATTCCATTAGTCCTAGCCCTAACGATTCCTCATCAATTTGATTTAAATTAATATCTATCAATTTTATATGAGGATGATTAGAGACTTTAGATAATAAAAGTAATAAATCTTGTGATAATCTATGAATTGTTTTATTTTTAAATATTTTTTTGCAAAATTCAAAATTACATTTAAGTTGTTCACCATCAAGGCTGACATATAACGCTAAATCAAACTTAGCTATTATGTGATCCCGAATATAAGGTTTAAATACTAAATTTTCTATTTGAAGCTCTGTCTCTTCCGTATTTTGTAAAACCAACATTGTATCAAATAGCGGATTACGGCTCATATCTCTTTTTATATTTACTTTTTGAACCAGCTCTTCAAAAGGATACTCCTGATTCTCA
>NZ_JBQAFE010000013.1:0-92195 GCF_051915685.1 Bacillus cereus group sp. MYBK5-2
ATGCAAAGGAATCAATAAGGTTGATGAAATTTAAACAGAATTCTTATTTAATAAAAAAACCGTGTACAAAAAATGTACACGATTATATAAAAATTATGTCTTGCGTGCTCATTGCATTCTATGTTTATGGTATGTAAAACGTGATACATCTAAATAAATTAAAAGAGCACTTTTAAAAGTGCTCTCTGACCAAAATTAATATTGAAGAAGAACAACCAAGATATTATATGTATGTTTTTTAGATAGGTGTAGTTTTAAAATAAAAGCGTTATTTGATATTAAAATTAAAAATAAAAAAGAGCACCATTAAACAGTGCCCTTTTCAAGCGTGAGTATAAATTCCTATCATTCTATACTAGTATATGGTTGCAGTAATTAATTGCGAAATAATTGAATATAACTAAGTTACGATAAATTCAATAGTAACTGGGATTGCAGGATCAAATGTATCGCCACCTGGAATTGTAATCGCTCCAGTTGGTCCAGTAGTAACACTTGATTCTCCGCCTGGCTGAAGTACACCGTTTAGGTAGAAATTATAATACGTGAATTTTGGGAATGCTGTAGCAGCAACACCAGCATCATTTAAGCAAGCTGTAGCAGCAATTGCAAAAGCGGCACCTGTACCTGTACCCGCACCTAGTGTAGAAGTAAATCTTCTGGAAGCCATAAATAGAGGTATAATAGCCATTGGTATTCACCTCCTTCTCAATTTTATTAGGACTAGATTAGGAGAAAGCTTGTCCTATATTGTATTCTATGACGTACTTAAGTACTAGAAACGGCTTATATATTAGGATTTAAGTGCAATTATTAAATTAGATACATTGATGTTAAATAAAAACGCTATTTTATTAAAAAAGGAGGTCGGAGAAATGGACAAGTGAGGAATTTGACAATGAAATTTCATAAAAGCATTATTTTAGAAAAATAGGTGACTCAGGAATTGTGTTAGCCGAGTCACCCAGTACTATCGATCGAGATAATATTCTTTTTCTATATGTAGTTATAGTGAGTTCTTAGAGGTTAACTCCAAACTGCAGTTAAAGGACAAAGAAATTTATTTTGGAAAGTATTAGATTTACTATGTTAATGCTACAACAGCAAGAGTTAAGCCCAACGTATTTAATGGACTAGAATACGGTCCTACATTAACAGTAAGTGTACTTGGTAAACCTGGAGGTGTAGTGAAAATTGCGGGTGCTGATACAGAAGTAAATCCTGCAGTATACCCTAGAGAAGTACCTGAGCCAATGAGTGCATTATTATTCAGATACATAGTGATACCTGCCGAACTACCTCCTGGTTGAATAATAACTTGCACTTCATAGATTGCTAAATAGGTTCTTCCACCTTCAAGTAAAACAGTTGTTGGTGGTGTGAATGAGATTGCCGTTCCATTAGAATTTACCACGGTATCTAGTGGGATCGCAGAATTTACAGAAACTATTGTTGGAGTAGTTTGAACAACATTTAAACTGTTAGACGTGGGGGATGGACAATTGCAAGGTTTGGAGTGGTTATCATTTTGGTAATTCACAAATAATCAAGCTCCTTTACGTAAGATGATTTTTTATCCTATATAAAACGTAGCTTTTTTGTATCTAAGTTATTTTTAATAATTTTTAAAAGAGAGGTCGAATATTATTGTTCAGTTAACTCTTAAAAGTATTAGATATTCTGGGATTTCAAAGTGCATCTGATAAATATATATGAATGTTTTTTTTAGGTCATTACTGTGAGTTAGGAAACATAATAAAATAGTTATTTGAATTAGTTTTATCAATAAAAAAAGAGCCATATTAAGACTCTTTTTAAAAAGGTTTATTAATCATTTGTTTTCTAACCAAAACAAAAACTGTACCTGCAACAACACAGGCTGCATAGATTTTGCCACTTATGTCACCGAAAAATTCAAGTCCGAAAGGTAGTAAAAAAGTAGCAATTCCTACTATGTAAGCAAATATGCCGAATAATTTAGCTAGTTTATTTTTATCACCAATAAAAGTAGCATCTTGGTATCCAGCAATAAGAAATAATTGTTTTTTAATATGAATCAGATAACCTATTATTACAATGATTAGACCAACAAGTGTGCAAACTACAAATCCACTCATTTTATTCACCTACCTTATTTGAATTTTACCATGTTTAGGTTGGTATAGTTATTGTATTAAACAAAATACATGCACAAAAATTGTGCATGTAAAGTAAAAGCTATGTCTTGTCTATGTAAATATATGCTTAGTTTATATAAATCGTGTGTATGTTTGAACGAAATGGTTATTTGCAAATATAAAGAGCGCTTTTTAAGGCGCTCCATGACCAAAACTAAAATTGAAAAAGAATACCACATGATATTTTATGTATGTTCTTAATACATGTGCAGATCTTTCTTTTGCACAACAAAGCAGCTAGTTAATAAAACTAACTGCTTGTTGTACAAAAGAAACGCTGCGCTTACAAAAATAGTATGAAGAGGGTTGAAAATATTATGCGGAAATGAAAGGAGATAAAATAAAAAAGAGCACCATGCATAAGTGCTCTTTAAGATAGGAGGTAACACTTTGAGCTGGATGTTTAGGTTAAAAGTATATGATGTAGAAAAGGAATAAGACCTAAAACTTATTTTTAACTAAATACAAAAGAGCAGCTAGCACAGGCTAACTGCTATAAGAACATTACATCCACGAATTTAAGGAGCATAAATATTTCGTGAGTTTTGTATAGTATGGACAAAAATATCAAGTTTATGTAATGAAAATAAAATAGAGCAGTCATTTGCATTAACTGCTCCATTTGATACAACCTGGGTAAGAAGCAGATTGTATTGTGGTTATTATTGACGGAATGTTTAATTTTATTCAGTTATTTAATAAAATTCTTATTAAGTAACAAAGAAAGAACACCATAAAAGGTGCTCAATGACTAATTCTGAGTAGGTCATGATTATTTTATGTAGGTTTTTAATATAAGTGCGTTTTTTGTAAAATCGTTATTTTAATTAGTTCAGCCCCTTGAAGGGCGCTCCAAGGGGCTAAGATTCGAGAACTTGTAAACTCTTGTTTAATTACATGAAAACTCCCTAAGGAGAATTCATCATATTTTAACACTCAACTAACTATTTTGACAAATATATATTAATAAAAGAAACCCCGATTGTCGACAGGGCTTCTAAGGGTAAGTGCCAAGTAATGACGTACTCGACTAATTAACCATATCATGAATTTTTTGGTAAAAATACTGGTAAATGTGTCCAATTGTATGGTCGTTAATTTGAAAAAAAACGCTATTTTGCACAACAAAGCAGCTAGCTAAAGTAGCTAACTGCCTGCTGTAAATACTATTCCACATGGATACGCAAATTGTAACCACAAGTTACAATTATAGTATAAACAGATTTGAAAATGTTATGCAGGAAAGTAAACTAAATAAAAACTTTCTTTTGCACAACAAAGTAGCTAGCTTAATGAGCTAACTACCTGTTGTACAAAAGAACCTACAAGTAAATGATATGTAACTTCAAGTTACAGCTATAGTATAAGCAGAATTAAAAGTATTATGTGGAAATAATAATGATCTTAATAAAACTTTCATTTTAATATAAAGCAGAATTATTAAATGGCTTAGGCAGACAATTTATTAAATAAACTGTCTGCCAAGTGAATGAAAGATTTTTTGAGCTATAATGCCCAAGTTTAGTATAGATAGAATCATGAAAGTTTAATCATAAAACAGATAAATTATGTTATAGAAAACCTTCAATTAAAAAAAGAGCAGTTAGCTTTTGCTAACCGCTCGGCTCTCGACCAAGAAAGCTAGAGTGGGAGAAATCGACTTTTTAAAGTCTTGTCTACAGTGTTAGACAATGTTTAGAATTTTATTCACTTAAAACGTAAAAAGAGCAGCTAGCAAAAGCTAACTGCTCTCCAGAAAAGCATTAAGAAGGAAGTTCAGAACTCAAGTGTATTTATAGTATGGACAAGGTTTAGGGATTTATTCAAGGAGGAATCAGCAAATATACTAATGATGTTAATAGTGACTATTGGGATATTTAAAATAACATTGGAATATCGTCCGGCTAGAAAACTAGAGGACACCAATTCATTAAAGCAGCAATTAAAGCTGTTTTAGGAATAGGTGTCCTTTTTATTTTGAAAAGGGAGATGGGGGAATGGATCAGCTACGTGAATGGAAAAAGCAATCAAATCAAGGAAAGAAGAAAAATAAGACAAAACCAAAAGAGAAATTAAGGACTCGTGAAATTGAGGATTTAATGGGGATACATAGACCTTGTTATGAACGAAGACGTGGAGCATTAAGACAAAAGTAATTTTAAAATAATAAGGAGTGGTCTTACATGACTAAACAATTATCTTTCTTACCAAAAATCGATAGAGTAGCAACGCAGAAAAAATTAGAAGGTGTTCTCGAAAATGTACGTTTATATAGACAGTTTGGAATGATGCGTGAAGAAATGAAAGTTACTCCTTCTTATGAAATTAGATATCACGGACCTACAAATGATGTAGGAAAGCCATTAGAAGATGTAGCGATGGCTAATATTCAACAAAGTAAAAGAGAAGAATGGATTAAGCAAACATCATTTCGTATTGACCAGTTTCTTAGTCGTTTGGGTAATGGGCGTGCAGGAAGGGGGCAAAGAGACATCATCATTAAGTGTTATTTAGAAGATGAAGATGTATGTGATTATATGGTATATAACGAAATCGGCATGAGCGAGCGTACTTATCGACGTGTTAAGGCTAGAGTATTTTATAAACTTGCTTTTGCTCTTAGATTAGAAGTTTATGAAACTGGAGGTAATGAATAATGAATTTTGTTCAGCCAATACGTGATCCAGATCAAATACAGCAGCTAAAAGATTATTTTAAGGAAAAGAGCTTACGTAATTACATTCTCTTCATTATGGGAATCAATACAGGACTGAGAATCTCGGACATTTTGAAATTGAAAGTAGGAGATGTCAAAGGTAGTCATATATCTATGAGAGAAAAGAAAACAGGGAAACAGAAACGAATACAAATTACTGCAGCACTGAAAAGAGAGCTTAAATGGTTTATCGAAGAAAGGGAAGATAATGAGTATTTATTGCAAAGTAGACAAGGTAGGAATCGTCCAATTGGTCGTAGTATGGCATATAAGATATTAAGCGGAGCAGCGGCGGAGTTTGGATTAGATGAAATAGGAACACATACGTTGAGAAAAACGTACGGGTATCACATGTACATGCAAACGAAAAACATAGCATTGCTCATGGAGATATTTAATCACTTGTCAGAGAAGGTCACGTTACGTTATATAGGTGTAAATCAAGATGCAATGGATAAGGTAATGACTAGGTTTAAAATTTAATCATTGGTTTTTCTTTTGCGATAGTTTAAAACTGTAGTCTAATTGCGATGGAATCACCATATCAAAAAAAATGAATGTTACGTTAAGACACATTTTAGGTAGAAAATTATTAGTTCTCTGAAGAACTACCATTCTCAATCTCGTTTTATTGGATAATATTGAGAAAGTATTTATCTAGATAAAAAATTAACATTTTTTCAATTTACTGTAATTATAATTAAAGGTATTCTGTTAGTGTTATACAAATGTATCTTTCAATCTATTCCATGTATGAATCTAGTCTGGCTATAAACAGAATATTCCACACACAATTGAAAAAGGGGGAAAGTTTATGCAAAGAATTTTAAAATTCCTGTTCATGTCCGTTTTTTCTTTGATTTGTGTTTTGTATGTTCAAACGAACGCTTTTGCCGCACCAGCATACGAGGGAGTTGTCAAAATGAAGCAGCCGTCAGGCGAAACTTTTGAAGGCACGTTACATGGAGATGAATGGTTCCACTGGGTAAGTACAAAGGATGGCGACATACTTTTACAAGATCAGAAAGGATATTGGAATTACGCTGAGCTTACATCAGATGAGCTGAAATCAACGGGTATAAAATATAAAATCGATAAGAAGCCTTCAATGGCGGTAAATGAGGGCGATTTGAATAAATGGATAAAAAAATACAACCCTCAAGCAAAGAAAAAACAGGAGCACATGAATAAATTACAAAAAGAATCACCAAAAAATATTGATGGAACTGTCACTCCAGTTTTAGGAAACAAAAAATTACTTGTTTTGTTAATTGGGTTTACAGATGTTGATATTGCATATAACGATAACGACTGGAGTAACAAATTCTTTTCTACAAATCAAAAGTCAGTTAAGAATTACTATAATGAAGTAAGTAACGGAAAAGTACAGATAACTCCAGCTCCTGAAACATATGGTACTCAAAATGATGGAGTGGTTAAAGTGAAATTAGATTACGCTCATCCGAGTACATCGGGAAAAAGTATGGGTACGGTTATAACAGATGCACTGGCTAAAGCTGATTCTCAAGTGAATTTTGCTAGTCTTGATACTAATAATGATCAAGTCGTTGACTCTAAAGATGGCTTCTACATTGTAAGTTTTCTTGCTGGTAATGAACAGGCTAGTGGGGGTCCGCTTCCAAACATTTGGGCGCATCAGTCATATGCTCCTAATACAAATCACGATGGTGTTACAGTATCAGGCATGTATACAGCGCAGGGTGAAAAACAATATGGTCATATGGCGACAATTGGTATACCTGCTCATGAGTTAGGTCATTCCTTTGGTCTTCCAGATCTATATGGTGACAATAACCGTGTAGGTAGTCTAAGTATAATGGGGAATGGAGCTTGGAATAGTCTTCAAGGAGAAGAGTATGGAACTACCCCAGATCATATGGATGCTTGGTCAAAGGTAAAACTAGGCTTTGTAACACCAACTGTAGTAAATACCACTAATAACTTTACTCTAAATGCAATCCCAAATAACTATAATGTGTTAAAGATTCCTTTAAAGGATAATACGTATTTTTTAGTTGAGAATCGCGCAAAGGTTGGGTATGATGCGAGCTTACCAACAAATTCTGGTGGTATTGCGGTTTGGCATATTGATGAATCCATGAATAATAATTCCAGTGATCCTCATCCCTTCATTGATATAGAGCAATCAGTCAGTGAGTATCAAGACCCGTTCTATTACACGAATCAAAATCATGCTGCTACCTTTGGTCCAGACACTAATCCGAATAGTAATACCTACACGGGAGAAAAATCAGGAGTAATGATTACAACGACAAGTACAAGTAATTCTGCTATGAATGTAGCAGTCACAACAAAAGAAGCTAGTTTAATTCCGCAAACAAACTGGACACTAAAATATGTAGATAGCTATAATTGGTACAATTTAGGTACGTATGCCTTTGATGGAAACAAAGACACATTTTGGCATACAAACTGGAGCCCGGTAGCTCCAATGCCGCACGAGATTCAAATTGATTTAGGTGCAACTTATAACCTCTCCAAATTCAGCTACTTGCCAAGGCAAGACGGCCAAATTAATGGAACGATTAAGGACTATGAGTTTTACGTCAGTAGTGATGGAGTAAACTGGGGAACAGCGGTATCCATAGGTGCTTTTGCAAACAATACTAACTTGAAAGAGGTCAGCTTTGCAAACAAGACAGGTCGTTATATTAAACTACGTGCATTAAGCGAGGTAAACAACAATCCATGGACAAGCGCCGCTGAAATTAATGTATTTGGAGTGGTTCAATAATATATTTGTGAGGTTATCTAATTAAATCATTGATACGCTAGTTCAAAGGGTTATCATCTGCTGAGAGTTCGCTCGGCATTTGATAACCTTTTTGTTCTATACTAGCCAATATACAAAAGAAAAATATGGATTGATAAAATTCATATTCTTAGCTTGATAGCAATGTGGTGCTACCCCTATATCATCATTATAAAACTGTATTTAATTAATAAATAGGATAAGTGAGGCATCCAGAGGGATGCTTTTTCTTTTGACATAGAAATCCCTTTGGTCACTATATTTTAAATATAATTAATAATTACGATGCGTGAAATTTTATGATGTGTGTAGAGATAAGATTACATTTAATACAATAAGGGAAGAATGGCATACACTACATATCATAATCAATTACCTCAAGATATTGTTGGATGGATCTTAGTATGTATAAAGTTCATTCTACTTGTTATTATTTTGTTCGGTATTCAATATTTTATTACTATATTAGCATGGAATAAATCCAATAAAATCCAATAAAATTCAATAAGTATAGACAAAAAAGCTTATCTTTTAGCAAATAATGATAAGCTTTTTATTATTTTCTTCCTACCTTTTTCGTTTTAGGGGGTATTTTGTTTTGTTAGCTTGATAGCGATGTGGTGTGACCCCTAAATGCTTTGAAAATCCTATCTCTTGTGTTGATAAAGCTGCAGAAATATAAAACAGAATATTCCATCTTATATTTCTAAAACTTCAAGTGATTTACATATTTAGGAAACGAAGTTATGTTTGTGATGATATACAATAAATGGAGGGAAGGGATCTTATTATGTTTAAAAAAGTAGCATTAGGGATTTCGTCGTTAGCAATCACTACATTTGTAGGTTTAGGAATGGCAACAGAGGCATCTGCTGGTCCTGCAGCACCATTATCTTCATTAAACGTTGTACAAGTAGAGTCTGAGCAAGGTGGGATAGAGACTATCAATACTAATAGCTTTAGTACAACAAGAAACCATGGGGGAAGTTACCTATATATTTACACAAAAGAGATTGGGTATGGACAAAATCCAATTGCAAAAATGAATGGTTCATCAGTAAAGAGTATTGGATCAACTGTAATTGGGGGCAACCCAATTGTTGGTTGGTATTATAAATGGGATGCATCTGGACATCAACAGGGGACATTTGAATATCAAAAAACCTCTATTAATTTCCCATTCAATACAATGCGTACTTCACTTTATATACAATAAATAACTAGAGATAAATTGTAGGAATAACTATTAAGATACGAGTTCTTATGGGGTTGTTTATTCTTTGAAATGAATACTATTTTTATAATGATATTTTTCTTTTGTTTTATAACTATGTTATCCATTTATAAAAGTTCATAGTCATGATTTACGTATCTATATAAACATAGTTTTGGAGAATGGATACCTCTTACTATAGGGTTCTTTATAGTTTGACAGAATCAAAAAAATTTAATAGGAGATAATTAAGGACTCTGAGATTTGATACAAACAAATTAATAAATAATGTTCAATAAATAAGTTTGTTCCTTTGGTATGGCAACCTTTAATTTTTAAAAAATACAGAATAAGAGGAGTTTTTTAATATGAAAAAACAAAGTCTAGCTATAGCTACTATTCTATCATTAAGCATAACTGTATTTGGTGGTACTACATCTACATTTGCGATGAGTGAGCCAAACGATAATGTGACGGTTCAATCTACATCAAAATATATAGGCAATATACCGTCAAAACCCAAGGACTGTAATAATGTAGACAAATATAAGCTGTGTACAAACAAAGAAGAAGCTGATGCTTGGGGGAAAAAACAATTTAATAAGTGGAGTAAAGAAGAGAAATTTGCCATAAGAGATTATACAAAAAATGCAAGACCGTATAATGAATTTTTAAGAACGCATGCGGGTAAATTAGATTCTGATCCTACAATGAAGAAAAAAATTGAATCCTTAGATAAAGCATTAAATAGAAAAGAGGCAAAAGTGAATGACAATATAAAAGTGTATCGAGGGGATGATGCATGGATTTTTGGAAAGGAGTATGATAATTCCATAATAAAAAACGGCAAGGTTGATAGGGAGAAATTCAAGGAAATACAAAAAAAATTCCAAGGAAAAACAACAACAGAATTTGGGTATATAAGCACTTCTATACTTATTGATGCTGGATATGCCAAAACAAGACCAGTTATGACAGAATTTAAGGTAGGCTCTGGGACTCATGGTGCTTATATGAATTCAGATGACTTGACTGCGTACCCAGGGCAATACGAATTATTATTGCCAAGAAATACCGTCTATAAAATTGAAAAAATATATATAGCTATAGATAACAATACCCAAAAAGAACAAATAAAAGTGGAGGCTACAATTAAATAAATCTAATGAAGTTAAATTTTTAAAAATAAAGTGATTCAGAATAACTATATAGATCCGAATACGCAACGCATATAAATAATCCAAATAAAAACCGTAAGGATTTCTAATCTTTACGGTTTCTATCATTTTAGCCAAGAAGACTCCTTCCTCAAGGAGCGTGAAGAGTTACAGACCAGTGAGTAGGCGGGAAATGAATTGGCTTCGAACAAGGGATGGCAGGGATCCATCCTAATTGTTCGACATATATAAAATGTTACTTTGCTATCTATCGAATATATTTTAGATAAGTTTAATTTGATATTCTTGAAGCCAGCTATTCACTTGAAGTAGATAATCAATTAAACCTCTAGCCTCATTACCAGTAATGATTTCATCTGTACCTAGTGCAATTGAACGAACCTTTTCTACGTTAATAAGAGGTAGAATAGGAGAGGTATTATCGTTTAATACATCTAGCATCCATACACTAATTCCTTGTAAATAGGCGTTATCTTTTGTACTTGGATATGCACTTTTTTTACGATAACATACATCTGTGGGAAGAACAGTCTGGAAAGCTCGACGTAAAATTCCCTTTTCAATATTATCGATACTTTTTATTTCAAACGGTACATTCCAGAGATATTCAACCAGTCTATAATCACAAAATGGAACACGTACTTCAAAACCTGTCATCATGCTAGTACGATCTTTTCTCTCTAACATAAAAGGTAGGAAGCGTGTAATAAACATATAAGACATTTGACGTTGTTTTGCTTGTAAATCATTTTCTCCTTCTAAAAAGGGTATTTCATTTACAGCTTCTTGAAAACGTTGTTTTTGATAGTTGATAGGATTTATTTTTGTTTTTAAGTCTTCTGATAAAATTTCTGTAATATAAGAATAGTTTACATTCCAAGGGAAAATATCCGCTTTTAAAAACTCTTCTTGATGGAACCAAGGATATCCAGAAAAAACTTCATCTGCTGATTCTCCTGAAAGGGCTACTGTAGCATCTTTTTTCATTTCTTTAAAGAGAAGATACAAAGATGTTTCAAGTTCCCCAACACCTGGTAAGTCACGAGCCCTCATTGGAATTAATAAATTTTCAATGAGCTTTTCAGATCCTAATTCAAAAGAATGATGTTGTGTTCCAACATGCTCAGATACACGTTGTACCCAAGGTTCATCCCGATCACGGCGAAGAAAATCTTCTTCGAAATCTCGTTCTTCATTTGTAAAAGTTAGAGAATAAGTATGAAGTGTCTTTCCGATTTGTTTGAATTCATTTCCTGCTAACCCAGTTAAACCACTGGAATCTAAACCTCCTGATAACATAGTAACCACGGGTCTATCGGCAACTAATTGTCGTTTCACTGTATCCTCTAAAATAGATTGAATTGTATTAACTGTAGTATTTATATCATCTGTATGTGGTTTGCTTTCTAGTTTCCAGTATTGCTTACTTTCAGTTTTATTAGTAGTAAACAGAATGTAGTGTCCCCCGCGCACTTCATGTAAATCTTTAAATACTGCATGACCAGGTGTTCGCATTGGACCAAGACAGAAGATTTCGGAAAGTCCTTCTGTATCTACCTCTGCTTGTACATTTGGATGAGAAAGTAATACTTTTATTTCAGATCCGAAGATAACCGAATTATCACGTTGTGCAAAAAAGAGTGGTTTCACCCCTAAATGATCACGGGCTAACATGAGTCGTTGCAATTTCTCGTCCCAAATACCAAAGGCGAAAATCCCGTTAAGGTGTTGTACACAATCCTCTTTCCATTCTAGATATGCGTGTAATAATACCTCGGTATCTGATTTTGTTTGAAATACATGGCCCAAATGCTCTAGTTCAATACGTAGTTCTTGGTAGTTATAAATTTCTCCATTAAATGTTAGTGAAACAGTTGTCTCCTCATCCTTATACAACATGGGTTGTAGACCACCTTCAGGGTCAATTACAATAAGACGACGGTGACCAAAAGCTGCATGTTTAGAGAACCAAAATCCTTCTGCATCTGGTCCACGATGTATAATAGAATTTGTCATGTTTTTTAAAGTTTCTTTTTGTTTAGAAAGGTCCATTGACCAATCAACCCATCCCGCTATTCCGCACATATATAATACCTACTTTCCATTTGATTAGTAAACATCATAGTATTTCTATAAATTTTTTGTTTAGTAATAAGTTTTTAATCATATTAATAATGCTTATTTAAATGATGCATATCCTTGATTTTTCGTTGTTTTTAGTTGCATTGCCTGCTATCTGGATACCAGCTAAGAGGTGTATCAACAATTGCTTGTGCAATTGCAAATATCCGTATTCCATAATCGTCTTACTCTAAAGTTGCTGATTTTGTCATCATAATAACAGCACCCTTTGAAACAGGATAAACATAAGTACCTATTGATGCTAGAAAACTAAAACAGAGGCAATATTAATAATTACACCATGAATATGTAATTCACGCGTTTTTTAGCGTTGTCAATAATACCATAGGTTCCGCCGTGTTGATTGATATAAATGATACGATGGTAATCATTCAAGTCATGTTCTAAAACAGCAGTGGGATAGCCAATACCGGCATTGTTAAACATAATGTAAATTCTTTCAAAAGCTTGAACAGTTTTTTCTATTAATCACTCAGTTCCTTTAAACTTTGAAACATTTGTTTTTATAACAATCGATCCTCCAACATTTTCCTGGATGGCTATAGCGGTTGCATTAACTAGCTCCACATTAAAATTAGCTATTACAACTTGATTTCCTTTTGAGCAAACTTTTATGTAGTTTCTTTACCAATTCTTCTGTCTCGACCAGTGATAAAAGCGACTCTTCTCGGGTTTAGTGTTATCCATCTCCTTTATTTTTATATAATGAATGTTAAATGTGTTTATACAAAATTGTTATTAATTGAAAGATTAATAACAACTATCTGTATTGTAACTCTATTTATAATTCATTAAAATTTAGATATATTTACTAATAATTAAGTAAATCTTAATAAAGGGAGTATTAAGATGAATTTTGAACAAATGGAGTATATCGTAGCGGTAGCGAATACTGGATCACTTACTAAGGCTGCACTACAGTCTCACGTTACTTTATCAGCAATTAGTCAATCTATTTCCTTGTTAGAAAATGAACTGGGAGTAAAACTCTTCGCACGTTCACGAGGGTTGGGGGCAGTTCCGACTTCCGAGGGGAAATCGATTATAAAAAAAGCTAGTGATATTCTACTGCAAGTAAAAGAATTGAAAGAAGAAGCGCAAATCTACAATCATACTTTAAACGGGGAGTTAAGAATTGCGACGATCCCTGGGCCTATGCATGTACTAATAAATATAATTTCGACATTCAAAAAGGAGCATCCTTATGTAAATATAAAGGTTTATGAAAAAGATCATAAAAAAATACTAGAAGACCTTCAACAAGGCGAGATTGATATTGGATTTATTGCATCATCAGAGAAGTTTAGAGAGAGGCATAATAATTTTACATTTAAAAAAATAATAGACGTTAAAATAGTTGTGGGAGTTAATAAAAATTCTCCACTTGCATTAGAGAAAATCCTTGTACCAGAACAGTTAGTAAATCAGGATTTGGTTTTATATGATGATGAATACATTCGGGATAGCATTAATAAGTTATTTTCTAAGTATGGGAATGTGGATATATTATTCATCTCTAATAATACGCAAGCAATAGAAAATGCAGTGAAGCAAGAACTAGCTATTACAATTGGATTGGATTATTCATTCAAACATAATCTATTAAATAATCAAAAAGAAATGGTTTCTATTGTATTAGATGTACCTAACCTTGAGCCCCTTTCTTATGGATGGGTCCTTAGTAAAGACAAGCAACCTTCAAACATACTATTGAGGTTCATTAATAAGCTTCAGTTTGAGTAGAAGATTGGTTTAAATTGCTTAGTAGACGGTATAAATGAACATTATTAAAAATTAAGCTATTATTATCTGAGGTCCCTCCACATCGCTATCAAGATCGAGAAGCCAATTTTAAAGTTGAGCCAGTAGAATCATTTTCGCTACGCAATCCATTGGTGCAAAGCAATTTAATCGATTACAGGAAGTTATTCGTGCTGGAATCGTTATGAACTATATAATTGGTGGTATATTAATTGCTTTTATTTACTTGTTTTCAAGAGAAATCTTATCGTTATTCTTAACGAGCCCGAATACAATCGAAATTGCAAATAGTTTGGTGATGATTACACTTTGGAGTTACTTAATTTTCGGCCATGCTCAAATTATTGGTGCGACAATACGAGCGAGTGGAACAGTATTATGGCCCACTATTATCGGTGTCGTATCAATATGGCTTGTAGAAGTCCCAGTTGCTTATTACCTTTCTTATCATACAAATCTTGGTATAAAAGGAATATGGATTGGATATCCAGCTGCATTTATTGTAAGTTTACTTTTGAAATATGGATATTATAAATTTTCATGGAAAAAGAAAAGAATTTCACGACGTGTTAGTTAGGATAGAAGGTGAAAAAGATATTCTCTTATAAGTTGTCAATTTTAGGGGGATGGCTACGACATCATCAAGCTAATAAAACCAAGTTACCCTCAAACGAGGTATCTTGGTTTTATATTGTAAATTTAATATCACTCATTTATAAATTTAGTTAGTAACCAGAGTCTTCTGAAGTAAGATTATCTATCATTTTATAATCGTATTTTTGCAATGGTTTTTCAGCAGGCCCTTCAAGTACTTCTCCTGTATACGAGAATCGCGAACCATGGCATGGACAATCCCAAGAACGTTCACCATTGTTCCATTCAACTTCGCATCCGATATGAGTACAAGTTGTATCTACAATATGAAGTTTACCTTCTGCATCTTTGTAAGCTCCTTTTCTATGGCCATCAATATCAATGACGGCTCCTTCATCGTTAGATAAATCATGAATACATTTTTGAGGAATCTCTAACTTTCCTTTAATTAAGTGACCAACAACATTGGCATTTTCGACTAAGAAATTTTTTAAACTAGGATTCATGTGGAAACGAGAGGGAGTATATAATTCCCGATATTTGCTTTTTTCCTTTAATATGATGTCTCGGAATAAAAGAGCAGCTGCAGTCCCATTAGTCATACCCCATTTTCTGTATCCAGTAGCAATTAATATATTTCTCTGATCGGAGGTGATTTCTCCGATATAAGGAATTTTGTCTAGTGTAATTAAATCTTGAGCTGACCAACGGTATGCAATATTTTCAAGCCCAAAAACTTGTTGCCCGAATATTTCCAAGGCTTCATAATGTTTTAGTGTTTCTCCGCCTTGTCCCGTTTTATGACTTTCTCCAGAGATAAGAATAAATTTTTCTCCATTGATTGTTGTAGAACGGAGGGAACGGGTTGGTTCATCTACACTAATATACATACCACCTGGATAATCTGTTTTTGTCTTAGCGGCAATTATATAGGATCGGTCTGCATGCATTCTTGTAGAGTAAAGTCCTGCGCCTTCATAAAAAGGGAAATGAGAACAAGAGAGAATATACTTGCCTGTAATTTGAGCTCCTCCACGGGTAAGAACTACAGGTTGTTCGCCTGTTTTTATATTTACTGCTGTGGTATTTTCAAAGATGTATCCACCTTTTTCTGTAATTATATTTGAAAGATGAGCTAAATACTTGAGGGGATGAAATTGTGCTTGATTTCTCATAACAAGTGCATTGTGTATTTTTAAGTTAAAAGGAAGTTTGTTTACAAGTTCGCCTTCAATACGAAGATCTTTATAAGCTTCTGCTTCTTTTTCTAACTTAAATGCGTATTTTTCTGTTGTGGAATACAGATAAGCATCTTGTTTAGTAAAATCGCAATCAATGTGATGTTTATTAATTGTGGTTTGAATAAATTTTAAAGCATCTATGTTTGCTTCGTAATACAATCTTGCGGTAGTTTTTCCAGTATATCTGATAAGCTCGTCATAAATCATATCATGTTGAGCAGTAATTTTAGCTGTCGTATGTCCAGTCGTTCCATTTAATAACTTGTCTGCCTCTATAACAGCGACTTTTAGACCTTCATTTACTAAAAGATAGGCAGAAGTAATGCCAGTAATTCCTCCACCTACAATAATAACATCGACTTGCATGTCATTTTCCAAGGAAGAGTATTTTGGTAAATCGATACTGCTCGTCCAATAAGATTCGGCGTTATGGGGTAATATTCCACTGTAATTCTCATTATTCGTCACTATAAATCCTCCATCCAATGTTTTATAGTTTTATTATTTCCACTTATTGGAGAGGTAAACTTCGAGCTTAGAAAACAGCAAATAGTGGCTGTGTAGTATATTCAATTAAGAGATAATTTTATTTGAACATTGTTTTTGTTTTTAAATGAAGCTTATTCAAATTGATACTAATAAATTTGATAAATAATCATAGAAAAGAGCGTGTTTTGAAAAAGGTAAATCAAAACACGCTCTTAATATTTTCAGTTGGTTTATTATTTTATAAAAAGTTTAATCATTTCCTATCTGCATTACTATACTATTAGACTCTTTTCTTGAATATGTCTAATAGTTAATGTGCAGAATTCAAGTGCTTATAAGGAATACTTAGCTAACTGTTCACCCCAAGATGATAATTCAATTTCAATAAATCCTGCTTTTTTATATACAAATTTAGCTGTAAGGTTTTCAGGAGCATATCCAATCATTATTATAGAAATGTTCGCGTTATTATTACTTCTTATCTCATCAATTACCAGATGTATAGCTTGTTTACCTATACCTTGTCCTTGAAATTTTTCATCAATCATAAGTCTATAAATCCAATAATTATTATCATCAGGATCTATCCCAAACATAGTAAATCCTATCATTTTTTCATCAAGATAAATACCGTTTGCATAGAAATTATCTAGAAATTGAACTTCTGCGATAGAATAAAGGTTGGATGCAATAAATGTTTGTTGTTCTTTGTTAACAGATAATCTAATTGCTTCTTCCCAATTACTTTTGTCAATTGGCTTTAAATAAATTGTTTTCAATCTGATACTCTCCTTCTAATATTAAAGGGGAACCACGTAGTTTATGGGCTATTGGAACGTTATCCCCTTATTTTTTCGCCCAATCAAATAGAAATAATTTCTCATCGACAACGCCTCCTTAAAGGTATAGTTAAAAATACGTTATTATACTCAATATAATTATATTCTTTTCTCTATATTTTTTTAAAGACCTTATTATCCATATCAAATTTCACTGTTAACTTAATAACGGTTATTCAATTAAATGGTTCTGTAACGGAATAGTTTATTGTCATTCAACAATTCCTTAATTGCTCTTTCACTACCAGAAGATGTTCTTTTCATTATAAATATGCCCTTTATATCATCAAAAAGGGGGAAAGGTGCAATCATAATTCTAAATAACTGTTAATA
Source organism: Bacillus cereus group sp. MYBK5-2 (assembly GCF_051915685.1). Lineage (NCBI taxonomy): Bacteria > Bacillati > Bacillota > Bacilli > Caryophanales > Bacillaceae > Bacillus > Bacillus cereus group sp. MYBK5-2. The sequence goes on from NZ_JBQAFE010000013.1 coordinate 17,478, forward strand.
TAACGATATTTAATAGATTTTGACACATTTAAAATGTTTAAGGTTTCTTCAAAAGGCGCTCTTTTTTAACTTTTAAACCTTATCTCAAGCTTAAAATTGTTTTGAATTATACAAAATGTATCCTTAATAGCAACATGTTTTTACATTAGTTAATTGCGTTTGATATACTGCTTTGGCTCAGTGCAACGGATAATGGGTTCAATTAAAGGGTATTATCAAAAAGAATACTATAAAACAATTTAAGAAATAGATAAGGGGTGAACAAGTGGTGGAAAACATGATAAATGAGGATAATTTGGGTTTACAAAGGCAACCTTCTCAAAAAACGGTTGGTCAATATTTATTCGATTGTTTAAAATTGGAGGGCATTAACGAGATTTTTGGTATTGCAGGGGACTATAATTTTACACTTCTTGATACTTTAGAGTGTTATAAAGGTATCCGCTTTATAGAAGGGCGGAACGAACTAAACGCGGGCTATTCTGCAGATGGCTATGCAAGAATTAAAGGGATGTCCGCTCTTATTACAACTTTTGGAGTTGGAGAACTCAGCGCTTGTAATGCTATAGCCGGAGCTAATAGTGAGCATGTACCAATCATTCATATAGTGGGTGCGCCTCCCGAAAATGATCAAAAAGAGCATAAGCTGATGCATCACACTTTAATGGATGGGAATTTTGATGTTTTTCGCAACATGTATGAGCAAATTACTGCATACAGCACGGTGCTTACGCCTGAAAACGCTAAAATTGAAATTCCAGCCGCAATTCAGATTGCTAAAGAAAAGAAAAAGCCTGTATATCTTGTTGTGGCCGATGATTTAGTCACCAAGCCGATTAAAAATCGTGTAGAGCCAACACCCCAACGCCCAACATCCAATTTGAAAACTCTTCAAGCTGCGGTCAATCATGTCCATAAGCTACTAGATCGTGCACATCGACCAGTTATACTGGTGGATGTGAAAACCATGCGTTTCGGTCTTCAAGCGGCAGTTCAACAACTGGCAGACACCATGAATGTTCCTGTTGCAACGATGATGTACGGAAAGGGAGGATTCGCCGAAACCCATCCAAATTATGTGGGAATGTACTTAGGATCTTTTGGAGATTCTGAAGTTCAAAGTAAGGTAGAAAATGCAGATTGTATCATCGCAATTGGTATGGTATTCGCAGATACTAATACCGCGAGTTTTACCGCAAAACTAAACCAGCGGATAACCGTCAATATTCAACCGGATATGGTTAAAATTGCTGAGGCAGAGTATTCGAATGTTCTTGCAGCTGACATGTTACTTGCAATACAGAATGTGGGTTATAAGGGGCAAGGCTTGGTGGAAAAAATGTCATTCCCTTACGACCAATTAAATACTAACACCGATGCCCCTCTAATAGCGGCGAACTATTATCCACGTTTTCAGCAGATGCTGAAAGAGGAAGACATTGTAGTTGTCGAGACCGGTACATTCTATTACGGAATGGCAGAGGTGAGACTACCGAGCGATGTAATATATATTGGGCAAGGTGGTTGGCAGTCCATCGGTTACGCAACCCCCTCAGCGTTCGGTGCTATTATGGCTGTGCCTGAACGCCGAGTGTTTCTGTTTACAGGGGATGGAGCCTTACAACTGACAGCTCAAGAAATCAGCACCATGCTTTATTATGGATGCAAGCCTATAATTTTTGTCTTAAACAATGATGGTTATACGATTGAAAAATATTTGAATGTAAAAACAAAAAATCAAAAGTACAACAAAATTCCTCAATGGTCTTATACTAAGCTAGCGGAAGTTTTTGGAGGCGATGCGCTTACAGCTACAGTCCGTACCTACGGAGAGCTTGATCAGGCAATAAACCAAGCTGAAATAGAAAGTACTGAAAAACTCTGTATTATTGAAATGATTGTAAAAGATCCAATGGATGCATCTAGATATATGAAAAAGATGCGCAATTATATGGAGAAGCAGGAAATGCAGCGTACTCAGCAATAGTCTTGAATAGACCAGGAAGATAAGTCTAATTTTTTTAGAGGAATTCTGAAAAATTCACAGAAAAATTGTTAGGTGTATTTTAAGATATAAAGTTGATGAATGTTCGATATATTAGGAAGAAGCGTGTTTTGAAGAAGATAATCATAACACGCTTTTTTTATATTCAATTGCCATCCCTTATTTGATACTAATAGCACAGTCCAAATCATATTCTTATAATAGAAAGGGGTGTAAAGTTAATTGATAAAAGTAAAAGTTCGTTTACAACCCATTGTAAGTAAGATAAATCTACCCACTGTTTTAAAAACAACTATACTTCCAGGTGAATCAATTGAAAGATTATTTATTGCAACCCAAGTAGGAGAAATCTTTTACATAGGAGACGAAGAAATAAGAATTTTTTTAGATATTCGTTCTCGAATCATAAAATTAGGGAAGTCTGAACAAGGTGGATCTGGCAGTGGATATGATGAAAGAGGATTGCTAGGACTAGCGTTTCATCCACAATTTCATTATAACGGTTTGTTTTATCTTCATTATTCATTGGCTGGAACACAAGGACCGGGCGCTCTTGCTGAACCTTTTAAGCCTAATCCATGTGACCCAAAAACGTTAAATTTAAGGTGGATAAACAGGGAAACTCAATATGATCATATTGATACCGTAGAAGAATGGATTTTACAACCGAATGGTCAACCTCAAAAAAGACGTACATTACTTAATATAAGAAGGCCATTTCTTAATCATAATGGAGTTAATAGCCTAAGTTTTTCACCCGAAACTGGGGCACTTGTTTTAACAACTGGAGATGGTGGATCGGGCTATGATCCATTTAATTTAAGCCAGGATGATATGGAGATAGCCGGTAAAATAATTGAAATTGATGTAGCTAAGAATACACTTATCAATAATCCTCCTGTAGTCACACGTTTTGATGAACTTCCCTCATCTATTCAGGAAACTCTTACGGTAATTGCTAAAGGCGTTCGTAATATCACAGGTATTTCATTTCAAAGGTTTTATAATCAGTATATTAAATATGTGGGAAATGTTGGGCAGGATTTGGTGGAATCAATTTTTTCATTTGTTCATTATAGACCTATACCAGTCACTCAACTTGTTCAAGCTTCTTTAATGATGAGATCTACTTCTGACCAAGACGGATTTATTAACTTTGGTTGGCGTGGATGGGAAGGGAATTTTCCTACTTCTTTTATAAGACGCTGTTCTTCAACTCCCACTTTAGATGAGAAAACAATAGCTTATTATAATGAAACAGTTAAAACCTCAATGAAGCGGCTTCAACCATTTATTAGTTATTTTCATAAAGGTTCAGGGCCTGATAAATTTGATGGAACTGCACTTACAGGTGTCCAACCATATATGGGGAATGGAATCCCGAATTTAACTGGAAGTATTGTGTTTACCGATCTTGCTCGGAAGGAAGAATCTAACTCCCCAGTTAGAGGGAGTTTAGCCTATACTCGTCCTAGTATAGATGGTAAATTAAATGATTTTAGTGTTATTGAAACCGATTATAATTTTGGATCTCAATCAGCTTATTATGTTAGCTTGGGAACAAACCTAAATCAAACTAGATTATATTTAGGGGTTTATGAATCTACAAATGTGACTGATTTGAACAAAGGTACTATTTTTGAAATTGTTCTATAAAACATTATCATAAAAATTCAAACGGTAGGGTATGTTATATCTTTATGAAAATAAAGAGAAGGCATTTCAAAATAAATATAATTGCGAATTTAGAAAAAGGGTATTCAGCAATATTTTGCAAAATTTACGTTCATGAATTTATAGTAATACCAATTGAAATAACTGCTATTTTAAAATATTTTCAGAGGAGCAATCGTTCTCGCGATTTTATTATAAAGGCAATACTGCATAAAACACGCGGGAATGAATAGTATAGAAAGTGGCTGTTTGGATATTTTTAGGTGGTGATTTTAATCGAATGGTTTGTCCGTTATTGGTATCAATCGATGAGAGGGATAGATGGAGACCATATTCACTTGAAAAAGATCCCTTTTGCAGCCAACTTGGTTATTACAGCCTTGATGAGTACACTTGCTACCATGCTTCAATCAGCAGGAGGCTTTATGCCAGGTATAGGCTACTTAATTAGTTTTTTAGCGACATTACCAATTTTTTTAGTTACGTCCCTTTCTATTCGTCAAGGAATCCTTTCTTATATCCTTACAATTCTCCTTTTATTTATCATTCAGCCGAGTGAATTAATTATTTTTCCATTTACAACAGGTTTATTAGGTATAGCTATAGGTGTGTCTTTTTTTCAATTGAATAAGAGAATTTGGGTTGTTTCTTTTTCATCAATATGTCTACTGGCGGGTATCCTGGTGATACTGTATGTATTCCGTTTCCCAGTACTGGGCCCTACTGTTAATACAATTATAGATGCTAAGGTTATTGCAATAATATTTATATTAAGTTTTTTTTACTCCTGGCTATTCGTTGAACTTTGTAGAATATTTTTTAATAGATTGTATCGTTTTTTATAAATGTTGACTAAATTCTATTGAACGAATAAGTGTTGTAATATTAGAGGTTTTAAAAGGAGGCGCAAGATGAAGCTAGCTTTTAGTACAAATGCATTTACAACATACACATTACCCGAAGCTATTTCAGAGATTGGAAAGTTGGGGTATAAAGGGGTTGAAATTTTAGCGGATGTTCCTCATGCTTTCCCACCTGCACATAATGCTGCTTGGGTAACTGATGTACAACAAAAACTAGAAAAATATGGCCTCGAGGTCTCAAATATAAACGGAAATACAGCAGCTGGATTTTTTCCATATTCTACTGGAGAACCTACATTTGAGCCTTCATTATGTAATGCAAGAGAAGAGGTGAGGAATCAGAGAATTAAATATACAAAACAATTAATAGATTTAGCTGTAATAGTTAATGCCAAAAACATCAGTATTACAAGTGGAAAGTGTCTTTCAGGGAACCCACCAGATCAAGCAATTAATCATCTTATAAATTCACTAATAGAGATTATGGACTATGCTGAACGACGTGAAATCAACGTAGGGATTGAGTACGAACCTGGCCTTTTAATAGAAAATGGAAAAGAATTGAATGAATTAATTCAAATAGTGGGATCAAATAGGCTGGGTGCAAACCTTGATCTCGGGCATGCAGATGTAATAAGAGAGGATATTCCCACTTTATTATCAAGTTTAAAGTCTAGGATATGGAACATCCACCTAGAGGATATAGCAGATCATAAACACTATCATCTTATACCTGGTCATGGGAATATTGATTTTAATCAATTATTTAATTATGTAAAGCAAATTAAATATAAGGGATTTATTACAGTAGAATTATATACCTATTGCAATGATCCAGTACTGGCAGCAAAGGAATCTATAGAATTCCTTACACCATATTTTAAGAATAGCCTTTTATGAGGGGAGATAATTTATGAAATATTTTGATCCGCACATCCATTGTTATTCTCGTACAACCGATGATTATGAAAATATGAGTCTGGCCGGTGTACGCGCTGTTGTAGAACCCGCATTTTGGCTTGGAAGCGAACGCCGTTATCCTGAAACCTATTTTGATTACTTCCAACATTTGCTTACCTTTGAACCTGAGCGTGCTAAGCAATATGGAATCACTCATTATTGTTGTTTAGCTATGAATCCAAAAGAAGCAAATAACATTGATATTGCCTATCAAGTAATTGATGGATTGTCCGAGTATTTGCAACATGAGCGGTGTCTTGCAATTGGGGAGATTGGATTTGATAGGATTACTCCTGAGGAAGAAGATGTGATGCGGAGACAACTGAAATTGGCTAAAGACCTCGATATGTTAGTTATGGTGCATACTCCCCATCAAAATAAGCGGGAGGGAACAAGAAGAACAATAGAAATCCTAAGGGAAGAAGGGCTTGAACCTGATAGGGTATTAATAGATCATAATAATTCAGATACTATTGATCTTTCCTTTGAATATGGAGGCTGGAGCGGAATGACAATTTATCCGACGAAAGTTTCAACTGATGAAGCAATTGAAATAATTGAACATTACAGCATAAATAAGATTATGGTTAACACTGCAGCAGATTGGGGACCATCTAATCCTCTTAATGTTGTAAAAACTGCGCTTGAGATGCGAAAGAAAGGGCATGCGGAAAATATCATTCAAGAACTAGTTTGGAATAATCCAGTTCGTTTTTATGAGCAATCTGGAAAATTAAAACTAGATTCATAAGGGGTGAAAAGATTATGAAACTTGCATATAGCAGTAATGGATTTAAAAGATATGACCTGTTAAAAACAATAGATATATTATCCGAAATCGGATATGAAGGCATAGAAATCTTACTAGATATCCCGCATGCTTTTCCACCTGAAGTAACGAATGAGAAAATACTCATGATAAAAGACAAATTGAAGCAACGGAACATGACTATATCAAATTTAAATGCATTCATGCTGTATGGAATAAAAGATAATTGGCACCCGTCTTTTGTAGAGATAGATGAAACAGAAAGAATACAACGTATAGAACATACCCATAACTGTATTGATTTAGCTCAAAAACTCGGTGCAAAGACACTATCTACCGAACCAGGGGGGCCACTCATCAATGTAGGGAGGGAATGGGCAAATAAAGTTTTTATTTCTGCAATGGAAGAATTGGCTGATCATGCCGAAAAGTCTGGCGTAACAATCCTCGTTGAACCTGAGCCTGATTTATTAATTGAAACATCAGATCAATTTATAGAATTTAAGAAGGCTGTTCCTTCGCAGGCAATTGCATTAAATTTTGATATAGGACATTTCTTTTGTGTTGGAGAAGATCCCGCTGCATTGGTTTATAAATTGCTACCATATACACAACATTATCATCTGGAGGATATTGCAGCAAATCGTGTACATGAGCATCTAATTCCTGGTCACGGTGCTATTCCTATCCTGGAAGTTTTACAATCTATAAAGAAAACGGGTTATGACGGTTTTATTACCATTGAATTATATCCTTATGAAAATCATGCAATATCGGCTGCCAAAGAATCTTATGACTATGTGCAAAGTATCCTTAACAGCCTATGAGAAGAATTCGTACTTATTTTGAACTGATAAGATTTCCAAATACCTTTACAGCGATGGCAGATATATTGGCAGGAACCTGGATTGCAGGAATAGTTTTGAATCAAAGTTATTTCAGTCAGATTATTCTTCTTCTGTTAGCAAGCGCATGTATATATGCGTCAGGGATTATTTTAAATGATTTTTTTGATTTTGAAATAGATAAAAGTGAGCGTCCTGAGAGACCTTTACCATCTGGTCGTATATCAATTCATTCTGCTTTATGTTTTAGTTTTGTGCTTCTTACTGTAGGTATCATATCTGTATGTTTTGTTTCAGGTATCAGCTTTTTAATTGCTTGTATCCTCATTATATTGGTATTTGTATATAATCGCTATTCAAAGCATTATGACGTTTTAGGACCATTAACGATGGGGCTTTGTAGAGGAGTTAACTTGTTACTAGGATTAAGTATTGTACCAGATAAATTAGTAGAATTTTGGTGGTTAGCGGGATTAGGGTTTATATATATTTTCACTGTTACTGTAATGTCTAAAGGTGAGGTTGGATCCGGCCTCTATCCTATACGAGTAAGAATTATGGCAGGAGCGGTCTTAACATGTGCTATTGCTATTTTGCTTTTGCATTTCTATGGTGTATGGGGAACAACTGTTATTACGGTAATAGTTTTTTTATTATGGACTTTTTCAGGAATTTTACCAGCATTAGCAAATCCAATATCATCTAATATTAAAAAAGCAGTAGGAACATGTATAATTGGTCTTCCATTATTGGATGGAGCAATTGCTGCTTCATTTGGAGGATGGCCAGCTTTCTTTTCTGTATCTTCTTTCCTAATTATAAGCTATATCATGTCTCATATCTTTCCCGTTACATAGATGAAAGGATGATATCTATGGAGAAAAAGAACGTGGTTGTATTAGATATTATTAGTTTGACGGAGGAGCATCTAAATGATGCTGAATTAACCCCAAATATTCAGAAGTTGCTAGAGAATGGCCAACAAGCAAAAATTAAACCTGTATTTCCGGCTGTAACTGGTTCAATGCAGGCTACGTATATTACTGGAACCTCACCAGCTGAACATGGAATTATTTGTAACGGTCTTCCAAATTGGGATACAAAAGAGATAACAATGTGGAATCAAACAATGCTACCTGTTGAAGGTAAAAAGATATGGGAGAAGTTGAAGGAAGAAGATTTGACAGCTGAAACAGCAGTGTTGTTTTGGCAGTTCAGTAAGTTGAGTACAGCAGACTATGTAGTTACTCCTGCCCCAATTCATCTCGATAAAAAAACAATTATGTGGTGTGATTCAAAGCCGAGGGGGCTATATGAAAAATTGAGGGGGAAATATGGGGAGTTCGATTTGAAGAGCTTCTGGGGTCCGCTCTCTTCAGTTAAATCCAGTGAATGGATATTAGATGCAGCAATAGATGTTTTAGAAGAATATAAACCAAGATTATCACTTGTATATCTACCCAATATAGATTATAACGCACAAAGGTTTGGGCCTGAAAGTGAAGCTGCGAAGAGATCCATTAAAGAAATTGACAGTTTAATTGGAAACTTTGTCGAGCAATTGGAAGAGCGCAACTTGAAGGAGCAAACACGGCTAGTTATTTTATCAGAATACAACTTTAAGACAGTTAATAGACCTATATTTATCAATCAAACGTTGAATAAAGAGGGATATGTGGCTATCAAGCATATTGAAAATATGGATTTTCTCGATTTAGAGATGTCAAAAGCTTTTGCTTTAGCAGACCATCAATTGGCCCATGTATATATTCAAGATTCACGTGATATTGGGGTAGTGAAAGCAATTCTGGAGAGAATACCAGGTATAGCCGAGGTATGGGGAGAAGAGGAGAAGCGGGCTCATAAGATTAATCACGAGCTTTCAGGGCAATTAATTGCAATTGCGGAACCTGACAGTTGGTTTGTGTATTACTGGTGGTTGAACGATGAACAGGCACCAGAATTTGCATACAATGTAGATATTCATAGGAAGCCTGGTTATGATCCGGTAGAGCTGTTTGTAAATCCAAAGACATTCCAAATACCACTAGAACCGGAGCGAATCAAAGGATCTCATGGTTTACTAGCAAAGGATAAAGGAGATTATGTGTCACTTGTAGTAACAGGGAGAGATTTTGAACTTCCAGATACATTAGAAGCAACCGAAGTCCATGACTTGTTGCTAAAACTTGTGGGGAATGAGGGGTGGTGAAAGAATGACATATCAGATAGGTGTGTTATTTGTTGGAGTACTAGGCGCAGTGGCAACAACAACAATTTCCGGAATCTTTGCAGTCAATCAAAATCTTGCTCCACTAAAGGGCGTTATTTCTACAGAGAAAGAATTCGAGACACTACAGCTAACTCCACTCGATCAGATTGCTTTTGGTGGATGGGATATACAAAAGGATTCATTGATAGAAGTAGTACAAAAATATGGTATCATTCAGGAATCTATTTTGCAGAAAATTGAAGTGCAACTCAATGATGTTCCTATTTGGCAAGCACCACTGGCTAATGTAAATGATTTTGTTAAAGGAGTCTATAGTCTGACAGGAGAGCCTGAGAACTTAATGAGCGCAGTGAATCAAATTCAGGCAGACATTGAAGATTTTAGAAAAAAATATAATCTTGAGAGAATTGTTGTGATAAATACTGCTTCAACGGAAGCAAAGACAAAAAATCATTCATTATATCAGTCTTTAAAAGCATTTGAGACAGGGTTAAGGGAAAATTCATCGGATATTCGACCGAGTATGCTTTATGCCTATGCAGCTATGAAATCAAAATGTGCCTATGTAAATTTCACGCCAAGTGTGACGACTGAGATACCAGCACTACAGGAATTAGCAGAATTACAAGCTGTTCCGACAGCAGGAAAAGATGGACGGACAGGGCAGACTTTATATAAACATGTTTTAGGAAAAATGTTTAAACAACGCGGATTGAATATTGTCGGGTGGTATAGCACGAATATCTTAGGGAATCAAGATGGTGCAGTTTTGGAACATCCAATACATTCTTCAACAAAAATTGATTCGAAATCCATTGGGTTAGAACAAATATTGGGATACAGTAATTTTGATCATAAAGTAAGAATTGATTACTTTCCTGTCCGAGGAGATAGGAAAGAGGCCTGGGATACGATTGACTTTGAAGGTTGGTTAGGAGAACGAATGACAATGAAAATTAATTGGCTAGGTATCGATTCGATTTTAGCTGCGCCTCTAATAATTGATTTGTCCCGTTTTATGGATCATGCACTTAGAGAGAGGAAAGTAGGAATAATGGAACATCTTTCACTCTTTTTTAAATCACCAATTGGAGCAGATGAGTATGCCCTTGATCAACAATATCAAACATTATTAGAATATGTGAAGAATTTTGAGGGTAATGTTTAGTATCCGTGGTGACCTTAGAGTTGAAAAAACATGAATGTAATATTGGAAATAGATATTAGTATTATTAATCAATATAGGGAATTAATTGGAAAATTTCAGTTAGAAGTTGGTTTTAATGCAATTCATTTAATATAAAATGCCCCCACTGATAGTTGTGGGGGCATATGAAACTCTATTGTTTTAATGTTTATACTAGAAAGTTCTTACTTCATGCCATAAATAGTAGTTTTTTTAAATCATTCAACTTTATTTTCAATCTTTACAGTTTTCTCTTTCGTCATACTCAATGTAAGCTATGTGACCATCGGGGCGAATTTTTGAGAGAGCGCACATATGAATTATTGCCGGGATTAGGGCAAAATGTGCTGACTCAATATTTAGCCCAAAAATTAGAAAACAATGTGTTACCGAAGAAAACAGCTGCTGCATGGGCCAAGCGTGAGGGCGGCAGATTCTACCTCTTACTAATATTTTCATTGTTACTGAACTCTACTTCATTAAAAATTTGGCTATATCCCAGGTTGCCCCGTGTGAAAATAAGAATAAGTAAAGCAACAAATCCCAATCCTATCACTACAAATATATCCGTATTCTTTAAAACAGGGTTGGTGGAATGAGTTTGTACCAAACTAAACGTATTTACACTCGCATGAATTAGCATGACAATAAATAAGTTACCGTGATTGCAGTTATAGACCCAAGTAAGAATAATTGAAATCGGCAAACATAGTAAAATAAAAATTGGTAAATGAATATATAGGAGAGAAAGGTCAGAACCCGGGCCCCCCCTTTGTGCAGCCGTTAAGAAATGTGGAAGATGCCAAAAAGTCCACAAAACACTAAGTAGTAAAGTAGCTTTTAACGGTCCAAATTTCGATTGTAATCGAGGCAGAGCGAAACCACGCCATCCGATTTCCTCAGGTAAAGGCCCACCGAGAAAGAAAATTGCTACAAAAGAGAAGAGATAGGTTATAAAAAATTCAAAATTAAGGTCACGGAAAGTAGGTATCTCTCCATTTACTATCACCATCCCCAGAAACATTGCAGCGGGGATAACGATGAGAGTAAACAAGTACCACTTCAAACTGACCTTAGTAGATAGAATGCTTTTTCTAACTTTTTTCCATGACTCTTTGCCTTCAAGAGTGCGAAACATGATACACGCTGCTAACATTGGGCCTGCAAATGCATTGGCAAAAAAGAATATATCAAATGCCTTTGTTTTAGGGAAAATACCCCATTGGGATAAGATAAATGGAATTAATACAGCCCATGAGAATAAATATGCCATTACAAAAAATGAAGTTAACGGATAGGATTCCAAATACCCTCTCAGACCTGTTGATGAGTTTTTTGATTTTGTTAAATAACTCAACACAATCACCTCTTCATTTATAAAATACCGTATATGTACTAATTCTACATATTTTCATACAGAACCTTTTTGACGTAATAGAGTTGGGTTTTTTGTAAGAAAGGAGCGATAAATTACCAAAGAAATATAGAGATTTCTATAACAGTTTCCTTCATTTCCGTGTTTATCTTGAATGCATCTGGGGGAAAATCCCATGCCTATCAAATTAAGAACATAGACAAGATGAACTTCGTCTATTAGAACTAAAATATTCTTAATGTAGAGGTAGACTCTTACAAATGTGGTTATTAATGCTTCACTTACATGATTCGTTGAACCCTCAATATAGAGGCATACTAGATTATGATGTTTTTCCGTAACAAATGTAGTTAAAAGTTTTTAGGTTTAGAGAGAGTTATAGAGGGTATACATACATTATAAAGAGTTAATTGGAGATAAACTTTAAATTGGTCTATAAAACTTACATTCTTACTTTAAATAAAAAGGGGGAGTATATATGAGTAAAAGGTTAATGAATAAGAGGATTCTATTTATTTTGTAAACGGGGAGCGTGTGAAAAATGAAAAATATGAAACGTAAGCTAGGAACCTTTGCACTTACAATGACTGGGATTGGTTCGATTTTAGGGTCTGGCTGGTTATTTGGTGCATGGAAGGCCGCCAAAATATCAGGGGGGGCCGCTATCTTTTCTTGGGTCTTAGGAATGATTGTAATATTATTTATTGCCTTACCATATAGCGAGTTAGGAGCCATGATTCCAGAGGCTGGCGGAATGGTAAAATATACCCAATATTCACATGGAGATTTCGTAGGATTTATTGCAGCATGGGCTAATTGGATAGCCATCGTCTCAGTTATTCCGGTTGAAGCTATAGCCTCAATACAATATATGAGTTCGTGGCCTTGGGAGTGGGCAAGTTGGGCCAAGGATTTAGTGGATAATGGAATGCTGACTTCAAAAGGTCTTGCAGCTGCTTCTTTACTTATAATCATATATTTCTTTTTAAATTATTGGACAGTTAGTCTATTTGCAAAAGTGAATTCGTTAATTACTATATTTAAAATTATAATTCCTGGTCTTACAATTGGTGCATTGCTATTTGTTGGATTTCATGGAGAGAACTTTACTAGTCATCAGGACTTTCATGTATCTAATTGGTCAAATGTATTAACTGCTATGGCAACATCTGGTGTTATTTTTGCATTCAATGGTTTTCAAAGCCCGATTAATATGGCTGGTGAAGCAAAGAATCCAGGGAAATCCATTCCTCGGGCAGTTGTGGGATCCATTTTAATTGCAACTGTAATATATGTATTATTACAAATTGCTTTTATCGGTGCTGTGAATCCTAATATGATAATTAACGGATGGTCAAATTTAAATTTTAATTCACCATTTGCTGATTTAGCGATAGCACTAAATATTAATTGGCTAGTTATTGTATTATATTTAGATGCTTTTGTATCTCCTTCTGGTACAGGTACTACTTATATGGCAACCACATCACGCATGCTATACGGAATGGAGAAGAATGGATATTTTCCAAAAGTTTTTGGGACATTACATCCTATATATGGTGTGCCTAGATTTGCCATGATGTTTAATTTATTGATTTGTTTTGTTTTTTTATTTTTATTTAAAGGATGGGGTGTTTTAGCTGAAGTTATTTCAGTAGCTACATTAATTTCATATGTTACTGGACCTATAACAGTAATGACTTTGAGAAAAACTGCACCTAATTTTCATCGTCCTTTCTATATAAAGAGATTAAACATTATTGCGCCTTTAGGGTTCATATTTGCATCATTAACATTATATTGGGCAAGATGGCCATTAACAGGAGAAGTAATGTTTATTATTCTTATGGGCTTACCTATATATTTTTATTATCAATTAAAAACAAAATGGGTTGGATTTAAGAAGAATTTTTTAGCTGGATTATGGATTGTGGGGTATTTATTATTTATGATTTGTATATCGTACATTGGAAGTGAAAGATTTGGTGGGTTAAATATTATAACTTACGGATGGGATATGGTACTCATTTCAATTGTTTCTTTTCTATTTTATAGATGGGCTATAAATAGCGGATTTAAAACTAAGGATCTAAAAGTAGCACAGAAGATTAATCGGACAATCAGTTAAATGCTATACATAAATTAGAAAAAATGAATTTCTAAGAGTTAACTTATGCTATTTTGAAATTTTTAATTGAGAGTCACCTTACATGCTCATCACGCTAATATTTTAAAGTATCTCCAAAACGAAAATTTTATTATTTTATAGTTGTTTATGAGAGTTTAACTCATTTTCTTCGTTTGTGGGAACTACCAAATCCTTCAGTTGATGGGTATGTGGTACTAGCCCATCAAGGGCTACCAACTACAAAATGCGGATATCGTACGTTATCAAGACCTAAATTCAAAGAAACCTAAAATATAAGAGTCCTAACATATTATATATGACTAATATGTTAGGCTTTTTTATTTTTTGCACTGATTTTTGGATCTGAGTTTGTGTAATATTTTTCTTTATTTGGATGGTAAGAAAAAGAATCCAGTTTGAAAAATCCTTGATTAAAATTGATTCCACTTTTGAGATTGACTATTTATCTTTCATAAAAAAGTTTGATCATTTTTGTGATTTTTTCTTCATTAAAGCGCTCTATAATGGAATACCGAAAATAGAAATTCGAATGCAAATTAGCTTATTTTCCTTCAACTAACGCCATCTATCCATGGTAAAGTTAACATTTTCCCCATAAGGAATAATAACTTTGTTTAATAATCAGTATCATTTTGCTAATGTAATGAACCTACTTTATTAATTTTCAACGGAAACCCTCTTCATTAATCGCTTTAATTTATTTTCAGTATCTGTTTCCCCTACTGGCGTGTAGATACTGCACCGTAAATCCATATCACCTTGAACTTGAAGAGAAGTTAAATTAAACAACATTTTGCCTGCTTTAGCATGTCTGAATTCAATTATCATGTCTGGAGCCTTACTCACTTGACTTTCTTTCCATAAATCCTGGAATTCTGGATGGGAATTACTCATTTCTTTAATAAACTGGCTATACCATTCATCGTCTAAATAGCGTCCATAATAGGTACGAAAAATCGCAAGAAAACCTTTCACAAAATGGTCCCAATTGACAGCCAATGCTTTTAATTCCTTTCTAGTGAATACTAAACGAATCAAATTTCTTTGATCATTCGGTATTTGTTCAAAATCTAAAAAAACATAAGCTGCTGCAGGATTCCAGCCTACAATATGGCAATGTCGATCCGTAATGATAGTCGGACAATATGTTAACTCATCTAGTATTCGTATTAAAGAAGGGCTAATCTTTGATTGATCTTTTTTTTGACTTGTAATTTCTGAATTTGTTTCGAATGCTAGGTCATATAAGTAGTCGGTTTCATCAATATTTAATTGCAAAGCTTTAGAAATACAATCAAGTACGAGTGTAGAAACCTTTATATCTCTTCCTTGCTCTAGCCATGTATACCAAGTGGTGCTTACACCTGCTAACTGCGCAACCTCTTCTCTTCGTAACCCAGGTGTTCTTCTCCGGTTTCCGGCAGACAAACCAATAGACTCTGGACTAATTTGGGCGCGCTTAGCTTTTAAGAATGCCGACAGAGCTTTAAGCCTTGTTTTATTATTCATTTTTAAAACTCCTTATCTTATCAATTTATCCTAGTAGTAGTTATACTAGGATAAATCCCCCCCTTGTAATAGGATAAATTGACTGTAAAATACAAGTATATTATTGATTGGAGGGAATGCAAAGTGGAAAGAGTTGTGATTACTGGTATGGGAGTAGTTTCTCCTATAGGAAACGACATCAAAACATTTTGGAACAATCTAATTAAAGGGGAATCTGGTATAGTCAATATCGATACTTTCGATGTTACCAATCATAAAACAAAAATTGCGGGTATCGTCCAAGATTTTGATGCAGATGAAGTTTTAGGAAAGAAAGAAGCAAGACGTTTAGATCGTTTTTCTCAATTTGCTTTGGCTGCAGCTGAACAAGCTTGGTCAGATTCTAAGTTAGACCTCGATCGTATAGATGTAGAAAGGTTAGGCGTATACGTAGGTTCAGGTATCGGAGGGATTGAAACCTTGATTGAAAATGTTGATGCGCTTAGGCAGAAGGGACCAAGAAGAGTCAGCCCAACTCTAGTACCTGCCATAATGTCTAATGCTGCTGCAGCACAAATTAGTATCAAGTGGAATGCGATGGGGCCTTCTATGTCACCTGTTTCTGCTTGCGCAATTGGAAATACAGCTATCGGAGAAGCCTTTAGACTAATTCGTTCTGGGGAAGCTGACGTTATATTTGCGGGTGGAACAGAGTCAGCTATAATAGACTTATCAATAGCCAGCTTTGGTAACGCTACAGCATTATCAACAAGAAACGATAATCCCACTAAGGCTAGTCGTCCATTTGATGAAAATCGAGATGGATTTGTCATGTCAGAAGGAGCTGGAATTTTAATTTTAGAATCTTTATCTCACGCTTTACGTAGAGAGGCAAAGATTTATGCAGAAGTCATTGGATATGGTGCAAGTTCAGATGCGCACCATATCGTAGCTACACATCCGGAAGGTAAAGGTGCTTATCTTGCAATGAGATCTGCTTTAAAAAATGCCAATATATCGTCTGAAGCAGTTGATGTTATTAGTGCCCATGCAACAAGTACAAAAGTGGGGGACATCTCTGAAACGATGGCTATTAAGCAGCTGTTTGGAAAACAAGCTTATCAGATTCCGGTAACAGCTAATAAATCTATGCTGGGTCATATGTTAGGGGCAGCTGGTGGAGTTGAAGCAATTGCTTTAGCAATGAGCTTAAAGGAAGGTATAGTTCCTCCAACAATTAACTTAGAAAACCCTGATCCATTATGTGATCTGGATTATGTACCATCTGTTGCTCGCCAAGTGAAAATAAATATAGGTCTATCTAACTCATTTGGTTTCGGAGGTCATAATGCAGCTATTGTTTTAAAGAAATACGAGTGAATAAGCTTTCTAACCGTTTCTAGAGGAAACGGTTAGAATTATTCAATAAAATGGCCCGTTTGCTTAATAAGAAAAAATCCTACATTATCAAAATTCCACATATAAGAAGTTTAACTTTGTTTTAAATCCACAATTAAAAGTACTTAAAATCTTTTGTGAGCTCATAATAGGTGATTTTTGGTACCAAGGTTGAAGAATTCGTTCTTAGCTTTAATTCAAAAACATCAAAATTACCGGAAGCATAAAAATCTTTTTATTCAAGAAGACATAAGTGGGTCTAACCAAAATCAAGTAAATACTTTTCAAGATGAGATAGGCCCGAATCAAAGACACCCCTCGTCTATTAAAGGTGGGAATCCATACGATACTACTAAAGAATATAATGAAGGCGAAGAGGGATTTAGATGGATGCAAGGAAAGAACGCATAGAATACGAGAAGATGTCAAGGAACTATGAACGTATTTATTTAATCTCATTTATCCTATTAATAGTACTTGTTTGTAGTAGTGTAATTATCATAGGAGCTACAGGGGGAAAATATGGAGTGTTTTTGTTGTTAGCAATTTTACTTAACGCACGTATTATGAAAGAATCTCAAAAAAAGTATGAGCACTATTCTAATAAAGGGCGTATTTAAAATGATACATATCCTGAAAGGAACAAACTAGATGTACATTCAAAATATCCCTATATCATCACCTACTAACTAGTAAAAGTAACTTTATATAAATAGTTTTTTAGCAATTTAGGAATAGAAACCGTACCTTATTAAAATGTTATTTCCGTTCCTATAATGAATTATCCTTCTAGCATATTTATAAGATTTATATCATATATTAGGAGAAAGAATGCAAGTTAGAAGGGAGCATTATAGAATGAGTTATTTGGAGGGAAATGACTTTAGTGAACAAAATATGGTAAGTGTGCCTAATCCCTATGTATATCAGACATTACAATCAGTAATTGGTAAACATGTGGTTATTGAAACTGTAAGAGGTAATGTAAGAGGAAAGTTAAAGGATGTGAAACCAGATCATTTGCTCATTGAAGATACGGTACCGTATATTGTACGAATTCAACAAATTGTATGGATTATGCCAAAACAATGATCAAATTATATGTAATTTGATTTATAAAAAATTGGTTTCATAGACGTCCAAAGAAAAACACAGGGGTTTATCTCTGTGTTTCTTCAAATTTTCTTTTTTTGATATATGCTTGAGCATGGATAATTTCTTTCTGAAGTTCTTTTAACTCTTCCGTAGATCCTGATTCAATCTTCATGTACGTAGTAACTAGACTAATCATCATATCCATCTTTTCTACTATATTTTGAATGACCTGTTCAGATTGCTCTTTTTGAGGGTGTTGTATTGCTATTAAAGCATTTTCTATATAATTGTTCTTTCTTTGCTGGATATCATAAATAAACTGTTTTGTGTTTGAGTTCATTTGCTATTCCTCCATTTTGGATATACTTCTATTCTATCATATTCAAATGGAAAATATTAGATTAACCTAAATGTGCACCTGTCTCGCACATCCCCTTAAATATACAAACTAATCCTTTAATGTAAAGGAAGCTAAGAAAAATTTTTATAAAGAAAAAGCCGATTTCCCTACATATTAAGGGTATCGGCTTTTGTTCATATTCTTTTACTTAATCAATTTCTGACATAAAACTTATAATAATAACATTACTTTTACTAGCTAGAAAAGGGTTGATACTTTACATTTTAAAATATCAATTAAGCACTAATATTTTGGTTATGCACCGTTTCACCTTTATGGGAAACATAACTGTGTGCTATCATTCCTAGCATTATTACAAATATGCCACACCAAGATAAAATAGAGGGGAATGAAGAATGTAATAAGATTAGTTCTCCGATAATAGCAAAAAGCACCTCCATGGATTGTGTTGCTTCAACGGTTGCAAGTTGCTGCATATCTCCTTTAACCATATCAGTCGCTTTAAAAAATAAGATAGTTGCAATTACACCAGAGCAAATGGCAACTAAAATAGATTGCATGGTTTGCTCCTTACTAGGTATTCCTGCTGTAAAAAGACCGTACAAGGATAATAAAAACCAAAATGGAAAGCTAGCTAACGTCATTCCAAGGACACGTTGATAAGCATCTAGACGATCTCCACAAACCTCCATCATCTTACGATTCCCGAGTGGGTAAGCAAAAGAAGCTACAATAACAGGGATAATACCTAACATAATATCTTTTACAGCAAGCGATTTTGCTTGTTCTATTTGCATAAGGAAAATACCAAGAAGGATAATCAGTGACATACTCATACCCTTCATTGGAATTTTTCCTCTTTTCTTAATAATTCCATCTGGTGTTTGATAGGTTTGGATAAAAAGAGGAGCTAACAAAGATCCTGATATAATAGTAACTTGCCATGTCCCCGCAATAATCCATCCTGGTGCATGTGCAGCGGCAAAACATAATGGAGCATAAAATAGACCAAAACCTACAAAACTCCATAAAAACCATGCACTTAAATCCTCTCTCATAACTTGTAATAATATTTTTAATTTTTTTCGACTCATAACAAGAAGTAAAAGGAATGGCAGCATGAAAATAAACCTTAATGAAGCACTCCATATCCAGCTACCACCTGATAATTCCATTGCTCGATTTAATATAAATGTGAAAGCAAAAAAGAAAGCAGCACATATACCTAAAAAAATAGGACGCAAATTTCTCACCTCAATCTGCCTCATAAGTCATTAATTTCTCAAGACTTAACCAGTTTTGTTCTACAAGGTGCGCTGTTGTTTCTTTATCTTTATTTTTGCACGCCTCTATAATCTGCTGATGTTGTTCTACTGACTTTAGACCATTTATCGAAGTGAACTGAGAAATTTCGAGACGTTGAATCTTAGATATACTTCGTTCTAACGCACGAATGATTTCAGGATTTCCTGCCACATCTAAAAAAACATTGTGGAATAACTCGTCAGCTTCAATTGCTTTTATAATATCTTTTTTCTCAATAGATAATAGTAAAGCCTTATTACTGAACTCTAATTCTTGAATATCCGATTCTTTTAATAATGGTACTGCTAAACGGGCAGCTAACGAGTGTAAAACTGCTACCACAGTAAATGCGTGTTTCGCCTCCTCAATATTTAATGGTGCAACACGAGTAACTGAACCAGGAATAGATTCAACAAGTCCTTCATCCTCAAGACGCTTCAACGCCTCTCTAACTGGAGTACGGCTAATTCCAAATTCTTCTGCTAATTCTTTGTCATTTAAGCGTTGCTCCGGTTGCAGCTTTAATGTAATGATTGCTTTTTTCAAAGTTAGATATACTTCATCTCTAAATGACATACGTTTAATGGGTTTAATAATATCTTTTTTCATAAAACCAATATATCGGATATTGGTTTTATGGTCAACTCTAATTTTTCAATAAAATATACTCGATTATCAAATTCTAAAAACGACCATTTTAGGAATGCTATTTAGTTCTAACAAAACTTAAAAAATACGGTCAAAAATATAAGGGGGAACACCAATAAAACGCGAATTTCGTGCGCTAAGGGGGAATCAGTTCTTTAATGTTAATTTATTTGTGGTGGTCGAAAGAATATTATAGAAAAGGGATACTGACAATTTACATGCAATGGTTGAAACCGTTGTAAAGCATCTTTATACTTTCTCGTGTTCAAATTGACACTACTAGATAAAAAAATCCTGCATGTTTGAAACATGCAGGATTTTTTCTATTCTTCATTTTTCATAAAGTAAGAAACACAACGAAGAATTTCAAGGTATAACCATACTAATGTCATCATGAGCCCTATTGCGCTATACCACTCCATATGTTTTGCTGCCCCACTACGTGCACCATTTTCAATCGAATCAAAATCTAGTAATAGATTTAATGCAGCAACGACAATCACAACAGCACTAATAATGATACTGATTGCCCCATCTTGGTGAATGTATGGAACAGTCAAAACAAAGGTGTTTAGTAAGAAGACAATCAAATACATAATTAAAATGCCAAGTGTTGCAGCTGTTAAAACTGTACGGAACTTTTCAGTTACTTTTATTATACGAGTAGCATATAATACTAACATTGCAAATAAAATCGAAATGGTTAATAATACAGCAGTTAAAAGAATAGAATTTCCAAAACGGATTGTATAATATGCAGAAATACTTCCTAGTACAATCCCTTTTACCACAGCATAAATCGGTGCACAAATTGGTGATATACGAGGGATAAATATAGCTAAAAATGCAACTACTATATTAACTATTGCTACTCCAATTAATACTGATGTTTTCATTGAACCTTGCATCATTTGTAAGTATGAATAGACAGATGCTGCAAGAAGTAAGATAAGCATAATAAATGTTTTTCCTATTGTTCCACCTATAGTCATCGTAGAAGCGTTTGTCTTCTCTTCATGAAATTTGTCTTTTTTTAACATTGGATTAGATGTTCTCATGTTTTCCTCCTAAAATATTTTTTACTTTTAAATTGAATTTTTATATCTCTAATTTCTTATTGATAATGCGACCTGTAATCGCTACGAGTATAATTATTAACAAGCAATCAAAACATAGACCAAAAATAGTGAAATCTTCAATAGGGTAAAATGATGTATCAAAAAAATTATTCTTATCCATGAACCCAGAACTCTTAATAGTAACTGCATATTTCTCTAATTTACTTAACACATTCATTACCATTGTTTGTATTGTTGAAAAAATAGCAACGAAAATGATAAATAAAATTATTTTACTCATCCATGACTTCACTGGAAACAGCTGTATAATTGCTATGATAAAATAACAAGAAATAAGGATACTCATGAAATCGATTCCCCATAAAAGAAAAGCAAATATGTGTTGGAAGATTCCATAACTATACAACTTGTGATATTCTCGTCGGAATTCTCCGGTTATTTGCCCACCATAAAGACTGGGATCATAACCAATTACTTTTCCATCATCAAGACTTTGTGAAAAATAATATGAAAAAATTAAGCCTATACCTAATAAAATAATAAACATTACTGTGAAAAATAATAAATTCGCATATATATATTTTTGGGTTGGGATGGCTGTATAACGAATCATAGAATTTTTTAATATTTTATTGAAAGAAGGCAGCGCTATTAAAAGAAGTAAAAATGCAGCTATACCAATTATCATCAGGAATATGATTAAGACTAAATCCTTTATAAACGGAGGTAGTACCCTTGAGAGTCCTATCGTACTAAATAAAAGAAGTAAAGAAATAATAATAAAACCAGAATAAAAAACAGCTATTTTTTTTCTATTGCACTTATATAAATAGAGAAAAAGTGGATTCATTTCTCAAAAACCTCCCTAAACAACTCATGTACTGCTTTCCCTTGATGAAAACGAATTTCCTCCACGTTTTCATGTAATACAATATTTCCGTCTTTTAAAAAGATTACCTCATCAAATATACTTTCGATTTCTTCTATTAAATGAGTTGAAATGAGAATGGTACAATCTTCTCGGTAAAATTTAAGAATTAAATCTAGTACATGTTTTCTGGAAACAAGATCAATTCCACCCAATGGCTCATCTAATATATATAACTTTGCTTTCCTGGAGAAAGTTAAGATAAGTTGTAATTTTTCCACTTCACCTTTTGATAAAGTAACTATATGCTCTTCTAATGGCATTTTAAATTCAGTTATTAATTCCATTGCTTGGTTTAAATCAAAATCAGGATGAAAATTTCGATAGAAAGCCACAGCATCTTTTATCGTCATCCACTCGTCAAAAATAGGACCATCAGGCATAAATGAAACAATTTTCTTTGTTTCTATTCCTACCTTCTGACCTTCAATTGTGATAGTTCCTTTAGATGGATAACGTAAACCAGCAATCATTTTTAATAATGTCGTTTTTCCGCTACCATTATCACCAACAAGACCAATAATTTTCCCTTCAGAAATTGTTACACTTAAATCTTGAAGCACTGTTTTTAAGTTATATCTTTTCCACAGATTTTCAATTTTTAATAACTCTGTCATTCGTTTTCCTTCCTTTTCTTTTCTAATGAAGAATGGAGGATTGTAAGAATTTCTTCTTTCGTAAAACCTAAATTGTCCATTCCATTTATAAAATTATCAAGCAACTCTGTTGCCATTTCTTTGCGTAGTTCAGTAATTTTTTCTCCTTCACTCGTTACAAATCTCCCTGTTCCTCTTCGTGTCACAGCAATACCTTCTCGTTCTAGTTCTTGAAATGTGCGTTGAATTGTATTTGGATTCACTTGTAATTCACTGGCTAGTTCACGTACAGCTGGGATTTTATCACCCGGTGCTAAACGACCTGTTACAATTTCCTTTTTTATGTATTCCATTACCTGAATATAAATCGGGATATTAGGAGAAAACTCATTTTCCATTTCTTCCCTCCTCAGTATTAGTGTACTAGACGAATAATACACTAATACTGATTGTGTGTAAATGGTAATTTTTTCGAAATATATACAATAAATAAAAGGGGATATATTTAGTAAATTAGTGTAATCAACTAAGTGCCATAAACGACTGTTTAAGGAACTCTATTTAGTTCTAACAAAACTTAAAAAATACGGTCAAAAACTAGTTCTAAAAATCATTGCCAAAAACAAAGTATCATAACAAACATCAAATACCATTTAAGGGACCTTCTTAACGTATGAAAAAACCAAGTTCTTTAAAGAAATAAATCCTTAGCATACGAAATTCGCGTTTTATTGGTGGGACTCTCTAATTAATTCGCTTAATCGATTCGGTTTCGTCTATTTTGAATACTATTTTATGTGAAATGGAGATATTATTTTTATTTCCGATAGATTTCTTGCGAAATATGTATCTAGAGCCGTATGTTAATTTAAATGTGATACGATAATTGTATATATGCATTTAGATGGTAAAAGGGGATGAGTGTTGATGAAAAACCATATAAAAGTAAATGGAAAACTCCTTCAGACAAAAAATGGTCACATTTCCGGCAAAAACAAAAAGATTATATTTCGAATTGGTTACGTAGGGAATACATACAATTTGTAAGGATTCATCATCGAAAACCTAGAAAAAACGAGCATGATGAGATTCTTCATGAAGTGATGAATTAAATACAGGAACAAGAAATATGGATTCCAAATGGTGAAGTGAAAAAATATTATGTAAGCAAAATAGGAAAATGGTTTAGAAAAATAGAAGGGAAATGGGAAATTCAAATAGATAACAATGAGCGGCAGCAAGTATTAAAAGAAAAGTAGATACAAATAGAAGGGCGTATTTCACGTATAACTTACAAGAAGATATGTATGAACAATTGAAAGAGAAAAAAGGGGAAGTAACTGTATTTTTAAAGAATGGTGTTCCAGTACGTGGGCAGATCCTTGCAACAGATAAATTTACCGTCCTAATGATGTCTCATGGTAAGCAACAACTAGTCTACAAGCAAATAATTTCTACAATTCTTAAGTAATTCTTTTTCCTTTTTTCGGGAGAAGAGGAAAAAACACAAAAAAATAGAAGATTGAGATCAATCTTCTTTAAAAAAGGAACAGATGACAGATTACTACTCCAACTCTTAATCAATTATAAATAAGCACATATAAATATTCAATCCATTCCGAGTTTTCTCAACATATTTGTCTTATTTTTAAATTAAATATCCTTGTTCTCCTTTTCTAATAAACATTTTATATCATTGCAAAAGAAAAAATAATAAAGAAACTGAATGCCTTGACAGGTGGAATTCGGTTTCTTACTACAATATTTAACTGCAATTAGGAAAAGATTGTCCCCTTTAAAAGATAATATATTTATTTATAGTTCGGATCGGAAGGTTTTACCTAACTGGTTACCAAGACCAAAGTAATGACGAAAATTATATATAAGTGGGCTCCATTTATTTGGGTCAATATGATTTTCTTCAATAATGATTTCCTTGTGAGCATGCACATGTATAGCTTGTGTCTCAACAATTGCAAAATCAGAAGAATAATCAGGAATTCGAATGTGTTTCACCCTTGCCTCAATTTGAATTGGACATTCCATAATTCGAGTAGGTTTTACCGATTTAGACTTAGTAGGTGTTAATCTACTAATATCATATTTTTCTTTTTCATATGTAAATCCATTCTTTTTCTTATAATCTGGAACGGGATTTTTCCCTGTATAGGGGGCTAACTGTTCAACATTCTCCCATAATGAAGGACTCGGAACATTGATTACACATTCAGGATGTCGTTCTAAATTTTCAATCGCTTTCCCGCCAATTCCAATCCCTAATATAATACAATCTCCTAATGCCCATGATGATGACAGAGGGCTGATATTTACTGTTCCATCTTCATTTAGCGAATTTAGTAAAATCACAGGAGTTCCGTAGTATAGAATTTTAGGTTTAATAATTTCTGTATTTGGAACATGAGCCATTTTTTTCATCTTTATTTCTCCTCCTATTCATATGTTCTTCCTTATTTATTGTAGAATATAAACATTTCGATTATCATCGAAATATGGATTACATTAGAGGAGGATTAAAATGAATGCAAATCCAAATGTAGCAATGATTGCTACTCTTGTGAGTGAAGCTTCTCGTGCAGCAATATTAACAGTCTTATTAGATGGTAGATTCCACCCTGCAAGCGAATTAGCATATATGGCAGGAATCAAACCACAGACGGCCAGTTTCCATTTGACAAAAATGGTCAATGCGAATGTAGTTATAGTGGAGAAACAGGGGAGACATCGATATTATGGAATTCGAAATCCGGAAGTTGCTCAAGTTATGGAGTCATTTTTATCAATAGCTCCACCAATTGAAATTAAATCATTAAAACAGGCTTTGGAAGATAAAGCGATGCGTTTTGCAAGAACATGTTATGATCATCTTGCGGGAAATTTAGGAGTACAATTAACAGATTCTTTAATTAAAATAGGTGTTATTTATGAAGAAAAGGACGGGTTTACTGTTACTGAAAAAGGGGAGTCATTCTTTACAAATTTTCAAATTGATCTTGAAAGGGTTAAGAAAAAGCGTCGTTCATTTACACATAAATGTTTAGATTGGAGTGAAAGACGTCACCACCTTGCGGGAGCATTAGGAAATGCCCTTCTAGAAAGACTATTAGAACTAAATTGGGTTCAACGTTTACCTAAAACAAGAGCAATAAAAATCACTTCTGATGGGAAAAAGGGACTAAAAGAAACATTTTCTTTTGATATTACAAACAACTAAGTTTTGAATATAAAACAGCCGATTTAGTCTTAAAGAGGTTAAAGTTGGCTATTTTTTGTTGAAATTTACTTAACGTGGTTTTTTTTCGAAATGCTGGCGGTACCCCATGCCCATCAACTTAAGATTTTAAAGTAGCCCCTAAACGAAAATTTTTCTTTTTTTAAATTGATTGATAGTAAACAAGAAAGGTTGGCAAATTACCAATCTTTCTCGTTTGGAGAGTTTTAATTTTCAGTTATCAAACCAAAAATAACCAAAATAATATCCTACGCAGTATTCTCCTCATGACTTTTTTCTAGAGTTTAACGGTTTTTGAGAATCTTTGTAACAGAACCCAATATTTCATTTTAAATAACTTTAGGTATCAATAAAGAGAATTTATCATCCTTGCAACATTTAAATAATCAGAAATTTTAGACGAATAAAGAGATTGTATGATAATATATTTATATGCATTACTTTTCCATCTTTACAATAAACTTACACACGATTAAAAATATTGAGGTGATTCATTAGTGGTTAATAATACGTGTGAAACTAGAAAGTATAATTCAATACATAAAAAACGTTTTTATAATTCTGTTTTTTCAATCCCTTTAGTTGCTTTAGCTTTATTTATATTATCTTCTGTACAACTAGAATTAACTACTTTTTTGCTTATTACTTTTGTTTCTGTTGTTATAGTGCTCTTTCAATTGATTTATTTTTACAGTAAATGGAAAGTTCTGTAAAAAGTTAAATTTTAGTCAGTTACTAATAACAGTTCTAATTCATTGTACATCGAAAAGAAGGAAGCGTTCCTTTTGTCAAAATGATAGCAAGCATCTAATTATTACGCTCTTCTCCGCAGAAAGTGAGGTTCTGACCATGACGAGACGTTCAGAAGCTGAACATTGGAACGAGGTGTTTGCCGATGTGAATCTCGGCAAGCTGCAAGTAGATTTTTGGCTGGAAAAATACGAGCCGATGCTAGAATTGGCCCAAGATGGACCGGTCATTGATCTTGGCTGCGGATATGGCAGCGACTCTTTGTTTTTAACAGAACGAGGTTATCGGGTCATCGCCTGCGACTTCTCCTCTGAGTCGTTGGCGATTATACGCAAATATGTGCCAGGCGTTGAAACAAACCTATTCGATATGACAGGAGGATTGCCGTTTCCGGATGGTAGCGCGAGGGCGGTTGTCGCGGATTTGTCCCTGCATTATTTTCACTGGGACGATACTGTTTCTATTGTTAGCGAAATTGCGAGAGTTGTCGGTACTGGCGGATTGCTGCTAGCCCGCTTGAATTCCACGTGCGATGTTCATTACGGTGCCGGCCAGGGCATCGAATTGGAACCCCGTTATTACGAGCATGAGGGGCGGCGGAAACGTTTTTTTGACGAAGCAGATATGCGTCGGTTGTTTGACGGATGGGCGATCAACGTGTTGAAGGAAACGGACATGCACCGCTACCGGAAGCCGAAAATTTGCTGGGAGATGGCAGCTTGCGTCCGCTGATGGCGGGGACTGTGTGTGCCGACGAACTTGCCGATGTGAATCCGACCGTCGGGACAGCTGGTCGAAAGCAGCCAGACAAAGAGACTCAAACCTTTTTTGTTCCGCTCACGGGGATCGATAATGCAATAAACCAAAAAACTAGTCAATAACACGATAATAAAGTGTTATTGACTAGTTTTTTGTTTATAAAGCCGGATTAGTATAAATTTTCCTCGAACAGAGTTAATTAAACAACTTAAAACTACATTGAATACATGTAAACAAAGTGACAACCATTGATTTAACAATGATTGTCACTTTGGAGTTAAGATAATCGGAAAAAACCCACGCTAAGAAAAAATAAAATAAGCCATCCATTTGGACAGTTCATTTACATAATTCTCGTTATCGGTATTGAAAAAAGGTTCTTTCAATCGAAGATTCTCCTCTAATTCCTTTTTGATAGAAACAAGAATGTCTTTTATTTTTATGTTCATTCCTTCCTAAATGGGACATAGAAAATTAGGATACATCCATTGATTTAGACACAGTTCGGCGTGATGGCAATTCTTGATGGACTGGTTCCAACGGAGAACCGCGGGAGGATTTCGGTGTCGGTAGCGGTGTTAATCACCGAGATATTATCATCAAAAGTATTGCAGACATAAACCCTTGAGCCATCAGGAGTGATCGCGATTCCAAAGTTATTTAAAAGGTCTCCGACGGGGATTCTTGGAAGAAGTTCAGTGTTGGTGGCAGTGTTAATCACCGAGACATTACTATCTAATGAATTGATGACATAAGCCTTCGAACCATTTGGCATAATCGCAATTCCTGTTGGTTGGTTTCCAATAGGAATCCTCGGGAGAATTTCGGTGTTGGTAGCGATGTTAATAATCGAGACATTATCATCACTAAAATTGACGACATAAGCCCTCGTTCCATCCGGCATAATCGCAATTCCTCTTGGTCCGTTTCCAACGGGGATTCGCGGGAGAATTTCGGTGTTGGTGGCAGTGTTGATTACTGAGACATTATCACTAAATGAATTCGTGATATAAGCTCTTGTTCCATCCGGTGTTATCGCAATCCCTTGGGGGATGGATCCCACAGGGATTCGCGGGAGGATTTCGGTGTTGGTGGTAGTGTTAATGACCGAGACTGTATTATCATTCGAATTGCTGATATAAGCCCTCGTTCCATCCGGCGTGATGGCAACCCATTCGGGAGCATTTCCCACAGGGATTCGCGGGACAATTTCGGTGTTGGTGGCTGTACTGATCACTGAAACATTACCATCAAAACGCTTGACGACATAAGCCCTCGTTCCATCCGGCGTGATGGCAATTTGGAGGGGATTTATTCCCACAGGGATTCTCGCTGCTATTTCCGTGTTTGTCACTGTACTGAACACAGATATTTCCTCAGGATTAGAGACATAGGCAATAAAAACAGGAGAAAAGGAGGTCACATCACAAATGGGAAAAACACGGGTACTGTCTAAGATGAGCACCGCATCCTCTACTTCGGTTAAACGCCCTTGGAGAGGATCGCAACATCCCTTAATGGTTAACGAAATCAACTGACCTGTACAGTTCAGCAGTTTACTACGGAGGTTTTGGAGACAAGCGTTGTCGGGACTTGGCCCTGTATTTCCTTGGAGTCCTTGAGGCCCTGTATTTCCTTGGAGTCCTTGAGGCCCTGTATTTCCTTGGAGTCCTTGAGGCCCTGTATTTCCTTGGAGTCCTTGAGGCCCTGTGTTTCCTTGGAGTCCTTGAGGCCCTGTATTTCCTTGGAGTCCTTGAGGCCCTGTATTTCCTTGGAGTCCTTGAGGCCCTGTATTTCCTTGGAGTCCTTGAGGCCCTGTATTTCCTTGGAGTCCTTGAGGCCCTGTGTTTCCTTGGAGTCCTTGAGGCCCTGTATTTCCTTGGAGTCCTTGAGGCCCTGTGTTTCCTTGGAGTCCTTGAGGCCCTGTGTTTCCTTGGAGTCCTTGAGGTCCAGTATTTCCTTGGAGTCCTTGAGGTCCAGTATTTCCTTGAGGTCCTTGAGGTCCTGTTGGTCCTGTTGGCAAAGTAAGTGGTGGAATAGGTGATAATGTAGGACCAACCAAATTTGGATCTAATGCAGAAACACTCAAACTTTCATCTAATATGAAACCCTTTGAGAATTTTTCATTTAACATAATTAACCTCCCCAAAAAACTCTTATCATAACTAATAAATGCATTAAAAAAACAAAATGACATCAATAAAAAATGTGACACTATTTTTTATGAAAAATGAGTTTTCGGCTTGATATGCTTTTTTTGCCAAGCTGACAGACAAAACTCAAATTTTAGGTCAAAAGACAAGAACAAAGCTATATAAAAGAAAAAACTCTCTATGAATAAGTATTCATAGAGAGTTAACATAACGTCCTATTATCGGTAGCAAGTTTTTTATAGAATCTTTGTATTTACAGGGATTCTTCTTTCTTTGTCTCGTTATCTCGTATACAGGATTTTATACATGGTTGATATAGTGGGGATCTGGGGAATTCTCTCTACCCTTTTTTTGCATAAAATCTTGTATAAATAAAAAAGATTTTGATGTTATTATCGAGAAGTAATGAGTATTAGTGTTAAAATCGAAATGTATTTCGAAATTAATTCGATTTCAAAATCAGTTGTAATATCAGTTGTGAGTGCATTCCGATTTTGATTAAAATATTGATTTAATAATGTTTTGTGAGTGAAAATGTATTCCGTTTTTGGAGGAGGAATGAAATTTGGAACTAAAATCGGAAATGTATACACCGAAAATTGTTGCGGAACGTTTAGGGATGACTCCGGATTTATTAAAAGTATGGTCAAACGAATTTAATATACAGACGGAACGAAGCCCAGGTGGGCATCGTAGGTATTCTAAAGAAAATATAGAAGAATTAACAGCAATTAAAGAAAAAATACAGGTACAAAAGTGGTCTTATGATCAGGTTCGAGCATGGCGGAATGGGGAACTTGATTCATTTGTTTCAAAAGAAGAAAAATCGGAATTAGAAAAGAAATTGGATGAGGTTTTAGAAAATCAGCAATTACAAAATCAATTCAATCAAGCACTTGTTCAAAAATTACAAGAAATTACGAATGAATTAGTAACGACAAAAGAGCATTTGGTTAATACAGAGAAAAAATTAATGGAAGTTGAAAGTAAAAATAGTGAATTAGAAGTTTTTATAGAGAAGAAGTTAGAAAAACGAGATCAATTATTGCTTGAAAACATTAGAGATATGCAAAAGCAAAATCAGAAACAAAAACGAAAAGGTTTTTTAGGTTTGTTTAAAAACTAATTGATTGATTATGAGAAAGAAAAGTCTCTTCAGATCTTTTGAAGAGACTTTTCTAGGTTTCTAGAAATATTGAATACGGATAAGTCTAATTATGTGAATATAAAAGTTCCCCAATTAAAAAATCTGGAGGATTTTTAATAGTCTTTTAAACACATTGAGTTGCAATAATTTGATATGTTATATTAACTGGTCGTGTATAGGGTATATAGTTAATATAGATTTACTAAAAAGATGTTTAAACTAGTAGCGACAAATATCAAATGATATGTGGACGGGACTCTTAAAACGTAATTGGTGTAATGGCGATTCCATGAGGAAAGAAGCCAACAAAAATAGAAGAGACAATGATGTTGTTAGTTGCAATGTCAATGACTGAGAAAGTATTAGCAACTTGATTAACCACATAAGCTCGAGTGGCATCAGGTGTGATCGTAATTCCAATAGGATGGTCATCAACAGGAATAGGGGAACTAATCACGGTATTGGTGGATGTATTAATCACCGAAACTGTACTATCAAATAAATTTGTGACATAAGCTCGAATGTCATTGGGTGTAATGGCGATTCCAGTGGGACCATTTCCAACAGGAATAGGAGAACCGATGACGGTGTTGGTCGACGTGTTAATTACTGAAACTGTATTAGAACCCTGATTAGTGACATAAGCTCGGGTACCAGTGGGTGTGATGGCGATCCCGACAGGATCGTCTCCAACGGGAATAGGAGAACCAATGACGGTGTTGGTCGACGTGTTAATCACAGAGACTGTGTTAGCACCTACATTAGTGACATAAGCCCGAGTACCATCGGGTGTGATGGCGATTCCTACAGGACCGACTCCAACAGGAATAGGGGGACCGATGACGGTGTTCGTAAACATGTTAATCACAGAGACCGTGTTAGAACTCTGATTAGTGACATAAGCCCGGGTACCATTGGGTGTGATCGCGATCCCAGTAGGATCATTTCCAACGGGAATAGGAGAACCGATAACGTCATTGGTCGACGTATTAATGATAGAAACCGTATCAGAACCTTGATTAGTGACATAAGCGGCAAGACCATTAGGTGTAATCGCGATTCCAATAGGGAAGGATCCAACGGGAATAGGAGAACCGATAACGTCATTGGTCGACGTATTAATCACTGAAACAGTATTAGTACTTGCATTTGTGACATAGGCAAAAGGAATAACGGTAAACGAAACAACTTCATCAGCTGCAATCTCTGTTGTCCCATTGATATTATTGATTACCAATGTCCCGTTAATCATATTAATCTGGGATAAAAGTCCTTCAATTGTGTCGCCTGAAACGAGACGTAAAGATACGATTCTATACTGAAATGTTTGTAAGTCGTTTAATAAATTAGACAAATATATCATGACCCCTTCAATTTATTGTAAGGGATTCAAGAAATATGATTAAGAATTAACAAGATGAATCCCTGTTATTAGTAGATGATAACTTACTATAAATAGAAACGGCTAATAAGTTGAAGAATACGTACATTTTTATGGACAGGCACATTATGCTACCCGTTGGGCTACCGATAAGTTGTATTACGGTAACTAAAATAGCACCTAATCTTATCTAATTTAAAATAAGGTTAGGTGCTATTTTTAATTATGAACGTTTCGTTTAATAAATTCCAAAATTCCTTTTGAAAGGAAAATAATACTTACTATCCAAGTGATTCCTGATAGGGCCAATTGAAGTGAATTTTTCTCTGATGCCATAGGGTAATTAGAAAAGTTAGGTCCGATTAGAAGATTTATTAGAAGGAATAAACTTAAAGCAAGGGTTAAGAAATGTGCAATAAACCAGATGATATTTTTTTCTTTGTATTTAATAAGCCAATAAATTAGAAGTATTAAAGAAATTATAATTACAAGACAGGGACCTGTAACTAAATATCCTTTAACCTCTTGTTCCATTGGCATATACATATTGATCACCCATTTCATCTAAGCGTTTACATCTATTTTTAGTATGGGTCATTATTACTTTTGATAGTCCTTAGAGTGAGGTGAATTACTTCGAATCAGTTTTATATCAATGAGATGTTTGTTTTTGTTCATGAAGTTTTTGGATTCTTTATTTATAGTATTTTGAATGTATATTTTTCTATTCATTTTTGAGGAAAATGGATAAGTTGAGATAAATTCAATAAAATCAACAATTTGAAAGTAAACTAATATTTAAAAGTTTACTTTGGTAGTTTTTAGATTTTAAATAAAAATAAGCCCATTGTTTTTATTTATTAATGGGCTTATCTATTATTTGTATGTTAGGACATTTATTTTTTAATAAATGTATGTATGGAGTAGCAAAAGTTACTCTTTTTTATATTGTATTTGGGTCATTTTGTTTTTCTGTTGCATTTATTAGTTATGGTAAGAGTTTTTTGGAGGTGAATTATGTTAAATAATAAAAAATGGAAAGGTCTTATATCGAATGAATTGTTGAGTGCTACTGCATTAGATCCAAATTTGATTGGTCCTACATTACCACCTATTCCTTCCTTTACATTTCCAACAGGGCCAACGGGATCAACAGGACCAACAGGACCGACAGGACCGACAGGTCAAACAGGGCCAACGGGATCAACAGGACCGACAGGTCAAACAGGGCCAACGGGATCAACAGGTCAAACAGGTCAAACAGGGCCAACAGGACCAACGGGATCAACGGGATCAACAGGACCGACAGGTCAAACAGGGCCAACAGGACCAACGGGATCAACGGGATCAACAGGACCGACAGGTCAAACAGGGCCAACAGGGCCAACAGGTGTTTTTTCACCAGCTTATCGTAACTTTTGGCAAAATACATTTGTTAGGGTACCTAACGGACAGGATATTCCATTTAATAATCAAAGTATAGCTACAGCAGGAGGAATTAGTTTACTTAATCCTACTACCATATCGATTCCAATAGCTGGAGATTATGCAATTAACTATGTAATTACAACTAGTAATATATCAAGTACAGGTTTTTCATCACAAATAGTAACTGCTATCCTAAACGGAGTGCCAGTTCCTAATTTCCAAACATCTTTTGGAGTAGTAGCTAGCTCTGAAGAATCATGTGACCAATTTTCAGGAATAGCTATTTTAAGAATACCAGCTAATTCAACTCTTTCATTAAGAAATACAAGTGTAGAAGCAGATGTTCTAGCTCTTTGTGATGCTGTTGAAAGTGGTGCGGCTATTAATATTATTAAACTAAATTAGGGGTCTCACCACACATCCATCAACTTAAGGTATATGTTTATACAAAGACAGATATTTCTATTTAGTTTTTCATTATTTTTTATAGATATCCTAAAAGTAGGCATATCAAATAAACCCTGACGGGTTACAATTTTTTCACTATAATTATGCTACCTGATGAATGGAAGTGGTATACTCATAGACAACACCCAAAATATCAAAGACTGTCTTTTTCTCGTATCGATGAGATTTTCGTCCGTTGTGCTGTAGGAGGTTAAACAGACGAAGGAGAACCTTTGATAATTCTTGGGTGTTTTTGTGTAATGCTTGGTAAAAAAGTGAAAAATAATCCTTAATTATGTACATCGCTTTATATTCACTTAGCTCTTTCTGTTTCTTACGTAATAGGAGTTCTCGCATTTTAAACATAGTAGAAGAACATAATAGAATACTAATGAGTTGCCCATAAAGATGACATTCTAATCGCTCTTGTTTAATAGATTTACAACGATGAATTTGAAACCAAGATTTCCATATTTTAAATAACAGCTCAATTTGCCAACGTAATGAATATAAATCATAGATTTTCTCTTTTGGTACCCATTCCGTAGGAATGTTTGTCATATATACCGTAATACCTTGTAAAAGCTTCGTGCGCTCTGTATATGTAATTCCTTTTTTCTTTTCGCGAATAGCTCGGTCACGTAGGCATTTTTGTTTTTGCTCCTCGGTACACCTATAAACTACAATACGAGTAGGCAGTTTGTCTTTACTCCCTACATATACATCGTGTAATTCATACACTTGGCCAGGTTGTAGTTGTTTCATAATGTCTTCCAAATGAATTTGTATATATACCGGTTTTAATTGAGAGGATTTTGTTTTAAATACCACTGTTTCGAACTCTTTTCAATATATTTTAGTTGGTAATTTAAGACGAGATAAATAATACCCCTGCTTGTCTTGAATAGACTTAAAGTCCTGTAGACGAAAATATCCTAAGTCACGAATATACAGCTCATTCTTTTGTATCATGCCTGTTCGAGTCGCACCATACGCCTGATCACTTCGTTTTCCTGGTTCAATTTTCACATCAGAAAATTCTCCACTTAACAAGTCATACTCTAGTTGAATTTTCACACCAGCTTTATGACTACATCCTCCGGCACCAGGATAAGTAGATGCGAATCGATCTGGAACTTGAAAGGTTGTAGAATCAAGGATGCGAATGCGCTCAAAGTAGGAAGAAAGAGAATGAGAAATCTTAGATACGCCTCCAATTTTAGCTTGTAGAAGTGTAGTAAATACAGTTCGAAAGAAGGCTACAGAAGCCGAGTTAAATCGCCGATTAAGTCCTTCCGGACTTAATAAAACTCCTGTTGAAGTTTCTAATTGACTACATAGTTGAGTAAGAGAGGTAGTAGCGACTTGTTGATTTAGCCATACATACAAAGATAAGAAATGGTGCCCGTGGCACTTACGTTTTCGTTTCATCCCGCCTGCTTCTATGGCTAATTGATTAAGTGTAGCGGGAGACATATATCGATATAACTCTTCAGCAAATAAAGATAATTCCTGTTTTTGATTCATATTCATAAAAAGCACGTCACCCTTTCTCATTAACATAAGAAAATAGTAACGTGCTTTTAACTTCAAAAATAGTCTAAATCCTTAAGTTGATGGATGTGTGGTGCTACCCCTTATAAATGTTACAAAAATCTTTCAAATAGCTCTAACTTGCACAATGCTTCCCGTTAATATAATACGCTGATTCTGTGAAAACCGTAAATACAACCTCTACTTCTGGAAGTCCAAAATCCATTACATATGTAGTAATGGCCTTGGCAAATCGATCACGAATTTCCTGTCCACGCTCGAACCATTTCACTTCAATAAGAGGAAACGCTTCTATTTCTTCTCCATTGAATACAAACGTAGAACTTGGTAGTTCCAACGTAAAATTATCCGTATCACACTCACAAATCTCTGCGAGCTCTTCTACTAATGGCTTGCTTATGTGTTTTAATTGTTCAGTAGTAATTCCACGAAACACAACATGTGGCATGTGAATCCCTCCGTTAGATAGCTTTATATTTGCTCACATCATAGCACAATTTATTTTGCTACACTAGAATCTATTGATACATTTCAATGACATTCTTAAGAATGATTATATATTATTGAAGCAATACAAGTATTGTAACTATTTAAAATTGAGACATCTAATTCATCATACTGGTGGACTAGTTGATTACATGGCATTGGCTGGAGCAGAAAATATTGAATTTACTGATATATTAACTGTGGAAGAATCGCTAAAACACCTTAATGGGCATCAAATTGCAAGGTTCCCTGTTGGCACAAAATTTGAGTATAGCAATACAGGATAATTTTTATTGTCACTAGTGGTAGAGAAGGTAAGTGGCAAGTCCCTACATCAGTTTGTAAAGGAACGTATTTTTGATCCTTTACACATGAAAGACACAGCGATTGTGGATTGCTACCCAACTACTATTTCAATTGCTAGTGGATATTCGAGGAATGAGCAAGGAACATATAAAATCTATCAAAGCCCTTGGGAACATACAGGGGATGGGGCAGTTCATACAACAGTTGAAGACCTGGTAAAATGGGGAGAAAATTTAACTACAGGTACCGTTGGTGGAAAAAAACTCGTTAAAAGAATGAGCGAAATAGGTCCGAAAATTTCTTCAACTGGGGATACAATTATTGACAATGAAGATTATGCTTTTGGGTTAAGGCTTGTTGAAGGTTTTAACTTTCGATACTTGGAACATTCAGGAAGTTGGGCAGGTTACCGCTCACACTTCATGCGGTTTCCAAAAGAATATTTGTCTGTTGTGGTACTAAGTAACTATGATGAATTTGACTCTAAAAAATATGCTAATGAAATAGCAGGAATTGTTTTAGAAAAATAAAAAATAGGGCTTAGAAGACAGTATCTGAATTTGGTTAACCACACGTTGTTTTAGGTGTAATTGATTTTGAGAACGGAAGGCAAGCATAAATTTATGCTTGCCTTTTTTTTGTATTAAAATGAACATAGATATTTGTATTCATACAGTTAAAAAATTAATTAGAAATTCTTTAAATATAGATTACTCAATGAGGTTGAATGTAATATTTTTCTGAAAAATATTACATAATATATATTCTAATTATTAGACTTAATTTTGTTGAAAATTGAAATATTAATTAATATTCCTATTGCTATTAAATTAACCATTAAAGAGCTTCCACCAAAACTTACAAATGGAAATGGGGTACCTGTAAGAGGAAATAGTCCTGTAATACCACCTAAATTTACAACAGATTGCATACCGATCATACATCCTATACCAATCGCTATAAAACTGCCGAATGGATCTACACATAATTGTGCAATTTTTAAGGAGCGAAGTACTATAGTCAAAACTCCAGCCAATAGAATAAATACACCAATAAATCCTAGTTCTTCAGAAACTATTGCCATTATAAAATCAGTGTGTGGTTCTGGAAGATAACCTGTTTTTTGTATACTATTTCCAAATCCACGACCAGTGATTCCTCCAGAGCCAATGGCAATAAAAGAATTTACAAGCTGGTATCCATTTCCTTGCGCATCAACAAAGGGATTGAAAATCGTAGTAATACGTATCTTTTGAACTTCTGATAAACTATATTGAATCAAATAATATAAAATAGGTAACCATAAAATAGAACCGATGGTAGTTCTTTTGATTAGTAGATTTATATTTATTCCTGAGCAAAGAAATATGCTAAAACCTATACCTAATATTAAAAGTGCAGATCCTAAATTTGGTTGTTTAAAGATAAGAAAAAAAATTGTAGCTAAAAAAAATAAAAG
The DNA here is from genome assembly GCF_051915685.1 of Bacillus cereus group sp. MYBK5-2. NCBI lineage: Bacteria > Bacillati > Bacillota > Bacilli > Caryophanales > Bacillaceae > Bacillus > Bacillus cereus group sp. MYBK5-2. Next base: position 55,555 of record NZ_JBQAFE010000013.1, read on the forward strand.
TTTTCCCATACTACTCCAGTTATTTTTAGCTTGTTCTTGTCGTAGTGCAAAAAAACGGGCTGTTACAAGTATTGTTCCTAATTTAAGAAATTCAGCTGGCTGTATTCCAAAGATCCATGATTGAGCATTATTTACCACTTTTCCTTTCCATAAAACCATAATTAATAAAAAAATCCCCCCAACCATAATACAGACAGAGATTATTCGTTTTTTCCATATTTCATATGGGAGTATAGCACAAACTATTAATCCTATTGTTCCTAAAAGTAGCTTTGTTAATTGAGAATCAACAAAGTGTCTACTGTTATAACCGTAATGCTGGACAGCGACAATGGAGCTCGCACTATACATCATGATAATACCTAAAGTACATGTTATGAATAGAGGAAGGAGCAATAAATAATCGAGTTTTAATATTTTTTTCATTTTAATATCCTCCTAATTTAAAACAAAACATAATATTACATTTGCTAATGAATAGAATCTTGTTCTCGTCAATTAATAAATATGACTTGTGTTTAGGAAGATTCTATCGCTTACTCCCGGTTTTTTTAACGCAAAAATCCCCCTAGTATGTAACTAGAGGGATTTAAAATGGCATGACTAAATAAGGCTTTTCTCCCCCTAGTAGAGCTTTGGCACTATACAACGTAAAGTAATGAAAATTCATTACTTAGCTATCTTAAGAAGAGCCTTAATCCGACAATTCCTGTTCTACCCATTGGCGTCTTTCGACATTTTTGGGCAATAGCCTGTGTTTGTATAGGAGCCTCACCTAACAGGTTCAGCAATATAAATTTTATGTATTTGTTTCGTGTGGCAAGCATAAATATATTTTTTTTGATTGTCAAGTAACCGTATTGCTAATTTTATATATTTTATTGTTTTATAGCCCTTTGAGAAATGATGTACGAAAATGTATGTAATCATTTCGTATAAATACATATTTTCGACTTGTAGTGTATAGTTCGATTAAGTAATTTAATCATATAAATTTGATAAATGGTAAAGAAGATTTTAATCATAAAAGAAGATTTTTTTAAGAATGTTCTTTTGATATACAGAATGACTAATTATTCATCTTCTGTTATAAAGTTGGAATTTGATTAAAAACAATAAGGTTCATATGTTTTATAACGTTTGATCGAATTAAATCTATTTGAATTCTATGTTTTTTAAGAGGAATTTTAAATTTATAATAAAATATAATTTCATTTTCTATAAAAGATTTTTTTATGAATGGAATTGAAAGTCAGTTGACAAATATTAAATTCTGGTTTAAATTTTGAAGTAATTCAATAAGCTTTGTTAGGTGAGGCTCCTGTATAGAGAAACGCTGCTGCCCAAAAATGTCGAGAGACGCCAATGGGTCAACAGGAACGGTCGGATTAAGGCCCTTCTTAATGTAGCTGGTTATAAAAACCTATGCTATACAGTGCTAAAACTCAACGAGGGAGTGGTATACGATTTGATAGAAAGACACCTCTGTGATTTTGGCAGAGCTGTCTTAATAATCATTTATTTGTATTGTGAAAAAACCTTTACTCCTTTTTGAGTAAAGGTTTTTCTGTTTAATTTTATTTATTTTTATCTGGTCTATATTCAAAAAGGAGGTAATTCTAACTAATGAATTGATTGCAATGTAACTATTATTGCTCTAATAAAAAATTTAAGGCAGATAAAATAAAACAAAACCACTCATGAAACTCTAGAGTCTCCCTTAGCAATATGAGGAGGAGTTAACATGAAGAAATTATTAAAGGAATTACTTATAACCAAAAATAACTTGGATGCAGAGAAAGTTTTACGTCATCCATCGTATGATATTGCACAAGAAGTAAAACAGTTTTCAATTGAAAATCAAGTCATATTGCTAAATACGATTCCTGTATTAAAAAGCTCTAAAATTCTTCAATATATGAGTGCAGAAGAAAAATATAATATCTTAATTCACTTATCTGAAAACAAAGCTAAAAAGTTACTAAATTTACAACCGATTGATGAATTAGTAGATTTACTGCTAGCGGTTCATCCGGAAAAACAGGCTAAATTAATGGCGTATCTAGATAAAATCTCGAAACATAACGTGAAAAAATTGATGACTTTCAAACCTGAAACGGCAGGAAGTCTTGTAACAAGTGATTTTGTTGCAGTTAGGGGAAATTGGTCAGTAAAAATGACATTGAAGTATATTAGGGAACATTCTAAAAATGTAGAATCAATATCTTATAGTTATGTTCTTGATAGTCATGGTTATCTTGAGGGAATCGTTTCCATACATGAGTTATTACTAGCAGCAGATGAAGAGATATTATCTACTATCATGATTCAAGAGGTAATTTCAGTACACGCTGAAGTTGATCAGCAAGAAGTTGTAAAAAAGCTACTGAATTATAATTTAGCAGCAATACCTGTCACAACAGCAAATAATAAAATGATTGGTATTATAACATTTGATGACGTAATGAATGTTATGGAAGCAGAAGCTACAGAAGATATTCAAAAGTTAGGCGGAAGTGAACCATTGAATCAATCTTACTTTGAAGCTAGCATTTGGAGCATTTTCTTAAAACGTCTACCATGGTTATTACTTCTTTTTGTTGCTGAGGCATACACAGGTACGGTATTAAAGTATTTTGAAGACGAAATTGAAACTGTAGTTGCCCTTGCTTTCTTTGTTCCATTATTAGTAGGTACTGGAGGGAATACAGGAACACAGGTTGTAGCAACAATTACTCGTGCAATTGGTATCGGAGAGGTAAAATTTAAAGACCTTTTCCGTGTAATGAAAAAAGAATTTGCAATTGGTATGCTTCTTGGACTTGCACTTGGGATAGCTGGGCTCACTCGCGCTTATATGTTAGGAGTTGGAACAGAAGTTTCACAAGTTGTAGCAACCACTTTATTATTTATTGTTATTTGGGCCTCTCTTGTTGCAGCTGTTTTACCTTTGATTCTAAGAAAATTAAAACTAGATCCTGCAGTTGTTTCAGGTCCATTTATTACAACATTTGTTGACGGAACAGGATTAGTAATTTATTTCATGGTTGCAAAAACCTTATTAAATTTGTAAGTATACACTCAAATAAATAAGAAATGTAAAATAAGTATTTTGCATTGCTTGCTAAAACATAGTGGGGAATTCAGGCATGAGGAAATCAAACACTTTTGTCTTTAGATAAATAATATTTTAATGGATTTATTGAATGTAATGAATGCTGGAGGATAAAACTATGAAACATCTAAGAAAAATCTTCAAACGAATTTTGCTTCTATTTTCTATTTTCATGCTTATTGGCATAGGAATATTATTTGGTACTAGCTATGGCCGAGAGCTTCGTATAACAATCGCTGGGAGCATACTAACTTCTCAGCATCCACAATATGCGACATATACATTCCTATCCCAAAAGGAACTAGATAAACTGCAAGATAGAATTAATCATCCGAAATGGTCAAACAGTGATGAGCATATTTATAAAAAAATAGCAGGAAAAAGATTAGAAGAATTAAAAAATCAGCCATTAGAAATTGGTGTAGAAACAATTAAAAGCAATAAAGATAGTCGTTTTCTTTTCGAAGGAAGGTTAGTTACCATAAGCAATCCCTTCAATGTTAAACTTGTTAGCCATCAAGGAACACAGGGCGCTAACAGGGGAGAAAAAATTAGTGTAATGGCAAAACGTAATCATGCACTTGTTGCTGTGAATGCAAGTGGATTTGCTGATGAAACAGGGAGGGGTGGAGGAAATGTGGCAACTGGCATAGTAATAGAAAATGGGAAAGCTATTGATACGAATATGGATAGAAATACCCCTACAATTATTACGGGTTTAACAAAGTTTGGGCAAATGATAACAGGAAATTATTCAACCCAACAACTTTTGGATAAACAAGTCGTTTCAGCAGCAGGATTTATGCCACAGTTAATTGTAAATGGAGAAAAAATGATTACAGAAGGAGACGGTGGTTGGGGTTCTGCTCCGCGAAGTATTATGGCCCAAAAAGAAGATGGTACAATTATGTTTCTAGTCATTGACGGTAGACAGACGCATAGTATAGGGGCTACGTTAAAAGAGTGTCAAGATATTCTATATGAAAAAGGAGCAGTAAATGCAATGGCTATGGATGGAGGTTCTTCTGCTACGCTATATTTAGGAGGAAAGGTTATAAATTCACCATCTACATTATCCCATGAAGATCGCTATTTACCGAATGCTTGGGTGGTAACAGCAAATTCAAAGCAAAAAATAAAGATGACAATAGATGGGGAAAAAGTAATTCCCAAAACATTAGATGAAATTCAGAATAATATTTGAACTAATATAATTTACAGAAGATATTTCCCTTCACATTTTTTAAGGGAAATATGGTGAATTATTTTTGGTGAGGACAGGAAGGGAAATCCAAAACAATTCTAATTTTTGCATTCATCAACTTGAAAGATGAATGCTTTTTTTCGTACATAATAAAAAAATAAACATTTTTGTTACAAAACTCGTTTTTCCGGGTTCTTTATAATACAGGTATCAAATGAGAGTGAGGTTTTAACTGACATGTTAAAGATAAAAAAGGAAGAAAGGCCTGTCTCGGATGTGACATTTGAAGATGTATTTAAACAATACTATGTTTACGTTGTGAAACAAATTCTATGGATTGTAAAAAATCAACCTATTGCTGAAGAACTAGCACAAGAAGTATTTTTACAGCTATATAGAAATGATTGGAAAACAATTGAAAGTTTACCTGGTTGGCTTATAAAATCTTCTACTTATGTTGCATATAAATATCTACGATCCGAAAAAAGACATCAGGCAAGAATAGAAAAAACCATACAATACCATGAGGAGCAACCTATATCATCATTAGCTGATGATTGGATTAGAAAAGAAGAGATTACAAAAGTACAAAACGTACTTAGTAATATGAATGAACGAGATCGAACCGTATTGTTAATGAAATTTTCTGGTTTTCAATATAAAGAGATTGCAGATGTACTTCAGATTGACATATCTTCTATTGGAACACTATTAATCCGAGCCAAACAGAAGTTTCGTAAGATGTATAAACAAATAGAGGAGGCATAAAAAATGAATTGTTATGATAAGGGATTTGTTCAAGCATTTATAGATGGGGAGCTTCCTCATCATACAAGAAGAGAATTTACAAAACATCTAGATACATGTGAAGTGTGCCAAGATACATTACTTGAAATTAGTAAATTAAATCAATGGGAACATGTCATGTTAGAGGAAGAAACAATACACTCATCACAAGACATCAACATTGATATCGATCAAGCATGGAAAACATTTGAAAGTCGCACAAAACTAGAAAATATTTCTTATATAAATAAAAAAACTGAACAGAAGAAGGGATTGTTTACAAATATGAATAAAAAATCAAAACGCGTTATGTATGCTGCAGTAGCTGCAGCAGGACTTTTCACAACAGCTATGATTCCACAAGTACAAGTGGCAGCCACAAATGTTGCTTCGTATTTTTCCAATGAAGTTTCAAATGATAAGGTTGTAAACGAAGGTATGAAAGATGAGAATGGTGTCACACAAGATATGATGAAAAATAGCCAGTACATTCCGATTGATGAGAAAATTACAGACCAAGGTGTGACGGTACATTTTAAGGAATTATATATTGCAGATTCACGTATATCTGTTCATTATAGAATTGAAAAAGCTGATGGGAGTTTAGTACCATTTGAGTTTGATACAAATGGATTAAATTTAAAAAACGAAGGTAAGAAAAATGGTCAACAAGAAGAAAACCCAGAATACTATGAAAAAGATGGAGGCTTCTCACAATTACCATTTATTCAAGGAGAAAATGGCCTACCATTCAAGCTAAAAGCAGCTGGACAAGAACTAAAGCATGTAGGTATTCGTGATAAAGATCGACCGGAGAGTGTCCTTACATTTGTGGAAGGTCCTGATGGAAAAGGTTCCTTTAAACAGCCACTTACATTAGATGTAAATATAGATAAAATTGGAAAGGTAGCTGGTTCCTGGAAGGGGGAAATTCAAATTGATCCTTCTAAGTTGAAAAAATAAGACAAATTGAAATGAGAAAAAGGATAGAACGATATGTATCTCATACGAAGTTTATATTTTTTCTGGTGTTACTTACATGTATTTCGTACATGATTTTCACTCTATCTCTTTTAATTAAATAATTCAAAAACATCCCAATAGAGTAAATTCTATTGGGATGTCTTATTGAACCCAGTATAATGCTAATTGTTCTATAGGAATTGTTTCAAAATGGGGTATGTTCGAATGAGTTTTATGTAAAAAAGCAGCTGGAGAAGTGCAGTATTGATATATATTCCAAAAGTGTTGTTACAAAAACAAAGAACTGGATATTGGCTAGCTCAATCCAATTTGCTTTCATATTCTTTCATTAGTTTATAAAATGTGTTTTTCTTTAGTTCTAACTAAAGTATAATTTAAACTATATATTTATTACATAATAAATATCAAAATGAAGTGAATTTAATATAAATTTTAAGTCACTATCTATTATCAATGAAAATAATAAAAGTTCAGCAATTTTGTATTGCTGAACTTTTATTCCTTATTCTTTCCTATTCTGCCTAAACTATCTTTAATAGTTGTTTCCCCAAGTTGTGTATATAGCAAAGCTGTATCTTGACTGGTATGCCCAAGTTGTTGCATCACTTGTAACGAGTCTTTTTCTTCCATATATAATTTATTTGCCAATGTATGTCTTAATTTATGAGGAGACATTCTTTTACCGTACGCCTTAGTATATTTTTCAACGATATCTTGGATAGCCCTAACCGAAAGAGGCTGTGCAGTATGTTTATACTTCGATAAAAACACATTTTTTAATTCTTTCCCTGGAGCATATTTGTTATCTCTAGTTTCCATATACTTTTCTAAATCATTCAATGCAATTGGTGTAATCCATACAGAATCTTCTTTGTTTCCTTTTCGGATTACATCAATCAGTCTTTCTTTTAAGTTTATATCTTCCATACGAAGATCGGCCAATTCACTTACACGAATACCGCTACCAAGAAAAAGGGAAAGGATAGCTACATCACGATCTTTATCTCTTAAGAAATAGAATAACTGATGTTTTGTTAAAGACTTTTCATGTTCGTACTTTACGTAATTCAAAAATTCTTGATCGTCATCATTATGGAATATTTTAGATCTCATACGTTTTGCACGAGCATTTAATGTTTCTTTATCTTTATGTATTTCTATTTTAGCCATTACATTTCTATAAAAATAGCATTCTCCATCGTCATTCTCTGATAGGGAGGTGAGGTACTTAAATAAAGACTTTAAGGCCGAAATTTTTCTGTTAACAGAGGAATTCTGCATGTTTTGTTGTAGTTTTAGAAACCTCATAAAGTTCTCAACATCTTTTTTCTTTAAATTCTCCAAATCAGAGAAGGATATGTCTTTAATAGGCTTAAATTCAATAATTTGTTCAGATAATAGCCAATTAAAGAAGACTCTAAAATCATATACATAATTCAGTAGGGTGGAGGGAGAGGCATCATGCAATTCTTTATACTCCACAAATTCTTCTATATAAAAGGGCATTTCAATTAAATTCTCGTATAATTTCTTACGATGTACGGATTTTTGACGTTGTTTACTGTAATCCATAAAAATCACCTCATATATACTATAACAGAAAAGAGTACCGAACACAAGTTCGCATTAAATTCAATTTTTACACAAACTTATTTACATAATTAAATTATGAAATACTAAAATATACTCAAAACTGAATCGTATAGTGTAGTTATTCAAATGAAAATTATAGCTAACTAAGTGATAATTTTGTATAAAACCATAAAAATTAGTGCAAAAACTACATATAAATGTATGTAAAATAAAACAATTTTTATATATAAATTCATGCAAAAAATCAATATATGAAAACAGTTTAAAATTCGTTATCTAACATGAATTGGTTAATTTAATCATAATTATAAGGAGTTAATTAGATCAACATAAGAAAAAATCCTATATAGTAAAAGGTAATTTACTATGAATATTTTCAATGAATTGTTCAGTATTTAATAATTCCTATATAAAATATGAATTATATGGACACATACCAATATACTGAGATTCATGCACTTGAGCTAGAAATCCCTAAATACTGTATTAGATTTTTATTTATACATATTATTGTTCGTAAAATTGGTATTTCGTGCGAACTTTAAAGTTTTTGTTTTTCACCTCTTCTTATTAAATACATCCAGTTGAATTTACCTACACCTATACATATTAATTATTAACACTTTAATACAAAACAGTTAACTTTAGCGGTATCAGGATAGATAGTTTGTGCTTTCCTCAAAAATTGATTGTTTGTTATGCCGAAAAGATTGTTTCCCGGATTCTTTTATACGTTACAGATATTCTTTATCACACTTAGTTTAAGTTAGTATTCAGCTAAATTTAATTCTAATAAAGATTTTTAAAATATAGCTTTAAAACATTTTCGTCTGTCTCAATGATACAGAATTGCAAAAACCAGATTTAGAAAAAATATATCATTGATGGTAATTAAGTCTTTGACCCTTATAAGTATTACCTGGGTGTTACTAGGTGGTTTCATGTAACGTACATAGTCCATTAATTCTTTAAAATTATCATTTTTAATTCCCTCCCTTTTTCATATACCAAGAACTAAATTCATATACTGATAAATATTAAAAGGATTAAATGGAGGTAAAAATGACTATTACAAATATTATTAAGTATAGACGCGTCCCCCACTTCAATGCTAACTTCCCTTTAGTTTTATTTTGGAGTCAAAAAAGTGGTTGTACTTCCTTTGCACATTGGTTTTTTTATCAAATTAAATTATTTAAACAAGCAATAAAATATGATCCTTGTATACATCATTACGAAAACGAAGTATACAAAAACTCCTCGGACTACTTTATTGACCTAGCTGCAGCTTTATATGCAAAAAAGAAAGATACCTATAAACTAGTGAGAAATCCATATACAAGAGCTGTAAGTTCATTTCTCTCACTGATTGCTCCTCCTTATATAGAAAACCCAGCATGGAAGCCCATTCGGAGTTTTTATTATGGTAATGATATTTGTAAAAAGCCTATTTCATTTAAAATCTTTCTCTATTACTTAAAAGCAAATATGACAGATTTAGAACAAGTAGATCCTCATTTAATACAGCAATATGTACAAGGTGAAGAGGAATTTGTTACAAAATATATCTATCTTGAAAATTTCTCTACCGAAATTGTAAGTCTAGAACAAATATATCAATTGACAACTTCTCCTTTACACATATTGACCAAATTATGCAATCACCAAAAGGACATGCCGATTTCTAAAGGTAACTTTGTGGATGCTGATATTACAGATCCTTTATTCCCAAGCTTCCCAACTTACAATAGTTTTTACGATTATGAAACTATTCAATTAGTACAATATATTTTTAATAAAGATTTCACCACATACAAATACCCTTTAACGCCTTTATAAAAATTAATATTTTTCTAATCACAAATTCATAATTATTACAGTGAGAACTAAGTACACCCACTCAAATTTCCTTATAAAACTTTTTTGTATTGATTTGGCGCACTACATTATAGTGCTCTTTTTTATTCTCAAACAACTTTTTTATTGAACCTTATTTTCAAAATCGGTTGTACACGCATTATTAACCTGTTATTTTATATTCCATTCCTCCTTGGCATTTATTAGTAAAGAGTTAATATATTGGAGATGAATTATGACAAAAGAAAATGATAAGTTCCCCAGAATTCCACAATAAAATTTCCCTTCTTCATACTTAATAAGAAATACTAAGACCTTTCCTATAAATCTAGCTTACAAATGTATAAGTTCACAAAAGTGGTGTCAATTCACTAAAAAAAACATATACAGTTAATGACTATTTTATATAATGAAATTGATAAAACATTGGGATATAATTACGTGTTTTTCATCTTCGTATTCTATAACGAGAGTAAGGTACAATAAAGTATTACAGTAATACTCTAAGCTAATCTCTTTTAGGTTACTTAACCAAGATATTATTATCCCTTGGTTAAATGTTCCTTAGTTAAAACAACTTATAAATAGGTAAATCATATGACCACTCAAGGTATAATTACACTCCCCTTTATTTTTATTACTTTCATAATTTTGATGTGTGAAAAGTTTCTAGCTGATATCGTTTTGTTCAGCGGACTAGTTTCTTTAATGATGTTTTGAATTTTAGCTCCCTCTGAGACTTTAGACGGATTCTTAAATGAAGAAGCATTGACAATTTGATCTTTATTAATTATAGCTTCTGCCGTTAACGGAAACGACTTCATCAAACAAATTCCAAAGTTAATAATTGGTTATGAGCGAAGTCATAAAAAAGCAATTTTTAAACTAATAATAAAAAGTTGGGCGCAATAAATCGGCCTGACTCCTTCTCAACTGTTAATCCCCTTAACATATGCAGCTAGTAAGAAAAATTACGGTTATACACACCTCATATTCGGTCGCAATCCTGCAGGAGTAGGAAACTATTACTAAACGTACGATGCCCAAAAAATCTTTCGTAATTTTGATCCTATCGCAATTGAAATTCAACCACTGTTTTTCGAACATATTTTTTATTGTAAAAATTGTATGAACATGGCTTCTATAAAAACATGCCCACATTCTAATATCGATCCTGTTATCTTAAGTGGTACCCAAGTTAGAAAAATATTTCGCAGCGGACAAACTTTGCCGTCTGAGTTTACTCGCCCTGAAATGGCGGAGATGTTGATGAAAGGAATGAAGCGAGGCAATGCAAAAGATTGAAACAACGCCATTAAAAAAAGGCATTAATCTAGTAGGATATGCACGTGCCGAATTTGGACTAGGAGAATCTTGTCGCCTAGCAGCAAAATCCATTCAAAGTACAAATATTCCATTTGGCATTATTAATTATTCGGTCCCACATGTAAAATCATTAGATTTCTCTTGGAAACATAAAGAAATAACTGATCCTATCCACAATATTAATATTTTTCATATGAATCCAGATGTGTTTCCAATCGCTTATATGCAGTTTGGTAATCAATTTTTTAAAGGTCGCTACAATATTGGTTATTGGCATTGGGAGCTTCCAGAGCTTCCTCAGGAATGGTATGTCAGCTTAAAACTTGTCGATGAAGTATGGGTTCCCTCATCTTTTGTACTAGAAGCTGTATCCAAAAAAACAAACCGTCCTGTAACCCTTATTCCACACTGCATCCAAGTAGAGTGTTCTGAGGGTATAAGTCGTGAATACTTTAATTTACCTACAGATTGCTTTTTATTTCTTTCCATGTATGATCCTAGAAGTATACAACATCGCAAAAATCCAGTTGCGTCTATTCAAGCATTTCAAAAAGCGTTTTCTAAGGATGATCCTTCCGTTGGGCTTGTTTTAAAAATCAACAATTCAAATTTTAATCTTGACGAAGTGGAACAGATTCAGCATCTAATTCAAGATAATAGTAATATTTACCTCATTAATCAATCATTAAATCGTGGAGAAGTAAATGCCTTAATTCAATCGGTTGACTGCGTTGTCTCTTTACACCGTTCTGAAGGGTTTGGACTTGTACTAGCAGAAGCAATGTATTTGGGAAAACCAGTAATTGGTACAAATTGGTCTGGTAATACTGATTTTATGAACGCAGATAATTCTTGTCCTGTCCATTATACCCTCGTTCCAATAAAACAAAATTACGGTCCTTACAAACAATATCAAATATGGGCTGAGCCAGATATTGAGCATGCTGCTTATTTTATGCGCCAACTTACCTCCGATCAAAAAAAGTGTAATCTTATCGCTAAGAAAGGACAAGAGACTATTACAACCTATTTTTCACCAAATGTGACTGGAAACATGATTGAAAAGCGATTAACAGAATTAGGATGTATTTAGTGTATAAATCATCTACTCCTTATTCTAGAGGGAAGAAACAATAATTGTAACATTGTTTCGTCTCTCTATTTTACTGAGTTCTACCATACTCCCTATCCAATTCATGTAATGGTGAAAGTAAACTGTATTTCAGTAGCAGTCAAGGCATATGAAACATATGATTAAAGCAGGTAAAAGTTTGATTATATTCGGCATGGGGTGAAAGTATGAAACAAGCATTCATTACTGGAATTACAGGTCAGGACGGTTCTTATTTAGCAGAACTATTGTTAAATAAAGGATATAAAGTTTATGGATTAAAAAGACGAACTGCAACAGAAAACGATGAAAACATTAAACATATAAAAGACGAAATTGAATTTCTTTCAGGAGATTTAGGTGATTTGCCTTCCCTAATTCAAGCTGTTAAAGTTTCCAATCCAGATGAAGTATATAATTTGGCCGCCCAATCTTTTGTCGCAACCTCTTGGCTTCAACCTATTTATACAATGGAAATAACTGCCCTTGGAGTCACAAATATGCTTGAAGCGATTCGGCTCACCAAACCAGACGCTAAATTTTATCAAGCATCTAGTAGTGAGATGTTCGGAAAAGTAGTGGAAACTCCCCAGAAAGAAACAACTCCGTTTTATCCAAGAAGCCCATATGGGGTTGCTAAAGTATGCGGACATTGGATTACTGTGAACTATCGAGAGAGCTATGATAATTTCGCATGTTCAGGAATTTTATTTAATCACGAATCTCCTCGACGCGGTTTGGAGTTCGTTACAAGAAAAGTAACAGATGGAGTGGCTAAAATTAAACTCGGGTTGCAAGATAAACTCCATTTAGGCAACTTGGATGCGAAGCGAGATTGGGGCTATGCTGGAGATTACGTTAAAGCGATGTGGCTTATGCTCCAACAAGAAAAGCCAGACGACTACGTTATTGCTACTGGTGAAACTCACACAGTTCAAGAATTAGTTGAAATCGCCTTTAGTTATGTCGGATTAAACTGGGAAAATCATGTAATTCAAGATCCAAAGTTTCTGAGACCCGCTGAAGTAGATTATCTATTAGGAAATCCAGCAAAAGCGAAAAAAGCATTAAGTTGGAAACCAGAAGTGAAGTTTAAAGAACTAATTACAATGATGGTCGATAGCGATTTAGAACGACAACAAAGAAAAGGATTATGAGATTTGATTTTATAACCTTTTTATATTACCTATCCCTCTTGACTTGTACTTTAATCTTATTTTTATGTAGGGAGGACATTTTGATGACCAAATTTTATCCTATTGCTAGTCCTATATTAAATGGAAATGAAAAACAATATGTCATAGACTGCCTCGATTCTAATTGGATATCTTCAAACGGTTCATATATTCAAAAGTTTGAAGAACAATTTGCACAGTACTGTGGTGTGAAACATGCTATTTCTTGCAGTAACGGAACAACTGCTTTGCATCTTGCTCTGTTAGCATGCGGAATTAAAGAAGGCGATGAAGTAATAATCCCCACTTTTACATTCGTTGCAACAGCAAATGCAGTCGTCTATTGTGGAGGAACTCCTATATTTATTGATTCTGATTCAACAACATGGAATATTGATCCTACGAAAATTGAAGAAAAAATCACACCGCATACAAAAGGAATTATTCCTGTTCACATCTATGGTCACCCAGCTGATATGGACCCTATTAAAGAATTGGCAAGGAAATATAATTTATTTGTTATAGAGGATGCTGCTCAAGCTATAGGAGCGCAATACAAAGGAAAAATGACGGGAGCAATTGGTGATTGTGCTACTTTTAGTTTGTTTGGCAACAAGATTATTACAACCGGTGAAGGGGGAATAATTACCACTAATGATGACCACATAGCTGAAAAAATTCGAATTCTAAAGTCACAAGGAATGGACTTGAAACGTAAATATTGGTTTCCAGTTATAGGATATAACTATCGTATGACCAACATTCAGGCAGCAATCGGCTGCGCACAACTCGAGAACATTAAGTGGCATATTCAACAACGAATTAGAATTGCTAATCAATATACGCAAAACTTAAAAGATGAGCATCGTCTCATATTACCTATCGAAAAAGAATGGGCTAAAAATGTATACTGGATGTTTAGCATAATATGTAAAGATTTTACTGAAAACGAACGGAATTTGTTAATGAATCGCTTGAAAGACAAAGGAATTGAAACTAGACCTTTTTTCTATCCTATGCATGCATTGCCTCCTTACCAAGATTCACAAGACTCATTAGAATTCCCTATAATAAATCGTATTTCTGCCCAGGGTATTAATGTTCCAAGTTACGGAAGCTTAACAGATGATGATATTCGATATATTAGCTTAAAAATAACTGAAACATTAAACGAGATAAATACTTAGGAAATGATAACAAACTTTTATCTCCCAACTGGAGAATGAAACACCAATCACTAGCTTCAGTCAAATAATAAAATTCACTTTACTTAAAATATAATTAACTCCCCCGTTTCAACTCTTATTCTACGTATTAGACAATAAAGCAAACCTGGCCGAGAGATGATTAAGACACAACTCCTCTTCAAAAAAATATGTAGTGATAGTAAAGTCTAGTATCATTAAACAACGAAAGTATTAATTATGTATGGACACATCTCTTCTGCTATACATTGTGCTGAATTTATTATGATGTGTCCTTAGGACTATAAATATGCTAACTACAAACATGGTTATTGTACCTAAAGAGAATTGATATTTAACACAGCTCGTTTATCTTGCATTAAAGTAAGAAAATTTAAACTGTAGAAAGGACATTAGCATGCACAATTCAAGTTAATATCTTTCACTTCTCTTATTCAATGAAAACCCTATCCTTAAATTCCGCTTAATTATTAATGTGTTTTGAATATAGGTACCACTATAGAATCATTCTATCTAAGAAGTTAAAGCAATCCCATTAAATAATATTTTGAATACATCTTCATTGTGAATGTAATCCCTTACTGGATACATTTTAAATTGAACAATACAAGTATGCTTTAACCCCCAGTCAAGTTCTTTTATTTCCTCTGTATCCCCATCTAAAATAAGAAGAATCTGAAAGTTATGTTTAACCATACTTGATAAAATCATTTCAAGCTCAGCAACTTCTTCATACGTTCCACCTGAGCGTATAAAAAGAATCTCTTCACTTGTTTCTGTACAGTTTAAGAAACGTTGAATACGGCGATTGTATTTTTCTTTTATCTCCGTATATTGTGGGAATGAAGTTGGAGTATTAACATTTGCTAAAAAATCATGTACAAAATCTATATTATAATAATTATCTCTAATTATTAAATTATGCCCACCTTCAGGTGTGTAACAAACAAAGGTAAGGTTTGGTAATTCTAAAAAATTAATAAATCTATTGTTTAATAATTGATTTACATCTTTTAAAGAGGGACTTCTCACCCAATCTAAAAATCCAGAAAACGGTCTTAACTTAAATTGATTTAACCAAAAGCCTACATAACAATCTGCTCCCAAACTAAAAATTGCATGATAATTTCTTTTAATATCTGCTAACTTCATTTCTATATTCACCCCTTTATTCTATATAATATGTTTTCCAGATAGACAAGTTGCATTAAAAACTTAAAAATAAACTTTATATAAAAATTATATTCTATATATCATATCCATTTTGATTTTCTTACGCATAATCCATTACTATGTAGAATACAAAATGTTGTATTTTCATATCAACAACAGAAAAAAACGAAACCAAATAAATCCTGTTCCAGTCCTTTAAATCACCTCTAAGATATATCTGTTACAATCATTCAAGTAAAAAAACTAATCATTAGCTTGAAACGCACGTAATTCTCTAATTGAGGCAGCATCTAAAGAAGCAATCTTTTTTTCTAACATTTCCTTAGCATAATTATATAATTGAAAATCTATTTCATTTTTCTCTACAATCTTATCAATAACTGTCTGCGGAATTTGTTCCCTTCGAGCTCTTTTTGCATTAACATTTAATTTTTGATATTTAACATTCTTCCAACCAAATTCTTTTTTCATAATATACAGAGATTCATCAAACAACTCCGTAATACCTACTACAGAAAAATTATTTGCTATAGTCTCTTTTGCTATTTCTAAATCTGCAACATCACTACCTGTAATGAAACGAGATTGGAAGTTAATGGTATA
Organism: Bacillus cereus group sp. MYBK5-2; assembly: GCF_051915685.1. NCBI lineage: Bacteria > Bacillati > Bacillota > Bacilli > Caryophanales > Bacillaceae > Bacillus > Bacillus cereus group sp. MYBK5-2. The sequence goes on from NZ_JBQAFE010000013.1 coordinate 71,687, forward strand.
ATAATCGAAAGCTGGATTATTTATATAATCATCAATTGTCCCTTCAAAAAATAATTCTTTATATTGATCTAGATTCTTATGTGCAAAATAAAACCATGAAAGGACTTGCTCAACTGGATTCCTTAACATCGTAATATAAGTACACGGTCTAGAAATATGGTGATGTACGCCAAACAAAAGATGACCACATAAAGTATCAGCTGTTGTTAACTTTTCTTTTAGTAACAACACACTTTGCTGATTCAATCCATACCGATCAACATCGTAGAGGATATTATTAGAGTATTGCCTATAAATTATATCTGTTAATGTAGTTCCTCCCGCTTTTGGTATGTGAATATAAATCAACAAAGGTTTTGGTTTGCTACTGTATTGCTTATTTTTCATATAACCCCCACTTTCAGTCTAATAATTATGTGATTTTTATATATTTCGTATCAGTATATGAATCATAATATTTTTTATAACGGAAGATTTCTCAAATCTATTGTTTTTCCATAATATACTTTATACATTTCATATATAATTATTTAATTCACTATCCTACTCTTATGAAGTAAAACTACTATCATTGGAGGCTCTACTATCTTCTTTACTTCTCCCTAACTCTTAAAATAGAAGATGTTATCGCTCACAAATAGGGAACAAAATATAAGAACGAATTACACTGAACAAAACGAGCTTATCAACTAACTTTTCGTCTCGAAGAAATGTATGATTTATGTAAAACGTTATCCTTCATTAACATCTAATACATAATTCGTATTATGCTACACAAAATTGTCTAAAATTGCATAAATTAGATAGAAACTTGTATATCATGAGATAAAGGTGGTACAAACTGATGAGAATTCTAATTTGGACTCAAAACGAGTCACCTGGCGGGGGAACAAGGCTTTTAGCTAACCTTCTACCAGCTATGGCCCGACAAGATGATATTGAGTTGATTCGAATAATTGTCTCTCCTAGATCCAAATTTAAAGAAAGAATCAATACAACAAACTTATCAAACGTTGAAATAATTTATTTTGATGGGGAGATTAATTCACAAAAAGGAAAAAATTTCATTAAAGATTGTCACGTCATCTATTATTTTTGGCCACATCATCAAAAATATGTTGATGTTAACAGACCTAGCGTTTGTACATTTCACGATGCTACTATTCTTGATTTTGTTCCTCCATTTACAAGTGGAACATATATAAGGGAATACTGGGAAGACTTAAAAAAATGGTTAGATGGTTGTACTACTGTAATAGCTCCATCACAATATGTAAAAAGCCGTATCATTGCACACTTTGGAGATGATTTGCAAAGTACTGTTGTTATTCCTCATGCTATTTTGCCAATTGGATATTCTTCTGAACTATTTTCAGACTCAAGTTTTACATCATTCTTACCCACTGAATACTTTGTATATCCTTCCAATACATCTCCGCATAAAAATCATTATAATTTGCTACTCGCATACTCAAAATTTACAAAAAGAAAAAAATATCCGTTAGTTCTATTTGGCCCTTATACAGACTTACTTCAAAATGAGCCACCATCATGGCCAGAAATCCCATTTATTCCGACGCTGGTTTCTTTAATAAAACGATTAGAACTACGGAGAAGTGAAGATATATATCCAATTGGATTTGTAACTGATCAAGATGTTGCACCTCTTATAAAAAATGCTAAAGCATTAATTATGCCCAGCTTATCGGAAGGTGGAGGAAGCTATCCTGTAGAAGAAGCGTTAAGATTAGGAGTACCAGTTCTTTGCTCTGATATTCCTGTTATGCGTGAGCACCTATCTCGTCATAGTGCAAAAGTCGTTTGGTTTAACCCAGAATCGGTCGATTCAATTTTACAAGCTCTTGAAGAGATAACTGTGAATTATGATGAATATAAATTATCTACTTTCCAAGGTATAAACGATCCTGCTGAATCATGGGAAGATATTGCAAAAAAATATATACATGTAATGCGCCAAGCATATCTCAAGTATTACAATAAATAAAATGAAACTTCTTTATGTATTTTAAAAGAAACCCTACTCCCACAAATTGCGAGATAAATATTTAATAGTTATACACAATCAATATATCTTCTTTACCCGTATTTTAAATTACGATTAGAGTAAAGCTTTTCATATAAAGATAATTTTATATAATCTTTAAGAATCCCTAATAGCTCATACTATTAATTAGCGGGCATTATTTATTTTTGATTTATAAAAATAAGCCACACTTACCCTAAATATATGCTTAATACCCCACTTCTGTACTATGAAGGCCGTATAACACATAAACTGTATACAACTTTAAACATAAGACTTATCCGCTTTGCGGTTAAAGCTGAACACTATTGCATAGTGACATAATCACGTAGAGAAAGAATATAATAAAACGTCACATAGCATTATTGACCACATTTAAAACAACAGTTAGTACTCCTGTAAAATATAGAAGCTTATTTTTGATTTATTATTTGAATTTAAAGATATAAAGGGGGCACAACTATGAGTTATTACGGCCAAAATCAGCCTACCATTATCGATATGATAAGAAAAATCATTCAACTCTCTAACGAAGCAATTGTTCATCAGGCATATATACAATTTTTACACAGGAAACCATCAGACGAAGAAGAGCAATATTTTTTGAAAAAACTCAAGCACAAACCCAAAATAGCAATGATTCAAGAAATTATGGTAAAGGAAGAAGCACAAGCACAATATACAAAAGTAATTCAAATAAACGAAGCCAGATCCAATGAAACAAAAACAATTTCACATATTATTCAGATTTTTTATCATTTCGATGACAAACAGTTTCTCCATTCATTATACGAACAATTTTTAAACCGCTCCCCAGACTCAATAGGCTTTCAAAATCATTTAAGTGCTTTAGCTTCAGGATTTCCAAGAATACAGTTAATGGAACGATTTTTATTATCTGAAGAGTGTCAAAAAATTTTAGAAACTCCCCTTTCACACCCCAAAATTCAAACAGGTCAGAAATCTTTTCCGAAAATCGGCCTTTTTCTCGGCTATTCAGGAACAGTCGGTAATTTTGGCGGCGAAGGAATTGGGCGCTTTTCTATCCGGCTAGCAGAAAGCTTACTGCACCTTGACAAGGATGCAACCGTAACCGTCGCAATTGATGCACTAAATTATGTGCATATTAGTGATTCATTTAAGAACGTCTCATTATCCTTTCCTAATAGATTCTCTACCAAAAAATTCTATAATGTACAATCAGTAAATACCACTTTTCCGGTTGATATTTGGATTGTCCCTTATGTAGGCATGGAGCTAGCTTTACAATTAGAGAAACCAATGATTGTTTGTTTACACGATTTAGTATACATGCATTTCAAAGAACAATATGATAAAACATATCCAAATTTCTATGCTCAATTTCATATCAAGGTTAATCAATTAGTGACAAAAGCAAAAAAAGTCGTATTTAACTCTAACTTTATAAGAGATCATGAAGGGATGAAGTTTTTAAAACTACCGCCAGAAAAAATGCATGTAATCAGATTAGCTCCCCCATCTGAGGAATATAAATCTGTCAGTTCATTGGATGAAAACACCTTCAGACATAAGTACAATTTAAATAACGACTATATTTTTTATCCTTCTGTGATTCGTCTGCATAAAAACCATGATCGGTTGATTGAAGCTTTCTTCAAGTTTAAGCAAGCTCATATAGGCACTACCTCTAATCTTCGTCTAGTTTTAACTGATCATTTCCACGGTAGACCTACGGAAGAAGAGATTGTAAAGGTGCTTAATAATTGCGAGGATCCATATATACGAGATAGTGTTGTATTTTTAGGTAGAATACCAGCAAACGATGTCCCAATCTTGTATAAACATGCAATAGGAACCATTGTTCCTACACTTTTTGAAGGTAGCTGCCCTTTTCCATTATTGGAATCTTTAATTATGGATACTCCTGTAGCAGTTAGTAAACTTGAAATAGTTGAAGAGATTATAATGGACATTGAAAAACTCATCACATTCAATCCATATTCCGTAGATGAAATGACACTTGCCATTCATAATCTTTGGCAACACAATAACACTCTCTTAATGCAACAACAAATAGCAATTGAACATATCCTAAAGAGAACTTGGGCCAATGTTGCACAGGAATACTATTCACTACTAGCGGAAATTTTCATAAATAATTAATTAAAAGTATAATAAGCACCATTGAACAAATAGACAGTATGTTAAAAGATTGACTCTTAATAATCATTATGCAAAGAGCCCACTTTCTTATAATCCAAGAGGAGAAAGTGGGTTTTGTATTGATGTAATATAAATGTTTAATATATCTTCCATAAACAGCAATTCCACTCCTTTCTTCTCAAAAACTTCTTTGAGTTACCCTCTACATGACAATATCATTTCGAATTATAGTTCTTTCCTTATCAATACGGATTAAAAAATAACGTTCCACATTGCAAATTGATTCTACATTAATAACGGTACTTGCCCAAAAACGCTAACAAAAATTCACAATAAGAGCATGCGACACCAATCTTGTATACAATAAAGCTATCATGGATTTATTTTCAATAAAGGAATATATACAAGATATCCCATCTATACAAAACAACACATCAAACAGAAAATCAGTATTTGTTACAAAAATTGAATGAACCACTTTATCATTTTAGCCAAGAAGACTCCTTCCTCAAGGAGCGTGAAGGGTCACAGCCCAGTGAGTAGGTGGAGATGAATTGACTTCGAACAAGGGATGGTAGGAAGCCATCTTAATTGTTCGACATAGAGAAAGTGTTACTTCACTATCTATCGAATGTACGTTCGGTGTATAATAGTTATATACCGAAATGGAGGTGAATGAAATGATGATCAATAAAGCCCATAAGTTTCGTATCTATCCAAATCAAGCACAAGCAATTCTAATTAACAAAACGATTGGTTGTTCTCGTTTTGTATTCAATCATTTTCTATCCTTATGGGATCACGCATACAAGGAGACAGGGAAAAGCTTGACCTATGGTACATGCTCTGCCAAACTTCCTGCCATGAAGAAAGAGTTTGTTTGGCTCAAAGAAGTGGATAGTATTGCGATTCAGTCTTCTGTTCGCAATCTTGCCGATGCTTATACTCGCTTTTTCAAAAAACAAAACAGCGCACCGCGCTTTAAATCTAAGAAGAACAACGTACAATCTTACACCACAAAACAAACAAATGAAAACATTGCCGTTATAGGGAACAAAATAAAGTTGCCGAAACTAGGGCTTGTTCGATTTGCCAAAAGTCGCGAAGTAGAGGGACGTATTGTAAATGCGACTGTTAGACGAAACCCTTCTGGCAGATATTTTGTGTCACTATTAGTTGAAACAGAAGTACAAGAACTTCCGAAAACACATTCTTACATTGGAATAGATGTAGGACTAAAAGATTTCGCTATTTTGTCAGATGGAAAACCCTATAAAAATCCAAAGTTTTTCCGATCATTAGAAGATAAGTTGGCGAAAGCACAGCGTATTCTTTCTAGAAGAATGAAAGGATCTTCTCGCTGGAATAAACAACGAGTAAAGGTAGCTAGAATTCATGAATACATATCAAATGCTAGAAAAGATTACTTGGACAAAATCTCAACTGAAATCATCAAAAACCACGATGTTATCGGTATAGAGGATTTGCAAGTATCGAATATGTTAAAGAATCATAAGTTAGCAAAAGCAATTAGTGAGGTATCATGGTCACAATTTCGAACAATGTTGGAATATAAAGCAAAATGGTATGGCAAACAAGTCATTGTCGTATCGAAAACATTTCCTTCCAGCCAATTATGTTCTTGTTGTGGATATCAAAATAAAGACGTTAAAAATTTAAACCTACGTGAATGGGACTGTCCTTCTTGTCGTACACACCATGATAGGGATATTAACGCAAGTATCAATATAAAGAATGAAGCGATAAGGCTTCTAACCGCAAGGACTGCGGGGTTAGCCTAATCAATTAGAGTTCGATAGAATTCTTTACTTAGGAATCCTTCACTTCTAAACGAAGTGAAAGTGGGGGTAGTTCAATACTCAGAACCAGTCATGAACCAACTGGTTTATTTTTTAGAAGGTATCTTAGCTCATGGGGTTTCTGGAACATTAACAGATATTCATCACGAAAGTTTCCATTCAGAAAACATGCGGGCCTTTTTAAGTACTGATGTGGCTGGGATTATCAAATAAGCAAATAATGCAGTACTGTAGTAAGAGATGGACAATTGAAACCTATTTTCGCACCATGAAAATCAAGCTTTCTTTAAACCGATATCAAGTACGAAAGCACTCGTTTATGGACCTTGTTGAATTGTAGTTCCACGATTTGTATGCTGATAGAAAAAATGTCATTTATAGTGAGTATACATCAATGGCAAAAAAACTAAAAACAGTTAGATTGTGTTCGTTTAAACCTCAGCAAAAGCAAGAGGGCCTCTAGACATGACTCAAAAACAACTGCAAGCTGCATAAAGAGAACTTTCAATTCATTTTACATGTTCAATTTTTTTTTGCGTTTTTGAGCAAGTACAGTTAATAAGCGGACAAGAGCTTCTGTATAAACAATATTTGAATAAGACATCCATTTTATAAGTAATATCATCACCTATTCACTAGGAACCACATATAATTTTATTGAACGAGTTATTAGTTATTAAGTCCGTTGTTATATTTATAAGGTTAAATATTAAATAATAATATATAAATATTAACATCTATATGTAGTTAATTGTTATACTTATACAATAAAGGTATCGACAAAAGCAATCATTATGCCTCAAATAAGAATGTATTTTAAACTAACATGCTAATAGCTGAACAAGCATACTTTAATGTAGTTGTATAATCCACATATCAACAGCTCGTGAAACTTCTTTTACATGATTTTAATTAAAGGAACTAGTATTACTCAACTTGTCTTATTTAGATTTATGGGATTAAAAAAGTACAGGGCTAGTAGTTATAATAATATTCACGACATGCTATTTCTCGAGGCACTCCAAAAGCAACTACTTAATAAAAAGAATATACACAATAAAAATTCTTGTAAATGGACTTATGTTGCTATTAAATACCAGCTTTTATTGGATTATAAACACATGCTTCTTAAAAGAGCCGCACGGGTACAAAAACCTGTACTTATTTTATTAACCCTAACATCGAGGTTTAATACTACTAGAAAGTTGGGATAATATGAAACTTCTTTTACTGTCTGGAGGGTCTGGAAAACGCTTATGGCCATTATCAAACAATTCTAGATCTAAACAATTTTTAAAAATACTTCGTAACCAGGATGGTATTCAGGAATCTATGATTCAAAGAATTGTGAGGCAAGTTCAATCTATTGGTCTAACAAACTCTACTTATATCACAACTTGCAAATCTCAAACTGATATTATTCAAAATCAACTTGACGATAAACTTCCTCTTATCATCGAACCAGATCGACGAGATACCTTCCCTGCTATTGCTCTAGCATCAGTCTATCTCTATTCTGTTCTAAATGTCGATGTAAACGAGACTATTTGTATCATGCCTGTTGATGCTTATGTAGAGAATTCTTTCTTTGAATCCTTACTTAAACTTGATCAAATATTGGCGGACTCAAATGCATCACTTGCACTTATGGGTGTTCGACCTTCACATCCTTCTGATCAGTATGGCTATATTACGACTACACCTAGTCACCCTTTATCAGCACAAACACTTCCATATATGAAAGTTAACCATTTTATTGAAAAACCAGTAAAACATAAAGCAAAAAAACTTATTAAACAAAAAGCGCTTTGGAATTGCGGCGTATTCGCCTTTAAATTAAGTTTTTTTATTCAATATCTAACTTCTATGAAAATACCAGTTCAGTATGAAGAGCTTATCCAACAATATTCCACCCTTCCTAAAAGAAGCTTTGACTATGAAGTTGTAGAAAAGTGCGATGATATTGTAGTAATGCCATATGAAGGAACATGGCGTGACTTAGGAACTTGGAGTACCCTTACAGAGGTTATGGATGCACAAATTATTGGAAATGCAATGCTAAGTAAAAATACCGTTAATACTCATATCATCAATGAACTACACCTCCCTCTTGTTGTAACAAATATCAGCAATAGCATTGTAATAGCGAGTTCTGATGGTATTTTGGTAGCTGATAAACGTGAAAGTGGAAAAATTAAAGATCTTATAAATCACGAAAATCCAAGACCTATGTATGAAGAAAAACGTTGGGGAAACTACCGTGTTCTAGATTATGAAAAACTTAAAGATGGAAATGAAGTTTTAACCAAACGATTAAAAATTTTAGCTAAAAAAAACCTCAGTTATCAAATGCATTTTAAACGCGAAGAAGTTTGGACAATCATTGCAGGAGAAGGCGAACTTATTATAGACGGGAAATTCAAAATGATAAAACCTGGAGATGTTATTTATATTCCGGCTAAGACAAAGCATGGGGCGCGTGCGATTACCGACTTAGAATTTATTGAGGTACAAATGGGAAGTCAATTAGTAGAGGATGATATTGTGCGTACTCATATGACATGGGAGGAAATTGAACGAGATTTCAGATAAAATATCCACTAAAACTATTTATTGGATATACCCCTTATTTTCAGTAAAATTTGTAACCTGTTTATAACGTTTTATTTATTTTTTCATTAAATAAAACGAGAATGTACGAAGGAGTGAAATTTTCTTTTCCCTTCCATTGAAAGAATCCCCTGCCTCTTGGACTGCTTTTCGTCAAATGATACCACCTATTTCGGTTCTAGTGCAAACATTTTTTAGGGACATAAAGAAGATATTCCTAAAAGAATCTACTTTTATGTATATTTCGTCCACTCTGTTTTTTTTGAGGTGACTTCGAATTTTCTTATCTAATTCAGGACTATATTGATGGACCCAACGCATAATAATTTTATGAACAATGGATAAGCCTCGTTCCTCCATTATTTCCTCTAACACTTTATCCTTCCCTTGAAGAATGCTTAAAAAATAGGAAGTAACCAATTTACCAAATAAAATTGGTTACTTCCTATTTTCAATTCCAGCAGATAAGCTACTTTTCTTATGAACTTATAGATATTTGTCTCCCTTTTCTCTAGATTTTATTTTTGTTGCCGGTACTCCAAATGCAATGGCGTACGAGCCGATATCTTTTACAACTGTAGCACCAGCACCGACTACGGTATGCTCTCCTATCGTAATGGAATGGATTACATTTGCTCCTAAAGAGATGACAGAATAATTCCCAACCTTAACATTCCCTCCAAGAGTAGCACCAGGTGCGATAGTCGCATAATTACCAATTACACAGTCATGATCAATACTGGACTTTGTATTAATAATGCAGTGTTCCCCTATACGCACATTACTATTAATCACAGCTCCTCCCGCTATTACCGTTCCTTCTCTAATTATTACATCTTCGCTAATAATCGCAGATGGATGAATAGCACAAATAAAAAGAAAATCTGGCATAATAGACTTTACTTTCTCCACTATATTTCTTCTTATCCAATTATCTCCTACAGCTACAATTCCCCCATGGATATTTTCTTTAATAGACAATAGACTAGATTCATCCCCTATTACTTGGTAACCGTAAACCATTTTATTCTTTGAGCGAAAGTCGTCAACTATTCCATAAATCTCATATTCTCCAGCTCGTCGAATCATATCAATAATAACCTTTGCATGGCCTCCTGAACCAAAAATAACAATTTTCTTCACGCTCTTCACTTCCCCGTATACCAATAAAGACGATTAACATATTTCACAGTTTAAGTTACATTTATTCACAAGAAAATCACTTATAATAATTATTTATGATTTTAGTTTCTTTATTATGAACATTTAACAATAGAAATGCGCTGAATACTCTCGCATTTTCATCCATATTTTTATTTACAAAATTTCTTATATCTTCTTCGGTAAAAACCCCTTCAGGTATGTATTTCATAACATTGCTATCTGATGTATAATCATGAACAGCTTCCCAATCCTTGAACTCAAAACATGAGTGTATTGGATTAGAAAAGGATCGATAATACAATATTACATTTTTAATTTATATATATTGATGTATAATAAAAGGGAACTAATCAACATTTTTCGTTAAAGATAGTCTATTAACCTCTTACTCTAACTACCTAATGAACTCAAGTAAATGTATCTTAAGTCATTTTAAGAGGTATAAAAAACACCTTATAGCTATAAGGTGTTTTTTATATTACAGCTCTTTAAAATTCTTCTATTTCAACTGTAAAATGTGGATTGAATTTCATTTCACTTCAATTCTATTTCTTTTCCTTGAGTGTAAAGCGTTTCATGACCCATTTTAAATTAGTAAAAATCATTTCCCTACACATTGAGATTACAAGTTGTATAAGGAAGCTCTTCTTTTTTCCATGCAAGGAATCCTCCCTTTAGATTCACCACTTCCTTTATACCAGCTCTTTGTAAAATACTAGATGCTATAGCGGAACGCAATCCGGTTCGACATTGCAAAACGATTGGGCAATCTTTTGGTATGCAATCTAGCTGCTTAAATAGATTTCCTAAAGGGATATGTATTGCATCATAAAGATGTCCTTCCTCCCACTCTTTTTACTACGCACGTCGATTACCTTAATGCTTCCATATTTTATATGCGGATATAATTCAATTGATGTTTTTTCTTTGTAACTTTCAAATCTATCAAGTCTTTGTATAACTTGTAAGGGTGCCAAAGCAATAATATTATCTAGCCCAATAGATTCAAAGTCTCTAATAACCTCTTCCACTCTAACCTTTTCCTCATCTAGAATGATTAAAGTTTCTTTTTTATAATCTAGTAACCATCCACATCAGGTTGTGAAGGAATTGTTATACGGTATGTTAATTGATTTCTCCATGTGACCAGAAGCAAAACTCTCTACATCCCTTATATCAACTATTTGCTGAACGCTTATCATAACTTCTTGAAATTCTTCTATTGTTTTAATAGCAAAAACTTCTCTTTTCTTACGAATTGGAGGACCATACTTATTTAAATTCTTCATTTTTGTATGAAACCTATAGGACTGAATTAGATTTGAATATGAAATATAAATTTAGACATAAAAATACAATCTATTCTTATGTTTCGATAGAAAGAATAGATCGTATCTTTTCATTTAGGGGATAGACGAAAGTCTTTGCTTGATAGCGATGGGGTACCGCCACACATCCATCAACCTAAGATTTTTAAATTACCCCCAAACAAAAAATTCACTTTTCTACAGTTAGTTATTTATGAGGATTCAGCCCGTTTTTTACATCTTGCGAGTAATTATTTAATCGTTGTCGTACTTCTGTTTAAATATAAATAAAATAAGTTCTATTCATCAAAAAAACACCCCTGATTTCCATTATTCATAGGAAATCAGGAGTGTTTATCGTTATATAAACCTTTTAAATTATTAATAAGTTTTCTTTTAAAATATAAATGGGTAAACAGATGAAAAAACTTCGACTGTTATATTATCCCTTATCTCTTAAATACAGGTGCTATTTTATCAATGCGATTTGTCCAAATTCCACCTGTATAATCATCAGGAAGGCGTTTTATATCTTCAGATGAGTCAAATCCACTTGAAAACCCAAACCCATTTCCTCCTACAATGATAACTCGAGTATCTGCTTTATCCATTCGATTAAGAAAACGATTTGGCCATCCCCAAAGCCAAGGAGCTACTTTGTCTGGTATATGTAATTCTCCATGCTTCAGGCTTGAAGGTATGTAGCCAGTCCACCCTAATGCCATATAAGTAATAAGATCTTTTTTCATGGTCGCTTTTGACATTATTCGTAAACTAGGGATGCGCTCTTTTATCGCAGCAATTGGTTTATCGCCACCATATACAGTTAGTTGATCAAGGCGCTTCGCTGGTAATTTCTTGAGGTAAGTAGCCAATTGTATTCCTTCATTTTCATCATCACTTTTAATATGAATAAGAAAAGAACGGTCTGGAAAATGGGTAAGTACTTCATCAAGTGTTGGCATAAGATTAGTCCCTTTGCCACGAAACGGGAATGTTTTACCCCCATCAGCTGTATAACCGTAACCAATATCAAGTGCTTGTAGTTCTTTTGTTGTAAAATCTCTTGTAACACCTTTACCATTGGTACGGCAATCAAGAGTCCAGTCATGAAAAATAACAAAATTATTATCTTTAGTTGGTTGAACATCAAACTCTACTAGATCAGCTCCAGCTTTAAATGCCGCTTCCATAGATGGAATTGTATTTTCTAAATAAGAATGTTCAGGTTTATTTATACGTTCTGCTGTACATGTATCGCTCTCAATCTCTTCCATGCTAAATGTTTGCGAAAGTCCTCGATGAGCAAGAAGAAGAGGAGTTCCATCGTCCCTCTTAGCAAAAAAAGAACTGTTATTTACATAAACAAATGCGAATAGGATAAGAATTATCCAAGTCGTTTTACGTTTCAATAACCTTTTTAGTTTGTTCATTGTATGCTCCTCTTAAATTTTGGTTGAAATGCCTTAAACAATTTTCGGCATTTAAATACTGGTAAATATTAAAGCCTATCTTATTTTTTCGCAATGGATATAATTGTTAATTAAAGGCTGGTACTATAATATAAAACGGGAGCAATAGAAATCAATTCAATAACCACCCAACCTTCAATAAGAATAGTTTTGAAAGATTTCTATGAGAATTTAATATAAATGGGTATTTGTAATATCCTATTATTTAAGAAACAATTTACTATATGTATATAATTATCTGACAGCATCTTAATCACCTTATTGAAGGATTAGAGGCCGTCTAAATAAAACTGGATAATAAATTAACATCATACCTACAAATGAGCAAACCAAATAAAAAATAGCCTCGTATTTTATTACTAGAGAAATATTATTATCAATCTTTTTTTCATCTCTTTTATATAACATTTTGAATAATACTCTATATAATAAATACCCAATAATTGCTCCCAGGGTGTTCATAGATAAATCATCAATATCTGTAATTCTATTATCTAGCAATTGACCTAACTCAATAGCCAATGAAAAACCGAATCCAGCATAGGCAGTACTTTTCATTCTTCTAAACTGCGGCCAAATAGTCGGCAATAAAAAACCTAATGGCATAAACAGTAAAATGTTTAAGACATAAGTAGTCATACCTTCAGAAGCAAATGGAATCAAGTTAATTTGATTTGCACGAATTAATGTTTCGTATCTACCTATGTCCCATATAGTCCCTATCTGCGTCACCTTATACACTAGTGAAAGGTAGAATAGAAAAACATACACCCATAGAAAATGCTGAATAGATATATTTTTTTTCATTTTAAAATAAAATCCAATTTGAAACATTATACAAAAAATAATAGTAAAAAAATAAGTATATAAATAATTAATCAAAACTCCTGAATGCATTTAAAATCTCCTAACTTAACATTGTAATCTATAACTTTGTCATTTTAGAATATAATTCAAAAACGGGTGGTCATAATCACCCCATCCATATTTTTTACATATATTTCACAAAATTCGTTCAATGGTATTTCAACGTCAATTGTCTTGTTTTGAAAAAAGGGATAATATGACATCGTATATTTCCCCCCTCAATACTTGCTGAAATGCTCTCTTCTTTTTTTAAATAATCCAGGTATTCTTCCAAGGCTAAATTCATTTTTTGCATAATCGTACTGTGAGGCAAACCGACATAGCGAATATGCCAAGGTTCATATTGAATACCTGTAACATCCGTTTTATCCGAGGGATAGCGTAAGATAAAGCCGTATTTTCAAGCATTTTTTTCTATCCACTTCCCTTCAGGTGCTCGGTCCATTTACGTTAAGCCTGATCCTACATCAAGTGATAAACCTGAATTATGTTCACTATAACCTGCTGGTAAGGATAATCAGCCCCCATCTCATGGTAAAGTCCACTTTGCTCATCAAAGTCACCATAACCACTATTAATTAAAAATTGATTAACGCCTTCCTTTACAACATTATTAATCATCTCTGAAAATTTTTTGCTATTTCTTTTGATAAATAAATATTTGTATTAAGCAGCCCGTATCCGTTTATCAATTCATTATGTTTAGATAAATTTACGATATCTGATTTCACACCCTCTTGGCGCATAGGATATTTACTGTTAATTAAGAGCAGATTCCCTTGATAGATGTGTTCTTTTACAATCTCTTTCTTTTGAATAATTAAGGTAGTCCCTGTATTATCTATGTTATCTTTGTGATTTTGATCATATTTTTGAACCTCTACTTTAATCTGAAAAAACAGTGCTTTATTCATGAAAGCAAAACCTAAGAAAAATAAAAATAACAATAAAAAACACCACTTCTTCATTTTCAGCTTCTTCCTTAAGTAAATGACTTGATGATAATGTCACGCTGATTCAACGCTGAAGATTTCGGATATGTAACTCTTAACGATTACTTTCTGCAAAGCGATGCTATATCTATATGTGGATACTCTATCCAGTGGTGTGTGCAGGAACATTAAAAACAGCAGATTGCTCATTTGACCCCATTCGCAAAAAGGAAAAGAAATATTTGTGTCACTCTTTTTCTAAACATGTAAGCTATTTTAATCCACGCATAAGTTATCATATCTTTCTTTGACGAAATAAAAAAAGCTCGTTCTTATGGTTTAAGTCTACCGCATAAGAACGAGCCATTTTTTAATATTAAATTGTTAATTTCCTAAGAAAAAGTAGAGATAACCTTAAGAATTCCTTAAGAAACAATGATTATTTTCTAAGAATCCCCTATATTAACCGAGTCTTGGGAGACTGGAAGTTCTACCGTGAAAGTCGTAGAGTTATCATTACTTTCCGCGTAAATCTGTCCGCCATGCTGAACAATGATTTCTTTTGCAATCGCCAATCCAAGTCCCGCGCCGCCCGTATCAGAAGAACGGGCATCATCCAATCTGTAAAACTTTTCAAATATGGTAGCGAGTTTTTCTTTCGGGATGTTTCCGGCGTTCTCAAAAACGATGGATACCACATCATCGGAGAGGTCCGCCGTAATGTCAATTACGCTGTCGTTCTCGCTGTATGCAGCGGCGTTTTTTAAAATATTGTTAAAGACCCTCGCTAGCTTATCAGGGTCACCAAATACAGTCAAATCTTCAGAAGCATGGAGTACCACCTGTTTCCCCTTCGCAGCAAGCTGGGGATAAAATTCATCAGTCATTTGCACCAGCATATAGTATAGGTCTATGTGCTTTTTCGTGAGCGTAATCGTTTGGAGATTATATCGCGTAATCTCAAAAAACTCGTCGATTAGCTGTTCCAGGCGATATGCTTTGTCTAACGTGATATGCACGTACTTTGCCTTTTGCTCTCTTGGCATGTCTGGTGCCTCGTCAAGCAAGATCAGATAACCGATAACCGATGTAAGAGGCGTTTTAATATCGTGTGCCAAGTACATAACAACTTCATTTTTCCTTTGTTCGGCCACCTTTGCATCATGCTCTCGCTTTTCAAGGGTTCGCTTTAATGTGTTGAGCTTCTGTTCCATGAACTCCATTTCCGCAGAAAGCTCAATTTGTTTATCTTCGTTCTGAATAAGTATATCAATACCGGTATTTATCTCTTCAAAGTATTTTACAAATTTTAAAAGCATAACTCGGCATAGAATAAGAATACTAATGGCAACCGCCACATAAATAAAAATTTCTATATTGTTCCGTATAGTATACTGATATATTATCATTGCGTCCCAACGCTCTAAATGATAACTGTTTTCCAAAAAACGTACGATCCACTCCCCAAGTGTCCCTTGGATAAATAGACGCACGAACAGCACAAATACAACTGCTGCCATGACAATCGTAAGGATATATTGGTAGAGTTTTCGTTTTAATTTTGAATAATCGATTTTTTTATTCTTATTTTTATTTTTCAATTTTATAGCCGATCCCCCATACCGTTTTTATATACTTCGGGTTATCAACCGTGTCGTTCATCTTTTCTCGCAGATGTCGGATATGCACGGTGATAGTGTTATTGCTCTTGCTGAAATATTCGTCACCCCATATCTCATGAAACAGCTGCTCAGAGCTAACCACATTCCCCTTGTTTTCACAGAGGATACGCAGGATTGAAAACTCGGTGGGAGTGAGAGATAACGGCTTCTCGTTCAGAGAACACTCATGCGTGCTTATATTAATGACAAGACCAGAGTGAACGATAACATTCTCGTTCTGTGCCGTTACTCCATTGTATTTTTTATATCGGCGTAACTGCGCCTTGACTCGCGCAATTAACTCTAGTGGGCGAAAGGGTTTTGTAATATAATCGTCCGCACCAATTGTTAGCCCTGTAATTTTATCTACTTCCGTATCTTTCGCCGTCAACATGATTATTGGATAGGTGTGCTTGTCCCTTATTTTTTGACAGATAGTGAGACCACTTACGTCGGGAAGCATGATATCCAATATTGCAAGGTCAAGCACATTCTTATCTATACATTCCAATGCTTCTTTGGCGGTATAGTATTTGAAAACCGTATAATTCTCGTTTTTCAAATATAGCTCAACCAAATCCGCAATTTCGCGTTCATCTTCCACAATAAGTACTTTATCACTCATGGTTACCAATCCTCCTCTATGGATGTGCTTTTTTCAATTGGAATCTTTTCCGAATAACGAGCCTATCATACCTATCCCTCCAAGTAAAGTCCTATTGTTGTATACAGACAGAGTCGGTTTCACAAAATAGATTTTTGGATTTACCCATTTATTAAGATTTAATTTTATGCCAAGAATAAAAGATCTATCGGACTCAAAATCATTTACAATAGATAGAGCAATATACTCTCCCTTTAGAAAAAGGAAACAATTCCGCCTTAAATTGACTTTGTATAATCTTAACTTGATAGCAATGTCTCGCTAGCCAAAATACAAATATCTTCTTCAAAAAAAGAAAAGCGGTAACTAATGTATGACTGTGATCTAGTTTTACCTAACTTGGATTGAACCTCCTTGTTGTAGATTTTTATTTTATTATTAATAATTACGGTACATGAAATTATTAATAATAAAATAAAAAAAGCTCCCCTCAAAGGAGCACATTACATTACAAAACACTTAAGAAATTCTTCTAATAACAGCTCTACTTAAGATTTGGAGTATGGTTATAACTCATCCACCCCTGTTTGTTACGATAAATCATTGGCCGAAGACTATTCTTTTTCTGTATATTATTTCAAACTCTTTAGATTTTTTCTTTTTGTGAAATTTACCTCAAAACAAATTAACTAGATAACAAAACGTAAAATAACAATGCAGCTGCCTCTTGTCGTTTCATACTTTGTTTTGATAGATAATCTGCTGATCCATCTTCATTTGAAAAAGAAATATTAATTTCGCAAATACCATCTGAATCTAGTCCTTTATCCGGGCAACAAAATCGATCTAGTCAAAACTTTAAAATTAATAGTTTACCTGTAGGTACCAAAGAATTAAAATGGGTTATTGAGCCTTCAGAAAAGGATTATCCTTCTATTATCTCTTTCAATGTAATGATTGACGTTCCCCTAGGAATAGATTCTACTCGTTGAAAAAACATTTCACATGGATCTAGGACTGAAGCTTACACAAATACTAAATATTATATTGCAAGTCCAATTGATGCCACTAGCAAATTCACAGTGAAAATATATGCTATTACAAATTAGAATATAAAGAATCCAAATGGAATTCCTTTTTGATGGAATACCATTCGGATTCTTTTTTGATTTTAATTCGTAAACATTAGGATGATGATTAAATTTATTAATATATCATTTAAACCATTAGATAATTCATGTTTGGAACGACCCTTACTTTTTAAAGAGAAATTCAAAATTGTTAACTACCTTTTCCATCTTATCATTTATTCAAAACTGGCTTCCAAAGCGATAAGGCAAAAATCCAATTTGAGTCACCATTTCCTTGATGATCTTGAACCGCTTCATACACTTTTCCCTCATGTACTACTCTATCACCCTTAGTATATGCTTTTCTTGCATCCCATTTTTCATATGTGGAATCCTCTGATTTTGTTGTTACATTCAAAACATCACTTCTACTAGATTCATTTCCAGCTAAATCAACCGCCGTCACTACATATTTATACGATGTATTAGCCTTCAAATCTTTATCCATAAAGGATGTATTAGCCGCTGTCCCAATTTTATTCATAACCCCAGCGCTTTCTCTATATACAATATAATGGTCAACACCTACATTATCTTCAGACGGACTCCACATCAAATCAACAGTTGTCGCTGTTGTACCCATACTATGTAATCCTTTTGGTTGAGTTGGAGCCTCTATATCTGGGATTGCATGTGTTGTCTTAACCTTTAGTTTTTCACTTTCTTTTGATATGTTTCCAGCAGAGTCTAATGCCTTTATTGTATAGGTATATTCCGTATCTGCTTTTAGTTTTTTATCAATAAAAGTTGTACCTGGTACCGTATCAATTACTTCGCCATTACGTAACACTTGATATTCCTTTACACCTATATTATCCGTAGAAGCCTTCCATGTTAGTGCAACACTATTGGCGGTAACTTTAGACGCATTTAATTCAGTTGGTTGACTTGGAGCTACTGTATCGGGAGTTTCATTATTTACTAGATTTACATCAATTACATTATAAAACGCATTTGACGTATCTGCTACATCCCATACAGCTAAAATAACATGATAACCATTGCGATCAGTTGGTACATTAATTGTATGTGTTAAATTATTTGATGCGGCAGAACCATCATGTTTCACAGTTCCAATTGGTTCTAATTCAGCACGTGTTAATGGTTTATTAGGATCCCATCCCTTTTTTGTAATGTAATAATGCCATTTACTTGTAGGATGTGCAGCTGTATATTTCCATGTAAAGGTATTTGCTCCACCCTTAATCGTGTTTTTGAACCAGCGATTTGATGTTTGTTGGTCAAGAACTCCTCCAAACAGTCCTCCTGCCGAAGCGATTTTTCCATCAATCGGTCCCCCATCTGGGAATCCTTTAGGTGCTTCTAGGCTTTGAGGTTCGTACATTATATTTCCACAATTTAAATTCAATGCTCCATAATTCTGACTACATAAAGCAGCACGGCTACTTGGCTTTTCAACAAATCCATGTGCATAAGCACTTTGAGGAATCATAGTAATAGCCGTTACCCCTGCAGCTAAAACACAAGCACCAATTCCTTTTTTACTTTTTCTTAATCTTTCTAATTTAGATGTTAATTTCAAATTCATTCTTGTCCCCCCAATATATTATTGTTATCGCTAATATAATAGCAATATAGAGATAAACGAACAAATTACTAATAAATATACTAATACCTCTCATACATTGGTACGTTTATTATTATTTTTAATCTCATTTAAAAATAAAGTAAATACAATTACGCTATTTTGTAACATTATGTATTTAAAGAAGAATAAAAACTTCGTTTAATTTCACAAAAAATTAAAATATTAAAACAGATAATTAAATCATGTAGGAAAAATAAATTTTTTATATTACAAAAAAGCAAAAAAAAGTCTGGAAGAAACCGATTATATCCGTTTCTTCCAGACTTTCACTTCTTTTATAACACTCACAAATCCTGTAACCTTAAACATATACACTTGAGGTTAAAACTCACATAACTAATATAACCTATATGTTAACTAGCTTCTAAATGTTAAAATTCATAAATTAATAGTAACAGACCAATTAAAACAAGCCATTTAGCAAACACATATAATATTCTTACTAATTCAATCTAACGCTTAATTACTTATAAAATGACTTAAGGTATCTAGCTTAACTGTATTTTCTTTATTAATAACCATTGTCAATCCTGCATTTCCTTACTTTAAACAGATCATCAAGAGATCGTTAATGTTTAAGGAAAACCATTTTTCATTATCATATTCTAAAAATTTATTATATTATTTTTATCTAATAAGGCACAGAAACAACGGGTAAACTTCAGTGTGCTTGAGAAATGTTCTTAGGGTGAAACGTTTAAAGGGTACTTTAATACTGAGTTTTTATTAAATGTTCCTGTACCTAATATTTAAATTAACGTATGTCAAAATATTTTACAATACGAGTGTTAAACGTTACATATTTCTATATAAAATGATACATTTCATCAGCACGCCTCCCTAATATTTATGCTAAATATAGAAAATTCAGCTCGTTAGGATTTAATTTTAGAATTCTCATAAAAGCATATGATAGATTAGGCACGTAATTGTCACAAATTAATAGTCTATCTACTTTTTAATTACCTATGAAAACTCTATTACCGCTTTATTATTTACTCCTAAACCAAAGCACATCTATACCTACAATTTCGTGAACTACCCGCCACTTAACGTCCTAACGGACTGTTTGAAGTGGGGGCTTCTCGGTTAGTCGTTACTTTTGGTAGCTAACGAATTCGTCCTAAGACAGCCGAGCTAACTC
>NZ_JBQAFE010000014.1:0-68467 GCF_051915685.1 Bacillus cereus group sp. MYBK5-2
TAATGATGGCAGAGAGGTCACACCCGTTCCCATACCGAACACGGAAGTTAAGCTCTCTAGCGCCGATGGTAGTTGGGACCTTGTCCCTGTGAGAGTAGGACGTTGCCAGGCTAATATTATTCCGCAGTAGCTCAGTGGTAGAGCTATCGGCTGTTAACCGATCGGTCGTAGGTTCGAGTCCTACCTGCGGAGCCATTATGCTTCCATAGCTCAGCTGGTAGAGCACTTCCATGGTAAGGAAGAGGTCACCGGTTCAAGCCCGGTTGGAAGCTTGGGAATAGGTTTAAAACTTTTTTGGCCCGTTGGTCAAGTGGTTAAGACACCGCCCTTTCACGGCGGTAACACGGGTTCGAATCCCGTACGGGTCACCACTTTTGGAGGATTAGCTCAGCTGGGAGAGCACCTGCCTTACAAGCAGGGGGTCGGCGGTTCGATCCCGTCATCCTCCACCATATATATTTAAAATGTCGGAGGGGTAGCGAAGTGGCTAAACGCGGCGGACTGTAAATCCGCTCCTTCGGGTTCGGCAGTTCGAATCTGCCCCCCTCCACCATTTTCTTTAAAATAACCTGAGAGGGTTTATTTTTTTGAAAAGATAACCATACTAGTAAATATTAATGGGCTATAGCCAAGCGGTAAGGCAACGGACTTTGACTCCGTCATGCGCTGGTTCGAATCCAGCTAGCCCAGCCATTTACGAGCCATTAGCTCAGTTGGTAGAGCATCTGACTTTTAATCAGAGGGTCGAAGGTTCGAGTCCTTCATGGCTCATCATTTTTGCGGAAGTAGTTCAGTGGTAGAATACAACCTTGCCAAGGTTGGGGTCGCGGGTTCGAATCCCGTCTTCCGCTTAATTAATAAGGGGCCTTAGCTCAGCTGGGAGAGCGCCTGCCTTGCACGCAGGAGGTCAGCGGTTCGATCCCGCTAGGCTCCATCTAAATAAAAAAGCTTACATCATACGATGTAAGCTTTTTTTGTGTTTAAAAAGACAACTTTTATACTTGTCGTTTAAAATGAAGAAAACGTAAAAATAAGGGATGGGGAGATAATTGTGAAAGTTGTTATTGCATCTGATTCATATAAAGAAAGCCTAAAAGCTATAGAAGTATGTGGAGCTATTGAAAGAGGTTTTAGAGCAATTTTTCCTAATGCAGAGTATGTGAAAATACCAATTGGAGATGGAGGAGAAGGGACGGTTGAATCACTTGTTGATGCTACAGGGGGGAGAATTATATCAATTAGTGTGACAGGACCGCTTAGAGAAGGTATACAAGCTTTTTATGGCATTTCTAAAGATAAAAAGACAGCGTTTATTGAAATGGCAGCAGCATCAGGATTACAGCACGTTCCAGTTGAAAAGCGCAACCCACTTATTACAACGACAAAAGGAACAGGAGAACTTATATTACATGCGCTAAATCAAGGAGTGGAGTACATAATTTTAGGACTTGGAGGAAGTGCTACAAATGATGGCGGGGCAGGTATGTTAGCGGCTTTAGGAGTAAGGTTTATAAATGGCAAGGGTGAAGTAATAGATCCATCTGGAGGCACATTACACTCGATTGTTACTATTGATTTTTCACGAATGGACCCACGCTTAAAGGGGGTAAAGATAGAAGCGGCATGTGATGTGGATAATCCATTAGTCGGAATGCAGGGAGCATCTTTCGTATTTGGGAGACAAAAGGGTGCAAATATAGAGATGATGAAAGAGCTAGATGAAAATTTACAACATTATGCGAATATGCTTAAACGATATGTATCTTTTGATGTATCTGAAATACCTGGTGCAGGGGCAGCGGGAGGAATGGGAGCGGCTGTTATTTCAGTGTTAAAGGGAGACTTGCGTAGGGGCATTGAAATTGTATTAGATTATACAAATTTCGATAAACATATAGAAGATGCAAATCTTATTATAACTGGTGAAGGTAGAATAGATAAACAAACTGCATATGGAAAGGCTCCTGTGGGTGTTGCGGGGCGTGCAAAACGTTTTTCTGTGCCTGTAATTGCTATTGGAGGGTCTGTATCATCTGATTATTCAGCTGTGTACGAGAAAGGAATAGATGCGGTATTTAGTATCACAACGAGACCGATGACACTAGAAGAAGCATATAAAGTAGCAGAAGAAAATATTGAAATGACAACGAAGAATATTGCAACAGTATGGAAAATAGCATCAGAAAAACACTTCTAAATATAGGAGTGTTTTATTATTATTATTTAATAATAGTGATTGCGATTGTTTCATTAAGTTAACTTTATACATAGAATAGTCTTAAAATTTGGTTTTCAACGTGAATATAAGTGAATAAATTGTATATCCATACAGAAAAATGTCGAGTTGAGTCAGACTATATAAAAGATTTAAAATATTTAGTGAAGGCATAAAAGGGGGATACTATCTATGAAAAAAGAAATCTCAGTTATTGGAGTTCCAATGGATTTAGGACAGATGCGTCGTGGAGTTGATATGGGACCGAGCGCGATCCGTTATGCAGGGGTAATTGAAAGAATTGAAGAAATTGGATATGACGTTAAAGATATGGGAGATATATGTATAGAGAGAGAAAAAGAGATAGATGAAAATACAAAATTAAGAAACCTTACACAAGTTGCAACTGTATGTAATGAATTAGCAAGTAAGGTGGATCATATTATAGAAGAAGGTCGTTTTCCACTTGTATTAGGTGGTGACCATAGTATTGCTATCGGTACATTAGCTGGTGTAGCAAAACATTATAAAAACTTAGGCGTTATTTGGTATGATGCACACGGTGATTTAAATACAGAGGAAACTTCACCATCTGGAAATATTCATGGTATGTCACTTGCAGCAAGTTTAGGTTATGGACATTCTTCACTTGTAGATTTATACGGAGCATATCCAAAGGTGAAAAAAGAGAATGTCGTAATTATCGGTGCGCGTGCATTGGATGAAGGAGAAAAAGATTTCATTCGCAATGAAGGTATTAAAGTGTTCTCAATGCATGAAATTGATCGTATGGGGATGACGGCTGTGATGGAAGAAACAATCGCATATTTATCTCATACCGATGGTGTACACTTATCATTAGATTTAGATGGTCTTGATCCTCATGATGCACCAGGTGTTGGAACACCTGTAATTGGCGGTCTATCTTATCGTGAAAGTCATTTGGCGATGGAAATGTTAGCAGAAGCTGATATTATCACATCTGCTGAATTTGTTGAGGTAAATACGATTTTAGATGAGAGAAATAGAACGGCAACAACAGCAGTTGCTTTAATGGGTTCTTTATTCGGTGAAAAACTAAAATAAATGTAAGAAAAGCAACTGAGAAGTTGCTTTTTTTATTTGAAAATAAGCGTATAATAATGATTTATATTATACTGTACAATAAAAATGTTTGACATCTTACCAATTTGAGCTAAAGGGGGTTGTTTGTAATTGTCGTTTGTTTCATGTATGGTATAATTAACTAGTTGTTGGAAATACATACAGATAGAGCATAAAACAATATTTCAATATATGGATAGAATTGCTCGTAAGTAGGAGGAAGGGATAGCATGCCTTTTGAAGATACGACCATTTTGAAATATCTTAGTACGGCATTAGATATTGCCATTGTATGGTTTATTATATATAAGCTAATTCTTATAATCCGAGGGACGAAAGCTGTTCAACTTTTAAAAGGGATTACAGTTATTATCGTCGTTAAGATGATCAGTATTTTCCTTGAATTGCGTACGCTATCTTGGCTAACTGAACAAGTATTAACGTGGGGATTTTTAGCCGTTATTATTATCTTTCAGCCAGAATTGCGAAGAGCACTTGAGCAGCTAGGGCGCGGGAGCTTATTTTCGCGTGTTGGAACGCATGAGGATGATGAACCTGAAATGGTTGCAACAGCGATAGCAAAAGCAACCGAATATATGGGGAAACGTAGAATTGGTGCATTAATTACTTTGTCAAAAGAGACCGGTATGGGTGATTATGTGGAAACGGGTATTCCGCTTAATGCAAACGTATCATCGGAATTACTTATTAATATTTTTATTCCAAATACACCTCTTCATGACGGAGCGGTAATTATGCAAGGAAGTACAATTAAAGCAGCAGCATGCTATCTTCCATTATCAGAAAGTCCGTTTATTTCTAAAGAATTAGGAACTAGACATCGTGCTGCAATGGGAGTTAGTGAAGTTACTGATAGTATTACAGTAGTTGTGTCTGAAGAAACTGGTCAAATTTCTTTAACGAAAAATGGTAAGTTGCATCGTGATTTGAAGACAGAACAGCTGAAAGATATGTTATTAGCTGAATTTAGTGGAAACGAAAAAACGACTTCTTCGTCTTTATGGAATTGGAGGAGAAAGCGTCATGGATAAGTTAATGGAGAATCATTGGTTTTTAAAAGGGATCTCATTACTATTGGCGTGTATGCTTTTTATGTCAGCGACGTTAACTGAAAAAAATACGACATCAGGTATATTACCTTTTGCAAATGATACGAAAGAAACATTAACTAATTATGCTATTAATCTTAAGTATGATGAGGAGAAATATATTGTAAGTGGTATTCCGGCAGAGGGCGTTAAAGTAAAATTAGAAGGCCCAAAAGCATCAGTTGCTACAGCAAAAGCAAAAAAACAATTTGACATACCGGTTGATTTGCGAGATAGTCCAAAAGGAACTTATGAGATTTCTTTAAAAACGAACGGGCTTCCAGATGATGTGAAAGGAACAGTTCAGCCATCAACAATTAAAGTTACTCTTCATGAAAAGGCGAGAAAATATGTTCATGTAGATCTGAAATTATCAAATGAGGATCAGATGCCAGCCGGGGCTACTCTAGAAAAATCAAGCCTTAAACCGGATACTGTTGAGGTAGTTGGGACGAAAGAAGAAATTGAAAGCATTTCCTCTGCCAAAGCGTATGTTGATTTAAAAGGTGTTAATAAAACTGTTACAAAAACGCCCGAAGTTACATTATACAATAAAGAAGGAAAACGTTTAAATGTAAGAACAAGTCCATCTAAGATTAGTGTAACGTTGAATGTGGCAACGCAAACTACAGCCAATAATACTGAAAAAACTGTTCCTGTAACGTATACGAAGAAGGGGAGTTTAGCAGAAGGATTGGCGGTTACAAATATCAGTGTTGAACCGAGAGAAGTAACGATAGCTGGTCCAAAAGATATTTTGGATAATATACAATCGCTAGAGGGGGTCGAAGTAGATCTTAGTCAATTGACAGAGTCTACAACATTCGATGCCTCTGTTTTATTACCCAAGGGTGTAACAAGTGCAAAACCGAATCAAGTGAAGGTTTCGGTGGGAGTGCAAAAAACAAAACAAACGAAAACAAAAACGATTGATGGTATCCCAATCCAGAAAAATGGACTGTCTAAAGATGTTACTGCTCAGCTACTTTCGCCGCAAGATGGAAAGATAAGTGTTGATATTTCAGGAGAAGCAAGTATAGTAGATAAAATAACAGCTGCTCAAATAACAGCGGTAATTAATCTGCAAAATGTATCCTCAGGGACGAAAGATATTTCCATTCAAGTGAGCGGTCCTGGTAATATTTCAATAGAGCCAAAACAAAAAAGTGCTAAAGTTACTATTGTGAAGAAAGAAAAACCAGATAAAGAAGTACAGGGTAACGGTCAACAACCGGATTCAAATACGGATCAAGAAAATCAAAATGAGAAACCAAAAAATCCTGAACCTGATTCAGAAAAAGAACAGGAAAAGAATCAAAACCAAAATCAAAATCAAGATAAAGATAAAGAAACGAGTCAAGAACCAACAGTAGATAATCAAAAAGAGCAAGAAAAAGGAGCGAATCATAATGGGTAAATATTTTGGTACAGATGGAGTACGCGGAGTTGCAAATAAGGAGTTAACACCTGAATTAGCTTTCAAAATTGGACGTTTTGGTGGTTATGTATTAACAAAAGATACAGATCGTCCAAAAGTAATTATCGGCCGTGATACACGTGTATCTGGTCATATGTTAGAAGGAGCTTTAGTAGCAGGTCTATTATCAACTGGAGCAGAAGTAATGCGCCTTGGCGTTATTTCTACACCGGGCGTTGCTTATTTAACAAAAGCACTAGATGCACAAGCGGGTGTTATGATTTCTGCATCTCATAATCCAGTACAAGATAACGGTATTAAATTCTTTGGTTCAGACGGCTTTAAATTAACAGATGAGCAAGAAGCTGAGATTGAAGCTTTATTAGACAAAGAAGTTGATGAACTACCACGTCCGACAGGTACTAATCTTGGACAAGTGAGCGATTACTTTGAAGGTGGACAAAAATATTTACAGTACATTAAACAAACTGTTGAAGAAGATTTCTCTGGCCTACATATCGCTTTAGATTGTGCACATGGTGCAACTTCTTCTCTAGCTCCATACTTATTTGCAGACCTAGAAGCTGATATTTCAACAATGGGAACTTCTCCAAACGGTATGAATATTAATGAGGGTGTAGGATCTACACATCCAGAAGGCTTAGCTGAATTGGTAAAAGAAAAAGGTGCGGATATCGGACTTGCTTTTGATGGCGATGGCGACCGTTTAATTGCTGTAGACGAAAAAGGAAACATCGTTGACGGTGATCAAATTATGTTCATTTGTGCGAAATATATGAAAGAAACTGGTCAATTAAAACATAATACAGTTGTTTCAACTGTTATGAGTAACTTAGGTTTCTACAAGGCACTTGAAGCAAATAATATTACAAGTGATAAAACAGCAGTTGGTGACCGCTACGTAATGGAAGAAATGAAGCGTGGAGGTTACAACCTAGGTGGAGAACAATCAGGCCATATTATCTTACTTGATTACATTACAACTGGTGATGGAATGTTAAGTGCACTTCAACTTGTAAACATCATGAAAATGACGAAAAAGCCATTATCTGAGCTTGCAGGAGAAATGACGAAATTCCCACAATTGTTAGTAAACGTTCGTGTAACAGATAAAAAATTAGCATTAGAAAATGAAAAAATTAAAGAAATTATTCGTGTTGTAGAGGAAGAAATGAACGGTGATGGCCGTATTCTTGTTCGTCCATCTGGAACAGAGCCACTTATTCGTGTAATGGCAGAAGCACCAACACAAGAAGTTTGTGATGCATATGTACATCGCATTGTAGAAGTTGTGAAAGCTGAAGTTGGCGCTGAATAATTAGCTGAATTTATATGAAAAAGGAGCACAAAAAGTGCTCCTTTTTCATATGTTTTATAGACGATGAAAAAAATTTCATTGACGGTTTATCCATGTTTGTTATAAGATGGTCTTGTTCTTTTTCTCAAAGGAAATATTGTAAATTATAAAAGCGCCAGAACTACAAATAGTGTAGTTGACGAGGTGGGGTTTATCGAGATTTCGGCGGATGACTCCCGGTTGTTCATCACAACCGCAAGCTTTTACTTAAATCATTAAGGTGACTTAGTGGACAAAGGTGAAAGTGTGATGAGAGAAGAGGAACGGATGAAAACTAGCTGTATAAGTATATACGGACTTAAACCCAATCGAGAGGAAGGTGAAAGCCGTTACAAGCTTACAGGGCTAGCAATATGTAATCCGTTTTTTAGTATAAATAAAAATGGTATCGGACTATGTCGTTACATGTTCGCAGAGCAGTGTAAGCATTTGTAACGGCGACTAAACATGTGTGGAATCGTAGGATTTATTGGAGAGCAAGATGCAAAGGAAATTTTATTAAAAGGTTTAGAAAAGCTAGAATATCGTGGATATGATTCAGCAGGTATTGCAGTACAAGCAGAGAACGGTGTTGTTGTATACAAAGAAAAAGGCCGTATCGCAAAACTTCGTGAAATCGTAGATGAGAACGTAGCAGCAAGCGTGGGTATCGGACACACACGCTGGGCTACACACGGTGTTCCAAGTAAAGTAAACGCGCATCCGCATCAAAGTACATCAAAACGCTTTACATTAGTTCATAACGGTGTAATTGAAAACTATGAATTAGTGAAAAAGGAATATTTACAAGATGTAACGTTCGTAAGTGAAACAGATACAGAGGTTATCGTACAGCTTATGGAACAACAAGTGAGCACAGGATTAAGTGTAGAAGAAGCGTTCCGTAATACGCTATCTCTTTTACATGGCTCTTATGCAATCGGATTACTTGATGCTGAAAATCCAAACATGATTTATGTTGCTAAAAACAAAAGCCCGCTATTAGTAGGTGTTGGTGACAACTTTAATGTTGTGGCAAGCGACGCTATGGCGATGTTACAAGTTACAGATCAATTTATTGAGTTAATGGATAAAGAAATCGTAATCGTAACGAAAGAAAGTATTACAATTAAAAACTTACAAGGTGAAACGATTGAACGTGCACCGTTTACAGCGGAATTAGACGCAAGTGATATTGAAAAGGGAACATATCCTCATTTCATGCTTAAAGAAATCGATGAGCAACCACTTGTAATCCGTAATATAATTCAAAAGTATCAAGATGAAAATGGCGAAATTGAATTAAATCAAGACATCCGCAATGCGATCTTAGATAGCGATCGTATTTACATCATTGCATGTGGAACGAGTTATCATGCAGGTCTTGTTGGAAAACAATTTATCGAGAAGTTTGCAAAAATGCCAGTTGAAGTACACGTGGCAAGTGAATTCTCTTACAACATGCCATTATTAACAGAAAGACCATTCTTCATTTACATTTCACAAAGTGGTGAAACAGCTGATAGCCGTGCAGTACTTGTGCAAACAAATGAAATGGGCCATAAAGCATTAACAATTACAAACGTGCCTGGTTCTACGCTTTCTCGTGAAGCTGATTATACACTTCCGTTATACGCTGGACCAGAAATTGCAGTTGCATCAACGAAAGCTTACACAGCACAGCTTGCAGTACTTTCAATTTTAGCGGCTGATATTGCTAAAGCAAAAGGTGAAGTTCTTGATTTCGATTTAACACACGAACTAGGACTTGTAGCAAATGCAATGATAGAACTTTGTGATCAAAAAGAAGAAATGGACGCATTAGCAAAACAATTTTTAGCGACAACGCGTAACTGTTTCTTCATCGGACGTAGCGTAGACTTCTACGTAGGATTAGAAGGTGCGTTAAAACTAAAAGAAATCTCTTACATCCAAGCAGAAGGATTCGCTGGAGGAGAGTTAAAACACGGTACAATCGCTTTAATCGAAAATGGTACACCAGTTATCGCACTTGCTACACAAGAGCACGTAAACCTTGGAATTCGCGGCAACGTGAAAGAGGTAGTAGCACGCGGAGCTAACCCATGTATCATTTCAATGAAAGGCTTAGAAATGGAAGGAGACAGCTTCGTATTACCAGCTGTACACGAAGCGCTAGCACCGCTAGTAGCAGTTATTCCATTACAACTTATCTCATACTACGCAGCACTTCACCGCGAGTGTGACGTTGATAAGCCACGTAACTTAGCTAAGTCTGTTACTGTTGAGTAGGAGATTGGTAGGTTAATAAATATAGTTATACGTTTGAAATAAATTAAAACTAAGAAAAAACTCTGTAAAAATCATTTTACAGAGTTTTTTTAGTTATTTATTGTTTTACATAACAAATTGTTACTTGTTCGTCTATGTGGAAAATTTGTAACGCTTTACCATCTAAATTTTTAACCTCATATGATGAATAAATAGGTCTTTCCAATTTCACTTCTTGTCCATTTTGAGTTCCTTTTTCCACCATTAGCGTTAACTGATGGGAAGAAACGTCTGCTTGGTATGTTCCTGTTAAGTAATTATCTTTATTTGGATAAGAACCATTTGCATATGTTTCAAATGTCTTATCTGCTTTTAGGACTAACGTAGTTTTGACTCCGTCTCCGTAATCAATACCCCAATTACCTACAAGCTCTGTACCGTCTTTATAGTTGTTCTGTACATTCTTAAACTTAGCGGAATCCTCGTCTGGTGTATCAATTTTTCCTTTGAATATACCAGTTTTATCTTGGGTACTGTATGTTTTAACTGTATTACCACTAGATAAACTCGGTGAGTTAGAAGAACTAGTACCACTTGTTGTAGAGGTAGTTGTTGAACCACCCTTAGCTTCCGCTTTTAACTTATCAAATACAGGTTTCCAAATGCGTTTTGCTTCATCTAATTTATTGTTTGCTTTATCTATGATTGCATCATCCGTATCTTTAAGTGTTTTAGAGTAATCAAATAACTTCGATACTTCTTTGAAAGATTCTTTTAACTTTTGAACAGCTTTTACAATTTCCTTATGATCTTCCTTGTATTTTCCTGGTGCATCTATACGCTCTATTTTATTAAATACTTTATCTAAGTCTTTAATACTATCTCGTACCTCTTCATTTGACTTACTTCCCTTTTTATTATCCCTCACAGAAGCATCATAGTAATCTAGACGTCTTAATAAGTCTTCTTCAATGTCTACCATAAGTTGTGGGTAATCCTCAGGCAAAACCATAATCATCTTAACATCTTTACTTTCTTCTTTTGAGTTAGTTGATTTTTCCTTTGTTTCAGATGATTTACCTTCTGTCTTAGTTTCTTTACTTTCTTGTTTACCAGATTCAGTATTTGTTTTTTCTTTTTCTCCAAATAAATTTGTTACACTACAAGCTGACATAGAAACTACTAATCCAGATGCTAGTAAAATTTTACCGGTACTCTTTTTGAAATTCTTCATATGATTTTTCAATTCTCCCTTTCAAAACATAAAATAGATGTGTTTTAGCCCCTTTAAAACAAAAAAACATACCCCTTCTATATTTATTTTATAATACCTTTCTATGTATAATATTTTACAATTAATTACAGGTGCGGTCAAAGTTTATCTTAGTTTAACGATGTTCACAAAAAAGATGCGAAGCTCTATTCCTTCAAGTAAAGATTGTAAGTGAGTTTTGATTAAAATTTTTTTATAAAAATCTCATACTTAGTTAAAAAGAGTAATTCTATTTTGATCAAACGTTTTTTCAAAATGAATTTTTTTGTTGTTAAATAAAGATTTTTGACTTCATTGCTATCAAATTTTATTCCAAACCAATATATAGTTATAGCTTTAAAATAAATTTACAAATTTGCACCCCTTTAGATATTTTATCTAAAGGGGTGTTTTTGTGTCGAAAAAGAACATCTAGAATTGGTAAGTGGATAGAACTCCATAAATTAAAGTTTTACTTTATCGACTTCACTTTTGTTTGTCTGAATTTTCCGTTATTATTTTAAGTATTCGTGAACAATTTCATTTATTACGGCAAAAAGAGACGAGAGATTTATGGACATTTCAAGGGGGTATATTGATGAAAGTGAATGAAAAAACATATTTAAGTATAGAAGAGATTATTTCATTACCAACCGTATCAAGTACAAACATAAGTGATGATGGTAAAAACGTAGCATTTGTTAAGAAGACGGCTAATTGGAAAGACAATACATATAGGAATCATGTATGGATATATGAAAAAGATAAGAAGCAGAGTTACCCATTATCAAATGGTGATATAGATAGTACACACCCATTATGGTCTCCAGATGCTAGGTGTATCGCATATCTTAGTCCAGTTGGTGATGGGAAAAATCAGATATTTGTTAAGTCACTAGATGGTTATAGAGAGGTTCAAATTACCGATGAGAAAGAAGGAGTCAGTACATTCAAATGGGGTCCTACTGGCAAGGGTCTTTATTATGTTACGCAGTCAAAAGAATGTGAGGAGATAAAGAAACGTAAGGACCTATATGGAGATTTTCAACATATAGGTAAGGAACACCAGAATAATTGTTTATATTACATTGAAATAGAGAAGGTGATACAAAGTGATACAGATGAACACGAGAACAGAGTCGTTTATCAATTAACGGATGGTAAGGATTTTCATATCCATGAATTTGATATTTCAAATGATGGTAAAAAGGTTGTATTTATGGCGACACCAAGCTCAAATATGGCAGATTATATAAATGGAGATCTATACATACTCCATATTAAAGCTGGAGAGCTACAAAAGCTGAATGTGGATAAGTTGTTGGGAGGGAGTGTTTGCTTTTCTCCTGACGGCAGTGAAATATGTTACACAGCAAGCATAAGAGAGAAGGATTACTATAGAAACCATATACAGGATAGTACGTTAGAGATATATGATATAAATACCGGAAAGGTAATTCAACCTGTAACAAATTTTGATAGTACGGTTATGCCATTACAGTGGACAGCTAAAGGGGTTTTAATTAGGTGGCAGAATAAAACGAATTATCTTATTGGTTTGCTAGCCGAAGATGGCACTGTGGAAATATTAAGCGAAAAAGTAGATGGCTTTATAATGGATGCTTCTATAACAAAGGATGGCAAACATGTATCCTACAATAAGGCTATAACAAATGAAACCTTTGAAATCTATTTAGACGATAAAAAAATAACGGATGAAAATAGCTTTTTCAAAGGGAAACTTAGAAGTAACAGGGAAATCATCTCATGGAAAAGTAGCGATGGTCTTGAAATAGAAGGTGTTTTATCAACGCCAGTAGAGTTGGACACTAATAAAAAATATCCTTTATTAGTAGTAATTCACGGCGGTCCGGCTTGGGCATCTTTTCCGATATTTTCAGACTGCTTCAATGAGAAATATCCGATTGAACAGTTTGTTGAAAAAGGCTTTATCGTTTTAGAACCAAATTACAGAGGAAGTTCAGGTTATGGTAATGAATTTTTAAAAGCTAACTATAGAAAACAGGGGATTGCTGACTACGATGATGTTATATCTGGAGTGGATGAACTAGTAGAAAAAGGGATGGTAGACAAGGATAGAGTAGGAGTTATGGGATGGAGCAACGGTGGATATGTATCAGCTTTCTGTTCTACGTTTAGTAGTCGGTTTAAAGCTATTTCAGTTGGCGGTGGAATAACTAACTGGAGTACCCATTATGTAAATACAGATATACCTTACTTTATTAGAATGTATTTAGGAAATACTCCATGGAATGATCCAGAGATATATACGAAGACATCACCTATGACGTATATTAAATCAGCTTGTACGCCTACCTTAATTCAACATGGGGAAAAGGATGCAAGAATTCCAATTACAAATGCATATGATCTATATCAAGGATTAATGGATATGGAAGTTGATACAGAATTAATTATATTTAAAGGAATGGCATATAGTTCTGACCAACCAGGAGTTCATGTGGCTATTATGAAGCAGAACTTGATGTGGTTTTCACACTATATTCTTGGAGAGAGTATGGAGGGTTTTAGGACTTTGTAAGGGATGTTTGTACAAGACATAAGGTTGAAACGGTCTTCATATTGAGATGATTTATTATAAAATATATACTTAAACTACTATCAGTACATAAATTAGGGAGGACTAATATGACAGGAAATAAAAATGACTTACTAGTAGAAAAACGTGAAGAGTTATTGAAAGTATTGCAAGCTCGTTTTGAGAAAAACATGAACCGCCATGAAGGTCTTGAATGGGCTAAAGTTGAAGCGAAGCTGACTACTAATAATGAAAAAATGTGGTCACTTAACGAAATGGAAGTAACTGGTGGTGAACCGGATGTTGTTGGTTATGATGAAGAAAAGGACGAATATACTTTCTATGATTGTTCAAAGGAGAGTCCTAAAGGCCGCAGAAGTCTTTGTTATGATCTTGAAGCGTTAGAATCAAGAAAAAAACATAAACCAGAAAATAACGTTATTGATGTTGCCAATGCTATGGGCATTGAATTATTAACGGAAGAACAGTATCGGGAATTGCAACAACTTGGCGATTTTGACATGAAATCATCAAGTTGGGTACAAACACCTTCAGATATTCGAGAACTCGGTGGTGCTTTATTTTGCGATTATCGCTTTGGACATGTGTTCGTGTACCATAATGGAGCAGACTCTTACTATGCTGCCAGAGGTTTTCGTGGCTCGTTAAAAGTTTAAATTAGGAGAAATAAGAAAAAGAGCCTATATTCAGGCTCTTTTTCTTATTTATATTTTAAAAGTAAACTGTTACTATGCAGTTTTACTTAATTTATATGTTCCGTGGTTGTTTTTACGGAAAAGTTTAGGGAAAACATAGCCATCTAATCCAATACGTCCAGCGTTCTGCCCTGCAACTAAAATGAACATAGTCAAAATAAGCAGGTTTGGGTTTACACTAACGGTTCCACTTAATAAAAATGAAAGATTCATTATGATTCCGAAAAATGCAGCTGTTTTTGTTAATCCGCCTAAAATTAAACCTAGACCTACTAAAATTTCTCCCCATTGAACTAAAAAGCTAAATAGGTCTGCGTTTGGAAGGACAAAATGTTGAAGAAAATCTGCCCACCAACTTTGTACTGCAGGGTGGTCACCTGATGCTTGAGCAATAGCACCCTTTAGAAAGCCACTTGCGTCAAAAGATTGTCCGAAGACTTTGCCTATCCCAGCAGCGAGCCATGTATACCCTATGTAAAGCCGTAAAAGTAATAATATGAAAGTAGCACGTTTATCAGTTCTTAAAAAATTGATAACCATTGAAATCCCTCCAATATTGTATTTACATGTTTATTATATATATATTGTGAATAAATTCACAATAGAGGAAATGTGAACGAATATATGTTTTGAGTAATTGTTTTATTTTTTGTAACATTTCATCTTTTTTGATAGACTAATAATAGAGATATATCAAAAGGAGGCAAAGACTAGATATGTGGATGAACTTGTAATGATTAGAAACTAGATAGATGAATTTTTCTCTCATAAGCGAGGGTTTATTTAGTTATCTGTAAATCATTCAAGGAATGCATATTTGGCTTGTACATCCCTTTTATAAGGATAGGTGCCTATTTTATGTATCTGTCTTTTTTGTGGGAAAGTTTATATCTCTTATATAAAATATGCGTCCTTTAAACTTGGAGGAGTATATGATGAACCAATTAAAAAATAAAGTAGCAGTTATTACAGGGGTAAGTCGTCTAGACGGTATAGGCGCAGCAATTTGCAAAGAATTGGCTGAATCAGGATACGATATATTTTTTACGTATTGGACGGATTATGATAAAGAGATGCCATGGGGCGTTGAGAAAAATGAACAAATACAATTAGAAGAAGAGCTATTACAAAACGGTGTTAGAGTATCAAGCATGGAGTTAGATTTAACTCGGAATGATGCACCGAAAGAGCTTATAAATAAAGTTACTGAACAATTAGGGTACCCTCATATATTAATTAATAATGCAGCATATTCTACGAATAATGATTTCTCTACGTTGACTGCTGAAGAATTAGATAAGCATTATATGGTGAATATTCGTGCGACTACATTGCTCAGTAGTCAATTTGCCCGTGGATTTGATAAAAAATCTGGTGGTAGAATTGTGAATATGACTTCGGGGCAATTTCAAGGTCCTATGGTAGGAGAACTAGCGTATGCAACAACGAAGGGAGCTATTGATGCTCTTACTAGTACGTTGTCAGCAGAGGTAGCTCATTTAGGAATAACAGTGAATGCAATTAATCCAGGACCAACTGATACAGGATGGATGACTGAAGAGATAAAACAAGGGTTAAAGCCGATGTTTCCTTTTGGCAGAATTGGTGAGCCAAAGGATGCAGCTAGACTCATTAAATTTCTAGTAAGTGAAGAAGCTGAGTGGATTACTGGGCAAGTTATTCATTCAGAAGGTGGATTTAAAAGATAAAAAAGAAGGTATCTCACCTTGGTGAGATACCTTCTTTTTTTAATCTTTCTTCAACCTTCGTGCAATACCATTCCCTAAAGACTGTAATCCTTGAACGAGGATAATTAAAATAAAGACAGTTGCATACATTACTTCAGGTTCATAGCGTAAATGTCCGAAGCGATATGCTAAGTCCCCTAGCCCACCAGCGCCTACAAGACCAGCCATTGCTGTTGCGCCGATTAAGCCAATCGTTGCAATTGTTAATCCAAGTACAAGGGAGGGACGAGCTTCTTTAACCATAACGTGCCAAATAATTTTTATAGTAGAAACGCCCATTGCTTGATAGGCTTCAATAACGCCGCGATCTACTTCTAATAAAGCAGTTTCCATTAATCGTGCAATATAAGGGGCCGTGAATACGACAAGCGGTACGATTACGCCTTGTACACCAATGGAGGTTCCCATTAGAAACTTTGTAAAAGGTAAAATGAAGAATAATAGAATGATAAATGGAAGAGAGCGAATGATATTAATAATTGTATTAAGAATTGGGTAAATGATTTTATTTTCGTGCTGCCCACCAGGTCTTGTTAAAACAAGTGTGACACCAAGTGGTAGTGCAATAAGGATAGAGATGAATAGTGAAATAGATGTCATTTGAAATGTTTGAATGGTTGCTTCCCATATGACTTTACCCCATTCATCCAAAAAGGACTTGTTTCCCATAATCTGTTCTACCCCCTTCTACGATGATTCCTTGCTCTTGTAAAAATGATAAAGCGTGGTTGATTTCATTTTGTTCCCCTTGCATATGAATGACAAGTTTCCCGTATGCCTCATGTTTTAACTGTGTAATATTACCGGATAAAATATTTGGATACACTTGGAAACGTTTTGTAGCGATAGCTAACGCTGGTTCACCAGAAGAATTTCCTATAAATGAAAGTGTTACGATTTCTCCGGTTCTTTGTAGTTCTTTTTGTACTTCAGCTGGGATTTTTGCTGCAAATGCACTATTTACAAATTTCTTCGTTGTTACATGTTGTGGGTTTGTGAAGATCTCCTTCACAGTCCCGCTTTCAATTACTGCTCCATGTTCCATAACAGCAACTCGGTCGCATATACGTTGGATGACATTCATTTCATGTGTAATTAATAAAATTGTAATCCCGATTTCCTCATTAATCTTTAATAATAGGTCAAGAATAGAATCAGTTGTTTCTGGATCTAAAGCACTCGTTGCTTCGTCGCTTAATAACACTTCCGGTTCATGTGATAGTGCACGTGCAAT
The DNA here is from genome assembly GCF_051915685.1 of Bacillus cereus group sp. MYBK5-2. NCBI lineage: Bacteria > Bacillati > Bacillota > Bacilli > Caryophanales > Bacillaceae > Bacillus > Bacillus cereus group sp. MYBK5-2. The sequence goes on from NZ_JBQAFE010000014.1 coordinate 16,963, forward strand.
GGCAACACGTTGTTTCTGGCCACCAGAAAGTTCACTCGGATAGGCATCTTTTCGATTAAAAAGATCGACAATACGTAAATACTTTTCTACCCTTTTTTCAATTTCTAATTTTGGAACGCCAGCAAGGCGTAACGGTAATGCGATATTTTCATAAACGGTAACAGTTTTGAGCAAATTGAATCCTTGAAAAATCATCCCGATTTTTTGTCTCGCTTTTGCTAGTTCTTTTGTAGACAGTGTTGTTAAATCTTGCTCGTTTACAATAATATTTCCTGTCGTTGGTTTTTCTAATAAATTTACACAGCGAATTAATGTACTTTTGCCAGCGCCACTATATCCAATGATTCCAAATACTTCGCCCTTTTTTACTTGGAGGGAAGTGGACTTAAGAGCTTCCACATTCCCCTTTTTTGTTGTAAATACTTTGGATACATTTTTTAATTCAATCATTATCGTCAGCTCCTACCAAGACGGTAAAACAGAACCATCAAATTTTTTCTCGATAAATTCTTTTACTTCTTTAGATTGATAAGCTTTCTTTAATTTATTTACAACAACATCATCTTTATTTTCAGTACGAACAACGACCCAGTTCACATAAGGCGAATCTTTGCCTTCACGGAAAATGGAATCTTTCGCAGGGCTTAATTTTGCACCTAATGCAAAGTTTGTATTAATTGCAGCTGCTTTTACTTCACTTAGTTGTGTTGGTAATTGAGATGCCTCTAACTCAACAATCTTTAATTTTTTTGGATTTTCAATTACATCTTTCGCAGTCGCTTTTTCTGTCGCTTTTGGATCCACTTTTAAAACCCCTGCTTTTTCAAATAACTTTAAAGCACGAAGTTCATTCGTTGGGTCATTTGGGACAGCGATTGCGTCGCCCTCTTTTAATTCTTTTACATCTTTTATGTCTTTAGAATAGACGCCCATAGGGAATGTTACTGTTGAAAATACTTCGGTTAATTTCATATTACGTTCAGCTTTAAATACGTCTAAATATGATTTCGTTTGATAGCTATTTACATCAAGGCTTTTTTCATCTAATGATACGTTTGGCGCTACATAATCATTAAATACTTTTATATCAATTTCGAGACCATCTTTCGCTGCCACTTCTTTTACCTTTTCAAAAATCTGCTCATGCGGCCCGCCTGTTACACCGACAGTAATCTTTTTCTCATCTAACGCTTTTACTTGTTTATCTGAACCTGTGCTACATGCGCCTAATAATAGTACCGCTCCGCTTACAATGCTTAATAATACTTTCTTCATCTATGATTCCCCCTTCATATACGTTCCAAAATAAAAAGCACCTCTCAAAATAAGAGAGGTGCCGAATAGACGAAATAGGTTCCTCTCTTATCTTCCAAAACGAAAACTCGTTTTGCAGGAATTAGCACCTTAGCTTATACGTCATAAACTCGGTTGCCGGGCATCATCGGGCCAGTCCCTCCGCCACTCTTGATAAGAGTATGTGTATGTAGTTTTTTAGTATGGTACTAATAGTAAATCTTACAAAAAGAATTGTCAATATTGTTTTCTGAATATATTTTATTTTAAGGTAATCGAAATGTTTCCTTTTTTATGCCCTTTTTCCACATACATATGAGCTTCAGCAATTTCTTCTAATCGGTAAGTTCTATCAATAACAGGTTTTAAATGTTCTGTTTCAGTTAGTCTTTTTAGTAGAATCATATCCTCTTTACTTACTTTTGCCATCATTCCATTCACAGATACATATTTTCCATTAGGCGCTAATACTTGTTTACAAAGGGATTTTTTATGCTTTCCAACTGCATCAAATATAATATCGTAACGCTCGCGCCGCTTAGTAAAATCTTCTTTCGTATAATCAATCACTTTATCCGCTCCTAAAGATTGCACTAGTTCAAAATTTGAATTACTACAAACAGCTGTAACGATCGCACCAAAATATTTAGCGAGTTGTATGGCAGCTGTTCCTACTGATCCAGAGGCACCATATATGAGAACTTGTTGCCCCTTTTTTATTCGGCCTTTTCTCAGAAAATGCAACGCTGAAGTTCCACCAAAAGGAATAACTGCCGCTTCTTCATACGTTACATTGGTAGGTTTTAATGTTATTAATCCACTTTCATGCACGCATGTGTATTCGGCATAACCACCAAGATTTAGTTCTGTTAATGCAAAAATTTGATCTTCTTTTTTAAATTGAGTTACATCTGTCCCGATCTCCTCTATCTCTCCTGCTAATTCTACGCCAAGTATAGGGTTTCTCGGTTTTCTAAGTCCTAATATAAGTCGCATAGGAATCCAAAATAATAGAGGGCTATTAAATCCGCGTATTCTACAATCTCCAGTCGATACACTTGTTGCGTGAATTTTAACTAATACTTCGTTCTTTTTAGGTATAGGTTTCTCTATATTTTGAAGCTGAAGAACGTTAGGTGGTCCATACTGTGTGCAAATGATCGCCTTCATAATGTCCTCCTGAAATGAGTTGTCTTTATTTACATCATATTTAAGATCTTTATTAAACATGTCGCTATATAGTGAGTATAGATTAAAAATTATATAGATTTCATAGGAAAAGAGGTGATATTATTTTGGGAAAGGGGGCAACAGTATGAAAAAATTATTTTTGTTTCAAGTTTAGTACTTGCAATCAGTCTAGGGGTAGGGTGTAGTAATGAGAAAACAGCAAAGACGGATGAGCCGAAAAAAGAATCCGTTCAAAAAGAAAAGGAATTAACGGCGAAAGATGTTTTCAAGAAAACGAATGAAGCTTTTAAAAATGAAGAACATGTAACGATGACATATGGTGTAGGGGTAAAAGCTGAGGGAACAGAGATGGATATATTAAAGGCTAAGATGCAATTAGAGCCAAAGACAAAGAATTCTCGTTCTGAAATGAATATTTCCGGTACAGATGTTGTAGTGTATACTGTGGATGGTAAAGTTGCTGGTGAGGTAAAAAACCCTAATACAGGAGAAGTTGTAACCGTACCAGAGGAGCAATTAAACGCTGGTGGAATGAAAGCGACTCAAGATATTATAGATAAATTAGAAGTACCGGAAGTAGTTTTAGATAAAATGAAGCTGGAGAAAAGCGGAGATAAATATAAACTGAAATTTACATTAAAAGGGCAAGAAACAGAAAGTATGTTAACTAGCATGGATGAAACGCAGAAGAAAATGTTACAAGCACAAAATGCGAAGATAGAAGAAGTGGATGCAGAATATATCATTACAAAAGATTTTAAATATGAATCAGCAAAGATAGACATGATTATGAGTAGCAATGGCAAGGATAAAGCACACATTATTACGAACGCAAAATATACGTCGTATGAAAAGTTTGACCCAATACAATTGCCAGCAGCAAAGTAACAGTTTTGATAAGGAGGGACCTAAAATAAGGTCCCTCTTTTTTGTATTCTTTCTTCATAGGAAAATAGGTACAATATAAAGAGGAAAAGATGTAGAAGAGGAGAGTGTCATTTGAAAAAAGGAAAGATAGCGGCGGTCATTGTTGCATATACGGTTTTGCTTGCAACGTCTGTACATACGTATAAAAAACAAATTGATCATCCTATTATGAGTGATGTAGGTAAATTGCTTCCGACAAAAATAAAACGTGTTGAAAGTGCTACGGAAGAGCGCTCGTTAATAAAATTAGTGCGAGATGCAAAAGTTTCAGGAGAGAAAATTTCCATTGCAGGCATGCAACATAGCCAAGGAGGACAGACATATTATCCAAATGGCACGATGCTCGATATGAAAGGATATAATAAAATATTAGAATTTGATCCAGAGAAGAAGCAGATTACAGTTCAAAGTGGTGTCACGTGGAATGATATTCAGAAGAAAATAAATCCATATGGCCTTGCGGTACAGGTCATGCAGTCTCAAAATATTTTTACTGTTGGTGGTTCATTAAGTGTAAATGTACACGGGCGTGATATTCGTCATGAGGCACTAATTGATACAGTAGATTCATTTAGATTGTTAATGGCAGATGGTACGGTACGTAATGTAAATAGAGAAGAAAATGCAGAGTTATTTCCATATGTCATTGGGGGTTACGGTTTATTTGGAGTTATTTTAGATGTGACGCTGAAGTTAACAGATGATGAATTATATGAAATGCACACGAGAATGATAGATTATAAAGAATACGTATCTTATTTCAAAGAGAAAGTGAAAAGAGATGAAAATGTTCGTATGCACTTAGCGCGTATTTCTGTTGCTCCAAATTCATTTTTAAAAGAGATGTATGTGACAGATTATACTTTGGCACAAAATCAAAATATGAGAGAAGAGTACAGTGAATTAAAGGAAGAAAATATTATAGCGGTACCGAAATTTTTACTTGGGTTATCACGTTATAGTGATTGGGGAAAGAATACATTTTGGGATATACAAAGAGGTTATTTTGAACGTACAGATGGAAAGTATGAGACGCGTAATAATGTTATGAGATCAGATAGTGCTTTTATGGAATATGAAAATCCAAATAGGACCGAAGTGTTACAAGAATACTTTGTGCCTATAGATGCTTTCACGGAGTATATAGATGATTTACGTAACGTATTAAATGAAGAAGAGTTTAATTTACTCAACATTACGATTCGTTACGTGGAAAAGAATGAAAATGCAGTTTTGTCCTATGCGAAAGATGATATGTTTGCGCTGGTTCTTTTGATTAACCAGGGACGCTCAGAGAGTGAGATAAAGAAAACAGAGGATGTCATTCGGAAGATGATTGATGTTACTTTAAAGCATAACGGTAGTTACTATTTGCCGTACTATTCTTATCCAACGAAAGAGCAGTTAAAGAGGGCATATCCTCGTATTGAAGAATTTCTCAAGAAAAAGAAGGAAGTAGATTCAGAAGAGAGATTTGTGAATTTATTTTATAGGGAGTATACGAAATGACATATAGAAGATTTGTGGCTTCGCAAAGTATCATCATGATGGCAGGAAGTATGGTATTTCCTTTTTATATATTATTGCTTCGAAACGTTGGAAATAGCTTCTCGCAATTTGGCTGGGCGTATGGCTTATTTGCTTTAACATCAGCACTTGTATATCCACTAGTGGGAAAGATATCTGATCAAGTAGGTGATAAAAAATTATTAATCATATACGCTTGGTCCATGGCAATCTTAATGCTTTGCTTTCCGATTGCCACGGAAGTATGGCATGTATATATTCTTCAAATTGTAATGGGCATTTTAGGTGCTGTGCAGCGTAATACTGAGAAGACTTCGTTAGCACGAAAGGTTGCGCAGGAAAAGGCTGGTTATGAGATTGGAAAATACCATGTGTGGACATCCATTGGCGGAGCAGTAGCGGTTATTGCCACGGGATATTTAGTAGATTTCTTTACGATTGGTACAATTTTTTATATTGCATCTATTCTATATGTAGTGAGCGGGATTGTATTAAGTAGTAAAAAAATATAACTATTCCTATTTTCACCTTAATACCCTTTATTTGTTATACTAAAAGGGAATACAAAAGAAAAGGGGACAGTGCCTTTGATGAAATTTGTAGTTTTAGCTATTCTTACTTTGTTTTTGATTCCATGGACAAGAAGTAGTAGTAAGCTTCGAGCAGTGGATAAGAAGGGAGATAAGAAGGTTGTAAAGGGTAAGAAATCATCTATTTTAGTTATTCCTGTTTTATTTTGGATAGGTATTGCAATCTATGAATACTTTTGGCTAATTGATGATCGGGTAGACTCGATTCTTACTCATTATTCTGTTGCAGTAGCAATTTTAATTGGGCTTGTTTTATTTTCACAAGATCAAATAGGGAAATTAGAAGGCACATTAAAAGGACTTCTAATGTTTATTTTACTCGCAAGTTACGGCTACTTTGGTTATTTGCATGATATAGTAATCTCGCAAAAGAAATATGATTCTGTTGTTAAGGTAGAGAAAGATATTTCAGAGCCATTTACTGAAAATGACCAGCCGTTTACAGTGCCGCCAAAGACAGCGGAGAATAAGATGAAAAAAGTATTTGGTGATATTCCAAAAGTAGCTTATTTTGAGCTAGGAGAATTAACGCCACAAATGGTAAACGGCGAGGCTTTATATGTAGCGCCGATTGAAGTTTCAGGATTTTTTAAAGCGCGTAAAGCTGAGACAATTCCAGGGTACGTAACGATGTCAGGTACGAATCCTGATGCGGAAGCGAAACTGCACCTCGGTTATAAAATGAAATATGTGCCAAGCATGTTTTTTGGTAATAATTTAGAGCGTGTGGTAAGGCAAGCAGAACCAAATTTAATCTTTAAAGGAAAACCTAAATTTGAGGTTGATGATAAAGGAAAACCATATTATACAATGACGTATGGTGAATTTATTTCAGGAAGATCTGGATTTGAGGTAGAAGGTGTTGTCGTAGTAGATGCACAAACAGGTGAAGTGAAAAGATATGATAAAGGAAAGGCACCTAAATTTGTTGATGGTGTATTAAATCATGAGACTGCATCTACGTTAAATACGTACTTTGGTAAATATATTCACGGATTTTGGAATACGAAATTCTCACAAACAGATATGAAAATTCCGACTGAGTGGGGAACGAAAGAAGGCGTGACCCCGATCTTTGGTAAAGATGGAACATTGTATTATTTTACAGACTTTACTTCTCCAAAAGAAGGAGTAGATTCAGCCCTAGGCTATTCATTAGTAGATGCACGCACAGGCAAGCTATATTACTATAATGGAAAAGAAGTAAAGGGGATTATGGATGGTTCAGCAGCTACAGAAGTAGTGGATAATTCCTTTAAGAGAGAGAAATGGCATGGGACAATGCCTGTCATTTATAACGTATACGGTAAACCAGCTTGGATTATTCCGGTTGTTGATGACGGAGGCCTAGTACGTGCACATACAGTTGTATATGCTGCTAATGCAAAAATATTTGCGACAGGTTCTTCGCAGAAAGAAGCGCTTGAGAATTATAAAAACGTAATGAGCGGTAATGGTGATACATTTAGACCAACCTCAACAGGAAAAGAAGCGCAAAAAGAAGGTATTGTACAACGTGTATATAAAGAAAAATCAGGTGAAAATACAATCGTGTACGTACTTTTAGAGAATGAACAAAAGGTATTTATGATACCGGTGAAGAAATTCCCATATGCTATGTTTACAGAAGTAGGAGACCCAATTCAAATTACATATTTAGATACGGGAGAGATGATGTCCTCAGTATCTAAATTTACGAATAGCAATGTGAAAAAGTAAAGCGATAGAATTTCTATCGCTTTTTTTACATTATGAAAGAGGAAAATGCGCTGTACTTGACGTATGTTTATGATGTAACTATAATTGTTACGATTCAGTTTGTATAGGAAAGGGTGAATTGAAAAAGTGAATGAAGTTAATCACGAAATATATAAACCTGTAAAGGCAAACAGGTTATGGATGATTCTTGTATTAGGAACACTTACGGCGATTGGACCATTATCTATTGATATGTATTTGCCTTCATTACCGAAGTTAACGGATGATTTGCAAACAGGTGCATCCCTCGCGCAGCTTACATTAACAGCTTGTTTGCTTGGGCTGTCAGTAGGACAATTATTTGTTGGCTCAATTAGTGATATTTACGGAAGACGCAAACCTCTTATTATTGCTCTTATTATTTATGTTGCTTCTTCTTTACTTTGTGTTGTTGCGCCATCTATTTGGACATTAGTGTTATTGCGCTTCCTACAAGGAGCTTCAGGATCAGCCGGGATTGTTATATCACGTGCGATGGTACGTGATATGTATTCAGGTTCTGAAATGACGAAGTTTTTCTCACTGCTTATGTTAGTAAACGGAGCAGCGCCTATTTTGGCACCGATTATTGGGGGGCAATTATTACAGTTTACAACGTGGCGCGGTGTTTTCATCGTTCTTGGAGCAATTAGCGTATTCATGTTAATCTCAGCTACTTTTGTATTGCGTGAAACATTACCTCCTGAAGAAAGAGAAACGGGTGGTTTGTCAGGGACTTTGGCGACGTACGGAAAATTGTTAAAGGACCGTCTGTTTATGGGATATGCATTGTCACAAGGATTAGTAACAGCGGCAATGTTTGCATACATTTCGGGCTCACCATTTGTGTTGCAGAACATATACGGAGCATCACCACAGCAATTTAGTTTATTCTTTGCGATTAATGGCATCGGTATTATTATTGCTAGTCAGGTAACGGGTCGTTTAGCGGGGAAAGTGAATGAGAAGACATTATTTGTTGCTGGTATTATTATCGCAGCTGTTGGTGGCCTATCTTTACTACTGACAATCGTACTAGGAATAGGTTTAATCGGTGTTTTATGTTCGTTATTCCTTGTTGTATCAAGTGTCGGGGTTGTATCAACAACTGGGTTCTCATTAGCGATGAGAAATCAGAAGCAAGCTGCAGGAACAGCATCAGCTTTATTAGGCTTATTACAGTTCATTTCAGGAGCTCTTGTTGCGCCGCTAGTAGGTATCGGTGGAAGTAATACAGCATTACCGATGGGGGTTGTTATTGCGCTTTGTGAAGTAGGAGCAGTGTTATGTTATCTATTTATGGCCAGAAGAAGTGAGAAGCAGTTTGAACTGCAGCAAAAACAAAATTTAGAGGCTTAACAAAAAAGAACTGATTCAAAGGGAATGTTTGAATCAGTTCTTTTTTTCATTTCTTTGAAATACCTCATACATATTATTCATGATCGTATCATATAAAACAGCAAGTTTATCCCACACCCAGCGATTACTATCGACTTCTTTTTCCCCACAGTCGATAATATCGGTATGGTCAGTAATTTTATACGCTTTTTTAACGATAATAGGAGCAATCTTCGGTATACGTGGGATTTCCTTTAAGGTATCTGCAAAGTTTCCAATGTAGACATGACCGATGATTTCGATTGTTAATGATTTATCCGATATATTGAGCACGGTATGAAATTGATTTGTATGTTGTTGTTTTAAATATTGAGCTAACTTAAATGGAGCATGCTTCTTCTTTAATACGCGGCGAAGGCTCTCTGTATTTTCGATATGAAGTGATTTTTCGCGAATAAGGACACGAATATCTTCTCCCATAAAAGGTATTGTGTTGTACATAGATGATTCTCCTTAAAACCTTACATATGTTTGCGTTATGCATATGTAAGTCTAGCATGGTTTGTTCTTTATGTGTGCTTACAGTTTTGTAAGGTGAGTAGTAAAGCAGTGCAAAAGTTATTTGTATAAAGTGACGATACTGTGACAAACATGTTGGTATACATGTTACGATGTCGTCTTAAGTGTAAAAAGTAGGATGTTCTCGGTATAATAACAAGTGGAGATAAAAGAAACTATAATGAGTAGTAGCTGTAGATAAAAGGAGAAGAAGAGATGAAGAAGGTTTTGGGTATTGCTGTAATGGGAAGTATGATCCTTCTAGCAGGATGTAATGGAAATAAGGATACGAAAGAACCGAAAGAAAAGGTAGAGCAATCTACAGAACAAACAGAAGAAATGAAAGAATACCTTGCAGTACATGAAAAATACGATTTGAAAATGAATAAAGAAATTAATAACGCACTGCAGTTATTTGAAGTGGCAAAAGAAAAGGGCGGTAAGAAAATAACGACTGCTACATATAAAGAAGATGTGCAAAAGGTAACAACGAGCATGTTAGAAGATATTGATCATATACGAAAAGAAATTCGTGTTCCGAAGTCGAAAGAGCAAGAACATGAGGTATATGTCGGTTTCTTGAATGAATCGGAACAAGCAATGAAAAAATTACAGAAGTTAGCTAAAGAAGAAGATTCATCGTTGATTCGTGATATAGAAATTAATTTTGCAACAGCATCGACATACTATAAACGTTTTCAAGCAGAAACGAAAAAATAACCTTGCATAGGCAAGGTTATTTTTTCTTCTTGCCATCTCCATCTTCATCCTCGGATACTAATATCTTCTGTTCTTCGTGAAATTCGGAAATAGTTTGCCCGGTAATATTATCGAAAGGGGTATAAAAAGAAGTGATACTTTTCTTTTTGATGAAGAGTTTGTAGAAGCCGATGATGACAAGTATAACGATTGTTAAGGGTAATCCTATAGTAGCTAGAAGTAAGGGGTCCATCTTATAACTCCTTTCATATCTTTTTTTATTATAAGCGAAATACGATATAGATAAATAAAAGTATTAAAAACTGATTTTTCTAAATATATCCAATTTGATTGACTTTTCATTTTTTCAGAATTATAATTCGAAATATACAATTTGAACCAAATAATAATATAGCAATTTACTTATCCAGAGAGGTAGAGGGACTGGCCCTATGACACCTCAGCAGCGGGTTCTGTAATAGGAACACCGTGCTAATTCCAGCAAGCAAGTCTTGAAAGATAAGTGATGGGCCTTTGTTTATTAAGCCTTGATCTTATTTTTTAAGATCAAGGCTTTTTGTATTCTAAAAAGAGAAAAGGGAGTAATGGAAAAAGTACGTTTATAAAACTAAGTAAATATATGTGTTTAGGGGGTTATTAGGGTGTATGTAATTAAAAAATTATCAGTTATGGTGTTCACGCTATGGGTTATTACGACGGTGACATTTCTAATTATGCATATTATTCCGGGGGATCCATTTTCATCAGATGCAAAAATCTTTCCTGAAGAAGTGATCCAAAACATGAGAGCGAAGTATCACCTTGATGAACCGTTATGGAATCAATATGTTGCTTATTTAGACGGCGTAGTTCATTTTGATTTTGGTGAATCTGTTCAATCAACCGGGCAAGGTGTATCAGAAATTATAACAACTGGTTTTGGTCCATCAGCAATTATTGGTTTACAAGCACTTATTATTTCATTGCTAGTCGGAATTGCTGCAGGTACATTTGCTGCTCTCTATCATGGGAAGGTAATTGATTACGGTGTAAGTTTACTTGCCATCCTCGGTATTTCTATTCCGAGCTTTATTTTAGCACCACTATTTATACAAGTATTCGCTATTCAATTCGAGCTCTTACCAGTAGCTTCTTGGGGTACATTTGAACATACGGTATTGCCATCCTTTGCATTAGCGTTAGGACCAATCGCAGTGATTACAAGATTTGTTCGCTCTAATATGATCGAAGTACTGCAGAGTGATTATATTAAGTTAGCGAGAGCGAAAGGTATACCGATTAAGAAGATTATTATAAGACATGCTCTTCGAAATGCAATTGTTCCGGTACTTACATTTGTTGGACCATTAATGGCGGGACTTTTAACAGGTACTTTCGTTATTGAAAAGATTTTTTCAATTCCTGGTCTCGGAAAATATTTTGTAGATAGTATTTTTAATCGAGATTATCCAGTGATTATGGGAACAACCATTTTTTATAGTGCACTTTTAATTGTATGTATTTTTATTACAGATATTATTCATCGTATTGTTGATCCACGTATTCGTTCTATTACGTAAGGAGGGGGATGTTTAGATGGGAGCTTATGAAATTAATGACCAGTTATTAACAAATGAAGAGAAGAAAGAATTAACGATAAATAAAGATCAGCAAAAGATTAGCCGAAAGAAAGAAGTGTTTCGTAAGTTTGTATCGAATCCAATCGCAGTTTTAGGATCAGTGACGTTATTACTCATTATTGTTTTCTCACTTGTTGGTGAAAGTTTAACGCCATTTACTGCGAGTGAACAAGTAAAAGAGGCAACAAACTTACCACCTAGTAGTGAGCATTGGTTCGGAACAGATGATTTGGGAAGAGATATATGGGGACGTACTTGGGCTGGCGGGAAAATTTCATTAACAGTTGGATTAGTGGCAGCTGCTCTTGATATAGGACTTGGTGTGCTAATCGGAGGATTTAGTGGATATGTGAGAGGGCGCAATCGCCTTGGGACATTAATTGATGAGTGGATTATACGAGGAATCGAAGTGTTATACGGTATCCCGTATTTATTAATTGTTATTTTACTATTAATTGTTATGAAACCAGGTCTTTTTACCATTATCATCGCCCTTGCATTAACAGGATGGATTGGTATGGCACGTCTCGTTAGGGCGCAAGTCTTATCTTTAAAACAAAGAGAGTTTGTTATTGCAGCGGAGCGATTAGGTACATCCCATATGAAAATTATATACGGGCATTTAATTCCGAACTTAACGGGCATTATTATCGTAAATTTATCATTTACAATTCCCGCAGCTATTTTCTCAGAATCATTTTTAAGCTTTATCGGACTAGGAGTGCAATCACCGGCAGCAAGCTGGGGGACGATGACGAATGATGCACTTGGGACATTATTGAGTGGAGAATGGTGGCAGCTATTCTTCCCAGCAATCATGATTGCGCTCATTATGTTCGCATTTAATGCGATTGGTGATGGTTTACAAGATGCAATTGATCCAAAAATCGTAAAACGGAATCGAAAGGAGAAAAAACATGGGACAGCTCTTATCTTTAGAAAACGTAACGTTAGCCGTTGAAAAAGAGAATAGTAACCAAGCAATTGTGAAGCATGTTTCCTTTTCTATTAGCGAAGGTGAAATAGTTGCACTTGTAGGAGAAAGTGGTTCAGGGAAAAGTGTTACAGCACAATCTATTATCGGCTTAAATCAAGAATCAATTCATATTGATGATGGAAATATATCTTTTGAATCAAAGGAATTAACGAATCTACAAGAATCAGAATGGAATCAAATTCGAGGGAAAGATATTTCGTTTATCTTTCAAGACCCACTTTCATCTTTAAATCCGACGATGAAGGTGGGAAGGCAAATTACAGAGGTGATTTTGCAACACGAAAAGAAATCGAAAAAAGAAGCAAAAGAAATTGCGATTAACTTATTAAATGATTTAGGGATACATGAAGCAGAGAAACGCTTTGAACAGTACCCACATCAATTAAGCGGAGGCATGAGGCAACGTATTTGTTTAGCAATCGCATTTGCCTGCCACCCCAAACTCGTTATTGCGGATGAACCTACGACAGCATTAGATGTAACAATTCAAAAGCAAATTATGGAGTTATTAAAGGAAAGAAAGGAAAAGCAAAATACGAGTATTTTACTAATTACGCACGATTTAGCACTTGTACGTGAAGTAGCGGATCGAGTAGTTGTGATGTATGGAGGACGTGTTGTTGAAAAAGGAACGATAGAGGAAGTGATAGGTTCCCCTAAACATCCATACACAAAAAGCTTATTACAAGCAATTCCGAATATGGATGATTCTGAAAAAGTATTACGTGCAATAGAAGGGACGACACCTTCCATTGAGACGTTAAATAGCTTTGGTTGTCCTTTTGTAAATCGTTGTCCAGTAGCGATAAAAGAATGTATTCATCGTTTCCCAGAGAGAACAACATATTCCAAGGAGCATAGTTCACATTGCTGGCAACATGTTCTGGAGCATAATAAAGCGAAATCAAAAGAGAAGGTGAATGCCTCATGACGACAGATTTAATTACTGTAAAGCAAGTAACGAAAACGTATGGAAGTAAAAATAAAGAAATCGCAGCGTTAAAAGATATATCACTTTCTATCCCGAAAGGAACAACGCTTGGCATTATTGGAGAAAGTGGTTCAGGAAAAACAACACTTGGTAAGCTCATAGCTGGGATTGAGAGCCCAACGTCTGGTGAAATTGATTATAACGGTCAAGTCGTTCACAAGTTGAAGGCAACTCATAAACGCGATTTCTTACAGAAAGTACAGTTTATTTTTCAAGATTCCACAGCAGCATTAAATCCGCGCTGGAAAGTACGCGATAGCGTAACGGAAGGCTATATTTCATTTGGTTTAGGTGATAAAGGATTGAAAGATAAAGTAGCAGGTGATGCGCTAGAGCGTGTTGGGTTAGATAGACGATATATTGATCGCTATCCGCACGAATTTAGCGGAGGACAACGTCAACGAATTGCTATTGCAAGAGCGTTATTGTGTGAGCCGGAAGTATTAATTCTTGATGAACCAATTTCGGCATTAGACGTTTCATTGCAAATTCAAATTGTACATCTGCTGCAAAAAATCCAAAAAGAACAAGGTTATACATATTTATTCATCGCTCACGATTTACCGATGGTTCACTATTTATGTGAAAAAGTAGCTGTCTTATACAAAGGAGAACTTGTTGAATTTGGAAATACGGACGAAGTATTCCGTAATCCACAACATTCTTATACAAAAACACTATTGGCATCAACACCAAAAATTTCAGGTTAAAGGAGAATGTAGGATGAAGAAGTTTTTACTGTTTGTCATTATGACTGTTTTAGCAATTACTTCTGTCGCTTGCGGTAAGAAAGAGACGCAAAAGGCGAGTGCTGGTAAGGGAGAAGGAGATCGATTAGTAACGAATATTGGTAGCGATCCATATACACTTGATTCCGCTATTGCGACAGATAGTACTTCAGGTTATGTAATTGGACATTTATTCTCAAGCTTATATACGCAAGATAGTGATGGAAAATATCAAAATGAATTAGCAGAGAAAGAAGAAGTAAATGCTGATGGAACTGAGTATACAATTCATTTAAAGAAAGATATTAAATGGTCAGATGGTTCTCCTATTACAGCAAATGATTTTGAATTTGCATGGAAGCGATTATTAAATCCGAAAACGGGTTCTATGAATGCGACAGAAATGTATTTTATTAAAGGGGCAGAGGCATACAATACTGGAAAAGGTGAAGAAGGACAAGTTGGTATTCAAGTTGTTGATCCTCAAACATTAAAGGTAACACTTGAGCACCCAGTGTCTTCCATTAAACAAAAATTAGCAAGCTCATTATTCATTCCATTATCAAAAAAATCAATTGATGATAATAATAAATTAAAAACAGATCCAAAAGAGTTAATTACGAACGGACCATTCACATTAAAAGAATGGAAGCATAATCAGGCTATTACGGTACAAAAAAATAAAGAATACTATGATAAAAAGGTAACATTAAAAGAAATTGAGTTTCGTATTATTCCAGATTCTAAAACAGCGTACCAATTATACAAATCAAAAGAATTAGATTTACTAAGTAGTTTACCGCAAGAAATGATTGAGAAAGAAAAAGGAAATAAAGAATATAAACGTGTTGCAGGATTTTCATCTTATATTTATTCGTTTAACGTAGAAAAAGAGCCGTTCACAAATGCGAAAGTACGTAAAGCATTCTCATTAGCAGTTGATCGTAAGTTTATTGTTGAAAAACTGTATAAAAACAATGCACAAGAAGCAAATGCATTCGTTCCAGAAGGAGCAAAAACACAAAGTGGGCGTGATTTCCGTAAAGAAAAAGGTGGTTACGTTAAATTTGATCCAGCAGAAGCGAAAAAATTATTAGAAGAAGGTATGAAAGAACAAGGCTGGTCTACATTACCTGAAGTAACATTAAAATTCACTACAGATACACAACATAAAAAAGTAGCAGAAGCGATGCAAGAAATGTTTAAGAAAAATCTTGGCGTAGATATTAAATTAGAAAATAAAGAGTGGAAGAGTTACATCGACACATATAAGCAAAGTGATTTCCAATTAGCTTATATGGGATGGGGCGGTTCTCTATTAGACCCAATTACTAAATTAGATTTATATGCAGGTGATGGTCCAAACAATTATGCAAAATGGCATAATAAAGAATTTGATGCTTTAGTGAAGGAAGCAGAAGTAGAACAAAATGAAGATAAGCGTTTTGATTTATTGCATAAAGCGGAAGATATTATGTTTACAGATTCACCATTAATTCCAATTATATTCCCGTCGGATTCCTATTTACAAAAACAAACGGTATCTGGACTTCAATATTATGTTGGATCTAAACCAGATTTAAGATATGCAAAAATAAAGAAGTAGGCAACCGCCTACTTCTTTATTTTATTTCTCTTTTATATTCTTTTTTCGTTCCATCAGAGAAGACAACTTCTAAATCGAATTTTTGATAGTCTTTATCAAGTTTGAACACGTTCACTACTTGATCGATTACTTCTTGGTCAGGAGTATCTTTATCAAATTTTAATTCTTGTAGAAGTGGGCTTAATTTTGTGATAGCCTCGTCTCCTGTTAATTTTACATCTGCTTTATGATCTTCAATTTTTGCTTCCATTTTCTTGTCAGCTGCTACATTTTTATAGTCTGCTTCGTAGTCTTTCTTTGTATCTTGATAGTCTGCCTTTAAATCGAATTCATTGAAGTTTAGTTTTAAATCTGCAGGAGCCTCATTTTTTGCTTCTTCAGTCGTCTTTTTATTAGAAGTTGTGTCTTCTTTGGCAGGAGCTTTACATCCTGTTAATGCAGGTACTAGCATAAGAGCTAATAAAACTGATAGTAGAATTCTCATTATAAATTCCTCCTTATGTAAATTCGTTCTATACAAGTTTTTCCCAAAAACATGTAATTATGTATGTGTTGAAAATAAATTATTATCCTGCAGTCACGAGGGCTAATCCGCAATTTAAATCAAAAACGATTTGTATGTATATGGTAAATTGAAATTGTGAGGGAGGGGCTAAAATGCATGAAGAATATAAAGAGATAATAAAAAAATCAATTGAATATATAGAGAATCACTTACATGAGGAGCTTACAACAGAAAGAGTGGCATCTCACAGTGCCGTATCGATGTACCATTTTCATCGCATCTTTCAAAGATATGTTGGGATGAGTGTAACGGATTATATTCGAAAGAGAAGGTTAACTCATGCTGCGCAAGTTTTAGTGTCAACGGAGAGAGCTGTTATTGATATTGCACTGCAATACGGTTTTTCCTCACAAGAGGCATTTACGAGAGCTTTTAAAAGAATGTTTCAATTGCCACCAAAGAAATATCGAAAGTACTTTCAGTCATTTTATATAGAAAGAGAGGGTGTTTCAATGCAAAAAGGTATACCGAAAGGATGGATCTTAAGTGGGAGTCATCCTGCTGAATATGAGATGGGTTTAGATTATGAAGTTGTCCATCAAGGAAAAGTATCTGCATACATAAAAGCAAAAGAGAATGTTACGCACGGAGGATTTTCAACATTAATGCAAATGTTCAGAGCGGATAAATATGTAGGGAAGAGATTACGTTTTACAGCATTTGTTAAGAGTGAAAATGTAAGAGATTGGGCAGGATTGTGGATGCGAGTAGATGGAAAAGATACAGAACCGCTCGCTATGGATAATATGCAAAATCGCCCCATTAAAAATACGAATAACTGGCAATCGTACTCGGTTGTATTAGATATAAAAGAAGAAGCACTTGGTATTGCATTTGGTGTTTTATTATCAGGAGAAGGTTGTGTGTGGCTAGATAGTATTCGATTTGATGAAGTAGATGAAAAAATTCCTTCAACAGATTTGGCAGAGAACTTTTATGAAACACTTTTAGAAGAGCCGGTGAATCTGCAATTTGAAGAAGTAGAAAAATAAAAAACAAGGAGAAAAGATATGCTCAAATATGTAAAACTAATAAGTATTAGTTTAGTAATATCGTCTTGTATTATGGGAATTAATTATTTAGTTAGCTATCTTTGGTCAGGGCATATACCTTCTTTGACGTGGAGAACATATTTGATGTTTGTGTTTATATTTATGATGAGTTTTGGTTCAATGCAAAAAGAAGGAAAAGAGGATTATTGACAATAGTCTTTTTCGCATTTCTTTCATTAACACAAATGGTTGTAACTGTGCCACATGAAATGCTTTCTAAAACATATCAAACAATCAGTGAATTATTTCCTGCAACATATGCAGCGAATGGCTATTATACAATAATATTTGGAGGAGTTAGTTTAGAGAGAAATATTATTTCATTATTAGTTATTGTATTGGTTACACAATCAGTAGCAGTGATGACTTTAGCTATAAAAGGAATGGTAAAGGGAAGAAGAAGCTCTGTAGTTAAAGAAGTATAAAATAAAAAGGTATCCTCGGTGGGATACCTTTTTATTAGCACTTATTATTTTGTAACTTCTGTCCACTTGTAGTTAAACTCACCACCGAAGTCAGTTGTTACAAGTCCTTTAATGAAAGAGCGTTGTAAGTAAGAACGGCCTTGTTGGTATAAAGGAGCGACAGCGCCGTCTTGTAATAGAATTTTTTCAGCTTGCTTCATTGCTTCAAAGCGTGCTTTTTCATCGCCAGCTAAATCTGTTTTCACTTTATGAATTAGCTCATCGTACTCTTTGTTAGAGTATTTATCGAAGTTATAAGCACTATCTGTTGTAAATAAATCTAAGAATGTAATTGGATCAGCGAAGTCAGGGCCCCAGCCGTCAATACCAATTTCATAGTCACCACTTAATAGTAGTTTTAGCTGTTGTTTACGTGGTTGTGGTTTTAAATTCACTGTTAATCCATCTAGGTTCTTTTCTAATTCACCTTTTAAATATTCACCAGTCTTTTTAGCTAAAGCATTGTCACTTGTTAATAGTTCGATTGTTACTTTGTCAGTACCAAGTTCTTGTTTTGCTTTTTTCCAGTTTTCTTTCGCTGTTTTCACATCATCCTTGACTAGATTTCCATTTTCTTTACGGAAGTCATTGCCTTCTGGGCTCTTTGCAAATTTCGCAGGAACCATTCCTTCAGCTGGAACAGCGCCGTTATTTAAGATTGTTTCTACGTAAGCTTTTTTATTCATTGCGCCGTTAATAGCAAGGCGTGCATGTTGATTTTTTAATGTTTCATTTTTCTGATTTAATCGTAAGAATTGAATGCCGACTTCAGCGCGTTCTTTGAAGTTTGGATCGCTCTTATATTTATCAACAAACTCTGCAGTTAAAGCAACACGATCAATTTGTCCTGAATCATATAAGTTCACTTCTGTAGACTTATCTTTAACGACATTGAAGTTGATTTCTTCTAATTTTACAGTTTTAGCATCCCAATAGTTAGGATTTTTCTTCAATTGGAAGCTTTGTTCATGTTTCCAGTTATCTAATGTGAAAGCACCGTTATAAATTAAATGATTTGTTTCTAAACCATATTTATCGCCTTGAGACTTTAAGTACTCTTCATTAATTGGTAAGAATGTTGAGAATGTAGTTAAGCTTAAGAAGTAGGGAACAGGACGGTCTAGTTGTACTTCTAAAGTTTTGTCATCGACAGCTTTAATACCTAATTGATCAACCGGTAATTGTTTTTGGTTTATTTGTTTCGCATTCTTTATATCGAAGAATAAGAATGCATATTCAGCTGCTGTATCAGGATTTACGGCACGTTGCCAAGCGAAGACGAAGTCCTTTGCTGTAACAGGAGTACCGTTTGACCATTTTGAATCATGGAGATGGAATGTATATTTTGTTTTATCGGGACTAATGTCAACCGACTCAGCGACACCAGGAACCGGTTTATTATCTTCTCCCATTGCATATAGCCCTTCAAAAACATTACGCATTACGTTCATGGATTCCCCATCCGTTGCTTTTGCAACATCCATTGTTGGAATTTCTGAAGCGAATGATAAGTTAATTGCCTGTTTATCAGGTGCTTTATCGTTTGCTTTCGCTCCGCTTGCATTATCTTTATTTCCCCCGCAAGCAGTTAGTAATAGACTTGCCCCTAAAACAGATGCAACAACAGGTACAACTTTTTTCTTCATTGTTCGTTCCTCCCTAAATGTGTTGTTCGTAACGTCATAATGTCCGTGTCTTGAAGTAGCTATAGAAGGAGATAAAACCTATTATAAATATTTGTTTATAGGTAATCAGGTGTTCTATATGTATATACATGTTGAACTATAATCTATCGTTATATGTTTCAACGTAGTAGACATTATATTTTGATGGTTAAATATTTTGTTTCTTTGATTATTTAGAATATTAACACTGAAAAGAACTATATGTCAATAATAAAAATAGATTGTTAATTTCTTAGAATAATATATTAAAAAAGCAGATTCTCATGTGTGAGAGAACCTATTTTTAATATATTTTGCTAAAAAAACAATTGGTGTAGGCTAATAATAAGTGGGGATGAAGAAACCCCCACTTATTAAAGTTTTACTTTATTTTTCAATTTTTGCCCACTTGAAGTTTAATTGACCTGCAAAGTCTACTTGCACAATTCCTTTCACATAAGAACGTTCTAAATAAGATTCGCCTTTTTGGTAAAGAGGAGCGATAACAGAGTCTTTAAATAATATTTTCTCGGATGCTAGTAATGCTTCCCAGCGAGCTTTTTCATCACCAGCTAAAGTTGTTTTCACTTTTGCTATTGTTTCATCGAATTCCTTATTAGAGTAATGATCTAAGTTATAAGGGTTATTCGTTGTAAATAGCTCAAGGAATGTAATTGGATCCGCAAAGTCAGGGCTCCAGCCATCAATTCCGATTTCGTAGTCACCTTTTAATAAAAGCGAAACTTGTTGCTTACGCGGCTGAGGTTTTATATTTACTGTTAATCCATCTAGATTCTTTTCTAGTTGTCCTTTTAAGAATTCACCAGTTTTCTTATCAAGGTCAGCATCACTCGTTAATAATTCTAATGTTATCTTTTCAGAACCAAGCTCTTGTTTAGCTTTTTTCCATAACTCTTGTGCAGATTTTGTATCAACTTTTGTTAAATCGCCGTTTGCAGTACGGAAGTCTTTTCCTTCAGGTCCTTTTGCAAAGTTTTTTGGAACGAGACCAAATGTTGGTGTAGAGCCATCATTTAATAACGTATTTACAAAGGATTTTCTATCAATTGTTTGATCAATTGCTTGGCGTGCAGAAACGTTTTGAAGTACTTTGTTTTGTTGATTCATACGTAAAAATTGTACGCCTACGTTTGGACGTTCTTTAAAGTTAGCATCCTTTTTATATTTATCGACGAAGTCAGATGTTAGTTTTATACGATCTAATTGTTTTGACTCGAATAAATTTACTTCTGTTGATTTTTCTTTTACGACATTAAAATTGATTTCTTCTAGTTTGACAGTATCTTTATCCCAATAGGTAGGGTTCTTCTTAAATTTAAAGCTTTGTTCGTGCTTCCAATCGCTTAGTGTAAAAGCTCCATTGTACAAGATTGTATTATCTTCTAAAGCGTACTTATCACCTTGTACTTTAAAGAATTCCTCATTAATTGGTAGAAATGTTGGGAAAGCTGTTAAGCTAATAAAATAAGGAACAGGACGCTCTAATTCTACCTCAAACGTATGGTCATCAACTGCTTTTACACCAAGTTGGTCGGCTGGAAGTTCTTTGTTGTTAATTTTTGTTGCGTTTTTAATATCAAAGAATAAAAATGCATATTCAGAGGCTGTTGCTGGATCTACGGCACGTTGCCAAGCGAACACAAAATCTTTAGCTGTAACAGGAGTGCCGTTTGACCATTTTGAATCTCGCAAATGGAATGTGTATTTCGTTTTATCGCCACTTACTTCATGAGATTTTGCAACACCAGGAACAGGTTTGTTACCTTCACCAAGATTATACAAACCTTCAAATACGTTTCTCATTACTTGACCAGAATCAGTATCTGTAGCACGAGCCGTATCCATTGTTCGTATTTCAGTAGGTGAAGATAAGTTTAAAACCTGTTTACTAGGTGCCTCGTCTTTTGCATTTGCTCCGCTTGCTTCGTTTTTATAACTACCGCAACCAGTTAATAAAATACTTACTCCTACAACTGATGCAATACCGGGTACAAACTTCTTTTTCATTTGATTTTCCTCCTAAATAATTAAGTTTGGATGATGATGAGGGAAATGAAAAATAAAAAATCCCTCTTTTCATATTGAGAAAGAGGGATTTTTACGTACAAGTTATGCACCCGTATATAAACGAAGTCCCTCATTCTATCTTTCAAGCATAAAGCTTGCAGGAAGTGGCACAGTATTCAAAATGAACCTGTTGCCGAGGTTTCAAAGGGCCAGTCCCTCCACCTCTCTTGATACAATGAGTAAACGAATAAATTTTATTAATTTTTGTGTTTCTTTGATAATTCAAAATCTTACACCTTGAATAATGAAGTGTCAACTAAATGAAATATAGTTTAAATTTTCAGTTTTCTTAAATAAAAAAACCACTGCATATGGCAGTGGTTTTTCTACTAGAAGTTAAAGTTATCTGGATCTGGACCAACGCGACGATCTTCATTTAAAGCTTGAATTGCTTTCATATCATCAGCACTTAATTCAAAGTCGAAGATGTTTGCATTTTCAATAATGCGATGTTCTTTAATTGATTTGGGAATTGTTACAACTTCGTTTTGTAAATCCCAACGTAAAATAATTTGCGCAGTTGATTTATTATATTTTGTCGCAATTTCTTGTAACGTTGGATTATCTAGTAGTTGTCCTTGCATTAATGGTGACCAAGCTTCAAGCTGGATATTATGTTCTTTACAGAATGCATGTAACTCTTCTTGTGCTAAACGTGGGTGGTATTCCACTTGGTTGACCATGGGCTTAATTTCAGCAATTTCAAATACGTCTTGTAAGTGGTGAATGTGGAAATTACTCACACCGATAGCGCGAACACGGCCATCTTTATAAAGTGTTTCTAATGCTTTCCATGATTCAGTATATTTCCCTTTTACAGGCCAATGTACTAAATATAAATCTAAATATTCTAGACCTAATTTCTCTAATGTAGTTTCAAATGCTTGAAGTGTTGTTTCATATCCTTGATCGCTATTCCATACTTTTGAGGTAATAAATAATTCTTCACGTGAAACACCGGATTCACGAATCGCTTGCCCAACGCCTTCTTCATTTTGATAGATTGCTGCAGTATCGATGCTGCGGTAGCCATTTTTAATTGCTGCTTTTACAGAATCAATTACTTCTGAACCATCTTCTACTTTAAAAACACCTAAACCAAACCAAGGCATTTTTACACCGTTATGTAATGTTGTATAGTCTTTTAAACTTGTTAAAATCATATTATTTCCCCCTAGCTTTTTTGTTTGTTGCTTCTAATGCTTTTTGAATTGCCTCTGAAAAATTATATTCGTATAAAGTTTTGAGACCCTCAGCTGTGGAACCACCTGGCGTTGTTACTTGTTCGCGAAGGTTAGCTGGATTTTGCGTTTGTTCAAGCATAGAAGCAGAGCCAGAAATCATTTGAATGACAAGATGTTTTGCGGTTTCTTCATCAACTCCATAACTTTTTGTTGCTTCAATTAAGCTTTCAGCAAAGTAATAAAGGAAGGCTGGTGCACTTCCAGTAACTGCAGTAAGCTGATGAACTTCTTCCTCAGTACAAAGTTGCGAAGTACCAATACCTTTTAAAAGTAGTTGCAGGGTTTCTTGATGTATCTCGTTTACTGATTGTCCCATTGTATATAAGGAGATAGACTTTCCAATTTCAGCAGCTGTATTAGGCATAATCCAAGCAACAGGCGTGCCTTTTGGGAGTCTAGCTTCTAAATAAGATGGTCCAATGCCAGCTGCTACTGTTACGACTAGTTGATTTGATATTAACGGAGATAGCTCAGCTAATAACTCTTCATGAGCCGAAGGTGGCATTGCTAAAACAACCGTATCAACAGATGTAACATTCTGTTTCCAATCTGTTGTAGTAGACACATTATATCGATGTTGTAACTGTTTTAGCTTTTCTATGTTGCTTCGGTTAGAGACGATAATTTCTTCGATGTACTCTTTGCTTGTTTTAAGTAATCCGGAAAATATAGCTTCTGCCATACGACCGGCACCAATAAATAAAATTCGATGTTTAGTTAGCATATCCTTTATTCCTTTCTAGTAGAGATATGTTATAAAAACGATATCATCTTTAAGAGAATTTTGTAAAAAGAAAAGACTTACCGTAGATGGAATGGATAATGAGAAGGAGGAAATTCATGGTAAAGGAAAGAGCTATTCCTTATACTGGTGATAGGGAATTTATTACACATCTGGGGAGAGATAAATATGGTTAGAAGTCCACTTTTTTTACTTGTTTCTAGTATTATTTGTGTATTAGTTGGATTGTATATTCAATCGAGTTATATTGAAATTTTCGCATCAATTATGGGAATCATTAATGTTTGGTTATTAGCGAGAGAAAAAGTATCCAACTTTTTATTTGGCATGATTACTGTTGCGGTATTTCTATACATTTTTATTACACAAGGTTTATATGCAATGGCAGTATTAGCCGCTTTTCAATTTATATTTAATGTATATGGTTGGTATTATTGGATTGCACGAAGTGGGGAGGGAGAGGTAAAAGCAACAGTTCGTTTAGATTTGAAAGGATGGACTTTTTATATAAGTTTTATTTTAGTTGCTTGGATTGGTTGGGGTTATTATCAAGTCCTTTATTTAGAGTCAACAAGTCCATATTTAGACGCTTTAAATGCCGTATTGGGACTAGTGGCTCAATTTATGTTAAGTCGAAAAATATTAGAAAACTGGCATTTATGGATTTTATATAACGTAGTTAGCATTGTAATTTATATTTCTACTGGTTTATACGTCATGCTAATATTAGCTATTATTAATCTCTTTATATGTGTAGCTGGTTTGCTAGAGTGGAAGAGCAATTATAAGGGGCAAGAACATACAAATAATTATATCTAGAAAATAATTAGAATTAAAAAACCCCTGAAGTACATATGCTTCAGGGGTTTACTAATAGAATATAAGATTATGCTTTTGTCATACCAAGTAATACAGCGCCGCCAATAATTAAAACACTACCGAGTGCAATAAAGATCAATTGACGTTTTGTTTTCTTTTCACCTAAGAATACAATCGCACCGAATGTTGAGATAACGATTCCAGTTTGAGATAATGGGAAGCTTGTTGCTACTCCAACACGTGGTAATGAAAGAAGTAAGAATAAGTTTCCAGTTCCCCATAGTAAACCAGACAAAGCATTACGGATTGCATATTTGTTAAATGGTTTATGTTTAGATGTCAGTACAACCGCCCCAACAAACATACCAACTGCTTGTGGTAAAATAGCAGACCAACCATCGATATTATACCAACGAATAATAATTACATATACAAGATAGCCGAAAGTAGAAACAATTAAAGTAAGAAGTCCTTTTTTCAATTGTCCAGGTGGCTGAGCATTTTCTTTATCATCTAATGATGTGAATACAACACCAACTACGATTAATAGGATTGCAATCGTTCCCAGAATGATCGTTGTAGTAGTAGTCCACTCACGGAAAGCGATAACCCCAAAGATAGAAGTTGCAACAAGTTGCATACCAGTAGAAATCGTTACAGTAGTTGAAACACCTAGTTTTTCAACTGTTTTTAATTGGTTTACTTGTCCTAAAGCCCAGAATAAACCTGAAATAAAACCAACAATTAAGATTGTCATTGTTAAAGCTGGTTGAGTAAATACATACATAATTGTTGCGAAGAATAGAGCACCGATTGTCATACCTACCGTTTGGCTATATGCACCACCGCCCATTTTTACGCTTACTAATAAGATGTTTCCCCATGCAATTGCAGGAAGAAGCGCTAATAAAATGTCCATTACAAGACTCCCTTCGGTTTGCTATACCAATATAGTTACATATCGTTCTAACGATCGGTAATGCCCCACTAATAGAGTAGAAGATTACCGATCGCTAAAACAGGATGAAGAATTCACGATATAAATGCGTTTTCATTTCTTCATTTTTTGAAACACCTCCATATAATAACAGGAAATTGCCTATTTTAGAAAGTGAATTCAAATAAAATGTATATTTTAATAAGAGGTAAAATTCAGTTATTTACCGGTGGTATATTTTATTTCCTAAGAAATAAAGAAGCAGCTTTGAAAAAAGCTGCTTTAAGAGTTAGTAATTCTTTTATTAATAAGTTGAATACATAGTAGAAATACGAGTGACATACCGATAGTAATAACTACAAGTGTCCATGCGAGTTGCATATTACTTGCATCAATAGCCATGTAAATTGCAGTTGGGATTGTCTGTGTTTTACCAGGAATGTTCCCGGCAAACATAAGTGTAGCACCAAACTCACCGAGCGCGCGGACAAAGCTCAAAATCATCCCGCTTAGTAAGGCAGGAAATGCGAGCGGAAGTGTAACGTGCAGAAAAACTTGATATTCACTTGCGCCAAGGTCACGAGCACTTTCTTCAATTTGTACATTTGCGATAGAAAATCCCGTTTTCGCTGATTGGTACATAAGCGGAAATGCAACAACTGTAGAAGCAATGATCGCAGCAGTAGATGTGAACATAATAGACTGCTGAAATAATGATTCAACCCACTTTCCGATCGGGCTGTTGTTTCCAAAGATGATAATGAGAAAGAAGCCGATAACAGTTGGTGGAAGTACCATTGGTAATAAAAATATGGTTTCTAATAGTACTTTATATCGCCATGAGGAGCGAGCTAGTGCTCGCCCGACAATCGTCCCTAAAATTGTAACGAGAATAGTGGCGCATGCAGCTACTCTTAAAGATAGAAAGACAGGCGATAAAATAGCATCAATGCTCATAGTAATTACGACAGGACTGTAAATCCATATTTCTTAAAGATAGATTGTGCATCTTTTGACTGCAAATACTCATAAAATGAAGTCGCCTCTTTCTTATGTTTAGATTCCTTTATAACACCTAAAGGATAGTGGATTGGCTCATGAGAAATAGCTGCTGCTGTCTCACCAATCTTTACTTTATCCGAAATGAGAGCATCTGTTTTGTATACGATACCAGCATCGACATTCCCTGTTTCTACATATGTTAACACTTGGCGAACATCTTTTGTAAATACGACTTTATTTTGAACATCATTCCAAAGGTTTTCGTGTGTTAGAGAAGCCTTTGCATATTTGCCAGCAGGTACAGATTCAGGTGTACCAAGTGCAATTTTTTTGATTTTCTCATCTTTTAAATCTTGAAATTTTGTAAGAGAACTATCTTTAGGGATGACTAGAACTAGTTCATTTCCAAGAAGATTTTTCCCTTCTTTTTCATTAATGAATCCTTTTTTTACAAGGGTTTGGAATTTATCTTCTGCTGCTGAGAAGAATAAATCAGCAGGTGCACCTTGTTCAATTTGTTGTTGAAGTGCTCCAGAAGCACCGAAGTTAAAAGAAAGTTTGATATTTGGCTCTTTTTCTTTATATTGTTTTTCGATTTCTTTTAATGCATCTTGTAAGCTTGCAGCAGCTGAGATAGTTAGTTCAACTGTTTTATCCTCTTTAGCAGCTGACTTTGTATGCTTTTCCCCATTTGTACAAGCAGCGCTAAATATAAGAAGGAAAGAAAGTATAAGTGCCCCGATGGAACGTAATATAAATTTATTCATAAAAAAATCCCCTTTCATTTTGATACACCTAATTATAACTAAATATAACTAATTATAACTAGTTATAATTGAATATAATTTGAACATATGTCTATTTTTAAAAAATAGGAGAAATATTCTTTTCTTTGTTACAATGAAAGGAGAAAGTGAGGAATCGTCTATGGATCATCATTCCTACACAACGGAAGAAGTAGCAAAGCGATTAAAAGTATCAAAATTAACTGTATACGACTTAATTAAAAAAGGAGAACTTCCTTCTTATAGAGTTGGTAGACAGATGCGCATTGATGCAGCAGATTTAGATCAATATATAAAGCAAATGAAAACAGGGAAAGTACAAGTTAATCCTGTAAAAAACGATGGTAGTAGTATCTTGAACACGTGTATTATTAGTGGTCAAGAACTAACGTTAGATATGTTAGCTAAACGTATAGAAAATCGTTTGCCAAGTTCTAATGTTTTAAGAGCGTATCAAGGTAGCTTAACGAGTTTAGTGAAAATGTATCAAGGAGAAGGAAGTATCGTTAGTTTGCATTTGTTTGATGGTGAAACGGGTACATATAATATTCCTTACGTAAAACGTATTTTAGTAGGACAGCCATGTCTTATGATTAATTTATTGTCCAGAAATGTAGGGTTTTATGTTCAAAAAGGAAATCCGAAGAAAATAAAGACATGGGCTGACATATCCGGGTCCACTATAAAGTTTGTGAATCGAGAAAAGGGTTCTGGTATTAGAGTGTTAGTGGATGAACAATTACGAATCCGAAAATTAAATAAAGCTGATATTAGTGGATATGAATGGGAAGAATCGAATCATCTTGGTGTTGCCACGCAAGTTGCAAATGGAAAAGCTGATGTAGGAGTAGGTTCAGAAAAGTTTTCGCAAATTGTAAATGTGGACTTTATTCCAATCATGAAAGAACAGTATGATTTAGTAATTTTGAAGAATAAAGAAAATGAAGAGCTGATTGAAGTTGTGAAAGACATTCTGCAATCGGAAGAATTTCATAATGAATTAAATGCGATTGGCGGATATGATATTACGAGAACAGGTCAAATTGTATATGAAATAAAGTGAAACTTTAATCAGTGTGGGGGTTCTTCATCCCCCACTGATTATTAGCCTTCACCAATCGGACTTTTATGGGCAGCCCGACCCCCACCTAACTTCTTTGCTTTCGCTGAATTTTGAGGTGGGGGTCTTACTGCCCATTAAAGCGGGACAAACTAAAAAGCTGCTTGTCTATAAGACGAGCAGCTTTTTCTATATATAAAGGGGTTTGGGGAAACAAAGTGTTAAATAAGACCTTGAGCAAGTGTATAAATGAAAGCCGTAAGAAGAGTAGCTCCACTTGCAAGTCCGATAAAGTCTGATTTGTTGAAAGTAATGTTGTTCATTATAATCTCTCCTTATTTGTTTAATGTAGTTGCAACAGCTTTTGCATCGACAAGTGCGGATAGCACCATGCCCATTGTATTTAAAAATTTATTTGATTTCATATTGTTCATCATGCGTATCCGCTCCTTTTCGAATAGTTGTTGCCCTGCTTATGTCTTAATTATAGGGAATATGGATACTTCCAACTATCGAATTAGCTTACGAAAGACTTACACTTTTGTAAGAAAAAAAGACATTCATGTAAGAATGTCTTTCACAGCATATTGATATGATGATGGTCTTCAATTGTTTTTAAAAAACTACGCATTGAATTCGTCATATAGCTATCTTTACGGCGTATGAAAACCGTTGAAATACTGCCGTATTTTTCAGGGATTGCATGACAATGTACCTTACCTGCTTTAGAAAGATGATGGACAGCAGACTGTGGTACGAGTGTAATTCCGAGACCGAGTGCAACACTGTTTAATATTGTCTCTAATATATTGAATTCCATAATTCTTTTTGGTAGCAAACCTTCGTCTTTAAGCCAACGTTCTAGTTTGGAGCGGTATCCACATCCTTGGTTAAAAACGAGTAGAGGCGTTGTTGTAAATTCTTCTATATGAAAGGCTTTATTTTGTGTTATAAGCATTAATTTCTCTGTACTAACATCGTATTGTTCGATTAGTGGATGTTTAATAGGACCTGATATAAAGGCGCCATCTAATTGATGATTAAGTACTTCTCTAATTAATTCTTCTGTTAGACCCGCTTGTAATGATAAATCGACATTCGGATAGCTTTTATAGTAAGAAGATAAAATGGTAGGCAGTGTACTTACTGTTTCGACTGTACCGATTTTTAATATACCAGAAGGTGTTTCGCTATCTAAAAATACTTGTTTTAGTTCGTCGACATCTTGCAAAATTTTACTAACATAAACGAGCATTTTTCTTCCTTCAGCTGTTAAAGTCATTCCTCGTTTATGGCGGTAAAAGAGTGGGGTTTTTAATTCGTTTTCTAGTTGTTTAATACGTGCAGTTACATTTGATTGTACATAATTTAATTCCTTTGCTGCGCTACTTACACTACCTTGGTCGGCAACGCTTTTAAAGATTTGTAAGTCTCGTAATTCCATTTTGTAATCCCCCTTGATGTTAACTATCATTATAAATGATAGTTAACATCATTTTGAATCATTTTACGTGATATATTTTTTCTTTTACAATTCTCTTTGTGCAAATAGAAAGAAACGGGGGATTGTGGTGAGAAGAGGTCAAATGATAATAGGGGCTTTAGCGTGTTTAATTGCGAGTATGTCATGGGGAGCGATGTTTCCAGTTGCTGATCATGCGCTAGAATACATAGATCCATTTTATTTTTCGCTTATTCGCTATGGAGCAGTGGCGATAATGCTGATTGTATTGTTGTTAATGAAAGAAGGAAAACAGGCATTTCGTTTAGAGGGAAGAGGAAAGTTACTCGTCTTTTTTGGAACGATGGCATTTACAGTATATAATGTCCTCATATTTTTAGGGCAAATGTTAATGGGTAAGTCGGGTGTAATGGTAGCTTCCATTATGGAAGCACTTATGCCGATGATTTCTATTTGTATTTTATGGGGATATAAGCATATAAAACCGAAGAAGTATATGGTAACGAGTATGGTTATAGCTTTTGTAGGAGCTGTATTTGTTATTACAAAAGGTGACATGAGTTTCTTTGTAACATTGAAAGATAATATGTTCCCATTAGCATTTATATTTATTGGTGTAGTAGGCTGGGTTATTTATACGATGGGTGGTCAAACTTGTAGTGATTGGTCAACATTACGTTATTCTACGTTGACGTGTGTATTCGGTACGACTGTTACAGCGATTATAACGGTAATTATTACGTCGCTTGGATATATTTCAGTTCCGAGTATGGGAACGATTTCTATTGTGAAATATGATTTGTTATTTATGATGACATTGCCAGGTATTGTAGCGCTACTTGCTTGGAACTATGGTGTGAAAATTTTATCATCCATTAATGGGATTTTATTTATTAATTTTGTACCAATTACGACTTTAGCTATTATGATGATGCAAGGGTATCAAATCACAATGTTTGATATTATAGGGACTGTACTTGTTATTGCAGCGCTTATTCGCAATAACGTTTGTCAGAGAAAAGAAGAAAATATAAATAAGAGAGTTTTACAAGAAGAACAATTACGTCAAGCTGTTTAATAGGCAAATGGAGGATTTCACATGTTAGAAAGTTTATTGTTTTTCTTCGCCGT
Organism: Bacillus cereus group sp. MYBK5-2; assembly: GCF_051915685.1. NCBI lineage: Bacteria > Bacillati > Bacillota > Bacilli > Caryophanales > Bacillaceae > Bacillus > Bacillus cereus group sp. MYBK5-2. The sequence goes on from NZ_JBQAFE010000014.1 coordinate 47,800, forward strand.
CGGAGTTGCCTGTGAGCTTGCAGCAATTAATCGAAATGGTCGTAAAAAGATAAAACAACAAGCTGAGCTGATACAGCTTTTAAAAGAATTGAAAGAAAGAAAAAATTAAAAAGACGACCGGGCATAGACGGTCGTCTTTTTCTATATAAAGGGGAAAGGGGACACAAGGTTATACAAGCATAGCAGCGTAAATAAAAGCAGTAAGAAGAAGAGAGCCGCTAGCTAATCCTAAAAAGTCTAATTTGTTAAAAGTGATGTTATTCATAATGAGTTCTCCTTACTTGTTTAATGTAGAAGCAACAGATTTTGCGTCGAAAAGAGCTGATAATATCATGCCCATTGTATGTAAGAAATTGTTCATTCTCATATTGTTCATCATATCAATCGACTCCTTTTCGAATAGTTGTTGCCCTATTTCTGACTTAATTGTATGAAATATAGTGAGAAGTAACTATCGAATTAGCTTACAAGAAAATTACACTTTTGTAAGAATTGAAATTTAACAATTCATACTTAATTTTATTACCAACTCCTAAAACTTAGTGTTATAATCGTTATAAGAATATGATTATACTTCGGATGTTTAGAAAGGAACGAAACCAATGTATAAACCAATTACATTTTTGTTGAAATATATATTTAAAACAGCTGGGAAAGTAGAAGTGCAAGGAAGAGAAAAGTTACCGGAAGGTGGTCCGTATGTTGTTGCGTGTACACATACAAGTTTTATGGATGTATTAATGTTAGCTACAGGGATGTACCCAACTCAAATTCATTACATGGCAAAAAAAGAATTATTTGAAGGGAAATTCAAAAATTGGTTCTTTAAAAATGTAAATGCATTCCCTGTAGATCGTGCGAATCCGGGACCAAGTACACTTAAAATTCCATCACGTTTATTAAAAGAAGGAAAGGTAGTAGGAATTTTTCCGAGTGGAACGAGATCAGCAGAAGATGTTTCATTAAAAGCGGGTGCTGTGACAATTGCGATGCGTTCTAATGTACCTTTAGTGCCGGCAGCTTATGTTGGTCCATCAAGTGTAAAAGAATTAATAAGGGGGAAAAAGGCACAATTAATTTTTGGAGATCCGATTCAAATTGAGGCTGGAGAACAAATAGATCGAAAAACCGCTATGAAAATGATGACGGATCAATTAAATGAGAAGTTTGAGGAGTTAAAAGAAGCTTTGCAATCAAATCAAAAATAAGAAAAGACGACCGGGCATAGACGGTCGTCTTTTCTATTACTATTTATAATAAAGGGGAAAGGGGACACAAAGTTATACAAGCGTAGCGGCGTAAATAAAAGCAGTAAGAAGAAGAGAGCCACTAGCTAGTCCTAAAAAATCTAATTTGTTAAAAGTGATGTTATTCATAATATATTCTCCTTACTTGTTTAATGTAGAAGCAACAGCTTTTGCGTCGATAAGAGCGGAAAATACCATGCCCATTGTATGTAAGAAATTGTTCGTTTTCATTTTGTTCATCATATTAATCCGCTCCTTTTCGAATAGTTGTTACCTTGTTTCTGACTTAATTGTATGAAATGTTGCGGAAAGTCACTATCGAATTAGCTTACAGAAAAATTACACTTTTGTAAGAGAAACGAATGAAGGTGTAATGATAAGAAGATTTGACATATGTTCATGGGATTCATTAAGTTAAAGATAGAGGTGAGTGTATGGCTAATATTAAAGATATCGCAAAGATGGCGGGAGTTTCAGTTACGACTGTTTCGAGAGTGTTGAATGATCACCCATATGTAAGTGAAGAAAAAAGAAAAGCGGTTATAGAGATAGTTGAGAAATTGAATTACTCGCAAAACGCAAATGCTGTTCATTTATCAAAAGGAAAGACGAATATTGTTGGTGTGATTTTACCCTATATTAATCATCCGTGTTTTGATGCGATGGTGAGCGGAATGATGGAGAGTGCGTTAACTCATAATTACAGAGTGTTACTTTGCCAAACGAATTATAATAAAAAAGAAGAAATGAAAAGTTTACATATGTTAAAAACAAAACAATTGGATGGTCTTATTATTTGTTCACGTGCAAATGATTGGGAAACGATAGAACCGTATGCTTCTTACGGCACAATAATTGCTTGTGAAGATAATGATATTTCAAACATCTCAAGTGTATATACGAATCATTCAGCGGCCTTTCAATTAGGAATGGATTATTTGATTGAGAAAGGTTATAAAAAAATTGGTTATTGTACGGGAAGAAAATTAGGGCCGAGTAGTCAAAAGCGTTTTGATGTCTATAAACAGCAATTACAATCTATAGACGAAGAGGTTAATGAAGAATGGATTTTTACAGAATGTTTTACACTAGAAGATGGTGTAAAAGTGGCTCATAAGTTAAAAGAGATGCAGGATCTTCCTGAAGCATTAATAGTAGCAGGCGATGAAGTTGCGATTGGGGTTATGACAGAGGTTGAAAAATTAGGGATTCAAGTTCCTGAGGATTTAGCGATTATTGGCTTTGATAATCAACCTATCTCGCAAGTGTTACAATTGACAACTATTGATCAAAATTTAAAGGAGATAGGGAAAACTGCTTTTGAAATGTTGCATAGAAAAGTGAATGAAGAGAGTTCTGAACAAGAAAAGCTGGAAATTCCATACGAACTTGTGGAACGCTCTACAGTTTAATTTTAATCCGTTATGTGTATAATCGCATAACGGATTATTTTTTTGAAATACCTTTGACAAGAAACGCGTTTCATACTTTATAAAGGAGTTAAACCGGTTTGTAACAATCCATGGATTCTTTTCAAGAATAGTATTTGGAGGGATATGCATGAATGAACTTTTATTAAGTGTGAACAAGTATATAGAGGATAACGAAAAAATGTTAGCCTTTGTAGTAGGGATCTTTGAGAAGGATAATTTCATGTTATGTTACCAACATGGAATTTTTGTTGCCACTACTAGACGTCTCCTTTTTTACGGGAAATTTCCGTACTATCCTTCAACATTTAAAGAGTACCCATATTTGCATATAGATAGCATAGATTTTCATTCGTACTTTGAGTTTACTTATAATCATGAAACGGTTAGAGCTAAGCATATTCAGAAAGGGAATGTGGAGCGATTTGTCCATGTAGTTAGAGCAAATATGAATAATTAATCAACCCTCTGTTTAAACATAATATTTCAATTTTTAAGAGGGAAAATGCGGAATAAAAACCACTTCTAAACCTCTAGGAGATAGTGATACAATGTCAAATGGGGGGAGGGTATGAACTATGGTTAATCAACGTATAAAGGAAATAACACTAATTACAATTGGTTCATTATTATTCGCAATTGGTATTAATTACTTTGCAATTCCAAACCGTTTATCGGAAGGTGGAATTATTGGTTTAACGGTTGTTACGTACTACTTATTTGATTGGTCACCAGGGATTGTGAATTTTGCTATAAATGCAATTTTACTAGCTATTGGTTATAAATTTTTTGATAAGAAAACAATGATTTATACAATTTTAGGGATTGTAGAAACATCTTTGTTTTTATACGTTACAGAACATATTGAGTATCATGTAAATAGTGATACATTATTAGCAGCTTTATTTGCTGGTTTATTTGTGGGTATTGGATTAGGCTGTATGTTCAAAGCCGGAGGTACATCGGGAGGATCAGCAATCTTAGCTCAGTTAGCAAATCAATATTTAGGTTGGAGTGTAGGTAAAGGTGTACTAATTATTGATATTGTTGTAATTGCTGGTTCTGTATTTATAATAGGGCAAGAAAAGGCAATGTATACACTTGTAGCTGTGTTCATTGGAGCGAAGGTGATTGATTTCATTGTAGAAGGAATGGACACAAAAACGGCTGTTACGATTATTTCGAATCAACCAGACTTAATTCGTGAAGCTATTACGAAAAATATGACACGCGGTGTTACTGTATTAGAAGGGCGCGGCGGATATACTGGTAAAAATAAAGAAGTTTTATATGTTGTTATTAATAAACAAGAGCTTGTTAAGTTAAAACAAGTTATTAGTCGGGTAGATGAAGATTCTTTCGTTGTTATACATGATGTACGTGATGTACTTGGCGGTGGCTTTAAAGCAAGCTAAAAGGTGAACGAGCAAATTCGTTCACCTTTTTTAATTCTTACAAAAATGTAAGTGTAATGTAATGAGATTCAATAGTAGATTTTATTCCCCCTTTTTAAAATGGATGTATATATATCCTGCAGAGGAGGAATGTTTATTATGAAGAAAAAAATGATCACTACTATAATAGCGATGATAGTGATAGTAGTAATGTTACTGCCTACGAAACTTGGACCGGTTATCGATAAATATAATCCATTTTATAAGACGAAAGAATACTATACGGTTGTGAATACAATTGGTCAGCATATTGGTGATGAGTGGTATGAATATGAATTTATTGCATTCGATGAACGTGGTAGAGAGCAGAAAATAAAGAAAACGGTTAAGCATATGTTAAAGAGAGATGAAGCATTAAAGGTTTTTGCAAAAGGACGTTACGGTGAATCGATTGAAGAGATTGAGGTTGCAAATATTCCTATAAATGCGAAGAGCAAACTTTTAACGATGAGATAGTAAAATATACCCCCAGCTATTTTTTGTCGAAAATAAAAATACTGGGTAAGGGTATTTTTAAGATTAACAAAAAAGCCTTAGTCCATATAGACTAAGGCTTTTTTATTATATAAAGGGGAAGGGGGTACATTGTAGTAGCATGGGTGAAAGGTATAAGAAGAGTAGCTACTAGCAATGTAATTTGGTTATGTGAGTGTTCTTCTTATTTGGCTTACTTCCTGACTTTATTGTACGAAATATAAGTAAGGGGAACTATCGAATTACATTACACATAACTTACAAACATGTAAGCCTTCTGTAATGTAATTCGATAGTTAAAAGATAGTAATTTTCATATAGTGTAACTAGAAAGTCTCAATGTATTACTTTCTGTTTGTAATGAAGAATGAAAAACCAACTAATTTTTAATAATCCTCATCTGAATAAAGATGGGGATCCTTTTTTAAACCTTACAACATTGTAAGGTTTACGTAAGTTAATTCGATAGTAAATTTGTCATATTTTTTGCATAATAGATACAGATAGAAAAATAATTAGGGATCTAGTAAGAAGGGAGAAGAATGGGATGCGTAAAGAAGAAGTAGTGAAGTTACCAATTAAAGATTTCTGTAGCTACTTTACTGTTGCCGTAGTGTGTATTGGATTATTTGATATCATAACAAACTTAATTGTTAAATAATATAGATGCTAAAACAAGAAAGGAAGTCCTTTCTTGTTTTTTTTATGGGGGCATAAAGATGAAATGGATTGATAGTCATATACATGTTGATCAATATAAGGATGAAGAGAAGAGCAGATTACTGAAAGAGGTGGAAAATAGTAATGAAATAAAGGGGCTTATTGCAGTATCTATGAATTATCAATCTTGTAAGGAAACGTTATCTTTAGCGAAGAAGTATCCCTTTATATATCCAGCGATAGGGTTTCATCCAGAGCAACAGATTCATAAAGAAGAGTGTGACCAGATTTATCAACTTATTGAACAGAACGCAGAGGAAATTGTTGCGATTGGTGAAGTAGGTTTGCCCTATTATTTGAGGAAAGAAGATAAAAGAATTGCTGTAGATCCATACATAGCTGTATTGAAAAAATTTATAGAACTAGCTAGTAAGTATAATTTGCCGATTATATTACACGCAGTTTATGAAGATGCTGACACTGTATGTGATTTGCTAGAGAAATATAAAGTTTCACGTGCACATTTCCATTGGTTTAAAGGAAGTGATGAAACAATGAAACGGATGATGAAGAATGGTTATTATATTTCGATTACACCGGATGTTTTACATAAGGAGAAGATTAGAAAAATTGTTTCGTATTATCCGCTTGAATATATGATGGTAGAAACAGATGGACCGTGGGAATTTCAAGAGGGTGTTATAACGCATCCAAGAATGATTCGAGAGGTATTAAAGGAAATTAGTTCTATAAAAAACATATCCATTGATAAGGTCGCAAAAACAATATATGGAAATACAAGTCGATTTTATTTGAAAGGATAGGAGAATTATAATTTTCATAATGTAACGGAAAAAGTAAAAGTTGAATTTATTTAATAAAATGCCACGGTTTGATATATGAAAAAAACCACCGAGCGTTCCGCTCGGTGGTTTTGTATTAGGATTCTAATTTTTTCGCACGTTTTAATAATAAAAGAAAGACAATGATAACGAACCCCAGTATAAGGAAGAAGCCATATTGCTTTATATAATCAATTATGTCATTCGCACTGGTTGGTTTTTCAACGTGAATGCCGTCTTTATTCGTCGTAATATGAATATCTTTCATTTTTACTTCATTCTTTTCCTTTTGTAAATCAATCCATTCTATATTTGGAATACTTTCTAGATCCTTTAATACTTCTTTTAATGGTTTCACACCTAAGTAAGGATGATAGAATGCACCAATAACTCCATCTGATAATTTAGAAACAGATAGAGCACGTTCTTTCATTTTAGCAATAGTTTGTGGCGTATCTTCTTCAATAAATCCGACTGTTTCAGGCAATAGTTTCATTCCATGTAAAAATGACGGAGTACTTGTATAATATGGTGAGTGCATGGATTTCCAAGTTGTATCATTTAACTGTAGTTGTCCTACATAAGTTGAAAAGTACCTTGATAATATTTCATATCCTTTTTGAGACATCGTGTAATGAGGTGCTTCAAAGGCAACAGGATATAGTTTAGCATCTACAAGTTCTTGAATTCCTTTTTCGATATGATCTTTCGTATATTTTTCCTCGAATTCTTCTCCTTTTTTTACATATTGGTTATATGCCTCTATATTTGGAAAGTCATCTTTTGTCTTCGGTTTTTCATGCTTCGGTTGGCGAATTGGTTGATCTGTTTTTACATCCCAAAATTCAAAGCCCTCACCTGTTTCACTGTCATAAAATTGGTGAGTATAACCATGCATAATAATTGCTGCACCATCATCTTGCATAGAGCGTAAAAGATCAACTAGTTCTGGTCTATCTTTTAAATGTATTATCTTTCCTGTATCTGGATCTTTATATACCGGAATAACAGTAATCATGTAAGGCATCTTTTTCTCTTTTAGTAATTCAGCAATTTCTTTCAATTGATTTATATCTGCTGCTGGGTGAACATCCTCAAGGCGTAAATAAGCTTCAACTTTATTTTTCGTTGGTTTTTGGCCGAAATAAGAAAATAACATTTCACCGACGTAATGAGACATCCAGTCAAAGAGGTTAGGTGTTGCAACATAATAAGATGTTTCATGCTGAACAATTAGTGGATTAGTGTTATTTGAGCTTAAGGCGTTAGCAAGCACAGTTCCATTCGTATCAAATGATTGAATTAATCGTTCCTCTTCTAAGGTATTTTTTAGCTTCTTGTCTGGATATTCAATTTTATTAACTCGTATATCATCACTCTTCAAAGTAATGAAAGAAAAACGCTTAGATAATTGTTCAACATTTTGTCCTAATACTAATATAGGGCCGGAGAAGTTTTCTAGAAATTGTTTCGTTTCATCAGAAAACGCTTCTTTTGTTTCACCGATATAAACAATATGTGTATAGGAGGATACGTTATTAATTGAAGTTGCTTCTTTTAAGTTTTTTACGGTTATATCATTTGTAAAATATCCTAATTGAGTATTAAGGATTTGGACATTATTTGAAACTTTATCGTCTTGTGTACTATACAAAACAAGTACTTTTGGTTTTGATGATGTTTGTGCAGAGGTGTAGGTAGGGATGAGTAGTAAAATGCTGAACAAGAGTGTTAGGCATTTTTTCATTTTGTACGCTCCTATTCTATATATAGAGTTCAGTTTACAATTATATACAATAAATGCGTTATAGTCTATGAAAGTTACATTTTTGCCCGTATTTACCAGCTGTTTTTTCACAAAATCGGTCTAAAGCATGATGATAATATGTATAGTTATTTGCTATGATAAAAGAGTAATAGAATGTAGGTAATTGTAAAGGGAAGGCTGAAAGGGGACAAATTTCAGCGGAGAAAGAGGTAGAGGTAGTGAAGAAATTCTTTGTAGGATTTTTAGTTGTTCTTGGAGTATATTTATATTTCCAAGGAAAGTCTGAAGGAATGGATAAGCTAGTGAATGGAACAAGCTATGTTGATTCAGAAGAAGCAAAACAGATGAAACAAATCATTATAGAGGAAGCGAAGAAAGTAAATCTTCCAGAATGGATACCTCTTGCAATTGCCGAGCATGAAAGTCGATTAAATCCAAGAAGTGTTGGAGATAATGGAACTTCATTCGGATTGTTTCAACTACACCGCGGCGGCGGGCTTGCACCAGAACATTTAACTGATGATGAGCTGAAAGATCCACGTACAAATGCGCAAATTGCAATGCCGCATTTAATGAAAGGATATAAGCGTGGGGTGCAAAAAGGTTTGACTGATTTTGCATTACTGAAATATATAGCGAATACATCTGGATGGCCAGGGAATTTAGGGCCAGAGTGGACGGATAATAACATGAAGTATAACATCGGATTAGAAGATGTGTACTATCGAAATAAAGGTGTAATAAAAGAGTAGGTTTTCTATACCTACTCTGTTTTTTTATGAATAATTTCATCCTTTTCTTTCGTGAAATACTGCGTGAGTTGTATTTTCACCTCTTCTAGTTTTGTAGAAACTTGCGGTATTTTATATCCTACATACAATGGTGAAACGACAAATCTAGGTACAACTTTACAAATAATTTTTCCATTTAAGTAATAGAAGAATAAGTTATAACTACTGCATCCTTTATGGAAATCTGTCAGTATGTAACGTACAGTTTGCTGAATGTAATTTGCCATTTTATCTATATATGAAATATTATCAATGATTATATTGAATTCAGTGAAGCCAATAATGGGACGCTCTGAAATATTAAGCTCAATGCATTCATTTTTTTGAACAATTAACCCTTGGAAATTTTCTTCTTCAATATTTTCAAGATAATCTACATATTTCATTCCGATAATTTGCATGTGTGCATGATGCAAACTTCCACCTGAAAATGGACCGTGATTTTTATATAAAATCACAGATGCGAACTCTTCGTTCTTCTGTAAGTGTAACCAATGTTGAATAGAAAATTGCAGTAATTTTCTCATATGTTCTTTTGTATATGTTGCGATATGATCTTCGCAATTATCGGTTTCGATTAACACTGTTTGAAATGTATCTTGTAATGTAGGAAATTTATTTTTTAACCAAATAATAGAACCATCAGTTGCTAAAATATCCGTTAATTGTTCTTTATCGCAAAATGGACATGCAGCGCTTCTATTCCGAATACTTTCTGGTTTTTGTTTACCGATATCGTTTAAAAAATATAGTTGTTGTGTATCCATTTGTATATATGCCCCTTTAAAATATGTGTAAAAATCCCGCTTAATACATTCGGGAAAAGGAGAAGGAAATCCTCTAAAGGAATAGGGGAAAAATAAAAGACAAGATATCCTCATTACGATAGGGTACCTTGTCTTTTATTTTTTCTCTAATAGCGTGTATGGATAATATAGAACATTTTCATTATTTTTCTTTTTTCTCTTTTTTATTGTGTATAAGGTAATTGCTGTGCTTGCAATTATAATAATGGCTTTCTTCATATTCATATACCCCTTTTTATTGTTGGTTTAATTCTTGGCTAACTGCTTTTGCATCGACTAAAGCGTGTAAAATCATTTTCACCATGTTCATCATATTTCTTCACTCCTTTTTATAGTTCATTTAGTTCTTTTACAACTGCTTGTCCGTTCACTAATACCTCAAAGATTGCTTTTACGATTTCTTTTATCATGTTTGTTTCCTCCTTTTGTTTGTCTCGCTTGTTTACATCTTTATTGTATAGGGAGGCATCTTTTCGTACTATCGCTTTCCATTACGTGAACATAACAGTTTTGTAAGATTTGATGTCACTTATTGAAATGTTTAGTCTATCTTCATTATTTTCAGAAAAATGACTATTCAAACATGAAATTGGAAAGTATAATAAAGAAGTAAGTATTAAATTCCGTACGAAAGGGGTGAATGAGATGAAACGTTCTTTAGCTGCGCGTGCCAAATTTTTAGATTTTATCTATTTTTGTCGTGCGATTTTTCATGATGTAGTTGTTAACGGGATACGTATGCCCTTTTTTAACAATTGCATAGTGACTATTGAACGATAGAAATCTCTTCACCCATTTTTAATAAACGTGTGAAAAGGGAGCTATTTGGCTTCCTTTTTCTATGCCGAAAACCATGGGGAATGTTTCTTTCTCATGGTTTTTTATATTGAAAGGAGTACGGAAAATGACTATTTGTAGTGTAAATAATGTAACGAAATCTTTTGGTGGAAACATCATATTTGAAAATATATCGCTTGAAATAAAGAATGGTGAACGTGTTGGGTTAGTTGGTCGTAACGGTAGTGGGAAGACAACAATCTTTGGGCTTCTGACGGGAATGGAGAGTTTGGATGCAGGAGCCATCCATATGAAGAAAGGTACACGTATTGGTCATGTCGCACAAATTCCGAAGTTTGATGAGTTCATGACTGTATATGATGTATTGAGTTCCGCTTTTAAAGTAGAAAAGGAATTAGAAAAAGAAATGCATGCTCTAGAAAAAAATATGGCGGAGGAGCAGGAACAATCTTCTTTGCAAAAGCTAATGGAGAGGTACGGAATAATTCAAGAAAAATTTGCATTTCTCGGTGGTTATGAAATAGAGGCAAATATAATGAAGGTAGCAAATGGCTTACAAGTAACAGACTTATTTCCAAGAGTATTTACGGAATTAAGTGGAGGAGAACAGACGAAAGTAAGCCTTGCATATATGCTATTGCAGAAACCAGATTTACTTCTATTAGATGAACCAACAAATCATTTAGATTTGTTTGCAGTTGAATGGTTAGAGAAATTTTTAAAAGAATATAATGGAACAGTTATGGTTATTTCACACGATCGCTATTTCCTTGATGAAGTTGTAACGAAAATTTTTGATCTGGAAGATGGAGAGATTCACGTGTACCATACGAATTATTCTCAGTTCGTTGAGGAGAAGGAAGAAAGATTACTTCAAGAGTTTCAAGCTTATCAAGAGCAGCAAAAGAAAATAAAGAAAATGAAAGAAGCAATTAAGCGCCTACGTGAATGGGCAAATCAAGCGAATCCTCCGAATGAAGGATTGCATAAAAGAGCGAGGAATATGGAACGTGCGTTAGAGCGTATAGAGAAATTAAAGAGGCCGATTTTAGAAAGAAAACAGATGGGTCTTCAGTTTGAAGGGCAAGAGAGAAGCGGAAAAGATGTTGTTGTAATGAAAGAAGTGAGTAAAGGTTTTGCTGGCCAATCTTTATTTGAACAAGCGAATTTACATGTTCGTTTTCAAGAGCGTGCTGCTATCGTTGGTCGTAATGGTACAGGAAAGACTACATTATTAAAACTACTATTAGAAGAAATAAATCCAGACGTTGGTGAAATTCGAATTGGTAGTAGTGTCAAAATTGGTTATTTATCACAACATGCATATGAAAATATGAAGAGTAATGTATTGGAAGCATTCAGAGAGAATGTGGCTGTAACAGAGGGAGAAGCAAGACATATATTAGCTAAGTTTTTGTTTTATGGCCCAGCAGTATTTAAGAAAGTAACGCAACTTAGTGGTGGAGAAAAAATGAGATTAAGACTTGCGCAACTTATGTATCAAGACATCAATTTTCTAATTTTAGATGAGCCGACAAACCATCTTGATATTGAATCAAGGGAAGTTTTAGAGGAAGCCCTTGAGCAATATAACGGGACGATTTTAGCTGTTTCACACGATCGATATTTTTTAAATAAGTTATTTGAAAAGACGTACTGGATTGATAGATGCAAATTATTTGAGTTTGCAGGAAACTATGCATGGGCTCGTCAAAAGTGGGAAGAAAAGCTTGAGGAGGAAGTAATAAAGCATAAGCACCATGGAAGAAAAAGTGTTGAAGCAATCTCTATAAAAAAGAAAGATTCTAGAAGTTTTGCGGAGATTGAAAACGAGTTAATGCATATAGAAGAAGATATATATGCATTAGAAAGTGAAATGGAATATGTAGCTGATGTTGAAAGACTTGAAAAATTATATGAGGAAAAAACGAAGAAAGAGTTGTTACGAGCAGATTTATATAATGAATTAGAGAATATGGTGGAGTAATGAGTAGAAAGCCACTTCCTTTTAGTTTTGCTGGAGGAAGTGGCTTTTTTCATAATGATATTTTGCTTTAAAGGTTAAATGAAGCGATGTGTTTCACGTGAAACAGTAACTTAGATAAATCCATTTTCCTTAATTTGCATAGTTTGTGAAACATATGAAAATGATAATCTGAAAAATAAATGTCATTAGTGGTTTTTCGATAGGAGTAATTACAAAAACAAAGGCTAATTATTTCCCGAGAGATAAAGTGAAACTTTAATCAGTGGGGGTCTTACTGCCCGGCAAATAGCGGAATAAATATGTGTAACAGAGACTAGTGAATGAAAACAAAAAGAGAGCAAAGTTACAGCTTTAAGCGCTGAACTCTGCTCTCTTTTTGCGTGGCATCTTCTTTCGTTGAAATTATAATAGCGATCCCGAGCATGATAAAAAAAGCTAAAAAGAGGACGAACTTTGGGAAGAACGGGAATAGTAATAGCGCTCCGACTATCATAATTGTTAATAATACGTAGTGCAGGACGTATTGGAATAGGTTGTCCATATTTTCGCCCCCTTTTTTGTAATTGGTTATTAGTATTCTATGTTTCATGCTGAAGGAATAGAAGTAGATTTTTAAGTTTTAATACGAATTATAGCTGAGTTTTCTTAAAGTATAAATGTAGAGTTATAATTTTGGAAAAATTCTCAAAATATTTATTTAGAAAGAATTGACAAAACATAATGAACGATATAAGCTAATAACCATAAAGTCTACCGGAAAGGTCGGAATAAGATTGTTACCCCTCAAAAACATCTATTTTTTTACGATTAAAACCGACTTTTCCGATTGGTTATAAATGTTGCTGTGGGAGGCATACATAAGGTAATTCGTTCAGAGGGTATAATCATAAAAAGTTAGGGTGGGGACAATGAAGAAAAAGACAAAAAAATGGGCTGGTGTATTTTCGGTATTAATGAGTAGTTCGCTTGTGTTGTCTGCTTGTGGGGGACAGGAGGACGCGGCTTCTACAGAGCCGGTGAAAAAGCAGGATTTAAAGGACGCTAAGATTGAAACAATTCCAGCTACAGATAAAAAGAAAAGTCCAGAGAAAGCAAATCAGCGAACAGATACTTTTATCACAGCCATTTCTAAGCCGGGGGGAGTTTTCCTTCCATATTTCCAAGAAAATGGTTGGGATGGAAATGTAACGTCTGTTATTTTTGCGTCACTAGTAACAACAGACAAACAAAGTAAGCCTATTCCGGACCTTGCAGAAAAATGGGATATTTCTGCTGATCAGTTAACATATACATTCCATTTACGTAAAAATTTAAAATTTAGTGATGGTTCGCCTTTAACAGCGGATGATGTAGCATTTACATTGACGCTACTTCATGATAAAGCGTATGAAGGTGGATTGGATATTGCTCAGTATGCTATTAAAGGTGGAAAAGAATATAAAGAAGGAAAAGCAACTTCTATTGAAGGAATTCAAGTTGTTGATCCACAGACAATTAAAATTACAACTGAAAAAGTTAATTCACAGGCACTAACTACTTTAGGTGGACCGGTATTATCAAAGGCTTATTATGGAAAAGATTATAAACAAAATACAAGTTTGGATTATTTAAAAGCGTTATATGGGCAACCAATTGCAGCGGGTCCATATAAATTTGAAAAATATGTTCCTGGTCAAGAGGTACGCTTTGTTGCCAACGAACATTATTATGCAGGTAAACCTAAAATTAAAAACTTTATTTATAAAATCACATCAGGTGATACTGGATTCCAATTATTCCAAACAGGTGAACTGGACTATAGTGGATTTAGAGCAAATCCTGAGAATATAGACCAATTAAAAGGATTAGAGTTTGCAAATATTAATCTTGAATCATCAAGTGATATTGCTTATATCTATGTAAATAATAAGAAATCATATTTGAAAGATAAGAAGGTACGTCAAGCACTTACTTATGGATTAGATCGTAAGAAGTATGTAGATACAGCTCTACAAGGATATGGTTCTGTTGCTAACGTGCCAATTGCTCCAGTTTCATGGGCATATACAGAAGAAGGTATGAATAAGTATCCGCACGATGTAGAAAAGGCTAAAAAACTATTGGATGAGGCTGGTTGGAAAGTAGGTTCTGACGGAGTTCGTGAAAAAGATGGTCAAAAGTTAAAATTAACATACTACGCATCAAATACAGGTAAAACAAATGATATCTTTATTCCAATTGCAAAAGAAAGTTACAAAGAAATCGGTGTTGAATTAAATCCAGAGTTGATGGACTTTAATACGATGCTTTCAAAAGTAGGAAAGGGTGACTATGATTTAGCGGCAGTTTCAACACCAGGTATTAGTGATCCAAGTGAAGTTGTAAGTGATTATTTATCAACTAATCCAAAAAGTGATACAGGTTATAGTAATCCGAAAGTAGATGAATTGATTGTAAAAGGCATAGAGACGACAGATATTGAAAAGCGTAAAGCTGTTTATAAAGAACTGTATAAAGAGTTAAGTGATGATCCACCAGTTATTCTATTAAACTATCGTAAACTACTTTATGCTCATAATGTACGTATAAAAGGAATTGATCCGGAAAAGTATGATAGCATTAGCTCTAACTTACCAGTGTTATCCATTGAACAATAAGGGTTGACCTAAATAATAGAAGACGTTTTTTCATACAGCAAAAGAATAGCTGCTGTTTTGAAAAAATGTTCTTCTATTTTTAAGTAAATAGGATTGGGGAGACAAAAGGTGAAAACATATATCATTCGTAGGTTTCTACAAATGATTCCTACATTGTTTGGTACGTCTATTATTATCTTTTTTTTATTTGCACTCTTACCGGGTGATTATATCGATTCAAATCCAAAATTAACACCAGAGAGAGCTCAAGAATTAAGAGAGTTGTACGGTTTAAATAAACCGATTATTGAAAGGTATTTTCATTGGTTAGTTAATGCATTACACGGCGATTTTGGATTCTCATTACAATATCAAGAACCAGTGACATCATTACTTAATAAGTTCATTTGGAATACATTTATTGTTGCAGTTACAGCTTTATTCTTTACTTGGATTATCGCTCTTATTATTGGTGTTGTTTCAGCGACAAAACAGCATTCATGGTTTGATAGACTCGTAACAATTGGTGTTTTTGCCGCAATGTCATTTCCATCATTTTTTATAGGTCTATTTTTGATTAAATTATTAGCGGTTGATTTAAATTTATTACCAATTGGTGGCATGATTGATATTGGAAGTAACTCGACGGGTATTACATACATATTAGAAGTATTACGTCATATGATCCTGCCGGTATTTATTTTAACGCTTCTTGGTGTAGGGTCATTAACAAGATACTTTAGAACGGGAATGCTGGATGTTGTAAGACAAGATTATATTCGTACTGCACGTGCAAAAGGTTTAAAAGAAAGAACAGTTATTTATAAACATGCATTAAAAAATGCGATTTTGCCAGCAATTACATTACTCGCTTTTGAATTGCCAGGTTTATTCTCAGGGGCTATTATTATTGAACAGATTTTTAATTGGCCAGGGATTGGGAGTATTCAGTTAGAAGCATTAAACTTCCGTGATTATACGGTATTAATGGCATTTACGATGTTTCTTTCATGTTTAACAATTATGGCAAATTTCTTTGCGGACATTGTGTATGCACTTGTTGATCCACGAATTCGACTGAAGTAGGGGGGGAAAGATATGGAGACTATTACAACAACAATAAAGAAAAAGGAAGAAAAGAAACAAAGAAATGAATCATCACCGTGGCGCCAAGCGTATAGAAAGATAAAGAAAAATAAGATGGCGTTGTTCGGATTATACGTTTTAATATTTATGTTTTTATTTAGTTTTATTGGTCCATTCTTTTCACCGTATGCTGAGGGGAAAGTGCAAGTAACACAAATTAATAAACCACCCAGCCTGTCGCATTGGCTCGGAACAGACCAGTTGGGACGAGATATTTTAACTAGACTTATGCAAGCAGGCCGTATTTCATTAACAATTGGCCTAGCATCGATGTTACTATCCGTTATATTGGGTGCCCTGTTAGGAGCCATTGCTGGCTTTTATCGAGGAATTGTAGATCATCTAATTATGCGTGTTGCAGATGTGTTAATGTCTATTCCGGGATTACCGCTACTTATTATAATGGGAGCAATTTTATCAGAATGGAAATTACCATCAGAATACCGGTTATATGTTGTAATGATTATTTTAAGTTTAGTAGGTTGGCCAGGACTTGCCCGTCTTGTGAGGGGGCAAATTTTAACATTGCGGGAACAAGCATTTATGCAAGCGGCGGACGTATTAGGATTAAAGGATTCTCGGAAAATTATTCATCATTTAATCCCTAACGTCTTTCCATTACTTATTGTTGTAGCAACTTTGGGTGTGGCTGGATCTATTTTAAGTGAATCCGCACTAAGTTACTTAGGTCTCGGAGTCGTTCCACCTACACCATCATGGGGGAACATGATTAGCGCAGCTAACTCATTAATCGATTTCCAAAAGCGTCCATGGTTATGGATTCCGCCTGGTTTTGCAATCTTTATAACAGTTGTATCAATTAATTTACTTGGTGATGCACTTCGTGATGCATTAGATCCAAAGATGAGACGGTAGGTGAGGAGATATGAGTAAAGCGGTAGTAGAGCTGAAAGATTTACAAACACACTTTCAGACAGAAGAAGGGACAGTAAAAGCTGTGAATCATGTTAGTTTTTCTGTTCGAGAAGGTGAAACTGTTTGTGTTGTAGGTGAATCTGGTTGTGGAAAAAGTGTAACGGCGTTATCTATTATGGGACTTATTGCTGAATCAGGCAGTGTAGTAGGTGGAGATATTTTATATGAAGGAAAAAGTCTTTTAGGAATGAAAGAGAAAGAGCTTCGTAGTTTACGAGGGAATGATATTGCGATGATTTTCCAAGAACCGATGACATCGCTAAACCCCGTCTTCACTGTAGGAGAGCAAATTGTAGAAACGTTAAGGGAGCATGAATTACTTAGTAAAAATGAAGCATATAAGAAGGCAATTGAGTTAATTCGTAAAGTTGGCATAGCCCGCGCTGATGAAATCGTCCATTCTTATCCGCATGAACTGAGCGGCGGGATGTTACAACGTATTATGATTGCTGTTGCACTTAGTTGTAATCCTAAGTTATTAATTGCGGATGAACCAACAACAGCTCTTGATGTTACCATTCAGGCTCAAATATTGGATCTACTAAGACAAGTGAAAGAAGAATTTAAAACGTCGATTTTATTAATTACACATGACTTAGGTGTCGTAGCGGAAATGGCTGATTATGTTGTCGTTATGTATGGCGGGAAAGTTATTGAAGAAGCCCCAGTACTAGAGATATTCCAAAATCCAAAACATCCTTATACGAAAGGATTATTGAAATCAAAACCAGTAATGGGAAAACGAATAGATAAACTATATTCTATTCCAGGGCAAGTTCCGAATTTAGTTGGTTTAGGTGAGTTTTGCTACTTTAGTGGGCGTTGTGAGCATTGTATGGAAAGATGTGAAAAAGAAGCCCCAAATCTAAATGTAAATGATGAAAATCATAAAGTAGCTTGCTGGTTATATGAGGAGCGTGCGGAACAATGAGTGAACCATTATTAGAGGTGAAAAATCTAAAGACATATTTTCCAATTAAGGGTGGCGTATTTAGTAGAACAATTGGGCATGTAAAAGCGGTTGATGGAGTAAGTTTTACTATTAATAAAGGTGAAGTGTTTGGTCTCGTTGGCGAATCAGGGAGCGGAAAAACAACAATAGGAAAAACAATTTTACGCCTCGTTCAAAAAACGGAGGGGGAAGTGAAGTTTAAAGGGAAAGATGTTCATTCTTTATCCAAGGATGAATTAAGAAAACATCGCCCTAATATGCAGCTCGTTTTCCAAGATCCATTTAGCTCATTAAATCCGAGAATGAGAATTGGAGAAGCGCTTGGAGAGCCAATGTTGGCCCACGGATTAGCGACGAAAGAAAATGTTCGTGAAAAGGTAATTGAAGTATTGGAGTTATGTGGATTAGCTCCTTATCATATTGACCGGTATCCCCATGAGTTTTCTGGTGGACAACGTCAGCGTATCGTAATCGCAAGAGCTATGGTATTAAATCCGGAATTTATTGTAGCTGATGAACCTGTGGCGGCACTAGATGTATCTATCCAAGCACAAATTATTAATTTATTTAGTGAGTTACAAGAGAAAAAGGGATTATCTTATTTATTCATTTCGCATGATTTAAGTGTAGTAGAACATTTATGTACGAAAATCGGAATTATGTATTTAGGTACGATTGTGGAGACAGCACCGCGTGATGAGTTATTTACCAATCCGCTACATCCTTATACGAAAGCATTGTTATCAGCTGTTCCAATACCAGATCCAACAGTGAAGCGAGAGCGAATTATACTAGAAGGGGATATTCCAAGTCCAGCAAATCCACCTTCGGGCTGTCGTTTTCATACACGTTGCCCATTTGCAACGGATGTTTGTAAAAAAATAGTACCAGAATTCCGTAATGTTGGTGCAGAGCATTTTGTTGCTTGTCATCACGTATAAAAAAGGACTCTTTCAAATTGAAAGAGTCCTTTTTTTATTTACTAGATGAAGTTTGTTTCAATACAAATTGCTCGATTGCGTGAGCAACACCATGTTCATTGTTTGTTAGTGTTACAACATCACATAGCTTTTTTACATCTTCTTCAGCGTTGCCCATTGCAACAGATAAGCCTGCTACTTCTAACATCGGTACATCATTAAAATTATCACCAATAGCAACTGTATCTTCAATAGGGATATTAAAATGAGTTGCCATCTGCTGTATCCCGTTTCCTTTATGTCCATTCTTATCCATAATTTCTAAGTTAGTAGGAGCCGATGCTGTAACCATAATATCAGCATCTTCTTGTAATATACTTAATAGTTGTGCGCGATGCGCTGCATTAAACGTTAAAATGAAGAATTTAGATATTTCTAGTTCTTGGTTATTTACAACATCTTCTATTTTTTTGAAATCAGTAATTAGGTTCGATTTCTTTTGCTTTTCTGTAATTCGTTCAAGTTCCTCTAATGTAACATCAAGCACATGCTTATTTTCTTCGAATGCTTGCATCACTTGATCTTGCCATGTATATGGAGAATAAACTCCTTTATTTGTATATAGCTTATATGGGAAACCTTCAGATTCTAGTAATTTTGCAAGTTTGTACACTTTGTCGTTTTGTATACAACGCGAGTTAATTACTTTTCCATCCACATAAACAATAGCCCCATTGCTTGCTCCGACTGGAAGAGATAATTTATATTCTTCCAATAGCTTTAAAGCATCCTCTTTCGCACGACCAGAACAGATCATTACAATATGACCAGCTTCTTGTGCAGTTTGGATTGCTTGTAGGTTTTCTTTGGAGATTTCAAGATTAGATGATAGTAGTGTACCATCCATATCTAATGCGATTAATTTCAAAATGACCACCTCTTTGTTTTTATTATACATAGTTATATAGAGGAAACATATAAACTTATCTTGGAAAGACGGTATTTTATCTCATATTAAAAGTAAGTAAAGATTAGATAGGTTTAGTGTCACTAAATAAACGATTTGTAACAAAAATAGAGAGGAATATGACGACATTTCACTTTATGACTGTAATGTTACACGAATGTTACAAACGTGAACTAAGTGAAAAACGCATTAAATAAAGGTTTTTGAGGGTTATTATAAAAAAACGTAAAAAAAGTGTAATAAATTTTACGTAATTATATTGCAACGTAATAATAGTTATGTTACATTAATGTTACAAACGTTACGTTATCAAATTTAATGTAACGTTAACATAAAAACTATGAAATAAACATTTCTTAGAAATTACATATAGATAACTTATAAAAAGGGAGGATAAATGATATGAAAGAGCAAGTATTACAAGTAACAAAAGGTGATTTCGTAGGATCAGCAAGTGGAGCGGTAGTATTAACAGCATTAATCGTATTTCTATCAAGCGTATTAGTATAATAGAAGCTTTGTAACAAAAGAAAAGGAAGGGAGAATGAAAGGTATGAAAGAGCAAGTATTACAAGTAACAAAAGGTGATTTCGTAGGATCAGCAAGTGGAGCGGTAGTATTAACAGCGTTAATCGTATTTCTATCAAGCGTATTAGTATAATAGAAGCTTTGTAACAAAAGAAAAGGAAGGGAGAATGAAAGATATGAAAGAGCAAGTATTACAAGTAACAAAAGGTGACTTCGTAGGATCAGCAAGTGGAGCAGTAGTATTAACAGCGTTAATCGTATTTCTATCAAGCGTATTAGTATAATAGAAGCTTTGTAACAAAAGAAAAGGAAGGGAGAATGAAAGATATGAAAGAGCAAGTATTACA
>NZ_JBQAFE010000015.1:0-58566 GCF_051915685.1 Bacillus cereus group sp. MYBK5-2
ATGATGGCAGAGAGGTCACACCCGTTCCCATACCGAACACGGAAGTTAAGCTCTCTAGCGCCGATGGTAGTTGGGACCTTGTCCCTGTGAGAGTAGGACGTCGCCAAGCAACTAAACACGAGTCAAATGACTCGTGTTTTTTCGTGTTTTCTTTTATAATCCATAGTAATTAAAAAAATGTGCTTAAATAATTACTATTTTGATTAAATGCAGGGGAATGTGGCTAGGATAGTGAATAAGCAAAAGAGTTGCAAATTTTATTAATACGTATATAATTAAAGTCAAAGATAGTCAAAGTCAATAAAGGTGGCGGATAAATGAGAAATATATCTGATATCATTGAGCAATATCTAAAGCAAGTTATTGACTTAAGTAATAATAATGTGATTGAAATCAAAAGAAATGAGATTGCGGATCGATTCGAGTGCGTACCATCTCAAATCAATTATGTAATCAATACCCGTTTTACATTAGAAAGAGGATTTATAGTAGAAAGTAAACGTGGTGGTGGAGGTTACATTCGCATTATAAAAGTCAAACTGCATGATGATATAGACATTATTGATCAAATGCTTCATATGATTGATCATAGCGTTGCACAAGGGAATGCAGAGAGTATGATTATACGTTTATTAGAAGAGGGAATTATAACAGGCCGTGAAGCAAAACTAATGTTAAGTGTACTAGATCGTTCTGTATTATCAATGGATATTCCTTCTCGAGATGAACTTAGGGCTCGAATATTATGCGCAATGTTAAGAACAATGAAATATAAATAAATACAGCTTTTGTAAAAGAATGATAATTAAGATAGGGCAGTTAAATATTGTAGAAGTTTTGAAAAAGAGCATGTACTTTTATCTAAATGGATTAAGGAAAGAGGACAATCTAGTAATGTATGAAAAGTATCATGAGGTAGATCGTTCCTATTGTAAAGGTGGGGATATTGATGACTTGTCAAAACTGTAATATAAGACCAGCAACTTTACATTATACAAAAGTAATCAACGAGAAGAAGGCGGAAGTTCATCTTTGTGAGCAATGTGCGGAGCAAAGTGGC
Source organism: Bacillus cereus group sp. MYBK5-2 (assembly GCF_051915685.1). NCBI lineage: Bacteria > Bacillati > Bacillota > Bacilli > Caryophanales > Bacillaceae > Bacillus > Bacillus cereus group sp. MYBK5-2. Next base: position 1,061 of record NZ_JBQAFE010000015.1, read on the forward strand.
TATACGTCTTTCTTTCAATCATCACAGTCTAACTTTTCATTTCATGATGTATTTGCTGGTTTATTACACGGTGAATCAACAATGTTTGGAGAAGGAAAAAACGGGTTTTCAAATACAAATACAGTAAGATGTCCAGATTGTAAGATGACATATGAACATTTTACAAAAGTGGGACGCTTTGGTTGTGCTTCTTGTTACGATACATTTAAAGGACACTTAAACCCATTGTTAAAGCGACTTCATGGTGGACATACAGAACATTGTGGAAAAATTCCGGAACGAATGGAAGGAAATATCCACTTAAAGAAAGAATTAGATGAACTAAAACTTATTCTGAAACAATATGTACAGAATGAGGAGTTTGAGAAAGCTGCTGAGGTAAGAGATGAAATTCGAGGGCTTGAAACTCAGCTTAGTGAGCATAGAGAGGGGGAGTAGTTCTATGTCACTGGACAAAATTATGAATGAAGCGATTAGTCCATGGATGAAGGGGGATGGCCCTGATTCTGATATTGTTTTAAGTAGTCGAATTCGTTTGGCTCGTAATTTTAAGCAATATCAATTTTCTACTATGCAAAACGAAGAGGAAGCTCAACAGGTTCAAGAATTATTTAAAAAGAAATTTATAAATAAATCGGTAGAGCCCTTTGGGAAGTTTGGATTATTAAAAATGAATGAATTAACGCCTCTTCAAAGGAGAGTTTTAGTCGAAAAGCATTTAATTAGTCCAAATCTCGCAGGGACCGAATATGGAGCATGTCTGTTATCAGAAAGCGAACACATTAGTGTGATGCTTAATGAGGAAGACCACATTAGGATTCAGTGCCTATTTCCAGGGCTACAGTTATCAAAGGCGCTTCAAAGCGCTAATCAAATAGATAATTGGATTGAGAAAGAGGTTGAATATGCTTTTGATGAATCACTTGGATATATTACGAGTTGTCCTACTAACGTTGGTACAGGATTAAGAGCTTCTGTAATGATTCATTTACCAGGGCTGGTTTTAACAAAAAGAATTAGCCGTATTATACAAGTAATTCAAAAATTAGGGTTAGTAGTAAGAGGAATATACGGTGAAGGTAGCGAAGCGTTAGGTAATATATTTCAAGTATCAAATCAAATGACGCTAGGGAAATCCGAAGTAGATATTATTGCAGATTTAAAGAGTGTCATGCAGCAAATTATACAACAAGAAAAATTGGCCAGAGAATTAATTGTACAAAATTCGAGTATTGAGCTTGAAGATAAGGTTTATCGTTCTTACGGTATACTAGCAAACAGTCGTTTAATTCAATCTGCAGAAGCGGCAACTTGCTTATCGGATGTACGACTTGGTATTGATCTAGGATATATAAAAGGTATATCGAGAAATATTTTGACTGAGCTAATGGTTCTTACGCAACCAGGTATTTTACAACAATATGCAGGAGGACCTTTAGGACCAGAAGAAAGAGATTATCGAAGAGCAACCTTAATCCGTGAGCGATTACGTATTGAAAAAAACTAAGCGCAAGTAGGAGGCGATTTCTATGATGTTTGGAAGATTTACAGAAAGAGCACAGAAAGTATTAGCTTTATCTCAAGAGGAAGCAATTCGCATTGGGCATAATAATATTGGAACAGAACATATTTTACTTGGGCTTGTACGCGAAGGTGAAGGAATTGCAGCAAAAGCGTTAATTGCTCTTGGATTGAGCCCGGAAAAAGTGCAAAAAGAGGTAGAAGCGTTAATTGGACGTGGAACAGAAGCTTCTCAAACTGTACATTATACACCTCGTGCTAAAAAAGTTATTGAATTGTCTATGGATGAAGCGCGTAAGCTAGGACATTCTTACGTTGGAACAGAACATATTTTACTTGGCTTAATCCGTGAAGGTGAAGGTGTAGCGGCACGTGTTTTAAATAATTTAGGCGTAAGCCTCAACAAAGCAAGACAACAAGTATTACAACTTCTTGGAAGTAACGAAGCAAGTTCAGGTCACCAAGGTGGTTCATCGACAAATGCCAATACACCGACACTAGACAGTTTAGCACGCGACTTAACAGTTGTTGCACGTGAGAATCGTTTGGATCCTGTTATTGGACGTAGTAAAGAAATTCAACGTGTAATTGAAGTGTTAAGCCGTAGAACAAAAAACAATCCAGTGTTAATTGGAGAGCCTGGTGTAGGTAAAACAGCAATTGCTGAAGGGTTAGCACAGCAAATCGTAAATAATGAAGTTCCTGAAACGTTAAGAGATAAGCGTGTTATGACACTAGATATGGGAACAGTGGTAGCTGGGACGAAATATCGTGGTGAGTTTGAAGATCGTTTAAAGAAAGTAATGGATGAAATACGTCAAGCAGGGAATATTATTCTATTTATTGATGAACTTCATACATTAATCGGTGCAGGTGGAGCAGAAGGTGCAATCGATGCATCAAATATTTTAAAACCATCTTTAGCACGCGGAGAATTACAATGTATTGGTGCGACAACTTTAGATGAGTATCGTAAATATATTGAAAAGGATGCAGCTTTAGAGAGACGTTTCCAGCCAATTCATGTTGATGAGCCGAGTCTAGAAGAATCAACTCAAATCTTGAAAGGTTTACGCGATCGTTATGAGGCGCATCACCGTGTGTCTATTACAGATGATGCAATTGATGCAGCTGTAAAACTTTCTGATCGTTATATTACGGATCGTTTCTTACCGGATAAAGCAATTGATTTAATTGATGAAGCTGCTTCAAAGGTTCGCTTACGCTCTTATACAACACCACCAAACTTAAAAGAGCTTGAAGTGAAGCTTGAGGAAATTCGAAAAGAAAAAGATGCGGCTGTACAAAGTCAAGAGTTTGAAAAGGCTGCTTCCTTACGTGATATGGAACAACGCTTACGTGAGAAATTGGAAGATACAAAGCGTCAGTGGAAAGAGCAACAAGGAAAAGAAAATTCAGAGGTTACGGTAGAAGATATTGCAAATGTCGTTTCTACATGGACACGTATCCCTGTTTCTAAACTTGCACAAACAGAGACTGATAAATTATTAAACTTAGAATCCATTCTTCATGATCGTGTCATTGGCCAGGATGAAGCGGTAGTGGCTGTAGCGAAAGCTGTTCGTCGTGCAAGAGCAGGACTAAAAGATCCGAAACGTCCAATTGGTTCATTTATTTTCTTAGGGCCAACAGGTGTAGGTAAAACAGAATTAGCAAGAGCATTGGCAGAATCTATGTTCGGTGATGAGGATGCAATGATTCGCATTGATATGTCTGAGTATATGGAGAAACATTCAACTTCTCGCTTAGTTGGTTCTCCTCCAGGATATGTTGGGTATGAAGAAGGCGGACAATTAACAGAGAAGGTTCGTCGTAAGCCGTATTCAGTTGTCCTATTAGATGAAGTAGAGAAGGCGCATCCCGATGTATTTAATATTTTACTACAGGTATTGGAAGATGGTCGTTTAACTGATTCTAAAGGACGTACAGTTGACTTCCGTAATACGATTGTTATTATGACGTCTAACGTTGGTGCTGAGGCGTTAAAACGTAACAAACATCTTGGATTTAACGTACAAGATGAAAGCCGTGATTATTCGGATATGAAAGGTAAAGTAATGGATGAGCTGAAAAAGGCATTTCGTCCAGAATTCTTAAACCGTATTGATGAAATTATCGTATTCCATATGCTTGAGAAAAAACATATTCAAGAAATTGTGACTCTTATGGTAAATCAGTTAGTGAATCGCTTAAAAGAACAAGAAATTGAATTGCAATTAACAGAAGGGGCGATTGCAGCTATTGCTGATAAAGGGTTTGATCGTGAATATGGTGCTCGTCCACTACGTAGAGCAATTCAGAAGCATGTAGAAGATAGACTATCGGAAGAACTTTTAAAAGGTGCTATTGAGAAAGGGCAAAAAGTTATCTTTGATGTAGAAGGGGAAACATTTGTCATTCATAGTGCTGAAAAGGTAAAATAAGTATAGACAAACTAAGAGGGCTACGAGATAGCCCTCTTTCTTGTACGAGAAGGTCAAATGTTTATAGATGAAAGCGAAGTGAAATATAAAAAGATATGGCTAAAAAGAAAACAAAATTCACATGTCAAGAGTGTGGTTATCAATCACCAAAATATATGGGTAAATGTCCAGGGTGTGGTCAATGGAATTCGCTTGTTGAAGAGATGGAACCCGTTGTATCATCCAGACGCCTAAATTATGCAAATGCAATTCAAACAGAAGTAACAAAACCAAGACGTCTTACAGAAGTAGAAACAAAGTCTGAGGCACGTATTGAAACAAAATTTCAGGAGTTTAACCGTGTACTAGGTGGCGGAATTGTAGATGGATCTTTAGTACTTATTGGTGGGGACCCTGGGATTGGAAAATCAACGTTATTATTACAGATTTCCTCGCAATTAGCAGATGCTTCATATGATGTATTGTATATATCAGGTGAGGAGTCAGCAAAGCAGATTAAACTTCGTGCAGATCGTTTACATGTAAATGGTAGTAATCTATTTGTTGTATCAGAGACAGATTTACAGCGTATTGCAGCACATATTGAAGAGATGAATCCTGCTTTTGTTGTTATTGATTCTATTCAAACGATACATTTACCTGAAGTGACATCAGCTCCTGGTAGTGTGGCGCAAGTACGTGAATGTACAGCAGAATTAATGAAACTTGCAAAAACAAAGGGAATCCCAATTTTTATCGTAGGGCATGTGACAAAAGAAGGTGCAATTGCGGGACCGCGTATGCTAGAACATATGGTCGATGCAGTTCTTTACTTTGAAGGAGATCGACACCATACATATCGTATTTTACGAGCTGTAAAGAATCGTTTTGGTTCTACGAATGAAATGGGTATCTTTGAAATGAAAGAACTTGGCCTTGCAGAAGTCTTAAATCCTTCTGAAATTTTCCTTGAGGAAAGACCAGTTGGAGTTGCAGGTTCAACAGTAGTTGCCTCAATGGAAGGAACAAGACCAGTTTTAGTAGAAATACAGGCATTAATTTCCCCTACTAGTTTTGGAAATCCTCGAAGAATGGCGACAGGAATTGATCATAATCGTGTCTCGCTTATTATGGCGGTACTAGAGAAAAGAACAGGTTTACTATTACAAAATCAAGATGCGTATTTAAAAGTAGCTGGTGGTTTGAAATTAGATGAACCGGCAATTGATTTAGCTGTTGCCTTAAGTATAGCTTCAAGTTTTAGAGATAAATCTACGGCACCAACTGATGCGGTAATAGGAGAAGTTGGATTAACTGGAGAAATAAGAAGAGTATCAAGAATCGAACAACGTGTACAAGAAGCAGCTAAATTAGGATTTCAACGTGCTATCATTCCTAGAAAAAATTTAGGGGGGTGGACAATTCCAGAGGGGATTGAGGTTGTAGGTGTTTCTAATTTAGGAGAAGCGCTTCGTTTGACATTAGGAGGCTAGGCTATGGAAGAAAATAAGCAACGTGTCAAAAGTATAATTAATATTTTACAGCTCGTGGCCCCGGGAACACCACTGCGCGAAGGGATAGATAATGTACTTCGCGCACAAACAGGGGGACTAATTGTTCTTGGGTATAATGAGCAGATTAAAAGCATTGTTGATGGTGGTTTTCATATTAATTGCGCATTCTCTCCTGCTAGTTTATATGAATTAGCAAAAATGGATGGAGCACTTATTTTAAATGAAACTGGAAGTAAAATTTTAATTGCAAACGCACAGTTAGTTCCGGATTCATCTATTGATTCTATTGAAACAGGTATGCGTCACCGAACAGCAGAGCGTGTAGCAAAGCAGACGGGCAGCCTTGTTGTGGCCATTTCACAAAGACGTAATGTAATTACGCTATATCAAGGGAACTTACGTTATACATTAAAAGATATAGGTGTCATTTTAACGAAGGCAAATCAAGCAATTCAAACGCTAGAAAAATATAAGGCTGTATGGAATGACGGCATTACGAATTTGGGTATTCTAGAATTTGAAGAGGTCGTTACAATGTCCGAGGTGGTTCACGTTTTACATAGTGTTGAAATGGTGCTGCGTATTAAAAATGAAATATTGAGCTATATTCATGAGTTAGGAACAGAAGGTAGGTTAATTCGTTTACAGCTTACAGAATTACTAGCTGATTTAGAGGCAGAGGCAGCATTGTTAATTAAAGATTATCACCAGGAGAAAACACAAGACCATCATCAAATATTGAAAAAGTTACAAGATCTTGCAAATACACAACTTTTAGAGGATAGTGATTTAGTTAAATTGCTTGGCTATCCAGGACAAACAAGTTTAGAAGAAAGTGTGACACCTAGAGGGTACCGAATCACAAGCAAGATTTCTCGTGTTCCGCCACTTATTATCGAGAATTTAATTAATCGATTTAAAACATTGCAAGGTGTTTGCCGAGCAACTATTAATGAATTGGATGATGTGGAAGGAATTGGAGAAGTGAGAGCGAAGAAAATACGAGAAGGTCTAAAAAGAATTCAAGAGCATCTCTATATGAGTAGACACAATTAAGAATATTACATTGATTCTATAATATAACGACACTAGAACATTTTTGGTATATGATATGATATATTGGTAAATAAAACTATTTACAAAAAAAACACGTCCGCTTTTGCATTCGGCGTTTTGATTAGCGAAACAATGGTTAATAATGAGTAGGAGGTGGTTGGATGTTAAAACGGATTGTACAGCTCTTCTTTTTAGTGATCGGGGGAGCGTTAGGGATTTACTTAATCCCAAAAATTATTAATGTATTAGATATCGGTGCGGTTCCTTTGTTGGAAGGATCGTATGTTCGTGCAATTATTGGTGCAATTATTTTATTTTTAACAACATTTTGGCTTGTAGATTATATTGTTCAACTTATTAAGCATATTGAAGAGGCTCTTGTAAAGGCGCCTGTAGCAGATGTTTTATTTGGTACATTAGGATTAATCTCTGGTCTTATTGTTGCATATTTAATTTTGATACCAATTCGTGAATTTACAATTCCAGTTATTAGTACGGTGTTGCAAGTGTTCTTCACCCTTTTACTTGGATATTTAGGATTCCAAGTAGGATTTAAAAAGAGGAATGAATTGCTAGGATTATTTACATTACCCCAACGCGGAGGTAAGAAGAAAAACAATAGTGAGAATGAAGAGGTAGAGGTCGAAGCAGAAAAATCTACGACTCATTGGAAAATTCTCGATACGAGTGTAATTATTGACGGACGTATTGCAGATATTTGCCAAACAAAGTTTTTAGAAGGAACAATTGTCATTCCGCAATTCGTATTAGAAGAGCTTCAGCATATTGCCGATTCTTCAGATGCTTTAAAGCGTAATCGTGGCCGCAGAGGGCTAGACATTTTAAATCGTATTCAAAAGGAGATGCCAATTCCGGTAGAAATTTATGAAGGCGATTTCGATGATATCCAAGAAGTAGATAGCAAGCTTGTAAAGTTGGCAAAAATCACTGGTGGAACTGTAGTAACAAACGATTTCAATTTAAACAAAGTTTCTGAATTACAAGGGGTTACGGTGTTAAACATTAATGATTTAGCTAATGCGATTAAACCAGTCGTACTCCCTGGTGAAGAATTAAGTGTTTATGTTGTGAAAGATGGTAAAGAACAAAATCAAGGTGTTGCATACTTAGATGATGGTACGATGATTGTAGTAGAAGATGGTAGAGAGTATGTGGGTTCACAACTTGACGTACTTGTTACTAGCGTATTACAAACATCGGCTGGTCGTATGATTTTCGCAAAACGTAAATTGCTAGAAAAAGCATTATAAGTAGAGGATTATTAATATGTATACATTAATTATTCCGGCAGCGGGCCAAGGAAAACGAATGGGTGCTGGTAAAAATAAGTTATTTTTACTTATAGATGAAGTACCAATTATTGTGCACACATTGCGTGCTTTTGAAAAAGATAAAGCGTGCAAAAGTATTATTATGGCAATTAACGAAGAAGAACGCCCGTATTTTGAAGAGTTAATGCAGAAGTACCAGATTGAAAAGCACGTACAATTCATTCAGGGTGGAGCCGAAAGACAAGATAGCGTCTATAACGCACTTCAGTATGCGAGTGGTGTCGAATATGTTCTTGTGCATGACGGGGCGCGCCCGTTCGTAACGAATAAAGTGATTCGCGATGTATTAACTGCAGCAGAAAAATATGGAGCTTCCATTTGTGCAGTGCCAGTAAAAGATACTGTTAAGAAAGTAGAGAAGGGTGTTGTTGTAGAAACGGTAGAGCGATCTCAACTTAACGCTGTACAAACACCACAAGGATTCTCTGTTTCTCTTTTGCTAGAAGCTCATAGAAGCGCAAAGCAAAGTTGTTTTCTTGGCACAGATGATGCAAGTCTCGTAGAACGTGTGGGGAAGCAAGTAGGTGTAGTAGAGGGGAGTTACTATAATATTAAAGTGACGACTCCGGAAGATCTATTAATTGCTGAAAGTTTCCTACGTGTTCAGAAGAAATAACATTGATGACGTGTTAATAAAGAAAAGCTCGGCAACAGCCGGGCTTTTCTTTATAAGGATAGCGATATAATATAGAGTCATAAAGCTCAGTAGTTTAGCTTAAGGAGGAAGTAAGGATGTTTCGAATTGGACAAGGTTTTGATGTACATGAATTTGCGGAAGGGCGCCCGTTGATTATCGGTGGAATTACAATTCCACACGAGAAAGGATTAATCGGTCATTCAGATGCAGATGTATTGTTACATACGATTGCTGATGCATGTTTAGGTGCGATTGCAGCAGGAGATATCGGAAAGCATTTTCCTGATACAGACCCAGCTTTTAAAGATGCAGATTCAGCTGTATTGTTACAAAAAGTTTGGGAATTTGTGCGTGAACAAGGTTACGAGTTAGGAAATTTAGATTGTACAATTATTGCTCAAAAACCAAAAATGGCACCACATATTGAGAGTATGCGTAAGCGCATTAGTGAACTGTTAGAAACGTCTATCGATAACATTAATGTAAAGGCAACAACAACAGAAAAATTAGGATTTACAGGTAGAGAAGAAGGGATTGCTTCTCAAGCGGTTGTTTTATTACAGAAAAAATAATGGTTTTTAATTCGTAAGATGGATAATCACATTTTTTTGGTGTACAATTATAGAATGTGTTGACATTAAGAATGGAAGGTGTACCAATTATGGAAAAGCAAGTGAGAGTGCGCTACGCGCCAAGTCCAACAGGACACTTACATATCGGAAATGCGCGTACGGCATTATTTAATTATTTATTTGCTCGTCATTTAGATGGCAAATTTATTATTCGTATTGAAGATACTGATGTAAAACGTAACGTGGCTGGTGGAGAAGAAAGCCAATTAAAATACTTGAAATGGCTCGGTATGGACTGGGATGAAGGTGTTGATGTTGGTGGTGAATTTGGACCATATCGCCAAACAGAGCGTTTAGATATTTATAAAAAATTATATGAAGATTTATTAGAGCGTGGTCTAGCTTATAAATGTTATATGACAGAAGAAGAGCTAGAAGCAGAGCGTGAAGGACAAATCGCTCGCGGTGAAACACCTCGTTACGCAGGTAACCACCGTGAATTAACTGAAGAACAAGTGAAAGAATTTGAAGCTGAGGGACGTATTCCAAGTATTCGTTTCCGTGTACCAGCTGATCGTGACTACACATTCAAAGATATTGTAAAAGATGAAGTTGCGTTCCATTCAAATGATTTCGGTGATTTTGTTATTGTGAAAAAGGATGGAATTCCAACTTATAACTTTGCAGTAGCAGTAGATGATCATCTAATGGAAATTACACATGTACTTCGTGGTGATGATCATATTTCAAATACACCGAAACAAATGATGATTTATGAAGCTTTCGGCTGGGATATTCCACAATTCGGTCATATGACTCTAATTGTTAATGAAAGTCGTAAAAAGTTAAGTAAGCGTGATGAATCTATTATTCAATTTATTGAGCAATATAAAGAGCTTGGGTATCTTCCAGAAGCAATCTTTAACTTTATTGCACTACTAGGTTGGTCTCCGGTAGGAGAAGAAGAAATCTTCTCTAAAGATGAGTTTATCAAAATGTTCGATGCAGCTCGTTTATCAAAATCACCTGCATTATTTGATTCTCAAAAACTAAAATGGATGAACAACCAGTATATGAAAAAGCAAGATTTAGATACGGTTGTAGAGTTAAGCTTACCGCATTTAGTGAAAGCTGGACGTGTGGGAGAAACTTTAAGCGAACAAGACCAAGCTTGGATTCGTGATGTAATTGCTTTATACCATGAACAAATGAGTTTTGGAGCTGAAATTGTAGAGCTTTCTGAAATGTTCTTTAAAGATCATGTTGATTATGAAGAAGAAGGACAAGAAGTACTAAATGGTGAACAAGTACCTGAAGTACTTCGTGCATTTGCTGGTCAAATAGAAGCTCTAGAAGCAATGGAGCCAGCAGCAATTAAGGCAGCGATTAAAGCAGTTCAAAAGGAAACAGGACATAAAGGTAAAAATTTATTTATGCCAATCCGTGTTGCAACTACAGGACAAACGCATGGTCCAGAGCTTCCGAATGCTATTGCACTTCTTGGAAAAGAAAAAGTTTTAAATCGTCTTCAAAAAGTAATTGGTTAACATTTTCTAGGTTTAGAAATATAATAAGTATACCTAAAACCTAATAAGGAAAAGCGACGAGAAGGAGAAGTAGAAAATCAGGCTTTTTACAGAGAGAACCACCTTTAGGCTGGGAGTGGTTTATAAGCGGATTTTTGAAATGCCCCTTCGAGTCTTCTGCTGAACAGCGAATTGCTTCGTGGGATGTCTTAGGCCGCAAAGTAAGCAGAAGCGGTGTACACCGTTATCATGGATGAGTTTGAGGCTTTTTTAAGCCTAAACAGAGTGGAACCGCGCTTAAAAGGCGTCTCTGTCAATATGACAGAGACGCCTTTTTTTTATACCGTGTAAATAGGTATGAATATAGAATTTATCTCCTTATATAAAGAATTAGGGGAGAAGTGATGAGTTAGGGGAGTTAGTTCGCTCGACAAAAAAGCAGCCCATAAAGGGGAGGGAACACCGATGTTTAAGAGGCTTCGGGAAGATATTGAAGTCGTTTTTGAACAGGATCCAGCGGCAAGAGGTTATTTCGAAGTCATTTTAACTTACTCTGGATTACATGCAGTTTGGGCCCATCGAATTGCACATGCTTTTTATAAAAGAAATTTTTTCTTTCTTGCACGTTTTGTTTCACAAGTGAGCCGCTTTTTTACTGGCATTGAGATCCATCCAGGAGCAACTATTGGTCGACGTTTTTTTATAGATCATGGAATGGGAGTTGTAATCGGAGAAACTTGTGAAATTGGTGATAATGTAACGATTTATCAAGGGGTTACATTAGGTGGTACAGGAAAAGAAAAAGGAAAGAGGCATCCAACAATTCAGGATAATGTATTAATTGCGACGGGTGCTAAAGTTCTTGGTTCTATTACTGTGGGAGAGAATTCTAAAATCGGAGCAGGGTCTGTCGTATTAAAAGAAGTTCCTGCACATTCTACAGTTGTAGGTATACCTGGCCGTGTCGTTATTCAAAATGGAGTAAAGATTGGTCAAGAATTAAATCACTCTGACCTTCCGGATCCGATTTTTGATAAATTAAAGGCTATGGAAGTAGAACTTGATAAATTGAAGAAACAATTGGAATTAAAGGTAGAAAGGAAGGATAAAAATGACTATTCACATTTATAATACGTTAACACGTCAAAAAGAAGAGTTTGTTCCATTAGAAGAAAATAAGGTAAAGATGTATGTATGCGGACCTACAGTTTATAACTACATTCATATTGGGAATGCAAGGCCTCCTATGGTATTCGATACAGTGCGTCGTTATTTAGAATACAAAGGATACGATGTGCAATATGTATCTAACTTTACGGATGTAGATGATAAATTAATTAAAGCGGCAAATGAATTAGGTGAAGATGTACCGACAATTGCTGATCGCTTTGTTGAAGCGTACTTTGAAGATGTAACAGCACTAGGTTGCAAACACGCAACAGTTCATCCTCGTGTAACAGAAAATATGGATATCATTATTGAATTTATTCAAGAACTTGTGAATAAAGGGTATGCATATGAATCAGAGGGTGATGTGTACTTTAAGACGAAGGAATTCGAAGGTTACGGTAAATTATCACATCAACCAATCGCAGATTTACGTCACGGTGCTCGTATTGAGGTAGGGGAAAAGAAACAAGACCCTCTTGATTTTGCTTTATGGAAAGCTGCGAAAGAAGGAGAAATCTTCTGGGAAAGCCCTTGGGGGCAAGGACGTCCAGGATGGCATATTGAATGCTCAGCAATGGCGCGTAAGTACTTAGGGGATACAATTGACATTCATGCTGGTGGTCAAGACTTGGCATTCCCACATCATGAAAATGAAATTGCGCAGTCAGAAGCATTGACTGGAAAAACGTTTGCACGTTACTGGATGCATAATGGATATATTAATATTAACAATGAGAAGATGTCTAAATCGCTGGGTAACTTTATTTTAGTTCACGATATTATTAAGCAATACGACCCGCAGTTAATTAGATTCTTTATGTTATCAGTACACTATCGTCACCCGATTAACTTTAGTGAAGAGTTATTACAAAGTACGAATAATGGACTGGAAAGAATTAAAACAGCTTATGGAAACTTAAAGCATCGTATGGAGAGTAGTACGGATTTAACGGACCATAATGAGAAATGGTTAGCTGAAATAGAGAAATTCCAGACTGCATTTGAAGAGGCAATGAATGATGACTTTAACACTGCAAATGCAATTACCGAATTATACAACGTAGCAAATCATGCAAATCAATATTTACTTGAAGAGCATACATCTAAAGTTGTGATTGAAGCATACGTAAAACAACTGGAAACGTTATTTGATATTTTAGGATTAGAATTATCAAAAGAAGAATTACTGGATGAAGAAATTGAAGAGCTTATCCAAAAGCGCATTGAAGCTCGTAAAAATCGTGATTTTGCATTGTCTGATCAAATTCGTGACGATTTAAAAGAACGTAATATTATTTTAGAAGATACCGCTCAAGGTACGAGATGGAAAAGAGGATAAGGATGATCGATGCAAAGCAATTAAACAGCTTGGCGTTAGCGTATATGGGTGATGCGGTATATGAACAATATATCCGCTATCACCTCCTTCAAAAAGGAAAAGTTCGACCTAATCAATTACACCGCTTAGGGACGAGCTTTGTTTCAGCAAAAGCACAGGCGAAAGTTGTTTATCATTTATTAGAGACGGCATTTTTGACAGAGGAAGAAGAGGCGGTATTAAGAAGAGGGCGTAATGCAAATTCAGGTACAGTTCCGAAAAATACGGATGTACAAACATATCGACATAGTACAGCCTTTGAAGCGCTAATTGGTTACCATCATTTATTAAATAATCGTGAAAGATTAGACGAAATTGTATATAAGGCAATAGCAGTTTTAGAAGAAAAGGAAGGGGGCACATCATCATGACTAGTGAATATATTATCGGACGTAACCCTGTAATTGAAGCGTTAAGATCAGGGAGAGATATTAATAAAATTTGGATCGCAGAAGGTGCTGCCAAAGGACAAGTACAAATTGTACTAGCATTAGCGAAAGAAAATAAGATTATTTTACAACATGCACCAAAGAAAAAGTTAGATCAATTAGTTGAGGGTAATCATCAAGGTGTAATTGCTCAAGTAGCTGCATATCAGTATGCAGAGTTAGAAGATTTATTCAAAGTGGCAGAAAAACGTAATGAAGATCCATTCTTCTTGATTTTAGATGAGATTGAAGATCCGCATAACCTAGGTTCTATTATGCGTACTGCTGATGCAACAGGAGCTCATGGAATTATTATTCCGAAGAGAAGAGCTGTGGGACTTACCGCATCAGTTGCGAAAGCATCAACAGGAGCGATTGAATACATTCCTGTTGCGCGCGTAACAAACTTATCTCGTACAATTGATGAATTAAAAGAGCGTGGACTTTGGATTGCTGGTACAGATGCCAAAGGGAAAACGGATTACCGTAATTTAGATGGTACAATGCCGATTGGATTAGTAATTGGTAGTGAAGGAAAAGGTATGAGTCGTATTATTGGTGAAAAGTGTGATTTCTTAATCACTCTACCGATGGTTGGTAAAGTTACATCCTTAAATGCTTCAGTAGCCGCAAGTTTGTTAATGTATGAGGTATATCGTAAACGTCACGAAATTGGTAAATAAAAAATGAACGATATTTTAATCGTTGACGGCTACAACATTATCGGAGCTTGGGGAGATTTGAAGAAACTGCGGGATGTAGATTTACAATCATCAAGAGATGCGCTTATTGATAAGATGGCGGATTATCAAGGTTATACAGGCACAAAAGTGATGATAGTCTTTGATGCCTATACAGTCCATGGTATTGAAAAAAAGATGAAACAATCTCGTGTAGAAGTAATATTCACACGAAAGAATCAAACTGCAGACGAAAAGATAGAGCAACTTGCGATAGAGCTTAGAAATATAAATACACAAATATATGTTGCGACTTCTGATTATACAGAACAATGGGTTATATTTGGGCAAGGTGCCCTTCGAAAATCTGCGCGTGAATTAGAGTTGGAAGTACAAGCGATGGAACAACAAGTAAGAAGGCGTACAAAAGACACGAAAGAACAGCAGCCCGCCATGCGAAAGATATTCAGTAAAGATATTACAGAAAAATTAGAAAAATTAAGAAGAGGAGAGCGTTGAAGCATTGACGCTCTTTATCTTTTTACTGTATAATATTGCTAAATAAATAGCGGTCGGAGGGATCAAGGTGGAAGCAGGCTTCGTAAGTATAGGCGACGTTACATTTCGTGATTTAGAGGATGAGGCAATCGTTGAGTTAGTTCGAAAAGGTAATACTGACGCTCTAGAATATTTAATTCACAAGTATAAGAACTTTGTTCGTGCGAAATCAAGATCTTACTTTTTAGTGGGTGCCGATCGAGAAGACATTGTTCAAGAAGGTATGATAGGGTTGTTTAAAGCAATTCGTGATTATAAAGAGGACAAGCTGTCTTCATTCAAAGCATTTGCTGAACTATGTATCACTCGACAAATTATTACCGCTATTAAAACGGCAACAAGACAAAAACATATTCCTTTAAATTCGTATGTGTCTTTAGATAAGCCGATTTACGATGAGGAATCTGATCGAACGTTATTGGATGTTATTTCTGAAGCGAAGGTGACTGATCCTGAAGAGATGATCATTAGCCAGGAAGAATATACAGACATAGAATCAAAAATATCTGAATTATTAAGCGATTTAGAAAGAAAAGTGCTTTCTTTATATTTAGATGGTCGTTCTTATCAAGAGATTTCAGAACAGTTAAACAGGCATGTGAAATCTATTGATAACGCTTTACAAAGAGTAAAGAGGAAATTGGAACGATATATGGAAATGAGAGAAAGTACAACTTTAAATTCATAAGAAGTAACAAGTGCTACAGGTGTAAAATAAATCACCTGTTTTCTTTTGTAGAGAGTACAAAATGCATGTCATTGACATTGTCTTTTATTGTATGATACATTTTTAGGGACATAATGTTACAAGGTTGGTGTAACTAATGAGGAAAAAAGTTGTACTCTCATGTGAAGAGTGTAAAAATCGAAACTACTCTACTATGAAAGATACGAGCTCAATAGAGCGACTTGAAATAAAAAAGTTTTGTAAAACATGCAATCAGCATACAGTTCACAAGGAAACAAAATAAATAATTGAAATAATACACTGGAGGTCCCGCAGATGCGTTTAACGAACTTTTTCGGCGATGTAGGTCGCGAAATGAAAAAAGTAAGTTGGCCTAAAAAAGATGAATTACTCCGCTCAACAGCGACTGTTGTTGCTACAGTTGTGTTCTTTGCGATTTTCTTCGCAGTAGTTGATATGGGCATTTCTTCTTTAATTCGGTTAATTCTTGGTTAATTCTTGAATAAGAAGCACTTATCCATGATATAATGTTATTTATAAGAACTGTGTAAAAGCCCGGTGAACGGGTTTTTTCATTTGCGCAAAAAAATGTACGTCAGGGAGGGAAGGACGCTCGTCCTAAATGAATGGAAAAAAGTTGGTATGTTGTCCATACTTATTCTGGATATGAAAATAAAGTAAAAGCAAACCTAGAGAAACGTGTAGAATCAATGGGTATGCAAGATAAAATTTTCCGTGTTGTTGTCCCGGAAGAAGTAGAAGTAGAAATGAAAAACGGAAAAGAAAAATTAATGAAAAGAAAAGTGTTCCCAGGTTATGTATTAGTAGAATTAATCATGACTGATGACTCTTGGTATGTTGTACGTAACACGCCGGGTGTAACTGGGTTCGTTGGTTCTTCTGGTTCTGGATCTAAACCATCACCTCTATTAGAAGAGGAAGTTGTTACCATTATGAAACATATGGGAATGGACAACGAAGTGGTTGATTTCGACTTTGAACTTCATGAGACAGTACGTGTAAATGAGGGGCCATTCGCAGATTATACAGGTGCTATTGAAGAAATTGATGTGGAGAAGAAAAAGGTTAGCGTGCTTGTGGACATGTTTGGTCGCGAGACTCCAGTTGAACTTGACTTCCATCAAATTGAAAAATTATAAAATGAAACTTGAAATGAATTGTAAAAAGTGATAATATCTTTTAAGTCAGTACGTCTTCGTTATCGGAGACGTTTTTTGAAAGATTTTATCCTTACAGATAAAATATGACGTGGGAGGGCAAATCACTGTCCAATTGACCACATCACGGACTTAAGGAGGTGTGTCTCGTGGCTAAAAAGGTAATTAAAATGGTAAAGCTTCAAATTCCTGCAGGTAAAGCTAACCCAGCTCCACCAGTTGGTCCAGCATTAGGACAAGCAGGTGTTAACATCATGGGCTTCTGTAAAGAGTTTAACGCTCGTACAGCAGATCAAGCTGGTCTTATCATCCCTGTTGAAATTACGGTATTTGAGGACCGTTCATTCACTTTCATTACTAAAACTCCTCCTGCTGCTGTTCTTCTTAAGAAAGTAGCTGGTATTGAGTCTGGTTCTGGTGAACCAAACCGTAATAAAGTGGCAACTGTTAAGCGTGATAAAGTACGCGAAATCGCTGAAACTAAAATGCCTGACCTAAACGCTGCTAGCGTAGAAGCTGCAATGCGTATGGTTGAAGGTACTGCACGCAGTATGGGCATCGTTATCGAAGACTAATTCGATTTGTTTTTAAAAAAGGTTGCGGGTCTGGAATTCCAATTCGCAACCTTTATTATCGTAAATGATTATCGTTTTTAAATAAATGGATGGCGCTCATCCTCAGGTTATACCTGAAAACAGGCGTAAACGTGGGAGGTTATTCCGCTAAAACCACATTCGAGGAGGAAATAAAAATGGCTAAAAGAGGTAAAAAGTACGTAGAAGCTGCAAAGCTTGTTGATCGTGCAGCTGCTTACTCTGCAACAGAAGCAGTAGAATTAGTAAAGAAAACAAACACAGCTAAATTTGATGCAACTGTAGAAGCTGCATTCCGTTTAGGTGTTGACCCTAAGAAAGCTGACCAACAAATCCGTGGTGCAGTTGTTCTTCCACACGGTACTGGTAAAGTACAACGTGTATTAGTATTTGCTAAAGGTGAAAAAGCTAAAGAAGCTGAAGCTGCTGGAGCTGACTTCGTAGGCGATACTGATTACATCGGTAAAATCCAACAAGGTTGGTTCGATTTCGATGTAGTAGTAGCAACTCCTGACATGATGGGTGAAGTTGGTAAACTTGGTCGCGTATTAGGACCTAAAGGTTTAATGCCAAACCCTAAAACTGGAACAGTTACTTTCGATGTAACTAAAGCTGTTAACGAAATCAAAGCTGGTAAAGTTGAATACCGCGTTGATAAAGCTGGTAACATCCACGTTCCAATCGGTAAAGTATCTTTCGAAGATGCTAAATTAGTAGAAAACTTCAAAACAATTGCTGACACTTTACAAAAAGTTAAGCCAGCTGCTGCAAAAGGTACTTACATGAAGAACGTAACAGTTGCTTCTACAATGGGACCTGGCGTACGTGTAGACGTTTCTACATTAGCGTAAATTTTGGAAGTTGACTTCATAAAGAAGTTTTAATATAATCATTTATGTTGTGAATTTAATTAGTGTACCGTAGACAGTAGGTGTCAATAGACTTAATTTCCTACCTAGGTGTTAATATACGAAGCGGAATCTTTTTTCTGTGACTATATGCCTCCATGTCTACAAGTTGGGCATGGAGGTTTTTAGTGCACTTTCGGTACATCTTCTATATAATCTACAGGAGGTGTAATAACATGAGCAAAGTAATCGAAACTAAACAACAAGTTGTAACTGAAATCGCGGACAAACTTCGCGCTAGTAAATCTACAATCGTTGTTGACTACCGTGGTTTAACAGTTTCTGAAGCAACAGAATTACGTAAGCAATTACGTGAAGCTGGCGTTGAGTTCAAAGTTTACAAAAACTCTCTAACTCGTCGTGCTGCAGAATCTGCTGAAATGGCTGAGTTAAATGAATTCTTAACAGGACCAAACGCAATCGCGTTCAGTAACGAGGATGTAGTTGCTCCTGCGAAAGTATTAAACGACTTCGCTAAAGATCATGAAGCTTTAGAAATTAAAGCGGGCGTAATCGAAGGTAAACTTGTAACACTTGATGAGGTTAAAGCAATTGCTACTCTTCCATCACGTGAAGGCTTACTTTCTATGCTTCTTAGCGTTCTTCAAGCTCCAATCCGTAACCTTGCACTTGCTACTAAAGCAGTTGCAGACCAAAAGGAAGAGCAAGGCGCTTAATTTTTTAAAAGATAATTACGTATTATCGATAAAACAATACAAACCTATTTAAGGGAGGATATTTACAATGACTAAAGAACAAATCATTGAAGCAGTTAAATCTATGACTGTATTAGAACTTAACGACTTAGTAAAAGCTATCGAGGAAGAATTCGGCGTAACTGCTGCTGCTCCTGTAGCTGTTGCTGGTGGCGCTGGAGAAGCTGCTGCTGAGAAAACTGAATTTGATGTGGAACTAACTAGCGCTGGTGCACAAAAAATCAAAGTTATCAAAGTTGTTCGTGAAATCACTGGTCTTGGCTTAAAAGAAGCTAAAGAATTAGTTGACAACACTCCAAAAGTAATCAAAGAAGCTGCTGCTAAAGAAGAAGCTGAAGAAATTAAAGCTAAACTTGAAGAAGTTGGCGCTGCTGTAGAAGTTAAGTAATTAACTTTTGATGCTTTAAAAAAAGCTCGCTCTCATGCGAGCTTTTTTTTTAACTGTAAAGAAAAGAGGTGGCCATATGGCAGACCATTATTTTTCTAACGACCCTTCTAGTAAAAGTGATCGTAAGCGATGGGAGTTTGCCCTTCGTGGATCTCGATTTACTTTCTTATCTGATCATGGGGTGTTCTCGAAAAACGAAGTGGACTTTGGTTCCCGTCTTTTAATTGAAGCGTTTCAAATGCCAGATATTAAAGGTAATATATTAGATGTAGGTTGCGGATACGGTCCTATTGGTTTGTCGTTAGCGAAAGAGTTTCAAGGTCGTGAAGTTCACATGGTGGATGTGAATGAGAGGGCACTTGGGCTTGCGAAAGAAAACGCCGCTAATAACAAAATCGAGAATATACGTATTTTTCAAAGTAGCGTCTATGAAAATGTAGATGGTAAGTATGCTGCTATTCTATCTAACCCTCCAATTCGTGCGGGTAAAGATATCGTACATGAGATTTTAGAAAAAGCTGTGGAGTATTTAGTTCCAGGTGGAGAACTTTGGATTGTTATTCAAAAGAAACAAGGTGCACCGTCTGCGCTAAAAAAACTAGAAGAAGTATTTTCTGAAGTTGAGGTTGTAGAAAAGAAAAAAGGATATTATATCATAAAATCAAAAAAACGTTGACGGTTATTTTTGGCTATGTTAACATTATACAATGCCAATATATGATTTTCTGCGTTGAGAAAGATGTATATTTTTGTTTCTCTTGGAAAAGATAGTAAAATCAGCAGATTATGAAACAGAATGATGGTTTTCTTATAGAAGCCATTTTTCTTTTTTGAGCAGGTAGAAAGACTCAACGTATTTATCTTTAAGAGAAAGAGACTACGCTAATAGCAGTAGTTGTATTTATTTGTGATTTTGCACAAATTTTTTTGTGCATTTATAATACTCATGATTTGAGGGGTGAAGCAGTTGACAGGTCAACTAGTTCAATACGGACGCCACCGCCAACGAAGAAGTTATGCCCGTATTAGTGAAGTATTAGAGTTACCAAATCTTATCGAAATTCAAACCTCTTCTTATCAGTGGTTTCTTGATGAGGGTTTGCGAGAAATGTTCCAAGACATTTCTCCGATTGAAGACTTTACGGGAAATCTATCGCTTGAATTTATCGACTACAGCTTAGGTGAACCTAAATACTCTGTAGACGAATGCAAAGAGCGTGATGTGACGTATGCAGCACCACTTCGTGTAAAAGTGCGTCTAATCAACAAGGAAACTGGTGAAGTAAAAGAACAAGATGTGTTCATGGGAGATTTCCCACTCATGACAGAGACTGGAACATTCGTAATTAACGGTGCAGAACGTGTTATCGTTTCCCAGTTAGTTCGCTCTCCAAGCGTATACTATAGTGGCAAAGTGGATAAAAACGGAAAACGTGGTTTTACTGCTACTGTAATTCCAAACCGCGGAGCTTGGTTAGAGTATGAGACAGATGCTAAGGATGTTGTATATGTGCGTATTGACCGTACGCGTAAACTTCCTGTAACTGTTTTGTTACGCGCATTAGGGTTTGGCTCTGATCAAGAAATCACCGAGCTTTTAGGTGATAACGAATACTTAAGCAACACATTAGAAAAAGACAACACAGATAGCACAGAAAAAGCATTGCTTGAAATTTATGAGCGTCTACGTCCTGGTGAACCACCAACAGTAGAAAATGCTAAGAGCTTACTTGTGTCTCGTTTCTTTGATCCAAAGCGCTACGATTTAGCAAATGTAGGTCGCTATAAGATCAACAAGAAGTTACACATTAAAAACAGATTGTTTAATCAACGTTTAGCTGAAACATTAGTGGATCCAGAAACTGGTGAAATTTTAGCGGCAGAAGGAACAATCTTAGATCGTCGTACACTTGATCGCATTTTACCTTACTTAGAGAAAAACATTGGATTCAAAATAGCGAAACCAATGGGTGGAGTGGTAGAAGGCGATGTTGAGCTGCAATCTATTAAGATTTATGCTCCTGAGTCGGAAGGCGAACGCGTAATTAATGTAATTGGTAATGCAAACATTACTCGTGATGTGAAACACATCACACCAGGTGATATCCTTGCTTCTATCAGTTACTTCTTCAACCTACTATACAAAGTAGGGGATACAGATGATATTGACCATTTAGGAAACCGTCGTCTGCGTTCTGTTGGAGAACTGTTACAAAATCAATTCCGTATCGGTCTTTCTCGTATGGAACGTGTTGTTCGTGAGAGAATGTCGATCCAAGATACAAATGCAATTACACCACAGGCACTAATTAATATTCGTCCTGTTATTGCATCTATTAAAGAGTTCTTCGGAAGTTCTCAGTTATCTCAGTTTATGGACCAAACAAACCCATTAGCAGAGTTAACTCACAAACGAAGACTATCTGCATTAGGACCTGGTGGTTTAACGCGTGAGCGCGCAGGCTTTGAAGTGCGTGACGTTCATTACTCTCACTACGGTCGCATGTGTCCGATTGAAACACCAGAGGGACCAAACATCGGTTTGATTAACTCATTATCTTCGTTCGCGAAAGTAAATGAGTTTGGTTTCATTGAAACACCATACCGTCGTGTTGACCCAGAAACTGGTCTTGTAACAGGGCATGTTGATTACTTAACAGCAGATGAAGAAGATAACTATGTTGTAGCCCAAGCGAATATGAAATTATCTGACGAAGGTGAATTCCTAAGTGAAGATATCGTAGCTCGTTTCCGTGGTGAAAACATTGTCACAAATAGAGAACGCATCGACTACATGGATGTATCTCCAAAACAAGTAGTGTCGGCAGCGACAGCTTGTATTCCGTTCTTAGAAAACGATGACTCTAACCGCGCACTTATGGGAGCGAACATGCAACGTCAGGCGGTTCCGTTAATGAATCCGGAATCTCCGATTGTAGGTACAGGTATGGAGTACGTATCAGCAAAAGACTCAGGTGCTGCAGTAATCTGTAAACATCCTGGTGTTGTTGAGCGCGTAGAAGCACGTGAAGTTTGGGTACGTCGCTATGTAGAAGTTGACGGTCAAACAGTAAAAGGCGACTTAGATCGCTACAAAATGCAAAAATTCATTCGTTCTAACCAAGGAACTTGTTACAACCAACGTCCAATCGTAAGTGTTGGAAATGAAGTTGTAAAAGGTGAAATCCTTGCGGATGGTCCTTCTATGGAATTAGGTGAACTAGCACTTGGACGTAACGTGCTTGTTGGCTTCATGACTTGGGACGGTTATAACTACGAGGATGCGATCATCATGAGTGAGCGCCTTGTAAAAGATGATGTGTACACTTCTATTCATATTGAAGAATATGAATCAGAAGCTCGTGATACGAAGCTTGGACCAGAAGAAATTACACGTGACATTCCAAACGTTGGGGAAGACGCATTACGTAACCTTGACGAGCGCGGTATCATTCGCGTTGGTGCTGAAGTAAAAGATGGAGATTTACTTGTTGGTAAAGTAACACCTAAAGGTGTAACAGAATTAACAGCTGAAGAACGTCTATTACATGCTATCTTTGGAGAAAAAGCGCGTGAAGTACGTGATACATCACTACGTGTACCACACGGTGGTGGCGGTATTATCTTAGACGTAAAAGTATTCAACCGTGAAGATGGCGATGAATTGCCACCAGGCGTGAATCAACTTGTACGTGCATATATCGTTCAAAAACGTAAAATTTCTGAAGGTGACAAGATGGCCGGACGTCACGGTAACAAAGGTGTTATTTCTCGTATTTTACCAGAAGAAGATATGCCTTACCTACCAGACGGTACGCCAATCGATATCATGTTAAACCCATTAGGGGTACCATCTCGTATGAATATCGGTCAGGTATTAGAGCTTCATCTTGGTATGGCAGCAAGATACCTTGGCATTCACATTGCAACACCAGTATTCGATGGTGCTCGTGAGGAAGATGTTTGGGGCACAATTGAAGAAGCTGGTATGGCAAATGACGCGAAAACAATCCTGTATGACGGACGTACTGGTGAACCATTCGATAACCGCGTATCTGTTGGTGTCATGTATATGATCAAACTTGCGCACATGGTTGACGATAAACTTCATGCTCGTTCTACTGGACCATACTCACTTGTAACGCAGCAACCTCTTGGAGGTAAAGCTCAGTTCGGTGGACAGCGTTTCGGTGAGATGGAGGTTTGGGCACTTGAAGCTTACGGTGCTGCTTATACTCTTCAAGAAATCTTAACAGTGAAGTCTGATGATGTTGTTGGACGTGTTAAGACTTATGAAGCAATTGTTAAAGGCGAAAATGTTCCAGAACCAGGCGTTCCTGAATCATTCAAAGTATTGATTAAAGAGCTGCAAAGTTTAGGTATGGACGTTAAAATGATGTCTAGCGACGATACAGAAATTGAAATGCGTGATACAGAAGATGACGATGATCATCAATCAGCAGATAAATTGAATGTCGAAGTTGAGACAACTAAGGAATAATTGGGATAACCTGTAGACTAAAAGGGAGGTAGGCCCCTTGATAGATGTAAATAACTTTGAATATATGAAGATTGGACTTGCTTCACCTGACAAGATTCGTTCTTGGTCATACGGTGAAGTTAAGAAACCAGAAACTATTAACTATCGTACGTTAAAGCCTGAAAAAGATGGCTTGTTCTGTGAGCGTATTTTCGGACCACAAAAGGACTGGGAATGTCATTGCGGAAAATACAAACGTGTACGTTATAAAGGTGTAGTTTGTGATCGATGTGGCGTTGAAGTAACGCGTGCAAAAGTACGTCGTGAACGTATGGGTCATATCGAATTAGCTGCTCCTGTATCTCATATTTGGTATTTCAAAGGTATCCCGAGCCGCATGGGACTTGTCTTAGACATGTCCCCTCGCGCGCTTGAAGAAGTAATTTATTTCGCTTCTTATGTTGTAACAGAAAGTGGAGATACACCACTTGATAAGAAGCAATTACTTTCTGAAAAAGAATACCGTGCATATCGTGATCGATATGGTAGCACATTCCAAGCTGCTATGGGTGCAGAAGCAATTAAAAAGCTACTACAAGACATCGATTTAGATAAAGAAGTAGACTTCTTAAAAGAAGAATTAAAAACAGCACAAGGACAACGCCGTACTCGTGCTATTAAACGTCTAGAAGTATTAGAAGCATTCCGTAACTCTGGAAATGAACCGTCTTGGATGATCTTAGATGTTCTACCAGTAATCCCACCAGAACTACGCCCAATGGTACAGTTAGACGGTGGACGTTTTGCTACTTCTGACTTAAACGACTTATACCGTCGTGTAATTAACCGTAACAACCGTTTAAAACGTCTATTGGACTTAGGTGCACCAAGCATCATCGTTCAAAACGAAAAACGTATGTTACAAGAAGCTGTAGACGCATTAATCGATAATGGTCGTCGTGGCCGTCCAGTTACTGGGCCAGGTAACCGTCCATTAAAATCACTATCTCACATGCTTAAAGGTAAACAAGGACGTTTCCGTCAAAACTTATTAGGTAAACGTGTTGACTACTCTGGTCGTTCTGTAATCGTTGTAGGACCGAACTTAAAGATGTATCAATGTGGATTACCAAAAGAAATGGCGCTTGAACTGTTCAAACCTTTCGTAATGAAAGAGTTAGTTGAAAAAGGATTAGCACATAACATTAAGAGTGCGAAACGTAAAATCGAGCGTGTACAACCTGAAGTTTGGGACGTTTTAGAGTCTGTGATTAAAGAACATCCAGTACTTCTAAACCGCGCACCAACACTTCACCGTCTTGGTATCCAGGCGTTTGAACCTACATTAGTAGAAGGTCGCGCAATCCGTCTTCACCCACTTGTATGTACTGCATACAACGCGGACTTTGACGGTGACCAAATGGCCGTTCACGTACCTTTATCATCAGAAGCTCAAGCTGAAGCTCGTCTTCTTATGTTAGCGGCACAAAACATCTTGAACCCGAAAGACGGTAAACCAGTTGTTACTCCATCTCAGGATATGGTATTAGGTAACTATTACTTAACACTTGAGCGTGAAGGTGCAATCGGTGAAGGTATGGTCTTCAAAGATGCAAATGAAGCATTGCTTGCATATCAAAATGGATATGTTCATCTTCATACACGTGTTGCAGTAGCTGCAAGTGCAGTAAACAACGCAACATTTACTGAAGAGCAAAAGAGTATGCTTCTATTAACAACAGTTGGTAAATTAATATTTAACGAAATCTTACCAGAGTCGTTCCCTTATATTAATGAACCAACAAATTCAAACCTTGAAAAAGAAACACCAGCGAAATATTTCGTTGAAAAAGGTGCGAACATTAAAGAAATTATTGCTAGTCGCGAAGAAGTGGCGCCATTTAGCAAGAAGATCCTTGGTAACATCATTGCGGAAGTGTTCAAACGTTTCCAAATTACAGAAACGTCTCGCATGCTTGACCGTATGAAAAACTTAGGATTCAAGTACTCTACAAAAGCTGGTATTACAGTTGGGGTATCTGACATTCTTGTATTAGGCGAAAAAGATGAAATTCTCCACGAAGCACAAGCAAAAGTAGATAATGTAATTAAACAATTCCGTCGCGGTTTAATCACGGAAGAAGAACGTTACGATCGCGTTATCTCTATTTGGAGTAATGCAAAAGATGTTATCCAAGGAAAACTGATGAAATCCTTGAATAAACGCAACCCAATCTTCATGATGAGTGACTCAGGTGCCCGTGGTAACGCATCTAACTTTACTCAGCTTGCTGGTATGCGTGGTCTTATGGCCAATCCATCTGGTCGTATCATCGAACTTCCAATCAAATCGAGTTTCCGTGAAGGTTTAACAGTACTTGAGTACTTCATCTCTACGCATGGTGCGCGTAAAGGTCTTGCCGATACAGCACTTAAAACTGCCGATTCTGGTTACTTAACACGTCGTCTTGTTGACGTTGCACAAGATGTAATCGTTCGTGAAGATGATTGTGGAACAGATCGCGGTTTATTAATTGGTGCGATTAAAGAGGGTAATGAAGTTATCGAGTCATTATATGATCGTCTTGTTGGACGTTTTGCAAGAAAAACTGTAAAACATCCTGAAACAGGTGAAGTATTAGTTGCTGAAAATCAATTAATTACTGAAGATATCGCTCATATCGTTGAAAATTCGGGTGTTGAAACTGTAAACATTCGTTCAGCGTTTACGTGTAACACTCGCCACGGTGTATGTAAGAAGTGTTACGGTCGTAACTTAGCAACTGGAACAGACGTAGAAGTAGGAGAAGCGGTAGGTATTATCGCAGCTCAATCTATCGGTGAGCCAGGTACACAGTTAACGATGCGTACATTCCATACAGGTGGGGTTGCCGGAGATGATATTACTCAAGGTTTACCTCGTATCCAAGAGATCTTCGAAGCTCGTAATCCGAAAGGTCAGGCAGTTATCAGTGAAATCGACGGTGTTATCGCAGCGATCAACGACGTTAAAGATCGCCAAGAAGTAGTTGTACAGGGTGAAGTTGAAGCTCGTACGTATGCTATTCCTTACGGTGCTCGTCTGAAAGTAACTCCAGGACAGCCAATTAGCCACGGTAAAGAGTTAACAGAAGGTTCTATTGATCCGAAAGAATTACTAAAAGTAACGGACATTACGGCGGTTCAAGAATACTTATTACGTGAAGTTCAAAAAGTATACCGTATGCAAGGGGTAGAAATTGGTGACAAACACGTAGAAGTAATGGTACGTCAAATGTTACGTAAAGTTCGTGTAAGTGATGCAGGTGAAACAGATGTATTACCAGGAACATTACTAGATATCCATCAGTTCACTGATGCGAATGCTAAGGTCTTACTGCAAGGTAAGCAACCAGCAACAGCTAGACCTGTTCTACTTGGTATTACAAAAGCTTCACTTGAAACAGATTCATTCTTATCTGCAGCATCGTTCCAAGAAACAACTCGTGTCTTAACTGATGCAGCAATTAAGGGTAAACGCGATGAACTTCTAGGATTAAAAGAAAATGTTATTATCGGTAAACTTGTTCCTGCTGGAACAGGTATGAATCGTTATCGCAAAGTGGATCTTGTAAAAACAACACAAGATGACATGAATGTAGAAAACGATGAGGTTTATGTGGAACAGTAAAATTTTCCGGCATAAATTTTGTATAAAAACAATTAATCTTAGTTGACATTGTATGAGTCAAAATGTTACTATAATCAAGGTTGCTCCTGAACGATGCTTTGGAGGATATTTATATGTCTTATCAAAAAGTATCAACTGCTGAAAATGTAGTCGTTGGTCATAAACGTACATTGGAGGCAATCAAAAATGGTACAGTTAAAGAAGTTGTCATCGCAGAGGATGCTGACATGCGGTTAACCCATGCTATCATTCGTGTTGCAATGCAATATAACGTGCCCATAACAAAAGTTGAATCAGTTCGTAAGCTTGGTAAAGCTTCGGGGATTCAAGTGGGAGCTTCAGCAATAGGAATAATAAGTTAAAACTGTTTTTGTGAGGAGAGAGCATTTGCTCTTCCTTGCAAAAACTTTGTTTTCAACTAATAATGAACCACCTGGATATGTGGTCATACAAACATGCGAAGGGAGGATAATCAAATGCCTACTATTAACCAATTAGTGAGAAATGGTCGTACTGATAAAGTATGGAAATCTAAATCACCTGCGTTAAACAAAGGTTTTAACTCTTTAAAGAAAAAATCAACTGATATCTCTGCACCTCAAAAACGTGGTGTATGTACTCGTGTTGGTACAATGACTCCAAAGAAACCTAACTCAGCGTTACGTAAATACGCTCGTGTACGTTTAACAAACGGTATCGAGGTTACAGCTTACATCCCAGGTATCGGTCATAACCTACAAGAGCATAGCGTAGTATTAATTCGCGGTGGTCGTGTAAAGGATTTACCGGGGGTACGTTACCACATCGTTCGTGGTGCGCTTGACACAGCTGGTGTTGACAAACGTATGCAAGGACGTTCTAAATATGGTACTAAGAGACCAAAACCTGCTAAAAAATAATAACTTTAAAATGAAAGGAGGAACTCAATATGCCTCGTAAAGGACCTGTTGCGAAACGTGACGTGTTACCAGATCCAATGTACAATTCGAAGCTAGTAACACGCCTTATCAACAAAATGATGGTTGACGGTAAAAAAGGTAAATCTCAAACAATTCTTTATAATGCGTTCGATATCGTAAACGAACGTACTGGTAAAGAGCCAATGGAAGTATTCGAGCAAGCTCTTAAGAACATCATGCCTGTTCTTGAAGTACGCGCTCGTCGTGTTGGTGGTGCTAACTACCAAGTTCCAGTTGAGGTTCGTCCAGAACGCCGTACAACTTTAGGTCTTCGTTGGTTAGTAAACTACGCTCGTCTTCGTGGTGAAAAAACTATGGAAGAGCGTCTTGCTAACGAAATCTTAGATGCAGCTAACAACGCTGGTGCATCTGTTAAGAAACGTGAAGACACTCATAAAATGGCAGAAGCTAACAAAGCATTTGCTCATTACCGTTGGTAGGATTCAACGTAAAATAAATGTAAGCATAAACCGCTTTATTTGTCGCTTATGGAAGTGTGGAGAGGGAGAATGCCTCTCCCTTTCATCGGGCGCTCGTTTTACATAATGAGAGTACTGGACATACTGACATGTGTAACAATATAAAGTGGCTTTTTTGCTACTTAAAATAAAAAAATCCAATCCATATATGGAAGGAGCAAGACACCAAATGGCAAGAGAGTTCTCTTTAGAAAACACTCGTAATATTGGTATCATGGCTCACATCGATGCTGGTAAAACAACAGCAACTGAGCGTATTCTGTACTACACAGGACGTATTCATAAAATCGGTGAAACTCACGAAGGTGCATCTCAGATGGACTGGATGGAGCAAGAGCAAGAGCGTGGTATCACAATTACTTCTGCTGCAACTACAGCACAATGGAAAGGTCATCGTGTAAACATCATTGATACTCCAGGACACGTAGATTTCACAGTAGAAGTAGAACGTTCTTTACGCGTACTTGATGGCGCTGTAGCGGTACTTGATGCGCAATCTGGTGTAGAACCACAAACAGAAACTGTTTGGCGTCAGGCTACTACTTACGGCGTACCTCGTATCGTATTCGTTAACAAAATGGATAAGATCGGTGCAGATTTCTTATACTCTGTAGGAACAATCCACGATCGTTTACAAGCAAACGCACATCCAATTCAGTTACCAATCGGTGCTGAAGATGAGTTCAATGGTATCATTGACCTTGTTGAAGAGTGTGCTTACATGTACGGTAACGATTTAGGAACAGACATTCAACGTGTTGAAATTCCTGAAGAGCACAAAGAATTAGCTGAAGAATACCGTGGAAAACTTATTGAAGCGGTAGCTGAGCTTGATGAAGAAATGATGATGAAGTACCTAGAAGGTGAAGAAATCACTGTAGAAGAGCTTAAAGCTGGTATCCGTAAGGCTACAACTTCTGTAGAATTCTTCCCAGTAATCTGTGGTTCTGCATTCAAAAACAAAGGTGTTCAAATTCTGTTAGACGCAGTTATCGACTACCTTCCATCACCACTAGATGTACCTGCTATTAAAGGTACTCTACCGGATACAGATGAAGAAGTAGAACGTAAGTCTAGCGATGAAGAACCATTCGCAGCTTTAGCATTCAAAATCATGACTGACCCTTATGTTGGTAAGTTAACGTTCTTCCGTGTGTACTCTGGTGTGTTAAACTCTGGATCATACGTGAAAAACTCAACTAAAGGTAAGCGTGAGCGTGTAGGTCGTATCCTACAAATGCACGCTAACAGCCGTGAAGAGATTTCAACAGTTTACGCTGGTGATATCGCTGCTGCTGTAGGTTTAAAAGATACTACTACTGGTGATACTCTTTGTGACGAGAAGAGCCTTGTTATCCTTGAGTCTATGGAATTCCCAGAGCCGGTTATCTCTGTAGCTATCGAACCAAAATCTAAAGCTGACCAAGATAAAATGGGTACAGCATTATCTAAGCTTTCTGAAGAAGATCCAACATTCCGTGCTCACACTGACCAAGAAACTGGCCAAACTATCATCGCTGGTATGGGTGAACTTCACCTTGATATCATCGTTGACCGTATGCGTCGTGAATTCAAAGTGGAAGCAAACGTTGGTGCTCCTCAGGTAGCATACCGTGAGACTTTCCGCGCTGCTGCGAAAGTTGAAGGTAAGTTCGCTCGTCAATCTGGTGGTCGTGGACAATTCGGTCACGTTTGGATTGAGTTTGAACCTAACGAAGAAGGTAAAGGATTCGAATTCGAAAACAAGATCGTCGGTGGTGTAGTTCCTCGTGAATACATCCCAGCTGTTGGAGCAGGTCTTGAAGATGCACTTAAAAATGGTGTACTAGCTGGTTATCCACTAGTTGACATTAAAGCTGCATTAGTTGACGGATCTTACCATGATGTCGATTCATCTGAGATGGCGTTCAAAATCGCTGCATCTATGGCACTTAAAGCTGCGGTTTCTAAATGTAGCCCAGTAATTCTTGAGCCAATGATGAAAGTTGAAGTTGTAATTCCTGAAGAGTACATGGGTGACATTATGGGTGACGTAACATCTCGTCGTGGACGTGTAGAAGGTATGGAAGCTCGCGGTAACGCACAAGTTGTTCGCGCTATGGTTCCACTTTCTGAAATGTTCGGTTATGCAACGTCATTACGTTCTAACACTCAAGGACGCGGAACATTCTCTATGGTGTTTGACCACTATGAAGAAGTACCAAAGTCTGTTTCTGAAGAAATTATCAAAAAAAATAAAGGTGAATAATTGATTTTTATCGATTGTTCAAGTATAACTACTTATGTAAGCTTAGAAAGTGGGACGTAAGTTTCACTTTCTAGTCTAAATATAAAATAACCTATATAAACTAAGGAGGAATTTAGAATGGCTAAAGCTAAATTCGAACGTTCTAAACCCCATGTTAACATCGGTACAATCGGCCACGTTGACCATGGTAAAACTACATTAACTGCTGCGATCACTACAGTTCTTGCAAAAGCTGGTGGTGCTGAAGCACGCGGATACGATCAAATCGATGCTGCTCCAGAAGAAAGAGAGCGCGGTATCACAATCTCAACTGCACACGTTGAGTACGAAACTGAAACTCGTCACTATGCACACGTTGACTGCCCAGGTCACGCTGACTATGTTAAAAACATGATCACTGGTGCTGCTCAAATGGACGGCGGTATCTTAGTAGTATCTGCTGCTGATGGCCCAATGCCTCAAACACGTGAGCACATCCTTCTTTCTCGTCAAGTAGGTGTTCCTTACATCGTTGTATTCTTAAACAAATGCGACATGGTAGATGACGAAGAATTATTAGAATTAGTAGAAATGGAAGTTCGCGACCTATTATCTGAATACGGATTCCCAGGCGACGACATTCCTGTAATCAAAGGTTCTGCTCTTAAAGCTCTTCAAGGAGAAGCTGATTGGGAAGCAAAAATCATTGAATTAATGGCTGAAGTTGATGCTTACATCCCAACTCCAGAACGTGAAACTGACAAACCATTCTTAATGCCTGTAGAGGACGTATTCTCTATCACAGGTCGTGGTACAGTTGCTACTGGTCGTGTTGAGCGCGGTATCGTTAAAGTTGGTGACGTAGTAGAAATCATCGGTCTTGCTGAAGAAAATGCTTCTACAACTGTAACTGGTGTAGAGATGTTCCGTAAACTTCTTGACCAAGCTCAAGCTGGAGACAACATCGGTGCTTTACTTCGTGGGGTTGCTCGTGAAGACATCCAACGTGGACAAGTACTTGCAAAAAGCGGTTCTGTAAAAGCTCACGCTAAATTCAAAGCTGAAGTTTTCGTATTATCTAAAGAAGAAGGTGGACGTCACACTCCATTCTTCGCTAACTACCGTCCTCAGTTCTACTTCCGTACAACTGACGTAACTGGTATCATCCAATTACCAGAAGGTACTGAAATGGTAATGCCTGGTGACAACATCGAAATGACTATCGAACTTATCGCTCCAATCGCTATCGAAGAGGGAACTAAATTCTCTATTCGTGAAGGTGGACGTACAGTAGGTTACGGTGTAGTTGCTACTATCGTTGAGTAATCTTAACTGATATAAAAAAACCTAAGGGATTTTCCCTTAGGTTTTTTGTTTGCGTTTATATAAGGAAGAAGAGGGTGTTTTTTGTTTTGACGAGTTTCTTCTATAGTAATATAAAAACGACAAAAGATAATCCAGAAACTGTAAAATGAATTCTGTTAGATGAAAACTTGAAATTCTTTAAAGTGCCATGTATAATAGCAAAAGTAGAGAAAAGCAGATGCAAACAAAAAGATGCTTGCATCTAGACGAATAACATTGTATAATAGACAATGTTGGTCTTTGACTGCGATGAAGTGGAAGGTTGCTGACACACCCGGCCGCTTTGCCATGGCATGGTGTGGGGAAATTTCCATGGAGAAGGTCTATTTTAGAAATAGGCGAACGAAGGAGGGAAAATAATGGCAAAAGAAAAAATTCGTATCCGTTTAAAAGCTTACGATCACCGTATTCTTGATCAGTCAGCTGAGAAAATTGTAGAAACAGCTAAGCGTTCTGGGGCAACAGTTTCTGGTCCGATCCCATTACCAACTGAAAAAACTGTTTACACAATTCTTCGTGCTGTTCATAAGTACAAAGATTCTCGTGAGCAATTCGAAATGCGCACGCACAAACGTCTAATCGACATCGTGAGTCCTACTCCACAAACAGTAGATTCATTAATGCGTTTAGACTTACCATCTGGTGTAGATATCGAAATCAAACTATAATTTATATAACTTAAAAATGTAGGAGGTGTAACTCATGACCAAAGGAATCTTAGGAAGAAAGATCGGTATGACTCAAGTATTTGCTGAGAACGGTGAGTTAATCCCAGTAACAGTTATCGCTGCTAATCCAAACGTTGTTCTTCAAAAGAAAACAACTGAAACTGATGGCTACAATGCAATCCAGTTAGGATTTGAAGATAAACGTGAAAAGTTAACTAACAAACCTGAACAAGGCCACACTGCTAAAGCATCTACAACTCCTAAGCGCTTCATTCGCGAAATCCGCGATGCAGACGTGGACGGATTAGAGGTTGGTCAAGAGGTAAAAGTTGACGTATTCGCTACAGGTGAAATCGTTGATGTAACAGGAATTTCTAAAGGTAAAGGTTTCCAAGGTGTTATCAAACGCCACGGACAATCTCGCGGACCTATGTCTCATGGTTCTCGCTATCACCGTCGTCCAGGTTCAATGGGCCCAGTTGCTCCGAACCGTGTATTCAAAGGCAAAAAACTTGCTGGACGTATGGGTGGAGACCAAGTTACTATCCAAAACTTAGAAATCGTTCAAGTTGACACTGAGCGCAACTTATTACTAGTAAAAGGTAACGTTCCAGGTGCTAAGAAATCTCTTGTAGTTGTTCAAGGCGCTGTGAAGGTTAGCAAATAATTCACAATAGGAAGGAGGAATTCCAATGCCAAAAGTTACTGTATATAACCAAACTGGTTCACAGGTTGGTGAAATCGAATTAGCTGAAGCTATTTTCGGTATCGAACCAAATGAAGCTGTACTTTTCGAAGCTGTAATGATGCAACGTGCATCTTTACGTCAAGGTACACACAAAGTAAAAACTCGCTCTGAAGTTCGCGGTGGTGGTCGTAAACCATGGCGTCAAAAAGGAACTGGACGTGCTCGTCAAGGGTCTATCCGCTCTCCTCAATGGCGTGGTGGTGGTACGGTATTCGGACCTACACCAAGAAGCTATGCGTACAAACTTCCTAAGAAAGTTCGTCGTTTAGCAATCAAATCTGCATTAGCTACTAAAGTAGTTGAGAACAACATTGTAGTTCTTGAAGACCTAGTGTTAAATGCACCAAAAACAAAAGACATGCTAGCAGTACTTAAAGGATTAACTGTTGAGAAGAAAGCTCTTATCGTAACTGCTGATGCAAACGAATCTGTAGAGTTATCTGCTCGCAATATCCCTGGAGTAACAGTAATCACTGCTGATGGCGTAAACGTTTTAGACGTGCTTCATCATGATAAGCTAATCATGACAAAAGCGGCAGTGGAAAAAGTAGAGGAGGTGCTTGCATAATGAGAGATCCTCGTGATATCATTAAGCGCCCAGTTATCACTGAACGTTCTATGGAAATGATGGCTGAAAAAAAATACACGTTCGATGTGGACGTTAAATCTAATAAAACAGAAGTTAAAGATGCTCTTGAAGCGATCTTTGGTGTTAAAGTAGAAAAAGTGAACATCATGAACTACAAGCCGAAAGCAAAACGCGTTGGTCGTCACGCTGGTTTTACTAGCCGTCGTCGTAAAGCAATCGTTAAGCTAACTGCTGACAGCAAAGAAATCGAAATCTTCCAAGGCGTTTAATTCTTACTAAAGAAGGAGGGAAATTGAGATGGGAATCAAAAAGTATAATCCAACTACTAACGGTCGTCGTAATATGACTACGAATGATTTCGCTGAAATCACGACTGATAGACCCGAAAAGTCATTACTTGCTCCTTTAAGCAAGAAGGCTGGTCGTAATAACCAAGGTAAAATCACTGTACGTCATCAAGGTGGCGGACATAAGCGTCAATACCGTATCATCGACTTTAAGCGTAACAAAGATGGAATTCCAGGACGCGTTGCTACGATCGAATACGATCCAAACCGCTCTGCGAATATCGCATTAATTAACTACGTTGACGGTGAAAAACGTTACATTCTTGCTCCTAAATCTTTAGAAGTAGGTATGGAAGTTATGTCTGGCCCAGAAGCTGACATTAAAATCGGTAACGCATTACCATTAATCAACATTCCAGTAGGTACTGTTGTTCATAACATCGAGCTTAAGCCTGGTCGTGGCGGACAATTAGTTCGTTCTGCTGGTACATCTGCTCAAGTACTTGGTAAAGAAGGTAAATACGTACTTGTACGTTTAACTTCTGGTGAAGTACGTCTTGTATTATCTGCTTGTCGCGCTTCAATCGGTCAAGTAGGTAACGAACAACACGAACTTATCAAAATCGGTAAAGCAGGTCGCTCTCGCTGGTTAGGTAAACGCCCAACAGTTCGTGGTTCTGTAATGAACCCTGTTGATCACCCACACGGTGGTGGTGAAGGACGTTCTCCAATCGGACGTAAGTCTCCAATGTCTCCATGGGGTAAACCAACTCTTGGATTCAAGACTCGTAAGAAAAACAAAGCGTCTGACAAATTTATCGTTCGTCGTCGTAAAAAATAATGGGATTGTAGTACGGTTCATTTCTAGAACCGTACGCCAATCACGAAGGGAGGCACCAAAATGGCTCGTAGCTTAAAAAAAGGACCATTTGTCGATGATCACTTAATGAGCAAAATGGAAAAATTAGTTGCATCTGAGCAAAAACAAGTTGTTAAAACTTGGTCTCGCCGTTCAACAATCTTCCCTCAGTTCATCGGACACACAATCGCTGTATATGATGGTCGTAAACACGTACCTGTGTACATCACTGAGGATATGGTTGGCCATAAGTTAGGTGAATTCGCACCAACTCGTACGTACAAAGGTCACCTTGCTGACGATAAGAAAACTAGAAGATAATGAGAGGAGGCACTTCAATGCAAGCTAAAGCAGTAGCGAGAACAGTTCGTATTGCTCCTCGTAAAGTTCGTTTAGTAGTAGACTTAATCCGAGGTAAGCAAGTGGGTGAAGCGATTGCTATCCTTAACCACACACCAAAAACTGCTTCTCCAGTTGTAGAAAAAGTTTTAAAATCTGCAATCGCAAATGCAGAGCACAATTATGAGATGGACATTAACAACCTAGTTGTAGAAAAAGTTTTCGTTGACGAAGGTCCAACGTTAAAACGTTTCCGTCCACGTGCAATGGGTCGTGCAAGCCAAATTAACAAACGCACAAGCCACATCACAGTTGTGGTATCAGAAAAGAAGGAGGGATAATCGATGGGTCAAAAGGTTAATCCAATTGGTCTTCGTGTCGGCGTTATCCGTGACTGGGAATCTCGTTGGTTCGCTGAGAAAGATTACGCTACATTATTACATGAAGACATCAAAATCCGTGAGTACATTAATGTACGCTTAAAAGATTCTGCTGTTGCTAAAGTAGAAATCGAACGTGCAGCAAATCGTGTAAATGTTACAATTCACACTGCAAAACCTGGTATGGTAATTGGTAAAGGTGGTACTGAAGTTGAAGCACTTCGTAAAGCTCTTAACCAATTAACAGGCAAGCGTGTACACATCAACATTTTAGAAGTTAAGAGAGCTGATCTTAACGCTAAATTAGTAGGCGAAAACATCGCTCGTCAATTAGAAAACCGTGTATCATTCCGTCGTGCACAAAAGCAAGTTATTCAACGTGCTATGCGTGCAGGTGCTAAAGGTATTAAAACACAGGTTTCTGGTCGTCTTGGCGGAGCTGATATCGCTCGTGCAGAATCTTACAGTGAAGGAACTGTTCCACTTCATACACTTCGCGCTGATATTGACTATGCAGCAGTTGAAGCTGATACAACATACGGTAAATTAGGCGTAAAAGTATGGATCTACCGTGGAGAAGTCCTTCCTACAAAAAAGAAAGCTTCTGAGGAAGGAGGAAAATAATATGTTAATGCCAAAACGCGTAAAATATCGTAGAGAGCATCGTGGTAAAATGCGTGGTCGTGCTAAAGGTGGAACTGAAATTGCTTTCGGTGAATTCGGTTTACAAGCACAAGCTGCTTCATGGATTACAAACCGTCAAATCGAAGCTGCTCGTCGTGCAATGACTCGTTACATGAAACGTGGCGGTAAAGTATGGATTAAAATTTTCCCTTCTAAACCTTACACTGCAAAACCTCTAGAAGTACGTATGGGTTCCGGTAAAGGGGCACCAGAAGGCTGGGTAGCAGTAGTAAAACCTGGGAAAATTATGTTCGAAATCGCGGGTGTATCTGAAGAGGTAGCACGCGAAGCATTACGTCTTGCAGCTCACAAGTTACCTGTGAAATGTAAATTCGTAAAACGTGAAGAAAATGGTGGTGAATCTAATGAAAACTAATGATATTCGTGAATTAACCACTGCCGAAATCGAAACAAAAGTTAAAGCTTTAAAGGAAGAGTTGTTTAATCTTCGCTTCCAACTTGCTACAGGACAATTAGAGAATCCAACTCGCATTCGTGAAGTGCGTAAAGCAATTGCTCGTATGAAAACTGTAGTTCGTGAAAGAGAGATCGGAATTAATCGATAAATTGAGGGGAGGTTTGCATAGTGAGCGAACGTAACCAACGCAAAGTTTATACTGGTCGTGTAGTGTCTGACAAAATGGACAAAACGATTACAGTTTTAGTTGAAACTTACAAAACTCATTCCTTGTACGGAAAACGTGTTAAGTATTCTAAGAAGTACAAAGCCCATGATGAGCAAAACCAAGCGAAACTTGGCGATATCGTTAAAATCATGGAAACTCGCCCGCTTTCTGCTACTAAGCGTTTCCGTTTAGTTGAAATCGTTGAAGAAGCGGTTATTATCTAAATAGACGAATCGGAATTTTTAGTCCGAAGGGAGGTTTCATAACATGATCCAACAAGAATCTCGTTTGAAAGTTGCTGACAACTCTGGTGCACGTGAACTTTTAACAATTAAAGTATTAGGCGGCTCTGGTCGTAAATATGCTAACATTGGTGACATTATCGTTGCTACGGTAAAACAAGCAACACCAGGTGGCGTTGTTAAAAAAGGTGACGTTGTTAAAGCAGTAGTAGTACGTACGAAGAGCGGAGCTCGTCGTCCGGACGGTTCTTACATCAAATTTGATGAAAACGCAGCGGTTATCATTAAAGACGATAAGAGCCCACGTGGTACTCGTATCTTCGGACCAGTAGCTCGTGAATTACGTGATAGCAACTTCATGAAGATCGTTTCTTTAGCTCCAGAAGTTCTATAATTTAAGGTATTGCCTTGCTAAGGAGGTGCAGAATTAAGATGCATGTAAAAAAAGGTGATAAAGTACAGGTAATCACTGGTAAAGACAAAGGAAAACAAGGCGTTATCCTTGTGGCTTTCCCAAAGCAAAACCGTGTTATCGTTGAGGGTGTCAATATCGTTAAGAAGCACTCTAAGCCATCTCAATTAAATCCACAAGGTGGAATTATTACTAAAGAAGCACCTATTCACGTTTCTAACGTTATGATTTTAGATCCGAAAACAGGTGAACCTACTCGCGTAGGCTTCAAAGTAGAAGATGGTAAAAAAGTTCGTATTGCAAAAAAATCTGGTGAATTATTAGATAAATAATTTTCTTAAGAAAGGAGGTCACTTCATTGAATCGCCTTAAAGAGAAGTTCCAAAAGGAAATTACTCCTGCTCTAGTGAGCAAGTTTAACTATAAATCTGTAATGCAGGTACCAAAAATCGAAAAGATCGTAATCAACACTGGTGTTGGTGACGCGGTATCTAACTCAAAAGCGTTAGACAACGCAGTAGAAGAATTAACACAAATCACAGGTCAAAAACCTGTTGTAACTCGTGCTAAAAAATCAATCGCTGGTTTCCGTCTTCGTGAAGGTATGCCAATCGGTGCGAAAGTAACTTTACGCGGCGAGCAAATGTATGAGTTCTTCGACAAATTAGTATCAGTTTCTTTACCACGTGTACGTGATTTCCGTGGTGTTTCTAAGAAATCATTCGATGGTCGTGGAAACTATACATTAGGTGTTAAAGAGCAACTTATTTTCCCTGAGATTGATTATGATAAAGTAAGCAAAGTCCGCGGTATGGACATCGTAATCGTTACTACAGCGAAAACTGATGAAGAAGCTCGTGAACTGTTAACACAATTCGGTATGCCATTCCAAAAATAATGGAAGCCAACGCTAAGTAGAGGAGGCGAAAACGTGGCTAAAAAATCTATGATAGCGAAACAAAAGCGTACTCCTAAGTTTAAAGTACAAGAGTATACACGTTGCGAACGCTGCGGTCGTCCGCATTCTGTATACCGCAAATTTAAACTTTGCCGTATTTGTTTCCGTGAACTTGCATATAAAGGTCAAATTCCTGGTGTTAAAAAAGCTAGTTGGTAAAACCCACAAATGGGAAGGAGGTAAAACACATGGTGATGACAGATCCAATTGCAGACATGCTTACTCGCATCCGTAATGCGAACATGGTACGTCATGAGAAATTAGAGGTTCCTGCTTCTAAAATCAAAAAAGAGATCGCTGAACTTT
Organism: Bacillus cereus group sp. MYBK5-2; assembly: GCF_051915685.1. Classification (NCBI taxonomy): domain Bacteria; kingdom Bacillati; phylum Bacillota; class Bacilli; order Caryophanales; family Bacillaceae; genus Bacillus; species Bacillus cereus group sp. MYBK5-2. The sequence goes on from NZ_JBQAFE010000015.1 coordinate 40,625, forward strand.
TAAAACGTGAAGGTTTCATTCGTGATGTAGAATACATCGAGGATAACAAACAAGGTATCCTTCGTATTTTCCTGAAATATGGTGCAAACAATGAACGTGTAATCACTGGATTAAAACGTATCAGTAAACCTGGCTTACGCGTTTACGCTAAAGCTGACGAAGTACCACGTGTACTTAACGGATTAGGTATCGCTCTTGTTTCTACATCTAAGGGAGTAATGACAGACAAAGACGCTCGTCAATTACAAACTGGTGGAGAAGTAGTAGCATACGTTTGGTAATATATATTTAAAACGAACGGAGGTGTGACCACATGTCTCGTATTGGTAAAAAGATTCTTGAAATCCCTGCAGGTGTTACTATTACAGTTGCAGAAGACAATACTGTAACAGTAAAAGGCCCTAAAGGTGAATTAACTCGTACTTTCAATGCTGATATGCTTATCAAAATTGAAGAGAATACATTAACAGTTGAGCGTCCATCTGAACAGAAGGAACACCGTGCATTACACGGTACAACTCGTGCTTTAATCGGAAACATGGTTGAAGGTGTAACTGAAGGTTTCGCACGCGGACTTGAATTAGTCGGTGTTGGTTACCGTGCTCAAAAACAAGGTGATAAACTTGTATTAAGCGTAGGTTATTCTCATCCAGTAGAAATGACTCCGGAAGCAGGTCTTGAAGTTGAAGTACCTGCACCAACTAAGATCGTAATTAAAGGTATCGACAAGCAACGTGTTGGCGAATTCGCTGCTAACATCCGTGCTGTACGTGCTCCTGAGCCTTACAAAGGTAAAGGTATTCGTTACGAAGGCGAAGTTGTTCGTCGTAAAGAAGGTAAAACTGCTAAGTAAACCCGTTAGGTGAGAGAAAGGAGTGACAAGAATGATCACTAAAGCTGATAAAAATGCGACTCGTAAGAAAAGACATGCACGTGTACGTGCTAAACTTACTGGTACTGCAGAGCGTCCACGTTTAAACGTGTTCCGTTCTAACCAACATATTTACGCTCAAGTTATTGATGATGTGAATGGTGTAACGTTAGTAAGTGCATCTACTCTTGATAAAGACCTTGCTCTTAACGGTACTAGCAATATTGAAGCTGCTACGAAAGTTGGAGAATCAGTTGCTAAGCGTGCTGTAGAGAAAGGCGTTAAAGAAGTAGTATTTGATCGCGGTGGTTACTTATACCATGGCCGTGTTAAAGCTCTAGCTGAAGCTGCTCGTGAGGCTGGATTACAATTTTAATGGTCAAAGGAGGGAAAATTGATGCATCGCATTGACCCAAGTAAATTAGAACTTGAAGAACGTGTAGTTACGATAAATCGTGTCGCGAAAGTTGTTAAGGGTGGTCGTCGTTTCCGCTTTGCTGCACTAGTTGTAGTTGGCGATAAAAACGGTCATGTTGGATTCGGTACTGGTAAAGCACAAGAGGTACCAGACGCAATCCGTAAAGCTATCGAAGACGCTAAGAAAAACTTAATCGCTGTACCATTAGTTGGTACAACAATTCCACACACAATCAACGGTCATTTTGGCGCTGGTGAAGTATTCTTAAAACCTGCTGCTGAGGGTACTGGTGTTATTGCTGGTGGACCTGTTCGTGCGGTCCTTGAATTAGCTGGTGTACAAGATATTCTTTCGAAATCTCTTGGTTCTAACACACCAATCAACATGATTCGCGCTACTGTGAACGGATTAAGCGAACTTAAGCGCGCTGAAGATGTTGCAAAATTACGCGGTAAATCTGTAGAAGAGCTACTAGGTTAAGGAGGGAAAACAAATGGCGAAAAAGTTAGAAATTACCCTCACTCGTAGTGTAATTGGTCGTCCACAAGATCAACGTGCGACGGTAGAAGCTTTAGGTCTTAAAAAGTTGAATTCAACTGTAGTTAAGGAAGAAACTCCTGCTATTCTTGGTATGATCAACAAAGTTTCTCACCTTGTAACTGTAAAAGAAGCTTAAGGATAACTCATTAATATAAGGAGGTGCCTGGGAATGAAACTTCATGAATTAAAACCTGCAGAAGGTTCTCGTAAAGTACGTAACCGTGTCGGTCGTGGTATCGGTTCTGGTAACGGTAAAACTGCTGGTAAAGGTCATAAAGGACAAAACGCACGTTCTGGCGGCGGTGTTCGTCTTGGCTTCGAAGGTGGTCAAACTCCATTATTCCGTCGTTTACCAAAACGCGGCTTCACAAACATTAACCGTAAAGAGTTTGCTATTGTAAACTTATCAACGTTAAATCGTTTTGAAGATGGTACAGAAGTAACACCTGAATTATTGCTGGAAACTGGCGTTATCAGCAAGTTAAACGACGGTGTTAAAGTTCTTGCAAGCGGAGCAGTAGAGAAAAAACTAACTGTTAAAGCGCACAAGTTCTCTTCAAGTGCTAAAGAAGCAATTGAAGCAGCTGGCGGATCAGTTGAGGTGATCTAATGTTTCGTACAATCTCCAACTTTATGCGCGTTGCTGAGATAAGACGTAAAATATTATTCACTTTAGCGATGTTAATCGTATTCAGGATTGGCACGTTTATCCCCGTGCCATTTACAAATGGAGACGTACTGAAGGCACAAGATCAATTAAATGCTTTAGGTATTCTAAATACATTTGGCGGTGGAGCCTTGAAAAACTTCTCCATCTTTGCGATGGGAATCATGCCGTATATTACAGCATCCATCATCGTGCAATTATTGCAGATGGATGTTGTTCCTAAATTTTCGGAATGGTCGAAGCAAGGTGAAATGGGCCGTCGTAAATTAACGCAATTCACGCGTTACTTTACAATTGTTCTTGCGTTTATTCAGGGGTTTGGTATGTCAATCGGTTTTAACGGTATGGTAGGTGGACAATTAATTTTGAATCCAGGTTGGAGCACTTATTTATACATTGCTACGGTACTGACTGCTGGTACTGCATTTTTAATGTGGTTAGGTGAACAGATTACAGCTAAAGGTGTAGGTAATGGTATTTCCATCCTTATCTTTGGCGGTATTGCCGCAGCGATCCCAAGTGTTATATCTCAAGTGTATCAGCAACAGTTTCAAAATATCGGAGATCAATTGTTCATGAGTATCGTTAAAGTTGCATTGATTTTACTAGCTGTGCTAGCAGTTATTGTGGGTGTTATTTTCATTCAACAGGCTGTTAGAAAGATCCCAATTCAATATGCGAAGCGTGTAACAGGAGGAAATGGTGGTTATGCTGGAGCACAAAACACACATTTACCGCTTAAGGTAAATAGTGCTGGTGTTATTCCAGTAATTTTTGCTGTTTCATTCTTAATTACGCCTCCGACTATTGCACAGTTCTTCCCGAAACATGATGTATCGCAGTGGATTATTGCAAACTTTAACTATTCTCACCCAGTGGGAATGATCATATATGTTGCGCTCATTGTAGCCTTCACATATTTCTATGCATTTGTTCAGGTTAATCCAGAGCAAATGTCAGAGAATCTAAACAAGCAAGGTGGATATGTTCCAGGTATTCGTCCGGGTAAGAATACGGAACAATATCTAACAAAAATCTTGTATCGTTTGACCTTTGTAGGATCAATTTTCCTAGCAGCGATTGCAATCTTACCAGTTATCTTTACGAAATTGGGAAATCTTCCTCCATCTGCACAGATCGGTGGAACGAGTATGTTAATCGTTGTCGGCGTTGCTTTAGAAACAATGAAGCAGCTAGAAAGCCAACTGGTAAAACGCCATTACAAAGGGTTTATCAAGCAGTGAGTAAGTGGGAAGAATTGTCTTCCCTACATGCTCATGTACTCTGAGGGGGAACAAGGATGAACTTAATTTTAATGGGGCTTCCTGGTGCTGGTAAAGGTACACAAGCCGAACAGATTGTTGCCAAGTATAACATCCCTCACATTTCAACAGGAGACATGTTCCGTGCAGCTATGAAGGCTGAAACTGAAATGGGTCTACAAGCAAAATCTTTTATTGATAAAGGTGCACTTGTTCCAGATGAAGTTACAATCGGAATCGTTCGTGAACGTTTAAGTCAAGACGACTGCGTAAGAGGTTTCTTACTAGACGGTTTCCCACGAACTGTTGCACAAGCATCAGCTCTTGAAGAAATTATGAAAGATCTTGGCAAAAAAATCGACTATGTTTTAAACATTAATGTGGATTCAGGGTTGTTATTAAAACGCCTTACAGGCCGTCGCATTTGTAAAGAGTGCGGTGCGACTTACCACTTAGAATTCAATCCACCAGCAAAAGCTGATGTGTGCGATAAATGTGGTGGCGAATTATATCAACGCTCTGATGACAATGAAGAAACTGTAGCAAATCGTTTAGATGTAAATATTAAGCAAACAAAACCTTTGCTTGATTTCTACGAAGAGCTTGGTTACTTACAAAGCATTAATGGTGAGCAAGATATCAATAAAGTATTTGCTGATATCGATGTTCTCATCGGAGGCTTAGCGTAATGATAATCTGCAAAACTCCTCGCGAGATAGAAATCATGCGAGAAGCTGGCAGGATCGTTGCTTTGACTCATCAAGAGTTGAAACAGCACATTACTCCAGGAATTACAACGAAAGAGCTCGATCAAATAGCGGAAAAGACGATTCAAAAATATGGTGCTACGCCATCTTTTAAAGGATACAACGGATTTCCGGGGAGCATATGTGCTTCTGTAAATGAAGAGCTTGTACACGGAATTCCAGGGAAGCGCAAGCTCAAAGAGGGCGATATCATCAGTATCGATATTGGTGCGAAATACAATGGGTACCATGGAGATTCTGCATGGACGTATCCAGTTGGAAACATTTCTGAATCTGTTCAAAAGCTACTTGATGTCACAGAAAAATCGTTGTATCTTGGTCTAGAACAAGTAAAACCAGGCGAGAGATTATCAAATATCTCACATGCGGTTCAAACCCATGCTGAAGAGAATGGATTCTCGATCGTTAGGGAGTATGTTGGTCACGGAATCGGGCAAGACTTACATGAGGACCCTCAAATCCCGCACTATGGTCCACCAAATAGAGGCCCTAGATTAAAGCCGGGAATGGTCATCTGTGTTGAGCCGATGGTGAATCAAGGAAGACGATATGTAAAAACACTATCTGATGACTGGACAGTGGTAACGGTAGATGGTAAATGGTGTGCCCATTTTGAGCACACGATTGCTCTTACAGAAGCAGGATACGAAATCCTTACCACTTTATAAGTAGCTGGCTCTCCGGGATTTCAGAGCAGTGTAAAATGTTACTGATTTGAAGAAGGGAGAACTATTGAATGGCTAAAGATGATGTAATTGAAGTCGAAGGTACCGTTCTTGAAACGTTGCCAAATGCTATGTTCAAAGTAGAATTAGAGAATGGGCATGTCGTATTGGCTCACGTTTCTGGTAAAATCCGTATGAACTTCATTCGTATTTTACCAGGAGACAAAGTTACGGTAGAATTATCTCCGTACGATTTAAATCGTGGTCGTATTACGTACCGTTTTAAATAATATAGCACTCCGTAATCTTTAAGGAGGTTCGAGACATGAAAGTAAGACCGTCAGTTAAACCAATCTGCGAAAAATGTAAAGTTATTCGTAGACGTGGAAAAGTAATGGTTATTTGTGAAAACCCTAAACATAAACAAAAACAAGGTTAATCAGAAGGAGGTGCATTCGTAATGGCACGTATCGCAGGTGTAGATATTCCTCGAGACAAACGCGTTGTTATTTCTTTAACTTACGTATTCGGCATTGGTCGCACAACTGCTGAAAAAATTCTTGCTGAAGCAGGTATTTCTGAAGAAACACGAGTTCGTGATTTAACGGAAGACGAATTAGGACGTATCCGTGATATCATCGATCGTATTAAAGTTGAGGGAGACCTTCGTCGTGAAGTATCTCTTAACATCAAACGTCTAATGGAGATCGGTTCTTACCGTGGTCTTCGTCACCGTCGTGGTTTACCAGTTCGTGGTCAAAACTCTAAAAACAATGCTCGTACACGTAAAGGTCCACGTCGTACAGTAGCAAATAAAAAGAAATAATAAGTAAAGGAGGTTGAACTAACAATGGCACGTAAAACAAACACTCGTAAAAAACGTGTGAAAAAGAATATTGAAGCTGGTATAGCTCATATTCGTTCTACTTTCAACAACACAATCGTAACACTTACAGATACTCACGGTAACGCACTTTCTTGGTCTAGTGCTGGTGCACTTGGTTTCCGTGGATCTCGTAAATCTACTCCATTCGCTGCGCAAATGGCTGCTGAAACTGCTGCTAAAGCTGCAATGGAACACGGTTTAAAAACTTTAGAGGTTACTGTTAAAGGTCCTGGTGCTGGTCGTGAAGCTGCAATTCGTGCTCTTCAAGCTGCAGGTCTAGAAGTAACAGCAATTAGAGATGTTACTCCAGTTCCTCATAATGGATGTCGTCCACCAAAACGTCGTCGTGTGTAATTTTTCTGTATAGAATTTTCCCTTTTGTCTATAATGGATATGATGCATTATCGAGAAATTTCGTACAGAAACATCGCTTGTTGTGCACAATCGGGAACTGCCTAAGGGGGACTTTCGGTTAGACAGGGGTTATACCTTTGTTTAACCGGGGTTTCGACGTTTTGAAGGAGGGTTTAGTTAATGATTGAAATCGAAAAGCCGAAAATCGAAACGGTTGAACTTAACGAAGATGCTAAATATGGTAAATTCGTAATTGAACCGCTTGAGCGTGGATATGGTACTACTTTGGGTAACTCCTTACGTCGTATTCTTTTATCCTCACTCCCTGGTGCCGCTGTTACTGCTATCCAAATCGATGGCGTATTACATGAATTTTCAACAGTTGAGGGCGTAGTAGAAGACGTTACGACGATCATCTTAAACTTGAAAAAGTTAGCTCTTAAAATCTACTCTGAAGAAGAGAAGACGTTGGAAATTGATGTACAGGGCGAAGGTATTGTCACAGCTGCTGATATTACTCACGATAGTGATGTAGAAATCTTAAATCCAGATTTACACATTGCAACGTTAGCAAAAGATGCGCATTTCCGCGTGCGTTTAACTGCAAAGCGTGGCCGTGGGTATACGCCAGCTGATGCAAATAAAAGCGAAGATCAACCAATAGGAGTAATTCCTATTGATTCTATTTATACTCCAGTATCACGTGTGACTTACCAAGTGGAAAAGACACGTGTCGGACAAGTGGCTAATTATGATAAGCTTACGCTTGATGTATGGACGGATGGAAGCATCGGGCCAAAAGAAGCTATCTCTTTAGGTGCCAAAATCTTAACTGAGCATTTAAATATCTTTGTTGGTTTAACTGATGAAGCACAAAATGCTGAGATTATGGTCGAGAAGGAAGAAGATCAAAAAGAGAAAGTTCTTGAGATGACTATCGAAGAACTAGACCTTTCTGTTCGTTCTTATAATTGCCTAAAACGTGCAGGAATTAATACTGTACAAGAGCTTGCGAACAAAACAGAAGAAGATATGATGAAAGTTCGTAACTTAGGACGTAAATCCTTAGAAGAAGTTAAACATAAACTTGAGGAATTAGGTTTAGGTTTACGTAAAGACGACTGAGGATTTAAACCCATCAACAAAGGAGGGAACTACGAATGGCATACAGAAAATTAGGCCGTACAAGTGCGCAACGTAAAGCTATGTTACGTGATTTAGCTACTGATTTAATTATCAACGAGCGCATCCAAACGACAGAAACTCGTGCAAAAGAACTTCGTTCTGTAGTGGAAAAAATGATCACTTTAGGTAAACGCGGAGATCTTCATGCTCGTCGTCAAGCAGCAGCTTTCATTCGCAATGAAGTAGCTAACGCTGAGACTGGTCAAGATGCACTTCAAAAACTATTCGCTGATGTAGCTCCACGCTATGCTGAGCGCCAAGGCGGATACACTCGTATTGCAAAAATTGGTCCACGTCGCGGAGACGCAGCACCAATGGTAATTATCGAGTTAGTATAATGATAATTAAAAGGGCAGGACAGTTCTTTTCAAGAAACTGGTCATGGCCCTTTTTTTTAAATATAAAAATAGGCTAACTTGGCGAAGGAAAGGGTGCCTTCTATTGAAAAAAGAGAAACTTCGGATAGAAAATATATCATTTCAATATCCTGGGGCAGCCACTTATGCATTAAAAGATGTTTCATTTTCCTTATATGAGGGAGAATGGGTATCTATTATTGGTCAAAACGGTTCAGGAAAGTCTACACTTGCAAAATTATTGAATGGTTTGTTTTTGCCAGAAGCAGGGACTATTACAGTAAATGATACAATGGTTTTATCAGAGGAAACGGTATGGGATGTTCGAAAACAAATTGGAATGGTATTTCAAAATCCAGATAATCAATTTGTTGGAACGACAGTGCAAGATGATGTTGTATTTGGCTTGGAGAATATCGGAATGCCAAGAGAACAAATGATTGAAAGATTAGAACAGGCCTTGCAACTTGTCCGTATGGAAGATTTTCTTAATGATGAGCCTCATTCCTTATCTGGTGGGCAAAAGCAGCGAGTGGCAATAGCAGGCGTTTTAGCACTTCAACCATCTATTTTAATATTAGATGAAGCAACGTCAATGTTAGACCCTCAAGGGAGACGTGAAGTAGTAGAAACGGTTAGACAACTTGTTACTCAAAAAGGTATTACCGTGTTATCAATTACGCACGATTTAGAAGAAGCGGCACAGTCAGATCGTGTCATTATTTTAAATAAGGGAGAAATATTAGAGGAAGGGACTCCAGAAAAAATTTTCAAATCCTCTCATATGCTCCAAGAAATTGGCTTAGATGTACCGTTTTCGGTGAAAATAGCAGAATTATTAAAAAGAAATGAAATTCTCTTGCAAAATACGCATCTTACAATGGAAAGCTTGGTGAACGAACTTTGGAGATTACATTCCAAAAAGTAGAACATCGTTATCAATATAAAACTCCATTTGAAAGACGCGCACTTTATGATGTAGACGTGTCGTTTCCAAGTGGGGGCTATTATGCCATTATCGGTCATACTGGTTCAGGAAAGTCGACGATGATTCAACATTTAAATGGTTTATTGCAGCCGACAAATGGTACAGTTCAAATTGGTGAACATTTGATTTCGGCAGGAAAGAAAGAAAAAAAGCTAAAGCCACTACGTAAGAAAGTAGGGGTTGTCTTTCAATTCCCAGAACATCAGTTGTTTGAAGAGACTGTGGAGAAAGATATTTGTTTCGGCCCTACTAATTTTGGAGTATCTGTAGACGAAGCAAGGCAAAAGGCTAGAAAGGCAATTGAACTTGTAGGGCTAGAACCAGAACTGTTAGCACGTTCTCCGTTCGAATTAAGTGGTGGACAAATGAGACGTGTTGCTATAGCGGGTGTACTGGCAATGGAACCTGAAGTGCTTGTATTAGATGAACCTACAGCAGGACTAGATCCAAAAGGGCAGAACGAACTTATGGAGATGTTTTATAAGCTGCACAAGGAGAAGGGTCTTACAGTCATCCTTGTAACGCATAATATGGAGGATGCTGCTCAGTATGCGGAGCAGATTGTAGTTATGCATAAAGGAACGGTCTTTTTGCAAGGAAGTGCAGAGGAAGTATTTTCACATGCTGATGAACTAGAGAAAATTGGTGTGGATCTTCCTATGTCATTAAAGTATAAACGTGCAATTGAAGAGAAGTTTGGTATTTCAATTCCAAAGGCTACCTTATCTTTAGAGGATCTTACTCATGAAGTTGTGCAGGTGTTACGAAAAGGTGGTCATGAATCATGCAGCAGTTGATTATTGGGAGATATATCCCGGGGAATTCACTTATTCATCAACTTGATCCACGTACGAAGCTGCTGATTGTCTTTTTATATGTATTTGTTGTTTTCTTAGCAAATAATGCGATTTCATATGGATTTTTATTTTTATATGCACTCATTGCTTTATTTTTTGCAAAAGTGCCGATTCGTTATGTACTTTCGGGCTTAAAACCAATTTTATGGATTTTTCTTTTTACATTTTTCCTGCATATTTTTACAAATAAAGAGGGGGATGTACTATTCCAGCTTGGTTGGTTTTCGATATATGAAAAAGGATTAGAGCAAGGGATATACATTTCTGTACGATTCTTCGTTATTATTTTAATGACGACATTATTAACGTTAACGACGACACCTATTGAAATTACAGATGGTTTGGAGACGTTATTAAAGCCGTTGAAGCGTATAAAGGTTCCTGTTCATGAAATCGCATTAATGATGTCAATTTCTCTTCGTTTTATCCCGACATTAATGGATGAAACGAGTAAAATAATGAAAGCACAAGCGTCACGTGGTATTGATTTTGCCGGGGGACCGATAAAAGATAGAATGAAAGCTATTATTTCACTGCTCGTTCCTCTGTTTATCAGTGCTTTTAAGCGTGCAGAGGACTTAGCCATTGCGATGGAAGCTCGTGGATATCAAAGTGGTGAAGGACGTACTAAATTTAGGCAACTACGCTGGAAAACAAGCGATACAGTAACGATTGTCAGCTTATTTTGTTTAGCTTGTATTTTGGCATGGGTGCGATCGTAATGGAGAATAGAGAAATGGATAGAATAAAATGTACGGTTGCATATGATGGCATGCATTTTTGTGGTTATCAAATTCAGCCGAACCATCGTACTGTTCAACAGGAGATAGAAAAAGCATTGCAGAAATTGCATAAGGGAGAACTTGTTCGTGTTCAGGCATCTGGTAGAACAGATTCTACAGTTCATGCAAAAGGACAAGTAATACACTTTGATACTCCTTTGTCTCTTGAAGAATGGCAATGGATTAATGCTTTAAACACAATGTTGCCAGATGATATTGTTATTAGGCAAGTAGAGAAAAAAACAGAAGAATTTCATGCACGTTACGGTGTTGAGAAAAAAGAATATCGTTATCGTGTATTATTATCAAAGACTGCGGATGTATTCCGTAGAAATTACGTATATCAATATCCATACCCGCTCGAAATCAACTCTATAAGAAAAGCAATTCCTTATTTTATTGGAACACATGATTTCACTTCTTTTTGTTCGGCAAAAACTGACAAAAAAGATAAAGTGCGAACAATTTATGAAATCGAGTTAATTGAACAAAATGATGAAATAATTTTTCGTTTTGTAGGTAATGGATTTTTATATAATATGGTCAGAATTATTGTTGGTACGTTACTTAGCGTAGGGCAAGGAAAGCTTGATCCTGATAGCATTCCAGAGATTTTAGCGAAACAAAATCGTCAGTTTGCTGGAAAGATGGCTCCAGGTCATGGGCTTTACTTATGGGAGGTAAACTATAACAACTAATCCTGGTGTAACATTTGCTTGACATTAGAAACTCAAAAGTATATCATAACATATGGTATTGTTTCTAAAACCACGATTAGCCCCGGAAGGAAATCGTGTTTAAGATAAACAATAGATTTTTTCTATGGAAAAGATAACGAGGAGGGAAACACATGCGTACGACTTTTATGGCAAAAGCTAACGAAGTTGAGCGTAAATGGTATGTGGTTGATGCTGAAGGTCAAACTTTAGGTCGCCTTGCTAGTGAAGTAGCATCCATTTTACGTGGTAAAAACAAACCTACATTTACACCACACGTTGACACGGGTGATCATGTAATTATTATTAACGCTGAGAAAATTCATTTAACAGGTAATAAATTAAACGATAAAATTTACTACCGTCACACTAACCACCCAGGTGGACTTAAGCAAAGAACAGCTCTTGAAATGCGTACAAACTACCCTGTACAAATGTTAGAGCTTGCAATTAAAGGCATGCTTCCAAAAGGACGCTTAGGCCGTCAAGTTTCTAAGAAACTTAACGTGTATGCTGGAGCAGAGCATCCACACCAAGCACAAAAACCAGAAGTTTACGAACTTCGCGGATAATTAATTAAAGGAGGGCTTACTTTGGCACAGGTTCAATACTATGGCACTGGACGTCGTAAGAGTTCAGTAGCGCGCGTACGCCTAGTTCCAGGCGAAGGACGCGTTATCATTAACGGTCGTGATTTTGAAAACTATATCCCATTTGCTGCATTACGTGAAGTAGTGAAACAACCTCTAGTTGCAACAGAAACTTTAGGTAACTACGATGTACTTGTAAACGTAAATGGTGGTGGATACACTGGTCAAGCTGGTGCTATTCGTCACGGTATTTCTCGCGCTTTATTAAAAGCTGATCCAGAATACCGTCTAACATTAAAACGTGCAGGTCTATTAACTCGTGACGCACGTATGAAAGAGCGTAAAAAATACGGTCTTAAAGGCGCACGTCGTGCACCTCAGTTCTCAAAACGTTAATTTTTGCGAACTACAAACCCCAACCATTTTGGTTGGGGTTTTTTATGTTTCATTCCTCTTTTGCAATTTTTATAGCTTGGAATATTTTAGTGCTCCCGCCACGCGTATGCTTCTTCTTTAGAAGTTTAGACTAATACGTATTAGGGAGGTTTATATGTACTATGAATGTCATTGTCAGCTTACAAGAAAAACAAAAAGAAAAGCAGTTAAAATACGAGCGGAAGATGTTGCGGGAATTATCATTAAAAACATTGCGTTCAAATATTCGTGATGCCTTTCAAATGCAAGAGCTTCATCGTCAGTATGAAGATTACTGTATTGAATTAGGGATAGAATCTTATTTATTAGGAGCGAGATACAGTAAATTTGGTTATTATGGTGAATCGTTTTTTGATGTGAAATATAGAGCTTTAGAAGAAGAACAACAATTAACTGAAACGCTATTTCAATTTTTAACGAGTATGACTATGCGAGAAATAAAGTTGAAAGATGAGGAGTTACTTTTTGAATCTTGTCAGCAGTTTATAGGATTGTGGTGGCAAGAAGGGTATGAAAAAGGTGAAAGAAGATATCGATTAAAGCTTCATTAAGACAAGCATAAACTTTCCTCTTGTCCCATATAAGTAATTAGAGGGACTAGCTGGAGGAGGAAAGGTATGAAGAGAATTCGAATTATCTCTTTTGCACTCGCTGCGGTTGTATTGTTTTTTTTAGTCAAGCAAGAATTTCAAATTACAAAATCGTGGCGAGCTTGGAATTTACCCTTATCAGGGAAAGTAATTGTGTTAGATGCTGGGCATGGTGGACCAGATGGAGGGGCTGTTGGTGGAAAGGATATTATAGAAAAGGATATTACGCTTGAAATTACAAAAAAGGTACAAGACTATTTACAAGAACAAGGTGCACTAGTTATTTTAACGCGTGAGGGAGATTATGATTTAGCTAACAAAGATACAAAGTCATATAGTAGACGTAAAGCAGAGGATTTAAAAAAACGTGTAGAAATCATCAATAAACCTGATGTAGACTTTTTTGCAAGTATTCATTTAAATGCTTTAACTAGTAGTGGATCGAAAGGCGCACAAACGTTCTATTACCGCTCTTCGATTGAAAATGAACGTGCTGCAAAATTTATACAGGCTGAATTGAGAACAAGTTTAGAGAACACGAATCGTTCTGCTAAGACAATTTCGCATGTATATTTATTAAAGTATTCTAAAACACCAGGTGCTTTAATTGAAGCTGGCTTTTTATCGAATGTGAACGAAAGGTATATGTTAAATTCAGAGAAATATCAGCAAAAGGTAGCAGCTGCAATATACCGTGGTATATTACGTTATTTCACGGAAAAAGGAAATCCTCCAGAATAAGGAGGATTTTTTTGAGCTTCTCTCGTTAACGAAGTTTTCGGAAAATATGTTATACTGGAAATGTAAACGCATTTATTTCAAGGATAAGCAGAGATAAATTCAATTAACATTACGTTATTTTTCATACAGGGGGCTGGGCTAATTATGGTAACGAAAGAGCAAGTGGTTGAAGCGTTAGAAGGGATTGTAGATCCGTTTTTACATAAAACATTAAAAGAAACAAGTGCAATTAAAGAGGTAACAGTCAAGCCAGAGAAGGAACATGTGAGTGTCAAAATTGCAATCGTAAAAACCGGTACAGCGGAACAAATGCAGTTGCAGTCTGGAATTGTAAAGTTAGTAAAAGAACTTGGGGCAGCAACAGTTGGACTTCGTTTTGCAGAATTTACAGAAGAGGAATTAGCTCAGTTTGCACCGGAACAAGAAGAAGAGCAAAGTGAATCTTTATTGTCACCTAATTCAAAAACAACATTCTTAGCAGTAGCGAGTGGGAAAGGTGGCGTGGGAAAATCAACTGTTTCCGTTAATCTTGCAGTTGCTTTAGCTCGTTTAGGAAAAAAAGTTGGTATTATTGATGCGGACATTTACGGTTTTAGTGTGCCAGACATGATGGGGATAGAAAAACGTCCTATCGTAAGAGGTGACAAGATAATTCCGGTGGAACGTTTAGGTGTAAAGGTAATCTCAATGGGCTTCTTTGTAGAGGATAATGCACCAGTTATTTGGAGAGGACCTATGCTTGGGAAAATGTTAAACCACTTCTTCACAGAAGTAGAATGGGGCGATTTAGATTATTTAGTACTAGATTTGCCACCAGGCACAGGTGATGTTGCGTTAGATGTGCACTCAATGTTGCCATCTTGCAAAGAGATTATTGTAACGACGCCTCATCCAACAGCTGCGTTTGTAGCAGCGCGTGCTGGAGCGATGGCATTGCGCACTGAACATAGTATTCTTGGTGTTGTTGAGAATATGGCATATTTTGAAAGTAAGGTAACTGGTGAGAAAGAATATGTATTTGGAAAAGGCGGGGGAGATAAGTTAGCTACCGAATTACAAACGAATGTTCTTGGTCGTATTCCACTGCAACAACCCGATTGGAATAAAGAAGACTTTGCTCCTTCAGTATATGAAGATACACATACAACGGGCATTATTTATAGTAAAATAGCTGAAACAGTAATTGATAAAACAGCTGTTACACAAAAATAAAGTGAAACTTTAATCAGTGGGGTTCACCTGTTACTGACAACAATAAGGCTTTTGTTACTAGTAAACCTTTCGCTTAATTAGAGGGGTCCATTTTGTCTGTTAATAGCAAGATAAAGTAATAACGAGTGAACAATATATAAATTGTCCACTCGTTATTATAGTTATTATTTTTTACTGTTCGCCCTTCTTGTCGCCTTGAGAACCACCGTCACCGCCTGCTTCTTTCTTACCAGATCCGCCTTTTTCAGCTTTTTGCACACCTTTACTAATGATATCAATCATCTTGGCTTGGAAGAGTGGACTTTCAGCAGTTTCTGTTAGTACTTGTTGTAGATATTGACGGTATTCTTTACTCTTCATTGTTTGTAACATCATTTTTTCTACTTCAGGATTTTTCATAATTTCTATAACGCCTGCTTGGTATTCAGGGTCTTTTAATAAGGTTTTCATTAATTGAGTTTGTTCTTTCCCCATACTTTTAGCAAATTTTGATGAGAACTCAGGATCTTTAAAGAGCTTTTCCCAGAATTGTTGCCCTTTATCGGATACCATGGCATCTTCAATCGTTTTCTTTACTACTGTTTCATCTAGTATGAGTGCTTGTTTCATTTTTTCATCAGTTAATACATCTTGAATAGCTTTCTTACCTTGATCTGTTTTTAAAATATCAACAATCATTTTCTTTGTTTGATCGTAATCTAGTTCGGATTTCGTTTCTTTTCCTTGTGCGCATGCTGCAAGTGCGATAAGTAGAAAAGAAGAAACGAAAATGAATAGCATCCGTTTCATAAGTTGGAACTCCTTTCAGCACAGTTCTCTCTTTTTAATATAAATATCTTTAAGGAATTTATACATGAACATGGCTAGCTTTTTGAAATTGTCATTGATACAATTTAATTAGAAATATAAGGATAATGGGGGATGTGTTGTGAATAGCCGCAAGTGGGTACGACTATTTTTAACGACGTTGTTTCTTGGTGGGATGAGCACAGTTATTATTGGTTTTGTTTTGGAGTGGGACAAGTACAATAAATTTTTTCAAAATTTCGACGGTAAGGAGATTTTAGCAGTATCTTTCTGGCTGATGGGTGTGGGATTTATTTTTAGTGTTATAAGTCAAATGGGATTCTTTGCATATTTAACAATCCACCGTTTTGGACTAGGAATGTTTCGCTCATCTTCTTTATGGAATGCAGTCCAGCTCTTCTTTATTGCATTCGTATTATTTGATTTTGTGTATTTAAGATCTGTACTTATTGCAAATGGGGAAGTCTCGTTAGGGAATAATATACTTGTTGCTGGAATGTTATTTGTGTTTGGAGCAATTGTTGCTTATGTAAAAAGTAAAGAAACAAATAAAAAAGCATTTGTGCCAGCTCTGTTCTTTATGGTTGTTGTAACGATCCTTGAATGGGTACCGGCGCTTCGGATTAATGATACAGATTGGTTATATTTAATGGTTATACCGCTATTGTTATGTAATGCATATCAATTACTTGTATTACATCGTTTAATCGGAAAAACAAGTAAATCAGCTTAATAGAGAGGTTTTATACAACAGCAGTTATAATGTTGTAAATGGTATGATTAAAAAAGCTCTACCACCTTCTTGAAAGGTAGTAGAGCTTTTTATGCGTGAAGAGTAGTAGGGAAGAAGCTACTTCACATCTTCACTTTTCGTACTTGTGTTGGAAATAAGTTGTGAAACGGATATTTGCTCATATCCATCACTTTTTATTTTTTGCAGGAGCAGCGGTAAAGCTCTATTTGTTTGAAGGGCAGAATCGGATGCGTGTAATAAGACGATATCTCCACCTTTCAAATTATTAGAGACAGTGGAAACGATGTTATTTACACCTGGGTTTTTCCAATCGTTTGAATTATTACTCCAATGCACGACGGTGTATCCAAGTGATTCTGCGATTTTAAGGGTTGCTTTGTTAAATTCGCCACTAGGTGGACGTAACAGCTTGACTTGTTTTACACCAAGTTTCGTAAAAACATCTTGTGCTCGTAAAAGGTCTCGTCTTATTTCATTTGTCTCTAGAGAAGTATAGGATGTGTAATTGTACCCCATACTACCGATTTCGTGTCCATCTTTCATGATTCGCTCTACAATATCGGGGTGTCTTTCGGCCCATGCAGCAGAAAGGAAGAAGGTTGCATTCTTAATTTCTTTTTCTTTAAGAGTATCTAGGATTGGAATTGCTTTTTTGTCTCCCCAACTAATATCAAACGTAAATGCAACTTGCTTTTTAGCGGTGTCTCCTTTGTAAATTACTTTAGGGCCTGTAGCAGTTGAAAAAGCAGATTCATGTGAATATGTTTTTAAAAAGAGTAGCCATGCTGTAAATAAGGACAGTATCACTATTAAGCTAATGTGTTTAAAATTTCTCTTACTCGTAATAAAAAAGAAAAACATAATATTACGCCCCTTTGTCCAATCCTTTTCAGTTACATATATGCTGGAAATATAAAAAAGAGAACAAAGGATTAATATCGTAAGTAGTGGATATAATGGATGATAGGATTGTGATAATTGAAAATGAGCGGAACGTTTATTGTTGCGTAAGGAATTATTGAGGTGATTGTTTGCTTGGGCTGATGTTGACAAAAGAAGAGAGAAAAGAAATGGAATACATATTGAAGAGAGAATTAGAGGAACTTTTATTTGATTTTGAAGATGAGCGTATTCATGAAGTTGTAAAAAAAGCCATGGAAGAAAGATATAAAATCATTTTCTGTTTATTCCGGAGAGTAGCTAACACAGAAGAATGTATTCGTTATGTAAGAAAAAGAATTTTTTATTAAAAAGTGTTGACGTTAATAGTTTGTATATGTTAAATTAATAACCGTCGCTGATGCGGAAACGCAGAAAACGACAAAAAGAAATTGAAAAACTTAGTTGACATTAACTAACGAAGATGTTAACATAAGGAAGTCGCAAACGAGCGACCAAGTAGTTCTTTGAAAACTGAACGAAACAAACAACGTGAAACGTCAATTTTTATTTTAGATGCTAGACAAACTAACTTTATTGGAGAGTTTGATCCTGGCTCA
>NZ_JBQAFE010000016.1:0-51112 GCF_051915685.1 Bacillus cereus group sp. MYBK5-2
TGTTTACCTGGCTCAATCAGGTGAACGGTATAAGAGTGCTACCAACACTACTTATACACGCTGTGCTCTTTTGTTTTGTCGTTTTTTTGTATATACGTGAACTTTATATGTTTATATTTAAATACAAAAAATCAAGTTATACATAGGCAAACGATCTTTATTGGAAGTTTAAACACGTCAATTGTACACCCGAGGGAAGTTTTTAAAGAAGCCTTCCGTCGTGCAGCAGCCTCTATCATATGTCTTCATAACCATCCCTCAGGAGATCCCACGCCGAGCCGTGAAGATATTGCAGTAACAAAACGCTTAGTAGAATGCGGCCAGATTATCGGAATTGAAGTGCTTGATCATATTATAATAGGTGACCATAAATTCGTGAGTTTAAAGGAAAAAGGTCATATTTAAGACTATGCTTTTTACTTATTTTGTTTTATAATGTGATTTATGAGTTTTTTGTAGAAATTTATCTACAAAAAGGATAAAGATATAAAAAACGTACTGTTTTTATAATATAAAGTAAGAAAAAATGAGTCCGTGAAAACAAGAAAGGAAGATAAATAATATGTTTGGATTTGGTGGATTTACTCGCGATCTTGGAATAGACTTAGGAACTGCGAACACGCTTGTATATGTAAAAGGAAAAGGTGTAGTTTTACGTGAACCTTCAGTAGTTGCGTTACAAACTGATACGAAACAAATCGTTGCTGTAGGTAGCGATGCAAAACAAATGATTGGTCGTACACCAGGGAACGTTGTGGCACTTCGCCCGATGAAAGACGGTGTAATTGCTGATTATGAAACAACTGCAACAATGATGAAATATTACATTCAACAAGCTCAAAAATCAAACGGTTTCTTCTCACGTAAGCCGTATGTAATGGTATGTGTACCATCTGGTATTACAGCTGTAGAAAGACGTGCAGTAATCGATGCGACTCGTCAAGCGGGTGCTCGTGATGCTTATCCTATCGAAGAGCCATTTGCAGCAGCAATTGGTGCAAACTTACCTGTTTGGGAACCAACTGGTAGTATGGTTGTTGATATCGGTGGCGGTACAACAGAAGTTGCAATTATTTCTCTAGGTGGTATTGTAACAAGCCAGTCAGTCCGTGTTGCTGGTGATGATATGGACGATTCAATCATTCAGTACATTAAGAAAAGCTATAACTTAATGATCGGTGAAAGAACAGCTGAAGCATTAAAATTAGAAATTGGTTCTGCAGGCGAGCCAGAAGGTATCGAGCCTATGGAAATTCGCGGTCGTGATTTAGTAAGTGGTTTACCAAAAACAGTACTAATTCAGCCAGAAGAAATTGCAGATGCATTAAAAGATACAGTAGATGCGATTGTAGAATCAGTTAAAAATACGTTAGAAAAAACTCCACCTGAATTAGCGGCTGATATTATGGACCGCGGTATCGTATTAACAGGTGGCGGGGCATTACTACGTAATTTAGATAAAGTAATTAGTGAAGAAACGAAAATGCCAGTTCTTGTTGCAGAAGATCCATTAGATTGCGTAGCAATTGGAACAGGTAAAGCATTAGACAATATCGATCTTTTCAAAACTGCTGCTCGATAATATTGCAAAATAAAAATCAGTGAAATTAAGAGGGTGTGAACGTGCCACAGTTTTTCTTAAACAAAAGATTAATTGTTTTGTTGGTTAGTATTATTCTTCTCGTGGCATTGATTGGAATCTCATTGAAAGAACGGAACAGTTTAACATGGCCAGAGCAGTTTGTTAAAGATACTGTCGGTGTTGTAGAACGTGTATTCCAAAAGCCAGCGAAATACGTAGCTGGATTCTTCGAAAATGTAGAGGATGTAAAGCGCACGTATGAAGAGAATAAAGAATTAAAAGCAAAATTAGATAATTATGCAGGTCTATCAGGGAAAGTAAAACAATTAGAAGATGATAACAAGAAGTTACAAGAGCTAACTGGTAAAAAAGAGTTAAATAGCGGGTATACTGAAATTCCAGCTACTGTTGTTTCTCGTAATCCAGATAAATGGTACGATTTAATTGGAATTGATAAAGGGGCACAGCAAGGAATTAAAAAAGATATGGCTGTAGTAACTTCACAAGGGTTAGTTGGAAGAGTGAAAAGTGTATCTCAATTTACATCATCAGTAGAATTACTAAGTTCTATGAGCCGAACAAATCGCGTTTCTGCTATTGTACAAGGGCAAGAGAAAATCTTTGGATTGATTGAAGGTTATGACAAAGAAAAGCAATTACTTCTTTTCACAAAGATTGGCTCTGATGCACCGGTAGAGAAAGATCAACTAGTTGTAACATCTGGACTGGGTGATATTTTCCCGAAAGGTCTTGTAATTGGAAAAATCGTTGAAGTTCAGCCGGATGCATATGGCTTAACAAAAACAGCTTATGTAAAACCTGCCGCTGATTTAAATGACGTAGAGCATATTACGGTTGCTAAACGTGCAACACCTTCAGCGCCATTAGAATAGGAGGAGAAGAAGAGATGATGAAGATATTAAAAAGAGCAGCTCTTCCTCTTTTGCTCCTTTTTGTGTTTCTATTTGAAAATATGTTTGCTACTGTTGTTCCAACGGATGTGTTTTGGAAAGACAGCATAGCAGCACCGCATTTCTTTATAATCGTCTTATGTTTTATTACAGTGTATTATAGTCCGGTCCAAGGGATTTATTACGGACTATTATTTGGCTTCTTATTTGATACCGTATACACAGAACTTGTCGGGATATATATTTTTGCTTATCCGATTTTAGCTTATTTAGTATATAGTGTGATGAAAGTACTACAATTGAATTTATTTATTGTTGTTTCTATCATATTAGCTAGCGTTGTAGCACTAGAGTATTATGTGTATGGATTCTTAACTTTATTAGGACGTACTCATATGCCAGCGTATGTCTTTTTCACAGATCGTCTCCTTTCTACTTTATTGTTAAATGCTATTTTCTTATTGATAGTTTGTTTCCCACTGAGACGATATATAGTGCGTCTTTCAAAAGCGATGGAAGAAAAAGAAAAAAGGATTTTCTAATTTTATGTCGAATTGAATCGGTGGGGTGAACTTTAGTGGAAGAAAAAAAGCAACAAAATGTAACGATAAAAGGGACAAAAGATGGGATAACGCTTCATTTAGATGATTGTTGTTCATTCTCAGAATTATTGATGGAATTAGACGAAAAACTTTCTACACATTACTACGATGGTGATGGGCGCTCTTTAATTGAAGTGCATGTGAAAGTAGGAAATCGTTATTTAACAGAAGTCCAACAAGAAGAGATTCGTACGTTAATTCGTAATAAAAAGAATCTTGTTGTGGATTCAATTGAAAGTGATGTTATCACTAAAGCAGAAGCAATAGCTTGGAAAGAAGAAACAGAAATTGTCCCTATTTCCAAAATTGTTCGCTCTGGACAAGTTTTACATGTAAAAGGAAATTTGTTGTTAATTGGAGATGTTAATCCAGGCGGAACGGTTATCGCTGGGGGGAATATTTTTGTCGTAGGATCATTAAGAGGAATTGCACATGCTGGGTATTATGGGGATTCGGATGCTGTAATCGCTGCATCTGTTATGAACCCGATGCAACTTCGAATTAGTGATGTGGCAATGCGGGCTCCGGAAGAGAAAGAAGACGGAGCGGAGGCGGCAGAATGTGCGTATATTAATGAGAACAATCACATTGTTGTCGATCGCCTGCAACTTCTCACTCATCTTAGACCTAATTTAACAAAGTTAGAAAGGGGAATTGTATAGCTGTGGGAGAGGCAATAGTAATTACATCTGGAAAAGGCGGAGTAGGTAAAACTACTACATCTGCGAACATTGGTACGGCCCTAGCGTTATCTGGAAAGAAAGTGTGCTTAATTGACACAGATATCGGTCTTCGAAATTTAGACGTAGTAATGGGGCTGGAAAATCGTATTGTATTTGATCTTGTTGATGTCGTTGAAGGGCGTTGCCGTTTACCTCAGGCTCTTATTAAAGACAAACGTTTTGATGATCTTTATTTATTACCTGCAGCACAAACGAGTGATAAATCAGCGGTAACACCTGAACAAATGGATGAATTAATACAAGTATTACGTCAAGATTATGATTACATATTAATTGATTGTCCTGCGGGGATTGAGCAGGGATTTAAAAATGCGGTAGCTGGTGCGGATAAAGCAATCGTTGTTACGACTCCAGAAGTATCCTCAATGCGCGATGCGGATCGTATTATTGGGCTTTTAGAAAAAGAGGATATTGAACCACCCAAACTTGTTATTAACCGTGTACGTAGTCATATGCTTCATGAACAGGATATGTTAGATGTTGATGAAATTGTACGTACATTGTCAATCGAGCTTCTTGGTGTTGTCGAAGATGACGATGAAGTTATTCGAGCTACAAATACAGGTGAACCTGTGGCGTTGCAACCAAGCGGAAAAGCAGCGTTGGCTTATCGTAATATTGCAAGACGCTTGTTAGGTGAGAATGTACCATTACAAGCATTTGAACAAGAAAAGGTATCGGTATTTGCAAAGGTGAAAAACTTCTTTGGAATCCGTTAAGAGCACTTCGCACATATGCGAGGTGCTTTCTTTTTTCTTCACACGAATATCTTTCTTTCTTAGCTCATACATATGTACAAACTGTATACAACTGTTTCTAAATGAAATTAGCTTAACGAAAGAAAGGAGACAGTATGAAGAATAGACGCGTAGAAGAAATTAAAAAGCGGATTGCAAAAAGGAAGGCCGAGCAAGAAAGGATGGAGGAAGAGCAGTATTTTAACGGAGGGAATTTTGATAGTGAAGCAGTATTTATTGAAGATGGAGAAAAGGAAATGCATCCCTTATTTCGAAAGGAAGTCTTTTTCTTCAAAGTTTTATTATCAGCAATATTAGTTCTTTCGGTTGCTATTTTATATAAGAATGCTCCTTCTTCATTCAATGGGGCTAAAGCTGTTACAGAAAAAGTGATGAAAGAGGAATTTCAGTTTGCTACTGTAGCGAAATGGTACGAAAAGCAATTTGGAAAACCGCTTGTATTCTATTCGCCGAACGAGAAAAAAGAAGGAAGTATTCAGCAAAAAGATTATGCAATTC
Organism: Bacillus cereus group sp. MYBK5-2; assembly: GCF_051915685.1. NCBI lineage: Bacteria > Bacillati > Bacillota > Bacilli > Caryophanales > Bacillaceae > Bacillus > Bacillus cereus group sp. MYBK5-2. The sequence continues at coordinate 5,095 of NZ_JBQAFE010000016.1, forward strand.
CTGCTTCTGGAAAAGTAATGCAAGGGTTTCAAAAAAATGGCCAAGGTGTATTTGTCCAAACAGCTACAAATGCAAAAGTGGAGTCAGTAAATGAAGGGTTAGTTGTTTTTGCAGGCAAGAAAGAGGAACTTGGAAATACAGTTCAAATTCAACATGCAGATGGTACGGAGTCATGGTATGCAAACTTAAACGATATGTCAGTGAAATTATATGATTACGTTTCAAAGAAACAAAAAATTGGAACGGTGAGTAATGATACAAATGATAAAAATGGAAAGTTTTATTTCGCGATAAAAAAGAATGAGAAATTTATTGATCCGATCCAGGTGATATCATTTGATTAAATATAGGGACGTTTTAACGAAAATTTCCGTGCATCCATTATTTTGGGTTATTATTGTCATTGGTATTTTTACTGCGCGTTTTAAAGAGTTACTACTGTTATTTTGTATTGTTCTTATTCATGAACTTGGGCATGCTTTTGCAGCAGCACACTATAATTGGCGTATAAAAAGAATTCAGCTTTTGCCGTTTGGTGGCGTTGCCGAGCTTGAGGAACATGGTAATAAGTCATTGAAAGAGGAACTTGTTGTCGTAATTGCAGGACCGATTCAACATGTTTGGATGATGCTGGTAGGTTATATGTTGTTCAAAGCTGGTTGGCTGAATGCAGATTTATATTATTTCTTTATGTGGAATAATATAATTATTTTAGCATTCAATTTACTTCCTATTTGGCCGTTAGATGGCGGGAAAGTATTGTTTAATGTATTATCATATCGTTTCCCTTATTTACAAGCACATGAAAAGATGATGCAATTGTCATGTGTTTTTTTTAGTGTAATATTAGGATGGCAGTTACTTTGGAATAGTAACAATATTATGATGTGGGTACTACTCATATTTTTAGCAGTGTCATTATATCAAGAGTGGAAACAAAGACGGTATGCATTTATGCGTTTTTTATTAGAACGTTATTATGGAAACAAAAGAGGAATCGAAAAGATTGCACCTATTGAAGTGCAAACGGAAGATCGTTTATATACGATCTTCACAAAATTTCGTAGAGGATATAAGCATTCTATTATCGTCCGTGGAAAATATAAAGAGCATTACACATTGGATGAAAATGAATTGCTCTATGCATATTTTACTGAAAAACGAACAACTTCATCAGTTGAAGAATTAATCGGTTAGTGTTGACGATAGCACTAACCTTTTATTATTGTAAAAGCAAAGAAGATTATAAAGTGAGGAAATAATTTTGAAAACGTTATATGTGAATTACGCTGGTTCGGAAAAGCGCGTTGCAATTGAAGAGAAGAAAAAGATTGTTGAGTTTTTATGGAAACGTAATGAAGAGCAAGAGATTGTTGGGCATATTTATGTTGGACGTGTCGTAAGAACAATTGCTGGAATGAATGCAGCTTTTGTAAACATCGGTTTAGAAAAACATGCTTACCTTTCATACGATGATGTACCATCTTCTTATCGTATACATGAAGGGCAAGCGATACTCGTACAAGTTGTGAAAGAGGCAATTGATACGAAAGGGCCTAAATTGACAGCGAATATAGAATTTACCGGGAAATATGTCGTTTATATGCCGTTTGATGAGATGCGCGCTGTTTCTCGAAAAATAAAAAATAATAAAAGAAGACAACAGTTACTCCAAATTGAAATAGAGGGAACGGGGGGGTACATTTTCCGTTCTGCTTCTGAAAAAGGAGCAATTGAAGAAATACAAGCTGAAATGCAAGGATTACAACAGTTGTATGAAGAGTTAAAAAGAAAAGAGGGTCAAGGAAAGGTGCCGTTATTACTTCATCGACCGGCGACCTTTTTAGATCGTGTATTTCAAGAGAACCCAATTGAAACAATTGAAAAAGTAGTTGTAGATACAAGAAGTATAGTAAAGGAATTAGAAGACAAAGTTGGAAAAGAAAAAGTATCTTTTTATAATGAAAAGTCTTCGATGTTTAACCATTTTGGAATAGAGCGTGAGATTGAGAAAGCACTCCAAAAAATTGTTTGGCTTCCAAATGGTGCTTATTTAATTGTAGAACAAATGGAGACGATGACTGTAATTGATGTGAATACGGGCAAGTTTACGGGAAAACAAAATTTACAAGATACAGTACTTCGCACAAATGAGCTAGCCGCTGAAGAAATTGCACGCCAATTAAGACTTCGTGATATTGGTGGTATGATATTAATTGATTTTATTAATATGAAAAAAAGAGAAGATAAAGAAAAGGTAAGAGAATGTCTCATAGCTGCTATGCAAGATGACCGAACATATACAAGGGTGCTCGGTTTTACGGAGCTAGGGATTTTGGAAATGACACGTAAACGTAAAAAGCATTCTTTACGGGACGTATTATTAAAAGAGTGTGTACCTTGCAAAGCGACGGGTTATGTGATGTCGCATGAAACAATTGCGTATGAGTTAGAGAGAGAACTAATCACATATGGCAATATAGAAGATGAAGCAGTATTAATCGCTGCGCCTAAAGAACTGCAAAAACAGTTTTTGCAAAAAGGATTACAAAAAAATATTCCATTTGAAATTTATTTCAAAGATGATATTATCGAAAAGTATGCTATCGTTCGTTTTGGAAGTAAAAAAGAAATTGTAGAACGGAAAAAATAGTTAGCAGAACATTTATTGACAACCGTCTATGATTCATGATAACATCTTTATGTTATAGTTTATAGCACCTAAACGGCTATATGCTACAACCGCACAAGACAGGTTCCCTAAAGGCATTTATGTCTACCTCGTTTTTGGCGAGTCTTAGTAATTAAGAGGAGGTGCAAGTATGTACGCAATTATCGAAACAGGTGGAAAACAAATTAAAGTTGAAGCTGGTCAAGCAATCTACATTGAAAAATTAGATGTTGAAGCTGGTGAAACTGTTACTTTTGACAAAGTTCTTTTCGTTGGTGGCGAAAACGTTAAAGTTGGTAGCCCAGTTGTAGAAGGTGCAACAGTTACTGCGAAAGTTGAAAAACAAGGTCGCGCTAAGAAAATCATCGTTTTCAAATACAAAGCGAAAAAGAACAATCGTAAGAAACAAGGTCATCGTCAACCTTACACTAAGCTAGTTGTTGAAGCTATCAACGCTTAATTCTGGTTAACATGATTAAAATTACGATAAGTCGCACGAAATTAGGAAGTATCCAATCATTTAAAATGACTGGACATGCCGATTATGCGCCACATGGACAAGACCTTGTCTGTGCTGGAACTACAGCGGTTGTGTTTGGTTCTATAAATGCAGTGGAAGAACTTTGTAATGTGCAAGCAACTATTGAACTCGGAAGTGATGGCGGATTCTTAACGTATGAATTGCCTAATGATTTAGACGTTCATGCAGCAGAAAAAGCACAAACGCTTTTAGAAGGATTAGTTGTTTCGCTTAAGACGATCGAACTTGATTACGGAAAGTATATCCGTTTAATAGAAAAAGTGCAGGAGGTGTAACGTATGTTAAGATTAGATCTTCAGTTTTTCGCATCTAAGAAAGGTGTAGGTAGTACAAAGAACGGTCGTGACTCTCAGTCAAAACGTCTTGGTGCTAAACGCGCAGATGGTCAAACGGTTACAGGTGGTTCAATTCTTTACCGTCAACGCGGTACAAAAATTTATCCAGGTGTTAACGTTGGTCGTGGTGGCGATGACACTTTATACGCGAAAGTTGACGGCGTAGTACGCTTTGAGCGTCTTGGTCGTGACCGCAAACAAGTGAGCGTATATCCTGTTGCTCAAGAAGCATAAGAACTCACGGAAAACTCTAACCTGAGTGCAGGTTAGAGTTTTTCTATATTAAGGGGTATCTAAATGAATGAAAAATGGACAATTATAGATGCATTGCGCCATTCAAGACATGATTGGCTCAATCGTATGCAGATGGTGAAAGGAAACCTTTCCCTTGGAAAAGTGGAAGAAATTCATAGTCTCATCGATCGTTTTGTCCAAGAAGCGAGACAAGAATCCAATCTGATGGGGCTATCAATGCCTTTATTTTCAGAGTGGATTTTAACATATAATTGGAAACAGCAGCCGTGCTTATTGGAGTACGAAGTATTAGGGAAATTACATAACTTATCTCACTTAGATGAGACTGTATGTACATGGACGAATCAATTTTTCTCGATGCTTCAGCATAGTTTAGACGTATATGTTGAAAATTATGTTTGTATCACAATTGAATGTGACGCGGATAATGCTCGTTTCTTTTTTGATTTTCGTGGTAAGCTAACGAGTGTAGAAGAACTACAGAATTGGCTTGCGACCCAAAACAATAAATGGTATTCCATTTCTTATACAGTGCGAGACGAAGAAGTCTCAGTTATATTACAACCAATTGAAAAAAGTGTGGTGAAATAATGTTTGTAGATCAGGTCAAGATATATGTAAAAGGCGGCGACGGTGGTAATGGTATGGTTGCGTATCGTCGTGAGAAGTATGTACCAAAAGGTGGCCCAGCAGGTGGCGACGGAGGTAAAGGTGCAGATGTTGTTTTCGTAGTTGAGGAAGGCTTACGTACATTAATGGACTTCCGCTACCAACGTCATTTCAAAGCTGATCGCGGTCAGCACGGAATGAGTAAAGGTCAGCACGGACGTAAATCTGAAGATTTACTTGTAAAGGTTCCGCCAGGAACAGTAGTAAAAGATGAAAAAACTGGTCAAATTCTTGCCGATTTAGTAACGCATGGACAAACTGCTGTAATTGCAAAAGGTGGCCGTGGTGGCCGTGGTAACTCACGTTTCGCAACAGCTACGAACCCAGCGCCAGAAATCGCTGAGAACGGGGAACCAGGTCAAGAGCGTGATGTTATTCTAGAACTTAAAGTACTAGCAGACGTTGGACTTGTTGGATTCCCAAGTGTAGGTAAATCTACATTATTATCTGTTGTATCATCAGCGCGTCCGAAAATTGCAGAGTATCACTTCACAACAATCGTTCCGAATCTTGGTGTTGTTGAAACTGGTGATAACCGCAGCTTCGTTATGGCTGACCTTCCAGGACTAATTGAAGGCGCACATGCTGGCGTCGGACTTGGACACCAATTCTTACGTCATATTGAGCGTACACGTGTAATCGTGCATGTTATTGATATGTCTGGTTTAGAAGGCCGTGATCCATATGAAGATTACGTAACGATTAATAATGAATTGAAAGAATACAATCTTCGCTTAACTGAGCGTCCGCAAGTTGTTGTTGCAAACAAAATGGATATGCCAGATGCAGAAGAAAACTTACAAGCATTTAAAGAGAAAGTGGGAGACGAAGTAAAAATCTTCCCAATCTCAGCTGTAACAAGACAAGGTGTTCGTGACTTACTGTTTGAAGTAGCGAACTTAATAGAAACAACACCAGAATTCCCAATACATGAAGTTGCGGATGAGTCTGATACAAGTGTAATGTACAAATTTGATACTGAAGGTGTTAAATTTGAAATTACACGTGAAAGTGATGGCACGTTTGTTATCTCTGGTTACGATATCGAGAAAACATTCAAGATGACAGACTTCTCACGTGATGAATCTGTACGTCGTTTCGCTCGTCAAATGCGCGGAATGGGTATTGATGAAGCGCTTCGTGCACGTGGTGCAAAAGACGGAGATATTGTAAAAATTCTTGAATATGAATTTGAATTTATCGATTAAGACTGCCGAAATACGGCAGTCTTTTTTTATATCGTAAAAATCGGATTTGTATAGGAAAAAATCCCCACTAATTAAATTTTCAATTTATAATGGGAAAAGGAGTAAATGTAGAAGAATTCTTTTATGGGGAGAAAAAGAACATGTATAAAATATTAATTGTAGAAGATGATGAGAAAATTGCGGGAATATTAGAGGAGCATTTAGAAAGGTATGGCTATCAATCATTTAGAGCAAGTGATTTACGTCATATAAAAGATGAGTTTGTAAAAATAAATCCTCATCTTGTGTTACTTGATATTAATTTACCGTACTTTGACGGTTTTTATTGGTGTCGTCAAATTCGTACTGTATCGAATGCGCCGATTATTTTTGTTTCTGCAAGAACAGGGGAAATGGATCAAGTAATGGCGATTGAAAATGGCGGCGATGATTATATTACGAAGCCATTCCATTTAGATATCGTAATGGCAAAGGTGAAGAGTGCGCTTCGCCGTGGCTACGGAGAGTATGCCTCTGCTGCTGAGAGTGATTGTTTAGGTGTAAATGGACTGTTGTTATTCCCGTCTCAGCATATTGTTGAGTGGCAAGGACAACAAACTGAACTGACAAAAAATGAGTTTTACTTATTGGAGTGTTTAATGAAACAGGTGAATCAATATGTAACGCGCGAAGAACTGTTAGAAGCTCTATGGGATGAAGTAGCATTTGTGGATGATAATACATTAACCGTAAATGTAAAACGTGTAAGGAAGAAACTAGAGGAGTTAGGCATTAAAAATGCAATTGTAACGAAACGTGGATATGGTTATGCGCTTCTTACGGAGTGGGGCGAAGGGCATGAAGGTTAAAAATTACCTCATGGACCGCTTTTCTTTAATTCTTTCTTACATTGTTAGCCTTTGTTTATTTGGGCTCGTTTTACAGTTGCAAAGTCTTTTAGAAAAGAAATCCATTGATTGGAGTACGTGGTTATATGGACTTTTATTAGGAACAGTTGTGTTTACTGTATACCTCATTTACGATTACCGAAAACGGAGTGTGTTTTTAAAGAGGATCGAAAAGTATGTTACTGGTGGAAATACATTACATGACTCTTTACTTATTGATGAATCTTATACATCAGATCAAGAAATGGTCGTTGAATCTTTTACGTTATTAAGACAGCAATATATGAATGAAGTTCATAAACAGCATGCGAAAGAGCAACAGCAAATGATATTTATGAACCAATGGATTCACCAAATGAAAACACCAGTATCTGTTATTGAATTATTGCTGCAAAAGTTTGGCAAAGAGCATCGTGAGGCAAGAGCAACAGTTGAAAGTATTCGTGAAGAAAATAACCGTATACTAAATGGTTTAGATTTAGCGTTACATATGGCAAGACTAGAGCAGTTTGCGAAAGATTATAAGGTAGAAGTAGTAAATGTTATAGATGTCGTGCGAGGTATTATTAATGAAAATCGGAAATCCTTCATTCAATCGTCTGTATTTCCGAAAGTGATGTTTGAAGAAGATACTTGTATGGTTGCCTCTGATAGAAAATGGCTAAGTATTGCTATAGGTCAAATTGTTGTAAACGCAATTAAGTATACAAAAATTTCAGCGGCAGAGAAAAAAGAAATTCAATTTCAAATTGAAGAGAAAGACCAAAAGGTGTTATTACATATTAAGGACAATGGAATCGGTATTCCAGAGCAAGATGTAAAGCGCATATTTGATCCATTCTTTACGGGGGTAAATGGCCGTAAAACGAGAGAAGCGACTGGAATGGGTTTATATATTACGAAGGAAATTTGCGATAATTTACATCATGGAATGTATGTCCAATCGGCTGAAGGAGAAGGGACAACATTCACGTTCCAATTTGCAAAAGATGAAGAATATCATACATTGATGAGAAAAATGACAAAACTGTAAGATAACAAAACGTTTTGTAAGGGAAATCACTCGTTTCTTTTTCTTATTTTTCTTATAGTAAATGTAAGAAGAAAACACGTAGGGGGATTAGAAATGAGTGTTCTTGAAGTAAAAGGATTAACGAAGGTGTACCAATCAAAAGGTTCAGTAGCGACGACTGCTTTAAACGATATAAATTTTAAAATAGAAGAAGGCGAATTTGTAGGGATTATGGGTCCTTCAGGAAGCGGGAAAACGACGCTTTTAAATTTATTAGCAACAATTGATAAGCAAACTTCAGGTCATGTGCTTGTAAATGGTGAAGAAATTAATCAAATGCGTGCTGCAAAATTAGCGGAGTTTCGCCGTACACATTTAGGGTTCATCTTTCAAGATTTTAATTTACTTGATACGTTATCCATTAAAGAAAATATTATTTTACCACTTGTAATGGCGAAGAAATCTGTAAATGAAATCGATGCGAAAGTACTGGAAATTGCGAAGTTTTTAAATATCGAAGAAATTTTAAATAAAAAAGTATACGAAGTATCTGGGGGACAACAACAACGTGCAGCAGCAGCGAGAGCAATCATTCATGAACCGACGTTAATTTTAGCAGATGAGCCAACTGGAAACTTAGACTCGAAGTCAGCGAAATCGCTAATGGGCGCTCTGCAAGATTTACACGAGCAAAAGAAAGTAACGATTGCAATGGTTACGCACGATCCAGTAGCGGCTAGTTATTGTGAACGTATCCTTTTCATACGCGATGGGGAAATTTTCTCGGAAATACATAAAGGAAGAACGAAACAAGCCTTTTTCCAAGAAATTCTGGACGTACTTGCGATGCTAGGAGGAGAATATCATGAACTTTCGCCAGCTCGCGCTTAATAACGTAAAAGGAAATTGGCGTAACTATAAAGCGTTTCTTATAAGTAGTTGTTTATCGATTGTCGTATTTTTCATGTATGCTTCTTTTATTTATCATCCAGATGTCGTAAGCGGTAATATTAGTATGAGAAAGATGATCACAAAAGGATTAGAATCGATGAATTATATTGTGGTCATCTTCTCGGCACTCTTTATTTTATATGCAAATTCAACGTTTTTACGAGCAAGAAAAAAAGAGTTTGGTCTACTAACATTAATAGGCGGAACGAAATCGCAGCTCGGCCGAATGATTATATTAGAGCAACTGATGTTAGGTAGTATTGCAATTGTAATTGGTATTGGGGTTGGAATGCTTTGTTCAAAATTATTTTTCCAAGCGTTAAGCGTATTATTGAAAATAGATAAGACACTTCCACTTGTTTGGAATAGTAAAGCAGTTCTTATTACAGCTGCCGTATACTTTATCCTATTTTTAATCCTATCATTGTTTAGCGTTTGGACAGTAGGACGCTTGCAAATTATTGATTTATTAAGAGAAGCTAGAAAGCAAAAAGTAGAGCCGTTTGCATTTACATGGTTATGTGTAGTTGGTATAGGATGTATTATTGCTGCATATGTACTTAGCTTCCAAGTAACGTTTCTGAATTTTATTATTCTCTTTTTACCGGTGGTAGGACTGACAATTGGCGGAACGTATTTACTATTTACACAAGGAAGTACAGTCGTATTAAAAGCATTACAAAAACGAAAACAATCTTTTTATACGTACCCAAATATGTTCGTCCTTAGCAATCTTATTTATAAAATGAAAGATAATGCTCGTTTTCTATTTGTAATTTCTATTATTACGGCGGTAGTATCTTCAGCAGTAGGTACACTGTACGTATATTTTGAAAATATGAGTGCGAAAACGGTAGAACTTACACCACATGCTATTTCATATGAGGAAAAGGGGTTAAATACGCATAATCTTATTAATGAAGAAAAGGTACAGGAGCTTGTGAAGAGACACGGGTTTGAAGATGCGCGAAAAGTAACCTACGTTAAACTACAGGCAACACAGAAAATAACGTTGTTTAATAGTGAACATGAAGTACCGATGACGATTATTTCAGAAAAAGAATATAATGCAGAAGTGCGCAAACAAAAGAGAGAGCAACCTACAGAAGTTCATAATGCACCAGGTAGTGCAACGATGGTTATGGTTGATATGTCAAATGAACTGATGAAGATAGATCGTACGAAACCGTATGAATTTACAATTAACGGGCAAAAGCAGTCTGTTCAATTAAATAGTCCAACGCAGTATTCTGTTTTTAATGATAGTGAATATCTTATTGTAAATGATCAAGATTTTGAGAAATATGCAAAACTCGTACCAGATGAAGAAAAGACGAAATATTACGGTTATTATATCGAGGATTGGAAAAGTACAGAAGATCTTGTATTAGATTTGAAAAATGAAATTGCACCAGAAAAGCAAGGGGAATTGAGAAATTCAGTGTTTGCGTATAAGGATATAAGAGAAGGTGGAGCAATTACAATGTTCATCGGTTTCTTCGTAGCGGTACTGTTCTTCTTCTTCGCTTGTAGTATGACATACTTTAAATGGTTTAACGATAAAGAACAAGATCGTATTCAATTTAAATCGTTAAAGAGAATCGGTATGACAGATAAAGAAATTCGCAAAATTGCGATTCGACAAATGGGAGTTATCTTCTTTATCCCAATTTTAATCGGTTCCATTCATAGTGGAGTTGCTCTTCATACGTTAGGGAAAATGCTTTATATTGATTTATGGAAATCAGGTGGGCTTGTAATTGGAGCATACATTTTAGCTTCTGCCATTTACTTTATGATCGCGCAAAGAGGATATTTAAAACACGTAAAAAGCTAGGGGAACCTCTAGCTTTTTGCCTATGTAGTAAGTTACAGGAGGACGATAGATGAACATTTGGCAACTAGCGCTGCAAAATATAAAAGGGAATTGGCGTAATTATAAAGTGTTTTTCTTAAGTAGTTGTTTTGCGATATTTGCTTCTTACGCATATATGTCTGTCATTGTGCATCCGTATATGCAAGAGACGATGTGGTATCAAAACGTACGTTGGGGACTTATCATATGTAATGTTATAATCATTTCTTTTTTCGTCATATTTATTTTGTACTCTACTTCTATTTTCATAGAAGCACGTAAGAAAGAATTAGGGTTATATATGTTAATGGGAGCAACGAAATCTAACGTAATAGGAATGATTATGACCGAACAAATTTTAATCGGGGTCTTCGCGAATATTTTCGGTATTGTGCTCGGTATGATATTTTTAAAACTCTTTTTTATGGTATTTAGTATGTTACTGGGGCTTCCGAAAGAACTCCCTGTCATATTTGACGTAAGGGCGATTGGTGTAACATTTATTACATATATGGTCGTTTTTATTTTGTTATCTTTTATAAGTGCTTTACGTATATGGAATATAAAAATCATTCGGTTATTGAAAGAATTTCGAACAGATAAAAAAGAGAAGAAAACATCAAAGTGGCTTTGTTTATTCGGTTTTGCTTGTTTAGTGGGCGGGTATGCGTTGGCGCTACAAGTGACGATGACTACGATAGCAATATACTTTTTCCCTGTGTCTATACTTGTCTTTTTTGGAACGTACTTTTCTTTTACACATGGAGCTACCCAAGTGTTAGAAATGATAAAGCGAAATAAAAAGATTATGTATACATATCCGTATTTATTTATTGTGAATCAATTGTCACATCGAATGAAGGAAAATGGTCGCTTTTTCTTTCTGATGTCTATGGCAACGACGTTTGTAGTTACAGCAACAGGTACGGTGTTCTTATATTTTTCTAGCATGCAAGATATGTGGCGAACTGGAGGGGTACACTCGTTTTCGTACATAGAAAAAGGTATTTCTACTCATGAAGTCTTTGAGGAAGGTGCGGTTGAAAAATTACTGCATCAATATGAGTATGATGATTTTCAATATATGAGTTTTGTTGGAGTTTATGCATCCTTTCAGTCTAATAAGGGAGAAACAACAATAGTACCGCTTATAAAAGAAAGTGAATATAACCAAGAAGCAAGGAAACAAAAACAGAAAACGTATCGTCCTAAAAAAGGTACAGTGACACTCGTTTATTATAATAAATACAATAATTCGAATGTGTATAATCAAAAAGAGATTCAATTGCAAGTAATGAATCAACCATATCAATTCGTATTTAACGGTCAGAAAGAAGGGGTTCAATTTAACCATCACCCTTCGTACATTAATGGTCTGTTCTTCGTTATGAATGATGAAGATTTTGACAGTATAGCAAATCAGGTTCCTGATTCTGAAAAAATGATATATAGAGGCTACACATTATCAAATATCGAAAAGACGAAGAAATTAAATGAAGATTTACGAAGACATATAAAACAAGATAATAATAATGCATTTCGAAGCAATATGGAGTTGTATGTAAATATGAAAGAAGGCGGCGATATTACTCTATTTGTAGGCTCATTTATTAGTATATTATTCTTTCTCACTTCATGTAGTATCGTGTATTTTAAATGGTTCCATAATATTGCATCGGACCGAAAGCAGTATGGTGCACTCTCTAAACTTGGAATGACGAAGGAAGAAGTATGGAAAATTTCTCGTTGGCAATTATGTATGCTATTTTTTGCGCCAATTATAGTAGGGAGTATGCATAGTGCAGTTGCATTATATACGTTTCATAATACGCTTTTTATGGATGGATCATTAAGAAAAGTAGGTTTGTTCATTCTGTTTTATATCGCAGCATGTATCATTTATTTCTTCTTCGCTCAAAGAGAGTATAAGAAACATTTAGACTAGCGAATGCTAGTCTTTTTTAAAAATTCGAAATTTACATAGAAGAATATAAAAAAGTATGGTATAACAGTAAGAAAACGAAAAAGAGGGGAAAAGACGATGATTCGAGTAGGATATTTAGGACCAGAAGCAACATTTACAAATATGGCGGTGAGTCGTTTTTTTCCGGAAGCAGAGCATGTACCGTATCGAACGATTCCAGATTGTATAGATGCAGCTGCAAATGAAAATGTAGACTTCGCAGTTGTACCGTTAGAAAATGCAATAGAAGGTTCAGTGAATATAACGGTTGATTACCTTGTACATGAGCAGCCACTTTCCATTGTAGGAGAAATTACAGTACCAATTCAGCAGCATTTACTTGTACATCCGCAGTATGCAGAAGTGTGGGATGAAGTATATGCAGTGCATTCTCATCCGCATGCCATTGCACAGTGCCATAAATTTTTAAATGAAGAATTAAAAGGAGTAACTGTTCGAGATATGACATCTACAAGTGCTGCTGCACAATATGTGAAAGAACATCCTGAAGAGAAAATTGCCGCTATTGCAAATGAAGCGGCTGCAGAAAAATACGGATTAACAATTGTGAGACGTAGTATTCATACGCATAAAAATAATCACACACGTTTCTTAGTACTCCATAAGAAAAAGAAAGCAGTACTCCCGAATAACGGAGAGAACCGCGGAGAGAAAACGACGCTTATGATAACGTTACCTGCAGATTATGCAGGTGCCCTATATCAAGTGTTATCAGCTTTCGCATGGAGAAAATTAAACTTATCAAAAATCGAATCGCGTCCGATGAAAACAGGTCTTGGAAATTACTTTTTCTTAATCGATGTCGATAAAGCATACGATGACGTATTATTGCCAGGCGTAACGATGGAACTTGAAGCACTCGGTTTTTCTGTTACTGTGCTGGGGAGTTATTCTTCTTATTGGTTGTAAGATGTAGATGGAATGTTGGTATTTGTCTAATCGTCAATATCATTTCATTGCCTAATATATTTTTTAATAGATTAATAAAATCCCACCTGCAGAAGGTGGGATTCTTTATCCCGCTATTTGCCGGGCAGTAAGAGCCCCACCTCAAAATTCAGCGAAAGTGAAGAAGTTATGAGGGGATCGGGCTGATAATCAGTGGGGAATGAACAAAACCCCCACTGATTAAAGTTTCACTTTATTTCAACTTCGCAAGACGATCTTCTAATTGACCACGCCAAATATCAGCTAGTTCTGGAACAGCAAGAATCTTCTCGATGCCATCTTTATCTTTTCTATTATGAAAATAAATTTCGTTAGAGAATAAAACAGAAACATTGCTTGATGGACGTTCTAGTAATGTAATTTTTGAATCTTTACGTACAGTACCTTCTTGAAGAACGCGGCATAGGTAGCCAGTAAATCCAGTTGCTACAATACGCGGCAGTATGCCAGGGATGCCAAGGCGTTTTGAAATTGTGCTACAAGGTACGCGCGCTTGTGTCACTTGAATAATCGCTTCACCTAATTTGTATGTATCTCCGATGCAAACATCATGCTCTAACATATTTGTTACGGTAATGTTTTCGCCAAATGCGGAAGCTGGAAGTGTTGTTTGAAATTCTTTTTCCCATAGTGCGTAATGCTCGTGTGAGTACACACAAACTGCGCGATCAGGTCCACCGTGGTGTTTTAAATCTGCTACATCATCACCAAGGAAGCCATCTTTTGATAGGAAAGCTTCTTCGGTAAGTTCTTTACATATACCGGTAATCATTTCTTTATCTTCGCTATATTTCATTTGTTTCGGTTTCCCAATGCTAAAGTGAACGAGTTCAATTCCCATATTTGATCTCCTTTACGATTGATTACAATATTATAGCATTAAAAAAGCACAGAGAATGATAAAAACTCTGTGCTTTACATTAATAAACGAGAAATCCTGCTTTATCTAAAGCTTCGCAAGCAGCATCTAACTTCTCTTTAGAATCTGCTTCAATTGTATGTAAGTGAATACCATCTGTTAGTTGCGATAGATAGGAAGCGTTTGTGTTTTCGATTTTTTGTAAATATTGCTCTACATCAAAGCGATTGCTTACCATAATGGATGCTGTTAAGTCACCGTATACAGGATGCTCAACTTTTACGTCTTTAATCGTAACGCCGTGGTCAACAAGCATTGTAAGTTCTTGACGTACTTCTGCTGGTTTGTGCTGGCATACGATTACGCGTTCAAAAGTTTGTTGTTTCTCTTGTGGCTTTAAATATAAATAGCCTTGAGCAGTTGCAATAATTGGTTCGTTTCGTGCTTTAAGCAAGGAAATATCTTGCACGATAACTTGTCTACTTACGTTCGTCTTTTTCGATAGTTCATTCCCCGATAACGGTTCATTTGCAGCAAGAAGCCACTGGAGGATAAGCTGTCGTCTTTCTTCACCTAAAATCTTTTTTTGTTCATTTTGTTTCATTATGATTTAACACCTCTATAAAATTGATTTCCAATTGTGTGTAGTGCATGAATAGTAGTATCAATTTGATCTTTCGTTGTTTGTTGTCCGAAAGAGAAGCGGACATATTGTTTTGCCTCTTCATACGTTTTTCCAATTGCAAGCATAGTTTTCGAAGGTTCTTGTTTACCGACTTGGCAAGCACTTCCGGTGGAAATGGCGATACCATGGCGATTACATTCTAGCATAGTATATTGACCTTCTATTCCTTTTATTGTAACCCCAACAATATGTGGTAAACAAGAAGTAGAATGACCTTCTACTTCAATTTCTAGCGGAAGTGTTTGTATTTGCTCTAAAAAGTAGGATCGTAACTCTTTAAAACGTAAACTTTCTTCCCATTGAGTTTTTAATATATTTTCAGCAGCTGTTAAAAAAGATGCGATGCCGGGAACGTTCACTGTACCTGGGCGAAATCCTTTTTCGTGAGAAGTTCCTGGAAATACTTGTTCCCAGCGAGTTTGCGGATTTATGTAGCAAGCGCCGACACCTTTTGGTCCGTATATTTTATGTGCTGAAACAGAAAGACTATCAATCCCCATCTCAAAAACATGGATAGGCAGTTTACCAAACGTTTGCACACAATCCGTATGAAATAAAACATTATATTTTTTTAAAAGTGCCCCGATTTCTGTAATGTTTTGAACGGTTCCGATTTCAGAGTTTCCATGCTGTATACTTGCTAGCACAGTATCTTCCGTAATAGCTGCCTCTAAATCTACTAAACAAATGAGTCCATTTTTATCAACAGGAATTTCAGTGATCGTATAGCCTTTTGATTTTAGGGATTGAAAATAACTTCGAATGGATGCATGTTCCATAGGTGTCGTAATAATATGCTTCTTATTTCGGGCATTTAGAAGTGATTGGATTGCAAGATAGTTCGATTCCGATCCACCACTTGTGAAAAATATTCCTTGTTCTTTTCCTCCAATCATTTCCGCAAATGTTTTTCGGCAAACTTGTAATAAAGAAGAAGCCGTTCCTCCAATATCATGTAAACTTTGTTCATTTCCGAAGTATTGCGATGCTGCTTTCATATATGTTTGTAACGCTTCCTCGCTCATAGGTGTAGTAGCTGCATAGTCAAGATATATCATCATGTAAGTTCCTCTCTCTAGTAAGAGTTACATTTCTTTTACTTTTTAAATGGTAGTGAAAATAAGAATTATAAAAAAACTCTTGTCATTATTTTAAAACTATGTAAATATAGGTGTCAAGACAGTTGAAAAGTGTAAAGTAGGAGGCAACAATTATGCCAAGCGCAGATGTCTTAATTATTGGAAGTGGCGTTGCGGCACTTCGTGTTGCAAAAGAGATTTGTCACGAAAAGAATGTGATAATTATCACAAAGGAGACGAAACGTAATAATAATACACATTTAGCTCAAGGTGGAATTGCCGCAGCGGTAGCTACATACGACAATCCTAATGATCATTTTGAAGATACGCTAGTAGCAGGGTGTCATTATAACAATGAAGAAGTGGTCCGTTATTTAGTCGAGGAAGGACCGAAAGAAATTAATAACCTTATTGAAAATGGAATGAAATTTGATGGAGATGAAACAGGTCCTCATCTTGGAAAAGAAGGAGCGCATCGAAAACGTCGTATTTTACATGCAGGTGGCGATGCAACAGGAAAGAATTTATTAGAGCATCTTATTCAAGAAGTAGCTCCATACGTTACGGTAGTGGAACAGGAAATGGTGCTCGATTTTATTATAGAAAAAGATAAATGTGTTGGGGCTTTAACTCGCAACAATAAAGGAGAATTGAAACGTTACAATGCAGATTATACGGTGTTAGCTTCAGGCGGTATTGGCGGTTTATACGCCTTTACTTCTAATGATGAGACGATTACAGGCGATGGACTTGCAATGGTGTACCGTGCAGGCGGAGAGCTTGTAGATTTAGAGTTTATACAATTTCATCCGACGATGTTATACGCGGGTGGGCGTTGTTCTGGTCTTGTGTCCGAAGCTGTTCGCGGAGAAGGAGCTGTCCTTATAAATGGAAAAGGGCAGCGTTTTATGATGGATATACATTCCGAACAGGATTTAGCGCCTCGTGATGTAGTCGCAAGGGCTATTCATGAACAGCTACTTGCGGGTGAAAAAGTGTACTTAAACATCGAAATGATTCAAAACTTTGAACAACGCTTTCCGACCGTGTCATCGATATGTAAAAGAAATGGAGTCGATATAAATAAAAAACGTATTCCAGTCGTGCCTGGTACTCATTTTCACATGGGCGGCGTGAAAACGAACTGTGATGGAGAGACGTCTATTCCGAACTTATACGCAGTCGGTGAAGTAGCTTGTAACGGGGTTCATGGTGCAAATAGATTAGCGAGTAATTCATTATTAGAAGGTCTTGTGTTTGGAAAAAGAATCGGACGACACATTTTATCTAGAGAGACAAAAGAAAAGGTGAACATGCTAGCCGAAAAGGAAGCAAAGTTTATCGTTCTGAATCATTTACCGACGAAAGAAGAAATACAAAAATGCATGATGAAATATGTTGGGATTGTGCGAACAGAGCAAAGTTTATCTTATGCGAAGAGATGGCTTAGTAAGTATGGTGTTCGAAATATGATATTACAACATGATGTTCTTACGAATGAAGAGATAACGCTTATTAATATGTTAACGGTTTGTGAGCTTATAGTTGTGTCAGCCTTGCAAAGAGAAGAAAGTATTGGCGGGCATTACCGGAGTGATTATCCAGATAGAAATATAGGAAAGAAAGAGATTGTTCGAGTAAAGAGAAAACGACAACTTGTGTGATGAGGGGAAGAGGGGCTTTATGAACACGATAAAAGTTAAAGAAGCATTAAATCGATTTTTTTTAGAAGATATAGGGGAAAGAGATGTAACATCTCAGCTTATTTTTCCAGATAACTTGCTTTCGAAAGGAACGTTTCTTGCGAAGGATACAGGGGTCTTTGCAGGACGTTTAGTAATTGAATCAGGATTTAAATTAATTGATGAGAGAATTGAAGTAGAGCTTCATAAAAAAGATGGGGACCTTGTAGAAAAAGGCGAAATCATTGCAACTGTGCAAGGTCCAATTGCATCGTTATTAACAGCAGAGCGCGTTATATTAAATGTTATTCAGCGTATAAGCGGAATAGCGACGATGACGCGTAAAGCGGTTCTTGCTTTAGATAGCAGTCATACTCGCATTTGTGATACGCGAAAAACGATGCCAGGACTACGTATGTTTGATAAGCATGCAGTCGTGTGCGGCGGTGGATTTAATCATCGCTTCGGTTTATATGATGGTGTCATGATTAAAGACAATCATATTGCGTTTGCTGGTTCTATTACAAAAGCTGTTACATCAGTGAAAGAGAAGTTAGGACATATGGTGAAAGTAGAAGTAGAAACAGAAACTGAGGAACAGGTGAGAGAGGCTGTTGCTGCTGGTGCTGATATTATTATGTTCGATAATCGTACGCCAGATGAAATCCGGGAGTTTTCAAAAATTGTACCAAGTGCTATCGTTACAGAAGCTTCAGGGGGCATCACAATTGAAGATTTACCGAAATACGGAAAAACAGGGGTAGATTATATTTCACTTGGAGCGTTAACACATTCAGTGAAAGCACTTGATATTAGTTTCAATATTGAAGGATAAGGAAAGTGGCTTAGAGGGGAGAAACGTATATGAGTATTTTAGAACAAGTACAGCCAATTGAAACGATGTTACCAGAGCGTTATTACACGATGTCAACGGAAGATATGGAAAAGCGTGTTCGTGAAATTAAAGAGAAAATGGGGAAAATGTTATT
The DNA here is from genome assembly GCF_051915685.1 of Bacillus cereus group sp. MYBK5-2. Classification (NCBI taxonomy): domain Bacteria; kingdom Bacillati; phylum Bacillota; class Bacilli; order Caryophanales; family Bacillaceae; genus Bacillus; species Bacillus cereus group sp. MYBK5-2. The sequence goes on from NZ_JBQAFE010000016.1 coordinate 23,705, forward strand.
CATTCCAGGGCATCATTATCAAAAAGATGAAGTGGTACAATTTTCAGATGCAGCAGGGGATTCACTTCAGCTTGCGCAAGTTGCAGCGAGCAATAAAGACGCAAAATATATTGTTTTTTGCGGGGTGCACTTTATGGCGGAAACAGCAGATATGTTAACGACAGATGATCAAGTTGTCATCTTACCAGATATGCGTGCAGGTTGTTCGATGGCGGATATGGCAGATATTGAACAAACAGAAAGAGCATGGAAAGAGCTCACGAAATTATTTGGAGATACGATGATTCCGTTAACATATGTGAACTCTACAGCTGCAATTAAAGCGTTTTGTGGTCGTAATGGAGGAGCAACAGTAACATCTTCTAATGCAAAGCAAATGGTATCTTGGGCGTTTACTCAAAAAGAACGTCTTGTCTTTTTACCAGACCAACATTTAGGGAGAAATACAGCGTACGATTTAGGTATCCCGTTAGATAAAATGGCAGTATGGGACCCGCACACAGATTCATTAGAGTACGATGGGGATATAGAAGAAATTCAAGTAATTTTATGGAAAGGGCATTGTTCTGTTCATCAAAATTTTACAGTGAAGAACATTGAGAGCGTACGAAAAAATCATTCTGATATGAATATTATTGTACATCCAGAATGTTGCTATGAAGTTGTAGCTGCTTCAGATTATGCAGGCTCAACGAAATATATTATTGATATGATTGAATCAGCGCCATCTGGTAGCAAATGGGCGATTGGTACAGAAATGAATTTAGTGAACCGAATTATTCAGCAACATCCAGATAAAGAAATTGTTTCACTTAATCCATTTATGTGTCCGTGCTTAACGATGAACCGAATTGATCTGCCTCACTTATTATGGACACTTGAAACGATAGAAAGAGGAGAAGAAATTAACGTTATTAGCGTAGACAAACAAGTAACGGCAGAAGCGGTTCTTGCATTAAATCGTATGTTAGAGCGTGTGTAAAGCAACGGTATTCCTGTTGCTTTTTTTCATACATATAATCATAACGAGAACGAAATGGGCATACATTGTTTTGAAGAAATCATTGTGGTTCTTTATGCTTATTCCGCTTCGAATGATATTGAAAATCGAAGAAGTGATAAAAGTGAAAAGAAGTTAATGTTATTTAGAAAGAGTTACTTCATGAGATTTGTTACTTATAGATAAGTTATACAGGAGGGGGAAAATTTGAAAATTCATATCGTGCAAAAAGGGGATACCCTTTGGAAAATTGCGAAAAAGTACGGAGTGGATTTTGACACGTTGAAAAAAACAAATACACAACTTAGTAATCCAGATTTAATTATGCCAGGTATGAAAATTAAAGTGCCATCCAAGAGTGTTCACATGAAACAACAGGCTGGAGCAGGTTCAGCGCCTCCAAAGCAATACGTAAAAGAAGTGCAGCAAAAAGAATTTGCAGCAACACCAACTCCGCTTGGAATAGAAGATGAAGAAGAAGTTACGTATCAATCAGCACCAATTACACAGCAGCCAGCTATGCAACAAACACAAAAAGAAGTGCAAGTAAAACCGCAAAAGGAGATGCAGGTAAAGCCGCAAAAAGAAGTACAGGTGAAACCACAGAAGGAGATGCAGGTAAAGCCACAAAAAGAAGTACAGGTGAAACCGCAAAAAGAAGTGCAAAAAGAACAGCCAATTCAAAAAGAAAAACCAGTTGAAAAACCGTCTGTTATTCAAAAACCACCTGTGATAGAAAAACAAAAACCGGCGGAAAAAGAAAACACGAAGTTTTCGGTAAATGTATTACCGCAGCCGCCACAACCACCAATAAAACCGAAAAAAGAATATAAAATTTCAGATGTAATAAAAAAAGGAAGCGAGTTAATTGCTCCTCAAATTAGTAAAATGAAACCTAACAATATCATTTCTCCGCAAACGAAAAAAAACAATATAGTATCGCCACAAGTGAAGAAAGAAAATGTAGGAAATATAGTATCGCCGCAAGTGAAGAAAGAAAATGTAGGGAATATAGTGTCGCCGCAAGTGAAGAAAGAAAATGTAGGGAATATAATATCGCCACAAGTGAAGAAAGAAAATGTAGGAAATATAGTGTCACCGCAAGTGAAAAAAGAAAATGTAGGGAATATAGTGTCACCGCAAGTGAAAAAAGAAAATGTAGGGAATATAGTGTCACCACAAGTGAAGAAAGAAAACGTAGGGAATATAGTATCGCCAAATGTATCGAAAGAAAATGTAGTTATTCCACAAGTCATACCGCCAAATATTCAAATGCCAATCATGGATAACAACCAGCCACCGAATATAATGCCAATCATGGATAACAATCAAATGCCGAATATAATGCCAATTATGGATAACAATCAAATGCCGAATATAATGCCAATTATGGATAACAATCAAATGCCGAATATGATGCCAATTATGGATAACAATCAAATGCCGAATATGATGCCAATTATGGATAATAATCAAATGCCGAATATGATGCCGATTATGGATAACAACCAACCGCCGAATATAATGCCAATTATGGATAACAACCAAATGCCGAATATAATGCCAATTATGGATAACAATCAAATGCCGAATATGATGCCAATTATGGATAACAATCAACCACCCAATATGATGCCGTATCAAATGCCGTATCAACAGCCCATGATGCCGCCGAATCCGTATTATCAACAACAAAATCCATATCAAATGCCATATCAGCAAGGAGCGCCGTTTGGACCGCAATATACGTCTATGCCAAATCCGAATATGATGCCAATGGATAATAATAATATGCCGCCGCTTGTGCAGGGTGAGGAAGATTGTGGATGCGGAGGAGAAAGTAGACTATATAGTCCACAACCAGGCGGTCCGCAATATGCGAATCCTTTATATTATCAACCAACTCAGTCTGCATATGCACCACAGCCAGGAACGATGTATTATCAACCAGATCCACCAAATGTATTTGGAGAGCCCGTTTCAGAAGAAGAGGACGAAGAAGAAGTTTAAAAAGGCGGGAGTATTCCCGCCTTTTTTACATTCCTGTTAATTAAGAAAATGAAGTTTTTTTATGAAGTGCTAGAAAATTCCCAGTGAAATATTAACAGTGTAAAAACCTTCTCTGTTACTCATCATAAGAGGGAGCTTTTCAGTAGAGAAGCTCATTCTAACAGAGGGGGTTTTTGTATTGAATACGAAAGTAAAAGTGATTGCTGCTTCTTTGTTAGTTACTAGTGCATTAGCTGCATGTGGTACACCAAAAAACAATGCAATGGATGGACGTAACTACAATTACGAGCGTACATCTTATAATGATACACACCAGTATCGTGATAATGTGACGCGTAATGATCGTTATACAGATTATGTAACATATAGAAATGGTCGTAACGATACAGGATACAATTATTATCGAGATGTAAATTACAATGGACAAATTGCTAATCCGCATCCAACTCGTAATATTACAATGAACAATTCATACATTAACAATGATGGTAAAACAGCTGAAAGAATAACAAATCGTGTGAAACGTATGAATAACGTAGACCGTGTGTCTACAGTTGTATATGGAAACGATGTAGCGATTGCGGTAAAACCACGTAACACAGTGACAAATGAAACGGCGATGGCTAACGAAATTCGTCAAGCTGTTGCAAATGAAGTTGGAAACAGAAACGTATATGTTTCTGTAAGAAATGATATGTTTACTCGTGTCGATGCAATGAGTACGCGTCTACGTAACGGTACAGTTACAAACGATTTTAATCGTGACATAGTGAATATGTTCCGAGACATTCGTTACGGTTTAACTGGTACAGTGCGATAACAAAACAAAAGAGGAAGGGTGAGCCCTTCCTCTTTATTCATCGTTGTCTTGTAAACGACGTTTTTTAATAAAATAACTAACGGAGTAAGAAACTAAAAAGCATATGAAAAGAATACTACCTGTTAAAATAGTTTCAAACAGTGGTCTTTCTGGACTGAAAATAATATAAATAATAGCCATAACGATTCCTACAATAAGGGAGCGGAAGACAAGTTTGTAATAAGGAGTTAACTGTATTTCCTTTTCGCCTTCTTCTACATCGATTGAAACACTTAACTGTAAATAAGCAAGTAAAATACTTGTAAACATAAATAATAGCCACAATGGAGATTTCGTAATTTGATCAATGCCTTCAGTGAATCCGATATAGCCTAAAATTCCAACTACGCCAATGTATTGAAAAAGAAAGACAATACGTATGTTTTTTAACATTTGAAGAATGAGGCGTTCATCCTTTATTTTTTTCATAATATTCATCCCCTGCTTATTATGATTTCGCTGTCACATTAATTGTAACATATATATTGCAATTATCAATTTATAATTTACATAAAATAATTTGGATGAAAGAGGAAATAAAATATTTTTATAAACATGTTGCACTTATACTTTATTAATGTTATATTAGCAAAGCGATGAGCTAATTTACGTAAGACGAGAGATATGCTTAAGTGCTAAACACGCGAATGTGGTCGCCTGGTCTCTCGCCGTAAACGCATCAAGACGCCTGCTTTGCAGGCGTCTTTCATTTTATATAAAAGTAAATGATACATGCAGATGAGGTAAACCCTTATCTGCATTTTTTATTTTTCGAAAGAAATGTAATATGGATAAAACCCCCATTTCCGGAAAAACTACTAATGAAAGTATGATCTTGCCTAAAAGAGGTGAACGGAAATGAAATGGATACTGATTGCGATGCAAGCTTTCGTTATGATGTTTTGTTTCGTTTATGGAACGAATGTGAAGGCGGAAGGGCCAGTACCAGAAGTAACGAAAAAAGAACCTGAGGTTACAATTTTATTAGAGCGTATGTATGTTGATGGCGAAGTAAGCGAAGAAATACTTACAGAAAAAGTGACGGATTTAGAAAAGTTTTTACAGCAGTATAAAGAATGGCAGCTCGTTGATCGTGATGATGTACAAATTGTATTGCAAAAGAAAGTTGATGATATTTCTCCGTTATTGAAAACGAGCGGGTATTTTGGTGTTTCAGAGGAAGGGATATTACAAATTTTCAAAGGTGTACCGAAAAGTGATAATGCGATCCATTCTTTCTTTCAAATTGATATGAAAAAGCTTGAGAGCTATGAACGTGCGAAATTGAAACGTGGCATTCGTATTAAATCAAAAGAAGGTTTTGTGAAGACGATTGAAAAAATGAAGCAATACGCAGTTCAAAGTAAGAAAAAAAGCAGCTCATGGTGAGCTGCTTTTTTCTTATTTGTTTTTAGCTAAAATTTCTTTTGCGATTTCATCAATTAGCATATCTTTTCCGATTGGATTGAATGCTTTCGTATTGAAGACTTCATTTGATACTTCATATACGTGATTATTTTTAACTGCTTTATTGTCTTTCCAAACGGCACTGTTTTTGTAGTCTTCGTAAACTTTATCAGCTTCGCCGCCGAAGTTTACAATAAACATTTGGTCAGGCTGGAATGCAACTAGACCTTCTAGTGATACTTGCGCCATCGTTTGTTTTAAATCCGTACCTTTTGTTGCTGGAAGTTTTAAGTCATTAAAGATGATGTCACCGTATCCGAAGCTACCGTATACACGGAAGTTTTGTGGTGTAACTGCAACGAACATAAAGTTCTCATCTTTTGTTTTCTCTTTAATTTTTTTAGATAAAGAGTCTGCTTTCTTATCGTAGTCTGCAATCCATTTGTCTGCTTTCTTCTCTTCGTCAAATAGCTTACCTACTTCTTTAAACTTACCACGCCAGTCTTCTAAGTTTGTTTCTAGAACAACTGTAGGTGCAACCTTTTCTAGTTGATCATAAATTTTTAATTGACGGTTGTTTAAAATAATTAAGTCTGGTTTTAAAGCAGTAACAGCTTCTAAATCAACTTTAGGTGCCCAGTACCAACCTACTGCTTTTACTCCATCTAACTTGTCTGTTAAGTGATTTTGGATTTTATCTTTATATGTATTTGCTGTACCAACAGGTTTGTGTCCAAGAAGTAATAGTTCTTCTGTTGATCCAGATAAGTCAACAATTCTCTTTGGATTTACTGGAATTGTAGCTTCACCTTTAGCATGTTTTACAACTTTTGTTTTCGGTTGTTCTTTTGCCTTCGATTCTTCTTTTTGAGAAGAACAGCCAACGATAGAAAGAACAACGAGCATAATAGTAAATAAAATAAATAGCTTACGTTTCATCCTGATGTAACCCCTTTAATTAGTATTGATAATCATTATCGACTTCTGTATATTAAGGTGCTTTAACCTTTCTGTCAATGGAAAATAACAGAAGTTTCAAGTGGAGAACATTTGTTGGGGTAGTCTCGCTTTTCTATCATTAAATATGTTAAAATGGAATACATGATTTAAGAGGGAGAGATCGTATTTTGTTTGAATATGTTACAGGTTACGTGGAGTATGTAGGGCCGGAATATGTCGTAATTGATCATAATGGAATTGGTTATCAAATTTTCACACCGAATCCGTATGTATTTCAAAGAAGTAAGCAAGAAATCCGTGTCTATACATATCATTATGTAAGAGAAGATATTATGGCACTTTACGGGTTTAAAACACGTGAAGAGCGTTTATTATTTACAAAGTTGTTAGGCGTGTCTGGCATTGGGCCAAAAGGAGCTCTTGCAATTTTAGCTTCTGGTCAAACAGGACAGGTCGTTCAAGCGATTGAGCATGAAGATGAGAAGTTTTTAGTGAAATTCCCAGGCGTCGGAAAGAAAACAGCACGCCAAATGATTTTAGATTTAAAAGGAAAACTAGCAGATGTCGTACCAGATGCATTTGTTGATTTATTCTCAGACACAGAACGTTTTGATGAGAAGAAAGGTTCATCAGCTGAGCTTGATGAGGCACTGGAAGCTCTGCGCGCACTTGGATACGCAGAACGCGAAGTTTCTCGTGTTGTACCAGAGTTATTAAAAGAATCATTAACGACGGATCAGTATATTAAAAAGGCACTTAGTCTTTTACTAAATGGTAAGAGGTGAGTATAATGGACGAACGTCTCCTTTCAGGGGAATCTGCATATGAAGATGCGGATTTAGAATATTCATTACGGCCACAGACGCTCCGTCAGTATATTGGCCAAGATAAAGCAAAACATAATTTAGAAGTATTTATTGAAGCGGCGAAAATGCGTGAAGAAACGTTAGATCACGTGCTTTTATATGGACCACCAGGTCTTGGTAAAACGACGCTTGCGAATATTATTGCCAATGAGATGGGCGTTAATGTTAGAACAACTTCAGGTCCCGCAATTGAAAGACCAGGAGATTTAGCTGCTGTATTAACAGCGCTTCAGCCAGGGGATGTATTATTTATTGATGAAATTCATCGTTTGCATAGATCAATTGAAGAAGTATTGTATCCTGCGATGGAAGACTTTTGCCTTGATATTGTAATTGGAAAAGGGCCTTCAGCACGTTCTGTACGCCTAGATTTACCGCCATTTACATTAGTTGGAGCAACAACACGTGCTGGAGCATTATCGGCACCGCTTCGTGACCGCTTCGGTGTACTTTCAAGGTTAGAGTACTACACAGTAGATCAGCTTTCTGCGATTGTTGAACGTACAGCAGAAGTATTTGAAGTTGAAATCGATTCGTTAGCTGCATTAGAAATTGCAAGACGTGCTCGTGGTACACCTCGTATTGCGAATCGTCTTTTAAGACGTGTACGTGATTTCGCGCAAGTTCGTGGTAACGGAACGGTTACGATGGAAATTACACAAATGGCATTAGAGCTACTGCAAGTAGATAAATTAGGTCTAGATCATATTGATCATAAATTACTGCTTGGTATTATTGAGAAATTCCGTGGCGGTCCAGTTGGATTAGAAACGGTTTCAGCAACAATTGGAGAAGAATCTCATACGATTGAAGATGTGTATGAGCCGTATTTATTACAAATTGGTTTTTTACAACGAACGCCAAGGGGCCGAATTGTAACGCCGCTTGCGTATGAACATTTCGGAATGGAGATACCAAAAGTATGACGGAGATGCCAAAGCTGCTTATTACAGCCGGGATCTTACTCATCGTTGTTGGATTAGCTTGGAAGTTCATTGGAAGGCTTCCAGGCGATATTTTTGTGAAAAAAGGAAACGTTACCTTTTATTTTCCTATCATTACATGTATTGTGTTAAGTATTGTATTATCTTTTATTATGTATATAATAAATCGATTTAAATAAGAAATAGGTGGATATAGCTATGGATATAAATCTGTTTGATTTTCATTTACCAGAAGAACTTATTGCACAAGTCCCGTTAGAAGAGCGTGAAACATCAAGATTAATGGTGTTAGACCGTGAAACAGGTGATATTGAGCATAAACATTTTACGGATATTCTTTCTTACTTACATGAGGGGGATTGCTTAGTTTTAAATGAAACGAAAGTTATGCCTGCTCGTTTGCACGGTGTGAAAGAAGATACAGACGCGCACATTGAAGTACTTCTTTTAAAACAAGAAGAAGGTGATAAGTGGGAAACGCTTGTAAAGCCAGCGAAACGTGTAAAAGAAGGAACTGTTATCTCTTTTGGCGAAGGGAAATTAAAAGCAACTTGCACAGGAACTGCAGATCAAGGTGGACGTCAGCTTGAATTTTCATATGACGGCATCTTCTATGAAATTTTAGATGAACTTGGGGAAATGCCACTTCCTCCATATATTAAAGAGACGCTAGAAGATCGCGATCGCTATCAAACAGTATATGCGAAAGAAATCGGTTCAGCAGCAGCGCCGACTGCGGGACTTCACTTTACAGAAGAGTTACTTGAGAAGTTAAAGCAAAAAGGCGTTCAGTTAGCATTCATTACACTTCACGTAGGACTTGGAACATTTAGACCAGTTTCTGCAGACACGATTGAAGAACACCATATGCACGCAGAATATTATCATATGTCTGAAGAGACAGCGGCATTATTAAATCGTGTGAAAGAGAATGGTGGACGTATTATTACTGTAGGTACGACATCAACTCGTACGTTAGAAACAATTGCAACAGATCATGAAGGTAAGCTTTGTGCCGCTTCTGGATGGACAGATATTTTCATGTATCCGGGATATGAATTTAAAGCAATTGATGGTTTAATTACAAACTTCCATTTACCGAAATCAACATTAATTATGCTTGTAAGTGCATTTGCAAATAGAGATAATGTACTTCATGCTTATAATGAAGCAGTAAAAGAAAAATATCGTTTCTTTAGCTTCGGTGATGCAATGTTCGTTGCATCTCACGCTAAAATGAGAAACAAATAAAAGGAGTAAGTTATGACAGCAATTCGTTATGAATTTATTAAGACATGTAAACAAACGGGTGCCCGTTTAGGTCGTGTGCATACGCCGCACGGTTCATTTGATACACCAACATTTATGCCAGTTGGTACACTTGCAACAGTTAAGACAATGTCACCAGAAGAATTAAAAGCAATGGATTCTGGCATTATTTTAAGTAATACGTATCATTTATGGCTACGTCCAGGTCATGAAATTATTCGTGAAGCAGGCGGCTTGCATAAATTTATGAACTGGGATCGTGCAATCTTAACAGACTCTGGTGGTTTCCAAGTATTCAGTTTAAGTGACTTCCGTCGTATTGAAGAGGAAGGCGTTCACTTCCGTAATCACTTAAATGGAGATAAATTATTCTTATCACCAGAAAAAGCGATGGAAATCCAAAATGCATTAGGTTCAGATATTATGATGGCATTTGATGAGTGTCCACCATTCCCAGCTACTTTTGAATATATGAAGAAATCTGTAGAGCGTACGAGCCGCTGGGCAGAACGTTGCTTAAAAGCGCATGAACGTCCGCAAGATCAAGGTTTATTCGGTATTGTACAGGGCGGGGAGTACGAAGAGCTTCGTCGTCAAAGTGCGAAAGATCTTGTTTCAATGGACTTCCCTGGTTACGCTGTAGGTGGTTTATCTGTTGGTGAACCGAAAGATATTATGAACCGTGTTCTTGAGTTTACAACACCACTTCTTCCAGATAATAAGCCTCGTTACTTAATGGGTGTAGGTTCTCCTGACTCGTTAATCGATGGCGCAATTCGTGGTATTGATATGTTTGACTGTGTACTTCCAACTCGTATCGCTCGAAATGGTACATGTATGACAAGTGAAGGTCGCCTTGTTGTAAAAAATGCGAAATTCGCAAGAGACTTCGGTCCGCTTGATCCAAACTGTGATTGCTACACATGTAAAAACTACTCACGTGCGTACATTCGTCACTTAATGAAATGTGATGAAACGTTCGGAATTCGTTTAACGTCTTATCACAACCTTCATTTTCTGTTAAACTTAATGGAGCAGGTGAGACAAGCTATTCGTGAAGACCGTCTTGGCGATTTCCGCGAAGAGTTCTTTGAACAGTATGGCTTTAATAAACCGAATGCTAAAAACTTCTAATACATAATTTAAAAGGAGGAACAAAAGATGAATGCAGGTATGATGAATATCGTTATGATCGTTGCGATGTTTGCGATTTTCTATTTCTTATTAATTCGCCCGCAACAAAAACGTCAAAAAGCAGTTGCTCAAATGCAAAGTGAGTTAGCAAAAGGTGATGCTATCGTAACAATCGGTGGTTTACACGGTACAATTGAATCAGTAGATGAGACAAAAATCGTTATTAAATCTGGTGGTTCACACTTAACTTTCGATCGCAATGCGATTCGTGAAGTTGTGAAAAACTAATGTGGAAGGCCCTGCATGAAATGTGCAGGGCCTTTTTTAGTTACTTTGCTTTGACATATTTACACCGAAAATACCACCGAGTGTACTCGCCCCCATTAATGCTAATTGATAAAGTAATTGTGAGTTCGATAAAGTTTGAGAAAAGCCTAAATAGTTAACTAGAAAAACGAGTATAGTGAACGTGAGACCTGTTGTGAGACCTACTAGCCAACCTTTTCCTTGAGCCTTTTTGCCGGCAGTAAATCCAGACATAAGCATAGATAAAAGAGCGAGTATAAAAATAGTAACGGTTAATGTCCCTTCGTTTATATTCGTAAACTTTAATAAAAGAGCCATAATCATGCTAGTAATAGATGCGAGAATTAGTAGTGTAACAATACCGAAGCCAATTGCAGTTGATAATTTTTTCGTTCCATCCATTTATGCATTCCCCCTTTTTAATACAAGCATATTTTCCTTTTGTCTAAGTTAGACTAGTTTCTTTTTTATAGGGGAGTCTATACGTAAAAAAGGAGATGTAGAAATGGAATGGATATCAATAATTGGACGGACAATGCTTTTGTATATCATCATCTTAATTATTTTTCGTCTTATGGGTAAACGTGAGATAGGAGAGCTAAGTGTATTAGATTTAGTCGTATTTATTATGCTTGGAGAAATGGCTGTAGTGGCAATTGAAAATACCGATAAATCACTTTGGCATCAATTAGTTCCGATGACTTTTCTTATGTGCATCCAAATTATTTTGTCAGTCATTTCCCTAAAGTATCAACGCTTTCGGCATTTAATAGAAGGTGAGCCGGCTATTCTTGTAAACGCGGGAAAGATTGATGAAAAGAAGATGAGAAAGCAACGTTATAATATAGATGATTTAATGATGCAATTAAGGGAACAAGGAGTTGGAGATATTCGGGATGTAGAATATGCTATTTTGGAACCGTCTGGGAAGTTATCTGTCTTTCAAAAACAAAAAAATAAACAAGATACATTGCAGTTTACGCTTCCTCTTATTATTGATGGAGAAATTCAATCTAGTCATTTACAAATGATTGAACATACAGATGCATGGCTTATTGAGAAATTAAAAAACTTAGGTTATAACGATGTAACACAAATTTTATACTGTAGTTTTCAAAACGGAAAATTTTTTGTTGATGTAAAAGAAGATTAGAGATTTATCCTTTGAAAGAGTAAGAATGATTAGTTTAACTAATAATCAGTGGAGATTACCCCACTGATTAAAGTTTCAACTTATTTCAAAAATGAAAGTTTACGAATGATAGGGAGACGACTTAACTCTTCTTTTCGAATGAGTTTGAAAGTGAAGAGAAGTACGATATAAACAATTGTTGTTAAAGTGATTTCCCATAATGTTTGTATGCCAAGGGCATGAGAGAAAATAATATATTTATGAAGATAAAAACCGAAGGCGCCCGCGATACCGATGGCGAGTCCACCGAAAATATAGTCTTTTGCGTAAATGGTAAATGTAATCTTTTTTAAAACAGTAGCGTAGTGAAGAAATGTTACTGTTACAATATTTGCAGCAATAGCGAGAGCAACCCCCATCATTTGAAATTCTGGCCTTGATGCTAGTACAAAAATAACGATTAATTTCACGATGGCACCAATAAATGTATTCATCATTGCAGCTCTTGCTAAGTTTAAAGCTTGCAAAACAGAGGTAAGTGGACTTTGGAAATAATGAAATAAAAAGCAAGGCGCAAGAAGTTGAATGAATGCTGTTGCGCTGTCTGATCCATACATAAGAGTTAAAACAGGAGAAGCGAATACGTATAATATAACGACAGACCATCCGCCGGTAATTAATGAAATTCGAAGTGCTTGTTGTAAACGGTGCTCCACTAATTTATGTTGTCTTTTTGCCATTGCTTCACTAATAGAAGGGACGAGCGCTGTAGAGAGAGCGTATGTAATAAAGGCGGGTAGTGATAGGAGCGGGAATGCATAACCGTTTAATATACCGTATTGCTGGGTTGCAACAGAAGCAGCGACACCAGCGATTGCTAAGCTTTGCATAACGACAATAGGTTCAAAAAAATATGAAACGGAGCCGATTAAACGACTTCCTGTAGTTGGAAGGGCAATATCCATCAGAGAATAAAATGTCCCTTTGCTTTCCTTTACAGTAGTGAAAAATCCAGAGCGTATTGATAAATGTTTTTCTCGCTGAAATAACGTGAGTAAAAATAATAACGATGCAACTTCACCGAGAACAGCTGATAACATAGCGCCGGCTGCAGCGTATTCTATGCCGTAAGGTAAAAATAATTGAATGCATATAGCAATAATGGTAATGCGGACGACTTGTTCTAGAACTTGCGCATAAGCGCTAGGTTTCATGTTTTGTTTCCCTTGAAAGTAACCACGCAAAACAGAAGAAACAGCAATAACAGGAACAACGGGCAAAATGGCCATTAATGGATAGTACGTTCTTTCGTCGGTTAATAATGTTTTTGCTAAAATAGGTGTGAGGAACATAATTCCGATTGTTAAAATGATACTAATAACGGATGTAACAGCTAGTGATACGGTTAATATTTTTTTAACTCTTTGTTTATCGTTCACAGCTTCCGCTTCTGCTACAAATTTTGCGATTGCGACAGGAAGACCAATTTGTGTCAATGTAATTGCTAAAATGAATGTAGGAACGGCCATCATATAAAGACCAACGCCTTCTTCTCCTAAAATACGTGCCATTACTATGCGGTTGATAAAGCCGAGTATTTTTGTAATGAAGCCGGCTATCATTAAAATAAATGCGCCTTTTAAAAAGCTTTGTCTCGTCATGTTCTTCTCCTACCTTCTCAAAATCAATGGAATGATTTACAATAATTTATATGCACGTACGAGACAAGAATGACAAGCATTTAAGAGAGTGAAGTATGATAGTGCTCTTGAAAGTAGTTATTGCTGTCCATTAGAGCGGGAATAAAAGCGACTTTTCGTGCGAAATAAGAAGGAGATGTTATAGATGTTAGATAGAGAGGCTTTGGTAGAATCATACCGCGGACAGTTACAAGTCGTTTTAGAAAGTAAAGTAGAAGAGTTTCAAATGTTCGGCTACGACAGAGTGACAGATGATGACATTTGGAAGTTTCTTAAAGTAAAAAAGTGGAAGAAGATAGACGGCGATGTTAGATTGTATGAATTAGTTAATGACGTATTAACAGTAAGTGCTAATGAATATATGACATATTTAACTGTTGAAGCATATCAAGCGCCACTTTGGTCATTTGATGAATATGAAAATAAATAACTGACTGCAATTGGTTTGTTCTTCCTTTTGCAGTATAATGATAGGTATTGATAATCAGGAAATAATTATGTCTAAGATCATATATAAAGGAGGTAGTGAAGAGAGAAAACAAATAATGAAAGTGCAGGTATCGTGAAAACGTACCGGCACAGCTAGTGATGAGCTAGCAAAATTATAGAAAGGAAGTCTACTAACTAGACGTATGCACACGTGTAAAAGTGAATCGTAAGAGATTTATTTAAAGTGTTAGTAGCGGAAAGAGGGTACATATGGCAAAGCGTGGTACGAGAATTGCCGCCTTTTTCCTCATCGTTTTATTAATCGGTGGAGTAATTGGTGCGGCAGGAAAAGACATAGCAAAAGGAATTAGTCTAGGACTAGACCTTCGCGGTGGTTTTGAAATTCTGTATGAAGTAAAACCAGCCAAAAAAGGTGACAAAATCGATCGAGACGTACTTGTAAGTACAGTAGGTGCTCTTGAGAATCGTGTCAATGTTCTCGGTGTAAGTGAGCCGAACATTCAAATCGAAGGGCAAGATCGAATTCGTGTACAGCTTGCTGGTGTACAAGATCAGCAAAAAGCACGTGAAATGTTATCAACACAAGCGAAATTAACATTCCGTGATGTAGATGATAATCTTCTTATGGACGGAACGGATTTAAAAGGCGGCGGAGCGAAGCAAACATTTGATGAGCAAGGCCGTGCGAGCGTAGGTCTTACACTAAAGAGCGCTGAAAAATTCCGTGAAGTAACTGAAAAAATTTCAAAAATGCCACCACCAACGAATTTAATGGTAATTTGGCTTGATTTTGAAGAAGGAAAAGATTCGTACAAAGCAGAATCTGCAAAACCGAATCCGAAGTTCTTATCAGCAGCAACAGTAAACCAAGTATTTAACCAAGCTGAAGTATCTATCGTAGGTGGAAACTTCACAGTTGAAAGTGCGAAACAACTTTCATCTTTATTAAATGCAGGTGCACTTCCTGTTGATTTAAAAGAAATGTATTCAACATCTGTTGGAGCGAAATTTGGTCAACAAGCGTTAGAGCAAACGATTTTCGCTAGTGCGATTGGTATCGCTCTTATCTTCTTATTTATGCTTGTATTCTACCGTTTACCAGGACTTGTAGCGGTTATTATGTTAGGTTTATACATTTTCGTTACATTACTTGTCTTTAACTGGATGCATGCAGTTCTTACGTTGCCAGGTATTGCGGCGTTAGTGCTCGGAGTAGGTATCGCAGTTGATGCGAATATTATTACGTACGAGAGACTGAAAGAAGAGCTGAAAATTGGTAAGTCAATGATGTCGGCATTCCGAGCTGGTAACCATCGTTCCTTAGCAACAATTCTAGATGCAAACGTTACGACTCTTGCAGCAGCTGGTGTGTTATTCGTTTATGGTAATAGCTCTGTAAAAGGATTCGCAACAAGTTTAATCGTAAGTATTTTAGTCGGTTTCATTACGAACGTATTCGGTACTCGTTTCTTACTAGGTTTACTTGTAAAGAGCCGTAACTTCGATAAAAAACCAGGGTATTTTGGTGTGAAACAAAAGGATATTATTCCATTAACAAAAGGTGTAGTACATCCGCCAACGAGATTTGATCGTATTAATTTCGTAAATATCGGTCATAAATTCCTTATTTTCTCGATTGTAGTTGTAATTGCAGGAGCAATTATCTTACCAATTTTCAAATTGAACCTTGGTATTGACTTTGCGAGTGGTACACGTATCGACTTGCAATCAAAACAAGCCGTTACTGTGTCTGATGTTCATAAAGATTTTAAAGAATTGAACATTGATGTGAAGGAAGAAAATATTGTACCGACTGGAGATGACAATAAAGGTTTCGCAGTTCGTACATTAGGTGTTTTATCAAAAGATGAAATTGCGAAAACAAAAACATTCTTCCACGATAAATATGGTACAGATCCAAACGTAAGTACAGTTTCACCGACAATCGGTAAAGAAATTGCACGAAATGCATTTATCGCAGTATTAATTGCTTCTGCGGTTATCATTTTATACGTAAGTATTCGTTTCCGCTTTACGTATGCGTTATCTGCAGTACTTGCATTATTACATGACGCATTCGTTATGATTGTTATGTTTAGTATTTTCCAACTAGAGGTAGACTTAACGTTTATTGCTGCAGTACTAACAATCATCGGTTATTCTATTAATGACTCGATTGTTACATTTGATAGAAACCGTGAATTATACAAACAGAAAAAACGAGTGCGCGATATAAAAGATCTAGAAGAAATCGTAAATGCAAGTATTCGCCAAACGCTTGGTCGTTCGATTAACACCGTATTAACAGTGTTATTCCCAGTAATTGCACTGCTTATCTTCGGTAGTGAGTCACTACGTAACTTCTCGTTTGCGTTACTTGTTGGATTAATTGTAGGTACGTACTCTTCTGTTTTCGTTGCCTCTCAAATTTGGTTAATGCTTGAAAACCGTCGTTTGAAAAAGGGAAAAAACAAGAAGAAGGTTGAGAAAGTAGAATCTGAACCGCAAGTATAGAAAAGATGATGTCTCTTTATGAGGCATCTCTTTTTTCGTTTGTGGATACAATAAGATAGCAACTTTTTAACAGAAAGAAGATGGAAGAAAGTGGTGGTGTTATCGCTGTTTTTGTTAAAATAAAAAGATAGGTTAAGAAAAGAAGGGATTTTAATTATGGAAAAAGATGAACGTTTTAAACAGGCCGAGTTTGGTGCTATTGTCGGGATCGTTGGTAATATTATATTAGCGATTGTAAAGGCGGTAATTGGTTATATTGGGAACAGTAAAGCGCTATTAGCGGATGCCGTGCATTCTGCATCAGATGTAATAGGTTCGCTAGCTGTACTTTTTGGATTGCGAGCGGCAAAGCAGCCACCTGATGAGGATCATCCGTATGGTCATGGTAAAGCGGAATCGATTTCAGCGATTATTGTTGCGGTATTATTATTTATTGTGGGACTTGAAATCGCGATTTCGTCTATAAAAGCTTTTTCGCAAGAACTAGAACCGCCGAAAGGAATTACGATATTTGCTGTTGTTCTTTCAATCGTCGTGAAAGAAGGAATGTTTCAATATAAATTCCGATTAGGGAAAAGAGTAAACAGTGATGCAATTATTGCAAATGCATATGAGCACCGTTCGGATGTATTTTCTTCAATTGCAGCTTTAATCGGTATTTGTGCAGCTATAATAGGTGGTAAGCTTGGTATAGACTGGCTTGTATACGCTGATCCAATTGCGGGATTAGTTGTTTCACTTCTTGTTGTAAAAATGGCATGGAGCATTGGAGCGGAAGCAATTCATGCAACGCTTGACCATGTTCTTCATGAGGAGGATGTTATTCCGCTTAGAGAAGCAGTTCTTCAAGTAGATGGTGTGAAAAAAATTGGTTCTTTATATGCACGGGAGCATGGTCATTATGTTATTGTCGATATTAAAGTGTCCGTAGATCCATACATTACTGTAGAAGAAGGACACCGTATTGGAAAACATGTGAAAGAAATACTTATGAAACAAGATAATGTACAAAATGTATTCGTACATATAAATCCGTATTCTCCAAATTAAACATCATTAACATTTTAGTATATAGATATTGCATCGTAGTTTGCATTATATTGTCACCCCTTAATCTGTCTTGTATAATGAACAGGTTAAGGGGTGATTTCGTGTTACAACCGAAGACGCGTTGGAAAGAAAAAGAATATAATGACGAGCGAGTGAGTGAATTAGCAAGTAAATTACAGTTATCGCCACTTGTCGTTTCGTTATTCCTCGGTAGAGGACTCGATACAGAAGATAAGATTTTAGATTTTTTAAATACAGAAAATCAAGAATTTCATGATCCATTTTTATTAGAAGGAATGGATAGAACGGTAGAACGTGTAAATAAGGCGATTCAAAATGGAGAGCAAATATTAATATTTGGTGATTACGATGCGGACGGAGTAAGTAGTACGACAGTTTTATATCTTGCTCTTCAAGAATTAGGTGCAGAAGTAGAATTTTACATTCCAAATCGTTTTACAGAAGGGTATGGACCGAACGAAGAAGCATTTCGTTGGGCGCATAGCGCAGGGTTCTCGCTAATTATTACTGTCGACACTGGTATTGCAGCGGTACATGAAGCGAATGTAGCGAAAGAGCTTGGAATAGATCTAATTATTACAGATCACCATGAGCCACCGCCAGAATTGCCAGAAGCACTTGCGATTATACATCCGAAATTAGATGGCGGTGTATATCCGTTTCACTATTTAGCTGGTGTAGGTGTTGCGTTTAAAGTTGCGCATGCACTATTAGGCCGTGTACCAGAACATTTATTAGAGATCGCAGTAATTGGTACAGTAGCCGATTTAGTATCACTTCATGGTGAAAATAGGTTGCTAGTGAAACGCGGTTTAAAACATATGCGTATGACGAGAAATATTGGTTTGAAGGCATTGTTTAAAGTTGCTAACGTTTCGCAAAGTGAAATTACCGAAGAGAGTATTGGCTTCTCAATTGCACCTCGTATTAATGCGGTCGGGCGTTTAGAAGATGCTGCGCCGGCTGTACACCTTTTATTATCAGATGATCCAGAGGAAGCGAAAGAGCTAGCTGAAGAAATTGATGAGCTGAACAAACTGCGAAAAGATATTGTAAAGCAAATTACAGAAGAAGCTATCGCTGAAGTGGAAAATAACTTCCCACCAGAAGAAAATAAAGTATTAGTACTTGCAAAAGAAGGCTGGAACCCAGGGGTAATTGGAATTGTTGCTTCGAAATTAGTTGAACGTTTTTATCGTCCGACGATTGTATTAAGCATTGATCCTATAAAAGAAACAGCAAAAGGCTCAGCACGTAGTATTGCAGGATTTGATTTGTTTGCAAATTTATCAGATTGTAGAGAGTTATTACCACACTTCGGAGGGCATCCGATGGCAGCGGGAATGACGCTACATATGAATGATGTAGATGAATTACGTCGCCGCTTAAATGAACAAGCAGATGCAATGTTAACAGAAGAAGATTTTATTCCAATTACAGCAGTTGATGTTTTTTGTAAAGTAGAGGATGTAACGCTAGCGGCAATTGAAGATATGCAAAAACTAGCCCCGTTTGGTGTTGGAAATCCGAAACCACGTATTGCAGTAAAAGATGCAGAGTTAGAAAGTATTCGCGCAATCGGATCAGATGGCTCTCATTTAAAAATGGCTCTTCGTGATGGACAAGCAACACTGGATACAATTGGATTTGGCTTTGGTGCATATGCGAAAGAAATCTCTCCAGTTGCAAAAGTATCTGTAATAGGAGAAGCGTCTATTAATGAATGGAATAACTTTAAGAAGCCACAACTAATGGTACAAGATATTGCTGTAGAGGCGTGGCAATTATTTGATTGGCGTAGTATGCGTAATGCAGAAGCAAATTTAGCAGAACTTCCGAAAGAAAAAATAACAATGGTGTATTTTTCTGAAGAGGTATTGAATAAATTTTCTTTAGAGAGCTATAAAGAAAAGCTCATGCATGCTTCAGAAGTAACGCATTTAGATGATCAATATATCGTGTTACTTGATTTACCAAAAGGAACAGATGAATTACGTGAGCTATTTAAGGTAGGATTCCCAGCGCGAATTTATACGCTATTTTATCAAGAGAATAACCACTTATTTAGTACAGTTCCGACGAGAGAACACTTTAAATGGTACTATTCTTTCTTAAGCCAAAAAACACCATTTTCTTTAAGACAATATGGAGAACAACTATGTCGTCATAAAGGTTGGTCAAAAGATACAGTAAATTTCATGACACAGGTGTTTTTTGAGTTAGAATTTGTTACAATAAAAGATGGCGTCATTTTTATGGCAGACAAAAAACAAAAGCGTGATTTAATTGAATCGAACACATATCGTGAGAAAATGAACCACTTACAATTAGAAAAAGAATTGGTTTATAGCACATATCAGCAACTATATACATGGTTTGAAACGATTCGTAATCATAAAGAAGTAGAACAGTTAGGGTAAAGGATTTGTATTTACAAACCTTTTAGATCTGAGGAGGATTCAGAAATATGGATTTCAAGCAACATATCGCAATTGTACCGGATTATCCGAAAGAAGGTATTGTGTTTAAAGACATTACACCTTTAATGAATGACGGTAAAGCATACAAAGCAGCAACAGACGCAATCGTTGAGTACGCAAAAGAAAGAGATATCGATGTTGTAGTAGGACCAGAAGCTCGTGGTTTCATTATCGGTTGCCCAGTTTCTTATGCGTTAGAAGTAGGATTTGCGCCAGTTCGTAAATTAGGAAAATTACCACGTGAAGTAATTACAGTTGACTACGGTAAAGAATATGGTAAAGATGTTTTAACAATCCATAAAGATGCAATTAAGCCAGGTCAGCGCGTATTAATTACAGATGATCTATTAGCTACAGGTGGAACAATCGAAGCGACAATTAAGTTAGTTGAAGAGCTAGGCGGAGTTGTAGCAGGAATTGCATTCTTAGTAGAACTTACTTACTTAGATGGTCGTAAAATGTTAGATGGTTACGATGTATTAGTATTAGAAAAATACTAATCACTATATAGGTAAAACTACGGTGATAAAAAGTACCCGTGAATCTCTTGGAGAGGAGCGGGTACTTTTGTATAATTGAACAAAAAATTATGGTGAAATGTCAGTAAAATCTTTTCCTTTTCACAATTCACAATCATTGGGTTATAATGATAGAATATAATTTATTCTATTAAATAAAGATAAAGTCAATTTTCAATAAAAGGTGATTCGATGGCAAATGAGCAGGTACTAACAGCTGAACAGGTACTCGAGAAAGCAAGTCAATATTTAGCGGATGAAGATATTGAGCTAGTGGCACGTGCCTATGAATATGCACGTGATGCGCATAGCGAACAATATAGAAAATCGGGTGAACCGTATATTATTCATCCGATTCAAGTTGCAGGTATTTTAGTTGATTTACACATGGATCCAGCTACGGTATCAGCAGGTTTCTTACATGATGTAGTGGAAGATACAGAGATTACGTTAGAAGATATTGAACGGGAATTTAACAAAGAAATTGCTATGCTTGTTGATGGCGTTACAAAGCTTGGGAAGATCAAATATAAATCTCACGAACAACAACAAGCAGAAAACCATCGCAAAATGTTTATTGCAATGGCTCAAGATATTCGAGTTATTTTAATTAAACTAGCTGATCGTCTTCATAACATGCGTACATTGAAACATTTGCCTCAAGAGAAGCAGCGTCGCATAGCGAATGAAACGTTAGAAATCTTTGCACCTTTGGCACATAGACTCGGAATTAGTACTATTAAATGGGAGCTAGAGGATACGTCACTTCGCTATTTAAATCCACAACAATATTATCGTATTGTAAATTTAATGAAGCGTAAACGTGCAGAACGTGAAGAATATTTAGACGAAGTAATGACTGGTATTCGTGAGAAATTAAAAGAAGTTGCAATTCAACCTGAGATTTCTGGAAGACCGAAACATATTTACAGTATTTATCGTAAAATGGCACTGCAAAATAAGCAGTTCAATGAAATTTACGATTTATTAGCTGTACGTGTCGTTGTAAATAGTATTAAAGATTGTTATGCGGTGCTTGGAATTATTCATACGTGCTGGAAGCCGATGCCAGGTCGTTTTAAAGATTATATTGCAATGCCAAAAGCAAATCTATATCAATCTCTTCATACGACTGTAATTGGACCGAAAGGTGATCCACTTGAAGTGCAAATTCGTACGAAAGAAATGCATGAAATTGCAGAATTTGGGATCGCGGCACACTGGGCATACAAAGAAGGAAAAACAGCAGAAACAACAGGTACATTAGAGAAGAAACTCACATGGTTCCGTCAAATATTAGAATGGCAAAATGAAGCTTCTAATGCAGAAGAATTTATGGAGTCATTAAAAATTGATTTATTCTCTGACATGGTATTCGTCTTTACACCGAAAGGCGATGTAATGGAATTACCACTTGGATCTGTTCCAATTGATTTCGCGTATCGTGTCCATTCGGAAATTGGGAATAAAACAATTGGTGCAAAAGTAAATGGGAAAATGGTGACGCTGGATTATAAATTAAAAACAGGCGACATCATTGAAATTTTAACGTCGAAACATTCATATGGCCCAAGCCAGGATTGGGTAAAACTTGCTCAAACATCTCATGCGAAAAATAAAATTCGTCAATTCTTTAAGAAACAACGTAGAGACGAAAATATTGAAAAAGGCCGTGAACTTGTTGAAAAGGAAGTACGTGGTCTAGAGTATGAGATGAAAGAAGTATTGGCGCCGGATAACTTAAAACGCGTCGCTGAGAAATTTAACTTTGCAAATGAAGAAGATATGTTTGCAGCAGTTGGATATAGCGGAATTACAGCTTCGCAAATTGTTACGCGACTAACGGACAAGTTCCGCAAACAACGCGAAGAAGAAGAAATTGTTGAAGTTAAAGAAGTCCGTAAACCGATGAAAATTCGAAAATGGGATTCTGGTGTAAAGGTAAGCGGTGCTGATAATTTATTAATCCGTTTATCGAAATGCTGTAACCCAGTTCCGGGCGATGATATCGTTGGGTATATTACGAAAGGCCGAGGTGTATCAATTCACCGCCGTGATTGTGTAAATGTTCATACAGAAGAAGCTGTAGAACGATTATTAGAGGTAGAGTGGGAAGGTAGCCCTGAAAAAGAAATTGAGTATAACGTTGATATTGAAATTTCAGGTTACGATCGCCGCGGTTTATTAAATGAAGTACTGCAAGCTGTTACAGAGACGAAAACATACATTTCAGCTGTTTCTGGTAGAAGTGACCGTAATAAGATGGCAACAATTAATATGTCAATCTCGATTCGTAACTTACAACACTTGAAAAAAGTAGTAGAACGCATTAAACGCGTTCCAGAAATTTATGCAGTACGACGCATGATGCATTAATAGGGAGTGTAGAAAGATGAGAGTTGTTTTACAACGATCAAAGAAAGCGTCTGTCACAGTAGACGGTGAGATCGTAGGACAAATTCCGTTCGGTTTAACATTACTAGTTGGCATTACGCACGAAGATACAGAAAAAGATGCAACTTACATTGCGGAAAAAATTGCAAACTTACGTATTTTTGAAGATGAGAGCGGAAAGATGAATCATTCTGTACTTGATGTAGAAGGACAAGTTCTATCTATTTCGCAATTCACATTATACGGAGATTGCCGCAAGGGCAGACGTCCAAACTTTATGGATGCTGCGAAACCTGACTATGCAGAGCGTTTATACGATTTCTTTAATGAAGAAGTTCGTAAACAAGGATTACATGTGGAAACAGGAAAGTTTGGAGCAATGATGGACGTTTCTTTAATCAATGATGGTCCGGTGACCTTAATTGTAGAAAGTAAATAGTGTTGATAAAAAAGAGAGGGTTATATAATCCTCTCTTTTTTATACATTGTTGTATGTTTTGTTCATTTATTTGGAATCAATAGCAGTTTCGGTTATGTATAACTCTCTCATCAATATGGAACAATAAAAAGTAAAACATCCATATTGAATGTGAGGGATATACGTATGCGTATGAATGAAAAAGGGCATTCTGTTACAAATGGTGCAAATCAACTGTTTAACGTGAATTTTCATGATTTTATTTCAAAAGAGCAAAACAATACTTCAATGGAGCTTGCTTCGGAGTTTGGGATTTCTCTTCAAGATGTAAAGCGTTTAAAGAAGCAGATTGAACGTTCTTAGAGCACTTGACAATCCTACTTAACAAACGTATAGTAATTTTATATTTACATATGAATATAACCGTTGATAGAGAAGAGTAAATGAGACACACATGGAAAGAGAAGGAATGTCTTAGGCTGAAAACATTTCTGCATGATGACTGATTGAATGACACTCTAGAGGTTTCAACTTGAACGGCATATATGCTTAGTAGGGATGAACGCATATTTAAGCGTTATTAAAAAAGTGGAAGCATACGTGCTTCAATTAGGGTGGCACCACGGGTATAATACTCTCGTCCCTACTGTTTAAACAGTAGAGGCGGGAGTTTTTTTATTTTTATTAAGATTAAAACAATTTGAGGAGGAACTGAATATGTCTATTCAAATCCCACGCGGAACGCAAGATATTCTTCCAGGCACTGTTGAGTTATGGCAGTATATCGAAGGGCAAGCACGCGAAATTTGCCGTCGTTACAATTATAAAGAAATTCGTACACCAATTTTTGAACACACTGAGCTATTTTTACGCGGTGTTGGTGATACGACAGATATCGTACAAAAAGAAATGTACTCATTCCAAGATCGTGGAGAGCGTAGCTTAACATTACGTCCAGAAGGTACTGCACCTGTTGTACGTTCTTACGTTGAAAATAAAATGTTTGGTGATGCGACACAACCAACGAAATTATACTATATCGGTCAAATGTTCCGTTATGAAAGACCACAAGCAGGTCGCTATCGTCAATTCGTACAATTCGGTATCGAAGCAATCGGCAGTAATGACCCTGCAATTGATGCAGAAGTAATTGCACTTGCTGTTGAATTTTACCGCGGCATGGGCTTAAAAAATATTAAAGTTGTATTAAACAGTTTAGGTGACGCAGCGAGCCGTCAAGCACACCGTGATGCATTAATCGCACACTTTGAGCCACGTATCGGCGAATTCTGTTCTGACTGTCAATCTCGCTTAGAAAAGAACCCACTTCGAATTTTAGACTGTAAGAAGGACCGTAACCATGAATTAATGGGAACAGCACCATCTATTACAGAATACTTAAACGAAGATTCAGCAGTATACTATGACAAAGTTCAAGAACTATTAACGATGATGGATGTTCCATTTGAAAAAGATCCGAACTTAGTGCGTGGTTTAGACTACTATCAACACACTGTTTTTGAAATTATGAGTGAGGCAGAAGGTTTCGGTGCGATCACTACATTAAGCGGTGGTGGCCGTTATAACGGACTTGTACAAGAAATCGGTGGACCAGAAATGCCAGGTATCGGTTTTGCAATGAGTATTGAACGTTTAATTATGGCGCTAAAAGCTGAAAACATTGAATTACCACTTGAACATAGCATTGATTGTTACGTTGTAGCGCTTGGCGAAAAAGCGAAAGACCATGCTGCAAAAGTTGCGTTCGATCTTCGTAAAGCTGGATTGTCAGTTGAAAAAGATTATTTAGATCGCAAAATGAAAGCACAATTTAAATCAGCAGATCGTCTAAAGGCGAAATTTGTAGCTGTATTAGGAGAAGATGAGCTAGATAAAGGCATCATTAACTTAAAAGATATGGCAACAGGTGAACAAGAAGAAGTAGCGTTAGATGTATTTGCTTCATACGTAGCAGAGAAATTAATATAGGGGGAACTTACAGTGGCTGAAAGAACACATGCATGTGGAAAAGTAACAGTAGAAGCTGTTGGACAAACAGTTCAATTAAAAGGTTGGGTACAAAAACGCCGTGACTTAGGTGGATTAATCTTTATCGATTTACGTGACCGTACAGGTATCGTACAAGTTGTATTTAACCCAGAAACATCAAAAGAAGCGTTAGAAGTAGCAGAAACAATTCGTAGCGAATACGTATTACACGTAGAAGGTACAGTTGTTGAACGTGGTGAAGGCGCAATTAATGACAATATGGCAACTGGTCGTATTGAAGTACAAGCAACAAAAGTAAATGTACTAAATGCAGCGAAAACAACGCCAATTATCATTGCTGATGATACAGATGCATCAGAAGATGTGCGTTTAAAATATCGTTATTTAGACTTACGTCGTCCTGTAATGTTCAACACATTCAAAATGCGTCACGACGTAACAAAAACAATTCGTAACTTCTTAGATACAGAAGAGTTCTTAGAAGTAGAAACACCAATTTTAACGAAAAGTACGCCAGAAGGAGCTCGTGACTATTTAGTGCCAAGTCGTGTACATGATGGTGAATTCTATGCATTACCACAGTCACCACAGTTATTTAAACAGCTTCTTATGGTCGGCGGATTTGAGCGTTACTATCAAGTAGCACGTTGTTTCCGTGATGAAGATTTACGTGCGGATCGTCAACCAGAATTCACGCAAATCGATATCGAAGCTTCATTCTTAACACAAGATGAAATTTTAGATATGATGGAGCGTATGATGACGAAAGTTATGAAGGATGCAAAAGGTGTAGAAGTGAGTGCACCATTCCCTCGTATGAAATATGCTGATGCAATGGCTCGCTACGGTTCTGATAAGCCAGATACACGCTTTGAAATGGAACTAACAGACTTATCTGAGTTTGCTGCAGGTTGTGGCTTTAAAGTATTTACAAGTGCTGTAGAAAGCGGCGGACAAGTAAAAGCAATTAATGCAAAAGGTGCTGCAAGTAAATATTCTCGTAAAGACATCGATGCATTAACTGAATTCGTGAAAGTATACGGTGCAAAAGGTCTAGCTTGGCTTAAAGTTGAAGAAGACGGACTAAAAGGACCGATTGCGAAATTCTTCGGTGAAGAAGATGCAAATGTGTTAATGAGCACATTAGAAGCTACTGCTGGCGACTTATTACTATTCGTAGCAGATAAGAAGAGCGTTGTTGCAGATAGCTTAGGCGCACTTCGTTTACGTCTAGGTAAAGAGCTTGAGTTAATTGATGAAAGTAAATTTAACTTCCTATGGGTAACTGATTGGCCACTTCTTGAGTACGATGAAGATGCAGATCGTTACTTCGCAGCTCACCACCCATTCACAATGCCATTCCGTGAAGACGTTGAGTTACTAGAAACAGCACCAGAAAAAGCACGTGCACAAGCATATGACCTTGTATTAAACGGTTATGAGCTTGGTGGTGGATCACTTCGTATTTACGAGCGTGACGTACAAGAAAAAATGTTCAAAGCACTTGGATTCTCACAAGAAGAAGCGCAAGAGCAATTCGGATTCTTATTAGAAGCATTCGAATACGGTACACCACCACACGGCGGAATCGCATTAGGTTTAGATCGTCTTGTTATGTTACTTGCAGGCCGTACGAACCTTCGTGATACAATTGCATTCCCGAAAACAGCAAGCGCAAGCTGCTTATTAACAGAAGCTCCAAGCCCAGTTGCAGAAGCGCAGCTTGAAGAACTGAACTTAAAATTAAGCTTGAAAGAAGAGAAGTAAGAATAGGGTCTAGATGGTTATACTATAACCGTCTAGACTTTTTTTGAGAGGTTGTTTAAAAAGTCCGGTTTAGATAACTGTCGCATCTCATCGTTGCTTCGCCAGTCCGGTGCTCGAGTAGTATTTCTACACTGCGCTCCTCCTGGCTTCAGCGCCTCGATCTGCTCGGTTCTCTAAATCCTCCTTTTTAAACGTGTAT
>NZ_JBQAFE010000017.1:0-48383 GCF_051915685.1 Bacillus cereus group sp. MYBK5-2
GAACACGGAAGTTAAGCTCTCTAGCGCCGATGGTAGTTGGGACCTTGTCCCTGTGAGAGTAGGACGTCGCCAAGCAACTAAAAACACAAGTCATTTGACTTGTGTTTTTTTGTATTGTTAAAAAGAATGGGAAAGAAGTAATGGAAATACAAACACGTTGCCCAAGAGTTAATCATATTATATAAAAGATGGGTGTATATTTTTCTGTAAATTGTTAAGGATTAGAAGTATAAAATAGGTTCACTTAAATAGGGAGGGAAGATTATGAAATTACAAAGTGAAGTTTGTATTGTTTGTGAGACAAAAAGAAAAGCAGGTATATATGTTTATAATAATTTAATATGCCATGAATGTGAAAAGGATATGGTGAATACAGAGACAGATGATCCGAAATATATATATTATTTAAAGCAGCTTCGAAAATTAGAAGTATCATATTTTTAAATAGGCATATGCCTATTATTTTTTTTGTTCTGTATAATAGATAGAGAATGAATAATAAGGAAGAGATGTAGATGAATCAAAATCGTATGCCTTTATATGAGGCGTTAATAGAGTTTAAAGAAAGAGGGCCGTTATCCTTTCATGTTCCTGGTCATAAGAATGGTTTAAACTTCCCTCAGGAGGCAATAAGAGAGTTTAAAGGTATTCTATCTATTGATGTAACTGAATTAGCAGGACTAGATGATTTGCATAGTCCGTTTGAATGTATAGATGAGGCACAACAATTATTGGCTGAAGTTTATAATACAAAGAGAAGTTATTTTTTAATTAATGGTTCAACAGTCGGGAACTTAGCAATGATTTTGTCTTGTTGCGGGGAACATGATATTGTTCTTGTACAAAGAAATTGTCATAAATCAATTATTAATGGTTTAAAACTTGCAGGAGCAAATCCCATTTTTTTAGATCCATGGATTGATGAAGCTTATAACGTACCAGTGGGAGTTCGTAATGAAATTATTAAGAACGCAATTGGAAAGTATCCAAATGCAAAAGCACTTATTTTAACGCATCCTAATTATTATGGTATGGGGATGGATTTAGAGGCAAGCATCGCTTTTGCACATGCACATAAAATCCCTGTTTTGGTAGATGAGGCACATGGGGCACATCTATGTTTGGGAGAACCATTCCCGAAGTCAGCATTAACATATGGTGCAGATATTGTAGTTCATTCTGCACATAAAACATTACCCGCAATGACAATGGGTTCCTATTTACATATAAATAGTCATTTAGTAGACGAAGATAAGGTTACTACTTATTTAAGTATGCTACAATCTAGTAGTCCATCGTATCCAATTATGGCTTCCTTGGATATAGCACGCTTTACAATGGCGCGTATAAAAGAAGAAGGTCACAGTGAAATTGTTGAGTTTTTACGAAGATTTAAGGAACAATTACGTTCTATTCCCCAAATCGCCATTTTAGAATATCCGTTGCAAGATGAGTTAAAGGTCACCGTACAAACTCGTTGTCAGTTATCAGGGTACGAATTACAGTCTGTATTTGAAAAGGTCGGTATATATACAGAGATGGCTGATCCGTACAATGTCCTATTTATTTTACCGTTACAAGTAAATGAGGGATATATGAAGGTTATAGAGATGATCCGAGTAGCATTGCAACATTATGAGGTGAAAGACAAGAGGGAATCTATTCGTTATACTTATAATGGTGAATTCTCTCTTTTACCGTATACGTATAAACAACTAGACGGATATGAAACAAAGATAGTATCTATAGAAGATGCTGTTGGAATGATAGCGGCGGAAATGGTGATTCCGTATCCACCTGGAATTCCATTAATTATGTATGGAGAGAGAATTACTTCAGAGCATAAAGAGCAAATTATGTATTTAGAAAGAGCAGGAGCTCGTTTTCAAGGTAATACGAAATATATGAAAGTGTATGATATAGAAAGTAGGTTTTAGGATGAAGGGATTATTTGTAACAATTGAGGGCCCAGAAGGTTCAGGTAAAACAACGTTAATTAAAAGCTTATTGCCATATTTTGAACAAAAAGCACAAAAGGTAATGGCGACAAGGGAACCAGGCGGTATTGCAATTTCTGAGGACATTAGGACGATTTTACATAAACAAGAATATACGATGATGGAAGCACGTACAGAAGCGCTTCTTTATGCTGCTGCGCGTAGACAACATTTAGTAGAAAAAGTTATGCCAGCACTTAATGAGAACTACCTCGTGTTATGTGATCGTTTTATAGATAGCTCTTTAGCATACCAAGGCTATGCAAGAGGATTGGGTATGGATAAGGTATTTGAAATAAATCGTTTCGCAACAGAGGACTGTATGCCTAGTTTAACAATTTATCTAGACATTGAGCCTGAGGTTGGTTTGGCTCGGATTGAAAAAGATGCAGGACGTGAAGTAAATCGACTAGATATGGAAGATATCTCTTTCCATAAACGTGTGCGCGAAGGGTATTTACAAGTTGTAGAACGTTTCTCGGATCGTATTGTATTGGTAAATGCTGATCAACCGATGGAAAAACTTATAGAAGAAGTTGTTCAGATTATAGAAGATAAATTGTTATAATAGAAGGAAAGAATGAAATAAGTGAGGTATGCATTATGACGAAGACGTGGGAGCAGCTTTCTGCTATACAACCCATCGGTGTAAAAATGTTGATGAATAGCATTGCAAAAGAGCGTATATCCCACGCTTACTTGTTAGAGGGAGGGAAAGGGACAGGAAAGTTTGCGACAGCAATTCAAATGGCAAAGAGTTTCCTCTGTTCTGAGCGGAATGGAGTAGAGCCCTGCCATGTATGTACAAACTGTAAGCGAATTGATTCAGGTAACCACCCTAACTTACATATTGTAAAACCAGACGGATTATCTATTAAGAAGCAGCAAATTCATGATTTACAAGAAGAGTTTTCCAAAACAGGATTAGAGGCAAATAAAAAAATATATATTATTGAGCACGCAGATCGTATGACAGCAAATGCGGCAAATACACTTTTGAAATTTTTAGAAGAACCAAGTAGTGATACAACTGCTATTTTACTTACTGAACAAAGTCATCAAATTTTAAATACGATTTTATCTCGCTGCCAAGTTGTTACGTTTAGACCGTTACCTACGGAATCTTTAATTAGAAGATTACAGGATGAAGGGATTACAGCATCTTTATCGACACTTGCTGCTCAACTTACAAATAGTTTTGATGAAGCTTTAGCTTTATGTAGTGATGAATGGTTTGCACAAGCACGAGCTTTAGTGATAAAATTATGTGAAGCGCTCGAAAAAGATAAAACCTCTATTTTTTTTGTACAAGAAAAATGGGGAAAACACTTTGGAGAGAAAGAACAATTACAGCAAGGTTTAGATATGTTACTCCTTATTTATAAGGATTTATTATATGTTCAACTTGGAGAAGAAGATCGTCTTGTTTTTCATGAGCAGAAAGAGATGTTTGAATCGTTTTCCTATGCTCAGAAGCGCATTGTATCAGCTCTCTTTAATATATTAGAGGCAAAAAATAGAATCAACGCTAATGTAAATGCGCAGCTTGTGTTCGAACAGTTAGTGTTGCGGTTGCAGGAGGGATGACCGTTTTGTATGATGTAGTAGGTGTTCGCTTTAAGAAGGCCGGAAAGGTATATTACTTTGATCCAAACCAGTTCGATATCTCTGAAAATGAGTTTGTCATTGTAGAAACGGTAAGAGGTATTGAATACGGAAAAGTAGTTATTACCAAAAAACAAGTTGATGAAAACGACGTTGTATTACCGCTAAAAAAGGTTATTCGTATTGCAAATGAAAATGATCGTACCATTGTTGAAGAGAACAAACATGCTGCCAAAGAAGCATATCAAGTCTGTCAACAAAAGGTAGTAGAGCATAATCTTGATATGAAACTTGTAGATGTAGAGTATACATTCGATCGTAATAAGATTATTTTCTATTTTACTGCGGATGGTCGGATCGATTTCCGCGAACTAGTGAAGGACTTAGCCGCAATTTTTAGAACAAGAATTGAACTAAGACAAATTGGTGTTCGTGATGAAGCGAAGATGCTAGGTGGTATTGGTCCATGTGGTCGTATGCTTTGTTGTTCTACTTTTTTAGGGGATTTTGAACCTGTATCCATTAAAATGGCAAAGGATCAAAATTTATCATTAAATCCTGCAAAAATCTCTGGTTTATGTGGTCGCTTAATGTGTTGCTTAAAATATGAGAATGATGAATATGAGGCAGCAAAGGAACAACTTCCTGATTTAGATCAACGTATACAAACCCCGCATGGTACTGGCCGTGTTATCGGATTAAATATTTTAGAAAGATTAATTCAAGTGGAACTAGTAGACAAGGAACGGATAGTAGAATATACGTTAGATGAGTTAGTGAATAAAGGGGTCGTTTCGAGTCAAACCACAGATTAATGAGGTGGGTGCTTGTGGAGAAAAAAGATATTTTTGAATCGGTTTCTAGTATGGAAGAGCAAATTGGACATTTATATAAACAGTTGGGAGAGTTAAAACAGCATCTTGCAGAGTTGTTGGAAGAAAACCAGCATATAAAAATGGAAAATAACAATTTGCGACACCGTTTTGAAGAAGTGCAGAATAAAGAAAAACAAAAAACTCAAAAACGTAAAGAAGTGAAGCCGAAAACAGATATTGGTGAAGGCTATGACAATTTAGCGAGACTATATCAAGAAGGTTTTCATATTTGCAATCTACATTATGGAAGTGTACGTAAAGAGGGAGATTGTTTGTTCTGTCTTTCATTCTTAAATAAAAAGTGAAATTACCTTTCCAATTATAATTGGAAAGGTAATTTTTTATACATGAAATAGGGTAGGTTAAGGGTAAGAAAAGGAGCAGTATATGAATTTATATGAAGATGAACGTTTAGATTACTTATTAGCACAAGACATGAAGATTATACAAAGCCCATCAGTATTTAATTTTTCTTTAGATGCCGTTTTACTTGCAGATTTTGCATGGGTACCAATTCAAAAGGGGAATTTACTTGATTTGTGTACAGGTAACGCGGTTGTTCCCCTTCTATTAAGTACAAGAACAAAAGGAAATATTACTGGTGTGGAAATTCAAGAACGCTTATATGATATGGGAGTAAGAAGTGTTCAATACAATGGGTTGGAAGAAAGAATTCACCTCATACATGGAGATTTGAAAGATATGCCAGAGAAACTTGGGCGTCATCAATATGATGTTGTTACATGTAATCCACCATATTTTCAAACACCTCAAACTTCAGAGAAAAATATGAATGAACATTTAGCGATAGCTCGTCATGAAATTATGTGTACATTAGAAGATGTTGTATCTGCAAGTAGTCAGTTAGTAAAACAAGGTGGGAAAGTAGCGTTTGTACATCGTCCAGGGCGATTACTAGACATTGTCACATTAATGCGTAAATATAAAATTGAACCAAAGCGTGTGCAATTTGTTTATCCTAAGGTTGGAAAAGAAGCAAATACATTGTTAATTGAAGGAATTAAGGATGGAAATGCAGATTTGAAAATTTTACCGCCTCTCGTTGTATATGAGAACAATAACGAATATACAAAGGAGCTACGTTCAATTTTATATGGAGAAGAATAAGCACTTTTTTTATGTGGTAGAGTGCTCTGATGGAAGTTATTATGCTGGATATACAAACCATATAGAAAAGAGAATTCAGACTCATAATAGCGGCAAAGGGGCTAAGTATACACGCGTCAGGCTTCCTGTCGTTTTAAAATATGTAGAGACCCACGATGATAAGCGTACAGCTATGCAAGCGGAGTATTACTTTAAGCAATTAACGAGAAAACAAAAAGAGGCATATATGCAAAAAGGAGAACGCTATGTGGCAACAAAAAAGCTTTCAACAAAATGAAAAGGGAGTTTTATATTTAGTACCAACTCCTATTGGAAATCTAGAAGATATGACATTTCGTGCAATCCGAATTTTAAAAGAAGTTGATTTAATTGCTGCTGAAGATACGAGACAAACGAAAAAACTTTGTAATTATTTTGAAATTGAAACACCTGTCACGAGTTATCATGAGCACAATAAAGAAGTAAGTGGGAAGAAACTATTAGAGAAATTAGAGGATGGAAAGAATGTAGCACTTGTTAGTGACGCTGGTATGCCGTGTATTTCTGATCCAGGTTACGATATTGTCGTTGAGGCAGTAGCTGAGCAATATCATGTAATTCCGCTTCCTGGAGCAAATGCAGCCCTTACAGCATTAATTGCATCCGGTCTTGAAACAAAGCAGTTTTATTTCTATGGTTTCTTGCAGAGAAACAAAAAGGAACGGAAGATGGAGTTAGAAAAGCTTCGTTATGTACAAACTACAATGATGTTTTATGAAGCACCTCATCGTTTAGATGATACTTTAATTTCGATGCAGGAAGTGTTGGGAAATAGAGAGATTGTATTATGTCGAGAGTTAACGAAAAAATTTGAGGAATTTATTCGAGGAACAATCGAAGAAGCAATTGAGTGGACGAAGCAAAATGAAGTACGTGGTGAGTTTTGTATTTTAGTAGCTGGTTCAACAGAAGAACCTGCTCCAGAAGAACAATGGTGGGAATCTCTTTCGGTATATGATCATATTGAATATTATATAAATGAAAAAAGTATGAATTCAAAAGAAGCGATTAAAACAGTCGCTAAAGATCGAGATTTGTCGAAAAGAGATGTATATCAAATCTATCATGTCGATAAAAAATAAGCTTCTCATAATTGAGAAGCTTATTTTGCTGTTTCGATATAATCTTGAAGTTCGTTTAAGATTTGCTCAGCGCCTTCTTTGCTTAAGATGATTTTACCTTCAGCTAAAGAAAGGTTACCGTCAGATACTTCACCAGTTACTTGGCAAGTCATGTTTGGTTTATATTTCTTTAAGATGATTTTTTCGTCATCAACATAGATTTCAAGAGCGTCCTTTTCTGCAATACCTAAAGTACGGCGTAATTCGATTGGAATTACTACACGACCTAATTCATCAACTTTACGAACAATACCAGTAGATTTCATAATTTTTTTCCTCCTAAATAAATAGTTTATAAGTTTCGAGTCTATTTTTAGATTCGTCATTTTTCGACAAAATACCCTATGGACATATGATACCAATCATTTACATTTCCGTCAATTCTTAAATTCTATATTTTTTAAAAAGATTTATAGATTTCTTATTTCTTATATATAATAGATTGAGAGGAAATTCCACAATTATTTACATTATTTTCTGAAAAAATAATAAATTTAAAGTAGATATTGTATATTTTTTTGAAATATGAGCAATAGATGATAAAGATATCGAGTATTAAGACCTAAATTGAAAATTAGGTTGGCGTAAAGAAGAAAAGTTAGATTTGGGCTGCTCGTAAAAGCCAAATTAACGTGGGCTAATAATTAGTGGGGAGGAACAAAAACCCTACTGATTAAAGTTTCACTTTATATATGAGTTTTTGATATACTGTTTATAAATACATATGAGGTTATTCGGGAGGTCCAAAACAATGACAGAGGAAAATAAGTCCTTTTATATTACTACCCCAATTTATTATCCAAGTGGAAAATTACACATTGGACATGCTTATACGACAGTAGCAGGAGATGCGATGGCACGATATAAGCGTATGCAAGGTTATAATGTGCATTATTTAACAGGAACTGATGAACATGGACAGAAGATCCAAAAGAAAGCAGAAGAGTTAAATATTACGCCACAGGCATATGTTGATAACATTGTTGCAGGAATTAAAGAGCTTTGGGAGAAGATGGATATTTCTTATGATGATTTTATTCGTACAACTGAAGATCGTCATAAAGATGTTGTCGAAAAAATCTTTAAACAATTAGTAGATCAAGGTGACATTTATCTTGATGAATATGAAGGTTGGTATTCTGTACAAGATGAGACGTTCTATACAGAGCATCAATTAGTAGATCCAATTATGGAAGGCGACAAAGTAGTTGGAGGAAAAAGCCCAGATAGTGGTCATGATGTAGAACTTGTTCGTGAAGAATCTTATTTCTTTAGAATGGGTAAATATGTCGACAGACTATTAAAGTTCTATGAAGATAATCCACATTTCATTCAGCCGGAGTCTCGTAAAAATGAAATGATTAATAATTTTATTAAACCAGGATTAGAAGATTTAGCAGTTTCTCGTACTTCATTTGACTGGGGAGTTCGTGTTCCTGGTAACCCAAAACACGTTATTTACGTATGGGTTGACGCATTATCTAACTATATTACGGCGTTAGGTTATGGAACAGCAAATGAAGAGAAATATAAAAAATTCTGGCCTGCAGATGTGCATTTAGTTGGGAAAGAAATTGTTCGTTTCCATACAATTTATTGGCCGATAATTTTAATGGCATTAGATTTACCTCTTCCGAAGAAAGTCTTTGCTCATGGCTGGATTTTAATGAAGGATGGAAAGATGAGTAAGTCAAAAGGAAACGTAGTAGATCCAGTTACATTAATCGATCGTTACGGATTAGATGCATTACGTTATTACTTACTTCGTGAAGTTCCATTTGGATCTGATGGCGTATTTACACCAGAAGGATTTGTGGAGCGTATTAATTTCGACTTAGCAAATGACTTAGGTAATTTATTAAATCGTACAGTAGCTATGATTGATAAGTACTTTAACGGAGAAATCCCTGCATTTAAAGCAAATGTGACGGAATTTGATGAAACGTTAGTAGCGTTTGCACAAGATACTTTGAAAAAAGTAGAAGAAGCAATGGAGAATATGGAGTTCTCTGTAGCGTTAGGATCTATTTGGCAACTAGTTAGTCGTACGAATAAATATATTGATGAAACACAACCATGGGTATTAGCAAAAGATGAGAATGATCGTGAAAAGTTAGCCTCTGTAATGGCTCATTTAGCAGAAGTACTTCGTCAAACAGGTATTATGCTTATGCCATTCTTAACAGTAGCACCAAGCAAGATGTTTGCTCAGCTTGGCCTTACTGATGAAGCTCATAAATCTTGGGAAAGTCTATCTACAATTGGCTGCATTCCAGCTGGAACAAAAGTAGAAAAAGGAAACCCAATTTTCCCTCGTTTAGAAATGGAAGTGGAAGTAGAGTACATTAAAGAACAAATGAAAAGCTCTGCTCCTAAAGTAGAAGAGAAAAAAGAAGAAGAACCGAAGGCAGAAGAAATTACAATTGATGATTTCTTTAAAGTAGAATTACGCGTAGCTGAAGTACTATCTGCTGAACCTGTGAAAAAAGCAGACAAGCTGTTAAAAATTCAACTAGACTTAGGTACAGAAAAGCGTCAAGTTGTTTCTGGAATTGCAAAATTCTATTCGCCGGAAGACTTAAAAGGTAAAAAGGTTATTTGTGTAACAAACTTAAAACCTGTAAAATTACGCGGTGAATTATCGCAAGGTATGATTTTAGCGGGTGAAGAGAATGGCGTATTGTCATTAGCATCAATTGACCAAAATCTACCAAATGGTACAAAAATCAAGTAATTAAGACAAGAAAAGAGATGTTTCACGTGTAACATGTGTGAAGCGTCTTTTTTCTTTTTACACTCTCTATTTTTGCATTAAGATTGTAGTATTGTTATCGTTAAGTTATTAAAGAACTTATTTTTGTAGAATAAACTGGATTTCAATATAAAAGGAGTTATGTATTATGTTGTTTGATACACATTCACATTTGAATGCAGAGCAATTTGAAGGAGATTTGCAAGAGGTTATTGCCCGAATGAAAGAAGCGGGAGTTACTTATACAGTTGTTGTTGGTTTTGATGAGGTAACGATAAAAAAGGCAATGGAATTAGCTGAAGCCTATGATTTTATTTACGCTGCGGTTGGGTGGCACCCAGTTGATGCAATCGACATGACAGAAGAACATTTAGCTTGGTTAGAAGAACTTGCTTCTCATCCTAAAGTCGTTGCACTTGGAGAAATGGGCTTAGATTATCACTGGGATAAGTCTCCAAAAGAAATACAGAAAGAAGTATTCCGTAAACAAATTGCATTAGCGAAAAAAGTAAAATTGCCGATTATTATACATAACCGCGATGCAACTCAAGATATTGTTGATATTCTAGAAGAAGAGAATGCAGCTGAAGTAGGAGGCATTATGCATTGCTTTAGCGGCAGCGTAGAGGTAGCAGAGCGATGTGTTGATATGAACTTTTTAATTTCGTTAGGTGGACCAGTTACATTTAAAAACGCTAAGAAGCCGAAAGAGGTTGCTACGGAGATTCCATTGGAGAAATTGTTAATAGAGACGGATTGTCCGTATTTAACACCGCATCCATTTCGAGGGAAACGAAATGAACCGAGTTATGTAAAACTCGTAGCAGAAGAAATTGCGAATTTAAAAGGAATTTCTTATGAGGAAGTAGCAGAAATGACAACTAAAAATGCAAAAGCTTTATTTGGTGTTGAATAAAAAAGAATGGGGAAACCTGTTCTTTTTTATTTTGAGAAAAACTAGTAGAAGTGATGAAGAAAATAAATGTGAATGATGAAGTGTTACAATAAGGACAGAGAACAAAGATTTTTCTATTCTATTTTTTAAAATATAAGAATGGGGAAAATAATAATGGAAAAGTCGTCATTTTTTTGTTTTACTAAGTAGAGACGAAATGAGTGTGGAGGCAAGCATGAAAATAAAAGAGATTATCGTTGTAGAAGGTAAAGATGATACAGTTGCGATTAAGCGTGCTGTTGATGCGGATACAATTGAAACGAACGGTTCAGCAATCGGTGATCATGTTATTGAGCAAGTTAAATTAGCGCAGCAAAAAAGGGGCGTTATTATTTTCACAGATCCGGATTATCCTGGAGAGCGTATTCGAAAAATTATTTCTGACAAGGTTCCTGGCTGTAAGCATGCCTTTTTACCGAAGGAAGAAGCGCTTGCTAAAAGGAAAAAGGGTGTTGGAATCGAACACGCTTCTAATGAGTCGATTCGCCGCGCTCTAGAGAATATACATGAAGAAATGGAAGCTTACACAAGTGAAATTAGTTGGAGTGATTTAGTCGATGCAGGCTTAGTGGGCGGAGAAATGGCAAAGAGCCGCAGAGAAAGAATGGGTAAGCTATTAAAGATTGGTTATACAAATGCAAAACAGTTACATAAACGATTACAGATGTTTCAAGTTTCAAAGGAATCATTTGCAGAAGCTTATAAGCAAGTAATACAGGAGGAAAAAAAATGAAGGATATCGCAACGCCAAATCGTACAAAAGACATTGTTGAAAAGTATGGATTTTCATTCAAAAAAAGTTTAGGACAAAACTTTTTAATTGATACAAATGTATTAAATCGTATTGTCGATCATGCAGAAATTGGTTCAGAAAGTGGTGCAATTGAAATTGGACCAGGTATTGGTGCATTAACAGAGCAATTAGCAAAGCGTGCTAAAAAAGTAGTGGCTTTTGAAATTGATCAAAGACTATTACCAATTTTAGATGAGACGTTAGCGCCATATGGTAACGTTACAGTTATTAATAAAGACGTACTAAAAGCAGATGTACATGAAGTATTTAATGAGCAATTTGAAGAAGGGCAAGATGTAATGGTAGTAGCTAACTTACCATACTATATTACAACGCCAATTTTATTTAAATTGCTTGAAGAAAAGTTACCAGTTCGTGGATTTGTTGTTATGATGCAAAAAGAAGTTGGAGATCGTTTAGCTGCTAAACCTGGAACGAAAGAGTATGGTTCTTTATCGATTGCCATTCAGTATTATACAGAGGTTGAAACAGTTATGACTGTACCGCGTACAGTGTTTGTACCACAGCCAAACGTTGATTCTGCAATTATCCGCCTTCTAAAGCGTCCTAAACCGGTTGTAGAGGTGACAGATGAAACGTTCTTCTTTGAAGTAGTACGAGCAAGTTTCGCACAGCGCCGTAAAACTTTAATGAATAATTTATCAAATAATTTAAATGGTTTCCCGAAAGATAAGGAGTTATTGGATCGAATTTTAACAGAAGTAGGAATTGATCCAAAGCGAAGAGGCGAAACGCTATCTATTGAAGAGTTTGCAACATTAAGTAATGCATTAGTTCTTCATAAATTATCATAAGAATATGAAAGGGACAGTTCAACTTGAACTGTCCCTTTTGTCACCTTTCTCTCTCTAAATTCATACTTTAAAAACAGGTAAGATGGCCTAATGAGTTTGGAGGTAGGAGAATGGTTTTACATGTTGGAGAATTAGTGGAACGATATTCTCATAAGAGGGATATTCTTTTTCGTATTATAGAAATAAAAGGTGAGATAGCTATATTGTTTGGAGAGGAAATTAGACTGGTGGCGGATGCGCCACTTGAAGATTTAATTAGTATAGATCAAAGAGAACATAAAAAAAGGGTGAAGCGTGAGAAAGAAACAATGGAGCGCACGTATCGTTTGTTTCAACAAGATTATGTACTGATGAAACAAAGGCATGAACATACTTCAACTGGTGGATACACAAGTGAGGTGAATTATTTTCAAATGCCGGGACGTGTATTGCATATAGATGGAGACCCTTTATATTTGCGCAAGTGCTTAGACTTATATAACAAAATTGGCGTTCCTGTTCAAGGTATTCATTGTAAAGAAACGGAGATGCATGAAAAAGTAGTAGACTTAATAGATCACTTTCGCCCAGACATTCTCGTTATTACAGGGCATGATGCATATACAAAATCAAAAGGAGTGAAGGGAGATTTAGCGGCATATAGGCATTCAAGGCATTTTGTACAGGCTGTTCGTGAAGTGCGAAAAAAATATCCATCACTGGATCAACTTGTTATTTTTGCTGGGGCATGTCAATCACATTTTGAGGCACTAATTCGTGCAGGGGCCAATTTCGCTAGTTCACCATCTAGAATTAATATTCATGCACTAGATCCTGTATATGTAGTTGGTAAAATTAGTTTTACTTCATTTATGGAGAGAGTCAATGTATGGGATGTCGTACGTAATACAATTACTGGTGAAAAGGGACTAGGTGGAATTGAAACGAGAGGGATTTTACGAACGGGATTACCTTTTCAACATTACGAAGAGTAAGCAGGATACATATGTATCTTGCTTTTTTGTATGGAAGGATTTAAATGAATTTGGATAAAAAGAGGTAAGAACGTACAGACTACGTAATGATACTTTTACAATATAGTATTTCTTCTATCTATTCAAACGCAGGATGATATTAGCTGTGAATCGCGGTTAATAATTAGGATAGATATATCGTGCTTTAAGTGTTCAATCTAAATTACAGCGAGGTGTAGCGAAGTATATGTCAAAACGTTTAGATGAAATTAAAAGCGAATTAGATCACCATCTTGGACAACGACTTATGTTAAAAGCAAATAGTGGAAGAAGAAAAACTGTGGAGCAATCAGGTGTACTAGCAGAAACATACCGTTCCGTTTTTGTTGTACAATTGGATCAACAAGAAGATGCGTTGCAACGTGTATCTTATAGTTATGCAGATGTTTTAACAGAGACAGTAGAGTTAACATTTTATGGAGACCCTCATAATGAGGTCATTTTATAATCCGTATATCATTACATATATTCCCATAAATGAAAAGCTATATTATTTTGCATACTAACTATACCGTAGCAAAATAAGGAGGGACTCTGCATTGAGTAGACGAAGAGGTGTCATGTCAAACCAATTTAAAGAAGAGCTAGCAAAAGAGCTTGGCTTTTATGATGTTGTTCAGAAAGAAGGATGGGGCGGAATTCGTGCGAAAGATGCTGGTAACATGGTGAAACGTGCTATAGAAATTGCAGAACAGCAATTAATGAAACGAAACCAGTAGTTGTAAGATACTTTCTATGCTACGGTAGCCGAGGAGACATTCCTCGGCTTTTTGTACTCTAAAAGGTGCCATCATTTTACATAAGTAGTTTCATTCTGAATGCTTTTCGTTATAATTAGGGAAGTGTCATCGTCTTACTATAAATTTATGGTAAAATAAACGATAAAAGATTGAGTACATAGAGTGGGTGAATAGATTGAAGCTACTAGTGAAAGCACCAGCAAAGATTAATCTGTCGTTAGATGTACTGGGAAAAAGACAAGACGGATATCATGAAGTGAAAATGATTATGACAACCATTGATTTAGCAGATCGTCTAGAACTAACGGAATTAGCAGAAGACCGTATTGAAATTTTATCCCATAATCGGTATGTCCCAGACGACCAACGAAATTTAGCTTATCAGGCAGCGAAATTATTAAAAGAGAAGTTTAATGTAAAAAAAGGTGTATCTATTACT
Source organism: Bacillus cereus group sp. MYBK5-2 (assembly GCF_051915685.1). Classification (NCBI taxonomy): domain Bacteria; kingdom Bacillati; phylum Bacillota; class Bacilli; order Caryophanales; family Bacillaceae; genus Bacillus; species Bacillus cereus group sp. MYBK5-2. Next base: position 14,273 of record NZ_JBQAFE010000017.1, read on the forward strand.
ATTGAAAAAACGATTCCAGTAGCAGCTGGATTAGCAGGTGGAAGTAGTGATGCAGCAGCGACATTACGTGGTCTTAATAAATTATGGAATTTAGGGCTTACAATTGATGAGTTAGCAGAGCTTGGCGCAGAAATTGGATCAGATGTATCGTTCTGTGTATACGGAGGCACAGCAATTGCCACTGGAAGAGGAGAGAAAATTGAGCATATAAAGACTCCGCCTTCTTGTTGGGTTATTTTAGCGAAACCACATATAGGTGTATCTACTGCTGATGTGTATGGAAATTTAAAGTTAAATCGAGTTACACATCCAAATGTAGATAAAATGGTTGATGTCATAAATTCTGGTGATTATAAAGGAATTTGTGATACTGTTGGTAACGTTTTAGAAGATGTAACATTTGGAATGCATCCTGAAGTTGCCCGTATTAAATCACAGATGAAGCGATTTGGAGCGGATGCTGTATTAATGAGTGGAAGTGGTCCAACTGTATTCGGACTTGTACACCATGATTCACGAATGCATCGCATTTATAACGGATTAAAAGGATTTTGTGAACAAGTCTATGCGGTACGTTTATTAGGAGAGCGAGAAACGCTTGAATAAAGACGTATAATACGTTATGATTTGTTTAGAATATTCGTGATTTGAGGTGAGAGTATGAAAATTAGAAGAAGTACAAGGTTAGTCGATATGACTTATTACTTGCTACAAAACCCTCGTCAGCTAGTATCTCTCACTTTTTTTGCTGAAAGGTATCAATCGGCTAAGTCTTCCATTAGTGAAGATTTAGTTATTATTAAGCAAACGTTTGAACAACAAGGGGTCGGCACATTGCAAACGATACCAGGAGCAGCAGGAGGAGTGAAATATATACCGTATATAAGTGAAGAAGAGGCAGATCTAATTATTGATGAGCTTTGTGGCTTATTTGAAAACCCAGATCGTATTTTGCCTGGCGGTTACTTATACATGACAGATTTATTGAGTAATCCTCGCCATATTAATGGCGCAGGTCGTTTGTTTGCTTCTGTTTTTGCTAGGCAACCAATTGATGCAGTTATGACGGTGGCAACGAAAGGGATTCCACTTGCTTATGCAGTGGCAAATTACTTAGATGTACCAGTTGTAATTGCAAGGAAAGATAATAAGGTAACAGAAGGTCCGACTGTTAGTATTAACTATGTGTCGGGTTCTTCTAAACGAATTCAAACAATGACGTTAGCAAAACGCAGTCTTCCAGAAGGGTCGAATGTTTTAATTATTGATGACTTCATGAAAGCTGGCGGAACAATTCAAGGTATGATGAGTATGTTAGAAGAGTTCAAGGCTAATGTTGTTGGTATTGGTGTATTAGTAGAATCCACAGATATTGAAGAACGACTAATTAATAATTTTGTATCATTAATTCGTCTATCGGAAGTTGATGTGAAAGAAAAAACGATTCAAGTGGAAAAAGGGAATTATTCTCTTGCGCCATTTGATGAAGGGCTTGTAGAGGCGGAATAAAAGATAGAGCAGATAGCTCTATCTTTTTTTATTTTATTTATAGATTATAAAATAGGTGGACAAACTGCCTTTCGTACACTATTTTTAAAGAGTAAAATAAATAATAAAAGGGTGAAAAGTATGAAAGTTGTTCAAACAAGCAAGGCACCACAAGCAATTGGACCTTATTCACAGGGGATTATTGTAAATAACATGTTCTATAGCTCAGGACAAATTCCATTGACGGCAAATGGGGAGCTTGTAACAGGAGATGTAACAGTACAAACAGAACAAGTATTTCAAAATTTACAAGCGGTATTAGAGGAAGCAGGTGCTTCATTTGATACAGTCGTAAAAACAACAGTATTTTTAAAGGACATGGATGATTTTAATGCTGTGAATGAAGTGTATAGCTCTTATTTCTCTACTCATAAACCAGCTCGATCTTGTGTGCAAGTAGCAAAATTACCGAAAGATGTTTCCGTTGAAATTGAAGTAATCGCCCTAGTTAAGTAACCTTTTGTAAGCGATAACCTCCACTAATCTCTATATTCAACTACTTTAAAAATTTTTATCTTAAAAATTTTTAAAAAATTAAAGGGAAAATAGAAAATTTGTGGAATTTATACAAATATATCGCTTATTTAGAAAAGGGTGGTGAACACAAGATGGAAGTGACTGACGTAAGATTACGCCGCGTAAACACAGAAGGCCGCATGAGAGCAATTGCCTCTATTACTCTAGACCATGAATTTGTTGTTCATGATATTCGTGTAATTGATGGTAATAATGGATTATTTGTAGCAATGCCAAGTAAACGTACTCCAGATGGAGAGTTCCGTGACATTGCACATCCAATTAATTCTGGTACACGCTCTAAAATTCAAGATGCGGTTTTAACAGAGTATCATCGTTTAGGCGAGTTAGAAGAGGTTGAGTTTGAAGAAGCAGGTGCTTCGTAAAATTCGAATGAAAAGGGCTTTTGACAAAAAGCCTTATAATTTTGTAGCAAACTCCTGTAAGCATTTACAGGAGTTTGTTTTTTTTGCTTTATATTTGGAAACTGCATAATTTATTAACATAAAAAGAAGAAACTACTAATTTTTTCAAAATCATTTTAAATAGTATAGCTTATTTCTTAAAAAAGATACTAAAGAGTAAAACATCTTATAAGAATTATGGTAAAATTTAATAGTTAAAATGTGTTTCTTGAAATATATGATGATTTAGGATAATATCTTTAATGGATAAATAGGTTGCGATGGAGGGTCTATATGTCAAACAGATTTGCAGTGATTCTAGCTGCAGGTAAAGGCACACGTATGAAGTCTAAGCTATACAAAGTGCTGCATCCTGTATGTGGAAAACCTATGGTACAACACGTAGTCGATCAAGTATCTCAATTAGGATTGCAGAAACTTGTAACGGTTGTTGGACATGGTGCTGAAATGGTACAAGAACAGCTAGGGAACGTAAGTGAGTTTGCATTACAAGCAGAACAACTTGGTACAGCACATGCTGTAGATCAAGCTGCAAGTGTACTTGCAAATGAAGAAGGAACAACTTTAGTTATTTGTGGTGATACGCCTCTAATAACTGCTGAAACAATGGAAGCATTACTTCAGCAACATAAAGAAGCAGGAGCAATGGCGACGGTGCTAACAGCATACATAGAAGAGCCTGCTGGATATGGCCGTATTGTTCGTAATGAGAATGGTCATGTTGAAAAGATTGTTGAGCATAAAGATGCAAATGAGAAAGAATTAGCTATTAAAGAAATCAATACAGGTACGTATTGTTTTGATAATAAGGCTTTATTTGCTTCACTTTCTAAAGTTTCAAATGATAACGTGCAAGGTGAATATTACCTTCCAGATGTTATTGAGATTTTAAAAAATGAAGGTCATATCGTATCAGCTTATCAAACAGAGCAGTTCGACGAAACGTTAGGTGTTAACGACAGAGTCGCTCTATCGCAAGCGGAAATTATTATGAAAAACCGTATCAACCGAAAGAACATGGTAAACGGTGTTACAATTATTGATCCAAGTAACACTTATATTTCTGCTGATGCAGTTATCGGTAGTGATACAGTTCTTCATCCAGGAACAATTATTGAGGGGAACACTGTAATTGGCTCTGATTGTGAAATTGGACCGCATACAGTAATTCGCGATAGTGAAATTGGAGATCGTACGACAATTCGACAATCTACTGTACATGATAGTAAGCTTGGTACAGAAGTATCGGTTGGTCCATTTGCACATATTCGCCCAGATTCAGTTATTGGAGACGAAGTACGCGTTGGAAACTTCGTGGAAATCAAAAAAACTGTCTTTGGTAATAGAAGTAAAGCTTCACACTTGAGTTATATCGGGGATGCACAAGTTGGAGAAGACGTGAATCTTGGTTGTGGTTCAATTACGGTGAACTATGACGGTAAGAATAAATTCAAAACTGTGATTGGTAATGGGGTATTTATTGGATGTAATTCAAACCTTGTTGCTCCAGTAACAGTTGAAGATGGTGCTTATGTGGCAGCAGGCTCTACAATTACAGAGAATGTTCCATCAAAAGCATTATCGGTAGCACGTGCACGTCAAGTTAACAAAGAAGACTATGTTGATCAATTGCTGAATAAGAAAAAATCATAATGTGGAGGGTTAATCTAGATGTCGACTCAATATCTAAATTCTAATTTGAAAGTATTCTCTTTAAACTCTAATAAGGAACTTGCTGAGCAGATTGCAAAGCATATTGGAGTAGGGCTAGGAAAATGTTCTGTTGATCGTTTTAGTGATGGAGAAGTTCAAATTAACATTGAAGAAAGTATCCGTGGTTGCGATGTATTCATTATTCAATCTACAAGCTTCCCAGTAAACGAACATATCATGGAATTACTTATTATGATTGATGCATTAAAACGTGCATCTGCGAAAACAATTAATATTGTTATTCCTTACTATGGTTATGCGCGTCAAGACCGTAAAGCGCGTTCTCGTGAACCAATTACATCGAAACTTGTAGCAAACTTGCTTGAAACAGCAGGTGCAACTCGTGTAATCACTCTAGATTTACATGCTCCACAAATTCAAGGGTTCTTTGATATCCCAATCGACCACTTAATGGGTGTACCGATTCTTTCAGATTACTTTGAAACAAAAGGTCTTAAAGATATCGTAATCGTGTCTCCTGACCATGGTGGTGTAACTCGTGCAAGAAAAATGGCAGATCGTCTAAAAGCGCCAATCGCTATTATTGATAAGCGTCGTCCTCGCCCGAATGTATCAGAGGTAATGAACATTATCGGTAATATTGAAGGTAAAACAGCGATTTTAATTGATGACATCATTGATACAGCTGGTACAATTACATTAGCAGCAAACGCTCTTGTTGAGAACGGTGCTTCTGAAGTATATGCTTGCTGTACACACCCAGTATTATCTGGTCCAGCAATTGAGCGTATTCAAAATTCAAATATTAAAGAGTTAGTTGTAACGAACTCTATCGTATTACCAGAAGAGAAGAAAATCGACAAAGTACATGAACTTTCAGTTGCTCCATTAATCGGAGAAGCAATCATTCGTGTATACGAAGAAGAATCTGTGAGTGTATTATTCAATTAATTGGATAGAATGAGACGTAACCAAAATTGGTTACGTCTTTTCGTATCGAAAAAAGAAAGTAGTGGTACAAGAATGAAATTGATAGTAGGACTTGGGAACCCAGGTAGAGAATATGAATTAACAAGGCATAATATTGGATTTATGGCCATTGATGAACTTGCGAAGCGTTGGAACATTTCTTTGAATGAACAAAAATTTAAAGGTGTATTTGGTGCAGGGTTTGTTAATGGAGAAAAGGTAATCTTATTAAAGCCGCTAACATACATGAACTTATCTGGGGAAAGTATTCGTCCACTCATGGATTATTATAAAATTGATGTTGAGGACTTCGTTGTTATGTACGACGATTTGGACATTCCTGTAGGTAAATTGCGTCTTCGCATGAAAGGTAGTGCTGGTGGACATAATGGTGTAAAGTCAACGATTTCGCACCTAGGAACACAAGAATTTCAACGTATCCGTATGGGAATCGATCGCCCGAAAAATGGAATGAAGGTAGTCGATTATGTATTAGGACGCTTTACATCTGAAGAGATTCCGGATGTTAACCATTCTATTGAAAAAGCAGCGGATGCATGTGAAGAGTGGCTAAATAAGCCTTTTCTCCAAATCATGAATACTTTCAATAGTTAAAAATGAGATTGGGAATATTTCTCTTTTGTTTTACCCATACTAGTAGTAATTGAATTTTTAGGAGGCTAGTATGGAAGGGTATTATTATTGCAGACACTGCGGAGGTAATGTAGGCTCCATTAACGCAGAAAAAGTATATAGCGACGTTTTATTTCAACTAACAGAGCAAGAAGTAGTAGAAATGATTCATTTTCATGAGAATGGAAATATATATATAAAAACGATTTGTGAATCGTGTCAAGAAACGCTCGCATCTTATCCCGAGTATTATGAGTATGAAAAATTTCTGCAATAAAATGTTGTCGCTTTGGCATGTCCAAAGCATTTTTCTGTTTTCCTTTTCCAAAATATTTGCATAAAATAGAATGACTTGCTCTTTATGTTGAGAGGAGTTTTAAAAATGATAGGTTTATTAGAGCAATTTTATAAAAATGAAGAGATACAATCGGTTATTAATGGATTAGAAGATGGGTTAAAAGAACAACTTATATCAGGGATGGCAACGTCTTCTCGTTCATTATTAATGGCGGCTTTATATAAAAAAACAAAAAAATCACAATTAATCGTGACGCATAACTTATACCAAGCACAAAAAGTACATGAAGATTTAGTGGCGTTACTTGGTGAAAAAGATGTGTGGTTATATCCAGTGAATGAACTGATAGCATCGGAAATTGGAGTTGCAAGTCCAGAATTGAAGGCGCAACGTATAGAAGTGTTAAATCGCTTGGCTGCGGGAGAGAATGGAATCATTGTAGCGCCAGTGGCAGGATTGCGTAGATTTTTACCAATAAAAGAATTGTGGAAGCAAAAGCAAGTTGAAATCAATCTAGGGCAAGAGATTGATTTAGATGCGCTCTTGCATACTTTACATCATATTGGCTATGAACGTAAGTCGATGGTAGAAGCTCCAGGGGAGTTCAGTTTGCGTGGGGGAATATTAGATATTTATCCTTTAACTGAAGAACTACCATTTCGTATTGAATTCTTTGATACAGAAGTCGATTCTATTCGATTATTTGATGTGGATGAACAGCGTTCTCAAGGTAAAAAAGAAAGCGTTAGGTTTGGTCCAGCAACAGAGTTTTTATTTTCACAGGAAGAATTAAAATCAGGAATTCAGCATCTTGAAGAAGGTTTGACTAAGACGATGCAAAAACTTTCTGATGATAAACTAAAGACTACAGTGCTTGAGACGGTAAGTCATGAAATTGAGATGTTGAAAAACGGGCAAAGTATAGAACAGATGTTTAAATACTTATCTATTTTCTATAAAGAACCTGCTAGTCTGATAGATTATTTACCAGAAGACGGTGTTGTAATTTTAGACGAGATTTCCCGTATTCAAGAAACAGCATCGCATCTTGAAACAGAAGAGGCGGAATGGTATATATCACTTCTTGGTGAAGGAACAATTATTCAAGATTTATCTTTCTCTCACCCATTCGAGGGGTTTCTTCATCATAAAAAAAGAAGTTTTGTATATTTAACGTTATTCTTGCGTCATATCGCACACACACATCCGCAAAATATTGTTAATGTAACATGTAAAACAATGCAAGATTTCCATGGACAGATGAATTTGTTAAAAACAGAAATTGATAGATGGAATGAAGGGCATTTTACGACTGTTGTACTTGGAACAGATGATGAACGTGTGAAAAAATTACAACATATTTTAAGTGATTATGATATTGAGGCAGATATTGTAGAAGGTACAGATATTTTATTGCCTGGAAGGTTACAAATTGCTGTAGGTGATTTACATGCAGGTTTTGAAATGCCGATGCAAAAGCTTGTTGTCATTACTGAAAAGGAGCTTTTTCATAAGAAAGTTAAAAAATCACAACGTAAACAAAAGTTATCGAATGCTGAACGTATTAAAAGTTATTCGGAATTAAAAGTTGGAGATTATGTAGTTCATGTAAATCATGGTATAGGTAAATTTTTAGGTATTGAGACATTAGAGATTAATGGTGTTCATAAAGATTATTTAAATATTAAATATCAAGGTAATGATAAGCTATACGTTCCAATTGAACAAATTGATCAAGTTCAAAAATATGTAGGATCTGAAGGTAAGGATCCGAAAGTTTATAAATTAGGTGGTAATGATTGGAAGAAGGTTAAAACGAAAGTTGAAAAATCTGTACAAGACATTGCGGATGACCTAATTAAACTATATGCCGAGCGCGAAGCTTCAAAAGGCTATGCATATACGCCAGATACGGCAGAACAACAAGAGTTCGAATCATCTTTCCCGTATCAAGAGACAGAGGATCAGTTACGTTCTATTGACGAGATTAAAAAAGATATGGAACGCGGACGCCCAATGGATAGGCTCCTTTGTGGTGACGTAGGATATGGAAAGACTGAAGTGGCTATTCGTGCGGCATTTAAAGCAATTATGGATGAAAAACAAGTTGCAATTTTAGTACCGACAACGATTCTTGCGCAGCAACACTATGAAACAATTCGAGAGCGTTTTCAAGATTATCCGATCAATATAGGCTTATTAAGTAGATTCCGTACGAGAAAACAACAAAATGAAACAATTAAGGGCTTAAAGGATGGAACAGTAGATATTGTAATCGGAACACATCGTATTTTATCTAAAGATGTTACGTATAAAGATTTAGGGCTTCTTATTATTGATGAAGAACAAAGATTTGGTGTAACACATAAAGAAAAAATTAAACAATTGAAGGCGAATGTTGACGTATTAACATTAACGGCAACTCCGATTCCGCGGACGCTTCATATGTCTATGCTTGGTGTGCGCGACTTATCTGTTATTGAGACACCACCAGAAAATCGTTTCCCAGTCCAAACGTATGTAGTAGAGTATAATCCAGCATTAATACGAGAGGCGATAGAGCGAGAGCTTGCAAGAGGTGGTCAAGTTTACTTCCTATATAACCGTGTAGAGGATATTGAAAGAAAAGCGGATGAAATTTCGATGTTAGTTCCAGATGCCCGCGTAACGTACGCACATGGGAAAATGAACGAAAGCGAATTAGAGTCTGTTATGCTATCATTTTTAGAAGGACAGCATGATGTTCTTGTAAGTACAACAATTATTGAGACGGGTGTAGATATTCCGAATGTAAATACGTTAATTGTATTTGATGCAGATCGTATGGGATTATCACAGTTGTATCAGCTTCGTGGGCGTGTTGGACGTTCTAATCGTGTTGCATATGCATACTTTGCATATAAACGTGACAAAGTGCTGTCAGAGGTTGCAGAGAAGCGTCTACAAGCAATTAAAGAGTTCACGGAACTTGGATCTGGTTTCAAAATTGCGATGAGAGATTTATCTATTCGTGGAGCAGGTAATTTGTTAGGGGCAGAACAGCATGGATTTATTGATTCTGTCGGATTTGATTTATATTCTCAAATGTTAAAAGATGCAATTGAACAGCGTAGAGGAACAGATGGGGCTGAAAATATAGTTAATGTTGAAATTGACTTAGAGGTAGATGCATATTTACCAGATGCTTATATTTCAGATAGTAAGCAAAAAATTATGATGTATAAACAATTTAGAGGTGTTTCTGCAATTGAGGATATTGAAGAATTGCAGGAAGAAATGATCGATAGATTTGGCGATTATCCACAAGAAGTTGGTTATTTATTACAAATTGCAAATATTAAAGTGTTGGCAATGAAAGAACAAATTGAATTAATTAAGCAGAATAAATTTGAAGTAACATTCCTGTTTTCTGAACAAGCAAGCCAAAATATTGATGGTGGAAAATTATTCATGCTCGGAAATAGTTTTGGACGTATGATCGGTTTAGGAATGGAAGGATCACAATTGAAAATTGTTATGAAAACAAATGGCTTAGAGACATCGAAGTGGTTAACAATTGCTGAAAATTTATTAAAAGGCTTACCAGATGTAAAAAAAGAAGTAATAAATGCCTAAAATAAGATAAAAAAATACAATTCGACGTGCATAGAAGAACTAATGTGTAAAATACTATGTCTAACAGTTGGTGATTTTTACATGAACAGGTAAATTCACCACTTTGATCATCAGTAGAAAGTGAGGCAGCATTAGAATGAAAGCAACTGGAATCGTACGTCGAATTGATGATTTAGGCAGGGTAGTAATCCCGAAGGAAATTCGTAGAACCTTACGTATTCGAGAAGGAGACCCACTAGAAATATTTGTTGATCGCGATGGAGAGGTAATTTTAAAGAAGTATTCTCCAATTAGTGAGCTAGGTGATTTTGCAAAAGAATATGCTGATGCTTTATATGACAGCTTAGGACATAATGTGCTTGTGTGTGATCGAGATTCTATCATCGCAGTATCAGGCGTATCGAAAAAAGAATACTTAAATAAAAGTGTTGGCGATCTAATTGAAAAAACGATGGAAGAACGAAAGTCTGTTATTATGACGGATGAAAGTGATATTTCCATTATTGATGGTGTAACAGAAAAGGTTCATTCTTATACAGTTGGACCGATTGTTGCAAACGGAGATCCGATTGGAGCCGTCATTATTTTCTCAAAAGAAGCCATTATAAGCGAGATCGAGCATAAAGCGGTTAATACTGCTGCCAGTTTCTTAGCGAAACAAATGGAACAGTAAGGGTATATTGATTTTAGAAGTAGCAATCTTTCCTAATTATGATCTTTCTTTTTGAGAAATCAATTATTTGGAGATATATGTATATTGAATGAAGGTAGCACTTTGCTACCTTTTTTCGTTGAATATTTTTAACATGTAGGAACTCATTATTACCCGTGTTGGTAAGGGAGTTTGTTCTTTTCTTTATGATATAATACGAGAGGTGAGAATAGAAAAAGGAGTTTTCTTGTATGGAAGCGAAGAAGTATCAAGCCTTTTGGCGTGGGGCTATTATATTAACGATTGCAAGTTTTGTTACAAAAGTATTAAGCGCTTTTTACCGTATTCCATATCAAAATATAGCGGGGGATATTGGGTTTTATATTTACCAACAAATTTACCCGTTTTATGGATTTTGTTTAATTTTAGCTACTTATGGATTTCCTGTTATCATTTCGAAAATGGTTGCAGAACGACTAGAGCGGGGAAAACAAAAAGAAGCAGAAGAAATTATTTGTGTATCTTTTTGGTTCTTATTAGGAATTGGTTTTATAGGCTTCTTTACATTGTTTTTTGGGGCCGAAACAATTGCGGCAGCTATGGGCGATATACACTTAGATAAGTTACTACGTGTTATTTCATTTTCATTCTTATTGATGCCATTTTTGTCTGTAGCAAGAGGGTATTTTCAAGGATTTAATAATATGATGCCAACGGCTGTTTCGCAAGTAATAGAACAAACAATTCGAGTTTCTATTATTGTGTTTTTATCGCTATTCCTAATTGCTCACGGATTTGATTTATATACAGTTGGTGCAGGGGCTATGTTAGGCTCAATTGCGGGTGGACTTATTGGGATTATTGTACTTATATTGTATATGCGTCAAGATTTTCGTTCTATATTCTTCAAAAGTGCAGCGAGAATTAAGGGTAAAAGGAAGATAGTTAAAATCCTTTTTTGGCAGGGGTTAGCGATTTGTGTTAGTAATTTAGTGCTTATTTTTATACAGATGGCTGATTCAGTGTCCTTTTACAGCTTACTTATTGGTGCGGGAGAACAGGCTGAAAATGCAAAGGTATTAAAGGGTGTTTATGATAGAAGTATTCCGCTAATGCAATTAGGTACTGTTGTGACGACTTCTTTCTCGTTGTCACTTATTCCGATTATTACAGCGGCGAAGGAAAGAGGAGATCTTTCCTTTATTCAAGAAAAGGTAAAGTTAGCAATGAAAATAACATTTGTTATTGGACTTGCAGCAGCTATTGGACTAACTTGTATTATTCAACCTACCAATATTATGTTGTTTGAAAACAGTGATGGATCAGATGTTTTATCTATTTTATCGTTATCTATTTTATTTAGTTCATTGTCAATTACGACAGCTTCTATTTTACAAGGATTAGGGCAAACGTTTAAGCCAGCATTATTTGTTGTATTTGGAGGTTGCTTAAAGTTAGCGTTAAATTATATATTCATGCCTTATTTTGGTGTGAAAGGTGCAGCTTTTGCGACTTTATGTGCGTTAATTATAATCTCTGGATTAAATAGTTTGTTGCTTACGAGAGCTGTATCAGGGTCACTTATCAATAAGCGAAATATGTTAGGGATAGTAATTAGTGGTATTTGTATGGGATTTGTATTAATGGTGTTCACACGTGTGTTACAGATGTCTGGATTAGTAATTAATACGGAACATAGAGGAAGCGCGACGCTTGAAGCGTTGTTAGGTGTAGCCATCGGCGGATTGACATATATGTTTTTTATTTTGAAATTACGTGTATTTACAAAAAAAGAATTAGGAACCGTTATGAAACAAGAGAAAAAAGAAGGTTCATTGAAGAAGAGTGGATAGAGGTGACTGGTTGTGAGTGGAATCATTACTATTTTAGGTTTAGGAGCTGGTGAATTAGATCAGCTAACGATGGGTGTATATCGAAAAATAAAAGAAGCAGACCATCTGTTTGTTAGAACGAAAGAACATCCAGTTATAGAAGAATTGGAGAAAGAAGGCGTACAATATACGTCTTTTGATGCTGTATATGAAGCACATGATACGTTTGAAATTGTATATGAAACAATTGCGAATAAATTGCTAGAACAAGCTGAAGGTACAGAAATTATCTATGCTGTTCCCGGGCATCCACTTGTAGCAGAAAGAACAGTTCAGCTGCTGTTAGAAAAAGGAGAAGTTTCAAATGTTGAAGTGCGAATTGAGGGTGGACAAAGTTTCCTTGATCCTATGTTTGCAAGTCTAAAGATTGATCCGATTGAAGGATTCCAATTACTTGATGCTACATCATTTGAAAGAGGGCAATTAGAACTGCGTCAACATTTAATCTTTTGCCAAGTATATGATGCATTCGTTGCATCTGATGTGAAATTAACATTAATGGAGATGTTACCAGATGATTATGAAGTGTATATCGTAACAGCTGCAGGAACTTCATTTGAACAAGTAAAGAAGGTACCGTTGTACATGTTAGATCATGAAACGGAATTGAATAATTTAACGAGTGTGTACGTGCCGCCAGTTCAGGAGCGTGCGTCCTTGTATCAACAGTTTGATGTTCTTAGAGAAATTATTGCGGAACTTCGTGGTCCAAATGGTTGTCCGTGGGATAAAAAGCAAACACATCAATCATTAAAGAAATATTTAATTGAGGAAGCTTATGAAGTGTTGGAAGCAATCGATGAAGAGGATGATGATCACTTAGTAGAAGAATTAGGTGATATATTATTACAAGTTATGCTTCATGCTCAAATCGGAGAAGATGAAGGTTGGTTCTCTATAGATGATATCATTCGAACTCTATCTGAGAAAATGGTTCGTCGCCATCCGCATGTGTTTGGAAATACGGATGTAAACAGCGCTGATGAAGTGATTGCAAATTGGGAAGAAATTAAAAAACAAGAAAAAGGATTCGTGAAAGAATCTGTTTTAAATGGCGTTCCCAAAAGTTTGCCACAGTTACTACGCGCCTATGAAATTCAGAAGAAAGCTGGTAAGGTTGGATTTGATTGGGTTGATGTGCAACCGATGATAGAGAAAGCTTTGGAAGAATGGCAAGAGTTCCAACAAGAGGTTACAAATATGGATGAGGAAAAGATGCTGGGTGAGTTTGGTGATTTACTATTTGCATTTGTTAATATAGCTCGTCATTACAAAATAGATCCAGAAGAGGCGTTACGTTCAACTAATGAGAAATTTACTGGTCGTTTTTTATACATGGAGGCAAAAGTAGCTGAAATGAATAAAGAGATGAAAGATTTATCATTAGAACAGTTAGATGTTTTATGGGAAGAAGCGAAACAAACAGAGCGTTAATAGGGGGATTTGATATGCGTCTAGATAAGTTTTTAAAAGTATCACGTTTAATTAAAAGAAGAACATTAGCGAAAGAAGTAGCTGATCAAGGAAGAATATCTATTAATGGTCAAGTGGCAAAAGCGAGTTCTGATGTGAAAGTAGCTGATGAATTAACAATTCGTTTTGGTCAAAAAATAGTGACTGTGAAAATAAATGAATTAAAAGAAACAACTAAAAAAGAAGATGCAGCAAATATGTATAGCTTAGTTCGTGAAGAAAAAGTAAAAGCGGAAGAAGGCTTGTTCTAAAATCATTTATCCCCTCATACATTACTATTAGCTAGTAAAAACCTATGGGGGGATTTACGTGAATAATGGTTACTCACCTACGTCTTCTAATCAACAAAATGTTTCTGTAGAGCATGACATTATTATGCGTGGCAGGCGTATAATTGATATTACCGGTGTGAAGCAGGTAGAGAGTTTTGATAGCGAAGAGTTTTTACTAGAGACCGTAATGGGTTTTTTAACGATTCGTGGTCAAAATTTACAAATGAAAAATTTAGATGTGGAAAAAGGTATTGTGTCGATTAAAGGGAAAGTTAATGAGATGCTGTATATTGATGAAAATCAAGGGGAAAAAACTAAAGGTTTCTTTAGTAAGTTGTTTAAATGAGCTTAACAATTCAGTTGTATACAATGCTTTCAATGATTGGAATGGGTGCTTGGATTGGAGCGTCTTTAGATACATATCAACGTTTTTTAAAGCGCCAAGAACGTAAACGTTGGCTTGTATTTATACATGATATATTATTTTGGATTGTCCAAGCATTATTCGTCTTTTATGTATTGCTTCTCGTAAATGAAGCTGAGCTACGTATATATGTGTTTTTGGCATTATTATGTGGTTTTGCGGCATATCAAAGCTTATTGAAGGCACTATACATGAAGCTGTTAAATTTTCTCATCTATATTTTTATGCAAACAACATATTTTTTTGTTCGAATTATACAGCTACTCATGATAAAACCTGTTATTATTATAGCGCAGCTATTTATTGCATTTATATTATTCTTATTTCGTATACTGCTTTCAATTGGACATGTGTTATGGAAAATGGTGATTTGGATATTACTTTTCATATGGAAAGTTTTTTTCTGGCCTGTTCGATTTATTGCTTCGCTCATATGGAAACTTCTCCCTAATCGTGTTAAACTTTTTATAGTGAAACATATAGGGTTCCTGCAATATATAGCAAAATTGAAGGGACATATCTTCCAACTATGGGAGCATATAAAAAAGAAGTTAGGGGGACCTCGGAAATGAGGGAACTGAGACAAAGAACAATCGAAAAACAGAGTCCAAATCCTGTTAAAGAGCATATAATACAAACGGATGAGAACAGGAAGCGACTTTATCGCCGTTTAGCGGTTTTTCTTGTCTTTACTTTTACAATTATTGCGAGTATTAGTGTAACGTTTTATCAACAAAACAGTTCCATTAAAGCAAAAGAAGCAAAAGTTAAGGACATGAAAAAAGAACTGGATTCATTAACGAATAAAGAAAAAAGTCTAAAAGACGAAGTTCAAAAGTTAAATGATGAAGAGTACGTATTAAAGATTGCTAGAAGGGATTATTTCTTCTCTGGTAAAGGGGAGATAATTTTTCCTGTTTCTAAGTAGAGTATGTCTTATTGACACTATATTTTAGGATTATATATAATAAAGTAAAATTTGACTTTTTAACCACTAAGGAGGAGCATTTTTTTTATGTCAATCGAGGTAGGCAGCAAGTTACAGGGTAAAGTAACAGGTATTACAAATTTTGGGGCTTTTGTGGAGCTGCCAGAGGGCTTAACGGGTCTTGTTCATATTAGTGAAGTTGCTGATAACTATGTAAAAGATATTAACGATCACTTAAAAGTGGGCGACCAAGTAGAAGTAAAAGTTATTAATGTTGAAAAAGATGGAAAGATTGGTTTATCTATCAAAAAAGCGAAAGAACGTGAAAAAACAGAAGGAGATCGTCCACGTGGTGAATACCAACGCGGTGGTGATCAACAACGTTCTGGACGTCCACAACGTAATAATCGCTCTTTCAACAGAGATAATCGCGGTGGCGGTAACGACCGAGCTCCGAAAGAAACATTTGAGCAAAAGATGGCACGCTTCTTAAAAGATAGCGAAGATCGTTTAACTTCTTTAAAGCGTAACACAGAGTCTAAACGTGGTGGCCGTGGCGCGCGTCGCGGATAATAAGGACGTTTAGTTTTTAACATATAGAGAGGTACCCAGAGTGATGGCTCAGGGTGCTTTTTTATATGTAAAAAATATTTTCAAAAAAGTTTTTGAGATGTGTTGACTTTAATCAGTATCTGATGTAAGATACTAATTGTCCGTTAAATAAGACGACATGGCGGTGTAGCTCAGCTGGCTAGAGCGTACGGTTCATACCCGTGAGGTCGGGGGTTCGATCCCCTCCGCCGCTATATTTAATTTAACGGCCCGTTGGTCAAGTGGTTAAGACACCGCCCTTTCACGGCGGTAACACGGGTTCGAATCCCGTACGGGTCATCTAAAAAGATCATGCAAATTTGCATGATCTTTTTTTGTTAAATAAATTAAGATATACAACACTTCTACAAAATCACCCTATATTTTCTGAATATTTAATTAAAATATCGAAAATAACTTACATACCCTGTATATCTGTAGAGTTATTTCGAATAAAAAGTCGAACGATTATAAAAGTGAAAACTGTTGTTTTGACAAAAAAACCAACAATCATCTTTTATAATGACAGTAATTAAACTATGCAGGTGGTGTTAAAAATATGCCTAAAGCAGGAAGGAATACTATGAATACAAGTGCATTGGCAATGAATGAGAGTCAGCTTGGTGGAATAAAGTGGACGAGTAAGTTGCGAATGAAATTTGAGCAAGTTTTCTTTAGATGGGGATTTATTATTGTTGTTATTGGTTTTCTTTTGGGACGAGCATATATATTAACAAATATTTTACCGTTTGCACTGCCATTTTTTGCTGCTGTTTATGTTATGAAGCGGGATAAGATGCCGCTAGCATTTTTAGCTCTAATGGGAGGAGCTCTTTCAGTATCGATAGATAATTTGTTTTTTACCTTTGCATCTATCTTTACCTTCTTCATTTATAATATCTTCTTTAGTCGATTTACACGTAAAACTGTTGGACTTGTTCCATTTCAAGTATTTATCTCCGCATTAACCGCACACTTAGTTGTTGTATATTTTGCGCAACAAACTGTCACCATGTACGATTTACTCGTTAGTACCATTGAGGCTGGACTTAGTTTTGTATTAACTATGATATTTTTACAAAGTGTCCCGCTTTTAGTGGAAAGGAAAGGAAAACAACAGGCATTAGAGACGGAAGAAATTGTTTGTTTGATTATATTACTAGCATCTGTTTTAACGGGTACAACAGATTGGTTTGTATATGATGCTTCTATTCAACATATTTTTACAAGGTATTTAGTGCTAGTATTTGCATTTATTGCGGGTGCTGCAACAGGGTCTACAGTGGGGGTTGTAACAGGACTAATATTAAGTTTAGCAAATGTGTCTAGCTTGTCTCAGCTTAGCCTTCTTGCTTTTTCTGGATTGCTTGGTGGATTGTTAAAAGAAGGAAAGCGTTTAGGTGTTAGTTTAGGTTTATTAATTGGGACAAGCTTAATTACATTATATGTAGACAAACAGACAAATATTGTAACAACTTTAATTGAGTCAGGTGTAGCGATTGTTATCTTCTTATTAACACCGAAGCTTGTTTTGGATCGTATTGCTAAATTTATGCCAGGTACACAAGAGCATTCGCAAGATCAACAACAATATTTAAGAAGGATGCGTGATGTTACAGCAAATAAAATCAACCAATTTGCAAATGTATTTGCTGCTTTATCTAATAGCTTTTCTGTATATGGGTATGTAGAGGAAGAAGATAAAGAGACAGAAGCAGATTTGTTTTTGAGTACAATTACTGCGAAAACATGTCAAACATGCTTTAAAAAGGATCAATGCTGGGTAGTGAATTTTGATAAAACGTACGATTATATGAAACAAATAATGAATGAAACGGAAGAAGGAACCCTGCAACATAATCGTAAATTAGTTCGTGAGTGGGACAAGCATTGTGTGAGAGGGAAAAAAGTGACGGATTTAGTAGCCGGTGAATTAGATCACTTCTATGAGGGACAAAAATTACGAAAACAAATGAAGGAAAATCGTAGAATAGTAGCGGAGCAACTATTAGGTGTATCAAAGGTTATGGAGGATTTTGCTAAGGAGATACAACGAGAGCGTGAAAATCATCAAGTGCAGGAAGAACAGATTATGCAAGCGTTCCGAGATTTTGGTGTTGAAGTAGAGCATGTTGATATTTATTGTTTAGATAGAGGAAGTATTGATATTGAAATGTTAATTCCAGTTGCATCTAATGAACATGGTGAGTGTGAAAAGTTAGTTGCACCGATGCTTTCAGATATCCTTAAAGAAAATATTGTCGTTAAACATGAAGAAAAGTCGTCTTATCCAAATGGCCATAGTTTAATATCATTTGGTTCGGCGAAGACGTATTCTCTTGATACAGGATTGGCTACAGCTGCAAAAGGCGGTGGATTTGTTTCGGGTGACTCTTATGCGATGATGGATTTAAGTGTTGGTAAATATGCACTTGCGATTAGTGATGGTATGGGTAATGGGCAAAGAGCTCATATGGAAAGTAAGGAAACGGTGAAATTATTACAAAAAATACTCCAATCAGGCATTGATGAAGAAATAGCAATTAAGTCTATCAATTCAATTCTTTCTTTGAGAACGACAGAAGAAATGTTTACGACATTAGATTTAGCTATGGTAGATTTGCGGGATGCGAGTGCAAGGTTTTTAAAGATTGGATCGACGCCGAGTTTTGTTAAACGCGCAAATAATATTTTGAAAATTGAAGCAAGTAATTTGCCGATGGGAATCATCGAAGATGTTGAAGTTGATGTGGTGGGTGAACAATTAAAAACGGGCGATATTCTTATTATGATGAGCGATGGGATTTTTGAAGGAGCACAGCATGTGGAGAATCATGAATTGTGGATGAAACGAAAAATTAAAGAATTGCAAACCGAAGACCCGCAAGAAATTGCTGATATCATTATGGAAGAAGTGATTCGCTCTTGTGATGGTTATATAAATGATGATATGACTATTGTAGTGGCAAAAGTGAAGAAAAATATGCCGAAGTGGGCTACGATTCCGATTGTAGGAATGCAGGCGCAGTAAAATGTAAGTGGAATGTTTATCTATAATTTGATTTTAAAAACCTAGGTGAATACCTAGGTTTTTTTGTGGGAAAAGGTAATGTTATTAATTTTGTGAATATACACGGAGGATGTAAGATAAAAATGTAATTTTTGTATATCTTTTTTTTGCACAATGTTTGTAAAAGTTGTACCATTGTAGACAAGGTGACTAAGGTTGCTGTTCTTGTTTAATGAAAGGTGATTGCGAAGTTGAAAGATACATTTGTTGAAAAAGTAGATGACTTTGTAAAGCAGCATGATGTATTAAAGAATGATTCAACAATTGTTGTGGGAGTTTCTGGTGGTCCTGACTCGTTAGCGCTTTTATATTATTTATTAGAAAAAAGAGCGGAAAAACAGTTGGAAATTGTAGTTGCTCATGTGGATCATATGTTTAGAGGTGATGAATCTTATGAGGATTTACAGTTTGTGCAGGGCCTTTGTGAAGAACTGGGAATTATTTGTGAAACGATAAGGATTAATGTATCACAATATCAACAGCAATACGGAATGAATGCACAGGTTGCTGCGAGAGAATGCAGATATGCATTTTTGGAAAGAATAATGCAGAAATATGATGCGAGATATGTTGCTCTTGGACATCATGGAGATGATCAAGTCGAGACAATTTTAATGCGTCTTGTAAGAGGGAGTACTCCGAAAGGATATGCAGGAATTGCAGTGAAGCGTCCTTTTCATAATGGATATTTAATTAGGCCGTTACTTGGCGTAACGAAGGAAGAAATTGTTGATTACTGTAATAAGCTAAATTTAATGCCACGTATAGATCCGAGTAATAAAAAGGAAGTATATACAAGGAATCGATTACGTAAATATGTCCTTCCTCATTTGAAAGAAGAAAATCCACAAATGCATGAGAAATTCCAAAAATTTAGCGTGCAGATGCAAGAGGATGAGGCTTATTTGCAGGAATTAGCTTTTGAGAAAATGAATAAAGTAATTACAAAAAAAAGTGATAAACAAATTAGCTTATCAATTCCTGCCTTTGAATCCATGTCTATGCCTTTACAAAGAAGAGGGATTCAACTAATATTAAACTATCTTTATGAATATAAGATTCCATCTTCTCTTTCTTCTATACATATTGACAAGTTGATTGAGTTTTTTAAGCGGACACAACCTTCAGGTTCACTTGATTTTCCGGGTGATTTGAAAATTGTTCGTTCATACGAGGAGTGTAGCTTTAGATTTAAACAAGAAATTGTCTCTCCTTTTTCACAAGATTTATTAGTACCCGGGACCATTACGCTATTGAACGGGGATGAATTTGTAACAGAGGTGAGCGAAGATATACCAAGTAACATGAATGAAACAGTATTTGTTGCTAAGTATAATGATATATCATATCCACTTCGTATTCGTTCTAGAGAAAATGGAGATCGCATGTCAATACAAGGTATGAATGGTACGAAAAAGATAAAAGCTATTTTTATCGAAGCGAAAGTACCGAAAGAAAAAAGAGAAGAATGGCCGGTCGTTTGTGATGCAAGTGGGACTATTATTTGGGTACCCTTGTTGAAACGATCTGCATTTGCAATTTCGAAAGAGATGGCAAAGAAGGATAAATATATGATTATTCACTACAAAAGCAAGGAGTCTTCCGGGAGGATAATGAAATGATGAATCAAGATATCGAAAAAGTATTAATTTCTGAAGAGCAAATACAAGAAAAGGTGCGCGAACTAGGTGCAATTATTGCAGAGGATTATAAAAACACAGTACCTCTTGCAATTGGTGTATTAAAAGGCGCAATGCCATTCATGGCAGATTTATTAAAGAGAACAGATACATATCTTGAAATGGATTTTATGGCTGTATCTAGTTACGGTCACTCTACAGTTTCAACAGGCGAAGTGAAAATTTTAAAAGATCTTGATACTTCTGTAGAAGGTCGCGATATTTTAATCGTCGAAGATATTATTGATAGTGGTCTTACACTAAGCTACTTAGTAGACTTATTCAAATATCGTAAAGCGAAGTCTGTAAAAATTGTTACATTATTAGATAAGCCAACAGGCCGTAAGGTTGATCTGAAAGCGGATTATGTTGGATTTACTGTTCCACATGAATTTGTAGTAGGATATGGATTAGATTATAAAGAGCAGTACCGTAATCTTCCTTATGTAGGCGTATTAAAACCAAGCGTTTACTCAAATTAATTAAATATAGGCTTCACAATTGTATAGGAAAGTTTTTCTATGTTACGATTTACTATAGTGTTTATGCCGTGAGAGGAGGTTAGGAATGAATCGTATCTTCCGTAATACCATCTTTTATTTACTGATATTCTTAGTAGTAATTGGAATCGTGAGCTATTTTAATGGTTCGACACAAAAAACGACATCAGTTAGCTACGACAAATTCATTACTAAACTAGAAAGCGGTGAAGTGCGTAATGTGCAACTTCAACCGAAAAATGGTGTATTTGAGGTAAAAGGACAATTTAATAACTCTAGCCAAGGAGAACAATTTGTTACTTATGCACCAAATACTGAGGAATTACAAAAGAAAATTAATGATAAAGCGAAAGGTGCCGAAGTTAAGTATCAACCAGCAGAAGAAACAAGTGCTTGGGTAACATTCTTTACTTCAATCATTCCATTTGTCATCATCTTCATTTTATTCTTCTTCTTATTAAACCAAGCTCAAGGCGGCGGTAGCCGTGTTATGAACTTCGGGAAAAGTAAGGCGAAGTTATATAATGATGAAAAGAAAAAAGTTCGTTTCAGAGATGTTGCTGGTGCGGATGAAGAGAAACAAGAACTTGTTGAGGTAGTTGAATTCTTGAAAGACCCTCGTAAGTTCTCTGAAGTTGGTGCTCGTATTCCAAAGGGTGTCCTATTAGTTGGACCTCCAGGTACAGGTAAAACTTTATTAGCACGTGCTGTTGCAGGTGAGGCTGGCGTTCCATTCTTCTCTATCAGTGGTTCTGACTTCGTAGAGATGTTTGTCGGTGTCGGTGCATCACGTGTACGTGATTTATTTGAAAATGCAAAGAAAAATGCTCCTTGTATCATTTTCATTGATGAAATTGATGCAGTAGGTCGTCAACGTGGCGCAGGTCTTGGTGGTGGTCATGATGAGCGTGAGCAAACATTGAACCAATTACTTGTTGAAATGGATGGATTCGGTGCAAACGAAGGTATTATTATCGTTGCTGCGACAAACCGTCCAGACATTCTTGACCCAGCGTTATTACGTCCAGGTCGTTTTGACCGTCAAATTACAGTAGATCGTCCAGATGTAAATGGCCGTGAAGCTGTACTGAAAGTACATGCGCGTAATAAACCACTTGATGAGCATATTAATTTAAGAGCGATTGCGACTCGTACACCAGGATTCTCTGGTGCGGATCTTGAAAACTTATTAAACGAAGCTGCTTTAGTAGCTGCACGTCAAGATAAGAAGAAAATTGATATGAGTGATATCGATGAAGCGACGGATCGTGTTATTGCAGGTCCAGCTAAGAAAAGTCGTGTTATCTCTGAAAAAGAACGTAATATCGTTGCTTTCCATGAAGCAGGTCATACTGTAATTGGTGTTGTTCTCGATGAAGCAGATGTCGTTCATAAAGTAACAATTGTCCCTCGTGGTCAGGCTGGTGGATATGCGGTAATGCTTCCGAAAGAAGATCGTTACTTCATGACGAAACCAGAGTTACTTGATAAAATCACTGGTTTACTTGGTGGCCGAGTAGCTGAGGAGATTGTATTTGGTGAAGTGAGTACAGGTGCTCATAATGACTTCCAACGTGCGACTGGTATTGCAAGACGTATGGTTACGGAATTTGGTATGAGTGACAAACTTGGACCGATGCAATTTGGTAGCTCGCAAGGTGGTCAAGTGTTCTTAGGAAGAGACTTCCACTCAGAACAAAACTATAGTGATGCGATTGCACATGAAATCGATATGGAAATGCAATCAATTATGAAAGAATGTTATGCTCGTGCAAAACAAATTCTTACTGAAAACCGTGATAAACTAGATATTATCGCACAAACGTTACTTGAAGTAGAAACATTAGATGCAGAGCAAATCAATCATTTATGTGATTACGGCAGATTGCCAGAACGTCCAACATCTTCAGATGATGTGAAAGTAAACATCAACATGAAGAAAGACGATGAAGATAAAGAAGATAAGTAAGAAGTGAAGGAGTGACTATCGTCACTCCTTTTTTGTTTGTTAAAATCTTTGTTAATTACTATTGAGAACTTAGTGGATAAAGTAATTTAAGTAAAACTAGTATTAAAAATTGAAATAGAGAGCAATCTTTTTGTAAAATGATGAGGGTAGGAAAGCTGATTATATAAGTATGTGTGATATGATGTTTTTATAAGTTTTATACATACTGCACAAATATAGATTAAATAAGATAAGTGGTGAGAATATGATTTTTGTATTGGATGTAGGGAACACAAATGCTGTACTAGGTGTGTTTGAAGAGGGGGAACTTCGTCAGCATTGGCGCATGGAAACAGATCGTCATAAGACAGAAGATGAATATGGAATGCTTGTAAAGCAATTGCTTGAGCATGAGGGTCTTTCGTTTGAAGATGTGAAAGGTATTATTGTGTCTTCAGTCGTACCACCAATTATGTTTGCTTTAGAGCGCATGTGTGAAAAATATTTTAAAATTAAACCGCTTGTAGTAGGGCCTGGGATAAAAACAGGACTAAATATTAAATATGAAAATCCGCGTGAAGTAGGCGCAGACCGAATTGTAAATGCAGTAGCAGGAATCCACTTATATGGAAGTCCGCTCATTATTGTTGATTTTGGTACGGCTACTACATATTGTTATATTAACGAAGAAAAACATTATATGGGTGGAGTTATTACGCCAGGAATTATGATTTCAGCAGAGGCTTTATATAGTAGAGCAGCAAAACTTCCTCGTATCGAAATTACAAAACCAAGCAGTGTTGTTGGGAAAAATACAGTAAGTGCGATGCAATCTGGTATTCTTTATGGTTATGTTGGACAAGTGGAAGGTATTGTTAAGCGTATGAAAGAAGAAGCTAGACAAGAACCTAAAGTTATTGCAACAGGTGGATTGGCAAAATTAATTTCCGAAGAATCGAATGTAATTGATATTGTAGATCCGTTTTTAACGTTAAAAGGTTTGTATATGTTATATGAACGTAATGCAAATTTACAGCATGAGAAAGGTGAATAAATACGTATGAAAGATTATTTAGTAAAAGCGTTAGCATTTGATGGAGAAGTGCGTGCGTATAGTGTGCGTACAACAAATACAGTAAGTGAGGCGCAAAGACGTCATGATACATGGAGAACAGCTTCAGCGGCACTAGGGCGTTCTTTGACTGCGGGTACAATGATGGGCGCAATGTTAAAGGGCGAGCAAAAGTTAACGATTAAGGTAGAAGGTAACGGTCCAATTGGCCCTATCTTAGTAGATGCTCATGCAAATGGAGATGTACGTGGTTATGTAACGAATCCGCATGTTGATTTTGAAGGAACAGAACAAGGGAAGTTACGTGTATATCAAGCGGTAGGTACAGAGGGGTTTGTAACTGTAATTAAAGATATTGGAATGCGTGAGCCGTTTATTGGTCAATCTCCAATCGTTTCAGGAGAATTAGGAGAAGACTTTACGTATTATTTTGCAGTTTCTGAACAAACGCCTTCTTCTGTAGGTGTTGGTGTTCTTGTAAATGGAGATGATAGCATATTAGCGGCAGGTGGATTCATCCTTCAAATTATGCCGGGTGCGCAAGATGAAACGATTTCATTTATTGAAGACCGTTTACAAAAGATTCCACCTGTATCAACGTTGATTGAACAAGGTCTTTCTCCGGAAGAGCTACTATATGCAGTTCTTGGAGAAGATAAAGTAAAAGTATTAGAAACAATGGATGTTCAATTTAATTGCACATGCTCACGCGAGCGTATTGAGAGTGTATTAATTAGTTTAGGTAAAACAGAGTTAGAGCAAGTTCGTGAAGAAGAGGAAGAGACAGAAGTTCACTGTCATTTCTGTAATGAACGATACAAGTTCTCTAAAGAAGATATTACAAATTTAATCGAGAATTTGTAATAAGGGAATTAAGAGGAGCAACCCTCCAAATGAATTGACAAACAGGGAATTTTCTGACAAAATCTAAATATAGATAAAACCAATAAAAATACTCGGTGTTAGGAGTGACAGGAATGCGAGTGGCACAATCAGTTTCAGAATTAATCGGGAAAACGCCGATCGTTAAGTTGAACCGCATCGTAGAATCAGACAGCGCAGATATATACTTAAAATTAGAATTTATGAATCCGGGGAGTAGTGTTAAAGATCGTATCGCATTAGCTATGATTGAAGATGCTGAAAAAAAGGGATTATTAAAAGAGGGCGATACAATCATTGAGCCGACAAGTGGTAACACAGGAATTGGTTTAGCGATGGTAGCGGCTGCTAAAGGATATAATGCAATCTTAGTAATGCCAGAAACAATGAGTATTGAGCGTCGTAATTTATTACGTGCTTACGGTGCGGAATTAGTATTGACTCCAGGGCCTGAAGGAATGGGTGGAGCAATTCGTAAAGCGACTGAATTAGCAAAAGAACATGGCTACTTTATACCACAACAGTTCAAAAACCAATCGAATCCAGAAATTCACCGTTTAACAACAGGTCCAGAAATTATTGAACAAATGGGCGACCAATTAGATGCGTTTATTGCAGGTATTGGTACAGGTGGAACGATTACTGGTGCTGGTGAAGTACTGAAGGAAGCGTATAAAGATATTAAAATTTATGCAGTAGAACCTGCAGATTCACCAGTATTATCTGGTGGG
Organism: Bacillus cereus group sp. MYBK5-2; assembly: GCF_051915685.1. Classification (NCBI taxonomy): domain Bacteria; kingdom Bacillati; phylum Bacillota; class Bacilli; order Caryophanales; family Bacillaceae; genus Bacillus; species Bacillus cereus group sp. MYBK5-2. Next base: position 40,065 of record NZ_JBQAFE010000017.1, read on the forward strand.
AAGCCAGGTCCACATAAAATCCAAGGAATTGGGGCGGGATTTGTTCCGGAGACGTTGGATGTAGAAGTATATGATGAAATTATTCAAGTGAAAACAGAGCAAGCATTTGAATATGCGAGAAGAGTGGCTAAAGAGGAAGGTATTTTAGTTGGTATCTCTTCAGGCGCAGTTATTTATGCAGCAACAGAAGTTGCGAAAAAGTTAGGTAAAGGGAAAAAGGTACTTGTTATTATCCCAAGTAACGGTGAACGTTATTTAAGTACACCACTTTATCAATTTGAATCCTAATTAAACGCGATTGAAAAAGCATCCTTGAAAAAGGGTGCTTTTTCTTTTGGGATTGGAAATAGGAAAAGAGTGAATGACTAGAAAACTTCATGTAAAATAAGAGGTAGTATAATTAAATTATTTTCACTAGCCTTCGAGTATAATCAATCTCTATATAAATAACTTATGTAGTTTGAGCTGGTTTATCTAAGAGGGTGGGATAAAAGAAGACGGGGTGTTGATATGCAACGAAGAAAATCTTTAGCGCTTTCTATTCCATATCAGTTAGATTTCTTTAAGCAATATAAATTTCTTTCTCAGGGTAAATCGCAACATATTTTGTTAGAAAGCGGCCGTGGCGGTCGTTATAACATTGTAGGGCTGAACCCAGTAGCGGTAATTCGAGGGAAGGATGAAACGTTACATATAAGTGAAAGTGGTAAGGAAACAATAAAACGAGGGAATCCGTTAGATTTAATGCAAGAATATATGGAACAATGGAAGACGGACTATAACCCAGAGTATCCGCCTTTTCAAGGTGGTGCAATTGGCTATTTCAGTTATGACTGTATCCGTTATATTGAAAAGCTGCCTTCTCTTGCGGAAGATGATATTAATATACCTGACATCTTCTTTTTATTATTTGATGACGTATTTGTCTATGATCAAAAAGAACAAGTGTTATGGGTTATTACGCATTATGTAGATAAATATGAAGAGGCGAATGAACGGCTAAATGAGTGGAAGAGTCTTTGGATGACAGAAGCGCCTGAAGTGACCGTGCCTTTTGAAAGTCCTGAAAAGAAAAGTGAAGCAGTTGCTTTTACTGAAGCCAGCTTTATGAAGGCAGTTGAATGTATTCAAGAATATATTGGGGCGGGTGATGTGTTCCAAGTAAACTTGTCGACGAGACAAGAAAGAACGTTACAGACACACCCACTAGAAATTTATACAAGTCTTCGTGAGATTAATCCATCTCCATATATGGGTTACCTGGAGCTTGGGGATTTTCAAATTGTTAGTGGATCGCCAGAGTTGTTAATTAAGAAACAAGGAACTGAAGTAAGTACAAGACCGATTGCTGGAACGAGATCTAGAGGCGCGGATGAGCAAGAGGATGAAGAATTAGCAAGAGAATTAATTGAGAACGAAAAAGAAAGAGCAGAGCATGTAATGCTTGTGGATTTAGAAAGAAATGATTTAGGACGTGTTTGTAAATATGGCACTGTAGAAGTAGATGAATTTATGGTAATTGAGAAATACTCACATGTTATGCATATTGTTTCTAATGTGCGTGGTGAGGTGGAAGAAGATAAAGATGCTTTTGATTTAGTGAAGGCTGTATTCCCTGGGGGAACAATTACTGGTGCCCCCAAAATACGTACGATGGAAATTATTGAGGAATTAGAACCTGTTCGAAGAGGGATTTATACAGGTTCAATCGGTTGGATTGGTTATTCTGGAGATACAGAATTGAATATTGTAATTAGAACACTTCTTGCTAAAGATGGAAAAGCTCATGTACAAGCAGGGGCGGGAATTGTAATTGATTCAAATCCGGAAAATGAATATAAAGAGTCGTTAAAAAAGGCGATTGCTTTATGGCGTGCAAAAGAACGTAGCGAAGAAACGGTTAGGTGAGAGAAATGATATTAATGATTGATAATTATGATTCTTTTACATTTAATTTAGTGCAGTTTCTTGGAGAACTTGGACAAGAGCTCGTTGTTAAACGTAACGATGAAGTGACCATTTCAGATATTGAGAATATGAAACCAGATTTTCTAATGATTTCTCCAGGCCCATGTAGTCCTAATGAAGCTGGGATTAGTATGGAAGCTATTAAATACTTTGCTGGAAAGACTCCGATTTTTGGTGTTTGTCTAGGGCATCAATCTATTGCACAAGTGTTTGGGGGAGAGGTTGTCCGTGCAGAGCGATTAATGCATGGAAAAACGTCGCTTATGCATCATGATGGAAAGACGATTTTTTCGGATATTCCTAATCCGTTTACTGCGACGCGCTATCATTCCCTTATTGTTAAGAAAGAGACGTTACCCGATTGCTTAGAGGTAACATCTTGGACAGAGGAAGGGGAAATTATGGCACTTCGTCATAAGACATTGCCGATAGAGGGTGTGCAATTCCATCCAGAATCTATTATGACTTCTCATGGGAAAGAGCTGTTGCAGAATTTCATTCGTAAATACAGTCCAAGTGCGACATTATGTTAATTTACGTAAATGGTCAGTATGTAGAAGCAAGTGAAGCGAGAATTTCTCCTTATGATCATGGTTATTTATATGGTCTTGGAGTTTTTGAAACGTTTCGTATTTATAATGGTCATCCTTTCTTATTGGATGATCATTATAACCGTTTAATAGAGGCGCTGGATACATTGCAAATTAAATGGACAATGACAAAAAATGATGTGATGCTTATTTTGAAAGATTTACTCGCTAAGAATGAATTGAAGCATGCATATGTACGTTTTAATGTATCGGCGGGTATAGATGAAATAGGATTACAAACGGAAATGTATGAAGAGCCTTCTGTTATTGTTTTTATAAAACCTTTAACAGCTCCAGGGGATGTAGTGGAAAAAGAAGGTGTTATTCTAAAACAAGTGCGAAATACACCGGAAGGGACATTTCGCCTGAAGTCTCATCACTATTTAAATAATATTTTAGGGAAGCGTGAAATTGGAAATGTTGTGAGTAAGGAAGGTATTTTCCTCACTGAAGCAGGTTATGTTGCAGAGGGTATTGTTTCGAATCTATTTTTTGTGAAAGGTGATGTTTTATATACACCTTCGTTAGAGACAGGGATTTTAAATGGTATCACTCGTGCGTTTATTATAAAGAGTGCTGAAGAATTAAATATAGAAGTAAAGGAAGGTTTCTTTACAAAAGATGAGCTACTTTCAGCGGATGAAGTCTTCGTAACAAACTCCATTCAAGAAATTGTTCCGCTTTATCGTATAGAAGCGCAGGATTTCCCGGGTAAAGTAGGAGTGGTTACAAAAAGTTTAATGTACCTTTATGGAATGCAAAGAGAGAAATTATGGAGCAGAAATGAATTACGAAGAGGAGATGTGTAGTTTGAAGTGGGATTATGATTTGCGCTGCGGCGAATATACATTGAATTTAAATGAAAAAACATTAATTATGGGGATTTTAAATGTAACACCAGATTCGTTTTCTGATGGTGGGAGTTACAACGAGGTAGATGCTGCGGTACGTCACGCAAAAGAAATGCAAGGTCAAGGTGCTCATATTATTGATATTGGTGGCGAATCTACTCGCCCAGGTTTTGCTAAAGTATCAGTAGAAGAAGAAATAAAGCGAGTTGTCCCGATGATTCAAGCAGTTTCAAAAGAAGTAAAATTGCCTATATCTATCGATACATATAAAGCTGAAGTTGCAAAGCAAGCAATTGAGGCTGGTGCTCATATTATTAATGATATTTGGGGAGCGAAGGCGGAGCCAAAAATTGCTGAAGTCGCAGCTCATTATGATGTACCCATCATTTTAATGCATAACCGCGATAATATGAATTATCGTAATTTAATGGCGGATATGATTGCTGATTTGTATGACAGTATTAAAATTGCTAAAAATGCTGGTGTGCCAGATGAGAATATTATTTTAGATCCAGGTATCGGTTTTGCTAAAACACCTGAGCAGAACTTAGAGGCGATGCGTAATTTAGAACAGTTAAATGTGCTAGGTTATCCGGTTCTCTTAGGTACTTCGAGAAAGTCCTTTATTGGGCACGTATTAGATTTGCCAGTGGAGGAACGTCTTGAGGGAACAGGAGCTACCGTTTGTCTTGGTATTGAAAAGGGCTGTGAGTTTGTTCGTGTCCATGATGTGAAAGAAATGGCGCGTATGGCTAAAATGATGGATGCGATGATTGGTAAGGGGGTAAGGTAATTGGATAAAATTTATATCCATGATATGGAGTTTTATGGTTATCATGGTGTGTTCCCAGAGGAGAATAAATTAGGTCAGAGATTTAAAGTTGACTTAACGGTGGAGTTGGATTTAAAGCGTGCAGGGGAAAGTGATGACTTAGAGCATTCGGTCAATTATGGAGAGCTTTTCGAATTATGTAGAAAAGTTGTTGAGGATAGAAAGTATAAGCTTGTGGAGAGTATCGCTGAAAATATTGCTGCAGATATATTAAAACAATATGAAAGTATTTCACGCTGTACAATTAAGGTAATTAAGCCGGATCCACCGATACCGGGTCATTATCGTGCTGTAGCAGTAGAAATTACGAGAGAACGTCCATGAACAATATAGCTTACATTGCATTAGGGTCAAATATTGGAGAGCGTTATACGTATCTAACTGAAGCGATTCAGTTTTTAAATAAAAATCCTTATATTCAGGTTGATGATATTTCATCTGTATATGAAACTGAGCCAGTTGGCTATACTGACCAAAGTTGCTTTTTAAATTTAGTTATAAAAATTTCTACCAATTTATCACCACAAGAGTTATTGAAAGTAACACAAAAAGTAGAAAATGACCTAGGAAGAAAAAGGGAAATTAGGTGGGGGCCGAGGACTATCGACCTTGACATTTTACTTTATAATCAAGAGAATATTGAAGCAGAGAATCTTATTGTTCCGCATCCGCGGATGTTTGAAAGAGCTTTTGTTATCGTTCCGTTGTTAGAGATTAATCAAGACATAAAACAAAACATTTCACGTTCACAAGTAGAAGAAATGAAAAGGCGAGAGGGAGTAACGGTATGGAAGCAGAAAAATGGGGAAGACGCATTCGTGCTTTTCGAAAGCTAAAAGGCTATACACAAGAAGGTTTTGCTAAAGAACTAGGGGTATCTGTATCTGTTTTAGGTGAGGTTGAGAGAGGGAATAGATCGCCTTCTCAAGATTTTGTAGTAGAAGTTGCTAAGGCATTAAATGTTTCGATAGAGGAATTAATGCCAAAGTGATTGTACAGGAAGGAGTAGGTTGATTGTTAAAGATTGCAAATATCGAGATGAAAAATCCGGTTGTACTAGCACCGATGGCGGGAGTGTGTAACTCTGCATTCCGTTTAACAGTAAAAGAATTTGGTGCCGGCTTAGTTTGTGCTGAAATGGTAAGTGATAAGGCAATATTACTTAATAATAAAAGAACATTAGATATGTTATATATCGACGAGAGAGAAAAGCCATTAAGTTTACAAATTTTTGGTGGAGAGAAAGAAACTCTTGTAGATGCTGCGAAATATGTAGATAAATATACGACAGCAGACATAATTGATATTAATATGGGTTGTCCAGTGCCGAAAATCGTTAAATGTGATGCGGGGGCAAGGTGGCTTTTAGATCCGAATAAAATATATGAAATGGTAGCAGCGGTTGTAGATGCTGTTGAAAAGCCGGTTACAGTTAAAATGCGTATCGGTTGGGATGAAGAACATATTTTCGCAATAGAAAATGCTAGGGCTGTTGAGCGTGCTGGTGGCCAAGCTGTGGCGGTTCACGGACGTACACGAGTGCAAATGTATGAAGGAAAAGCGGATTGGGATATTATTAAACAAGTAAAACAATCTGTAAATATCCCGGTTATCGGAAATGGTGATGTCGCAACGCCGCAAGATGCAAAGCGTATGCTTGATGAAATTGGTGTAGATGGTGTTATGATTGGTCGTGCGGCTCTTGGAGATCCGTGGATGATTTATCGTACGGTAAAGTATTTGGAGACGGGTGAATTAATGCCGGAACCAACAGTGCGCGAGAAAATTGATGTATGTATGTTACATCTAGATCGTCTTATTGACTTAAAGAACGAAAGTGTCGCTGTAAGAGAGATGAGAAAACATGCAGCTTGGTATTTAAAAGGTGTTCGTGGTAATGCGAGTGTACGTAATGGTATTAATGCTTGTAACACACGGGAAGACCTTGCGAATGTGTTAGGTACATTTGTAGAAGAAGTGGAAGCGAAACAACAAACAATTTACGTTGGTTAATAATGGACATAGGAGATTGACATTCTTCTATACACTTCCTATAATTACGTGAAAGAAAGAAGAGCTGCCAGTTAGTTGCTGGCAGTTTTTCTAGTTGAGTAGAAAATGCTATACTGTATATATTGTAAAATTAAATAGAGCTGGAGTGATATCAATATCATGGATAACATGAACCACGAAGAATTAAACGACCAATTGATTGTTCGTCGTGAAAAGCTACATAATTTACGTGAACAAGGAATTGACCCGTTCGGTAAAAGGTTTGAACGCACAAATTCAACAACTGATTTAGTGAGTCTATATGGAGAGTTCTCTAAGGAAGAATTAGAGGAGAAGGAAATCGCTGTTTCTATCGCTGGTCGTATTATGACAAAACGCGGAAAAGGGAAAGCTGGATTTGCACACGTTCAAGATTTACATGGACAAGTTCAAATTTATGTTCGTAAAGATGCTGTTGGAGATGACGAGTACGAATTATTTAAAACAGCAGATTTAGGTGATTTAGTAGGTATTGAAGGTAAAGTGTTCAAAACAAACGTTGGAGAACTTTCAGTAAAAGCAACAGGCTTTACGCTATTAACGAAATCTCTTCGTCCATTACCAGATAAATACCATGGATTAAAAGATGTTGAACAACGCTACCGTCAACGTTACTTAGACTTAATTACAAGTATGGAAAGTCGTGAAACGTTCGTTACTCGTAGTAAAATCATTCGTGAGATGAGAAGATACCTAGATGACAACGGTTATCTTGAAGTGGAAACACCTATGATGCATGCAATTGCAGGTGGAGCTTCTGCGCGTCCTTTCACTACACATCATAATGCGTTAGATATGGAATTATATATGCGTATCGCAATTGAGCTACATTTAAAGCGTCTTATTGTAGGTGGTTTGGAAAAAGTATATGAGATCGGCCGTGTATTCCGTAATGAGGGTGTATCAACTCGTCATAACCCTGAGTTTACGATGATTGAATTATATGAAGCATACGCTGATTATAAAGATATTATGAAGTTAACAGAAGATATGGTTGCTCATATCGCGAAAAAAGTACTGGGTACAACAACAATCCAGTATGGTGATTATGAAATTAATCTAGAACCAGAATGGACACGTCTTCATATGGTAGATGCGATTAAGCAATACTCTGGAGCTGATTTCTGGAATCCGATGAGTGTAGAAGAAGCGCGTGAGCTTGCAAAAGAACATAATGTAGAAATTAAAGATACAATGGAAGTTGGTCATATTATAAATGAATTCTTCGAACAAAAAGTAGAAGATAAATTAATCCAACCAACATTTATTTACGGTCATCCGGTAGAAATCTCGCCGCTTGCGAAAAAGAATGATGAAGATCCAAGATTTACAGATCGTTTCGAATTATTTATCGTTGCGCGTGAACATGCAAATGCATTCACTGAGTTAAATGATCCAATCGATCAAAAAGAACGTTTTGAAGCGCAATTAAAAGAGCGCGAACAAGGTAATGATGAAGCTCATATGATGGATGACGATTATATTGAAGCTCTTGAGTACGGTATGCCTCCTACGGGTGGATTAGGAATCGGTATTGATCGTCTAGTTATGTTATTAACAAATGCACCATCTATTCGTGATGTATTATTATTCCCTGCTATGCGCCATAAACAAGACTAAGCTTTGGAGATTTCTCCAAAGCTTTTTTTATTTGAGCATGAGTTGCGTGGGTATAGTAAATCTTGATAGTGCGAGAAATTATATTTATATAGAAGAAATGTGCTGTTTTTATACTTTTTTACTAAGTTAAAAATTTTATTAGAAAAACTATTGCATTTTAATAATCAAACTGGTATATTTATATTCGTTGCCACGAAAGGTAACAAACAAAACAAACAAAAAACAACTTATTGAAAAAAGTTGTTGACGAAAATATAACGAAATGTTATATTGATAAAGTCGCTTCTGAGCGACGAAGTAGTTCTTTGAAAACTGAACGAAACAAACAACGTGAAACGTCAATTTTTATTTTAGATGCTAGACAAACTAACTTTATTGGAGAGTTTGATCCTGGCTCAGGATGAAC
>NZ_JBQAFE010000018.1:0-38469 GCF_051915685.1 Bacillus cereus group sp. MYBK5-2
ATTCGACTGTAATGGTGTTGTTCCTGACTGTGGTGTTGTGATTGGTTTACTCTCAATCGGATTCGACTGTAATGGTGTTGTTCCTGACTGTGGTGTTGTGATTGGTTTACTCTCAATCGGATTCGACTGTAATGGTGTTGTTCCTGACTGTGGTGTTGTGACTGGCTTTGTTTGACCATTTGGTGTTTTAATTGTTGCTCCAGGTTTTGTTTCCGCTTTTACATCTCCTTGCTTATTCTCAAGTCCACCATTATTTTGACTTGCTACCGGTCTAACTTGAGCTTTTACATCTTCTTTATTATTTAATTCCTCATTTGATTGCCCTACTGGTTTAACATCCGCTTTTACATCCTCTTCTTTACCTTTTAGTTCTGCCTGTTGCATTTCAGGGTTATTATCTTCATGTTTCCCTCGTATTGCTAATTCTGGATTCTCTTTAGTTGCGGCTACTTCTTCCTTAACCCTTTCTTGCTCCTGATTTCCTTTTCTATCACGAACACCTAAATTTTCTTCTTTTTTCATTTGATTAATATTTTTTTCTTTTTCTGCTTGCATTTGTTCTTTTTCCTTGCGTTTACCATCTGCTACCTTTTCTTTTCTATCAGCATAGTTTTCTTTCAACTGTTTAAACTTACTATAGCCTGATTTACCCACTTTCCCGGCCATTGCCGCACTTGCAACACCCGCGGCTCCAGCTACTGCTACACCTCTTCCAACTGTCTTAGATCCACGTCTAACATCACGATATTTCTGCCTAATATTACTCATAGCATCTGATGCGCGTGCAGCTCCTGCACTTGCTGGTACTGTAGTAATAGCATCGAAAATTGTTTTACGGTATAACCAAACACCTAAGAATGAAAGTACTTGTAAAGCGGCAACTACTAAATAACCATACTTATCTGTTGCGCTAAATAAGATTGAAGAAACCCAAAACATTAAAGTTATAAGAAAGCCAATTGCTACTTTCATTAAAAGTGTTCTAAATAATTCAGCTAAGAACCTTTTAGCTGTTCCAGTCCAGGCTGGAACTAATGCCATTAATAACATTACAGGTGACATTAAAGCTACAATAATAAACATTAATTGATAGAATAACATTGCCATACTACATAATCCAAGAACAATCCATAAAGGTAGATTAATTGCTCCAAGTAATAATACAAGTGCCCCTCTTTCAAAAGTAGCATCTAACGAGAGTGTTTGGTTTTTCTGAACCTCAACTTCATCCTTTAAAAGAGCTTTTCTTTCTTCAGGATCTGTCGTTGTTAACATTTTCTTAATTCTCTCATCACCAATTTTCTTCATATCTGTTGTACCAAACTGTAATAACGTATAAGGTTGTTTGATTAATAGAGTATGTGTTAAATCAGTGATAGAATCGACACCACTTGAATATCCTTCACTTGCTCCACTAATATTTTGAGTTGAATCAAGAACAGTTTTATTTACTTGTTCGGAGAAAGTATTAAGTCCTTTGATGATATAACTTGAATTCGCAAAAAAACCTAGGGTGAAAACTAAAATACCTAATGCCTTTAATAATCCTCCTAGCATCTCTGACTGGCGTCGTTGTACAAAGCCTACCCAGATAACCCAGCAAGCTAATAAAGCTAACATGAGTCCAATTAATTCACTATATATTCCATTACCCCAGGAACCATTGAAGCCTGCCGCTTTAGAGATTACATCACCTAACTTATCTCCAACATCATCTACTATATTTAAACTCATTGATTGGCCTACCATACTAGTCACAAAACTACTAATTGCAAGGTTTACTGACCACCCAATACTAATTAATATAAAAATAGTTGCTACAATTTGTTCTTTAATATTATCTTTCCATTTCCAAAATTTAAGAGATTCTCCAAATCCACCTTCTGGAGTATAAACATCGATCCCATAACTACTTGGTGGATATTCTTCATATTTTAATTTTTCCTTATTCTTTGGAATGATGTCGTCTATAAGAGAAGGTCTGGGTTCTTCCTCTGCATATACTGGAGCAGCTTTAAAAAGTAAATTAAATGCTAAAAGCAAAGTACAAATTAATAACAATAGGGTAATAAACTTTTTCATTACATGTTACTCCCCCTTTTATGGGAAAACCATTAATCTTTGGAACTAAACTCATTTGTCGGTTTAGTATTTGCTACTTCATCAATTTCATTTCGTTCAGGTCCGGTATAGCTTCGAACTTTGAACCCATCTTCTGTACGAACTACTCTTACCCATTTCACTGCTTTATCGATATTCTTAGGGGGCTTCTTTGAAATAAAGTTATACATAATTGTGTCCTTATCTACCACATATTCTTTTACAGTGTAATCTTTGTAAGATAAATTATTTTGAGGTCCTTTATTAGGGTCCAATATTTTATTTTTCTCCCCATCGACAACTAATTTACGTATTGTTTTATAATCATGTTGTAAGTCGGCCTTTACAAAATCAAGCATCATTTCCCTTGGAGTGTGCCCCTGTTTATCTTTTTCTTCTCCTACATTTGTTTCGCTATTTCCACATGCTGCGCTCAGAATTAGAGCGCCAGCACATAGGCTAGATAGCATTAATTTTTTTAGTTTAGTTTTTACCATGTTAACTCACTCCTACATTTATTTTTTCTCCCCCTTCTTCGACAAAGGTTGCATTAACTTCCTGCTTTTCATCATCTTTTGACTTTCTATAATTCTTTCTTGCATTTGGTCTTGTATCGAATGCATCGTATAAATCTTTAAACACTACATCCATTGTGACAACACCTGTTCTTCCTTGGATATCTTGGAACAAGCATTGTCCTGTTTCTAAATTAGTAACAATCGCATGATTTTCCTCATTATCAGGTAATCCAAAGAAATCTAAGATTGAAGAAATTTCTTTACTGTCTGTGTTACGGAATGAGAACTTCATACCGATATTATTCTTAAATGTCTCATCTCCAAGGTCACTTGCGCTTTGAGTTGCAAAGTATACTGCAGAGTTTAAGGCACGACCTTCACGAACTAGCTTACGAGCTAACTCTCGCCCTTGAGAAGTTCCCATGATTGCCCATGCTTCATCTAATAGCACAATTTTGAATTTAGTAGGGTCCTTTTGAAAGAATTTTCTTGCAAAAGAAGATAGAGACATCAGCATACTAACTGATAAATTTTCTTGTAAGGTATAATCTTTCGGATCTTTTTGAATATCAGGCATATCAAGATGCTGAATTTGTATGATATTTACTGCTGTATCAAGTTCAATATCTCTATTTGTTCCATCACCAAAGATTAAGTGTGCAAATGATAAATTCTCAAATGCTTGAATATGAGCAGCTAATTGTTGATCCACTTTATCCTCACTATCTTCAAGGTATTGAGATACAGCTGTTAAGCACGGCTCTTCCATTCCTGCTACGAATTCTACGGCTGAAGCTAAGCGCGGGAATTTTTCCGAGTTATCTGGTTTAATACCTGTAATGAAAGTAAGAATTGTCATTGCTAACTCAATTGCATCTTTTCGACTATGTTTATGAATGATAAATGGGTCTAGTTTCCCTTCATCTCGTCTATCAGTCCCTAGTGTAATTACATTTACCTTACCTTCTAAGCCATGTAAATCTTCTGTCCAGTTCCCCCTCTCACCTTTTGGATCGACTATCAGTGTTTGAGCTCCTCCTAGTACTGCTAGATAAACAATTAAGTTCGTTCCAAATGATTTACCAGAACCAGTACTTCCTGTTACCGCAACTGAAAGTGCGCTCGTTTTTTGATTTGCAACAGTATTTGTCGCTGCGAGAGAAGGTGTCATATAAACTGCTTTGTTTAAAATACCAGTTGTACCTATATAAAATCCGATATTATCACCTAAATCTTGTGTTGCACCAAACATACCGGCTGCCAGAACCCCAGGCTCCATAAAGTGTATATAATCATTTACATATCTTCTAGCACCAGGGATAAATTCATTAAACAGCAGGAACTGATCTCCATATGGCCTTACTAGTTCAATCATCATCTCTCTATAAATAGAAATAAGTGAATTGGTATTTCGACGCATTGTATCTAAATCTTCAGCACATATACAGAAAGATACTGATGTCTTAACTAGTGGCATACGTGTCTTTTGTATAAGAGCTTGTAATTCAGTAGCTTCTTGAACACCTTCATATACGTTTAACCCAACAGTTTGTGCATTTTCCCTTGCATGTGCTTCTTGATCTTCTAAATCTTTTTTCTTTTTATTAAGTTTAGATAGAGCCTTACGATGGTTAATATTCTCTGTACGAACACTTAGTTCGATTGGGAAATCTATATTTTGGATCATATACATCCACTCTTGGTCTGGAAATTCCATTGTATATGGAATCTTCGATGCCGATAAGAAACTCATATATGCTGGATACTCTAATCCATCAGAACCGATTTGAGACATTTCTATATGTCTTCCTTTAACGTCTATTTCGGATTCTGTTAAGCGTAATAAACTCTCTTGATTCGGAAAGATAGCAGAATCATCATCAACTACTGGTGGCGTCCATCCTGCTGTAACAGGTGCTTCCAATGTACGATAGAAGTTGCGTAATACAATCCATTGTGTTTCATTTGTTTCTAAACTTCTTACGGCTAAATGTTTTCTTATTTTGTTTCTAAAGGCACTAGCTTCCCTTTTAAACATCTCCAAATCAGTTTTTAGTATTTTAGTATCACCAAGTAATCCAAACTGTTCTGCAGTGTTTTTAAAGGTATGGAATGCAGTGTAAAGCATTTCCTTAAGTCCTTCTTGAATGTGTCTTACTTTTAATTTTACACCTATAAAATAACGATATTCTACAGCGTTTTTACCAAATTTTCTTTCTAACTCATGGACAACGTCATCAGTATGATCGATTGCCAGCTCTTTTAGTTCACCGCTTACTGTTTCTTTAAACTCATCGGCTTTTTCTTTGAAATTCTGATAAACAGGTATCATTAATAGATGTTTTTCTTCTTCATAATTCCAAAATAACCCGAGTTGTCGCATAAACAACGTATTTTTATCATCGTCTCCTTTAAATTCATAAGGAATCCCGTATGCCTCATAATACGCCCAGCAAGAACCATCTTGGTTAAAAATCAAATTATCATGAAAATATTTGACTGGAAATTCAACCTGATTCATTTGTGCCTCCTTAGAGAAGAATATGAGACTAAACTAATTCTTCCGTATAGATTAATTAATTACTTTTTCTTAATTGAATCATCCTTAAATCGAACTACTGTCTTATATTGATAGCTTCCAATATTGCCAGTTGTATCTTTATAACGACTCAACTTTTTTCTTTCTAATGTAAATGCAAAGAATCGATATATGAATTTGTGCGGGCTTTTTCCATCTAATTCTACATTTCCAAAGAAGTACGCTATACCACCAGGTAATATTAGATATTTAAAAAAGACATTATCTCCTAATGCTAAAAACTGATCTAAAAATATAATTAATAAAAGTGTTCCAACAAAGATTCCCAGTTGTCTGTAAGGTACCGGGAAAGGGAGTGTTATGTCCCTTATCCCATATAAACTCTTTGGAATATCCCATATAGAGTTGTAAGTCCTTACTTCCTTACGAGTCGGTTTCTGAGTCACTTATACCAACTCCTTAAAAATTTATGAGTTTTAATAGTTATCATTTGAAAATTAAGTTATATAATTTTGTTCCAAGGTCTTTAAATACGTCTGGTGTGAACACAAATACTGAAACAATTGCACAAAGTACCAACCAACCAATTAAACCTGCCATTTGTCGTTTTACAAGTAGAATTATTACACCGAGGATTGCACAAACTAAAAAGATTGGACCTAACTGAGCTACTAACCAGTTTTTAATATTTACCCCAAAATTAATATTACCTAGAACAGCTGCATCCGTAATAGCAGGTAATTGCTGAGCAACCATATCTAATCCCAAAAGCTCCATAATTATTTACCCTCCACTTTCTCTAATGTGTTTTCAAATTTCTTCATAGAGCTAATTGAAAACTTGTTATCTTTATTTACAAGATTTAAATCATATGTGTATGTGTACTCTAAGCTGCTATCATTGTCTTTTAACTTGGCATCAACTAAGACTCTGTATCCTTTATCCTTATCTTCATAAATTCGTAGGTTTTCTAATTTGCTAAATGTCATAATACCTTTTAGTCCATTTGTTATATTACTTTTTTCAAAGTAGTAAGCAATTTCTTCTGGTGTTCCTTCTGTATACACCTTAAATACAGATTGTAAAAATTGTTCTACTTTTTTTATTTCTGCATCTGTATTAATTTCTCGTCCTTCTGATTTGAAAGTCGCTACTTTATAAGGTGCCTTTTCTCTCTCTCCATGAACGATTGTAGGATTGTTTGGGACTACCATTTTCCCTTTCTCCATTAAAATTGGAATTGAGAAGTATCTTGTTACTTCTTTTGGTTCCTTCGGTGTGTCTGGAGCCTGTGTCGTTCCAGGAGCAGGATTATTTACAGGTTCTAGTTTTTGAATGATTTTTAATGTAACTTCTGCTTCATTTCCTTTTTGTCGGACCTCTACTGCTTCCGATTTAACTAAAGTACTAGAAGCGTTTTTTAAAGTATCTCTATTTAATCCACCTTGCTCATCGGATCCTTCAACTAGAAATTTCTCTAATCGTTTTTTTCGATCTTCAGCTACATTCATATCAACTTTCCAATTAAAATAATTAGCGGCAAAACTATTCGCATATGCAATTAATTCTGCTTCTGACATTTTAATTTTTACGGGTTCCTCCTTCTTTTCCTGAACAGCTACTGCTCTAGGAGGACCGGCAAGTTGGATAAATGAAAGGGAGCTTCCTGCAAACACGAATCCCATCACACACCAAAATGTAACCTTACCTACTTTTCTTCCTGTTATTGCTGGAACTTTCTCCCTTGTTTTACGTTTCTTCTTTTCTTTAAGTGCTTCTGAATTTTCTTGTTGCATATCTAATATTTCAGTTGTTTTATTCTTTGCGTTTTTAAAGAATGTAAATTTCTTTTTTTCGGCATTTTTCTGGGATTTCTTTTTTACCATGTCTTCACCTCTCTTTTTAAATGGTTAGGAGATTACAAAGTTCATTGTAATTTCCACTAATCAACTGTCTACTTTAAGTATGATTTACTTTTTTCGGAAATCTAAGAGAAATAAAAAAAATTTTGTTTTATATCAAAAGTTTTTTAGAATGATTAAAACTAAATATACTGTTTATTAAAGTACATAAAAAAACCAATTCCATTAAGAAATGAAATTGGTTTTACACAGGATCTATTCTCTATAGTAAGTATTACACAATATAAAAACCTAATATAATATATATCTTTAATATATATAAAGAGAAAAGATAATACTTTTATACAGAGAAAAAATCGTCTTAAAACATGGCTGTGCTAAGGGTTCATCATTACTCTAGCCGTAAAAAATCATAAAAAGTAAATACTGGGAATGAACTTAATGAGCTGGATGATGATTAAAAACTACAAAATATCGTAAAGTAGGTATATAAAAACTACATATAATCATCGTTAATTTGATGCGAGTAAATGAATAAATAATAAATGCAAATTTTGCTGATTTATGAACAAGCTTTCCACATTTCTTAAAAACTACACACAATTTATTAACAAATAGATCAAAGTTAGGAACAGAATCCACTTTTTAAACATAACTAACAGAAGTTTTTCTGATTTTAAGTAGATTTAGAGATAAAACATGATAAGAACAGTACTTAAGGCTTTATCTTATACACATCAGGTTAAAATTATTAAGATATCAACAGAATTACAAAAATTATTTATTCTTTTTTGTAGATAAAATGACAAAAAAGAATCGAAAATTCAGATTTAAAAAAACGGAAATTGTGAATATCTTATTTTGATTTACGTGCAATGTATGTAATTGCATAAAAAATAGAGAGTCGTGATCATTAAAATTGAAAACTTACTCTCTGTTTTGTTTGAAGTAATACTCTTCACATGTTATCTCCAACACGAATAGCCCTCCACTTTTGCTTTTTTCAAAAATAGAGAGCTGTATCATTGCATTGCTGGAAGCAGCTGATCAACCGTATGTGGTATTTCGTTTGTTGAACGGTAATATGCTTCTAAAGATTGTAGAAACGGAATTAAATCAAAGTCTTCAGGGACTTCAATTACACGAATCTTTTCCTTCGGCAATTTATCAATTTTTTCAATGAACAGTTCACGAATATCGCTAGGGATTTGATTTCCTTTATACCCACTAGACTTTAATAGTTCGCGAATTTCAATTTCTAATGCTGTATATGCGTTAATATTTACGCCCTGCTCATAAGCATATTTTCTAAATAGTGATTCCTCTTGATACTGCATGTAATTACGATGATATGCATCTATAGTTACAGGTACAGCATATTTCGCATGAAGCAGGTCATGCGCTTTACGGAATAGCTTTTGAACATTGCGTAAAGAGTATATAGCAAAATGAGTACCAAATTTAAAAATGGCCTCTTCTTGTTCATGTTTAGGTACATTTTGTGTAATTAAAGGATAAATACCAGTTTTAGCAGCTGTGTCTAATACACGATATTGAGAAGATTGCTTTAATAATTTACTTAGTGTATAAACAAGCTTTTTCGGATATCCTTCTTGTCGATCAATCATTTCCCGTAAGCCACGAACTACTTGTCGAATTTGACGATGACAGGAGTGTTTTAAAACGTTAATGAATTGGTTCATATCCTTTGTAAATTCAGCAATATTCATTTCAACTAACAAGTTTTCTATGAATGTAGCTTTACGCTTATATGTATCTCGTGGTGTAAATGGATCACGGTATTCTGCTCCTTCTTCTTTTGCGCATAAGAAATCAGGATGTACAGATAAATGCAATGTTGTGTATTGCTTTTTATTCTTCTTCCCTTTTTCTAACTTGCAAATTTTAAATAAAGGAGATCCAGTAGCAGAAAGTTTTGTTTCTAATTCCTCAAGTACAGCACGAATCTGATGTGGGTATTTTTTATGTAAGTAACGATACATACCACCAAAGTGTGTTGAGCTTCCTTGCTCATCAACTTTGAATAAAGAACGTTTCAGGGTAGTTTCGCGTTTCTGTTGCATTGCTACATCCATGAATAGTTTCTTAGCTGCAATGGATAACTCAAAGAATTCTTTGGTAAATACTATCGGGCTAATAAATGTATATGCATTTGCTTTATTCGTTTCTTTATTCATGAAATCAGTTAAGGTAATTTTATATTTACCACTGTACTCATTTTCGATTGTAATGATGTTATGGAAACTTAACTTCTTCAAAGCTACATAAAATTGTGAGTGGTGAATATGTGCAAATGCTTCTTTATAATTTTTATAATCTTCCCAAAGCATATGGATCGATACATGCGAAAGCTCACCATATGTATTACATTTTTTATGAAGAAATAGAAATACTTCTAAATCAGCATTTGTAATTCCATATAGCTTATGTTTTCTGCCTTCGTTTTTATCAAATTCACTTACTTTATCTACAATCTTTTTCATTTTCAGTGAAAAAGATGGCTTTGCTTGTTCAACAAATCCCTCTTCATCTGCAATTCGTTCTTCATAGGACATTGAATTCACAATGTCTTCTAGATAAGTATCTTTAAAACTGTAATACTTACTTTCTAAAGCATCTACTAACTTTTGCCATGATTTAATTGTTACAATTACCGGTGTTGTTGTTTCACCATTCAAACTACGTTTGTTCTTTATAACGAAAGGTTTTGCCATCTTTTTCACCTCCTTTTATGTTAAGTTGCAGTTTTCCCCACAATTAGATATAGAATTTCATTTTTGATTATATCAAATCGAATACTGGTGAAATCTGTCCCTTTAAGAGGAAAAATAAAAAAATGAAACGTGCCCAAATCCCTTGGGGGACAAGGGATTTGACGTTTCATAAAAAAAAGTTTGTTGCCACCATAGGGCTATGAAGTTTTTTGAATATGAAACGTAGTATGTTGTGGGATGAATCTTACTAAACCATTGATTTTATAGGGTTTTACACTAATTTCGTTTTAAAGTTGTAGCCATCATATAGCTATAACGTTTCATGTTTTGGATTGACTAAGAAATTTCTATAAATTTCGTATAAATACTGATATATAGGGAGTTATAACTGTTTTTAAATGAAAAGTTGTTGCCATCATACCGCTATAAACGTTTCATTTCGTTTCATGTTTCCTGCCGTCATATAGCTATAACGTTTCATGTTTTTAAAATAAGTTATATTTTATTGAAAGCTGCTGTAACCCTTGGTATATATAGGTTTTTTGAAGTTTTAAAGTGAAAGTTGTAGCCATCATATAGCTATAATAATTTTATTGCGTTTTCTTTCATATTTAATGAAATGGCTTTATATCAACGTTTATTAGTAATTTACATAGAATAAAAATTTTTTTAGTTGAATGATTTTCAGGATATTCTCGTTTCATTTTTTTAAAGTTGTAGCCATCATATAGCTATAACGTTTCATAAATTACGAAATTATAACCACAATATAGCTATTTATTATTATAAGTAAGAAGTAATAGCCGTGATAAGGCTACATAGTTTCAAGTAAGAGCTTATAGCCGTGATAAGGCTATATAGTTTCAAATAAGAGTTTATAGCCAAGATAAGGCTACATAGTTTCAAGTAAGAAGTAATAGCCGTGATAAGGCTACATTGTTTCAAATAAGAGTTTATAGCCGTTATAAGGCTACATAGTTTCAAGTAAGAAGTAATAGCCGTTATAAGGCTACATTGTTTCAAGTAAGAGCTTATAGCCGTGATAAGGCTATATAGTTTCAAGTAAGAAGTAATAGCCAAGATAAGGCTACATAGTTTCAAGTAAGAGCTTATAGCCGTGATAAGACTATATAGTTTCAAATAAGAAGTAATAGCCCCGATAAAGCTATATAGTTTCAAATAAGAGTTTATAGCCAAGATAAGGCTACATAGTTTCAAGTAAGAGCTTATAGCCCCGATAAAGCTATATAGTTTCAAATAAGAGTTTATAGCCAAGATAAAGCTATGCAGTTTCAAATAAGAGTTTATAGCCAAGATAAGGCTATGTAGTTTTAAATAAGAAGCAGTTTTATATAATTAAAGGCAAGTAAAGAGGATTTAAATGATCCAAAATAAAAGGAGTAAAAATCAACAATTGTGCGGATTATTCAGATAACATTTCACCTTAAAGGTTATGTAGTTTTTCATCTAAATGGGAAAAATAAACACATTTTGATTCAGTCATTCGTTTAAAGTGAAATTCCATCAGTAGGAGTCTTATAGCCTGCGAATTGTGGGATGAAAAATGGACTAAGAATTTAATCTTAGTCCATTTCTTATTTTATATCCATTTTGTGTGGAATGTACCTTCTTTATCTACTCGTTTATACGTATGCGCTCCAAAATAATCGCGCTGCGCTTGTAACAAGTTTGCAGGTAGTTTTGCAGTACGATAGCTGTCATAATAAGAAATTGCTGCTGAAAATGCAGGTATCGGAATGCCCTGTTGTACCGCCATTGAGATAATTTGGCGTAATCCGCCTTGATATGACTCTACAATTTCTTTAAAGTATGGATCAAGTAAAAGGTTCGGTAAATCAGTGTTTGTCTCATAAGCCTCTTTAATGTTCTGTAAAAAGGCAGCACGGATAATGCATCCGCCTCTCCAAAGCATAGAAATGCTGCCAAAATCAAGGTTCCAATCATATTCCTCAGAAGCTGCCTTCAATTGCGTGAATCCTTGTGCATAAGAACAAATTTTACTCATAAATAAAGCTTGGCGCACTGCTTCAATTAATTCAGCTTTTTCAACTCCAATTGCTTTTTTATCTTTAGGGCCAGATAAAATTTTGCTTGCGTTCACACGCTCTTCTTTTAAAGCAGAAATGCAACGTGCAAATACAGATTCCGTGATAATAGGCAGCGAGATACCTAAATCAAGTGCGCTTTGACTAGTCCATTTCCCTGTACCCTTTTGTCCTGCAGTATCAAGAATAACATCCACTAATGGCTTACCAGTTTCTTCATCTTTCTTCTTGAAGATATCGGCTGTAATCTCAATTAGATAGCTGTTCAGTTCACCTTTATTCCATTCAGCAAATATTTCATGGAACTCTTCTGCAGTCAAATCAAGTGTTTGTTTCAAGAAGAAATATGCTTCACAAATTAATTGCATATCTCCATACTCAATACCGTTATGAACCATCTTTACATAGTGGCCTGCCCCATTAGGTCCGATATAAGAACAGCAAGGATCGTTATTCACTTTTGCAGAGATGTTTTCAAGCATATCTTTTACTTTTTCGTATGCATCCTTCTGTCCACCTGGCATAATAGATGGTCCCTTCAATGCACCCTCTTCGCCGCCTGACACACCTGCCCCGATGAAATTGATTCCTTCTTCGGCAAGACGTTTGTTTCGGCGAATTGTATCGACAAAGTATGTATTACCACCATCAATTAAAATATCACCTTTATCAAGGTGAGGGACTAGAGAATCAATCGCCTTATCTGTAATTTCCCCTGCATTAACCATTAATAAAATCTTTCTAGGTGATTCAAGTGAGTTAACAAACTCTTCAACTATATGAGTACCCACTAAGTTTTTACCACGGTTTTCCTCAATGATTTCATCAACTTTTTCCTTTGAAATATCATATAGGGCAACAGAATACCCTTTGCTCTCAAAGTTAAGTGCGAGGCTTTTTCCCATAACGCCCACACCAACAACTCCAATTTGTAACTTTTCCATATTCCATCGTTCCTTTCCATGTATGTTACTCTGTATTATAGTATATATACCTAAAATATCACTTTAATCAAATAATCAATCTTTTTCATTTCAATAGGCTCCGCCAGTATTCGTACATAAGGTTATAGGGACACGGCACATCACTATCAAGTTAAAAAATAAAGAGAAATTGTCATCCTTATTAATCAATCATGAAAAATAACCCCGGTTAATTATGAAAAATCACATTAAACAGCTTCCGTATCCCTTTTACTGTTTAGAAAGATCTATACAAATAAACTTAATAATAAAGTAAACCCTAATCCGGCTACAGAAACGATAGTCTCAAGTAACGTCCATGTTGCAAATGTTTCTTTCATGCTTAAACCAAAGTACTCTTTGAACATCCAGAAACCAGCATCGTTCACGTGTGAAGCAATTAAACTACCAGCCCCTGTTGCAAGGACAACTAAAGCAAGGTTAACATCAGATTGACCTAACATCGGAATCACTAAACCGACAGTTGTTAATGCAGCAACCGTAGCAGACCCCAATGAAATACGTAAGATGGCAGCGATAATCCATGCGAGCAAGATGGGTGATAATGAAGTTCCTTTGAATAATTCGGCTACATAGTTACCAACGCCGCCATCAATTAATACTTGTTTGAAAGCGCCGCCTCCACCAATAATTAAGAGCATCATCCCAATATTCGAGATCGCTGTTGTACAAGATTCCATCACGTTTTTGATTGGAATATTTCTTGCCAATCCCATTGTATAGATTGCAACTAGTAAGGATATCAACATGGCAGTATCCGCATTCCCAATAAACTCAATAGTTGCTAGTAAACTATTATCTTTGAATCCCATTGTTTTTTGCAGCAAAGTAATAATTGTAGCGACTGCCATTAAAAGTACAGGCAGTAAAGCGGTAAAAACACTGATTCCAAAGCCAGGAGTTTCTTCAAGTTTAAATACTTTCTGCTCACCTAAAGAATTGATATTACCGGTTTTTGTGAACGCATCAGGTACTAGTTTTTTTGCAAGTTTAGTAAATACAGGTCCAGCTAACACAACCGTTGGAACCGCTATCATAAAACCGTAAAGTAATACTTCACCGATGTTTGCATGCAATTCACCAGCGATAGCAGTTGGTCCTGGGTGTGGCGGTAAAAATCCGTGTGTTACAGATAAAGCAGCTGCCATCGAAATACCGAGATATAAGATAGAAACTTTTAATTCTCTTGAAATTGCAAATACAATCGGAATTAATAATACTAATCCTACTTCAAAAAATAATGCAATCCCGATAATAAATGAGGCAGTCACAACAGCCCATTGAATGTTCTTTTCACCAAATTTTTTCACAAGGGTCATGGCAATGCGTTGTGCGCCCCCAGAATCTGAAAGCAACTTACCTAACATTGCACCAAGTCCAAAAACGAGTGCTAAATGACCAAGTGTTCCCCCTAATCCCGCTTCAATGGTTTTAAAAATCTTTTCTGGTGGCATTCCAAGTGCTAACGCAACCCCGACTGATACAATGATTAATGAAATAAAGGTATTTAATTTAAAGCGCATAATCAGTAAAAGTAATGCTAAAATCCCAATTGCTACAATGACTAATGGCATCGTAGTTCCCCCCTAATCTTAGCTGTATTTGTATTGATCCCGCTATTCGTGGGCAGTAAGGCCCCCACCTCGAGATTTAGATAGAAACGAGGCATGGGGGATTACTGATGAAAGTTTTACTTTATTAAATTTCTTTGATAATTTGCAATTCGTGTATAATCATCTTCTAGCGCTCTTGATAGGTTAATAAATATAGGCAGTAATTGTCTGTATTCTTTTGTTGCTTCTTCTTTCGGTGTATGTTTGTAGGTACTGCCAACCATTTCGGAAACGATTTCAAAAGAATCAATTTTTCCTGTGGCATAGAGACCTAATATACATGCACCTAGACAAGAGCTTTCGTAGCTCTTTGGAACAACGACTTCAGATGCGAAAATATCGGACATCATCTGTCGCCAAACGTCAGACCTTGCGAAGCCGCCTGTTGCTTGAATACGAGTTACAGGACCATCCATGCATTCGGTTAATGCTAAAAATACAGTGTATAAATTATATATAACGCCTTCTAAAGCTGCACGAATCATATGTTCCTTCTTATGTGACATCGTTAAACCGAAGAAGGAGCCACGTACATCTGGATTCCATAATGGTGCACGTTCCCCTGCGAGGTATGGATGGAATAATAATCCGTCTGCACCAGGTCTCACGCGTTCAGCTATTTTAGTTAATACATCGTATGGATCAATTCCTAGTCTTTTCGCAGTTTCTACTTCTGATGAAGCAAGTTCATCACGAATCCAGCGAAGGACCATTCCTCCATTGTTTACCGGACCACCAATTACCCAATGCTTTTCCGTTAAGGCATAACAAAATATTCTTCCTTTTTTATCTGTTTGGGGTTTATCAATGATGGTTCGAATAGCACCACTTGTCCCAATTGTGACAGCAATCTCCCCTTTCCGAATTGCATTCACACCTAGATTAGAAAGCACCCCATCACTGGCACCAATGACAAATGGTGTTTGGGAATCGATACCAATCTTTTGGGCTAAATCTGGATTGCAGTTGCTAAATATTTGGGTGGTTGGTACGAGTTCAGATAATTGAGCTGATGTTATACCAGCAATTTTTAAAGCTTCCTCATCCCAATCTAGTTTTTTTAAGTTCATCATACCCATGCACGAGGCGATGGAATGATCAACAACATATTGATCAAAGAATTGTTTGAAGATATATTCTTTGATTCCAATATATTTCTTCGTTCTAATAGCAATTTCCGGATGATCATTCACAATCCATGTAATTTTACTTAATGGTGACATTGGGTGAATAGGTGTTCCTGTTCGTCTATAAACTTCATGGCCATTCAGTTCATCTTTGATTTTATGTGCCCATGCCTCACTGCGATTATCTGCCCAAGTGATACAAGGTGTCAGCGGCTGATCATTTTCATCCATGGCAATGACACTATGCATAGCACTGCTAAATGAAATAAACGATGGTTTTTTATCTGAATGCTGTTTCGTTATATTTGATATCGCTTGTAAAACAGCTTGGAAAATCTCTTCTGGATCTTGTTCCGCTGTGGATATATCCGGCGTGCGAAGGGGATAACCAATATTCTCGGTTTGGATGACTTCGCCTTTTTCAGTAAATAAAACTGCTTTCGTACTTGTTGTACCGATATCTATACCTAACATATAGCTACTCATGTCCTTGCTCAACTCCTTTAGATAACATTTGTTGTGACATCCAGAGGTCTTCGACTTTCCCTTGAACATCATCAAAGTTTTGATGTAAGGCCTCAATCATGAGGGCTCGATCTTTTGATTCGATTGCTTTTATATAAAGCTCATGATTTTTAATAATCCGTTCAAAGTCTTCGTACTTTTCCTTGAAACGAGTACGCATTGATAAAAGGATTAAGCTTTCCATTACAGGCTTTACATTATTCCAAATCATCAGGATGTAGGAATGCTCAATGGTTCGAATAATCGTTTCATGGAATAAGAGATCTTGATAAGAAAATTCATCAGAATCATGATATTTAATGGCGATTTTCATCATTTCCATTATTTTATTTAGTTCTCTTACTAAATCATTTGTGCCCATCTTTCCAAGTCGCTCAAAGATAAACGTTTCTATGAGTAAACGAACATCATATATTTCTTCGATTTCTTTCTCGGTTAAACCAATGACAACTGCGCCCATTCTTTCTAAGCGAATAATATTTTCAGAAGCTAGTAATTTTAATGCTTCACGAACGGGTGACCGACTTACAGAAAAATCGGCAGCTATTTTATTTTCTGACAGGATGGTACCGCTTTCAATTACACCTGCAATAATGCGCATTCTCAATTCGCTCGCAACACGATCACCTGTAGAAGCTTTTGAAAGCCATTTTTCAGGATAAAGAAATTCCATTGGTTTTGTCATAAATCCACCTCATGTTAATCAAGTATACTTGTATACAAGTATTATAACTCGGATTTTTAATTATGCAAGCGCTTTTATTGTTTACTTTGGTCCTATTAGTGGAAAGCCCAATAATTATTAAGCTAACAAATCAAGTCACCCCAAAACTATTATTGTTGATAAAGAAGATTTAGGGAATGGAAAACTGAAGAATACGATATCCAAGGACTTACATCAGCATATTTACTACTTGGGTTTACAACTTTACGAATCAAAAATATAGATGTTAAAAATGTAACTATAACTAAATTTGAGCATTAAAAACTTTTAAAAATTGAAATTGTATTGTAAAGTAATGATTTTACAAATAGAAGCAGTTTTATATAATTAAAGACAAGTAAAGAGAAATTAAATAATCCACAGTAGAACGCGTAAAAATCAATAATTGTGCGGATTATTCAGATAACATTTCAATTTAAAGGTTATGTAGCCATCATATAGCTATGACGTTTCATAATGTTAGGATTTAAAGTATATTGGTTAATAACATTGTTAGGAGGTAACTAAATATGGAGAAAGTATTAGCATTGTTCAGTGACGCCCTCCTACTTGCTGCTCCAATTTATGAAGAAAACAAGCAGTTATGGGCCAAATGGAATAAATATTATAAAGAAGTACAAGAGAATCACGATAAATTAGTAACATCAGCTAATATGTCCCCTTCCTTTTCGACACTGGTTTCTTGGTTAGGTCAGAAACAAGAGCAAGGAATATCGTTGTTAAACATTTATGCCAATCTGAATAAATATAAAATTGAGATTCAAAATGTACTAGATAAGATCATTGAACAAGAATTCGGAGGAAAAGTTGAAGCAGTTGAACCAACTCAAATTTCAATTTTTGAAGATAGTCAGGTAACAGAACATATAGAAGATATATCTGATGATTACTATCCTGTAACCAATGACGCAATGTACTATCAATTGCGTGATGGAATAGCAAAAAATCATTTTGAGGAAGATGAAGCAGTAGCAAAACCGGTACTGCCATTAGAAACAAAAAATTCAAGCGGAGTTGCACAACTATCTTCACATAAGGATGAGGATTTGAGATTAGTGAATACAAACGAAGCAGAAAGATGGTCTATATTAGTTGATGGAGTAATTAGTAATATGGATGATCTTACAGCAGACTGTTTGGATACCATTACAATACAATGGTTAAATCAAGCTAAATCTCCAGATGAATTCATAGATTTTAGTTATGAAAATGTGTTGGAATTATGTAATATGCCGAAAGCCTCAGCAAACGGTGTAGAGTATTATCGTGCAGAAGATAAGATAAAAGTAGCGCAACGTATTGCAGCGTTAGCAAGCATCTTTATTTATTTGAATGATGATAATGAAGTTGTAGTATTGAACGATCAAGCTGAAACTGGGGAAAAATTTGAAGTAAAACGTGAAGTAATCAAAAGGCTATTCGTGCTGGACTCTGTAGTATTATGGAGAGATAAGAATACTAATGAATATATGGGGATAGAATCCTGTAAGATTAAACCAGGTAGTTTTTTATCGGGCTATTTGTATGGATCTAATAGCACAACTGCTTTATTATCCAAAAAAGCATTAGAGTATAATAGCTATAGACACAAGTTTCATAAACGTTTAATACGTTATTTATCCTGGCAGTGGCGAATCCGTCAACAATACAGTACTTTAAAAAGACCATACTCCATTGGTGGAGAAAAAGGTTTACTATCTGTAATGGGCATTACAACTACAAAGGGGCGCCCAACTCGAATTCGTGAACAACTAGAAAATGTTCTAAATGATTTAGAAAAAGAAAATGTAATTTCACATTGGGCGTATGCAGAGGAATTGGATGAAACAAAGATAGGAGAACGTAATTGGTTTAAAAATTACTATTCCAAATTAGGAATCATTATCTTACCACCAAAAGAATTGATGAATAATATAGATAGTATGGTAAAGAAAAAAGTAATAGGTATGCAAGAGAAGCAGGAGGACTATTATATTGCAGAGACAGTAAAACAACCTCCTGAAGGATCAGAAGATGTGATAAGAGAAAAAATTATGTATCAGCATATGCATCAAAATAAAACAATGCGTGAGATAGCAGATGAAATAGGTCTATCCCCTGCTACGCTATCAAGGTTCTGTAATAACAAAATGAAGCGTATTTCAAAAAGCGTTAATGAAAAACTAAACAAGTGGTATGAAAGACAAATGATTATAGAATCTATGTAAAAAGAAGCAGATACCTTTAAATGGAGAGGTAGCTGCTTCTTTTTAGTTGTTCATATTCTGCTGATGCTTTGAAATAAATTTAGACATATAGACAAAATCCTAAATTACGTATTGTCTTGTAGCTCCATGAATATCTATTCGTGCTA
Source organism: Bacillus cereus group sp. MYBK5-2 (assembly GCF_051915685.1). Lineage (NCBI taxonomy): Bacteria > Bacillati > Bacillota > Bacilli > Caryophanales > Bacillaceae > Bacillus > Bacillus cereus group sp. MYBK5-2. The sequence goes on from NZ_JBQAFE010000018.1 coordinate 19,146, forward strand.
TTGTGTTTATACACTGCTCATTGGTAGTTTCCCGATTAATTCTCAATAACATCATGTAACCTCTCAGCAAACTCTTTATGTTGCACTGTGTTATAGCCCACATGGTTTCCGGGAAACTCTGCGAATTCTGTTTCGAGGTGTTCTGCTAAGTTGACTGCGCAATGGTAAGGAAAAGATTCTCGTGAATTACTTCCGACGGATGGAAGTACCTGTATCGATACAGGTTTTAATGGGGACTTTAATGCATCGATGTTTAAAGTATAGCTGAGAATTCCAGGGATTTCATACTCAGTGAAATAAGTCGAATTAACGAGTAGTCGCTCTGTTAGCATATTCTTTGATGGTCCGGAATTACTTTCATCAATATTTGACAATAATTTCATGACCTCATTTTTATGATTTCTCTTAAGGTTTTCCATGAAATTTATAGCTTGCTTCAACTCATTTTCAGGTAAAAGTTGTAATAAAATCGGTTCGTGTGGGATTAGTAACTGTACCTGCTCAGGATGGCGTATGCACAAATCAAGTCCGATGACAGCACCGGAACTACTTCCGAATACATAAGCTGGTTCATTGGTCAGATTGGCTAGTAGCCGATGAGCGTCTTCGCTATGTGTGTGTACATGATAATCCTCAGTTTTATTGACGAGATTGCTACGGGAATGACCACGGCGATCGTAAGTAACAACGGTATACCATTTAGCAAGATGATCGGCGATATTATGGAACTTGTCGGCATCACCACCCCCACCATGGATCAAAAGAAGAATTGGACCTGAACCACGCACCTCATAATAGATGCTCGCTCCAAGTACTTGCAGTGTTCCGTTTTTTAGTATACTCATTTGTACATTCTTCCTTTCTTTTGTCCTCTCCCTTAACATTACATGATTGGTGAATGATATAAAATGTAGGAAATAATTAAGAAACAAATTCACCATAAGAAAAAGCAATGAGCATCATTTCACCAGTACTTCCTTTTTATTCATTTAGAGTAGATAATTTTTTGATTGTTTTAATGGAGAGGTGATATTCATCAGCTATTTGATTAATCGTTCTACCGTTTAATAGAAGCATTTCTTTCATCGATTAGCTTTCTTGTTCCGGAACGTGTATCCCGTCTCTGATGAGAGGCTTTAGATTTAGGAATATATATTGTTTCTTATTGAACATACTTCTGAACTTCTGATATCAGCTTTTTAGGTAAAATCGCCGTCACTTTTAAATAGCTCTGCCTGCCCCATATCTGCCTGTATTAATCCATAAATGCGCTCGATTGCTCGGTGGATATCGTGTGTACATTAGCACATAATAAGTTAGATAAACGTTAAAGTCAGGAGGGTTTGTATGCAACATAATAAAAAAGCTATAGAAAAGTCTAGTTCTATTATGAAACCAAATTTTGCAGAAACTGATGCGCAAAAAGTGAAACAACAAATTCAAAATGATGTAAGAGAAGGACAAGGAGCAATGACTTCCCGTGAAGCAGGTGCAATGCGGGATTAAGAAACCACTCCTTACTGTTATTTTATTTTTTATTGAAATTTTAACCAGTAAGGAGCTATTCCTTAATCTGCTTTTGTTTCTTAAAAAGTCGTTTTTTACTTTGAAGTAACGTTTATTTCATGTGACTATTTCAATCAGAGATAATCTATTTCTCGTTTGACTTTTCCAAAAGAAAGTTTAAATTACTGTGATATAAACAATTCCAAAATTGTCTATTGTAGTCATTATCATTTATTAATATGTTAGTATCAAACTCCACTAATTTGTTCTTTAATTCATAAAAAGTGTTCATTAGATTATGACTTATGTAGTGTTCTTGCTCTAATAGTTGAATCCAACATTTTTTTAAATAATTGAAGCAGCAATACATTTTCTCTATAGAAGAATTAACAAAATATCTTTCTACTCTTTCCGTAATCTCATGTTCTAGCTCATATATTTCTCCTGTGGGCTGGTAGATAGTAATTAGATTACCTGAGTCTATATTGCTCCCAATAACAAGGTATGGTTTAAACTTCTCTAAACTCGCTAAAAACGTTTCTGTAAATTCTTTATCCAATATTGATAAAGAAAAATCATTTTGTTTTGTCCATTCCACTACATCTAAAAGAAAACCATTAGAATAGCTGTAAAATTCAATATTGAGACATTCAAATTCATTTTCTTTAATTTGATGATTAAGTAAAAAATGCTTACCATCAATGGGTAAATTTAATTTTTCTATTTCCAATGTCCTTACTCCCCCCTTATTATTTAATCCATGTTCTCCTTCAACACAAACTCAATTAAATTTTAGCATAAAGAAATGATCCCCTTAGTGAAAGTTACATATGAAATAATAAAAGGGTATGAGTTTACTGTAGCTGTGAAATAAAGTTTGATCAAAAATACCTCGCAATCCAAAGTTTTACGATAAATAAAAAGAATCCATTTTGAAAAAGATTAATCAAAATGGATTCTTCCCCAGCAGATTTAAGTTTGGTTTTTATAAAAAAGTTTGATCATTTCTACCTATGTTGTTCAACAATCGCGCCCGTTTGTGAAATTGGCAAAGGCAGTCTAATTATCGAATAGCCCTCTTCCTCTCAGATTTGCGGAAACAGGCTCCTTTCCTATTTCACGTGCCCATATAGATAACTGGCCAATATGGTGGATTTCGTGGACAATGACATGACGTATGATCTCTCCGTGTGTACATTCAATGACTCGGCGCCTGATTGGTGCGTCTCTAGAGCTAATCGGTTCTTCATTGAAATCAGTTTCTGAAAGTTTCCGAGAATCCATTTCATTTGTCCAAGATGTTACAAATGGCTTCACTTTCTCATGGTATTGAGCTGAAAGATTTTTCACTTTTTGTAAGCTAGCATAATCCTCAAACAATGGCTCCTCAGGCACTGGTGCACCTCGCAAACCTAAGATCCACATATATTCCACATCTACAATGTGAAATAGGGTATGTAGTATACTGCCGAACCCACCGACCCGTTTCTTTAATAGTTCTTTATCTGGTATGTCTTCGCACAATGTAAACCAATCATCACGAACTTGCCAGTTATATTGAAACAGTTTCAACATCACAACAACCTCTATCTTTTATAGATTTAATATTTAATTTTCACCAAAAGACTTCAAAATCCTTTTTTAAATAATAACTCTAAAAAACCTGTTAAAATCCTCCACAAACTGGCCCTTTAGTTGAGTAACTTTATTGCTACTCAACGGTTCCTTAATCCGCCTTTCAGCTCAGATCTTCTTTTCACTTTTCACTATAAAAACACCCCTTTAGATAAACAGATCCAAAGGGGCAAAACATCGCAACTTTTTTATAAACGTCGCGACTTTATTCAAAACATCGCGTCTTTTTTATAAACAGTTAATCTTTATTTCAAATCAATATTTACGACCTACACCTTTTTATCAGTAAGAATATTTGTTATATGCTTAGTGTATCAATCATGATCAATGTCACCTTCGATATATTGACTGAGTTTATCCTTAATTGCTGCACTTTCTGGAGTTACTTCTGCTACTTTACGATTGTGAAGACGAGAGCCTCCGTCCATTTCATCTAAAGGTAATATATTTTCATCATCTTGAGGAACAGTAGCAGCCATTTGTTGTAACCATTGCATTGTTAAGTTAGATGTTGTATTTTTACCATTGATTTCTGCAGTTCGTTGAATTTCCTGTTCCTGCTGATTATGAGTTACAGTCGATGTGTAAGCAGGCTCTCTATATTGTGGTGTATGTTTCGCCCTTGGCACTTCTATTGGAATTTCAGTAATAACTGGTGATTTGTTGTTAAGTTCAATAGGTTCTCTATATTTACTTGTATCGGGTACATTTTCTTTTTGAACATTGATTACTTCATTAATTTTTGCGGGTTCTGTTGTATTTGAAGTAGCAATTGATGCTGTAGCGTCCTCCTTTTCTAGCTTAGGAGCAGAATTCCTTGAGTAACCTTGAACAGACTGATTATTTGTTAACTCCCCTTCATTGTCAGTATCATCTTCATTACTATAAAAATCGTAAGTATCAGGATTTAACGTTTGTAACCAACCTTCTATTGCAGTAGGTGCTGTTTTAGGTGTACTTAATTCTTCAATTACAGTTTCTTCACTATCAACATCTGTATCTGTGACATAATCATCGTATTTTATTTCCGTATTCAATGACTCTTCACGAATTTTTAACCAATAAGCAGCTGCTTCTGCATCAACTTGAATCTTAGCTGTTTTAAACTCAGAGGCAGGAACAAAGTTAGCATTTACTTGTATCCCTCCTTGAGGAGCATTATCTTTTACAATTTTAGCAGCACACTGGAATGCTTTTTGAATTAAAATGTCATTTTCAGAAAGAATAGGTACCTCTGTTTTCGAATAAGAGTAGGATGTTCTACGAGTACTTTGTGTTTTTGCTTCTGCTGTTACCATATCAATTTCTTGATCACCTTCACGTGCCTCATAAATTGTTTTCGTACCCATTAGCTTACTAAATAATTTAGCGTCTTCATTTGTAACATCACCATAAACAAGTTTATTACGAAATGTACCTAACAGTATATCCATGAATCTTGGGCCATGTTCAATTGCTAATTGACTAATGGTTTGTGCAATAACAATTAAAGGTGCTTTATATTTACGTGATTGAGCAGGAAAACTTTTAAATGCTTTGTAAATGTAATCCGCAAACTCATCGACTAAAACCGGATGGTAAGGAGATACGTTAGGCTTACGACGGAAAACAGCATTCTGCACGGCATATAAACATAATTTACCGAATACATCAGATAGATCAGAAAGTTCCCCTTTCGCTGTGTTGACTAACAGAATACCTCCAAATTCCAAATGCTTCTCAAAATCAAAATCCGATGGACCACATAAAACACGTCGGAGCAGAGGTTGAGCAGAAATATCATTTAATGTGTTTCGTAAACCGCGAACAAAGGTTTCTTGTTTATCAATTATCTTTGGTTGACCATAGTATTTCCCTTCAGTATGATAAACAACTTCCCCTCCCCCACGGCCACCAGAAAGTTCAGGAACATAATTTAAATCAAACCATTCATCAACTTGTTTCATTATGCGGAAATGGTTTCGTTCATCCCTATCTGGAATAGATTCAATATCATTTGGAAGTCGTTCTTTTAATTTGAGATGCATCTCAAAAACGAGATTAGCATCATTATACATATCAATTAAATGCTCAAATCTGGCTTCAAATTTAGAATCATGGAGTTTTAACAAATAAATATGTTGTTTAAGATGGGAACGCTCAGACTGAACGAAGAACGGATTTCCTGCTCCATTATCAGAGAGCCCCGTTAATACTGAACATAACATCTCAGCAACTTTATCAACTGGACCACGTACAAAATTTATTGAAGGGGTATCAGGATTTGTTGGGTCTAAATAGAAAATGACACTTTCGGGAATCTTGTGTGCTAATACCAATTTATATACTTTTTCGCAGAAGTCATTAGATGGCTCGATAACTGTAAGACCATTAACCTGCGTTCCTTTTACATCCTCTGAATGATAATCTTTTCTTGCATATAAGGTTTTAAAGTTATTAATCATGGAAGCCATATAGTCAAGAATTTGATTGGCAATTGGCAAACCTAGTGCAGCTGATTTACCTGTACCAATGTTACCGATGATCATTATATTAAGCGTTAGAGACTTGCCCTGTATTACTGCCATTTCCCGTGTAGCACTGTTAGGACCAAGAAAGATATCGGGTTCAGGCAATTTTGATGGATTCTTTTCAGTGAAAAATCTGTGTAATGAAGTAGCAAGTTTTCGTTGACGATCATCATTCAAAAAGGAAAGCATCCAACCAGGTATTTTAAATACGTATTCCCATTTTCCGAATGCATCTAAAAGCTCTTTTTTATGTTCATAAAAAATCTTAAAGAGCCATAAGAGTACGAGAATAATAATAATTACAGGTATTGCAAATACAAGGTGCATGATATTACTAAAATTTGAAAGTATAGTATCTTCTAATCCTTTATCATTTAGTGAAACTTCTCCTGCTTTCGAATGTAAGAATGGAATAAATATCTTAGCTAACGGAACACTAAACGCCCATAAGTACTGGGCAACTATACCGATTAACATTATCGAGAAAATAAACCATCTACGTTTTATCTCCTGATAGGTTTTAACTTTGGTTGATAGCTGCCAAGTATAAATTAAAATCCAAAAGCTAAAAAAGGTTTCAATGTAATAATTAGTTTCAAACGGATTACCGAAGATACTTAACGTAGGTAATGGAGCTCCCATTTGTATGGACCAGAAAGAAGCGTATTTATATATTCCTCTAAAAGCAAAATACCAAGCTAGCAGAAGTAGTAATGTTATAACATAGTAAGATGAGCGGGCTGCTAAACGATATTTCCAGCTTTTTGTAATGTCGATTGTAACTGTATAGGAATTTTTTTTACTCTTTCCGGCTTTTGGATCCTCGCCATTACCTGGTGCATTATTGAGTTCAGCATTCTTTTGAACTGCATTCTCCAAATTCTTGTTTCACCCTCTCTTTTAACGAATAAAAAGCAGCGGTGAAATTAAGCAATTCAGCAGAAGTAGCCAATAATATATTCTCTGGTGCTATGGAATTGTGATACAAATCAGTAAATATGGCTTGCTGCCCATGCTCTAATTCATCCGCTTCATATATCCCCAAAATCTTTATTGGGTTTAGTGTTCGGTGTTGATTTTGCATGGCCAACAATCCTGATAATTGCTGTAATTTAAAGTGTGTGTTAACCTCCCCTACCTTAAGTATTGTTAATATACATAATATTTCTAAGTAATCTAAAGATTTTTTTTCTTCATCAGGTGCTTTTTTTCGTAATACCAAAATGTCATCTGTTAGCTCAAGTAGTTTAGAATGTTGAATCCCTTTCGCTTGAATTTCATTTTTATTAGAAATCCACTCTACCGAATAAGGGAAAGAAGAATTTATGTTTAAACGTTCAGCGATTTTTTTGAGCAAATGACTTTTGTTTAAACTATTAATTTCGCGAATTTCATGAAGAATATTATTTATTACAAGTGCAGATCCACCCATATTGCTTACGTAAACATTTAGGTTATTCACTACACTTAAACGTGGTATATTGCTGAAAGCCTTTTTTAAATTTGTTACACGAGTAGTTCTTTTTTTGTAAGTAGTAATTGTGTGATAGGAATCATCGATTACTGAAAATAATACGTAAAACTGTTTAGACGGATTAGAAGCAGCGATATCAAGATATTTTTTTAGCTTGTTTTCTAGAAATGGAATGTTTTCTGTTCCTGTATCAACTTCAATATTGATAATAGAATCGTTACATGTAAGAACCCAATCAGGAATGATTAATGGGTTTCCCTTTGAATCTAGGTAAAACTCTTTAGATGGACGAAATGAATAAACGAGGTGAGGTAGATCTGGTTGGAAGGAAACGGGTTGAAGTTCTGGCTGAAACATTTCGCGATACTCTTCATCTTCGTATAAGAAGTAAACATCATTTGAATCGGAATACATTAGGTTAGGTAAATGTAAGTTTTGCTTCACAATTGAGTTTAATGGAAAAAGATAATCGCCATTACCACCTACAATTGCACCGGTATGTTCATTTTGGGATTCTGCTTCAAGTAGATTTAGCACAAATTGTGTAATAGCTATATTGTGTTCATATTGCCTTTTGGTAACAAACGAGGTGGTGTAATCAGTAATTAATTTTAAACGATATAATACTTCTGTTCCCTTTGAAGCTATAGAAACGAAATCCAATGTAAAGCCACGCTTTTTTCTCACACTTATATTTTCTTTTTTTATTAATTTCATTTTTGCCCACTTAGTTAACTTTGATGAAAATGTAGTTCGACTTATTGGCTCCCCACTTATCAATTCATAAAATTTTCTTAATTGAATTTGAGATACTGTTCGTTGTTCATATAAAAATAAGACTGTAAAAATATCAGAACGATTAAAATAAACTCCACGATCATTCTCTCCGACGATATATTTAACGGCATGATCAAATGATTTTTTCAATTTTAAACACTCCCTTGATATGGAAATAAAATACGGAATCTGCATAAAATCAGGTACAATTGTCATGAAATGAAAGTAATTAATGTTGGATAAATTAAGCAGTTCAGTACATAAAAATGATTAGTGTATATTTTAACTGAAATTTACAAAAAAGTAATTCATTATCCCCTATGGACTCTCGGTTTAAAAATACATATTATTTCGTCAGGTGTAGGTAATTAAAATCAATGATACCAAGTAGGAATTTACTATTAGAGTTCGTCATTTGTACTTCGACATAGATAAAAGAACATATGACGAACTCTAATGATGAAAAAAGAGTTCGTCATATGTATCTCGTCATATATGTGTAGAATAACAAAAATAAATAAAATGTACAGTGAATATTCTTTTGCATAGATGATATTAAGTATTAAACAAAATTGTATTTAATTCTGTAGAGCTATTTGTTTATCAGAAGGAAAAATCACATCATAAAAGAAATAAGTAAATAAACATAATAAAGTAAATGAAAATTGTGTATATTTCATATTTTGCATGTTACAATCTGATTTAAGGGGTGAAAAAATGCGGAATTTGAACACAGAATATGGGCTAATAAAAACAATTATACAAAGTGAATTTGAAACAGACGTTCTTTATAACATGGTAACTAACACATTAAATAAAGAATATGAGATAATTCCATTACAGTTTGCTGCTTTAGATCCTTATAAAATCTACAATACTTCACAAGTTAGTAGACTATTGAGACTGAAACCTAATAAATTAAGGTATTTAATTAACAGATACGGTGAATACATCCAGTTAATAAAAAAAGGAACTAAATATGTTATTTCATTTAAAGCTGTATACAAGATTTATTTAGTACATCTATGTTTAACAAAGAAATTAATTAGTTTATCAGAGTTTAATCGTTTTATGGCTTTACATGTGAGTTATAGTGATTATATTGACATGAAATTGACAAGTTATACTGATAAATTTGTAGAACTTAATTTCAGAGAAAAACAAATGAATGGAAATGAATCACAATTTTATATGTTATTTCTGCAAATATCAGAAATAACTACGGAATTAATAAAAGAAATAACGAAATATAACATGACATTGACATCCCCTTTCCTTTCTGTAGACAACCAACAGAAAAATGAGTTATTGAAAAAGAAGCAGAATCATAAAGATCTGTTTAATAAACTAAGTGTTTTATATAAAACTATATAGTTAAAAGAGTAATACTTAAGAAGTATTACTCTTTTTTTATAGGGGTATATACACGTTTTATTGATAAGTCTTTAATATAAGACCTTTAAGTAGGGCGTGTAATAATTCGTGGTAATATTCTATTGACATGAAATTAATATAAAAGCATATAAAACCTTTAATGATAAGTCTTTATCTATACGTCTTATATACAGTTGGTATATATAAGATGTATAGATGGAACGACCATGATAATAGTACGTTATTTTAGGAGTATTATATATTGAAATTATAATTCTAGATAAAAATATACAAAAATAATGCACTCATATTTATTATTTAATAGTTATTGTTAGTTATATGAAACCTGATATTAACATGTTTTGTTTACTGCTTATATAAACGACTTTCATGTACGTCTTATACATTTAACATTGATATATAGAACATTGTTTCGATTTTACATTTTGTAAATTATATATAAGTCTTGTATATAACAACTTAATATAAGACTTATATATAATGACTTGATATACGTCTTACAATGATGTAATATGTTTTTAGGAATAATTAACCAACGTTTTAAGGGGGGGACAACTTGAACGAGGTATTAAGTGAAAAATATAAACAAAACAAATTCACTGAAGAAGTTGTGGAAATGTTTGCAGACATTATTGAAGAAGACGAAATACTCTACAATGTATTTCATTACATAGGATCACAAGTAAACAAACAATACCAAGAGACAAAGTATATGAGAGGAATCTCAATAAATGAAATAGTAGAAAGTGTTGTTATTGATAGGAGAGTAAAGAAACCTAAGGGTAAATCCTATTCATTAGAACTTGAAAGAACTAACATTTCAAGAAGATCGGCAGAAGGTAGTGTTGCTACTTTAGCTTCAATGTCATTAATAACAGAAAAAATTATGCATCCGTATAAGTTTTTAATTTCAACTATTAGGGGACAACAAGTATTAGTTGAATTAGGGAAACGTAAAAAAAGTAATGAGAATAAGGGAGAGATAAAATAATGGCAAAAAACTTTCTGAAAAACGAAGTAGCTGTGAAAATGACTATGGTTGGTTTTGGTCAAGCTGGAACTAGAATGGTAGATAAGTTTGCTGAGTATAAGCATACAGACGGTACAGCAGTTTATAATTGCCTAGCATTGAATAGTAATGATGGGGATTTAGCTGAACTGAAAAATGTGCCGAAAAGTAACCAAGTTTCACTAAAATTAGGTGGTTTAGGTAAGAATCCTGAGCGTGCTGTAAAGGTGTTAGAATCTAATGAAGAAGCTAAAGATAAACTAAAAGAATTTATAACGGAACGTGTTAGACCAACTGATGAATTAGTACTATTTTTTGCAGGTTTAGGCGGTGGTACAGGTACATCTACAATTATTCAAGCAATTGAAGAATTCTCTGCTTTTCATAATAAACCTGTAATTGCTGAAGAACTTAAAAGTATGGCAATGAAAATTCCTAGAGAAGAATTAATAAAAAATCAACAAAAGTATGCAAGAATTGCTTTCAATAATGCAATTGAACGTAAAGATTTCATTAAAATGGGTATTGTGGTTACACTTCCAGTAAGAGCAGATGGCCCTGATGTACTGCGACAAGTAAATAAGTTCTCACAAGAAATTTGGAAGTTAGCAAATGATCCAGCTAAAGGCGTAGCATTTGTTGTATTTGCGGATAATCAACACTTCTATGATGAGTTTAAGGGATTAAACGAAAATGAGAAAAAAGGCATTGGAAACTCACGAGACTATGCAAACCAACGCATTGGAGATATTATTCATGAGTTAAATACAGCTGCTAATGGTTCAGGAACATCAGTAATTCTAGATTCTCAGGACTTTAAACGAATTTTACTAGAAAAGACAGGCTGTTTAGTAATTAATAAGGTTTCACGTAATATGAACCAAATTGAAAATAGTAAAGAAATTGTAGATATGTTCTCAGAATCATTGAAAGGAAGCTCATTCCATCACCCTATTGACCTGATGAAGACAAATGAAAATGGAGATTTAGAGGCATCAAAGGTACATCATTTTGGGATGTTAGCAATTTTAGATGAACAGAAGAACATTGATGATTCATTTATGGATGATGCAAAAGTAGAAGTAACAAATAAACTACCAATCAATGGAACTGTTTTTAATGGTTATTTAGTGAGTAAAAATGATTTTATGGGTAGCGTGTATACTTTCTATAAGACAGATGCATTACCATCTCGATTATCTAAAGGATTAGTTGAAGAATATAATGAATTTAAGGAAAAACAAAGTCAGATTCAATATACAAAGTCCCAAATTACTACTATTGAAGCGCAAGACTCGGACGATGATTTTAATATTAACTTTGGTGATTACTTTGAATTAGAATCAGATAAAAATGAAGGACCACAAGTGCAAGATGATGAAGAATTAGCGGCATTTATGGATCCTGATAAGATGTTCGGAACTAAATAAAAAATAAGCCTGGAATTGTCCAGGCTTATTTTTCTGTTTTCATTACATTTTTCATATATTCAATCATGTTCTCATCAATATAGTTTTCTATAAATAGTTGTTTTCTCACAAGATCTTCCTCTTTTTTAAACCAACCAACTTTTTTTATACGAGTTTCTTCTGGTTGTGTATTCCACTCTTTTTCAGCTTGTTTTCTTAACTCTGTACGCGCTCTATGTTGAATAATTATATTATCTAGTCTTTCTTGTCTTTGGCGCTCTTTTAACTTCTCAGGATCTTCTGGTTCAGGTAGCACTGCACGTATCGCCTCTTCAAACTTTCCTTGATACTCTAATTCAATGTTTTGTAAATGCATTTGAATCTTTTGCTCTACTATTTTTTCAATAGTCGCTGCAGCTTCCTGCATGTTTAATTGGGTTGAGACTTCACTGGTTTGATTTTCTGGAGAAACTGGTCTTAGTTCAAATTGATGTGGTAAAAGCTCAATAATTGCATCTAGCGACCACTTTTCATCCCTCTTTAGCTTGATAAATAAAGCTATGTCTAAATCCAGTGTGTTATATAGCTTTTCATTTGTATTATTGGTTCTTAATGTTCCGTGTAACCCCTTTTCCTCTAGGATATTGAACCAATTGTATACAGTGTTATGATGTCGGCCTACTAGTTTTGAAAACTCTGTTATTCGCCAAGCTTTTTCAAAAGTATCTTCATGACTAGAGTTTGTATTATTGGACTCCATATGTTCATTTGTATTTTTGTTATCTTGTTCAATCATCGTTATACCTCCTTGAAATATAATGGCCATAGCAAAATGTAATTAACATATAAAGTGAGATTAACATGTTAAGTGTCTTTCGACGATATAAAACTCAATACCTTTATTGATTGACATTCACATGAAATATGTCATTAATATATAAAGCATCACTTGTTAACATAAAGTTGATAAATCAGGTTTTTGAATTAACTATTGTTAATGTCCTGTTAATAATCCGTTAGTTATTAATGATTATTGTTGCTATGAAATTAACAAATTAGTCTACAATATACTAATGATAAGAAAATATTAGTGATTTGTAAATAAATTATAAGGATATAGCATTAAACTTAAAGACTTAAAAGCTAAAAAGTATGTATAAATCTAAAGAGAAAAGCCCATACTAATAGTGAATAAAGGCCTATATTTATTATAATTTATGATACCCGGTAGTAGAAAAGCAAGAACTGTATAGCTAATTGGTTTCAGTAGGTCTTTAGAATGCACGTGAAGGCTTATTATAGGTTATTGAAGTACTTTTATGCGGTTTTTAATATAAACTTACTTTTTTAAGAGAGATCACCCTTTACAAGTGATCTCTATATAATCAAAATTGATTTATACAATTGCTATTTTTAAATCGAAAGTAATAAAAGGCGATTCATTATTTTTTATTACTATTAAAATGTTTTCAAGAATGATATCTTCCGCAGTTTATGCAGTGAATTTTACTATAGAAAAAAGTCCTTTAATAGATGTAGAATCTAAAACTCTATCTGTATGTACATTCTCAACTTTAGAATCGGCAATTGTTAATGTTATGTCAATATTAATTAACGATAGTTGATATGAAACTACCATTAATTAATAACTAGCCCTATTAACATGTTAATTTCAGGTTATATATCAATGATAAATAAAGAGAAAACTGTTAATTTTCGTGTGTTATTAATAAGAAACGATCAATTGTATGGATCTCTTGTTAATGTCTATCCACAATTATAGTTCTTTTAGGGTATTTTCCTTTTTGTTTTTCAATAGAAATCTGTTCCTATGTGCACTGCTACTATTTAATTGTCAATGTCATATTAATGTTAAATGCAAATTTTTGATATAACATTAATAATTAAATAGCATGTCTCTTTACGTTTTGCTTTTAGACTATATGTCATTGCGATTAAATTTTAACTATGTTTTGATAGTGTGAAAACATCTTTTAGGATAGATCATCACTAAATTTGCTTCGAGTAAACTTCCACAGAAGAAAATTTTCACCGATATAGATTTTGAAATCTCGAAATCCATAAACGCTTTCGCTTTTTGACACCTTATTGTCAATGTCTTATCAATATGAATTAGAATAATATCAATAACAAAAGAAAATGAGTGCTTAACATGTTAATCTCAAGTTACATATCAATGATAAATGAAAAGAAAACTGTTATTTTTTGATATTACTAATAAGAAACCATCAATTGTATGGATTTCTTATTAGCTTCTAACTACAATTATAGTTCTTTTAAAGTGTTTTTTGGTTTTTCGATAGAAATCTGTTGTGGTAGATAAATTTATAACTAATACAAATCTCGAAGACTTAAGATCTGTATTTATGCGTATTTTAACTACTTAATTGTTAATGTCATATTAATGTTAAACGCAAATTGTTGATATAAGATTAACAATATAGACAGTATTCCTTTCTATGTGTTGTTTTTAGACTATATGTCAATGATAAATAAAGGGTAAAATGCTGTCATCATTTATTATCCTAATTAAATTTTCAACTATGTTTTAATGGTGTCGAGACATTTTCTAGGATAGATCATCACTAGATTCACTTCAAGAAAACTGCCGAAGAAGAAAAAAATCAATCGATATAGATTTTGAAATCTTGAAAGCTATAAACGATTCTTCTTTTTTGAAATCTTATTGTCAATGTTATGTCAATCTTATTCAAAATGATATTGATAACAAAAGAAAATAATCAATTAACATGTTAATCTCAGTTAACATGTTAATAACAAATAAGAGATTGAAAACCATTTCTCTTTTCATTGGTATCAACATGAGATTGATAGTTTCATGGTGTTTCTTTTTTTATGTCGTACTAGCATTTAAACATTTGCAAAGGTAGTTTATTAATTAACTTATTTCCGTACAATCAGTTGGAGTGGATTAATGTTCATCTAATATAGATTTTGAAGTTTAGATAGGTACAAACGTTTTTGATAAGTAGCTGCTTGTTAATGTTATGTTAATGTTAACCGGTGGATACTAGCGATAAAGTTGGTACGCTTCATTTGACATGTTAATCTCAGCTGATATGTCAATGTCAAATGCGGGTGAGATGTGTTGATTTTCTGTTGGTATCAACATGAGATTGATAATTATATGACTGTTTTATAGTCCGTATTCTAAAGTGTTTTTGAGTAGGATTAATTAAATTTGAACAAAATATAATCTTATGATGCTTGTTTACAAGAAAATGATTATGGTTAACAACAGTGCCCTTGATAGCGCAATTAATTGGTTAGTAGAGAGTATACTGCACCAAAAAAAGTTAGCAGAAAAACATTAGTGGACGGTTAATAAGGAGGCTCCTTATAGCTTAGTAAATATAGATTGCTAAAATAGTATTTAATTCCGAAGAAGTTCTCGCTTCAAAAGGTCCAAAAGGGGTTAAGCAGTAAGATGCCCATATATAATTATAGTGGGAGTTTAATAATATTATAATTAACCTCTAGATTAAATAAAGAATTTTTAGTATATTCTTATTATAACTTGTTAATTTTTTTAATTTCTAGTGATTGCATGAAGCCCTTCGGGTTACGGATTAAATTACACGTTTGTGTGGTATTTAACCTCCGTATTCCAAAGGGCTTTTTTATTTGCTCAAGGGGAAAGGAGATATGTGATGTCAATTGAAAAGTTAGCAGCAAGTAGAATATTAAGGCCAGTGAGAAGCATGAATAAGGGGAGTAATGAGAGGTGGTTTGAATATTATAGAACAACGTGCCCTATATGTGGTAAGCAAGGATGGTGCATGGTTAATGATTCTGAAACTAAAATAATATGTGGACGAATTTCATCTGAAACAGTATTGGGGGAAGCAGGCTATTTACATATAATAGCTGAAGATCAAAAAAGGGGATATGACTTTTCTCAAAATCAGATGATTAAGGAACATAGGAAGAAAAATGATTACAACCTTGATATTATTTATACTTTATTCCTAGAATTTTTAGACATGCGAGATGAACATATTAAAATGTTAATGGGATCGAAACATAGGGTTACAAGTGAAGTAATAAATGTTAGAAATTACAAAAGTTTTCCTATTAAACCTTGGGATACTACGAAAGAGCTAATAAAAAAAGTAGGAGGGAAAACAAGCTATATTGTTGGAATTCCAGGATTTTATGCAAAAGAAACAAAGGATGGAAGATATTTTACGTTTGCAGGAAGGAGAGATTCTTTATTAATACCGCAGAGAAATATATATAATCAGATATGCGGTTTTCAATGTAGAATTGATAATCCTGAATATATGACAGTTGTAAAAAATCATAAACCAAGCTTTAAGGCAGAAGTTATTGAGCAACCCAATGTTATAGAGGTGACCTATAAAATCAATGGGAAGATAGAGTCTATATTTAAAGGTAAAATCGATGTTAAAGAATGGTATGAAATTAATTATGAAGGTGAAAAATTAGGTGAAGTACAATTAAAGTTAGAAAGTAAATATATTTGGATCAGTTCAGGTGGGAAATTCCATGGAACAGGAGCTGGGAACCCATTGCCAATACATGTAGCAGTACCTAGTCGAGAGTTGAAAAGTTTGGAACGTGGAGAACTAATAAAAAAGGATAATGTATGGATTTCAGAAGGCGCTCTAAAGTCTGATATTGCTGCAGAAAATTTAGACGAGCTTCTAACAAATGAGGAAAAAGTAATGTATGGTACCACAGTTGTATCAATACCTGGGGTTAAAGTATGGAGAATATTAATTGAACCGTTAAAAAAAATGGGAGTTAAACAGGCGACGTTCGCTTTAGATATGGATATGATTACAAATTCAGATGTTCAGCGGTCGTTATTAGAATGTGCGCAAGCGCTTTATCAAGAAGGGATAAGTATTAATTATGCAAGTTGGGATATTAATCTTGGAAAGGGTCTAGATGATTTACTGTTAAACGATTATATTCCAGCAATAGAGAAAGTGAGATAAACGCTATTTTAATTGAAGTGAATTAAGATATATATTAATAAGGGGTAGAAATGATTCAGTACTTTTCTATACCATAACTAGAATGAGTGGGTTTTATAAAATCGAAGGATGTATTGTATAGAAGAATACAATACATCCATTGTTTTATACGTATTCTTGATAGTCATCAGGGTTTAAATTGTATATATAATTAGTTTAATCATAAGGAAATGATGGATATTTTAATATCCTGGTAATTTTTGAATTTTTAGAATAATTTATTTTACATTTTGTTATAATCCTATATCATATACATACAGGAGAAATTTGGAAGAGTTTTGAAGGAGAAGTTTCGTATCTATGTAATACCGATAGTAGTTTTTAAGTACTAAATAATACTATTTATGTATACGAGGTGAAACGAATGGGGAGACGAGTAAGCGAGAAGAAAACAAAAGAGCAGTTTTTATATGAAAGAAGAAGACAATTAGAAATAATGGAAGGTATTAGTAGCATCTGCAAAGGATGCGATATTTATATAGAATTGAGAAAAACGAAAGCACATAAAGAAGTTGCCAATACATGCGCAAGGAACTGTAAGTTGATTAGTAACGTACAAAAGGAGACAAAGATGTTTTTAGAAACAATTCGTTAAAAATGAGAAGGGAGGAATAAGTATGAATCAATCATATAGCAGCTTGAATCGCGATGAGTCATTAAATAAAACTATAACACAAGGTTCTACTGCAAGAAGTATTAAGCCAATGGCTTATCCAGAAGGTAACACTTTTGAAATTAAGGAAATGGGAAATTATCAGGTACTTTCAAAACAAGAAAGTTTAAATTTATTTCAGCGGTACAAACATGGTGAAAAGGATCTACGTGATTATTTGTTTCATGTGAATGTAGGGTTAGTATTATCTATTGCAAGAAAGTACAAAAACAAGCACCCTGATATAGAGTTTGATGATCTGGTTCAAGAAGGAAATGAGGGAATGTTACGGGCAATGGAAGATTTTAATCCAGCTTTAGGCTATTGCTTTTCCACATACGCTTTTTGGTGGATACAAAAAAGGATGTTAGGAATTATATGTAAAAAAAGGTCGGGACCTTTTAAAATACCTAACTATGTGAATCAATTTAATTTAAAATATGTTGAATTAGAAGATAAATATTTACAAATGTACAACAGACCCCCTTCGGTGGAGGAAGTTGTAAAAGAGTTAGATGTAACTAGCGAAATAGTCATTAGGCACAACGTATATTATAAGCGAGCTACTACTATGACTTTGGATATAGATACAATAAATGAAGATATAGGTATATCAAATTCATCCCATGATGATAAATCAGCAATTCCTTCAATAAATGAGATGGTAATTGAAGACTTAAATTACGAGATATGGTTAATATTTGATGAAGTATTAAACCCAAAACAAAAGATGGTACTAAATCTATGTTTTGGTCTTTTAGATGGTAAAGTGTATTTGCATAAAGAAATTGCAAAAGCACTTATGATAACAACTGAAAGAGTGTCACAAATAAAGGAAGAAGCAATTAAAAAATTGAAGAAATGTGACTATAAAGATGAAATTTTTAATCTACTACATGAAAAGTTGAAAGTTATGGATGAACTTAATATGGTGTGAAAATATAAACTCATATATCCCTGAATATTCAATGCAGTAAGTGTGTAGTATCTTTTTTTATCTAAAATTTGAAACAAAGTGATGCATTAAGAGGAGAACATGTACTATGAATTCAATAGATGTAAAGTAAAAAGAAGGATAAATGGGTGCAGACCATTTATCCTTTTTTAATTTATCATGCTTAAAAAATAATATTATCACTAATTTTCCTTAGTTTTTTTGTGGAAATATCTAATGATTAATTATGAAGGATGAATAATTTAATTACTCTCATTAATGAGGTACTGATAGAAAGGAGGCTGTTGTTGTTTTATGCAAAATAATAGAAAAAGAAACGTAATTAAAGAAAGAATTAGACAAGAAAAAGAACGACGTGAGCGATTACTAGCAGAGGAAGAAGAACAATATGAAGATGTCTACAAAGATCCAATAAATGAGCAAATACAACAAGAGCATTCAGAACAGCCGCGGAACCAACGTGAAGAAAGTGTAAATGTAAATTTACCAAAAAATGAACCTTCAAATAGTAACCCAGCTCTTGCTTGGATCACTACAATTCAAAAACAGGCAGGCACTTCTGAAAATGATTTAAAAATAGAAGAAGCACGGGAACGTGAAGAAGAAGCACGTAGAAAGGCAGAAGAAGAAAGAAAACAAGCAGGAGCAGAAGCGCGTAGAAAAGCAGAGGAAGAAGCAAGAAAACGTGAAGAAGTGGAAGCACGTAGAAAGGCAGAAGAAGAAGCAAGAAAACGTGAAGAAGTGGAAGCACGTAAAAAGGCAGAAGAAGAAGCAAGAAAACGTGAAGAAGTGGAAGCGCGTAGAGAAGCAGAGGAAGAAGCAAGGGAACGTGAAGAAGTGGAAGCACGTAGAAAGGCAGAAGAAGAAGCAAGAAAACGTGAAGAAGTGGAAGCACGTAAAAAGGCAGAAGAAGAAGCAAGAAAACGAGCAGAAGCGGAAACGCGTAGAAGGGCCGAA
>NZ_JBQAFE010000019.1:0-36144 GCF_051915685.1 Bacillus cereus group sp. MYBK5-2
TGTGTAAATGTAACATAAACACTAATAAAATTCTATATCTAATACTTCTGTAAATCCGTCTTTTTTATCAATTTTGATATTCTCTATGAACATATTCATAAATTGTTTTTTCTCATCGGATGATAAATGTGACCAATTGCCTTTAATATTATTTATAATTTCTTTTATAACATCATCATCTATATTTTCGTTTTTATTAGGACTTAAAGACTTCAATTTTTCTTTTATCGATTCTAGCGCTTGTTTCGTTTCTCTCATTCGATTGGCAAACTCTTCATCTGTCATTAGATCGTTTGACCATGCCTTTTGAAACTTTTCTCTTTGTCTTTCTACTTTAGATAATTGTTTCTTTAGGATATCAATTTCATTGTCTTCTGTTTGAAATTTCGGTACCTGTTTGAATCTGTATTTTTCAATATAATCCAAAAAGGCTACCTCTATCTTTTTCTCGCTAGAGGAAAAAGCCTTTTTCTTATTTAGAACACAAGCCTGACAACGATATCGGTTATGTTCAATATCTTGATTATCTTTTTTTCTATGGTACATTACTCTTTCACAAGTTAAATGATTTCCACAATTAGGACAAAGTAATTTCATTTGAAAAATGAAAATAGAAGTAGTTTTACGTTTTTTAAAATTTTGGCGACTAGATAGTAGTTGTTGCACCTTCATAAATCTATCCTTCGTAATGATTCCTGGGTGCGCATTCTCTATTATCTCATTAGACCACCTTATCGCTCCGTACATGGCGTGATTAGAAAGAATATCTAATATGGTGCGTATATGCCATTTGTAACCTCTTATGGGCTTGATATAGCCGTCTAAATGGTCAGCGAGTTGTCTGATAGAGTAACCCTCTTCAATTTTCCTTACCATATCTAAAACTACTTTGCTTTCTTCTAGATTTATAATTAATTTGCTATGCTCATTTTTATCAAATCCAAATGGGGCCTTTGCTGAATATTCTCCTTGGCGAGCCTTTTCTAATTGTCCCATTCGTACACGTTCACCTAAATTCTCTCTTTCCCATTGAGCTAATGCAGCCACAATTGTAATAAACATTCTACCCATAGCTGTGGAAGTATCATAAACTTCTGTTGCGGATTTAAAAGCGCAGTTGTATTTATCGAATGTGTCTAGTAGTTTATATAGGTCCATAACAGAACGTGTTAGACGATCTAAGCGATAAACTAAAACAGTATCAATTAAGCCTTTTTTGATATGGTCTAACATTATGCTTAATTGTGGACGACTAGTATCTTTTGCTGATACGCCTTCATCTACATAAAATTTAAAATTATCCCAGTCTTGTGCCACGCAATATGCTTTTAGCTTTTCACGTTGAGCTGAAATAGAGAAACCATCTCGCACTTGTTCTTCAGTGCTTACTCTTATATAAATTCCAACAGTCACTATTTATCTCTCCTTTTAAAAAGAGGACAGCTGTACGGGCTGTCCATTAAATTCCTAGCGCTAAAGATTTAATTGATATAGGTATTAGTTTAATGTAGCTACGTACATTACTACTTTACCGTGTATTTTTATATTCGCAGCATCTTCATAAGGAACTGTGTAATCAAAGAAACGATTGTCATATGAATCTGGTCGGAATATTAATCTTTTATTTTGCTTATCGTTAAAGAAACGTTTTACAGAATAATCGCATCCATTACTAAAAACAACTATGTCATTATCGTAAAGTTCTTCTAAAGCAACTTCTTTTACGGCAATCAAAGAGGTATGTGGTATAACTTTATTCATCGAGTCACCATTAACACGAGTCATAAAAACATCTTCTCTACCTGCCCATTTCCCCATTAATGAATCAGGAATATGTATAGTTTCCAAATCCATTTCTGTCATTCCATCAATTTCTAGAGGTAAACCAGCTGAAATTGCAGTTGGAACATAAGTATATGAAGATTCACGTACTAAAGAAATAGTTGGAGTATTTGGTTTATACACTTCATTTGTTGGTGGGAACAAATCATTAATTGAGATATCCAATGCTTGTGCTATGGAAAATAATACATCTTGTTCAGGTTCGTTTGTCCCATTTTCATAAGATGAAATTGTATTATGTTTTTTTCCTATTCGTAATCCTAATTCTTTTTGGGTCATTTTCTTTAGTTTCCTAAAGTTTTTAATTTGTTGACCTACATATTTAGAAACATCTTGTTTCATGAAGTTTCACCTCCCTTCTGGGTCTATTATATCATATTTCATGAAGTTTTAAACTAAAAATTTCATGAAACAAGAAAAATAATATTTAATTTCATAAAACATGAAAATAATTGTTGAATTTTGTCATAACTTCATGTAATATGAAGTTGTCGAAAGTGAGGTGAATTATTTTGCAAGAAAAACTGGTTTCTTTACGTATGTATAATAGGTTAACTCAGCAGAATATGGCTGATTTAATAGGTGTAGATAAGAGAACTTATGTTAATAAAGAATATGGAGTTACTCAATTTAAAGCTAATGAGATGTTTTTAATTGCTCAGAGATTAGGTAAAGGAATTGAGGAAATTTTTTTGCCAACTAACTTCATGAAACATGAAGTTTATGAGGTGGATGGTGAGATAGATGGAACGAACTATATTGGATAATCCGCCAAGTGAGGAAACGGCGTTAAAAATAGCTGAGTTTTTTATGAAAACTTCAGTTCCTCGAATTTTAGCAGCTCGTCAGGCTGAAAAAAAGAAAAAAGAGGTGACTAATCATGAACGGAGTACTATCCGCAAGTAAATTAATGAAAGCATCAGAAGTTGTAAAAAGATGCGCTGAAATGAGACATAGTCCCGCGTTATTACTTATTACTGAATTAGAAGCAAAGCGCAAAATGTACCTAATGAACCGTAAGGTTTCATCTTGAAGGGAGGTGAGTCAATTGAAAGAAGTAACATTAGTTTTTAAATCAGGCGCAAAGGTTAGTTTTACGGCTAATGAATTTAAAACAATTAAAAATGGTTTTGGTGCTATTGCGGAAGTTAAGTGGGATACAGAAGGACTTAATAAGCATTTGCATCACTTAAATGATTGCAACGTTGATGCAATATTTGTGGAAGATATCGGTGAAAAGGGAACAACACTTAAGGAGCTAGATCATCCAATTGAAGATTTCTATGGTTGTGAAATTAAACAAGATGATAAGTATTTTATGTTTGGCCAGGATGTCGTACTTGAAGGAAATCTAACGAATTACTTAATTGCGGAGCAAAGTGTTGAATGCTTTCGAGCTGTATAAAAGGAGAAACCGCCAGTTGGGGCTGACGGTCTAATAAAAACATATTTCTTGGTCATTATAGCATGAATTGATTTCGTGTAAAGGAGTGTAAAAGGATGGATAAGCAATTAATGCCTAAAACTACATATCTAGTAAGTGTAGGTAATTTATTAGTTAGTAATGCAGATCCATTGGTAATAACGAGGTTAGCTAAAAGTGCAATGGAATTTGAATATGAAAAATCAATACGAGTAGCTAATGATGTCGGTGGAATAGTGATACGTAAAACGACGGAATATGCTGAGGTGGTGGAATCATAATGGATATTAAAGCGATTGAAGAATATGTACAAGCTATACATTTAGCACAGGAAAGAGGCATTTTAGGTGTCTATAACAACCAAATACATGTAAGGTATCAATTATTTGAAGAACTCCTAAATGAGCAAGGAAATCTAGACGTAGTGAAACGTGATTGTTCGGAATATCCTTTTGAAGCTACTTTTACAAAAAATGGTTTAACTTATTTTTCCCTTCACACTGAAGAAGAAATTAAAAATATATTTGGAGGTAATATCGATGAATGCATTACAACAAAATGAATTATTAGAAGTGGATCAATTACAAGATGCGGAGCAACAATTTGAGGTTACGGATATTAACGGTTTGAATTGGGCATTTCGTAAAATTTCAGCGCTTAAAGCAAAGGAAAAAGAAATTACGACACTAGCAAATGTTGAACGTGATCGTATTACACAATGGGAGCAAAGTGAATTGAAACCCATCCACAATGATATTTCATTCTTTGAAACTCATATTCGACGTTATCATATGGAACAACTTGCAGTGGATCCAAAACAGAAAACAATTAGTACGCCTTATGGTAAATCAAAGACTCGTAAGAGTAGTGAAGCGCCGGAGCAAAAAGATACAGCCCAGGTACTTCAATATGCCATTGAAAACGAGCTTGATGATTGCTTAAAAACAGAAGTCAAATGGGCTGATTTTAAGAAGAAATTAAAGATTGTGGAAATCAGCGGTGAAAAAGTAATTGTAGATGAGGATGGACAAATTGTTCCAGGGGTTACAATCAAACCTGAATCTATCTCTTATAGTGTGGAGGTATAAATATGTTGCAAGTAACAGATGCACAACGTGAAAAGCTGAAAGCTTGTATAGCATTATTCGGTGCAAGTGGGGGAGGTAAAACATTAACTTCTTTAATCCTGGCATATGGAATGATGAAAGAAGCTTATCCTGATTTACCAGAAGAAGAATTGTGGAAGAAGATTGGTGTTATCGATACGGAACATAAACGTTCGCTTCTTTATGCAAACAATACAATTAAAGGTTACAAGATTGGTAGCTTTAAATATATTGAACTTGATGCTCCATATTCAACAGTGCGATACCAACAAGCGATTGAATTATTAAAGAAAAGTGGTTGTGAGGTTGTTATTGCAGATAGTCTTTCACATGCTTGGGAAGGTATCGGAGGTATCTTGGACCAGCAACAAGATTTAGGTGGGCGTTTTCAAGATTGGAAAACAATGAAGCCGGTTATTAAAGAATTCATTAAATCACTCACAGAAAATGATGTTCATATCATTGCTACGTTGCGTACTAAACAGGAATATCAAGCTGAGCGTGATGATAATGATAAGCTTCAAATTCGTAAGTTAGGATTAAAACCAATTCAGAAAGATGATTTGGAGTACGAATTCATGATTGTTCTACGTATGGAGCAAAATCATACAGCTACACCAACTAAGGATAATTCTAATTTAATAAATGAAAATGGTGAATTAATTAAGCCAGAGCATGGTGCAATCATTTATAAATGGTTAGAACTTGGTGTGGATGTAAGAGCAGAGCAAGAGAATGAAAGAAATGCTCTTATTGCAAAAATTATAGAAATTGTTGAATCCAGTGATGAAGCAGCGAAGATGCTAGATGAAATTGAGTTTAAAACAAAACAAAAACTCCAAGATTTCAATCTTAAATATTTAAATGCTGCTTTAGATAGATTACAAGTTTTTAACAACAAGGAGGAAAAATAATGTTTACAGTAGATCATGAACAAGCTAAAGGGTTTGAACAAGTTAAGCCAGGAGAATATGAGGTAACAGTTGTTAATTATGAATTAAAAAAAGCTGAATCCGGAAACAACATGATTGTTGTGGATTATGAAATCCGTAGTGATGTAGACCAGGCATTCCAAGGACAGAAGCTTTTATTCGATAATTTTGTTGTAACTGAAAAATCAATGTGGAGATTACAAGCAATTTCTAAAGCTGCAGCATTCCCAACAGGAATGAAATTCGCTTCTTACAAAGAATGGGCAGATACTCTTTTAAATAAACATCTTCGTGTAGTAGTAGGTGAGCGTGAATATAACGGTAAAAAATATCCGCAAGTAAATGGATTTAAAGAATCGGAAGCATCGGCTCCAAGTGCTGGATTTACAGTTTCGGATGAGGATGTTCCGTTCTAAAAGTTAATTAACAAGATTCAAATAGGAGGGAGCTACTAACGGCTCCCTTTTCCAAAGGGAGAAAATCAAATGAGATATAAATTTAATCAAATACCGGCAGAGCTTAAAAACACTCCTCATTGGATCTTATGGCGGTCAGAAGTAAGAAACGGTAAGAAAACAAAAGTTCCTTATCAAATCAATGGGGAAATGGCTCAATCAAATAATAAGCGGAGTTGGTCAACATTTCCGACAATCATAAAGTTTTATGAACAAGGTGGATATGACGGGATCGGATTTATGTTTTCTAAAGATGATCCATTTGTAGGAATAGACATTGACCATTGTATTCAAGAAGGTGCGCTTACAGGTTTAGCTGAGGACGTTATTGAAACTGTTAATAGTTACACGGAATATTCACCAAGTGGTGATGGCATCCACATTATTGCAAAAGGTAAGCTGCCATTAAAAGGACCAGGTACAGGACGGAAAAATGTTGATATCGGATTAGAAGTGTACAGGCATGGACGCTATTTTACTTTCACCGGTGATTGTTTAGATCAAGTTCCTGTGGAAGATAGGACGGATGAATTAAAAGTTTTATTTGAGAAGTATTTGAAAGAAAAGCCAAAGCCTGAGAAAAAGCAAAGCACTACTTCATTTGAACTAGAAGATATCACTAGTTTATCGAATGCAGAATTATGGGAGAGAATGTTTGATAGCAAAAGTGGTGTAGCCATTAAAGATTTATTCCAGGGCATGTTGATTAACGATGATCATTCTTCAACTGATATGGCCCTATGTAATCATTTAGCATTTTGGACAGATAAAGATGCAGCAAAGATGGATTCAATGTTTAGAGAATCCTCATTACTTCGTGAGAAGTGGGATAAACCACATTCCAGTGATGGCCGTACATATGGACAAATGACAATTGATACGGCAATTCTTTCAACTCCTTCCACAATAGCTGATTATGAACCGCCTGAAGAGAAAAAATATGAAGTTTATATTTCTGATAACTCAATTGAAGACACTGAGGAAATTATTGATGAAGCACCAAAGTTTCATTTAACTGAACTAGGAAATGCAGAACGTATTGCATATTATCATGGCGAGAATGTTCGTTATTGTAATGAATTGGAATGGCTTATATGGAACGGCAAGCATTGGCATGAGGATAGTAAGAGACAAATTGAGGCTATCACGGCCAAAACGTTGAGAGCCATATATGGGGAAGCAAAGGCTACAGAAGATAAATATCAATCAAAGTTACTGCATGATTGGGCTAAGAAGTGTGAAAGACGGTCAATTAGGATAAATAGCATATTGGATGTAAGACCGATGGTATCTGTGAAAAAGAAAGAATTGGATTCTCATAGCTTTCTATTTAATTGTGATAACGGAGTTATCGATTTAAAGACTGGTGAATTATTACCGCATGACCGTGACTTGTTATTAACAAAGATTTCTCCAATCAAGTATGACAAAAATGCAGAGTGTCCAAACTGGAAAGCTTTCTTGGAAAGTATTTTTAAAACACATACCGGTGAAGCGGATCATGAGCTTATTAATTATTTACAAAAAGCAATAGGTTATTCATTAACCGGTGTAACAAAAGAGCAAGTAATGTTTTTTTTATTCGGTAATGGACGAAATGGTAAGTCTACTTTTATTAATATCATCCAGGATCTACTCGGTGATTATGGAAGACAGACAAACAGTGACACTTTCTTAAAAAAGAGAAATGATTCAGGAATCAATAACGATGTGGCCAGATTAGATGGAGCACGTTTTGTATCAGCTGTCGAGAGTGAAGAGGGGCAACAATTATCTGAAGCCCTGGTTAAACAAATCACTGGTGGAGAGAAAATGTCAGCTCGTTTCTTGCGTCAGGAATACTTCGAATTTACACCAGAGTTTAAAGTGTTTTTCACTACCAATCATAAGCCAATTGTAAAAGGTTCAGATGAAGGTATATGGAGAAGGATTATGCTTATTCCATTTACTGTAACGATACCAAAAGACAAGATTGATTATGATCTGCCTGATAAATTAGCAAAAGAAATGTCAGGCGTTTTACGGTGGGCTGTGGAAGGGTGCATGAAGTGGCAGGCTGAAGGATTGCGTGCTCCTGAAGCCGTAAAGGCAGCGACAGCCGAATATCGTGAAGACATGGATATACTTGGACCATTTATCGATGAGAATTGTATAGTGTATTCGACAGCGAGAGTTGAAGCGAAGTTACTTTATGAAAATTATACAAAATGGTGCTATCAAAATAATGAAATGGATTTAAAGAATCGTGCTTTTTATCGTCAGTTAGAAGTACGTGGATTTAAAAAGGAAAAAGGATCAAAAAATAAGACTTTCATTCATGGAATTACATTAAATGAGTTTGCTGGCGCAAATTTATTCTTCAATGATGAAAAAGAGGGAAGTAGTAACATAACTCCTATAAATAGGAAAAAAGTTTGATTTGGGGTTACTGAGGGTTACTGAACTGTTTTTTTAATAACCCTTATAAATGTTGTTATATCAATGTTTATAGCTTATGGGTTACTGAGGGTTACTGAGTTTTCTATAACAGCCTATAAGAAAATAAATAAATAAAAAAATAATATATATAGGGCCTTAATAGAAACCCAGGTAATCTTAGTAACCCTAGCTATCAAAAGGAGCCTTGAAACCTTGATATGACTGGTTTTGTAGAGGGTTACTGAATAAAAAACTTAGTAACCCTCGATAACCCTTTAAAAAAAGAGGTGTAATATGCATCCAAAACAGATATGTGCTGATGTTCAATTGATAGGAGCGAAGCTCGTTCTTGATGGAAATGATTTATACATTGAGAACCATGAAAAGGTTGCTCCTGAAATTGAATTAGTTATTAAAGAATACAAGCTACGTATTATTAAATATTTGCAAGGGAATTATTCGGACCAAGATCATGCAGTAAAACAAACGATAGATAAAATTATTAATTTTTTTATCGGTGTTGAGCAAGACATGAATCCAAAAATAAATGATTGGTTTAATCATGATGAAGCTGCAGCAAGATTGGTTATGGAATTAACGTTAAACTTCTCACTTAATGGTTGGTTATATGTAAAAGAATCTGTGGCCAACTATGAAAATAAATTAACGGACGAGCTTTCACAAGAAATATTCAATCGTGCAATGTCGCATTTTAGGAAGGTGAAATAAATGCCAGCAATTCATTATCGATATTCAGAAAAGGAATTGAAAGAAATACTGGATACATTAGAAATCATGGTGGATACAAGAGAACAGAAAAATCAACATGTACTTGATTATTTCCGTAAAAAGAATGTTCCATTCAGACTTAGAAAAATTGATACAGCTGATTATTCAGCGGTAATTCCTAAGAATCCTGAGATGGGCATTACACGAGATATTTATCTTTGCGCCGGAGTAGAACGTAAGAATGGTGTAGATGAATTAGTTCAATCAATTAAAGATCGTACAAGATTTGAAAATGAATTAATTCGTGCTGCTAAACACCCATTTGTTCTTCTTGTGGAAGATTTAAAAGGTTATCAAAAAATATTAAAAGGTGAGTATATAAGTCAATACAAACCAGAAGCATTACTTGGTAGTTTAAAAACATTTGAAGTGCGATATGGATTCTCAACAGTATTTATTGAGCCAGCTACAACCGGTAATTACATATATCATCATTTCTTATATATGGCTCGTGAGTATTTGAAAAAAGGCGTTATATGACGAAGACGAAAAAACTAAAGGAGAAATAAACCATGACTAAAATTCAATTGAACGTATTATTCAAGAAAATGCAAAAGGATGATAAAAAGGAGGTTTTGATGTTTCATGTATTAAGTGATGAATTACCACATGCTGATGAGTTATTGAAGATGCCAGGTACTATTGTGCATCTAACTGTGGAGAAAAGCGATGTTGAACCAATCGGTGCTGAATTTGTTTCTATTCAACGTGATAGTAAGAAAACAGTTCTTAAGTTCAATGTAAAAGGCGATACGAAAGATAAAATCAATAAATTTTATCCATTCGCTGGTGAGAATGTTTCTATCATTCTTGAACCTTCACAAATGTCTATTGATGAATTTTATGAAGAGTAAATAAATGTCCTGGGTTTCTGATTAGGATATTAATACAATTGAAGATTTGTGGGATGAAGAATAAAACCATCCTAAAAAGGATGGTCTAATGATTTATTTCATGAGTTTTTCAACAGCGGCTGCAATGAATTTTTTTGATGATTGAATTTTATTTTCCTTTTCAAGTTGATAGAGTTTTTCATCAAGTATTAATTCAATTGCAAGTTTGACATTAGGGAATAATTCCAAACATGTTTTTTCGTCTAATTCATGTATTCCCTTGCTTAAAATTCCATATAATTTTCTATTTTCAACAAGAAATGGAGGAAGGTAAGTCTGTAACATCATTATTTTTTCATCCATCCTAGAGCGTTGGAAAGCATCATTATCAAAGGAATGGTTTTTTTGTGCTTCTTGTCTACATTCTTCGATAAGATTTTCAAAAATTCTGCGCAAGTAGACAAATGAACCAGCGCCGACGTCATGAGAATACAGTCTAATAGCTTTAGAAAAATCACGATAATCACTTTTTAGTATCTTTCTATATTTATTTATAGAGTGAAGTTCTAAAGATGCAATAGATGGATATTGCCCAATTTTTATGAGTTTGTCGTTACCTTGAGAAATAAACATTATAGAATATTTATGTAAATGATTTCTTTGACAGGCGAATTCAAGTTGAATTGGGAATGAAAATGTATTCCAATATAAATGTATTTCACTTTTTGCTTGAGCTTCAAAAGGAGTTTTATAATAAGGATTTTTTAAGGTTTTATCGTTAAATTTAAATGTACTTTCTTTTTCACAATGTATACAAAAACAGTCAAATTGTAATTCATCAGAACTAAGAAAAAGTTTTTTGAAAATCACTTTATAGTCTTCGGGGAAATCTAATTCCTCGTAAAGACTTGTAGATAGAAATAAAGTTTCGATATTAAATTTTTCCAATTTATCTTTCTCCTTTATTTTTCTTAAAATTATATAATTAATTGTTAATAATTTCAAATATTGATATATAACAAGAGTGAAAAGGTAGGTGAATCATCATTTGTTTAACTGGCTAAAGATATATCAAGAATTAGAACAAGACGTTGCGTATCTAGATTACAACTTAGATAAAACAAAAGCTGAATTAAAACGTTGGGTCAGTGGTGATTTGCGAGAAGTACGTTTAACTGCTGAATCGGAAGGTGCGAAGGTGGAAGAACGTATCGAAGCAATTGAATATGAATTAGCGCATAAGATGAATGACATGCATAAATTAAAAAAATTAATTAATACGTTTAAAGGATTGGAACATAAAATTGCATATCTTAAGTATGTGGAGGGCATGACATTGGAGAAGATTGCTGAAGAACTTAACTACAGTTCACAGTATATTTACAACAAACACGCTGCCATGAGAGAAAAAGTTGAGTACTCAAATAGAACTTAACATTTACTTAAGGTAAGTAATCATTATACAAACCCTTGAAAAAATGAATTATAGTAATAGCATAGAGTTTTGCATATAAGCTTTATTTGAGTTTATATAAGTCCTGATACTTAAGTGTGTCAGGATTTTTTGTCGATTAATGTCGAACGAAATATATAGTAAAGTGAATACTCCTAGTTAAAATGAATACTAGGAGGCGATTAAGTGTTTAAATCTAAAAATAGCTATAGTTTTAAAAATATAATAGTAATATTGTCAATTACTGTTGCTAGCTGCTTATTATTTTGGTTTTCAGAGCTTATTACTGGTCCAACGGTATTGAAGGCAATTTTGAGTAATATCGGTGCGGCATTACTTATATCTGGAGTCGTCACAGCAGTTAGTGAGTATTATACGAAGGATAACTTGGTAGAAATGATCTTTAAAAAACTCAAATTAAAAGAAGATATACAAAAGACTGGTATCGATGAAACGTTATTAAATATTTCTGAAGTTGATTATGGTTACTATATCAAAAAAGCTAAAAGTAATATAGATGTGTTCCATACTTACGGAGGAACATGGACTAGAAATAATCATGATCACTTTGTGAATAGATTATTAAATTCTAATTGCAAAATTAGAGTTTTTTTAATGTCACCGAATTCTAAGTTTCTACCAGCGTTAGCTCACCAATATGGTATTACTTCAGATGAGTTGAAAGCAAAAATCGAAGAAGTTAAGAAATTATGGGAAGAAATATATGAAAAAAAAGATCCTAGAAGAAGGAAAGCTACCCAAAGTGAACTGAAATTATATTTCCATGAATCTTTTCCTTCAAGGTCTATTTATAGAATAGATGATCAAGTAATTGTTGTTGATACTAGAATTATGAAAGGAAGGTCCAACACACTTCCAACATTGATATGCTCTGATACAAAAAAGAAAGATGATTTCTACGATTATTATGTAGGAGAACTGGATCAACTAGTCCAGGAAGCTGAAGAACAGCCGTTAAGAAGTTAAGATTAAGGTTAAGCACTCATTTATGTGAGTGCTTTTTATTATATAGAAAGTAAATAGAAGGAGTGAATGTAAATGATTACTGAAGTTAGAAAAACAATATCAGGTACAGAGTATTGGGATAACAAAGAAAAGCGAAGTCTATTTGTTCCAACTGGTGAAGAACCAGGATTCGAAGTAACTGTTAATCCTGAGAGTATGATCATTAAGCATGCTGATAATAAAGTAGTTGGTGTGGATGTAATTGATACCGATACTGAAATTAACTTGAATGATATGAATGCTGAAGAGTTATTATCCTTTGCTAAAGAGAATGATATCGAAGTGCCAGGTAAGTTAAAGAAAGAAGAAACAATTCGTAACTATATCGTTGAGCAATTAACGAATGATACTGAATGAAATATTGTGACTTTAACGGCTGCCATAACAAGATAAGCAAAGGACGTTACTGTGAAGAACATAAGCGTAACAAGCCAAGGAAGAAGAAAGATAAGAAGAACATCTACCATCATGATAACAAACCATTCTATCGAACTGATGCATGGAAGTTTGTCAGGTCAAAGGTATACGAAAGAGAGAATGGATGCTGTCAACGATGTGGAAGGTTCGTCTTTGGTAGGCGTGCTCATGTTCATCATGTAATACCAATCAAGGAAGATCCAACTCTTAAATTAGAAGAGAATAACCTAAGATTACTTTGTCCAGTTTGCCATACAATCGAAGAAAATGAAGATAAACCGAAAAAAGTTTTTCCGAGTTATTTTGGAAGCCCCCCTGTCAAAAATTAAAATTTCTTCTCTGGGGAGGATAGGTAGCGTAGGGGGCATCTCTATCGTTAGACGACATTTTAAAAAAATAAAGGGGGGTGTGAAATGTCTACGAAAAAAGAGCGTCAAAAAATTGTTAACGATAAAACAGAAGCTGAGAAAAATCGGATATTGAAAATTATGCGTGATGCAGATATTTACACCCTTACTTTAGATCCATTAATTGAATCATATTTAGATATTTTCGAAGTTTACATGACGATGTTTATTGAATGGAAAGAGAAAGGATTTCCTCCTACTCAACGTCACACCAATAAAGCAGGGGCCACAAATAATTCAAAGCATCCATTGGCGCAGCAAGTAGAAACTTGGGCTGATAAAAAGACAAAAGCATTGGATTTATTGGGGCTTACTAATAAAGCTAAACCAGGTAAATATGTTACTGGCGGTTCTACTGTCGGAAAAAATGAAGAGGTGAAAAAACCTAAGGCGGTAGTGAGTGAATTGGATAAACATCGTAATAAGTGGAGAAATAAACCGGAATATTAATCCTTTTGATATAATTATAAAGATATTAAAATATGGAGGGTTAATTATGTGGTATGATATTTTCTTTGATAAAAATGGTGTTTTTCAATGGGCAAGCATAGCGGCAATTGTTTCGTTTTTAGCATTTGTTGTAACTTTACTTTCTCTTCTAGTTACGTGGGTGCAGGGAAAGAAGAATAGAAAATCAACAACTTTAGTAAATCTACGTCTTGAGGAACTAAAGGATTTAAGAAAAGAAGGAGCTTCTATAATATCACTAATAGATAAAATTTTGAATGAGAGGGAAAAAGAGAAAGAAATTTTAAAAACGGATCCAATAATTAATGAATTAGATATAAGTTTTAATAAATTGTATTCGTATTTATATCGAGAAACAATGCATGCTGTAAAGTTGGATCTTAGAATAACTAAATGTAAAACGCAATTGTTGACCTTAAAAGATAATCACTCATTAATAGACATGCAATTTGATTTAGAAGAGGCTATTAAAGAATACTCAAGAATTGAATATCAAGAAATAGAAAGTTATTTATAAGAAAAGGATGGTTTTTATATACTATCCTTTTTTATATTATGGAGGTGGTGTTTATGTGATTAAACATGGCGTTAATTATGCAGATATTTATGCGAAACAAGTAAGAAAGAATCCTAAAAAATATCCCGACACTATTAAAGCAATGGTAGATCGTTATTATAAATGGAAAAAGCGTAAGGATATTTGGTTCGATGTGGACCGTGCTAATGAAATGATGGATTGGGTTGAAACGTTTGTCCGTCATACTAAAGGTGATTTAGCTGGGCAAACTTTTATCCTGGAAGATTGGGAGAAGTTTGCTTACTCCTGGATATATGGATGGGTTTATAAAAATGAAAAAGGACAAATTGTCCGTGTTACTCGTGAAGCTTACATTCAGGTTCCTAAGAAGAATGGTAAAACTTTAATCGGTGTTGGTGCTCTTGGTTATGCGATGTACGGTGAAGGAGTACTTAGTGCCGATTGTTACTGTTGTGCGAGTGATTTTAATCAGGCGCAATATGCAGCAAAACCTTTTGCAGCAACAATTATGAACCATGATGTATTAATGGATTGTTCGCACATATATAAAGGTCCAAAAGGGACAATTTCTAGTGTGACATATGATTATATTCGTGATGATTTAGCTTATCAGAACCAATTCATTGTAATGAGTAAAAACATTCAATCCATTGAGGGTTCCAATCCACACTTCATTCTAAATGATGAGCTTCATGCTCAAGAAAATATGGATCAGTATGATAACTTTAAATCAGCACAGGTTTCTCGAGCAGAGCCAATTATGTTTAATATCAGTACAGCTGGTAAAGGATCTTCATCAGTGGGTATGCGAGTGTATCGTGAAGCAAAAGAAGTATTGAAGCGGGATGATAATGATTCAAGTTTCGTTATGATATACGAACCTAATAAGAGTTATGATTGGACAGACCGTAATGTTTGGGCAATGGTTAATCCGAACATTGGTGTATCTGTAACGATGAGTGCACTTGAAACAGAATTCATTTCGGCATCACGTTCAGCGCATAAAAAAGCTGAGTTTCTTTCTAAGCATTTGAATGTATTCGTAAATGGTGCTGAAAACTTCTTTGAAAAAGGACAAGTTGAGCATGTACTTGTGGAAGACCTGGGTGATTTAACAGGTGAAACTTGCTATATCGGTTTAGATTTATCGAAAACAACCGATTTAACATGTGTAACCTTAAATTTCCCTAACGCTGGTTATACCGAAGATGGAAAGTCTATTTTAAAAGTTAAACAAATGTATTTTGTACCTAATGAGGATATCGAACATCGTGAAAAAGAAGATAACGTTCCATATACTGATATGGTTGAACGTGGTTTTGTTACTTTTTGTGATGGAAAGATGATAAACCAGGATCAGGTTATGGATTACATTGTAGAATGCCTGAATTTATACGATGTGCAGCAAATAAACTATGATCCAGCGATGTCACAAAAGTTAATTGAAAAACTTGAGAATCTTGGTATCGAATGTATTTCTGTAAGTCAGTGGCCTAATGTTATGAATGCAATGATGGATGATTCAGAAATACTCATTTATGAAAAACGTATAATGACCGACAATCCTTTATTTGTTTATTGTGCTCTTAACGTTGTAGTTGTAACAAATATTAATGGGATGAAGGCGCCAAGTAAGCGACAGTCCAAAAAGAAGATTGATGGATTTGTTGCTTTTTTATGTGCTCATAAAGAAACGATGATGGTTATGGACAGCATAACTGAAGAAGGCATGGATGAATTAATTGATGAAATTTATAGATAGAAAGTAGAAAGTCGTACATGATGTACGACTTTTGATGTTAGTTATTAATTACAAGTTTACCAGGTTCTATTTCAGTAAATGGGAAATTAAAGCGGAAAACATGTTTGCCGTTATAAATTTCTTCTGACATAATGATACCATTTTCATAGATTGACATTCTTTGAAATCTGTCACTCGCATTAATTAAAATGTTATGTGTTCTGATAAAGCTTCCTGTTGCTTGAACATTAATGCCTTCTGGACGAAGTTTATAATCATGATTGTATTCATATTGTAAAGAAGTTTCTAGTTCAGTCACGTTGTTCACCTCACTTTCATTTAAATTATACCAAGTATTTCCTGGTTTGTAATGTTCAATAATCGAAAGGCGGTGAGAAATTGGGTTTAAGGAATAGGTTTTCAAATTATTTATTTAGAAAAGCTGAAAAACGTGGTTACCTCGATGATGTTTTAGGAAAAAGCATTCGTTACGGCGGTGTGTATGTTACGGATTCAAACATCTTGCAATCTAGCGATGTTTACGAGTTGCTACAAGATATTAGTAATCAAATGGTATTGGCTGATATTGTTGTGGAAGATGAATTCGGAAATGAAATTAAAGATGATATTGCGCTTCAAATCTTAAGGAATCCAAACAACTATCTTACACAATCTGAATTCATTAAATTAATGACGAATACTTATTTACTGGAGGGAGAAACATTCCCGATATTAAATGGCGCTCAAATCCATTTAGCTTCAAATGTTTTTACAGAATTAGATGATAATTTGGTAGAGCATTTCAATATTGGTGGTCATGAAATTCCTCCATTTATGATTCGGCATGTAAAAAATATTGGTGCAGATCATTTAAGAGGAAAAGGAATTCTTGACTTAGGAAGAGATACACTCGAGGGAGTTATGTCAGCCGAGAAAACTTTAACTGACAAATATAAAAAGGGTGGACTATTAGCATTCTTGTTAAATTTAGATGCTCATATCAACCCACAGAATGGTGCACAGTCAAAATTAATCAATGCAATTTTAGATCAACTGGAATCAATCGATGAAGCAAGGTCTGTAAAAATGATACCTCTTGGAAAAGGGTATTCAATAGACACGCTTAAAAGCCCGCTAGACGACGAAAAGACCCTAGCATATCTAAATGTATACAAAAAAGATTTGGGTAAGTTTTTAGGTATAAATGTGGATACATACACAGAGTTAATCAAAGAAGATATTGAAAAAGCAATGATGTATATCCACAACAAAGCAGTAAGACCTATAATGAAAAATTTCGAAGACCATTTGAGTCTTCTTTTTTATGGACAGAGTTCGGGAAAACGAATCAAATTCAAGATTAATATTCTTGATTTTGTTACTTATAGCAACAAAACGAATATTGGTTACAACCTTGTGCGTACAGCTATTACTTCACCTGATAATGTCGCTGATATGCTTGGATTCCCTAAACAAAATACAAAGGAATCACAAGCTATTTATATTTCAAATGATTTAACTGAAATCGGTAAGAAAGAAGCGAACGATAGTTCATTGGGAGGAGGTGAAGAGAATGAAAATTGAGGTCCGAGGGAATCAAGTCATACTTGATGGTTATGTGAATGTTGTGGACAGAGAAAGTCGAATGTTGCCTTCTCCAAGGGGATATTTCAAAGAGAGAATTGTTCCTAAAACATTTGAAAAGGCATTAAAGAAAGCAAAGAATGTGGACTTGCTTTTTAACCACGATAAGAACAGAAATCTTGGTTCTATTGAAAACGGAAATCTGGAATTGTATGAAGACAATATT
Source organism: Bacillus cereus group sp. MYBK5-2 (assembly GCF_051915685.1). Classification (NCBI taxonomy): domain Bacteria; kingdom Bacillati; phylum Bacillota; class Bacilli; order Caryophanales; family Bacillaceae; genus Bacillus; species Bacillus cereus group sp. MYBK5-2. The sequence goes on from NZ_JBQAFE010000019.1 coordinate 17,659, forward strand.
GGTTTAAGAGCCATCGCTACGGTTACAGATGAGCAAGTGATTAAGAAGGCAAGGAATAAAGAATTACGTGGTTGGTCATTTGGTTTTGTTTCTGAAAAAGATTCATGGGTAGAAGGTGAATCTGGTGTTCAAAAACGATCTATTGAAGAATTAGAGCTTTTAGAAGTTTCTATTTTGGACATGACGCCAGCTTATGTTGCAACTTCTATTGAGACCAGGGGCGAAAATACAGCCGTGATTGAAATGAGAAGTGAAGAAGTAGCCGTAAAAACAGTTGTGGAAGATGATACAGAAGAAAGAAACAATCTTATTAAACAAATAAAAAAAGTTTTGGAGGAAAATTAACATGAATTTAAAAGAAATCTTAAACGCATCTTTAACAAGAACTAAATCTCGATTAGCGGAATTACAAGGTAAAGTAGAAAAAAATGAAGTTCGTTCAGAAGAACTAGCAGCAATTAAAGCTGAAGTAGAAGAATTAACAAAGGAAATACAAACTATCACTGATGAATTAGAAAAATTAGAAGAGGAAGAAAAAGAAGAAGATCCGGACAACAAGAAAGAAGATAATCCAGAGAAAAAAGAAGATCCAGCAGCAAAAGAAAATCCGAATGAAAAAACGGAACTGTCAGAAGAACAACGTTCCGCTATTTCAGCATCTATCGCAGCAGCTCTTTCTACTAAAGGACATAAATCTACTAAAAACAAAGAAACAGAAACTCGTTCAGCTTTTGCTAATTATATTGTGGGTAATATCGATGAAAAGGAAGCCCGTGCATTAGGGTTAGTGACTGGTAATGGTTCTGTTACAATTCCGGATTTCTTAAGCAAAGAAATTATTACGTATGCTCAAGAAGAAAACTTCTTACGTCGATTAGGAACAGGAGTGAAAACAAAAGAAAATATTAAGTATCCTGTTTTAGTTAAAAAGGCAGAAGCACAAGGTCATAAAAATGAGCGAACAAATAATGAAATTCCAGAAACAGATATTGAATTTGATGAAATCGAATTATCACCAACGGAATTTGATGCGCTTGCGACTGTAACGAAAAAATTATTAGCACGTACAGGTTTACCGATTGAACAAATCGTTATGGACGAGCTAAAAAAAGCTTATGTTCGTAAAGAAACTCAATATATGGTTAATGGTGATGAAGCGAATAACATAAATGACGGTGCATTAGCAAAAAAAGCTGTTGAGTTTAAAACTGATGAAAAGAATCTTTATGATGCATTAGTGAAAATGAAAAATACACCTGTTAAAGAAGTACGTAAAAAAGCACGATGGGTATTAAATACAGCAGCACTAACAAAAATTGAAACAATGAAAACGGATGATGGTTTCCCATTACTTCGTCCATTTAATCAAGCAGAAGGTGGAATTGGCTATACGCTATTAGGCTTCCCTGTTGAGGAAGAAGATGCAATTGATATTCCTGATTCACCAGATACACCAGTATTCTATTTCGGTGATTTCTCTAAGTTCTATATTCAAGATGTTATTGGATCACTAGAAGTACAAAAGTTAGTTGAGTTATTCTCACGTACAAACCGTGTAGGCTTCCGTATCTGGAACTTACTAGATGCTCAATTAATTCATTCTCCATTTGAAGTACCAGTTTATAAGTACGTCTTGAAAGGTCAAACTACACCAGGTGCTTAATATGAATGATTTAATTGAGAAATTAAAATCTCATATTCATTGGGAAGAGGGTATGGATGAAACCATGCTCTCTTTTTATATCACTCAAGCAAAGACTTATGTAAAGAATGCGACAGGCAAACAGACCGAGTATTTAATTATTATGGTCGCCGGTATTTACTATGATTACAGGGTCGCTGAAAAAGAATTAGAACAAGCTCTTGATGCTTTAACGCCGATGTTTGTCCAGGAGGTTTATGCCGATGAAGAGAAAGACGAATAAACTCAAATGGATGGGTGAGCTACTTAAATTAGGAGAAACAATTGATCCAGAAACAGACCGTGTTGTGATGGGCTATCCTTTAGAACGGAAACTTCGTTATAACAATATTGGAGTTACGGCTACTGACAAATTTACAACGAAAGATACGAATGAAATTGTAAAGAAAATTGAAGTTCGTATTGATCGGGAGATTGAAAACAATCAAAAGGATTACCGTGTAAAAGTTGGCGGCCGTATCTATAATATTGAGCGTATTTATGTACGTGAAGAAGACCGATTGATGGAGGTGTCATTGTCCTATGCAAATTAGCTTTCAAGAGTTACGAGACATCATGAAGAAATCAGGTATCCCAGTATATCGTGATGAAGCTCCTACAACGGCAAAATATCCTTACATTGTGTATGAATTTGTGAATGAACAGCATAAACGGGCTTCTAATAAAGTTCTAAAAGATATGCCACTTTATCAAATTGCTGTTATTACAAATGGAACTGAAAAAGATTATGAGCCGTTAAAGGCTGTTTTTAACGAAGTAGGCGTGTCTTATTCTCAATTTGATGGAATGGGTTATGACGAGAATGACGACACCATAACGCAGTTTATAACGTATGTGAGGTGTATCCAGTAATGGCTTCAAATAACAATGGTTTTGCTGAAGCTTTAGAAGATATTAATACGCTATTACGAGTGAATAAAAAGGTCGAACTGGATGTATTAGACGAAGCAGCGAAGTATTTTGCTAGTAAATTAAAACCAAAAATCAAAGCCTCCAATAAAAACAAGCGAACGCATTTAAGGGATAGCCTAAAGGTTGTTGTGAAAGATGATCGTGTATCTGTGGAATTTAAAGATGAAGCTTGGTATTGGTACTTAGTTGAACATGGCCATAAAAAAGCAAATGGTAAGGGACGTGTGAAGGGAAAACACTTTGTTCAGAATACCTTTGATGCAGAAGGTGACAAAATTGCTGATATTATGGCACAAAAAATAATTGATAGAATGTGAGGGTGATATACATGACGATTGAAAATAAAGAAATTCAATATTCCGTAGGGATTGAAGATTTATATCTGTGCTTGATGAAGGGAAATGAAACTTCTAGTGCACTACCAACTTATGAGGATATCGTTTATAGACAAACGAATATTTCTGATTTAACGATTTCCACTACTTCTACTAATTTTACAAAGTGGGCATCTAACAAAAAAATTATTAACATTGTCAAAAATACAGCGTTTGGATTAGCTTTTAATCTTGCTGGTCTAAATCGTGAAGTAAAAGATAAAATCTTTGCAAAAACACGTAAAAAAGGCGTGTCTTTTGAAACAGCGAAGGCAAAGGCGTATCCAAAGTTTGCAGTAGGTGTTGTATTTCCTTTAAATGATGGAACAAAAATATTACGTTGGTATCCAAAATGTACGGTTGCTCCAGTAGAAGAATCTTGGAAAACACAAGGTGATGAAATGACTGTGGATGATATTGCTTACACAATTACAGCAGATCCATTGTTATTTAATGATGTAACACAAGCTGAATTGGATACTGGTGATCCAGAGGCAAAAGGAATTAAAGCTGAAGATTTCCTAAAACAAGTAATTTGTGATGAATCTCAACTAGCGCAGTTAGGTGGAACGACTCAAACAGGTAAATAAGGAGGGTAATCATGGCACGTTTAAGTGATTTAGTTAACATTAATATAAATTTGAATAAAATCAAAATACAGGGTGTTGATATCCCTGTTATTTTTACGTTTGAATCATTCCCTTATGTGGAAGAATCTTATGGGAAACCATATCATGAGTTTGAAAAAGATATGAATGAAATGTTGGCAAAAGAACAATTTAGCTTAGGGGAAAATGAAGCAAAATTGATGCGATCTTTAATTTACGCGATGATGCGTAGTGGAGGTACTGAGTGTACACCAACAGAAGTGAAAAATTCAATTCCGCTTTATGATTTACCTGATATTTTCAAAGTGGTATTTAACATTTTTAACAATCAAAACTTCCAACATTCCGATATGAAGAAGCTCAAGCAAGAAAAAAAGTAAAAAACATACTGACTAAAAACGAGGAATCTCAGTCCGAATTGGACTGGGATTTTTATTTTTATGTCGGTAATACGTTGCTTGGTTTAAGTATGGATGACTTCTGGAAAATCACACCTGCACATTTTTTAAAGCAATTCATCATGCATCTCAGATACAACAATCCGGATGCATTACATGAGCAGAAACCAAAACAAATCTACACGCTAGATCAAACACCATTCCTATAAGAAATGAGGTGAGAAAATGCCAGGGAATAGTAAAGAAAGGAACGTCGTCCTTAATTTTAAAATGGATGGTCAGGTTCAGTATGCAAATACATTGAAACAAATCAATATGGTTATGAATAATGCAGCAAAAGAATATAAAAATCATATTGCAGCAATGGGCCAAGATGCGACGATGACTGATAAACTTCTTGCTGAAAAGAAGAAGCTTGAAATTCAAATGGAAGCAGCCAAGAAACGTACAGCTATGTTACGTGCTGAATATCAAGCTATGTCCAAGGACACAAGTACAACCGCCGAACAACTCAATAAAATGTACGGGAAGTTGCTTGATGCAGAACGTGCTGAAACTTCTCTTGATAATGCAATGAAAAGAGTGAATGAAGGTCTTTCCGAGCAAGCAATCGAAGCCAGGGAAGCGCGTGGAACTTTACTGGATTTACAAGAGAATTCTAAGAAACTTGAAGCAGAACAAAAGAAACTAACAAGCTCTTTTAAACTTCAGAATGCTGAATTAGGAGCAAACGCTAGTGAAGCTGATAAGTTGGAATTAGCACAGAAACAACTACGTCAGCAAATGGAAATGACTGATAGGGTCGTCCACAATTTAGAACAACAATTAAGTACCGCAAAGCGTGTGTATGGTGAGAACTCTACTGAAGTGCAGCAACTTGAGACTAAATTAAACCAAGCAAAAACGACATTAAAGCAATTCGAAAACTCTTTACAGAGTGTCGGGCGAAGTGGTTCACAAGCTGCTGATGGTATGGCTGAAATCAATAAGAAACTTGATATGAACAATTTAATGGAAGCCGCTGAAGTTCTACAAGGAATATCTGAAAAGTTAATTGAAATGGGAAAATCAATTGTAAATACAGCAATAGAGTTTGATGGATCACAGAGGAAAATTCAGGCGTCATTAGGATTGACTGGGAAAGGTGCCGAAAATCTTCAAAAGATTGCTGTTGATACTTGGAAAAAAGGCTTTGGTGAAAATCTTAAAGAGGTAGACAATGCGCTTATAAAGGTCTATCAAAATATGCGCGATGTTCCACATGAAGAATTACAAGGTGCATCGGAAAACGTTTTAACATTAGCTAAAGTTTACGATGTTGATTTAAACGAAGCGACTCGTGGTGCAGGGCAGTTGATGAGTCAATTTGGTTTATCTACACAGGAAACCTTTGACTTACTTGCTGCTGGTGCTCAAGAAGGTCTGAATTATTCAGACGAGTTATTTGATAACCTCTCTGAATACGCGCCTTTATTTAAACAAGGTGGTTTTAGTGCTCAAGAAATGTTTACGATTTTAGCAAACGGGACGCGTGACGGCGCCTATAATTTGGATTATATCAATGACACAGTCGCGGAATTTGGAAAGAAAGTACAAGACGGTTCAAAAGGAACTGCAGATGCTTTTGCAGGGCTTTCTGAGGAAACACAAGGGGTTTGGAAAGCTTTTAACGATGGTAAAGCAACAGCCGCTGACGTGTTCAAAGCTGTAATAGGTGATTTGGGAAGCATGGACGACAAAGTCAAACAAAATCAAATTGGTGTTGGATTGTTCGCCACTCGTTGGGAAGACATGGGAGCGAAAGCTGTATTAGGACTTACTGATGTAAACGGTGGCCTTGGTGATGTAACTGGACGTATGGATGAAATGAAAAAACTTCAGGAAGAATCTTTGGGACAGCAATTTCAAAAAGCATTAAGAGAAACGCAGGCTGCGTTAGAGCCACTTGGAAAGAAATTTGCAGAATTAGCTAAAGATATTTTACCTCCAATTGTTGATGGAGTTAAAGCTGTAATGGATTGGTTTAGTAAGTTGTCTGAAGCTGATCAAACACTTTTAATCGTGATGGGTGCATTAGGTACAGCGTTTATTATTCTAACTCCAATTGTAGCAGCTCTCGCTGTTTCATTTGGTGCGTTGAATCTGGCGTTTTTACCTGTGATAGCTACCGTTGCAGCAGTTTCTTTAGTGATAACTGGTATTATCATGTTAATAAAAAACTGGGGTGCCATAACGGATTGGCTTTCTGAAAAGTGGTCTGAATTTAAAGATTGGTTTGGTGAATTGTGGGATAGCATAGTTCAAACTTGTGAAGATGCTTGGTCATCCACAGTTGATTTCTTTTCTGGAGCCTGGTCAGATTTTTTAAATATGGCTAATGAGTTCTTTGAACCTGTCGGTCAATTTTTTACTGACCTATGGACTGGAATTTCTGATATGGCATCTGAAATTTGGACAGGTATTACTGATTATTTTTCAGAATCGTGGTCTTCATTCATTGAATTAGCAGATAGTATATTGTCTCCTTTAGGTGAATTTTTCAGTGGATTGTGGACGGGTATTGTTGAAACGGCAACTTCTATTTGGGATCAATTAAAGACAGCTTGGCAAGAAACATGGGATACAATACTCACAGTTTTAGATCCGATTATTTCAGCAGTTTCCACAGTTTTAGAAGCAGGTTGGCTACTCATTCAAGCAGGGGCACAAATTGCATGGGCGGCAATATCTCAATATATTATACAGCCGATCCAGGAAGCGTATGATTGGATAAGTGCGCAAATTGGTGAATTAGTCACATGGCTTAGTACGCAGTGGGAACTTATAAAGGCTGCTGCACAAGTTGCTTGGGGCTTATTTAAACAATATATTACTCAACCTGTTCAAGAAGCATGGGATTGGGTTAAAGAACAGATCGGTGCGCTTGTTTCTTGGTTAAATTCACAATGGGAAACAGTTAAATCGTATACTTTTGTAGCGTGGGATTTAGTAAAACAATATGTCATTCAGCCTGTTCAAGAATTGTGGAATGCAACGAAAGAAAAATTGAATGATTTAGCGAATTGGATACTAGGTAATTGGGCGAAAATCCAATCTTATACACTTACGGCATGGAATCTAGTTTATAAATATATTATTGATCCAGTGATTTCAGCTTATAATTCTGCAAAAGAGAAGTTCAATGATATGTACAATACGGCACGGGAAAAATTTGATTCTGTAAAGAATGCAGCACAAGAAAAATTTGATGCGGCAAAGAGATTTATCATTGACCCGATAAAAGATGCGGTGGATAAAGTGAAGGGATTCATTGATAAAATCAAAGGGTTTTTCAGTGATTTGAAATTAAAGATTCCGAAACCGGAAATGCCAAAAATGCCACACTTTAGCCTGCAAACTAGTACGAAAAATATTTTGGGTAAAGACATTACTTTCCCGTCTGGTATCGATGTGCAATGGCGTGCAAAAGGTGGTATTTTTACTCGGCCAACTATCTTTGGAATGAATGGTGGAAACCTACAAGGTGCAGGAGAGGCAGGACCAGAAGGTGTGTTACCGTTGAATAAAAAGACATTAGGTGCAATTGGTGAAGGAATTGCAGCAACGATGTCTACTGAACCAACTGTAATTAATATTTATAATCCTTCAGTGAGGGATGATCGTGATATCGACCGTATGGTCGGAAAAATAGATGATGCACTGGCTCAAAAAGGGCGTAATTCAAAAATAGGAATAGGGAGGACGACTTAATTGTTGGATATAGGAATCGATAATGAATTAGCAAGTAGTTACGGATTAGGTTTAGTAGGTCGTCCAGTGATTCCAACTGCAAAACAAAAGGTAGAACATATAGAAATACCAGGACGACATGGTTCACTTACAAAGAAAGGGGCATATGAAAATGTCCCTTTTAAGGTGAAATTTAATATGTTGGAAAGGGAAAATATTAAACCTTTCATAAGACGTGCAAAACCTTGGTTATTACAAGGGAAAACACTCTTTTTCACAGATGACGATGTGTATCGGAAGATTAAGCATGTTGAAATGGGAGACATCATAACTGAAATTGAGGAGCATGGTGAATTTGAGGTAGATTTCACGCTAGATCCCTTTGAATATACAGAGGATGTAAATCTAAAGCTCACCAAACCTGGTGTAATTTATAATCCAGGTGCAATTGAATCTGATCCTAAGTTTTGGATTGTGGGAAATGGTACTTTCCGTATAACGATCAATGATGTCTCTTTTCAAATAAAAGATGTGAATGGTTCTGTTGTCATAGACTCAGAAGTACTTGAAGCATATACAGATACCATAGCAATGAATAATAAAATGGTTGGGCAGTTCCCTATATTCAACGTAGGAGAAAATACAATAGAGTGGTCAGGAGCAATTCAATTCATGGAAATTCGACCTAGGTGGAGATATAAATGATTACTTTATATAAACCAAATGAGACTGATTTTACACACAATGGTATAGGAGCTTTAGATAAAAATATTTATAACGCAACTGTTGAGGAAGAACTCAATGGTTTATTTTTATTTTCATTTAGTTATCCATTGTTTGCACCACGTGGTCTGGAAATAGAGGGAATGAGCATCATTAAAGTTCCAACTCCTGATGGTGAACAACTATTTCGAGTGGCAGCACCTAAAGTCAGCATGGGTGAGATTACAGCGCAATGTTATCACATTTTTTATGACTTAACAGAAAATCTAATTGAAGACATTTTTGCTGAAACAACAAATGGTAATGGAGCTATGAATCGTATGTCAGCAGGATGCCAATACAAGCATCCTTTTCAGTTTTATTCAGATGTACCAAAGATAGCTAGTGCACGTATTGTCCGTAAAAATCCTGTGGAAGCATTATTGGATTCTAGTCAAGATAATTCATTTGTTAATCGTTGGGGCGGCGAATTAAAACGAGATAATTTTGATGTGAAGATGCTACAAAATCGTGGTATGGATCGTGGAGTAGTGATTCGCCATAAGAAAGATTTATTAGGATATGAAGGTAATGTGGATTGGAAAAGTCCCATAACTAGAATCATGCCACAAGGTTTTGATGGGTTATTTCTTCCTGAAAAGTATGTGGATAGCCCACTTATAAATAAGTATCCTCATCCTAAAATCAAAGTGGTTGAATTTAAACATATTAAAGCAGCTATTGGTGAAAATGCTGATGATGAAGATGCAGTTCCGTTAGAAGAAGCATATAGATTATTACGTCAAGCAGCTAAGGATATGTTTGCTATTCAAAAGGTTGATCAGCCTAAAGCAAATTATAACGTTAAGTTCCAGGAGTTATCACAAACGGAAGAGTATAAGGATTATAAGCATTTACAAAGTGTTTATATGGCAGATACTGTTACGGTTGAACATCAAGAAGATGGCATTGATATAAAAGCGAAGGTAATTGCTTATAAGTATAATCCAATAAAAAAAGAGTATCTAGATATAACCATTGGTAACTTCAAAGAATCCTTTACGGACGTTTCTGGTAGGGTTGACCTGGTACAAGAAGAGTTATCCAATATGCCAAGCTCTATTTTGGATGCAGCAAAAGCAAATGCTACAAGTCTTATTAATTCAGGATTCGGAGGACATGTCCGTATTTATCCAGATCGTATTTTAATTATGGATACGAAAGATGAAAAGAGTGCTAAAAAGGTTTGGCAATGGAATTTGAATGGATTAGGGTATTCTTCCACAGGTGTGAATGGACCATACGGAACTGCCATTACAAGTGATGGAAGAATTGTTGCTGATTTTATTACAGCTGGGATACTAAGTGGGAATCTTGTACAAGGCGGGGAAATAACAGGATCAACTTTAAAGACTTCCAATTCAGCTAATTTCGTAAATATCTCTAAACAATTCATTCGTCTGTATGAGTCTTCGAAAGTTCGAGCCTTTATTGGATATTATAAAAATAGTAGAAATGAAATACAGCCAACTTTTATTTTAGGTGGGGATTCCGATTCCACAGGAGCAAATGGTTCTATTATGGTATACCAATTCTCAGATACAAGTATTAAGTCTGGTGGAATAGGAATTACAAAAGGACTCGATGGCAATGGGTACTTAAATGCAGCTTCTTTATACTTTTCGCAGACGGGGAATGCAATGCTTAATGCTGACAAAATGATTGTCTTAGATTCTCAAAGTGATATGAGGTTTAAAGTCAAAGATCAGTTCCGCTTTTATCGGAATGACAATTGGATTGCAAGTATTGGGATTTCATCCGGAGGGGATACAGATATCATACTTCCAAATGCGATGATACGAAATTCAAGTTACGAAAATGGTTATATACAAGTCAAAACGGCTCTTGGGTCATATTATCAAGGAATAATTGCTTCAGACTTCAAAGTTTCTTCAAAAGAAACGTATAAAACCAATATACGTCCTATTGCATTCAGCGCACTTGAAAAGGTAATGGAATGGGAAATTAAACAGTACAATTTGAAAACCGATATTCCGAAACTGTATGAGATGCGTATGAATCGTAAAGAAGGAGAGCCAATAATTACTACAGATGCAATTCCTACACATTATGGTTTAGTTATTCCAAAAGAGGCAGAAGAAAATGGTGTAGGCCTATATGGAATGCTTTCACAATTGACGAGCGCATTTCAAGAGTATGTAATGAAAACGGACGCCAAATTGGAAGAATTAGAGCCGTTAAAACCTAAAGGAAACATAAAGAATAGGAACAGAGTAAAACGTCAGAGAAGACCGCCCAGACACGTAAAAAGGAGTAGCTAGAAAGAGGTGTAGTCATGCGAAATGAGGAAATTATGATAGATTTAGCAGATCCCGTGTTTACAAAAACAATTCGTTCTCGGCAGAATGACAAGAATGGATTGAAGCTTACGGTGTACGTAAGAGAAAAAGGGGAGAAGGTGGATTTAACAGGATACGTGGTTAAATATGAAGCGACAAATCATACAGGAGTATTCATTCGAGATGATGCTCAAATAGTTGATGCAAAGAATGGTGTGTTTTCATATTCGTTTACATCTCAAGCTGTTTCTACATCGGATGATTGGACAGCTTATTTTGTGATGGAAAAAGATACAGAACGAATGAGTACACCAGACATTCGAATTGCATTAAGACGTGATGTGAAAGAAGGAAACATTAAAATAGAAAATTATATTTCTGATTTTGAGGTTCTTAAGAAAACGATAGACGAGTTGCAGAAGAAATTAAATGCTATGGATGTTGTTAAGAAAAGCGGAGACACCATGATAGGTGACCTTAGATTTGTCCACGGTAAGCTATTACGATTTTTAACAAAAGGCGGTTCATCTTCAACGGTAACTACAGGAGTAGACAATTTGGATAGGTGGTATGCATGGTCTGATGCAGCAAACAAGGGGATATTTAACTATGATCCTGCCAGTAATTTATTTAACCTGCAAGCGGACACAAACCTTGTTAAGAAAGCTGGCGACATCATAAATGGAATACTTGAATTTAAGATCGATAATGCAATTGTATTAGGTAGCCGCTCGTTTAAAACAGTTCTTCACAAGGGAGCACAAGGGGCCCTTATTATTGCACCTTCAACAGAAGAACAAGGAGATACTTGGGATTGGTCTAAGAGAGTAGAAATTCGAACTGATGGAACAATTAAACAGGCAACAGATACTGGATGGATTAAACTTCCTACAACTGGGGTAGAGAATGTTGCTAACAGAGATATGAAATACAAGAGAAGTGGTGAAAACATTAGTGTAATTGGTTCAGTTCGAAATCCTCAAAATGAGGCAGTATTCGCTACACTACCAGTTGGATTTAGACCCGTACAGCACATTGCTTTTCCAGCGCTGGCATATGGATATACACCCGCAGCTTGTGAAGTGACAATAAAACCTGATGGCGGGGTTTTCGTGAATGGTGTTCCAAACGGAAGTACTGTTCATATTGCAATGAGCTTTTTAATTTAAATATCAGAAATCAAGCGTGCATAAGCAGGCTTTTTTATTTTGCTAAAAAGGAGATGAGAACAGTGGAGGAACAGATTTTCAATTCAATGATTCAACAAGGAGCATTCGCAGCGTTATTTGTGTGGATGCTTTTTACTACGCAAAAAAAGAATGAACAGCGTGAAGAACAGTACCAAAAAGTAATCGAAAAAAACCAGGCAGTCATTGAAGAACAAGCAAAAGCATTTGGTTCACTTGCAAAGGATGTATCAGACATTAAACAAAAAATTATGGGGAATGGTGACGACAAATGAAAAAATCTATTAAATTATTAGCCTCAATTTCTACTGCAGCTATCATTGCATTTACTTCAACAGGTAGTGTCTTTGCTGATCGAGAAATGATTATTCCAGGGTTACCTAAAGTCGAATATCGCAACGGATATGGAGCGTATGAAGGTGTAGTAGCACATTCTACAGCAACTCCTGAAGCGCCTGCTATTAATATCCGAAACTATGAAGCAAGAACATGGCATTCTGCATTTGTACATTATGCAACAGATTGGGATGAAACAATTCAAATTGCTTCTACTAAGTATCAAGCATGGGGAGCAGGTCCGGCAGCCAATAAACGATTTGTTCATGTAGAGCTCTCTGAAACTAGTGACTCTATTAAATTTAAAAAATCATATGAAAGATATGTAAAGTTACTTGCTAAAATTTTAAAAGATAGAAATATCCATCCATCCATTGGATTGTGGACGCATAAAGACATTACGTATAAGCTTGGTGGCACAGATCACGAAGATCCGATTGACTATCTTCGCAGTCATGGTGTATCGGAATCAAAATTTCGTGCTGATGTATTAAAAGCATATAATGGAGATTCTATTTCAGTTGAAGCGAAACCACAGCAACCAAATGAAGTACCTGGTGTTATTAATGAAGTGGGAGTAGCGTATATTGATGGATACAATGTAAACCTTCGTTCTGGTCCATCCACAACAAATAGTGTTATTCGTAAATTACAAAAAGGTGAATCATATAAAGTCTGGGGTAAAGTAGGAAACTGGTTGAATCTTGGAGGGAATCAGTGGGTATATAATGATTCATCATACATTCGCTATAAAGAAGAAGCGTCATCTGTGGAAGGTAAACGTGTAGTTTCTAAAGTGAATGACTTACGATTCTATTCAAAACCTTCCTGGTTAGATAGGGATGTAGCAGGAACTGTGGATAAAGGATTAGGATTTACAATCATTGATAAAGTATCTGTAAATGGCTCGCAGCAATATAAAGTGAAGAATAGTAGAGGTAATGTGTTTTATATTACAGCAAATAAGGTCTATGTGTATGTAAGATAAAGGGAAATAGAAGAAGGTTACCTATAAAAGTGGCCTTCTTCTATCTTTTATAAATTTAATAATAGTTTATAAATGCTTTTAATTTTGTTGTGATTTAACTTGTTTAGAATATTCTTTCATTTCTTCTTTGATTCTATTCTTTTCTTCAGGTGTTAATGTTCTAACGGCTTCTTGATAGAGTGCATCTGTATTTGGTGTTGTAGATCTTGCAAAGCTTTTTGCTAATGATTTATTGTCCCATAAGTTCATTCCATATGAAATCCAAGCTTGATCGTTAGGGTCGTCATAATAAGAATCTGCCCAACCAAGGTGAGAGGTTCCGGAATAAATTTGGTATGCACCTGCTGCAGTAGATAATAAACTTCTTGTAAATCCAGCAGCTCTTCCAACGTAGCCATAATGCATATTACCAATGTCTTCAGGTGCTAATCTATTACCGTTAAAGTTATAGTACCCACGAAATTGAAGCTTATAGTCCCAAGGTCCACCTGTTTTAACATGTTGTACAAATGATAAACCTACACCAGCCGGATAAGAACCAAGATTTCTATCTTCTTGAGCAGCGTATGCCATTTCAAGTGCATTTCTTTTCATTGTATAGGAGAAGCTCGAAGTAATATTGGTATAATCCGAAGGCTTGTTCTTTACAATAATTGAGCCGTTATCTGAATTTTGATTCCCAACCTCAGCAAACGTAGCTGAATTAAATGATAGAAGCATAGTTGCAGCTAAACTAGTAATTAATAATCCTTTTTTTCTCATAAAATAGTCCTCCTATTGATAAGTTCATGGATATTTATAACATATTATAACTATTATTTACAAGTTCTTTATATACAAATATGAAAAAATATGTATTATATATATGTGGCGTCATTTTATTACATATTAGAAAGGAAGAAGGCTTAATGAGAAAGTTGTTATCATTTGTTGTATTTAGCTTTATGCTCTTATTCAGTTTATTTACTGTTATACCGACTGTTTCAAATGCCGAAGAAAATACGGAACAATTAATTACTAAGGAAGAGGCAGGATCTACAGCAGGAAAATATGTAAAAACTGTTAGTAAACATACTCATCCGGATTGGAGAGATGCGAGTTATAGTAACGGCAAAACCCTATATAACGTAGAAGGAAAAGTTTCAGCTTATGTATTTCAGGTTCGAAAAGCTAATCAGGATGTAGGGTATATTATTGTAAATAGTAATAAGAATGCATCACATATTTTAGAGTCTACAAGACAAGGTACAAACCCTTTTGAGAATGTAGAAGAAGGAAATGCTATTTATAACGGCCCATTAAAATACTTCAAAAAAGAAAATGGGAAGATTGTAACTCTGGGGCCAGATCCAAAACAGGAGAAAAAAATCTTTAAACCAATTAAAATTGAAGAAAACACAACGATTGAACAACAGGAAAACAATAATAGTTCAATGAAGCCTAGAACACTTTTGGCTTCAAATGTTAATAGAAAAAAACTGGCTAATGTTCCAGATTACGTATGGTATAGAGGTTGTACTCCAACAGCCACTACTAACATATTGGGGTATTGGTATCTAAAGGGATACGAAAATATCATGCCAAGTATTTATCCATGGGATACTATAGAAGAAATTGCTAAATATTATGGGACTAAGGTTGATTATTCTCAACCTGATTATGGTTCAACTTATACGTCTAAGATAGCTCCAGGATTAACAAAATATTTTAATGATAGAGGATATAAAGCGGAAATTAAACTTCATGATGGAAATTCATTCCAAGATATTAAAAATGAAATAGATCAGGGAAGGCCAATGATTATTAATACTTCCAAACACCCTACTTATGAAGACCATAGTGTAACGGGGGTAGGTTATGAGGACTTTTATAGTCCAGAATTTAATGAGAATTTTAGAAGTTTGATTATTCATGATACATGGGATACTACCCCAGAGGACATGTATATAGATTTCGGTAGAGAATCTAACTTTATTTATTCATATGCAACTGTTGCACCTAAAATATTTGAAGATGTTCCAGCAACTCATTGGGCGCATAAAGAAATAATGTATATGTATCATCATAAAATTGCTTTAGGATATGGTGATGGATATTTTGGTGCAGGAGATAATATTACAAGAGAACAATTAGCTGGATTTTTATATAATTATCTAAAACCTGAAGATAGTAATGAGAATCCTTTTAACGATATTAATGACAGTATGTTTAAAAAACAAATTTTAGCATTAACAAAAAAAGGGGTATTTTCAGTTAATTCTGAGCATACATTCAACCCAAAGGGTGTAGCTACAAGGGCAGAAGCAGCTACAATTATAGTTAGAGCTTTTAATCTTAAGGTGAAGGCGAATTATGAGTTTAATGATATGAAAGGTCATTGGGCTAATGAATATGTAAAAGCTTTATACAGTAATGGTATAGCAAATGGTGTTGGTGATAGGAATTTTAATCCTGGTGGTTTGGTTACACGTGATCAATTCTCTACGTTTTTATATAGAGCTATACATGTTAATCCAAATTTTGTACCTTCTCCTATCTAAATTACAAAATAAAAAAACTAGTATTTTACTAGTTTTTTTATTTTGTATCAAGTAAATATTTCGACATTCTACTCAAATAAGTTTCCAATCAGGATTATAAAGAGCACAACTCCTATCAATACTACATTAATTGCTAAAGTAAAGAGGCTTCTTATAGCTGAAGTACGATTATTAATTCCGGTTAAACCAATTATACTAATAAGTAGAGTTGTAAATACTAGATAAAAAAGTATAGTGAATGGATTTACTCTCGTTAAATTTTCGAGTATTTTATGTAAAGGGGAAAAAGCACATAATAAAAAGAGTAATAAACATAATAAAGTGCATATAAAAGAAAAGAAATTCAACATTTTTCCCAAAGTTAGTACATCCCCTTTTTTTATTATTTTTATTTTAGTAAATCATGGTAGATTATATCGTAAAATCCATGTAAGAATAAATTTTATTTTAAATCGTAATTTAGGTGGAATATGAAATGCAAATCTTATTTTACAGAATCTAAGTTCAACTGTTAATAGTGCAGTACTATATATACTAGTTGGGGGGGTGTTACAAAATTAAAATCATTATGAATCCGAAAAAATAGCTGAATATACAGTAGATAGTGATTTCGTCCTTATATGATTTTTACAACACCCTCTAAACGTTTACCAGATGAAGCTTGAGCTTGTTCTAATTGCTACATACGTTGTAATGATGCAATTGTGTCATAACTCATGGAAAACCCTACCTCTACTATTTGTTCATTTTCCCTAAAGCTTTATCCATTTGACGTTCATTTGCTTGTGTTGCACTACTTGTTGCATTTTCAACACCACGGTAGTTGTATTTAGAGTTTTGCCAGAAGTCGAAAGCGAAATCTTTTAATGGCTTTTCTGATGCGTTGTTATCAACAACTTGTGATTTGAAAATATTCGTTAACATGTACTCATGATTAGAGATATCTTTAATATAATTTTTATCTTTATATTCTTTAATGATGTCATTACCAAACTGTTTAACTTCATCGCTAGATGGTTTGTAATCGTGAGCATATTTACTTACTTCATCAAACTTTTCAGTTGTAGATTTATCACTGGATGCTACTTCTTTAATTTTATTTCCCCAGTCAACTGTTTTAACATTTTCTTTTGCGGCAGCGAGTTCTTGCTCAAGCTGTTCTTTATTTTTGAGCAATCCAAAGTCTAAAATAGTATCTACTTTGCTGTCATTAAACAGTATGTAAACATATCCATCTTTTGTTGCACCATCCAATGCAGGATATTTATACTCAACAAGTGATGGATTGTATTGATTAACGTTTTCTTCTCCTTTTCCGCCTACAATTTTCTCGACCTCTTTCATACTCATTCCTTTTTTAATCTTTTTAAATTCTTCTTTAGAAATTTTCCCATCAGCAGTACTACCAGCAGTACTATCAGCAGTACTACATGCTGAAATTAATATCACCGTAAGGGATATCGACATTAAAAAAAATAGTGATTTCTTTACCAATATTTCTTCCTCCTAATATATATTCTAGAATTTAGTATAGCAGATAAATAAATGTATTTTAAGGAAGAGATTGGGATAAAGGTTATGTTTAGAATTTTATATGTGTAAGTTCCCCATAAATTCTTTATCGAAATAGAACTTGTCCATTAATTTATTTACAATTCCGTTGAAATAAGCGAATTTACCTTTCTTCATTTTTACTCCGGATTTAATTTTCATAACAAACTCTTTGATAGCTTTTAAGCCAATAGTAAGTTCCTGGTCTTTAGTAAATGCTTTATTACCTGTAGAGAAGTTTGTAACTTTATTGCACTGCCTTACGACCTTCCACAGTTCTTGAATTGTTTTAGATTCACTGTAAAAAGAGCTAACTAAAGAAACAAAACGTTCTGGTACCCAGTGAGCAACGAAATTAGCTTGTTCAATATTCTCTTCTGGAGTATTGCTATGCTCATTACTATTACGTTTGTTTATATCTTTTATATTTTGTTTTAAGGAAACAGGTTTTGTTTTAATGGTAGGACACTTTGTAGGGCTTTTTGTATCTACCTTGTCGGACACTTCTTCCACAATTGGTTGAATGATAATAGCATTAGAAGTTTGCAGCATATCTTTTTTACGTTTCATTGCTACTTGTTTAATCATCTCTAGATCCACAAGTTTCTTCATTAAACGTTGTACAGTTTTATATGAAACTTCCATTATGTCAGCAATTGAATTTTTGCATAGGAAACTAACACCTACATATTTACAGCTGTGGCGTTTTAAAATTTCAAGTAATGTAATGAGTTTAGATTGTACATCCGTACGCTTAATAGACATACGGATATTATCTCTGTATGTACGTATAGTTTTGTTTAGTTCTTCCAATTCTATAAATGGTGATAGGTTACGAAATGCTTCTTCGCTTGCTATTACATCTATGCATCTCTTTTCCATATTATATGTCTCCCTTTATGGAAACAAAAAAGCAACGTCACCAATTAAGTAAACGTTGCTTAAGAGACCCTGCATGATGTACAATGACTCATGAGAGTATGGCAAGTGTTTACCTGGCTCAATCAGGTGAACGGTATAAGAGTGCTACCAACACTACTTATACACGCTGTGCTCTTTTGTTTTGTCGTTTTTTTGTATATACGTGAACTTTATATGT
>NZ_JBQAFE010000020.1:0-29664 GCF_051915685.1 Bacillus cereus group sp. MYBK5-2
TCCGAAAGAGCCGAAGGAGCCAGAAGTGAAACCGGAGGATCCGAAAGAGCCGAAGGAGCCAGAAGTGAAACCAGAAGATCCGAAAGAGCCGAAGGAGCCAGAAGTGAAACCAGAAGATCCGAAAGAACCGAAGGAGCCAGAAGTGAAACCGGAAGATCCGAAAGAGCCGAAGGAGCCAGAAGTGAAACCGGAGGATCCGAAAGAGCCGAAGGAGCCAGAAGTGAAACCGGAAGATCCGAAAGAACCGAAGGAACCAGAAGTGAAACCGGAGGATCCGAAAGAGCCGAAGGAGCCAGAAGTGAAACCAGAAGTAAGATTGGAAAAATTAATTAAAGAGCCGCAAGTAAAAACAGAAAGAGAATTACCGAAAACAGGGGCAGCGTCTCCATGGATGATGTCAGTTGGTGCTGGAATTTCATTCTTAGTTGGCGGAGTATTATTCGTATTAGGTAGAAGAAGGAAACAATAATTTTTTTAGACGAAAAGCACACTGAGTTCGATAGTTTATCGAATTCAGTGTGCTTTCGTGGTATATAAAATAAAAGCTCCTTCCACGTATGGAAGGAGCTTTTATTTTTACATATTAAAACATGCTTGAGCTGTGCATTGGTTGAAGTTTTGCATTTGGATCGAAGTAAGCTTTTGCATTGTTTACTGCTGTTGGTGCTTCACCGAAGCCGCAAGCAATGAGTTTTACTTTTCCTTCATATGTACAAATGTCACCAGCAGCGTAAATGCCAGGAATATTTGTTTCCATTTTTGAATTTACAAGGATGCTGTTTTTTTGTATATCTAAGCCCCAGTTTTTAATTGGGCCAAGAGAAGAAACGAAGCCATAGTTTACAATTACGTCATCAACATCGATGATAACTTTTTCTTCAGTTTTTACGTGCTGAAGAACGACTTGTTCAATTTTGTCATCACCAATGAGTTCAACTGGAACATACGGTGTACTTACTTCTGCACGAGAATTCATTAAGTTTTCGACGCTATGTTCATGCGCACGGAATTTATCGCGGCGATGAACGATTGTAACTTTTTCAGCGATCGGTTCTAACATCATTGTCCAATCAACAGCTGAATCGCCGCCGCCAAATACTACGACGCGCTTACCAGCAAATTTATTCATATCATCAACGAAATAATGTAAGTTTTTCTTTTCGTATTTCGCTGTACCTTCTAATTCTAAGCGGCGTGGTTGGAAAGCACCATTGCCAGCAGTAATAATAACTGATTTAGAATAGTGAGTTTGCTTATTCGTAACAAGTTTAAATATACCGTCAGCTTGTTTCTCAAGCGTATCGACAGCTTCTTCTAAACAAACGGTTGGGTCAAATTTCTTCATTTGCTCTTTTAAGTTATCAACTAATTCTTGTGCGCGCACTTTTGGGAATCCAGCTACATCATAAATGTATTTTTCAGGGTAGAGTGCGGATAATTGTCCTCCAAGTTGAGGTAAGCTTTCAATGATTTTTACACTTGCTTGTCTCATACCGCCATAAAATGCTGTGAACAGCCCTGTTGGACCACCACCAATAATTGTTATGTCGTAAACTTTTTGATTTTCTGCCACTTTCATTCCCCCTATAGATGGAATTTTGATATTGATTTCATATATTGTTCATATGTACACGAAAATCCTGCAAATGATGACACTTTCAAATAAATGATAGCATATTTGAGTTCATAATACTTCTGAAAACGACTGAATTGTGTGTAAGTTTTCGCATAGGTTCTTTTTTATTGTATAAAATATACAGAAAGGAAAATACATGAAAAAAAGGCTAAAAAACCCTTGAAAACGCTATGTTATTTTAAAATATTGATAATTCTCCAGACGCTTGAATTCTGGAATAAAACCGACTAATATAGGGAAGTATTATGTTAAATTTCTATGACAAAATTCGTACGATTTTTTGACTGCGTTTTGTTATGATATAGAATGTGATAAATTCCACATTCTTGACAAATAGAGTTTTTAGTACTTGGTATTATTTCTCATTACTATTATATAAAGAAAAGGGTTGTGATTTGGTGAAGACTCCAAAAATCGTAGTTTTAGGTGCAGGTTATGGCGGGATGATTACGACTGTTCGTCTGCAAAAAGCATTATCTGTAAATGAAGCTGAAATTACGCTAGTAAACAACAACAGCTATCACTACCAAGCGACTTGGTTACACGAGAGCGCAGCTGGTACATTACAAGATGAAAAAATCTGTCTAGATATTCAAGACGTTATTGATACAAATAAAGTGAACTTTGTACAAGACACAGTAGTAGAAATTAAAGCTGCTGAAAAACGCATTATCTTAAAAGACGGCGAGTTAGAGTATGACTACTTAGTAATTGGTCTTGGTTTCGAATCAGAAACATTCGGAATTACAGGATTAAAAGAGCATGCATTCTCAATCGCTAACATTAATGCAACTCGTGAAATTCGTGAGCATATGGAAGCTAGTTTCTCTAAATATGCAACTGAACAACGCGATGAGTTAGTAACAATCGTTGTTGGTGGTGCTGGATTTACTGGTATCGAGTACGTAGGTGAGCTTGCAAACCGTGTTCCTGAACTTTGCAAAGAGTACAATGTACCACGTGAAAAAGCACGTATCATCTGTGTAGAAGCTGCTCCAACAGCACTTCCAGGTTTCGATCCAGCGTTAGTAGAATACGCTGTAAAACAACTTGAGAAAAAAGGTGTAGAATTCCGCATCGGTACAGCAATTAAAGAAGCAACTGAAGAAGGTATTATCGTTGCGAATGGCGATGACACTGAATTAATTAAGTCTGAAACAGTAGTTTGGGCTGCAGGTGTTCGTGGTAACGGTATTGTGGAAGAGTCTGGATTTGAAGCAATGCGCGGACGTGTAAAAGTTGATGAGTACATGCATGCTCCAGGATACGAAGATGTATTCATGGTTGGTGACGCAGCGTTAATCATTAATGAAGAAATTAACCGTCCATACCCACCAACAGCACAAATCGCAATTCAACAAGGTTACAATATTGCACACAACTTAACTGTATTAGTTCGTGGTAAAGGCGAAATGAAGAAATTCGCATTTGATAATAAAGGATCTGTATGTTCTTTAGGTCATGACGATGCAATGGGCGTTGTTATGGGTAAAAAGTTAACAGGTTGGAAAGCTTCCTTCATGAAGAAAGTAATCGATAACCGTTACCTATTCTTATTAGGTGGACCTTTATTAGTTCTTAAAAAAGGTAAATTAAAGTTCTTTTAATATATATTAGAAAAAGCAGAAACGGCTAAGAGCTGTTTCTGCTTTTTTCATATTAAAAATATAGTATAATATAAAAAGAAAGAATATTCTGTCCGTTCTGAAAGAGGAGGTTATTACATCATGGAGAAACGAGGGAAGGTATGGCTAGCTGTTAGTGGTTTAGTAGCTACAAAAGATGGTAGGTGGCTATTTGTTAAGAAGAAATACAGTGGATTAAAAGGGAAATGGTCTTTACCGGCTGGTTTTGTAAATGAAGGTGAGACGGTTGATGAAGCTGTGAAACGCGAAGTGTTAGAAGAGACAGGCATTGTCGCTCATGTGAAGGGGATCATTGGTGTTCGATCGGGTGTTATTCGTAATGAGATTAGTGATAATATGATTATTTTTCTTTTGGAGCCTGAAGGAGAAAATATTATTATACAGGAGAAAGAATTGTCTGAAGTGGCGTTCTTACATCCGGATAAGATTGTAGACGATCCGAATACGTCTGTGCTTATTAAATATTTGTTAGAAGGAAGATCAGAACTACATCTTGAAGTGGACAAAACATTAAATCCAGGCGAACCATTTGGTTATACAGCTTATCACGTATTTACGGCACGTGCGAAGGAGAGGGGAAAAGAGTGAGTATACCGGTACTACTTATTTCAATGATGTTATTCTTTATTTTGTTCTTTGGAATTGGATTTTTACTCAACATGATTTTGCGAGCTACTTGGGTAATGGTTATTGTGTATCCGATTGTTTGTATGCTGATTATTAATAAAGCGAGTATGTGGGATTATTTTTCAAAACCGAAAGAAACATTTTCTTCATTTGGGACAAGTGTATCGCACTTAGGACAAGCAGACGTATTTATTCTATCTACTGGATTAGTAGGGGCTGCTTTAGCAGGAGTCGTAATCAAGAAACTTCGGAAAAGCGGATATCAAATGTTTTAATCTCCAATTAAGTTGGAGATTATTTTTTTGCATATTCCTTCATGGTATAGGGAATGATTAACGATGAAGGAGTGTGGAATATAAAAATGTTAAAACGATATTGTATTCGCATTATGATGACTTGTTTACTTGCAATTGCATTATGCGTAACATGGAATGCTTTCACAGGAGTTTCTTTATTAGAGATTGTAAAGAAGTATGAGGGAACGAGTGCAAAAGAAGTACATGCAGCAGAAGTTAAGAGAAATGTTGCTCCGAGTAAAGAAGTGATAAATGCTTTAGAGCAGGCAAACGACTGGTCTAAATATCGTTCAATTGAAATGACTGCAACAGGTTATACGTCGGGAATCGAGTCAACTGGTAAGAGGCCGGGACATCCGGAGTATGGTATTACATATTCAGGTGTTAAGGCGAAAAGGGATTTATATTCCACAATCGCAGCGGACTTACGCGTATTCCCAATTGGAACAATTTTATTCGTACCAGGTTATGGGTATGGTGTAGTAGCTGATAAGGGCGGTGCAATAAAAGGAAACCGTCTTGATCTATATTATGATACGGTGAAAGATGTTTATAGCCAATGGGGTAAGAAAAAAGTAAATGTGTACGTAGTAAAAGTAGGAAATGGTAAGTTTACAGAAGAAGAGTTAACGATGTTAAATCAAGACGAAACGATGCAAGTGTTTCGTGGTCAATATTTAAAACAAAGATAGTCTAGTCGTAATTACGCTAGACTTTTTTTCTTGGCTTATTTCATAATAGAGGGGATTTTACACGTCATATAACTGTAGTTAGAATTGTCGCATTTTATCGAAAATAAAGTTATAATGGTGGTAGAGAAATTTAGGGGGTCTGAACATGTTTCAAGTACAAAAAGAATTAGCAGGTCACGAAGCAGTAATTGTCGCTTTATTTGAAGAAGAGAAAATGAGTAGTTTTGTACAAGAACTGGACAAAGCGTTTGAAGGACAATTACAAGTTTTACTAGAAGAGAAAGAATTATCTACGAAGAAAAAGGCCATTTCGAAAGTACATAGCTTAGGAAAAACAAATGTGAAACGTTATTACTTTGTTGGTTTAGGCAAGAAAGAGTTTTATACGACAGAAACGTTACGTGCGGCTCTTGGTAAGGCATTTAAAACACTGCAAGCAGCAAAAGTACAAGATGCAGCAATTTTACTTGATTCTTTCGTAACAGAGAAATTAGACGCGATTGATGTCGCTCATATTGCAGCAGAGGTACAAGGCCTTGGTACATATGAATTACAAACGTATAAATCAGATAAAAAGGATCGTGTAGAGTTAGAGAAGTTCACGGCTATTACAGCGGAAGATGCACAAGAAATTGAAGCCGCATTAACAGTTGGCTACGTACATGGACGTGCAACAAATTCAGCTCGTACACTTGTAAATATGCCGCCAAACGTATTAACAGCGACAAAGCTTGCTGAGTATGCTGTTGAATTAGCGGAGAAGTATGATATGGACTATAAAGTTCTTGAGAAAGAAGAGATGGAAGATCTTGGTATGGGTGCGTTACTTGCAGTAAACCAAGGTAGTGTAGAGCCACCAAAAATGATTGCTCTTATTTATAAAGGAAAAGAAGAGTGGACAGATGTCATTGGATTCGTTGGAAAAGGTATTACATACGATACAGGTGGTTATTCTTTAAAACCACGTGAAGGCATGGTCGGTATGAAAGGTGATATGGGCGGTGCAGCTGCTGTATTAGGTGCGATGGAAATTATCGGTGAACTTCGCCCAGAACAAAATGTGATCGCTGTTATTCCTTCAACTGATAACGTTGTAAGTGGTACGGCATTTAAGCCAGACGATGTAATTACATCTATGAGTGGAAAAACAATTGAAGTATTAAATACGGATGCAGAAGGTCGTCTAGCTTTAGCTGACGGTATTACGTATGCGAAAAAACTTGGTGCAAACTACCTTGTTGATGTTGCAACATTAACAGGCGGTGTAATTGTTGCACTTGGAAACTATACGACAGGCGCAATGACAAATAATGAAGAGTTATTTGAGCAAGTGCTAGAGGCTTCTATGGAAACAGATGAGCCAATTTGGCAACTACCGATTTTTGATCGTGATAAAGAACGCGTTCGAAACAGTAAGTTTGCTGATTTAAATAACTCACCAGGCCGTGAAGGACATGCGGTTATGGCAGGTACATTCTTAGGCGAATTCGCTGAAGATACACCGTGGGTACACTTAGATATCGCTGGAACATCAGAAACAAAAGGCGCGCACGACTTAGGTCCGGCTGGAGCAACTGGTGCAATGGTACGTACACTTGCAACACTTGTGGAGCGTTTTGGAGAAGAATAAGAGTATAAGTGAAGACTGTTCCAATATTTTGGAACAGTCTTCTTTTTTATAGGTTTGTTTATCCCACTATTTGCCGGGCAGTAAGACCCATAACTCAAAATTCAGTGAAAGGAAAGCAGTTAGGTCGGGGTGCTGATAAACGCTCGATTGGTGAGGGCTGATTAAAGTTTCACTTTATAAAGAGATCGTATATAAAATCCCGTTTAAAGCAAAAGAAGTACGGCCCGTTTCTTCAGAGACAACTAATATAAGTGCATCACTCTTTTCTGATAAGCCAATTGCAGCTCTGTGACGTGTTCCTAGCTCAGAATCAACTTCTGTACTTTTCGTTAAAGGAAGAATATTAGCAGCTGAGACAATATGATTATTTTTTACGAGAACGGCACCGTCATGAAGAGGGTTACCTGGATAAAATATTGATTCGAGTAATGGTGCAGTTAAATGAGCGTTTAATGTCGTTCCAGTTTGAATGAGAGCTTCAAGCGTCTCGTTTCGTTCCACAACGATAAGAGCACCATGTTTTCTGGCGCTTAAATGTTGGATAGCTGTCGTAATAAAAGATGAACTTTCCGTATAAGGTGATAAATATGCCTGAATGTAGTATGTAGCTGCCAATGTTTGTACATTTGCTAACATATGATGAATATCTTCCATTTTGCATAAAATACATTCGTCTTCTTTATCGATTGCGTTCCTCATAATCGATAGTTCTTTTTCAGCAATTTCAATCATTTGCTTTGTTTGTATTTTGAGCTCTTCTGACAAGCCCCATTCGTGCATAATCCTCATTCCCTTTAGTGGAGTATTTAACAATAGTGTATACAAATATTCCTAGTAAAATCCTGCTAGATTTTATAAAATATTGAGATAGAGCATGTTTTTTTCATATAATAAAGGTATGACGAGCGAGAGGAGAGAGAAGAATGAATTGGAAACAAGAATTTAGTCGCTGGCTTTCTTACGCACAATTAGATGCAGAATTAAAAGAACAGCTAGAAAATATGAAGCAAGATGAGAAGAAAATCGAGGATAGCTTTTATAAAAATCTAGAGTTTGGTACAGGTGGTATGCGTGGTGAACTTGGTGCTGGTACGAACCGTTTAAACGTATATACAGTTCGTAAAGCAACAAAAGGATTAGCAAGCTTTATTGAAAAATTAGGTGAGGAAGCGAAAAAACGCGGTGTTGTTGTAGCCTATGATTCTCGTCATAAATCACCTGAGTTCGCAATGGAAGTTGCTGCTACACTTGGGGCACGCGGTATCACAACATATGTGTTTGAAAGCTTACGTCCAACGCCAGTACTTTCTTTCGCAGTTCGTCATTTACATACAGTAAGTGGAATCGTTCTTACGGCAAGCCATAATCCACCTGAATATAACGGATACAAAGTATATGGTGAAGATGGTGGACAGTTACCTCCAAAAGAAGCAGATGAGTTAATTAGCTACGTAAATGCAGTAGAAGATGAATTAACAGTTGAAGTCGCTGATGTAGAGCAATTAAAAGCTGACGGTTTATTACATATTATTGGACAAGAAGTAGATGATGCATATGCTGCAGAATTGAACAATGTCATCATTAATAAAGAAATGGTGCAAAAGGTTGGTAAAGACTTAAAAATCGTCTTTACACCATTACACGGAACATCAAATATTTCTGTACGCCGTGGTTTAAAAGAAGTTGGATTTACAGATGTAACAGTTGTAAAAGAGCAAGAGTTACCAGATCCAAACTTCTCTACAGTAAAATCACCGAACCCAGAAGAGCACGCAGCGTTTGAGTATGCCATTCGTGATGGTGAAAAGGTAGGCGCAGATGTATTAATCGCAACTGATCCTGACGCAGATCGTCTAGGTGTAGCGGTGCGCAATCATAATGGTGAGTTCCAAGTATTAACAGGAAACCAAACAGGTGCATTAATGCTTGATTACTTACTATCTCAAAAGAAAGAAAACGGAACGCTTCCGGAGAACGGTGTCGTATTAAAAACAATCGTAACGTCTGAGATTGGTCGTACAATTGCGAAAGCATACGGTTTAGATACAGTTGATACGTTAA
Organism: Bacillus cereus group sp. MYBK5-2; assembly: GCF_051915685.1. NCBI lineage: Bacteria > Bacillati > Bacillota > Bacilli > Caryophanales > Bacillaceae > Bacillus > Bacillus cereus group sp. MYBK5-2. Next base: position 8,589 of record NZ_JBQAFE010000020.1, read on the forward strand.
CTGGATTTAAATTTATCGGTGAGAAAATTAGGCAGTATGAAGAAAGCGGACAATATGAATTCCAATTCGGTTATGAGGAAAGCTATGGTTATTTAATCCGCCCATTCTGCCGTGATAAAGATGCAGTACAATCTGTCCTATTTGCATGTGAAGTAGCTGCATACTACAAATCACAAGGGAAAACGTTATATGACGGTCTATTAGAAGTATTTGAGAAGTACGGTTTCTTCCGTGAAGACCTTGTATCGTTAACGTTAAAAGGAAAAGATGGAGCTGAAAAAATCCAAGAGATGATGGCAACGTTCCGTGAGAATCCGCCGAAAGAAGTAGCAGGCTTAACAGTCGTAGCAGTGGAAGACTATAAAGCAAGCATCGTTACATCTTTACAAGATGGACATAAAGAAGAGATTCACTTACCGAAATCAAATGTGTTAAAATATCAATTAGAGGATGGTTCATGGTTCTGCCTACGTCCATCTGGAACTGAGCCGAAGATTAAGTTTTACTTTGGTGTAAAAGATAGTTCTTTACAAAATAGTGAACAAAAGTTACTTACTATTAAAGAAGACATTATGAATCGTTTATAATACAAAGTAATTTTAAGTAGTAAGGAACAAAAGGGAGCGAAATCTCCCTTTTGTTTTATGTAGGAAATAATTGCTATTGATTCCGACAGGAGAGAGGGTATTTTGTGATGAAAAAAGTAAGAAAAGCGATAATCCCAGCAGCTGGATTAGGAACACGTTTTTTACCAGCAACGAAAGCAATGCCGAAAGAAATGTTACCGATAGTAGATAAACCAACGATCCAATACATTGTAGAAGAAGCAGTGAAATCGGGTATCGAAGATATTATTATCGTTACTGGTAAAACAAAGCGTTCTATTGAAGATCATTTTGATAATGCATTTGAACTAGAACAAAACTTATTAGAGAAGAAAAAATATGAGTTGCTTGAAAAAGTACAAGCCTCTTCAAAAATGGTAGATATTCATTATATCCGTCAAAAAGAGCCGAAGGGACTAGGACATGCTGTTTGGTGTGCGCGTAAATTCATTGGTGATGAGCCGTTTGCAGTGTTACTAGGTGATGATATTGTCCAAGCTGAGAAACCGTGTTTACGTCAATTAATGGATGAGTATGAAAAAACACTTTCTTCTGTTATTGGTGTACAAACTGTTCCAGAGTCGGAAACACATCGCTATGGAATTATCGATCCATTAGAACAAGAAGGTCGTCGTTACCAAGTTCGCAATTTCGTTGAGAAACCAGCACAAGGTACAGCTCCTTCAAACTTAGCAATTATGGGCCGTTACATTTTAACGCCTGAAATCTTTATGTTCTTAGAACAGCAACATGTCGGTGCTGGTGGTGAAATTCAATTAACAGATGCAATCCAAAGCTTAAATGAAATCCAACGTGTATTTGCTTACGATTTCGAAGGAAAGCGCTACGACGTAGGTGAAAAGCTAGGATTCGTTCAAACGACAATTGAAATGGCCCTGCAACACCCAGAATTACGTGATGACATGGTTGCAATGATGAAGAAAATTTTAGAAGAACAAGCGAATCAAGAGTCATAATAAAAAATGAGTTATTTCAGTATACTGAAATAACTCATTTTTTTATTATGAAATCGTCGAATGAGAATGCTGATAAGCAGAACGACGCACAGCATAGTATATGCGAGGTGCGATAATAGCACCGATAATTGTAAATGCAATATCTTTTACTGCAAACCACATCATAATCATCCAAGCAGCTTTATAGCTCATATTACCGCCCATAAAGATATTGACTGCTCCGTACATGTAAGTAGTACCGATTATATAAGTTAAAATAATTCCAGTGAAAGAGGCAATTGCAAATGTAATGAAAGTTGGTCTTTCTTTTTGTTCTACTAGTTTTCCTGATACGTAAGCAACAATAATAAAGGCGATAATAAAACCACCAGTAGGATCTAAAAGTGCTCCAAATCCAGCTTTGAAGTTAGCGAAGATTGGTGCGCCGGCTAAGCCAACGAGCATATATACAGTCATGGATAAGGCACCAAGTCTACTTCCAAGAAGAAGACCTGCTAAAATTGCGAAAAATGGTTGCATAGATAATGGGATGCCTGCTACTTGTAAGAAAGGTGCCCAAGATACAATATTTGCACCGATGGCCATAAGAGCAACGAACATGGCAGCTAATGCTAAATCTAAAACATGAAATCTTCTCATAATGTTAACCTCCTGTTGTTTTTAGGTTAACATTATCGTAGCGAAAATATTTACTTGTTGTCAATCAAAATATTTTGATAAGAAGGCTTTAAATAGTCTCTTAGCAACGTATATGGAATACGAAATTGCGGAATTCCACTTGAATAGGGAGCAATCTCATATAAAGGGAAATAAATGACGAGATTGTCTGGCTCTAAAAAGAAGTGAAATTTTTTCATACTCATTACTTTTTCAGTTGCATCAGGAAAATAAATGCTTTCATTTTGTTTAATTTGTCGTACAATCTCTGCACGGATTACATCTTTATATTTATCCTTTTGTTGAAATAAATCGTCTAAGTGCAGCACCTTTTTTTCGTTTAAATCAAATGTATTTGCCTTCCACGTATAAAGACCGTGTGCTCCGCCAGTATATTGATAGTAATTCACATATAGGCTAAGAAAAGGTGGTTTGTTTAAAGAGACTTTATAATCAACATTTGCTACGTACGGATGAAAGGGTGTACTAGATCCTTCTGTCTCTTTATAATATTTTTTTGCTTCTTTTTCTAATTTGTTTTTAAATTTGTCAGTGGATTTTTTGTAGTATAAATTGAGTTTATTTTGAAATTTAGAATCAGAAAAGTTGTGAAAAGAAGGCCTATTTATTTGATATTCTATATAAGGTTTCTTACCTTTTTGCGTTACAGTCTTAACATCGATTGTCAGGTTAGATGCTTTGGCTGTTATTGCACAATTTGGTACAATAGTCAGCAAGGAGAACATAAGCAGTAATATACAAAATTTCTGTTTCATTTAGGTGAAGCCTCCTTATATAAGTGTTATAAGTAGTTTGAAAATAAATAGGTAAAATTATACATTTAATTAAAGTAAGAGAAGGGGGAAGCGATATGGCAAAAACTTTAATGGATTCACTTGGAATTGAGTTGTTAGAGATGACAGAAGATAAGGTAGTTGCTACGATGCCTGTTGATGAGCGTACGCATCAACCGTTTGGATTTTTACATGGAGGTGCATCGGTTGCATTAGCGGAAACAGTGGCAAGTGTTGGTTCATATAATTTAATTGATCAAGAAAAATGTATTTGTTTCGGATTAGAAATTAATGCAAACCACATTCGCTCAAAGAAAGATGGAATTGTAACAGCGATCGGAACACCGATACATAGAGGACAATCGACAATGGTTTGGGATGTTCGTATTATTGATGAAAATGATGATTTACTATGTATATCAAGATGTACAGTAGCAATTAAAGAAAAACGTGAAAAGTAAAAAAGAGGCGCTCTTATGAGCAGCCTCTTTTTCTTATAATTAGAACTGGATTTTCTTCTCTAAGAAACCTTTTAGTTCGCTAATTGGCATACGAACTTGTTCCATTGTGTCACGGTCACGTACTGTAACAGCTTTGTCTTCAACTGAGTCGAAGTCGTATGTGATACAGAATGGTGTACCGATTTCGTCTTGACGACGGTAACGTTTACCGATAGAACCAGTTTCATCAAAGTCTACCATGAAGTCTTTAGCTAATTCTGCGAATACTTCAGTAGCACCTTCAGATAGCTTCTTAGATAATGGTAAGATAGCTGCTTTGTATGGTGCTAAAGCAGGGTGGAAACGAAGAACTGTACGAGAATCGTTTTCTAATTGCTCTTCTTCATATGCATCACATAAGAATGCTAATGTTACGCGGTCTGCGCCTAAAGATGGCTCGATGCAGTATGGCACGTAACGCTCATTCGTTTGTGGATCAATATAGTTAAAGTCTTCGTTTGAATGTTCCATGTGACGTTTTAAGTCGAAGTCTGTACGAGATGCAACGCCCCAAAGTTCGCCCCAACCGAATGGGAATTTGAATTCAATGTCAGTTGTTGCATTACTGTAGTGAGATAACTCTTCTTCACCGTGGTCACGAAGACGCATGCTCTCTTCAGACATACCAAGTGAAAGTAACCAGTTTTTACAAGTTTCACGCCAGAATGCAAACCACTCTAAATCTTCACCAGGCTTACAGAAGAATTCAAGTTCCATTTGTTCGAATTCACGTGTACGGAATGTGAAGTTACCAGGCGTGATTTCGTTACGGAAACTCTTACCGATTTGGCCGATACCAAATGGAAGCTTTTTACGCATAGAGCGTTGAACGTTTTTGAAGTTTACGAAAATACCTTGTGCTGTTTCAGGACGAAGGAAGATTTCGTTTGTGCTAGACTCTGTAACACCTTGGAATGTTTTGAACATTAAGTTGAACTGACGGATTTCAGTGAATTCTTCACTACCGCAATCAGGACATTTTACTTCATGTTCTTTCATTAAGTCAGCCATTTGGTCGAAAGTAAGACCGTCAACAACCATTTCGATGCCTTTTGCATCTAAAGCATCTTCAATTAATTTGTCAGCACGGTGACGAGCTTTACATTTTTTACAGTCAATCATTGGATCGTTGAAGTTACCAACGTGACCAGAAGCGATCCAAGTTTTAGGGTTCATTAAAATAGCTGCGTCTAAACCAACGTTGTGTGGAGATTCTTGAATGAATTTTTTCCACCAAGCTTTTTTAACGTTATTTTTTAATTCGATTCCAAGTGGACCGTAATCCCAAGTGTTTGCAAGACCACCGTAAATTTCAGAACCAGGGAAAACAAAACCGCGATGTTTCGCTAAGTTTACAACTTGTTCCATTGAATACATAAGAAAATCCTCCTTTTGAAAGTTAACGTATTGGCGATGACATACTCTGATACTTTGGAAACGAGCAGTATATGCTAAAAAGAACATAAAAAAACGCTCATCCCAAGGCTTATTTGCCTAGGGACGAGCGTTTGCCCGCGGTTCCACCCTAGTTGATACACAAAAGGTGCATCCACTTTATCATGTATTGCTCGGGACTGCCGTTTCCTTGCGGCTTCAGGCTTTCACTATCCCTGAATCGCTTTTTATGCAAGTACTTATAAGTCCGTCATCGCTACTTATATTAATAATAATGAACATATTCTAACACGTTCTTTTTTAAATCTCAATAGAGGAACGCGTCTATCTATGATAGAGTCTCACCTATTTTTTCATTATTTATTCCGTAATTTTCTTTAATATGCTTAATTGCTTCACGCTTACTTAATGGAGCGAGCTCATTGTTTTGAACGTATTCCCAAACTACATCCGGATTTGTTTTTGCATATTCACGAAGGACCCAGCCAATCGCTTTTTGAATGAAAAATTCTTTTGAAGAATGTAGTTGTCCAATAATCCAGAAAAGAAGTTCTTCATCCATCTTTTGTTTATATTTTAGTTGGAATAAAATAGCGGCACGTTGTAACCATATGTTATCTGATGCAATCTATTTTGGAATATAGGCAGAAATTAATTCTGGATGTTTTAAAAAGATATCGCCTAAAAATGTAGGGACGATGCTATCGACAGAGTCCCACCAAGATTTTGTGACAATCAGTTCTTCTAAGAAGGGGATATGAGTTTCGTTTATATGCTTTTTATATTTTTGCATAATATCAAGTGCGGCCGCTTGGAATTCACGTTCTGGTAAGTCCCAAAGCTCACGTATGATAATTTGGAAGTCTTTTTGATCTGGGAGAGTATGTATTTGAATGATGTCTTTTAATAATTGGCGTCTTTCCGGTGTTTGAATACCTAGAAATGGGAAGTGATTTTTCATATAACGAGCCATAGGTTCTGCTTTTTCAGGATTTTGATGAGCTGTGAAATGCTCTTGTAATGCTTTTACAAATGGATGCATAAGTGTTGCTCCTCTCTTATTCTCTTTCTTCTCTTATTATACAAAGAGTTTGGATAAATTTTAAAACATAACTTGCAATGTAATGAAATATGTTGAAAGTAGAGAGGAGAGGATAAGATGGAGGATCAAGGCGTATTAGCAGGTTTCTTTGCTCTTAGTTTTGCGTTTATTCTTGTTATATTGATTTGGGCAATTATTTCATATTTGTTAACGGCTTTTGCACTTTATTCGATGGCGAAAAATGATGGTGCAACGGACGGGGTGCTTGCGTTTATTCCGTTTTTGAATAGTAAGACATGGGGTGACTTAGCGAAAGATAAATTACCAGATTTTTTGAAAGAAGAAGCAGGGTGGAAAGTATTCGGCATATATGTTGCATGTTTTATTTTTAATTTCGTACCAATTATAAGTTTACTAGCAACAGCTGTATCGATTGTATTGTCCATTTATCTTATCTACGCTATTTTAGACAGATACGGAACGAACTCTATATTATTTACGATTATTCATGTAATCACATTTTCGGTGTTCTTACCGATTCATTTATTTATTATTCGGAATGAACCGGTGAGATATAAAGAGTAGATTTTTCGTTTTGTTGATAAGTCGATATATTTTAGATATAAGTAAAAAAGCGCCCTGATTATCAGAGCGCTTTTTTTACTACATAAGGTAGCGTAAATAAATATAAATGTGAGAAATGATTAATGAAACGATCATAATTGGGAAACCGACTTTTAGGAAGTCCATGTAACTAAATTTATGTCCTTCGCGGCTCGCGATACCTGCAACGATTACGTTAGCAGAAGCTCCGATTAATGTTCCGTTTCCGCCCAGACAAGCACCTAGTGCTAATGCCCACCATAATACATCGATTTGTGCGTCAGATGGTGATAAGCCTAGCCCAACTGCCATATCGTTAATAAGTGGAATCATTGTTGCAACGAATGGGATGTTATCAATTGTTGCAGAGGCGATACCAGATACCCATAAAATAAGAATGGATGCGTAAGAAATATCTCCGCCTGTTATACCAATTACTTTTTGAGCTAACATTTTGATAAGACCGATATCGATAAGTCCTCCAACAAGTACGAATAGCCCTGCGAAGAAGAAGATTGTTACCCATTCTACACTTGCGAATACCTCTTCAATTTCATGTTCTTTCACACCAATTAACATAAGTACAGTAGCACCAGTTAAGGCGATAATAGCGGCATCAATATGGAAAATAGAATGAGTCATGAAACCTATAATTGTAAGTCCAAGTACCGTTAAAGATTTTTTCATTAATACTGGATCTTTAATGTATTGTTTTTCATCTAAGCTCATTAATTTTTTTACTTGTACAGGATCGGCAATTAATTGTTTGCGATACATGAAGTAAAGTATTATCGCTGTAACTGCAATAATAATAATTACGATTGGTGCTAGATTCAATAGGAAAGCATTGAAGTCTAAATGCTTATTTGCAGAACCAATCATAATATTAGGTGGATCACCAATTAATGTTGCTGTTCCTCCTATATTTGAAAAAATAATTTCAGAAAGTAAATAAGGAACAGGATTTACTTGCAGTATGCGCGTAATAGATAAAGTAACTGGAACAACAAGAAGTACAGTTGTAACGTTATCTAAAAATGCGGAGCCAAGCGCGGTAAGTAGGGAAAGGGAAATTAAAATTTTAATTGGATTTCCTTGTGCCCCTTTTGCTGCTTTAATGGCAACGTATTGGAAAACACCTGATTTACTCGTAATGTTCACCAAAATCATCATACCGATGAGTAGCGTAATCGTTCCCCATTCAATATGTTTCGTAAAGGCGTTATGTAAATCGACGACCCCCACAATTACCATGAATGCTGCACCGAGAAGTGCGATGACAGCGCGATTAATTTTTTCAGAAATAATAATGGCATATGTAATTAAAAAGACTGCGATAGCAAAATAATACTGCCAGTTAGCGAGTTCTTGCGTTGTTTCGTGCAAAAATCTCATCTCCTTTCATTCATTTTTCTTAGTGTGTCAAATATTAACTAGATGAAACACACATAACGTCATTATAAAGTAGAAAAACTGCGGATGTAAATGAAAGGAGAGATTTTGTCATATTTTCTGCATAGGTCATTTTTTCTTATTTTTTAAAATATTTGTGGGCATTTGACATATATATAAGATACATCCAATCTGAATATTTAAAATGGAATTAGCATTCGAGCTTGTTCGTGTAGGAGTGTCAAATAGAAAGGAATGACAAAAATGATAAGGAAGGGATCGTATGGATGAACAACGATTTTTATTTTTAGACTTTGAGTTTACGATGCCCCAGCATAGAAAGAAACCGAAAGGATTTTTTCCAGAGATTATTGAGGTAGGACTCGTTTCAGTTGCTGGCTGTAAGGTAGAAGATACGTATTCATCACATGTCAGGCCGAAAACATTTCCTTCTTTAACGGATCGATGTAAGAAGTTTTTGGGAATAAAACAAGAAGTCGTGGATAAAGGGATTTCATTTCCTGAACTCGTTAAGAAGCTTGCAGAATACGAAACGAAATGTAAACCGACAATTGTAACGTGGGGAAATATGGATATGAAAGTGCTGAAACATAATTGTGAAATGGCAGGGATAGCTTTTCCATTCTTCGGACAGTGTCGTGATTTATCGCTTGAGTATAAGAAGTTTTTTGGAGAAAGAAATCAAACAGGATTATGGAAAGCAATTGAGGCGTATGGAAAAGTAGGGACAGGGAAGCATCATTGTGCGCTTGATGATGCGATGACGACGTACAATATTTTTAAACTAGTAGAAAAAGATAAAGAGTATTTAGTAAAGCCAGCACCTCCAACATTAGGAGAACTTGTTGATTTTTCAAAAGTGTTAAAGAAAGTGAGCACACAGTAACGACCAAATTGCACATTATGTAATTTGGTCGTTTTGTTTTTTAGAGTTTGTAGTCTTTCTTTAACTGTTGCAATGTTTCTAGACTACGCTCTGCAAAAGGTGAATCATCTTCAGAAAATGAATTCATTTGAGTTTCTAATGCTAATTTTAGTGACTCGGTATAATCCGGAATTTCTCCTTCATATTTTTTCACCATTTGCTCTGGAATGTTCGTCTGTTCACGGAAAGCTAAAGCGCGTCTTTCATGGAAAAATGGTACGTCAGCTTGTTTTACGTTATGTAAGTCACCTTGCACCGGATGTTTTAAAACAGCTAATACTTTTACGACGTAACTGCCAGGGCGGCTATTTGTAACTTCGCCGATGTATTTTCCTGTTTTATAAATACCAGTAACGATTTCGCCAATTTCAAATGTTTCTCTCATATTTTTCACCTCAAGTTTATAGTAAGGAAAGTAGGAGAAGGAGTCAAAGAAATCATTTGCTTTCAGAACGCCCCTTGAGAATATGGATAGGTTCCACTATAATTTAAAATGATATAACAGAAAATTCTGATGTTTTATAAATCCTATAATAAGGAGTGTTCTATATGATGCCTTTATATTTTCCGGAAGATAAAACAGAATATATTATTCCAGGGATTGTTTGCGTTCTATTTATTATCGGTGCTATTGCCACGTGGCGCATGTTTATTCGTGTATCAAAAAGAGAAGCAGAGCGATTGCAGAAAGTTGAAGAAAAACTATTAGCTGAAAAGAAACAGTAATGCATTTTTGTATGTTTCCCTCTATGCTCGGACAATCTAAGGGCAGAATATATTTTGGAGGGAATAAAATGAAGAAACGGCTTTTTTTCAGTTGTTGTTTATTATTTCTGATGGCAGGTTGTGACCAAGGAAAGCCGAAAGAAATTGAAGTGAAATTACATAATGCTTCAGGAGATGAAGTAGGGACTGCGAAAGTAGTGCAGCAAACAAGTGGAGTGAAAATTACGATTAAAGGGGAAGGTTTCACTCCAGGCCCGCACGGACTACATGTACATGAAATCGGAGAGTGTAAGGCACCTCGTTTTGAATCATCCGGAAATCATTTTAATCCAGATGATAAAAAACATGGTCTTCTTAATCCGAAGGGTGCAGAAAACGGTGATTTACCGAACGTAGTTGCAGATGGTTCTGGAAAGATTAAAGCGGAAATTAATACCCCACACATCACACTTGAAGAAGGAAAAACGACGATTCATAGAAAAGATGGAGCGTCTATTATTATTACAGAAAACCCTGATGATGGTATGACTCAACCGACAGGTAAATCAGGGGATCGAATTGCTTGTGGCGTAATTGTAAAAAAAGCATCGGATATGAAGAAAAAGTAAAAGCTACCGTGAATGGTAGCTTTCTTTGTGAAATGTAATTGAAAATATATCAGCGATTATTGGAATATATCGACTGTAACTCAAATTATATCGGCGATTATTGGAATATATCGACCGTAACTTGAAATATATCGACTTACCGACAAAATATGACAAAGGAGTCTGTCCAAGAATGATTAGGGGGACAGACTCCTTTCTTATTATGAAAACGTATGACGCAGTCTGTTTAAAATTTCTTCTAAAACAGATAGTGGACAGCCGATATTAATTCGAATATGTTCTTCGCCACCTAACCCGTATTTCTCACCAGGTTCAACAATGATTTTTCCTTTTTCCTCAAGTAATGCAGTACGCTCGTTTTGAGAAAGCTTTAGACGAGAACAGTCAATCCATAATAAAAAGCTACCTTCTGGCTTCGTTAGGGAAAGAGCAGGTATGTGAGTTTTAATATATTCACAAGCAAATTGAGCATTATCTTCTATATATAATCGAATTTCGTTTAGCCAATCATTACATTCTGTATAGGCACTTTGCATCGCTGTATAAGCGAAGATATTTAATCCGTGGAAGCCTTGTCTATATTGGATAGATGTAAAGGCTTGACGGAGTTTTTCATTTGGAATGATAATAATCGATGCTTGTAATCCAGCGATATTAAATGTTTTACTTGGAGCCATACAAGTGATAGTGCGCTCTGCTAATTCTTCAGTTAAGGAAGCGAACGGTGTATGTGTATGATCTGCATAAATAATATCGGAATGAATTTCATCCGCCACAACGATTACGTTATATTTAGTACATAACGATCCGAGCTGCAAAAGTTCCTCTTTCGTCCAAACGCGCCCGATTGGGTTATGAGGGCTACAAAGAAGCATGAGTTTGATGCCTTGCTGAAACTGCTTTTCTAAATGCTGGAAGTCTATCACATATGTATCATTTTGTTTCTGTAATGGACTCACGTATAACTGTCTGTTGTTTGTTGTGACCATTTCGAAAAATGGAGGATAAATAGGTGGTTGTACGAGAACGGATTCGTTTTCTTTTGTGAAAGCCTGTATGCTCGTACTAAGAGCTGGAACGATTCCGGCGCTAAAGACAATCCATTCTTTTTGAATATCCCAGTCGTATTGTTGTTTTGTCCAGTTACAAATAATATTCCCAATATTTTCGGGAGGAAGTGTATAGCCAAAAATCGGATGTTCGATTCGTTGTTTTAAGGCAGTTTGAATTGGTTTTGGTACTTCAAAATCCATATCAGCAATCCAAGCATGGATAAGTTCTTCGTTTTTATATGTATCCCATTTTATACTATGCGTTCCACGTCGATTGATTGCTTTATGAAATAGTTGCATAAGTTTGCTCCCTTCTTCTGTAAAACCAATAAGTTATGAAAGTTCTCTCTCTTCTTATAGAATAGCTGATGTGATAGGATAAAGAAAAGTATTAAAAAGTGAAAAGGCGGGAAGCGAATGGGTACATATGAAAAGATGATAGAGGTTGTGAAGAATTGGGATCCGTTTCAAATGGGACCGGAGTTTTATGAAACAGAAGCGAGCGATGTTGTGAACGTCATAAGTGTGTTTGACGATCCAAAATACATCGCAAAGAAGATTCAACATATATACTTTATGTCTTTTGAGGAAGTACCTGCGCTTGAAAAATGTGAGAAATTAGCTATGGAATTACTTGTAATAAAAGAAGGTGGAAGCTGTTCATTATAGGCTGTCGGAATTTCCGACAGCCTTTTTTATATTATCCCGCTATTTTCCGGGCAGTAAGACCCTCACCTCAAAATTCAGCGGAAGCAAAGAAGTTAGGTAGGGACTGATTAAAGTTTCATTTTATTGCGCGGAAAAAGCGATAATTTCTTCATAAACATGTTCAGGCTTTTCTTCAGGTAGTAAATGTCCTGTATTTTCATAAGAAATAAATTTTGAATTCGGCAAATCTTTGTGTAGACGATGACCTACATGTACAGGGACGACGCGGTCTTTTTCACCCCAAATGAGTAGGATAGGTGTTTCGATTTTTTGTAATTCAGTTGAAGATAAGTCACCTTCACGGTCTCGTATCATGCGAGTTAAAGCGGGAAATATACGGTTGTCATAAAAAGGAGCGGAGTAACCTTTTTTCATTTCATCGTCAATTAATGAGTGATCATGAACGACATTCATTAAGTTATGAACAATGCCGCGCCGTATAATCCAGTTCTTTACGTATAAATGAAAGAACGGTAAATAAGAAGAGTATAGTAAAGGTAAGGTTGCGCGCGCTAAATAGCTCGAGCTACATAGTAAAATCGTCTTTGAAATGAGTTCAGGACGTATACGGTTTACATAGAGAGAAATTTGCCCACCCATAGAATGCCCAACTAATACAATGTTTGAGAGAGATAAATGTTCAATTAAATCAATAATAATCGTTGCTAAATTGTGATAAGAATACTTAAACAGATGAGACTTATCACTTTTTCCGAACGGTGGTAAATCAAGAGCAATGACTGTTCCTTCCTTCGCTAGTAAAGGAATGAGACGGCGGTAACTGAATGAGGAAGATAAAAAGCCGTGAACGAGTACGAAAGTAGGGCGTTCTGTTTTATTATCATGTTCATACAATTCGTAATGAACAGTAGTGCCGCGAGTGGAAAAAGTGAAATAAGGACAAGTATATTTATGATTCATTTTTTGTCACTCCATTGATTTTTGTTCATATCATCTCCAAGGAAGAAGAAAATATGTTAACAAAAAAAGGCAAGATGACGATGTCATCTTGCCTTTCGTTTATTCAGTATTACCCGCGCACAATATTAGGCGGTGTTTTTCCTTGTAATCCTGCAACTAAATTTTCAGCGGCGGTCATGGCCATTTGCTGACGAGTTTTTAATGTTGCAGATCCGATGTGCGGTAAAGTCACAACATTTTGTAATGATAAGAGTGGATTATCTTTTTGAATTGGCTCTTGTGTAAAAGTATCGATGCCTGCTGCAAAGATTTTCTTTTCTGTTAAAGCATGGATTAACGCTTCTTCATCTACTGTTTTCCCCCGAGAAGCATTAATGAAGATTGCTGTTTCTTTCATTAATGAAAATTCCTTTTCTCCGATAAGGTGATATGTTTCATCTGTTAATGGAGTAAGAAGAACAATAAAGTCAGACTGCTTCAGTAGCGTCTGTAAATCACAATATGTAGCATCGAATTTTTGTTCAGCTTCTTCTTTACGACGGCGGTTATAGTAAAGAACATTCATATCAAATCCGAATTTTGCTCGTTTTGCAACGGCTTCTCCAATTCGGCCCATACCGATAATACCAATTGTGCTATGGTGTACATCTAGTCCGAAGTGTTCTTTTCCGATTTCAGCGTTCCATTCACCATTTTTCACGTAAGAATCGAGTTCGCAAACGCGGCGCCCAGCTGATAGCATAAGGGCGAAAACGAGATCAGCTACTGTATCATCTAATACGTATGGTGTATTCGTTCCGATAACCTTTCGATTTTTCATCGCTTGTAAATCAAAATTATCGTAACCAACAGAAATGTTGCTCACTACTTTTAAGTTAGGAGCCACTGTCAGTAATTCTTCATTAATAGCAGATCCGAAATTTAATAACCCATCTTTATCTTGTATTTTCTCTAATAGAACATCACGAGGTACTTTCTCATTTTGATCCCATTTTTCATAATCACAGTGTTCTGATAAATAGTTTTCTACAAATGTCGGAACTGGTTCAGCAATATAAATTTTTGGTTTCACGGTTCCATCCCCTTTCGCTTTATCACGCATTTTTCCGCTGATTAAAGTTTCACTTTATTTTGACATAATTCAATAGAAAAATCTTCTTTTCAAACTGGAAAGGGTATTTGTATAATTTAGACACAAACGAAAAGGAAGGATGATTTATATGGTGACAGAAAAAGAATTAGAATTATTAGCTTGTCTTGAAAAGAGTAGTCGATTATCTGTAGATACATTAGCGAAGCTGTTAAATATAGAAGTAGAAGAAGTAAAGAAGATGGTTGCGAGATTAGAAAATGAAAAGATTATTGTGGATTATGTAACACATATCGATTGGACGAAAGTGAAAGAACATACAGGTTTAACGGCAATGATCGATGTGAAAGTTACGCCAAAGCACGGCGTTGGGTTTGATGCGGTTGCTGAGCAAATTTATCGTTATTCAGAAGTGAAATCCGTTTATTTAATGTCAGGGACATATGATCTTTCTATTACATTAGAAGGTAAAACGATGGGGGAAGTAGCGATGTTTGTTTCTGAGAAATTAGCAACAATTGAATCTGTCGTTTCTACAACTACTCATTTCATTTTGAAGAAGTATAAACATGAGGGCGTTATTTATGAAAAAAACGATGATGATAAGCGAATTGTGGTGACACCATGAAGCAATTTGAACTATCTAGATCAGCAGAATCTTTAAAACCATCTGGTATTCGAAAATTTTTTGATTTAGCAGCAAATATGAAAGGTGTTATTTCCCTCGGGGTAGGAGAGCCGGATTTTGTTACCCCTTGGAATGTAAGGCAAGCATGTATTCGTTCTTTGGAACAAGGGTATACGTCATATACAGCAAATGCAGGATTATTGGAGCTCCGTCAAGAAATAGCAAAGTATCTAAAAAAACAATTTGCAGTATCTTATGATCCAAGTGATGAAATCATTGTTACAGTTGGAGCGAGCCAGGCGTTAGATGTAGCGATGCGTGCCATTATAAATCCTGATGATGAAGTGCTCATTGTTGAACCAAGCTTCGTTTCTTATGCACCACTTGTGACATTAGCTGGAGGAGTTCCGGTTCCTGTGGAGACTAAGCTAGAAAACGAGTTTAAAGTACAACCAGAACAAATTGAAGCAGCTATTACAGCGAAAACAAAGGCGATTTTACTTTGTTCACCAAATAACCCGACAGGTGCAATGCTAAATAAATTCGAGCTTGAAGAAATAGCAGTGATTGTTGAGAAGTACAATCTAATTGTATTATCTGATGAAATTTATGCAGAGCTTGTATACGACGAAGCATATACAAGTTTCGCGAGTATTAAAAATATGCGCGAGCATACGATTTTAATTTCAGGATTTTCAAAAGGATTTGCGATGACAGGATGGCGTCTCGGTATGATTGCAGCTCCTGTTCAGTTTTCAGAATTGATGCTCAAAATTCACCAATATTCCATGATGTGTGCACCGACGATGTCTCAGTTCGCAGCACTTGAAGCGTTACGTGCGGGGAATGATGAAGTAATTCGGATGAGAGATAGTTATAAGAAGCGTCGTAATTTTATGACGACATCTTTCAATGAAATGGGCTTAACGTGTCATGTGCCGGGCGGAGCATTTTATGTTTTCCCTTCTATATCTTCAACAGGATTATCTTCAGCGGAATTTGCAGAACAGTTATTGCTGGAAGAAAAAGTAGCTGTTGTCCCTGGTAGCGTATTTGGCGAAAGTGGTGAAGGGTTTATTCGTTGTTCTTATGCGACGTCGCTTGAACAACTTATGGAAGCAATGAAGAGAATGGAACGGTTTGTTGAAAATAAAAAAAGGACAAAACGTAATACGTTTTGTCCATAAAAGGGGGGGAATACTAGAAAGCCATGTGTTAGTAGTCTATCCCAATATTGGAGAATTATACTTCTTTAAGGGAAATTTTTCATGAATTTTGAATGAGTTCTGTCATAGTGGTATAATTTACTAATATAAGGTATGCGCATTCTAGATATTGTTATCTAGAATGCGTACTAACCAATCGGATATTTAAAATAAATATATCTGCTTTGCTCTCTATAATTGTAGAGAGAATGGTAAACGTATGGGAGTGTTTCATATGTCAGAACAATATACAACAGGAGTGGTTGTAACAGGGAAAGTGACTGGAATTCAAGATTACGGTGCGTTTGTAGCGTTAGATGCAGAAACACAAGGACTTGTGCATATATCTGAAATTACAAATGGATATGTAAAGGATATTCATGACTTTTTAAAGGTCGGCGATACAGTAGAAGTAAAGGTACTTTCAATTGATGAAGAGCACAGAAAAATGAGTTTATCGTTAAAAGCGGCGAAAAGAAAACAAGGAAGGATTCTTATACCGAACCCATCTGAAAACGGATTTAATACGCTGCGAGAAAAGTTGGCAGAATGGATTGAAGAGTCCGAGTTAACAAAGTAAAAGAGGAACGCATATGAGCGTTCCTCTTTTACTTTATCTTATGATATATATTTGCAAATATGATTGCATGCAATCATATTCGTATGTCGGAGGTGAAAGGACATACTGACTATCGAATTTCGTTTGTTTCTGGGTGCGTACCAAGATTTTCAGATGGTTTAAACAGTAAACCAAGGTTGATAAGCCCAGATATACCAACGATGCCGTAAATAATACGTGCAAGAGCTGAATTTTGTCCACCGAAAATGGCTGCTACTAAGTCAAACTGGAAAAACCCGATTAGTCCCCAGTTCACAGCGCCAATTACAGTAAAGACTAATGCGATACGTTGCAAAGTACTCATGAAAAAGCCCCCCTTAATTGTGAAGCATGAGCAAGCGATGAGTTAATTAACTCTTTTATAGAATGGGGTAGTTATGTTGTTTTTATACATAAAAAATGTTTGGAAAGGGATGTATATACATCTATACCGAAAAATGCGAATTTTTATGCAAAAAATGAACTTTTTCTAAAAAATATATATTGGTTACGTTTACAATTTCCTAATCGCTTGATTTACAACTTCAGTTTCGCTAAAGTGAATACAGAAATACATATCCATAATTGGAGGGAAAAAGATGAGTACACATGTAACGTTCGACTATTCTAAAGCGTTATCCTTCATCGGTGAACATGAAATCACTTATTTACGTGATGCAGTGAAAGTAACACATCACGCAATCCACGAAAAAACTGGAGCTGGGAACGATTTCCTTGGGTGGGTAGACCTTCCGCTTCAATATGACAAAGAAGAATTCGCTCGCATTCAAAAATGCGCAGAAAAAATTAAAAATGACTCTGACATTTTACTTGTTGTAGGTATTGGTGGTTCTTACCTAGGAGCACGCGCAGCAATCGAAATGTTAAACCATTCTTTCTACAACACGCTTTCTAAAGAACAACGTAAAACTCCACAAGTGCTATTTGTTGGACAAAACATTAGCTCCACTTACATGAAAGATTTAATGGACGTATTAGAAGGTAAAGACTTCTCTATTAACGTTATTTCCAAATCAGGTACAACAACAGAGCCGGCACTAGCATTCCGTATCTTCCGTAAGTTATTAGAAGAAAAGTATGGAAAAGAAGAAGCTCGCAAACGTATTTATGCAACTACAGATAAAGCGCGTGGTGCATTAAAAACATTAGCTGATAACGAAGGTTACGAAACATTTGTTATTCCAGATGATGTTGGAGGTCGTTTCTCTGTATTAACGCCAGTTGGTTTATTACCAATCGCAGTAAGTGGCTTAAATATTGAAGAGATGATGAAAGGTGCAGCTGCTGGTCATGATGACTTCGGAACATCAGAACTAGAAGAAAATCCAGCTTACCAATACGCAGTAGTTCGTAACGCTTTATACAATAAAGGAAAAACAATTGAAATGCTTGTTAACTATGAGCCAGCACTTCAATACTTCGCTGAGTGGTGGAAACAGTTATTTGGTGAAAGTGAAGGAAAAGATCAAAAAGGTATTTTCCCATCTTCAGCAAACTTCTCAACTGATTTACACTCATTAGGTCAATACGTTCAAGAAGGGCGTCGTGACTTATTTGAAACAGTTCTTAAAGTAGGTAAATCTACACATGAACTAACAATCGAATCAGAAGAAAACGATTTAGACGGATTAAACTACCTTGCTGGTGAAACTGTAGACTTCGTAAACACAAAAGCATACGAAGGTACATTACTTGCACATAGCGACGGGGGAGTACCAAACTTAATCGTAAATATTCCTGAATTAAATGAGTACACATTCGGTTACCTTGTATACTTCTTCGAAAAAGCATGTGCGATGAGCGGCTACTTATTAGGCGTGAATCCATTTGACCAACCCGGAGTAGAAGCATACAAGAAAAACATGTTTGCTTTACTTGGTAAACCAGGATTTGAAGAATTAAAAGCAGAATTAGAAGAGCGTTTAAAATAATAAAAAGCGACCGGATTCCGGTCGCTTTTTATTATTTTATCGAAAAGTCCATCAGTATATTCAAACTAAAGTGGGTATGCTAAAGGAAAAGTCTAGGAGGGATGGGCTTGATTCCGATTCAATCAAATTTAGAAGGACGTACATATGCGTTATATAAGTTAGAAGAGATTATGAAACCACTTGGATATAGCATTGGTGGTAATTGGGATTATGATAAAGGATGCTTCGATTACAAAATTGATGAAGAAGATGGGTATCAATTTTTACGAGTTCCATTTACAGCCATTGATGGAGAACTAGATGTACCAGGCGTAATAGTTCGTCTTGGAACGCCGTATATTCTTTCGCACGTATATCAAGACGAACTAGATGATAATGTGAATACTTTAACAGCTGGAACGAGTGGAATGGATCAATTTGCTGAGCCGAAAGATCCAGATGGAGATGTGAAAAGAAAATATATCAATATTGGGAAAGTGCTCATGCAAGAATTAGAGCGTCATTTTACTAATGGTGAATAACAATGAGTATGTCGCTTTCAATGAGAACAAAGGAATGAACTGGATTAATCATATATTGTTCGTCGCGCTTTATACCTAGTAAGAGAATGTTTTGCTTTAAAAGAGTATAGCTACAATTGGCAAAAGTTTGTCCGGTGCAGGACGATGGAAGCTCCATCAGTTGTAATTTATTATCAGAGATTTCGTCGTAAAGTGAAAATAGTACACCTGAAATGGAAGGGAATAAAAGAGAAGCGGTAAATACATAGCTCGTTAATTTATTTCCTTCTATAATTTCTGACACGCCAGCTCTCGTTGCATTTTGTATTTGTTCAGAAGTAAGAAGTTCAGCGATGCAGTGAATGTTTGGGTTGAGCCCTTTTGCAGTTAAAATATTTAAAATGGACTGTGTATCCGCTAAGCTTTCGTTTTTTTCTTTATCAGCTGTTATTAATATGGTGTGTGCCGTTGCAATATTGGCCTTTAATAAAGTTTGATCGTGATGCGGACAACCTTTTATAAATTCCAAATGATGAAATGGTTTTGGGAGTAAAGAAAGTGTTTCATCAATTAAAACGATATCAAGGTTTGGTTGTAATACGTGCATTTGCTTTACAACATGTTTTGCGCGCTCATTCCAGCCAACGATAATCATATGACCGTTAGAAGTAGCGGCTTCTTCACCTTTAATTTTCATATATTGTTTATTAATCATTTCAGTAGCAAACAGCACCATATAATAAGAACAAAAGCCAGTTCCTAATAAAATAATACTTATACCTATTAGTTTTCCTATCGTCGTATGGGGAGCAAAGTCGCCATATCCAACTGTAAAAATGGTAACGATTGACCACCAAATTCCGTCAAACCATGTAGTGAAATGAAAAGGTTCTAATCTATGTATAAGAAAACCGGAAAAAGCAGTCAGTACAATAATAAAACAAATTAAACGAAAAATAATGGAATCACGAAATGTATCTACTAAATTCGGACGGGATTTCAATTGCCTATTCCTCCTTACTTTGTAGGACTACATTCATTGTTGCCATTATAGAAAAAAGAAAAACTCTCTAATTAAAGAGAGTTTGTTTTATGTTACATACTTTCCACTTCAGTTTGTTGGACACTTTCAAGATGCTGGAGAGCATAGTAAACATCAGCAGTATGTCTTTTTTGATCAATGGACAGTTTAAGATGTAAATAGTGAGAACCGTTTTCTAATGTTTTAAGCTTCATATTCTTAACTTTTATATCCATTTCTTTTATTTCTTCAATTACGATTGGGATATTGTCCATATTTCGTACAACAAGTTTCACAGCGATATCACGTTGACGAAATGATCTAGGGCCTACATATTTCATCGCGAGTGGTATAAGTTCGACACTAATCATAAGGAAACACATTCCGAATATCGCTTCAATATAGAATCCGGCCCCAACAGCAATACCAATACCAGAAGCACCCCAGATCATAGCGGCAGTCGTGAGTCCTGCAATGCTATCGTTGCCTCTTCTTAAAATTACGCCAGCACCTAAAAAACCAATTCCAGATACAATTTGAGCGGCAAGTCGAAGTGGATCCATATTCATATGATCGGTATGTGGTAAGTTATAAGCTGCTTTAATAGAAACAATCGTTAGGAGGCAACTAATAATAGAAATAACTAGACACGTTTTTAAACCAAGTGGTTTCCGTTTTAATTCGCGTTCTAAACCAATGGCAAATCCTAAAATAGCCGAGAGACCTAGTTTGATTAATAAATCGGTATAGTCCATATATATTCCTCCTTGTATGATATGCTATATGAATAAAACGTTTATTATAGAAAGAAACGTCTTTTGATAGAGTAACTTTATATAAAATATATGTAGGAATTGCTCATACATGAAAGAGATATTTCGTTTAAGTATATGATATAAAAAAAGAAATGTGGGCAGTTTTAAAAAAAGTTTATAAAAGGTGTTGCATTTCATTTTTCACCATGATATATTAATAACCGTCGCTGATGCGGAAACGCAGAAAACGACAAAAAAGAAATTGAAAAACTTAGTTGACATCGAAAAACGAAGATGTTAACATAAGGAAGTCGCAAATGAGCGACCAAGTAGTTCTTTGAAAACTGAACGAAACAAACAACGTGAAACGTCAATTTTTATTTTAGATGCTAGACAAACTA
>NZ_JBQAFE010000021.1:0-21562 GCF_051915685.1 Bacillus cereus group sp. MYBK5-2
TTAGTATAATAGAAGCTTTGTAACAAAAGAAAAGGAAGGGAGAATGAAAGATATGAAAGAGCAAGTATTACAAGTAACAAAAGGTGACTTCGTAGGATCAGCAAGTGGAGCGGTAGTATTAACAGCATTAATCGTATTTTTATCAAGTGTATTAGTATAATAGAAGTTTTAAATCAAACAAAAAAGGAAGGAGAATGAGGGATATGAACAGTGAACAAGTGTTTCAAGTAACAAAAACAGATTTATTAGGATCCTTAGGTGGAGCGGTAATATTAACATCATTTATTCTATTCCTTGCAAATGTATTAGTATGAGATATATAAATACAATCATTCAAAAAAAATAAAGACTCTAACGTATTAGTAAGTAGTTAATATGTTGGAGTCTTTTTTATATTCTTCTTATATCCCCTCAAGTATTAAAGTTACCTCATTATCCAGCATGCATGGCTAATTAAACGTTGCGGTTGAAACTTGATTCAACGAATAATCAAAAATCCACTGAATAAAATCCCGCTTTATTTCAAAGAGAAAAAAGTCGAATTTTATATGTAAGAAAAAAAGAGGAATTTGACAGAAAAGATAGAAAATTTTAAAGGTCAGAATTTGTTAGCTTGCTAACTAATTTCTATTAATTAACGTTGGAAGCGTTTTCGGTTGGTTTTAAGTATGGACCATTTAATCTATTTACAGGGGGATGAAGATATTATGAAACAAAAATCTATGGATACGCTAGCTGCACAAATGGAGGACTTTTTTCCAGTACGTGATGTAGATCATTTGGAATTTTACGTAGGGAATGCAAAGCAATCGAGTTATTATCTTGCGAGAGCGTTCGGATTCAAAATTGTGGCTTACTCTGGATTAGAAACTGGAAACCGTGAAAAGGTATCTTATGTTCTTGTGCAAAAAAATATGCGTTTCGTTGTGTCTGGAGCTTTAAGTAGTGAAAATCGTATTGCAGAGTTTGTAAAGACTCATGGTGATGGCGTGAAGGATGTGGCACTACTTGTTGATGATGTTGATAAAGCATACTCAGAAGCAGTGAAACGTGGTGCCGTCGCAATTGCTCCACCGCAGGAATTAACAGATGAGGACGGTACATTGAAAAAAGCAGTTATTGGTACGTATGGTGATACAATTCATACGCTTGTAGAGCGTAAAAATTATAAAGGGGCATTTATGCCAGGATTCCAAAAGGTAGAATTTAATATTCCATTTGAAGAGTCTGGTTTAATTGCTGTTGATCATGTAGTTGGTAATGTTGAAAAAATGGAAGAGTGGGTTAGTTATTACGAGAATGTTATGGGCTTTAAACAAATGATTCATTTTGATGATGACGATATTAGTACAGAGTATTCGGCGTTAATGTCGAAAGTTATGACGAATGGAAGTCGTATTAAGTTTCCTATTAACGAACCAGCAGATGGAAAGAGAAAGTCACAAATTCAAGAGTATCTAGAATTCTATAATGGAGCTGGTGTACAACATCTTGCTTTATTAACAAGTGATATTGTTAAAACAGTTGAAGCGCTTCGTGCAAATGGGGTGGAGTTTTTAGATACACCTGATACTTATTATGATGAGTTAACTGCACGAGTTGGAAAAATCGATGAAGAAATTGATAAGTTAAAAGAATTAAAGATTTTAGTAGATCGTGATGATGAAGGTTACTTACTACAAATCTTTACGAAACCAATTGTAGATCGCCCGACTTTATTTATTGAAATCATTCAACGTAAAGGTTCTCGTGGATTTGGTGAAGGAAACTTTAAAGCGTTATTCGAATCAATTGAAAGAGAACAAGAGCGTCGCGGAAACTTATAAGATTTGTATCCACCAGCAAAAGTCCCTTTGCTGGTGGAAATTTCATTTTTATAAGGAGGAATCAGGATGAAATTTGTTACATTTCGTCTTCCTTCAAAAGAACTACGGGCTGGATGGCTTGAAGGTGACAAAGTAATAGATATGAATCTTGCTAGTGAAGGGAAAATCCCTTCTTCTATGATTGCTTTTTTAGAGAAAGCGGATGAGTATGTAGAAGTAGTGCGGAATATTAAGAATCCAAATAAGGGTATATATGCTTTAGAAGAAGTACAATTGACAGCTGCTCTTCCTAATCCGAGTAGTATTCGAGATTTTTACGCATTTGAACAACATGTAAAAACAGCTCGCGGACGAAGAGGATTAGATGTTGTGCCTGAATGGTATGATATTCCGGTTTTTTATTTTACTAATCATCGTGCTGTAATTGGTTCCAGTGATTTTGTAATTGGTCCGAAAAAGTCTAAAAAGCTTGATTATGAGTTGGAGATTGCTTGCGTAATAGGAAGAGAAGGGCGAAATATTTCTCGTGAGCAAGCAGAGGAATATATTTTTGGTTATTGTATTATGAACGACTGGAGTGCGAGAGACTTACAAGCAACAGAAATGAAAGTAGGTCTCGGTCCAGCGAAAGGAAAAGACTTTGCAACTTCTTTAGGAGCACATCTTGTTACGAAAGAGGAATTAGACGTTTATCGTAATGGTGATCGATATAATTTAGAAATGACTGCTCATGTAAATGGAAAACTATTATCAAAAGGAAACTTCCAAGATATTTACTATACATTTGCTGAAATGATTGAACGTGCTTCAGAGGACGTTACGTTATATCCAGGAGATGTGATTGGTTCTGGGACAGTAGGAACAGGATGTATTTTAGAACTGGGTACAGAAGAGTGGCTACAAGATGGAGATGTTGTAGAACTGTCGATTACTGGTTTAGGTACACTACGTAATACGATCAAAAAAGAAAAGGAAGCGGGTGATGGGCATGTTTTATCGTCACATGGGAGAACTACCTCATAAACGACATGTACAATTTCGTAAAAAAGATGGATCGCTTTATCGTGAACAGGTAATGGGAACAAAAGGTTTTTCTGGTACGCAGTCTATTTTGTATCATCATTATATGCCGACAGAAGTAGGTCATTCTGCATTATCGCATTCTTGTCAGTTGCAGTATGAAGAGGATGTTGCTCTTTCTCATCGCCACTTTCGAACGAAAGAAAGTAAAAAAAGTGGTGATGCAATAAGTGGACGGAATTTCATACTTGGAAATGAAGATTTATTAATTGGAGTAGTGAGTCCAACAGAAAAAATGGATTATTTCTATCGTAATGGTGATGGCGACGAAATGTTATTTGTTCATTATGGAACAGGGAAAATTGAAACGATGTTTGGAACGATTCACTATAGAAAAGGCGACTATGTAACGATTCCAATTGGAACGATTTATCGTGTTATTCCAGATGAAGGAGAGACTAAGTTTCTTGTTGTAGAGGCGAATAGCCAAATTACAACGCCGCGTCGTTATCGAAATGAATACGGACAATTGTTAGAGCATAGTCCGTTTTGTGAAAGAGATCTTCGTGGTCCAGAAAAATTAGAGACATATGATGAAAAAGGCGAGTTTGTCGTAATGACAAAATCAAGAGGCTATATGCATAAACATGTTTTAGGACACCACCCGTTAGATGTTGTGGGATGGGATGGCTATTTATATCCGTGGGTATTTAATGTAGAGGATTTTGAACCAATTACAGGGCGCATTCATCAGCCACCGCCAGTACATCAAACATTTGAAGGACATAATTTTGTTATTTGCTCTTTCGTACCACGTTTATACGATTATCATCCAGAGTCAATTCCGGCACCATATTATCATAGTAATGTTAATAGTGATGAAGTTCTTTACTATGTAGAAGGAAACTTTATGAGTCGCAAAGGTGTGGAAGAAGGTTCTATTACACTTCATCCGAGCGGGATTCCCCATGGACCGCATCCGGGGAAAACAGAGGCAAGTATAGGGAAGAAAGAGACGCTTGAATTAGCTGTTATGATAGACACATTCCGTCCGCTTCGTATTGTAAAACAAGCACATGAAACAGAAGATGAAAAGTATATGTATAGCTGGATTGAACAAGGTTCATATACTGTGAAATAAGTAAAAAAGGCATGCTCTCAATAAGGGGGCATGCCTTTTTCACGGAATCGACATGTATAATAATACCAAAAAAATAATGGAAAGATATATAGAAAGAATAATAAGGATTGTGCATATTCAGAAGAATTTCTACTTGTTTCGACAAAAGTATTGACTAGGAAAAGCGTAATGAGTAAAATAAAAAAGCGAATTAAAAATTTTCAGAAAATTTAAAACTTGGAGGAGTGAAAGATGAAGCAAATTTTTCAAAAGAAGCCAATTGCAAAGTTAATGCAAGAAAGTAAGCAAAAAACGTTAGCAAGAACATTGGGCGCGCTAGATTTAACTATGCTTGGAATCGGAGCAATTGTTGGAACTGGTATTTTTGTTCTAACGGGTGTTGTGGCAGCGAAACATTCTGGGCCAGCTATTATATTATCATTTGCGATTGCCGCTCTAGCTTGTGCCTTTGCTGCATTTTGTTATGCTGAATTTGCTTCTTCAGTTCCTGTCTCGGGCAGTGTGTATACGTATACATACGCGACGATGGGGGAAGTATTCGCATTTTTAATTGGCTGGGACTTAATGCTGGAATATTTACTTGCTACATCTGCTGTAGCGAACGGTTGGTCTGCATATTTTCAATCTTTATTAAAGGGGTTTGGAATTCATATTCCGACTATTCTCTCCTCGGCTCCTGGTACAGGTAAGGGTGGAATAATTGATCTACCTGCAGTTCTAATTATTTTAGTGATGACAGTTCTTTTATCTAGGGGTGTTCGTGAAAGTGCACGAGTAAATAACATTATGGTATTTATTAAAATAGCAGTTGTTCTTATTTTTATCTTTGCTGGTTTTAATTATGTGAAACCTGAAAACTGGACGCCTTTTATGCCATTTGGTTTAGATGGTGTAATGGCTGGAGCGGCTACAGTATTCTTCGCATTTATAGGATTTGATGCAGTTTCAACAGCGGCAGAAGAAGTGAAACGTCCGCAACGTGATTTACCAATTGGTATTATTGCATCGTTATTAATTTGTACAGTTCTTTATATCGTTGTGTCGCTTATTTTGACAGGAATTGTTCCATACGGACAGCTAAATATATCAGATCCAGTTGCTTTTGCACTTCAATTTATTGGACAAGATGGTTTAGCGGGGGTAATTTCAGTAGGAGCAATTACAGGAATTACAACAGTAATGCTAGTTATGATGTATGGGCAAGTTCGTGTTTCTTATGCGATGAGCCGAGATGGTTTACTACCGAAGCGTCTTGCTAAAGTTCATCCAAAATTTAAAACACCATTTTTAAATACATGGACAACGGGGATTATTGCGGCACTGATTTCAGGATTAATAGATTTAAATGTTTTAGCACATCTTGTAAATATGGGGACATTGTCAGCATTTGCACTCGTAGCTGTTGCGGTAATCGTAATGAGAAGAACTCATCCAGACTTACCAAGGGCATTTAAGGCTCCGCTTGTACCATTTTTACCAGCATTAACAGTGATCTTCTGTTTATACTTAATGCTTCAATTATCAGGGACAGCATGGATTAGTTTTGGGATATGGATGGTTATTGGTATAGCGGTTTACTTCTTATATAGCCGAAAACATAGTGCTTTAAATAATAGTAAAAAAGAAGAAGATGTTGCAAATTTATAAGCGAAAAAATCCATTCTAATTCTGTTAGAATGGATTTTTTTATTTGAAAATTTACATTTTTCTGAACTTATTATAAGATAATTGTTGGCTAACTAAAGGGGTGAAATGATGAAAAATACGTGGCGTGAGTTAAGGGAGATGGACCGTAACGTATGGATTCGATTTATTGGAGAGACGTTAAATGGAATTGCAATGATGATGTTAATGCCTTTTTTTGCATTATATTTAAAAGATAAGGTAGATTCGTTGTTGGAAGTTGGGGTTATTATGGCGCTTTCTCCAATTGCTGCAAGTTTTGGATCACTTATAGGAGGGAGAATTGCTGACATATATGGAAGAAAGCCTATTATGATATTTTCTATGGCAAGTAATGCATTATTAATGCTCGGTTTTCTATTTATAGAAGGATTTATTCCATATGCAATTTTATCTATTTTTTTAGGGTTGAGTAATTCTTTATTTCATCCAGCTGCATCAGCTATGGTCGCGGATGTAACGGCACCAGAAAAAAGAACAGAGGCATATGGTTTATTACGAATGGGACACAATATAGGTGCTGCGATTGGTCCGATAATGGGAGCATCAGTAGTTGTGTTGTCAAAGAAACTTGTGTTTATTATTGCCTCTTCTACAATGCTATTTTATGCGTTACTTGTATTACTTCTTATTCAAGAGACGATGCCAAAAAGGACAGATAAGGAAGAACATAAAGAAAAGGAAGCTGGGGCAGTTTGGAAAATTGTAATGCGAGATAAGGTATTAATGATTTACTTATTAGCAGGCATTATCATTTCGATGGGGTTTTCTCAAACCGAAGGCATGTTGCCACTACATTTTGATAATGAAATGAAGCGTATTTTTGGAACGAACAATCCATATCCATATTTAATGGCGTTAAACGGACTATTAGTTGTTTTATTCCAGTTTCAAATTTCAAAATGGGCTACGGATAAACCGGTCGGGAAGACGATGTTATATGGTGCATGTTTATTCGGGATTGGATTATTTTTTATAGGGTGGTTACCGAAGTGGTTTGGAGAATTTAATACAAATGCTACAATTATTTTAATAATACTACTGTTCGTTTATGCTATATATACGTTAGGTGAGATGATTATGTCGCCTGTACAGATGACATTTGTAGCAAATTTGGCCCCTGAGCATTTGAGAGGGACTTATATGGGAGCTGCAAGTTTGCAGTGGATTACAGGAAGCGCATTTGGTCCACTTTTGGGCGGTTTTTTATTAGATCGATTACTTGGTCACTTTCTATTTACAATTTTAGCTGTAGGATGTGTAGTTGCAGGTATTGTATATGTTTCTTTAGATCGCCTTGTGGAGCAAAGGCAAAAAGACACACTAACCAAACAATCTTCTTAGTGAATAGGTGACATACACAAAAAAGGGGATTTCTACATATTTTAGGTACATAACTAGATTAGATTGCCATTTTATTTTGTGTAGTTATATAGAAAATGAAATGAAAAACCAATAAGTGATGTTATTTAATTATTTATGGAAGTTACATTTTATTTCAAATAGGAACTACCTATTTTTATAAAAAGTGCTAAAATAGAAAAATGAAAACAATTGGTTAGGGTGATTTCATTGACGAAAATTAAATTAGGTTTATTATATGGTGGAAAATCAGCTGAGCATCAAGTTTCGCTACAGACGGCTCTTGCTGCTATTAAAGCGTTAAATCAAGATAAATTCGAGATTCATCCAATTTATATTACAGAACAAGGTCAATGGGTACGCGGTGAGCGTATTGAAGGCGAAGTAACAGATGTTGAAGCTTTAAAAATGAGCGGTGCAGAAAATGCGATTTCTCCGTTATCATTAAGTACAGAAATTATCCCATCTGCAGCTTCTGAGGAGAACGCTATTGACGTTATTTTCCCATTACTACATGGACCAAACGGTGAAGATGGAACGGTTCAAGGACTATTAGAATTAATGAATATCCCTTATGTAGGAAATGGTGTTCTAGCATCATCTGCTGGTATGGATAAAGTTGTTATGAAAAACATCTTTGCAGAGGCTGGTTTAAAACAAGCAAAATATGCATCCTTCATTCGTAGTGCATGGGAAAAAAATCGTGAGGAAGCTTATTCTAAAGTAGAAGATAAGTTAGGATATCCTTGCTTCGTAAAACCAGCGAACCTTGGTTCAAGTGTTGGTATTAATAAGTGTAAAAATCGTGAAGAACTTGAGGATGCATTTGTAGAGGCATTCCAATTTGATCGCAAAATTATTGTAGAAGAAAATATTGTAGGTCGTGAAGTAGAAGTTGGGGTACTAGGTAATGATGAGCCGAAATGTTCAGTTGTAGGTGAAATCGTTCCGAAAAAGGACTTCTATGATTATAAGTCGAAATATATCGATGGTGATACGGCGCTAATTATTCCAGCTGAAATGACAGAAGAAGAATCTAATGTAATTAAGCGTGATGCGATTATTGCATTCCAATCATTAGACGGTGCAGGTTTAACGCGAGCTGATTTCTTCTTAACGAAAGATGGAGAAGTGTATATTAACGAAGTAAACACAATGCCAGGATTTACACCGTTCAGTATGTTCCCTCTATTATGGCAACATACTGGGTTACCGTATCCAGAATTAATCGAAGAGCTAATTCGTTTAGCGATTGAACGTCACGAAGAAAAACAAAAAATTAAATATACAATCTAACAAAAAAGGAGGAAGCACTATTCATAGGAATAGTGCTTCCTCTATGTAAGGAGCGTTTATATATGATAAAGCGAATGTTAAAGCAAGTGGAACAGATGGTAAATGGTACTGAATTAGCAGAGCAATATGAGGGAATTACTATTCAAGGCGTGTCTATTGATACGAGAAAAATTGAAAAAGGAAACTTGTATGTTCCGATTCAAGGGGAGCGCTTCGATGGACATGCTTTTGTAGATAAAGCTGTTGAAAATGGAGCTGTGGCTACATTATGGATGAAAGATGTAGCGAATCCACCTGAGAATCTTCCGGTTATTTTTGTAGAAGACACGCTATCGGCATTGCAAATGTTAGCGAAAAACTATCGCGATCAATTGGATGTTAAAGTTGTAGGTGTAACGGGTAGTAACGGTAAAACATCTACGAAAGATATTGTAACAAGTCTTCTTGCGACTAAATTCAAAGTGCAAAAAACAGAAGGGAACTTCAATAATCATATCGGATTACCTCTTACCATTTTAAACTTAGAAGAAAATACAGAAGTAGCAGTATTAGAGATGGGTATGTCAAGCCGAGGCGAAATTGAATTCTTATCTAAGTTAGCTCGTCCTAATGCAGCTATCATTACAAATATTGGTGAGGCACATTTAATGGATTTAGGATCTCGTGAGGCAATTGCTGAGGCGAAATTAGAAATTGTTACAGGATTACAAGAAGGTGGCGTGTTCGTATATAACGGAGATGAGCCTTTATTAACGAATCGTGTTCCTGGAATGAATTTAGCAGCAGAAACGGTTACGTTTGGTGATGCAAGAGCAAACGATTATTATCCAACGACTGTAACATTACAAGCAACTGGGACACATTTCAAAATGAATAGAGATGAAAATATTTCATTCTACTTACCGGTGTTAGGAAAACATAATGTGTATAATACACTTGCTTCAATGGCAATTGCGAAACATTTTGGTGTAACGTGGGAAGAGATGAAAGAAGGTTTAGTAACACTTCAAATGACGGGCATGCGTATGGAAATTGTGAAAACAAATAGTGGTTTAACAATTATCAACGATGCTTATAATGCAAGCCCGACGGCTATGGAAGCAGCATTCCATTTAATGAATGGTTTAGATGGTTTTGCTAAAAAAATCGTTGTGCTCGGTGATATGTTAGAACTTGGAGATCAAGAAGTACAGTTCCATTATGAGGTAGGAAAATTAATTGATCCAGCAAAAATCTCACATGTATTCACATACGGTAGATTAGGGGCTCAAATTGCTGAAGGAGCGAAAATTAATTTCCCTAATGAACGTGTAAAGGCGTATGATAATAAAGAAGAGTTAGTAAAAGATTTACAAGCAGTAGTCGATGTGAAAGATGTTGTATTAATAAAAGCATCTCGCGGTATGAAATTAGAAGAAGTAATTACGATGTTGAAATAATTGGTGTATATAAATAGGGATGATAGTTACGAAAATAGAAGAAACTTATAATAAGCGCTTACAGTAAATATAAAAAAATAAAAGTGAAGAAAAAAACTCTGAATATGAAAATAAGGTAACAGTTGGGTTTGCTTTTTACACATACAAAACTTATAATTGATAAAGTGTAATAACGTTTAGAAGTATTTTCGTGAAGAATATACGCCCGTTTATATACGTGAGCATTCAGGAAAAGGGCTTTTCCGCAAATTCGGAAAACGCCTTTTTTTAAATGATAAGTATAGGATAGAAAAGGAGAAGTAACATTGACAACATTTCGAGAATTAGGATTAAGTGATTCTTTACTGCAATCTGTTGAAAGTATGGGCTTTGAAGAGGCTACACCAATTCAAGCTGAAACAATTCCACATGCATTGCAAGGTAAAGATATTATTGGGCAAGCGCAAACAGGTACAGGGAAAACAGCAGCATTCGGATTACCACTATTAGATAAAGTGGATACACATAAAGAATCGGTTCAAGGTATTGTTATCGCGCCAACGCGTGAATTAGCAATTCAAGTTGGAGAAGAATTATACAAAATTGGTAAGCATAAACGCGTTCGTATTTTACCAATTTATGGTGGTCAAGATATTAACCGCCAAATTCGTGCTCTAAAAAAACACCCACACATTATTGTTGGTACGCCGGGTCGTATTTTAGATCATATTAACCGTAAAACACTTCGTCTGCAAAACGTAGAGACAGTTGTTCTTGACGAAGCGGATGAAATGTTAAACATGGGCTTCATTGAAGACATTGAAGCAATTTTAACAGATGTGCCAGAAACACATCAAACATTACTATTCTCAGCGACAATGCCGGATCCAATCCGCCGTATTGCTGAGCGTTTCATGACTGAGCCTCAACACATTAAAGTAAAAGCAAAAGAAGTAACAATGCCAAACATTCAGCAGTTCTATTTAGAAGTGCAAGAAAAGAAAAAGTTTGACGTGTTAACACGCTTATTAGATATTCAATCTCCAGAGCTTGCAATCGTATTCGGTCGTACAAAGCGTCGTGTTGATGAATTATCAGAAGCATTAAACTTACGTGGTTATGCTGCAGAAGGTATTCACGGTGATTTAACTCAGGCGAAACGTATGTCTGTATTACGTAAATTTAAAGAAGGTTCTATTGAAGTTCTTGTTGCAACAGACGTTGCTGCACGTGGTCTTGATATTTCAGGCGTAACGCACGTATATAACTTCGATATTCCACAAGATCCAGAATCATACGTTCACCGTATCGGTCGTACTGGTCGTGCAGGTAAAAAAGGTATTGCAATGCTATTTGTAACACCACGTGAATCAGGACAATTAAAAAATATCGAGCGTACAACAAAACGTAAAATGGACCGTATGGATGCACCGACACTTGACGAGGCATTAGAAGGTCAACAACGTTTAATCGCTGAAAAGCTTCAAAGCACAATTGAAAATGAAAACTTAGCATACTACAAGCGTATTGCAGAAGAAATGTTAGAAGAAAATGACTCTGTAACAGTAGTAGCTGCTGCTTTAAAAATGATGACTAAAGAGCCGGATACAACTCCGATCGCTTTAACATCAGAACCACCTGTTGTTTCAAGAGGCGGCGGTTCTAAAAAACGCGGCGGTAACGGAGGCGGATACCGTGATGGTAACCGTAATCGTAGTCGTGATGCACGCGGCGGTGGCGATGGACGTAATCGTGACCGTAACCGTGATGGACGTAATCGTGACGGAAACCGTGATCGCAATCGTGATGGTAACCGCGATCGTAATCGTGATGGTGGTAGTCGTGGTCGTAGAGGTGAAGGCCAAGGTCGCCCTGGTTCTTCAAATGGACGCGGCGAAAGAAAACATCATAGCCGTCCACAAGCTTAATAAAAAAAGAGAATGCCCTTTGCGGGCATTCTCTTTTTTTATTTCTATAATTGTGCATACTACATAATAGTTATGATAGAAAAGGGGCTGTTATATGCTTGTAAGGCTTGGTTACGTTGCGATGAGTGTACATTTGAAGAATGCATCTCCATCTCAAACGATGACGTATGCACAGTTTCAGAAATTAGATGATCGTGATGCTGCAATTCGTAAGCTTGAAAGAATTGCTAATTCCAATTTAGAAAATTGTTTACGTTTATTAAAGCATAATAAAGGACATGACATATCTTTTTTTCGGCTCAGTTCAAAGCTCATTCCTTTAGCGAATCATGAGGAATTGCTAGAGTGGAACTATATTCGTCCGTTAAAAGAAAATTTAAAAAAACTAGGTGAATATGCAGTTCATATGAATATGAGAATTGATTTCCATCCAGATCATTTTGTTGTACTAAATTCACCTGAGGAGAGTGTTTTTAAACAATCTGTAAAAACATTGCAGATGCACAAAAAATTATTAAA
This sequence comes from Bacillus cereus group sp. MYBK5-2, assembly GCF_051915685.1. NCBI lineage: Bacteria > Bacillati > Bacillota > Bacilli > Caryophanales > Bacillaceae > Bacillus > Bacillus cereus group sp. MYBK5-2. The sequence goes on from NZ_JBQAFE010000021.1 coordinate 12,194, forward strand.
AGGCATGGGGATTGAACATAAGCAACGATGTGTACTGCATGTTGGAGGAGGATATAAAGATAAAGAACTTGCATTAGAGCGCTTTATAGAGAATTGGTCGAATGTCCCAAGGGGTATTCAAGAAATGATTATATTAGAAAATGATGATACAACCTTTACGTTAGAGGAAACATTATATTTAGGAGAAAAATTAGATATTCCCGTCGTATTTGACTTGCATCACCATATGATGAATAATGAGCAAGAAGATTGGTATGAAGATTGGGCACGTGTTGTTCATACGTGGGAAACGTCTTTGTTGCCGATTAAAATGCATATCTCTAGCCCTAGAGAGGGAAAAGATCCAAGAGCTCATGCAGATTATATTAATGTAGACGCATTTTTATCTTTTTTAAGAAGGATAAAGGGAAGTGTTCCGCAAATTGATTGTATGATTGAGGCGAAGATGAAGGATGAGTCTTTATTTCAATTAATGAGAGATTTAAGTGAACAAGTAGATGTAGAAATTATCGATGGTGCAAGCTTTTATATTAAATAAGCTTTGCACCATCGTTTTTTTTTGTTAAAAAAGGGGTTAAAATGCCACCGGTTATTAAACCTGTTAAATGACTGATCGGATTGGCAGAAGGGTTAAAGAAAGTAAATAGCAGTAATAGAAGTATCATAATTGAGAAAATGGCAATTTCTTTTGGTTTTGAAGAGCGGTATCGATTGTACAATAAAAATAACTGTGCACCTAATAGTCCGAAAATACCACCTGATGCACCTGCGTGAATATATTCAAGCGGCATAATAATATAAGAAGAAATATTTCCAGAAATTCCAGAGAGAAAAAATAGAATAAAAAAAGAAAAGTGTCCGAGTTGCTTTTCGATAGAAGAACCAAGAGCAAACAAAAAAATACTATTAGAAAGAAAATGTTGTAAGTCTACGTGTACGAGAAGAGAAGTTATGACACGCCACCATTCTCCTTTCGCGATATATTCATTAGAGGCTGCCAGTGGTAAGAGAAAAAAGTCGCCTAATATCATCATGACTAAATGAATAAGCAGTAAGGTAAGAATAGTCGGTTGTAAAGAAATATGAGTGGATCTTATTAGCATACGGTTACTATCACCCCTTTTGCATCAGAAAGATTCTCTGTTATTCTTATCAATATGAAAGAAGAAAGTTAAATAGAAGAAGGGGATTTCGAAATGATTATAGGGATTGGTATCGATATTATTGAATTAAATCGTATTGAAAAAATGCTAGATGGAAAGCTTAAATTTATGGAACGTATTTTAACGGAAAATGAACGTAATGTTGCTATGGAGCTGAAAGGAAGTCGCCTTACAGAGTTTGTAGCTGGAAGGTTTGCAGCGAAAGAGGCGTATTCAAAAGCTGTAGGTACTGGTATCGGAAAAGAAGTGAGTTTTTTAGATGTTGAAGTGAAAAATGATGAAAGAGGTAAGCCAATTCTGATTACAAGTACAGAGCATATTGTTCATTTATCAATTAGTCATAGTAAGGAATTTGCTGTTGCTCAAGTTGTTTTAGAAAGCTCGTCACGCTAGTCTGCATATTTTATATCTTTGTCTCATATATTTGAGGTAGCGATAAGGAAGGTACATCTTCCATTCATTTATAGGGGCAAAGGGGCTGAATTGATGAAAAGGCGTCTGTTTTTAGTTCTTGTCGGTTTGTTGACCGTTTTTGTGTTGGCGGGTTGTATGGAAAAGAAGCAAGATGATGTCGTGAGAGATTTAGAATCAAAAGTAAAAGGGATGAAAAGTTATCAAGCTGAGGCAAAATTATCTATTAAAACAGGCAATGAGCCTCAAGAGTATAACGTAGAGATTTGGCATAAGGAACCGTCTTTTTATCGTGTGAATTTAAAAAATGCAAAAAAAGATCAGAGCCAAATTATTTTGAGAAATGAAGAAGGTGTATTTGTATTAACGCCAGCGCTTAATAAGAGCTTCCGTTTTCAAAGTGATTGGCCGCAAAATAGTAGCCAGGCTTATTTATATGAATCACTTGTAAGAGATATTTTGCAGGACAAGAAAAACCTTACTTTTGAGAAAACAGATAAGTATTATATTTTTAAAACAAAAACAAACTATCAACATCAAAATATGTTGCCGAGACAAGAGATTACATTGAATAAGAGCGACTTGACTCCAGTTTCAGTGAAGTTAATGGATAATGATCAAAATGTTCTTGTGAAAGTAGATTTCTCTAAAGTGAAATTCGATGCGAAATTTGATAAAGGTGCATTTGATACGAAACAAAATATGTCTAGAGCGCAGGTAGATGTTCAAACAACAGCGAAAGAAGACAAACCGTTTGCTATTTTGTATCCACTTGATACACCACAAGGTATGACTCTGCAAGATGAAAAAGAGTTGAAGACAGACAGTGGCAAGCGTGCGATACTCACATACACTGGAAATAAGAAATCCTTTACTTTAATACAAGAAAAGGCAAAAGTTGCAGAGGCATCATCAGCGGTAAGTGTAAGTGGAGAACCAGTTGATCTTGGGTTTACGATTGGTGCATTAACAAAAGACTCTGTAACGTGGTCGCATAACGGAGTAGAATATATGCTCGTGTCTAAAGGTTTAGAGCCGAAGGAGCTGTTAATGGTTGCTCGTTCAGTTACAGCGAAGCAGGTGAAGTAAACTTCTTAGACGTGGTGATATATGTGCACCACGTCTTTTCTTAGTTTGAAGGTGGATTTCATAAAAGAAGCATATAAAAGAATAAGCTTCGCATATCGTGTATAAGGAAGTGTATTTATGGAAGAAGCACCATTTTACCGTGACACTTGGGTGGAAGTGGATTTAGATGCCATTTATAACAACGTTACACATATTAAAGAGTTCATCCCAAGTAATGTAGAGATTTTTGCTGTAGTTAAAGCAAACGCATATGGGCACGATTATGTACCGGTGGCTAAAACGGCATTAGAAGCAGGTGCAACAAGGTTAGCTGTTGCTTTTTTAGATGAGGCTTTAGTGCTTCGGAGGGCTGGTATTACTGAGCCGATTTTAGTATTAGGTCCCTCGCCGCCGCGTGATGTAAATGTAGCTGCTGAAAATGATGTAGCGCTAACTGTTTTTCAAAAAGAATGGGTGGACGAAGCAATTAAACTTTGGGATGGTTCATCTGTAATGAAATTCCATATTAACTTTGATAGTGGTATGGGGAGAATTGGAATACGTGAAAGAAAAGAGCTAAAAGAATTTTTAAAGAGTTTAGAGGGTGCACCGTTTTTAGAGTTAGAAGGAGTATACACGCATTTTGCAACGGCAGATGAGGTTGAGACTTCGTATTTTGATAAGCAATATAACACGTTCTTAGAGCAGTTAAGTTGGTTGAAAGAATTCGGAGTGGATCCTAAGTTTGTTCATACAGCTAATAGTGCTGCGACGTTACGTTTTCAAGGGATTACATTTAATGCAGTGCGAATTGGGATTGCAATGTATGGATTATCTCCTTCTGTAGAAATACGTCCTTTTTTACCATTTGAATTAGAACCGGCGCTATCACTTCATACGAAAGTCGCTCATATTAAACAGGTAATTAAAGGTGATGGAATTAGTTATAATGTCACCTACCGAACGAAAACTGAAGAATGGATTGCGACTGTAGCGATTGGCTATGCAGATGGGTGGCTTAGAAGGTTACAAGGATTTGAAGTGCTTATAAATGGTAAAAGGGTACCGATTGTAGGGCGAGTAACAATGGATCAGTTCATGATTCATCTTCCTTGTGAAGTGCCACTTGGTACGAAAGTTACGCTTATTGGAAGGCAAGGAGATGAGTATATTAGCGCTACAGAGGTTGCGGAATACTCAGGGACTATTAATTATGAAATTATTGCAACGATCAGTTTCCGTGTCCCAAGAATATTTATACGGAATGGTAAGGTTGTAGAGATAATTAATTACTTGAACAATATATAGAAGGTAGTATGATTGCTTCTTGTCATTGGGGTGACTGTTCATTGCTGGATAATAAGCTCTTTTTGATGAGAAGCTTTTTACTTATAATCATTTTTTATATAAGTTGCACGTAAGTTTTGAAGAGGAGTTCTATTGTTTTTAGTGAGTTATGAGATAAAAAATTTAAGAAGATGAATGTTTTGTTTGTGAATTGGAAAACATAAGCAAGGAATAAGGAAGTCTTTGCAACAGGCTCCATACAATGGTATTATTACAATAGGTGTCATATATATATTTGGGTGTGTAGTTGACGGTGGAGGTGTATTTTTGTGTCCGAATCAAGTGTAACTACTGAAATCGTGGTTCGGTTGCCAAAGCAAATGGTAACGGAATTGGACGGAATTGGAAAACAAGAGAATAAGAATCGCCATGAACTAATTTGCCAGGCAACACAATTGTTATTGCGTCAACATAAGACGAAGAAACGCTACCAACATGAATCAATGCGACGTGGGTACATTGAAATGGGAAAAATTAATCTTGGTATTGCATCTGAAGCTTTCTTAGCAGAGTATGAAGCAGCTCATACAGTAGAACGCTTAGTTAGCGGGGGGTAATATTTTGATTGTAAAACGCGGCGACGTGTATTTTGCAGACCTTTCCCCAGTTGTTGGTTCTGAGCAAGGAGGCGTTCGTCCGGTTCTTGTCATTCAAAATGACATCGGAAATCGTTTTAGTCCAACGGTGATTGTAGCGGCTATTACTGCACAGATTCAAAAAGCGAAATTACCCACTCATGTGGAAATTGATGCGAAAAAGTATGGTTTTGAGAGAGATTCTGTTATTTTACTTGAGCAGATTCGAACAATCGATAAGCAACGCTTAACGGACAAAATCACTCATTTGGATGAAGTGATGATGAGTCGTGTAGATGAAGCGTTACAAATTAGTTTAGGACTAATAGATTTTTAAATCGGCAGTTTAAGTTGCTCTCTTTGAAGGGCAACTTTTTTTATTATAGAGGAGGTTACGGTTGTATATGGAAATGGTAGATAATCGACAAGCGTTAATGAAAATGTTAGTGAAAGAATTAGGCTTTACCGAAAAGCAAGTTCGTCATGTTATTCAATTAACAGAAGAAGGTAACACAGTTCCATTTATTGCTCGTTACCGAAAAGAATGGACAGGCTCTTTAGATGAGGTGCAAATTCGTACGATTTTAGAGAGATGGCAATATATGATGCAACTTGAAGATAGGAAGGAAGAAGTTCTTCGTCTTATTGATGAGAAGGGGAAACTGACAGAAGAGCTACGACAGCAAATTGTTAAAGCTACAAAGTTGCAAGAAGTAGAAGATCTATATCGTCCATATAAAGAGAAAAGAAGAACGAAAGCGACAATTGCTAAAGAAAAAGGATTAGAACCATTAGCTGAATGGTTATTGTTATATAAGAAAGAAGATCCGGCTAAAAAGGCAGTGGAATTTATTAATGTAGAGAAAGAAGTGCAATCTGCAGAAGAAGCTTTACAAGGTGCACAAGACATTATTGCAGAAATGGTTTCAGATGAAGCTGCGTATCGTAGTTGGATTCGAAATGTTACTTTTAGAAAAGGTGTTATGTCTTCGTCCGTGAAAGATGAAGAAAAAGATGAAAAGAATATATATGAAATGTATTACAGTTATGAAGAACCATTGCAAAAAGTAGTACCACATCGTGTATTAGCAATGAATCGTGGCGAGAAAGAAGATATATTGAGAGTTGCTGTTGTTCCGCCAGTAGATGAGATAGTAACCTTCTTAAATAAGAAAGTAATTCGTGATAACGATTCGAAAAGTGCACATTATGTACAATTAGCGATTGAAGATGGTTATAAACGATTAATTCAATCTTCAATCGAAAGAGAGATTCGTAAAGAATTAACAGAAACAGCTGAAGAACAAGCAATACATATTTTCTCTGAGAACTTACGTAACTTATTATTACAACCTCCGATGAAAGGGAAAGTCGTGCTAGCGGTAGATCCGGCATATAGAACTGGTTGTAAATTGTCTGTAGTAGATGATACGGGGAAAGTACTACATATCGATGTTATTTATCCGCATCCACCTGTTCGTAAATATGAGGATGCAAAAACGAAAGTTCTTTCTATTATAGATAAATATCAAGTTGAAATGATTGCAATTGGTAATGGGACAGCATCTAGAGAAACAGAAGAGTTTATAGTAGATGTATTACAAAGTGTGAACCGAGATGTCTTTTATATTATTGTAAATGAAGCGGGTGCTAGTGTATATTCAGCTTCTGATTTAGCCCGTGAGGAATTCCCAAATTTACAAGTTGAAGAGAGAAGTGCCGTTTCTATTGGGAGACGTCTGCAAGATCCACTTGCTGAACTTGTGAAAATTGATCCTAAATCAGTTGGGGTTGGACAATACCAACATGATGTATCTCAAAAGAGACTGAATGAGTCATTAACATTTGTAGTAGAAACAGCTGTTAACCAAGTTGGGGTTAATGTAAATACGGCTTCGGTTGCATTGTTACAATATGTTTCAGGTTTATCGAAAACTGTTGCGAAAAATATTGTAGCAAAGAGAGAAGAAGATGGGAAATTCACGAAGCGCACGGAATTAAAGAAAATCCCACGTTTAGGTGCAAAGACTTATGAACAATGTATAGGTTTCTTACGTATACTAGAAGGAGCGAATCCATTAGATCGAACAGGTATTCATCCAGAGCAATATAAAAATGTTGAATTGTTATTGAAGAGTCTAGGGTTATCGATAGATGACGTAGGACAACCGCAATTACAAAAGAGATTGGAAGAAGTAGAGATTTCTAAGTTATCTCAAGAAACAGGAGTTGGGGAGCCGACGTTAGTTGATATTATAGATGCGCTTATTAGTCCTGAACGAGATATGAGGGATGAGTTGCCTAAACCACTTTTGAAAAAAGGGATTTTGAAATTAGAAGATTTAAAACGTGGTATGGAACTAGAAGGAACAGTTCGTAACGTTGTTGATTTTGGTGCTTTTGTTGATGTTGGTGTAAAGCAAGATGGTTTAGTACATATTTCTAAACTTAGCAAACAGTTTGTAAAGCATCCGTTAGATGTTGTATCAGTAGGGCAAATTGTAAAAGTATGGGTAGATGATATTGATACAAAAAAAGGACGCGTTGCACTATCTATGTTGCCGATTGAATAGTAAGAGAAGAGAGCAGATGAAACTGCTCTTTTTTTATGAAATAAAAAGTGTAATGGATTATGAGCTTTGATGTATTTTGCTATAATAAAACCAGCATTCATTTAATAACTTAATTTGATACCGGTTTTTTTCGAAATATGCACGTTGCATTTGTTTTTTTAGCCACGTAGGCATAGGAATCCCTCCTTGTTTAATCCTGCTCTCAAAAATCTAAAATGCTATTGATGAGAGGTTGGTGAGTGGATTTCTATTCATGTTTTGTTTTTAGAAACCACGCTTCTTACATGAGGATGGGTATATGTACTATTTAATATATGTATAAGAAGGGAGAAAAGTGTAAAAATATTTTTTTGTTTAGGAGGAATGAGAGTGGATGAGCAAGAAATTCAGCGACTAGTGGAAGAAGTGTCACTACAATACTTTGAGATGCCGTTCTTACATAAAGCGGTGTTTAATAATAGATTACGTACAACTGGTGGGCGTTATTTATTGAAGAGTCATAATATCGAACTGAATTATCGATATTACGAATTGTATGGTGAAGAAGAGTTAGTCGGGATTATTAAACATGAGCTTTGTCATTATCACTTACATATTGCAGGAAGAGGGTATAAGCACAGGGACAGGGATTTTCGTGAGTTGTTAAAGAAAGTTGATGCACCACGTTTTTGTAAACGAATGATTAATGAAGAGAAGGAAAAAAAGATTTATAAGTATGAATGTATGGAGTGTTCACTTCAATATGTAAGAAGGCGTCAAATAAATATAAAAAGTTATGTCTGTGGAAAGTGTAAAGGGAAACTCAAACCGATATCGAAAACATCTTGACAGTAAAAACGCAATCCAGTATATTATAAACATGTCACGTTTGAACAAGATGTTGTTAAAAACTTCTTGACTTACAGAGAGAATTTTTATAAGATACAAATTGTCTTCATTATTCCGCAGTAGCTCAGTGGTAGAGCTATCGGCTGTTAACCGATCGGTCGTAGGTTCGAGTCCTACCTGCGGAGCCATACAGAGAAGTACCCAAGTGGCTCAAGGGGCTCCCCTGCTAAGGGAGTAGATCGCTAACGCGGTGCGAGGGTTCGAATCCCTTCTTCTCTGCCATACATATTGGCCCGTTGGTCAAGTGGTTAAGACACCGCCCTTTCACGGCGGTAACACGGGTTCGAATCCCGTACGGGTCACCACTTCGGAGGATTAGCTCAGCTGGGAGAGCACCTGCCTTACAAGCAGGGGGTCGGCGGTTCGATCCCGTCATCCTCCACCATATAATTTTATATGAATAGTATTGTCGCGGGGTGGAGCAGCACGGTAGCTCGTCGGGCTCATAACCCGAAGGTCGCAGGTTCAAATCCTGTCCCCGCAACCAAATGGTCCCGTGGTGTAGTGGTTAACATGCCTGCCTGTCACGCAGGAGATCGCCGGTTCGACCCCGGTCGGGACCGCCATTTTAACTTCTGCTATATAGCAGTTGTTTTTTATTGGACATTATGTTACAATAACATTTGTCTTTGAAAAGAAGATAATTATTTCGATGGGCTATAGCCAAGCGGTAAGGCAACGGACTTTGACTCCGTCATGCGCTGGTTCGAATCCAGCTAGCCCAGCCATTTACGAGCCATTAGCTCAGTTGGTAGAGCATCTGACTTTTAATCAGAGGGTCGAAGGTTCGAGTCCTTCATGGCTCACTTTTGTTTTTTCCGCGCGGTCGTGGCGGAACGGCAGACGCGCTAGGTTGAGGGCCTAGTGGGGGAAACCCCGTGGAGGTTCAAGTCCTCTCGGCCGCATCAAAAAATTCTTAAAAAAGTGCTTGCATTTGAAAATGTAGTATGATAAGATAATTGAGTCGCCAAATTACAACGACGAAAAAACATCATGAATAAGCGCCCGTAGCTCAATTGGATAGAGCGTTTGACTACGGATCAAGAGGTTAGGGGTTCGACTCCTCTCGGGCGCGCCAATTACGGGAAGTGGCTCAGCTTGGTAGAGCACCTGGTTTGGGACCAGGGGGTCGCAGGTTCAAATCCTGTCTTCCCGACCACGCGGGTGTAGTTTAGTGGTAAAACAAGAGCCTTCCAAGCTCTGGTCGAGAGTTCGATTCTCTTCACCCGCTTTTAGTTCTTTGAAAACTGAACGAAACAAACAACGTGAAACGTCAATTTTTATTTTAGATGCTAGACAAACTAACTTTATTGGAGAGTTTGATCCTGGCTCAGGATGAACGCT
>NZ_JBQAFE010000022.1:0-20787 GCF_051915685.1 Bacillus cereus group sp. MYBK5-2
TCTGACATATCATCATCAAACACATTTCTTCTGTATTTCACGACTAACACAAGGTGATAATACAACAAGAATACTGAATGGTTATTACTATCTAATTTCATTTATATACCAGCCTTTATCATTTATAAGACTGATTATATCAGAGGCAAAATAAAAAGAAAAACCTTTTGGCTACGCCAAACCGAAATTCATCTCCCAGCTACCGTTGGGCTACGCCCTTCACCCGCTTGAGGAAGGAGAATTTTTTCGGGAAATTCGTTAAAAAGGGATAGTAAAAAACACCAACTGGTCTAATTTAAAAGGAGATAAATTATATATGTTAGAGACCCTTGAAATGAGAAAAAACAACACGAACTAAAAATACATAAATACAAAAATATACAAAAATACTATAATTCATTTTTGTTTGCAATCTCGATTATTTATTTTTTCTATTTCATTATTATTAATCATTCTCTTTCAGCACATCTATTACTATCTTTCATTATCGGTTTTACTCTTTGGAGTATATGCCTAGCTATACATCTAAAACTCTTATATGAGAAAAAGGGAAAACGAAAAGTCATGAATATAGAAACAATAAACGAAATGAAAAAAAATAAATATATGAGTCCAGGAAGAAAAGAACGTTATATTAAAGATTATAATGCTTCCAAAAATGAACTAGAAAAGATAATGACTTACGCTCAATTTATGTTAGAAGCTAAAGAAAGAGAAAACGCGGTAAAAGACGACAAAGGAATTTAGAGATATAATTGTAGTATTATATGCAGATGATAGTGGAAAAACAGCATTAAATCCGCTTGCTCATATGTGATTATTAGCTAGAAAAAATAAAAGGTGGTATAAATATGAAATCAACAGGTGTTACAAGAAAAGTAGATGAATTAGGACGAATCGTTCTTCCGAAAGAGTTAAGAACAACGTTAGGAATTGCAGAAAAAGAACCTTTAGAAATATTTGTAGAAGGTGAAAAAATAATATTACAAAAATACAAGTCATATGATGCTTGTGCAATAACTGGTGATATTTCAGAAAAAAACATTTCATTAGCTAATGGACAAATTGTTCTTAGTCCTGAAGGGGCTGAATTTTTAATTAAAGAAATCCAGCAACAATTAGTTAAATAATAACATTCTTCTTATTACATTATAAAGAAAAAGACATCTATATAGATGTCTTTTTCTTTGACTTAAACCAACATGATCCTATTCAACTAATGTGATGTTATAGTTTTCAGATAGTCGAACAAACATATCTTTTGCATAGTCTGACATATCATCATCAAACACATTTCTTCTGTATTTCACGACTAACACAAGGTGATAATACAACAAGAATACTGAATGGTTATTACTATCTAATTTCATTTATATACCAGCCTTTATCATTTATAAGACTGATTATATCAGAGGCAAAATAAAAAGAAAAACCTTTTGGCTACGCCAAACCGAAATTCATCTCCCAGCTACCGTTGGGCTACCCCTTCACACGCTTGAGGAAGGAGAATTCTTTCGGGAAATTCGTTAAAAACTGCTGAACCACTGTTTTCTTTCGACGTAATGTGGTGGCCGCATACTTCTTACTTAGTTGATAGAAATAGATTTCCATCTTATTATGGGATAACTCCTTAATGGTTCCAATTGTTTCTTTTATATATTGAAGAAAATGAGAAAGATTGTGCAGATAAAGTTTTTTTGTTTGCTCACTTCTTTTTTCGTTAAAGAAGGCGCATCGTGTAAAAATAAATAAACTAATGATTCTTCGCTTAATTGGGAATATTCAATATTTCGAATACCCATACCCATAATTTTTTCGAAATGACTGCTATCAAAAAATCTGATTTGGATTTTACAAGTTGAATATTATGTTTGTAATTTATAATATTCAAATTTATGCACAATTTAATAGAATGAAAAGACACACATATATTTTTATATGAATTTTTATGAGTCTAATTATACCACAATAAACGCATTATTTATTTTGGTATAGAATGAAATGTTTAAATATATATTTTCGCCTTTTTATTTAACGTTTCTGTTTAGATAATGTATAATGGAAATTTTTAATTGATTTTTTTGTACATTTCAATCCAAACGCGGTAGGAGGAGATTTTTTTGACTAGTCTTCGTCTGAACATTTTACAAGAAATCCATAATTTAGAAGATACCCATTGTTCAATTTGCCCTCTGAACAACCTATCAGTGAATTGTACAGATGAGCAAGAACAGGCAAAACAGAGAAACTACAAACATTGTAAAGGTTGTCCCATTTTCGATTCCATCCGAGAGAAAGGAGAGCAATTGAATTCTTTATCGAAAAAGAGTACCTTTAATAAGGTACGAGAACGTTATATGGAAAATCCATTTAAGTATCTTCAGTATAAGGAGTACTCAATCACGGATGTAGTAAAAGAAACAGGTTTAACAAAGTATCAACTGAGAAAATTTAAACAACAGCTAGAATGAAAGTTTCAGATGAGGTGAGAAATGGCCTATTTATCTTTAGAAGAGGTATGCGATAGGGTAGGTTTAACAAAAAATCAATTAGGCTATTTAATTAAGTATAAACACATCGAACCTATCAATATGGCCACCTGGAAAGCAGATGGTGGATATCGTTTTGAGCAAGAAGATGTAAAAAAGTTAGAGGAATTATACAAAGACTCTTTAACATTAAAAGAAGCAGCTGAATTTCTAAATAAGTCTAAGACTTACGTTCATAATGCAGCTAAAGATGGGATGTTGCCCTTTAAAGAAATTGCTAAAGGGAAATCTACTGAACGATTGTACTTAAAAAAGGATTTGGAAGTTTTCAAAGAAAAAATTGAAAACAAATCAAAAGAGGAATCGAAAGAAAAAAAGCAGCATTTAAGTCTCTATCTTGATGAAAAGGTAGTAGAAGCAATAAAGAAAAAGGCTGTAAAGAAAGGGTATAATGGCTACAGGAAGTTTGCTGAAGACATTTTATCTGCAGAAGTAAAAAAAGACATAGAAGAATAGAAATCCCAGAGAGAATAGATCCCTGAAAAACGAAAAACGTTATAAGGGGTCTATTTTTGTTTTTAAGGAGGTTTTTAACTCTCGAATCTTATTGCATTACCGATAAAACAAATGTTCTTTATAAACGAACTTGAGAGCCATTTTTTGAGTATGTTTCGAAAAAATTCTCTTAAAATACAAAAAAGTAACATATATACTATTTGTGGAAAACAAGGGGGGAGTGATAAAAATTTTGAGACTGTTTTATTCAAGGTGAAAAAAGCATAAATAAAGAAATGAAAAATATAATTAAAGTCGGAAATATTAATACAATTAAATAATTAACAGGAAATGATACTAGCATTATAAGTTGATGGCAAATTGAACTAGGCATATCGCTATAAAATGAGCCAGAAAAATATACATATTTATATTATAGTAAACTAAAACAGGAAAAATACTTCATTAAAAAGGAGATTTTTTGTGTAATTAATATCTTTAAAGAAAATTATATAATGATCTACAACAATAGATGATAATAAAAGCACTCGAATTGAGTGCTTTTATTATCATTTATCTGGTACATAACATGTGTTGTTATCCATATGGCATTTTTCTATCTTTGTTTTAGTATTACCTTTTTTATCTCTGTAAAAAATTTTAACTGTCCCCTTAGCACCATTATAATCAAATTCATATGCATTAGGGTATTTGTCTCTAACCCATATTAATCCTGAACCAGCACTTGCCGGCATTGCAGAAATAAGTAATGTAGATGTTAAACTTAGCGCCCCAACTATCTTTTTAATTTTTGACTTTGACATAAATAATGCCCCCCTTATCATTTTATTAGCTTATTAGAATAAAATATCTAATAGGTTAATAAAATGGTAACATATACCACAGATGATTAAAATCAGTAAAACTTGATAAATAAATATTATAAAATTCAAAAAACAATCACTGTTTCTAATACGATTTAAGGGTAAGTGTATAAATCTTCAAGTAAACATATTTTAATTATAGTAAACTGAATTATTCGGAGATGAAAATGGATGGAAAACAGAAATCGATTTGAACACTAATTTATCGATTAGTTCACAAAGAAGCAATTGTTTACCATCCAGATAATGGGTGTATGTACGCATATCATACTTTGGTCTCGCAAGATAGTTATTTACAAGTAGAAACAAAATCTTTACTTAAATGTTTCTATGATGAAGCATTTAAACCTTTGATTGTAAATTTCCTGAAAGAAGAAAAACTGTCTTCAGAAGACATTAACGAACTTAAACGTATTTTGGATGAGAAAACCGAGGGAAATCAGAGGAAGGATAGATCATAATGATAGAAATGTTTATCTTTGTGTAAATAATTCAGTTCAGGTTGCCAGGCTGTGGAATTATTCCAATTATTTTCGTTTTTATCCTCTTCTCACCTAAATTATACCAAAAAAGTCTTGTTTTAATATATAATTTAATCAGAATGTTAAAAGAATTCAAGCCATCGATATATTAGATGCAAAAGGTAGGTAATTATATGATTCGTGAAGCTGAACCAAAGGACAGTAATATAATTGAAAATCTATATAAAAAATTAACACCACATAGCAAAAATATTAAGGTTTTACCAGAAAGAATTGAGCAGATAAGGGATGATTCTAATAATTTTTTGTTTGTCTATGAGGATAATGGTAACGTCAAAGGAAGTATATTTATGACATTTTGCCTCGATCCTGGATATCAATTTAGGCCGTATACTGTTTTAGAGTATGTGATTGTAAATGAAGATTTTCGAGGTAATGGGATAGGGGAAAAGTTATTGAAACATGTAGAAGAGATATCAATTGCAAGGGGATCCACAAGAATTATCTTATTAAGTAGTGCAACTCGAATAAAAGCACATAAATTCTTCACTAAAAATGGATACAACGGAACCATAAGTAAGGGTTTCAAGAAGTATATACCAATTAATTAAATTTTATTTATAGGTGTTTTTTCTTAGAGTGTTTAGAAAGAATAACGTTTTTTGTACTTAGGGGTAGTGAAAATTCTTAAGTTGATGGGCATGTATAGTGTCCCCCTACTATTAGATTCTCCAAAATAAATATCAAACCAATTATTTGTTACGTTCCTTTTACAATTTACATCTCCCATGTCTAGTACTGCAAATGTATTCTTTGCAGTACTATTAGGTATACCAAGAGCTCTATTTGTATTGATAATAGTCCCTCTTGGAAATCTAGTCCAGAGTAAACATGGCTACATATAGATGGATGTACTGCAGCAGTAGTATATTGAGGTGGTGTTTGAGAATCCCTTAGGGTATACAAATGTTAAAATTTGCGTGCTACCCCCTATAATATAACCCTATAAATGTTAATATATATTATATATGGTATATATTCGCTTTATGAAAAAGGGGGAATATTATGACTGAAACAAACAAATCTTCAGGAATCTATTTAAAAGAAGCTGTGAAATTTTCTATTATAATCCCTGCACACAATGAGGAAAAGTATATTAAAAAATGTTTAGATTCGATTGCAAAAGCATCAGAAGCATATAAAGATCAAACTGAAGTTATAGTTGTTTTAAATCGTTGCACAGATAAAACAGAAGAAATAGCAAAGTCTTATAACTGTATTATATTAAACAACAACGATAAAAACTTATCCAAAATTCGAAATGCAGGAGCAGAAATAGCCAGTGGAGAAATAATCATTACTATAGACGCTGATACCCTAATGACAGAATCTATGTTGTCTAATGTAGATAAATATTTAGCTTCAGGTAAATACATTGGCGGTGGGGTAACTGGGAAGTTTGAAAGAATATCTTTAGGAATATTCGTTTCCGCAATGTTAATAATAATCCCCTTACTTTTTAAGTATGGAGCTGTATCTGTAGGGATTTTTTGGTGCTATAGAAAAGACTTTATGGCAATCAATGGATTTAATGAAAATATGCTTATGGCAGAAGATGCAGATTTTGCTAAACGGTTAAAAAAATGGGGAAAACAAAATAATAAGAAATTCGGTACCATTAAAAATGGAATGATAACTTCATGCAGAAGATTTGATACATATGGTGATTGGGCTTTACTTAAAAATCCAAAAATAATCTTAGCCTATCTAAGAGGAAATGATAAAAAATACGCAGATAAAACATATTATGATAACCAAGAAAGATAAAGGCGGAGAATAACAAACAAATCATCGTCAAGTGAACTAGTAAACTAAGATAAATAAAATTCAGCCAAACTAAAAGAATCTTATTTATTTAGGATTCTTTTAGTTTGGCTGAATATAGACCATTAACCATATGCTGAAGGTATCAAAAATAAAGGTGTGAAAGAATTATGAAACAGTACGCTAATGCTGAAGAATTAATTAAATCAATCGATAAAGCTTATAAGAAATTTATTGAAGAATTTAAAGTGATTCCTGAAAATTTGAGAGGTAAACATATCTCTGAAGTGGACAAAACTCCTTCTGAAATTCTTTCTTATCAATTGGGGTGGATTAACTTGTTATTATCATGGGAAAAAGACGAACAATGTGGACTTGACGTACAAACACCTACTCCTGATGTGACTTTACCCATAAAGTTGCCGCTAAAGGAAGCATAACTTTACCGTCAGTTAATTAATAACTCATAAGCTTGCCGTGAATTATATTAGAGGGACACCCCATGATTTCGAGAGAATTGTACGTTTAAACGCCCTTTAGATATAAATCAACTAATCCTCTTATAACAAAAAACATAATCAAAAAGGATTATGTTTTCATGAAAGTTGCGTTTTATTTTTTGTTAGAAACTAGTTTCCAATAAGTAAATGTTCTCCATAGCCATTCTAAGGGCCCCATTCTAAAGAATTGAAGCCATGCTATACTAGATAATAGCTGAAGTACATAAATACTTATACAAAGAAAAAAACTTTGGGAATAAGTAATATTCCCTGTTAATTGAAAGTAATAGTCAGCTGTTAGCACTAGAACTACTTGACAAATATAGTTTGTCAAAGCCATACGTCCGTAATATTTTAAAGGGAATAAAAGTTTTTGAATCCAAACAGGTTGTAATGATAAAACTAACACTCCTACGTAACAAGCTGAAATAATTGGACCAGTCATAAGACCTATACGATAAGATGTACCAGATACTCGTGTTCCATGATTAAAAGATATATAATGAATTACTAATCCAATTATGCTCAATCCTGCTATAATTATAGTAAAAGTCTTAAATTCTCTTAAGTTCTCTGATATTTTTTCAAATATACCATATTGTCCTACCGCTAGACCTAATAAAAACAATGGAAATACTAATAGATCTTTCGAACCTAAAAAACTTAAACAGAAGATCCCCAATAATGCAAATGCTAAATTGAAATGTCGTCTTACTTTATAAAAAGGTAATAAAAAGATTCCCCATCTCGCATATAATCCCAGGATTTCTCCTGAAAAAAATATACTAAGAATATGCCCCATAATAGATAGTAGGATAAGCCTCCTAATGAATAAGAGGTATCCATTAGACCCTTTTGCTTTTGCACGAGTAATAAATATATAAAAACCTATACCAAACAAAAAGGTGAAAATTGTATAAAAACGTCCCTCTATAAATAAATATAAAAATTGTTGATATGACGTATCTATAGGACCTAGTGGCGGGGGATCCATCTTTAATAAAAATGGCGCATTCACCAACAAAATTCCTATCAAGCCAAATCCTCGTAAATAATCTAATATATCAATCCTGTTGATATTAATTTCAGTCTTCATATTTATTTTCTATACTCCTATATTAAAATCCCATTTATTTTTATTGCATGGCACTAATCCAGCTCTACAATCTTATAAGAAATATCATATTAAGTACATAGTTTATATAATCGAACTATAAATTTTAATAAACAATCGCTCAATCTATCAGTTTTTCTATATGCTAAAAAATAAGGGTACAGAAAATTATGTTTATGAACAAAGGAAATAACTAAAAAACAATAACGTTTTCTAGTTATTTCCTTTGTTCATAAAGTATGTAATCATTAAACTTATAATTTTATCTTTCTGGAAACCTATTTGCTGTGCAGAGATAATAAAGTTGTTTAATTTACAATATAGTCATTAAAAAATAATATAGTTATTTAAAAAATTCTTCTACTACTAACAGGGCAGGCTAGTTGAACAAGAATTGGTTATTTGTCGAATTATTTTTAAACATAAGAGAGGCAAATGTTAGAAAATATAGAATTTTAAAGTATATTAAATGATTTATTAAAGGAGGCTGTTTTTGTGACTAAACCTGACTACAAAACACCCGTTAAAAACAGAATCGGTGGTGTGTTTATTCCAGTTCGTAACCTAGAGAAAGCCAAAGAATGGTACATAAAAATACTTGGCTTGAAAGGAGGAGAAGAATATTTTGGGCATATATTCGTGGCACCCATGGAAGGTACAGCTGGCTTAGTTTTAGATGCCATGCCAAAGTGGAGAAAAGAAGATGGTGATATTTCCACTTACCAAGTTCCATCAATTCAGTTTTTAACGGATGATATTCAAGTTGCTTATCAATTTATGAAAGAAAATAATGTTGAACTTGTTACAGAGATTCAGGATAATTTTTATTTTGTGTTCAAAGATCTAGATGGCAATTTATTAATGATTTGTAAAGAAGTATCTTAAAGAATGTGAACAATCACACCTAGGCTAACAGGTGCTTAGTTCAATAAGAATTAAACAACTTTATTAATGATTTTTGAGTACAAATACCTTTAAATGTATAGAAATTAAATAACTTTTAGGAGCCTTACAACACACTAGATTGTAGCAAGGCTCTTATATTTTCATAACAAAATTAAACAATTTTATTATCATTTTACATTTGCCTTTAAAGAATGACTTTTGAACATTAATTTCAAAACCTCAAAATTACTGGAAGCATATCTTTGCCGCAAACAAAAAGAACTATAAGTTTGCCGGAACGGCAAGTTTATAGTTCATATCACACCTGACTACAAATGGAATAACTTAGGTGGGCTTTATCAATCTTTTTATGAGCAGTATGGTAGGTTAACCTTAAAACAGCAGGAGGAAGAATTAACAAAGTTAGTTCAAATGTTAGTCGATTGGATAAATGATCTTTCTGAAGTAGAATTATTCCAACCAGAACAAAGAAAATGGGTCACAACAAAAGCAAAGTGGCCTATTTGGAAATGGGTGCATATCAATACAGTTGCTCCATTTACAAATTTCAGAACTAAAATACGAAAATGGAAAAAAACAGTCTTATAAGTGATTTAAGAAAGGTAGATATCCAGACATTTAGACGAAAGATAATAAAGTCTATTTCTTATATATGGGGTAGCTTCAGAAAAATGTAGATTTACAACGTTAAGGAAATTCCAATATAAAAAAGCCTAACTTCTCAATTTAATGTGAAGAAATTAGGCTTTTTTATTTAGTGATGAAACCCATTGTCACATTTTGTATCATGTGGCATAGGCCCATCCAGGGAATCCAGAAAGGCAACAGTCTGTTTGAGGTTTCTCAAAAATAAATGCGCAAGATCCATGGAAAATCCATTTCGAACCACAACTCGCATAATTGTCACCGCTTCCATATCTGGAGGCAATGGATAGGCGGGTACTTGCCAACCGAACACACGCAATTGTCGAGATAAATCATAAAGGTTCCAGTATGATGTATAGCCATCTTTCAGTCGCCAAGCGAAAACCGGAATATCCGACCCATCGGACAAAAGTTCAAACGGTTCCATCTTCTGAATGGCCTTGCTTAGAAAAAGAGCGACTTTCTGAGAAGCCTTTTGGACATCATAGTACCCACTTTTCCCTAAACGCAAGTAATTGTAATATTGCAGGAGCACTTGTGCACCGGGACGAGAGAAATTCAGGGCAAAGGTCGGCATATTCCCGCCCAAATAGGAAACGCGAAAGATTAGATCCTCAGGGAGATCTTCAGCTTCCCGCCAAATTATCCAACCCAATCCAGGATAGACTAATCCATATTTATGTCCGGATACATTGATGGACTTCACCCTTGGTAATTGAAAATCCCAGACTAAATCTGGTTGAAGAAACGGTGCTATAAATCCTCCCGAAGCTGCATCCACATGCATGGGAATGTCAAGACCAGTCTTCGCCTGTAAATCATCCAACGCTTTCGCAATGGAGGCAACCGGTTCGTAAAGACCGGTATAAGTCTCACCGAGAATCGGTACCACACCAATCGTATTTTCATCCACGGCTGCGAGAACCCCCTGAGGATCCAATTGAGGATGTTCAGGGCTAACCTTCACATAGCGTGGTTCAACCTCCCAATAATTCGCGAATTTTTCCCAAACGACCTGAACAGCAGAACTAAACACAATATTGGGACGATCCACAGGCTTCCCTTCGTTTTTACGTGCATTTTGCCAGCGGCGCTTTAAAGCAAGCCCACCGAGCATACATGCTTCTGAAGATCCAGTTGTTGAAACACCCATAGTTGTAAGAGGGCTGGGCGAATGCCAGAGGTTGGCTAAGATGCGGATACACCGCTCCTCAATTTCAGCTGTCTGTGGATATTCGTCCTTGTCAATCATGTTCTTGTCGAATGATTTTGTATATAATTGCTCTGCAGCAGGCTCCATCCATGTGCTAACGAATGTTGCAAGATTCAGGCGGGCGTTGCCATCAAGAGTAATCTCATCATGGACAATCTGATACGCTGTTTCTGGTAACATGCCTTCATCAGACATATGAAAGCGCGGAACGACGGATTCTCCTTCGCGGGCAAACAGAGGATTTACAGAAAATTCATGAGGCAGCTCTTTTTGCATGTGATGCGGTAGAGACAGTTGATTATCTGGCATGATCTCTTTTCCTTCGTATGCATCGTTTTGAACCTCTGCTTTTCGATCCTGTGGCATATAAGCACCCCTTAATTAATTGTTTAATAAACATATTATTTACAAAAAATCATTTGTTAAACCAAGGGGACAATTCTATTGAACGACTTAACACACTACCTACTTTAGCTTGGTTTTCGCAACTTCGGCAAGTGAGGGGGGATAGAACGTTGAAGCTTTTACGGTTGCAACGTTTTTCTGCAACCAACTTCATATCAATACTTTTACCTTCATTATATTGATGATGGGTAGATTAAACATATTGATATCTGCGCATAATTCAGCACCTGCTACTCTTAGTGATTTTTTATTATACATGAGAGAAATAGAGAGAAGGAATTACGTAATTTCTTATATCAACTTTGTTTCTTAATTGTTTATTCCATTTAATAACACAAGTGATTTTATTAAAATAAGAGGAGAAAAACCCTTGAATAGAAAGGATATTTAGTAGAAAAATATTTAAAGAGAAAATCTTTATCTTTAATTCAAATATCAGTACATGATTGATATTAGCAATACAGGAATAGTTATTTAATTCTAAGGGAGGAACAATACTATGGCAAAAGTTCTAATATTTAATTTTCCAGGAGAAGGACATATTAATCCAACAATTGCACTTGTCGAAGAACTAATAAAAAGAGGCGAGGAAGTTATTTACTATTGCGTAGAAGAGTATAGAAGTAAAATAGAAAATACAGGAGCTTTGTTTCGACCTTATGAAAATTTCATATTACAAATAGACATGGTAAAAAGGATGAGTGGACAAATTAATCCTCAAGAAATATTATTACACATAGTAAAATCTATGGATAAAATAATAGAGATAATTTTAGAAGAAATAAAAGGGGAAAAATACGATTATATTATATATGATAATAATTTCGCTGTTGGATGGATCATAGCAGACATATTACAATTACCTAAAATTTCTTCATGTACAACATTTGTCATTACTAAAAAGATAGCTTCTACACTTATGAAAAATCATGGAGAAGAAAATAAAAAATCTCCTTTATATCAGGAAGTCATGGGTATTTTAAAAAAATGGGAAGATATTTATGGCATTAAGCTTAATGAAAAACAAAATGTGATGACATGCCCAGGAGATATTACTATTGTATATACATCAAAATTGTATCAACCAAATGTAGAGGAATTTGATGACTCTTATATATTTGTCGGTACTTCTATTGAACAGCGTATAGATGTAAATTCTATTTCCTTAGAACAGGAAAAGGGAAACAAATTAATTTTTATTTCTATGGGAACGGTATTTAACCAGCAACCAGACTTTTATCACACATGTTTTGAAGCATTTCGGGATAGCCAGGTTACTGTCATATTAGCTGTAGGGGAACAAAATGATATTAATCAACTAGAAAATATTCCTTCTAATTTTAAGCTATATAATTACGTTCCTCAATTAGACATTTTACAGCATACTGATCTATTTATTACACATGGAGGAATGAATAGTTCCAGTGAAAGCTTATATTTTGGTGTTCCTATGCTAGTTATTCCAGTTATGGGAGATCAACCTATAGTTGCTCAAAGAATAGAAGAATTAGAAGCTGGAGTTCAGTTGAATCGTAATTTGCTTACTCCAGAAATATTACGGAATACAACAATGCATATGTTATCAAATGATATTTATACAAAAAACAGCCATAGAATTGGGAAATCTTTAAAAAATGCTGGGGGATACAAGAAAGCGGTCGATGAAATTGAAACCTTTAAATTTAAAATGGGTATTAATTAAAGCAAAACTACTGTGACTTTAAAAATGAACTATGAAAATGGGCTATGTGGAGGGTGCTAAAATGAAGAATTTAGAACAAAAATATCAAGAAACTAATTATCTACAATCCTATGAAAAAAGTCTAAAATTATGGCCAACTAGTTTTTTATCTTATTTTGTAGAAACATCTCAAGGAAAGACCCATATTATTGAAAGTGGTAATAAATTAGCACAACCTCTCGTATTACTCCATGGAGCAAAGATGAGTTCGACAATGTGGTATCCAAATATTTTACACTGGAGTAACCATTTTAGAATAATATGTATTGATATTTTAGGGGATAAAAATAAAAGTGTTCTCAAAAAAGGCTTTATAGATCGCTTAAGTTACGCACTATGGTTAAAAGAAGTACTACATACATTAGAAATTAATAACATAAACATTGTAGGGTTGTCATATGGTGCTTTGCATACTGTTAACTTCTTGACATTTTTTCCAGAGAAGGTAAATAAGGCTGTAATAATGAGCCCTGCAGCAACATATATTCCTTTTCATCCCTTATTTTTTTCCTATGCTTCAGGAATGATGAATAGTAGGGAAGGAGTTGAGAAATTTTTAGATTGGATTTTTGGTAATCGATACACTATTCATCCTTTTATTCAAGAACAATTGATAGCAGGAATGATGTGGAATAATTCAGTAAAAAGTGAAACACAAATAGAACGGGGATTCCCATATATTTTTACAAATCAAGAGTTATCCGAAATTAAAACGCCTATGCTGTTAATGTTAGGAGAGAATGAAGTAATGTATAACCCACTAGAAGCTTTCAAATGTGCTGAAAATTCATCACCCAATCTAACTGTAGAATTGGTGAGGGATGTAGGCCATTTGATGTCTATGGAGAACCCCGAGTATATAAATAACCGTATATCTAATTTCTTTAATGATTAGAGTATTTCTATTATCACATTGCAGATGCTACATTAGCTGGACCACTATAAGAACTGTAGTGGCTATACTAAAAAATAGATTTTTAGTTAATATAGGATGATTGACCTTTATTTTTAGCATGGCTTGTCAAAGTCATACTTATGAGATTTATGAGAGAATCGATTGGTGGGAGACTAGCATATCTATCTTGTCTATTTTTTATGTACTATGTATTTAAATTTGTTACAGAGTCGAAAAGCATCTTAGGATGTCTTTTTTTATAAATAACATTAATGTAGTATGTAAAGCTATACGCTCACACAAGATTACATGTATTTAGTTTTGTAAATCTATATAATTTCAGTTTGGATTTTATTGTCCAATTAAGTTCCAAAGATTAGATTTTCTTGTCTAAAAAGTATCCATTCTCATGTCTTTGTATATCCTTGTACAATAGGAGGGGAGTTTACTTACACCACACCACTTAACTTTTCGTTAAACTTAGATTTAACGAACTCTTGAATGCTGAAATTCTATCTCTACTAGGGGGAGCATAACACATTGATATTAAGTTAAAATTTATAAATCTAAAAAAGGTAGAAAGATTTATTTTCTACCCTTCTTATTATTTATAAATATTTACTGTTGTTCTAAATTTCTTATATAAGATTTTACAGCTTGCAATAAGAATTCTTCCTGTCCCATACTTGCGTCCGCTGCCATTTGCACTATTTTTTGTTTGAATTCATGATCTGCATGAAAAGTTAATGACTCTACATTACTTTTAAAGTAAATACCTTCTACATGTGGAAGGATCGTGCCGGATTTCATATGAGAATGTAAGTATTTAATCTCCTCTTGAAACTGCAATGGATCAACTTGTAATACGAAAGGTTTAATTTCTAATTTGATAGTATCAGATGAAATACTCAATCGCATATTTGTGACACCTAGTTCTTTATAAAATAAATTTATTAGATTATAGGTGATGGAATGGAATAGCTGAGGTTTTTTAAATGAAAAAGATAAATACCCTCGTTTCGTAATTACCGCTTGTTTATGGAAAGACTCAAAGGAGTAATCATGTTCTTTATAAGTGGATAGAGAGAATATTTCTTCGTCTTCTGTAAGAATCTTGCCGTCTGCTCCATTGATCTCTATTACCCTAGCTGTTTTTCCGGTATGTTGGTGTGTTAATAATTGATAAAGATAAATTTCTTCTTCTTGAATCTTAGTAATGAATGTTTTTCGCTCTTTTGATGTAGTTTTTTCATAAGTAAGTTGAAAAGTTTCAAGATCATCTTTATCAATGATATATACTTCTTTTCCACGTTTTTCAATCTTTGAAGCAGGTAATTTACCAGATTTGATATAGGTAAAAACTGTAGATGGTGCTACATTGAGAATTTCAGCTACTTCTCTTGTACTATATCCTTGAACCTCTTCAATATTTTTTAAACGTTCAATATCCTCTAAATAAAAAATCTTACTACCGAATTGCTTCCAGTTATCTTTATATACACATTCTATTAATCCATCTTTTTCTTTTTGTAAAATTGTTTGTACCGTTACTCCTAATAAGCCGGCTGCCTCTTTTGTCGTTACAGTAGGTTTTGTAATGAACAATAAATCTTGTGTCATGAAAGGACACCTCCTTAACTATCGTTTGCTAGTATTTTAGATATGTATATATCATATCAGAATATGATATATATTTAAAACAAGAACTAGAATTCATTAAAGTCCTTATACATATTTATGATTTAAAAATACTTATAATTCTTTTTATATTTTAATGGGTTTTTATATTTTATTTTATTATAAAAATAATTTTACTGTTAAATAGCAAATGATTAAAAGATATCTACTTTCTAATAAATTATAAAAAAATATAAGTATAAGTAAATAGAGAAGAATATAGTATTCTTACAGAAAGAAAATGAATTATCATTTGTATAATGAATAGAAGTAAAATAAAATGGTAAGTAAGGATTATAAAGAGAGTTATATTCATAATCTTCAATAGAAGAGGTGGATTCGAAATATGGATAAACAAAATGAAAAAGAGAACTTACCTATAACAATGAATCAAAGTGAAGATATAGATACATATGTAGAAAATATAAGAGATATGGTTCCATTCCTGCATGATAGTCGTTATGTAGAGAAGATGGAAGAGAAGATGGAGGTTGCAGAAAAAGAGGGAAAGAATAAATATACGTATTTAAGTGATTTGGAAGTCATTTATCATTTCATACATTTACAAAAAGATATGGATGAGAAGAAGAATAGAAAAGAGGATACGAAAAAGAGTTATGTTTCTGAAATCTTATCGTTTTGTCAGTGCATGGTGCAGCATGCAGAAGCATTCGAATTGAAAGGGGAAGAGGTACAGCAAAATGAATCTTTATTAAAAACATTACAGCCTTGGCATATTCGTAAATATAATGCTTGGTTGAAGCAGGTAGAGAACGGTAGGAACGGGGACACGTACGCGGTCGCAACTCTTGCGAAGAAAACAGTGCTCATTCGTTCTTTTCTAAAACATCTTCATGTTTTTTCATATATCGAGAAGCCTCTTCATGAGGAACTGCAGCGCGCTAATGTAAATGAACAGGATCGACCAAATCGGGACCTATCCTATGATGAAGTAATGAAAATTTTAGGGTTTTATAAAGAACAAGGGCATTTAGTGAACTATACAATTTTACTAGCTTTAGCAAGTACTGGTGCAAGAATTCAAGAATTGTGCACCGCGAGAGTAAAAGACTTACATTATGACGGAAAGTATTGGTTAAAAGTCACAGGAAAAGGAGATAAAGCACGTGAACTTTTCATTCCTGAGCATTTATTCCAATGTATAAGCGAAATGAGACGGAGAAGAGGATTCCAAACTATATTGGATCAAGGAGATGAATGTCCTTTATTCGTAAATCAAAGAGGAAATTTTTATAATCCAAAAACGTTATCAAATCAGGTAACAGATATGATAAAAAAGACAAATTTAGATTTTCTAAAGTATCGTGAAAATCCTGTAACTGCACATACATTTCGTCATGCATTTGCAATCATGGCGGTTGAACAAGGAAATGCGGATCTATATCATTTAATGCAAACACTAGGTCACGAAAATATCCAAACAACAAAAATCTATTTAGAGAAGCATATGAAACGAAAGAATAATGTGGGGACTTCATTTGCGGATATGTTGATGTAAGATTTTAATATAAGAACCTAATTTTATTATGTATTTTTTATATGATTAACAAGGGTTATATTCGTATAAAAAACAATAAGAAAGTATTATTTTATTCTATTGATAAAAAATTACATTCAATCAAAAATACTTTTGTAGTTAAGTTTAGTGACAGCTTGTAAATTAGAAGCTACACTTGGAATAGATACATTAGCACGTGTGATTGGCTCTGTCGGTGGAGAAATTACAAAGCGTTTAGTTCGAATGGCTGAAGAGCAATTAACAGGACAATACAGAATACACTAAGATTAAAAAATAAAAGGAAAAAGGGTCCGTAAAATGGAAATTTTTTCTTTTTATTTGCATGTAATCTAAAAATTAATTTTTATAACTTAAAAACGACCTTTCAGATTCCTTTATAAGAGGTTTTATTCAATAAGGTAATACAATAAGGGCTAAATTAAAAATAATCCATTACAAGTAGATTAAGGACTATTTAACATATTCTTGTTATATTTTATTATTTTTTTACTAGTTTATTAAAAATTTATAATTAATGAAGTCATCTCTTTAATTAACCATTGATATTGATCGATAATTAAGTGGATAACAAGGATAAAACAGTGCCTAAAGAGTAATTAAAAATAGGAATTTCTTCAGTTTTAGAATAAACAACCGTATAAAAAATAACGTATTAGTAAGATAAATGATAAGATTCCTACAACAAGAAATATA
The DNA here is from genome assembly GCF_051915685.1 of Bacillus cereus group sp. MYBK5-2. NCBI lineage: Bacteria > Bacillati > Bacillota > Bacilli > Caryophanales > Bacillaceae > Bacillus > Bacillus cereus group sp. MYBK5-2. The sequence goes on from NZ_JBQAFE010000022.1 coordinate 17,504, forward strand.
ATTGAATTTGCAATTGGTGGTAGTGACTTATTAATTTCTATAATGTCCGTTGAAATAAATCCAAATAATATTGCATTCCACATGCCCATCAACTTAAGAAAACAGATCAGCCCCAAAACGAAAAAATGAGCTTTTTTATTACAAATTAGCACAAAATCTTGTTCTGGGGTAGTTGTATTTTCTTTGGTTGATAGCGATGTAGTGCTACCCCCTACGAGTGTTTTTCAGATATTCTGCTTATGGGAGCAGGAATTCTAACACCAATCAGCTATAAGAGGGCATAGATATATATCCACTTACTATTGATTAAAGGCACGAAACATAAAAGAAGAGACACTATATAGTGTCTCTTCTTTTATGTTGATATAGCCCTAAAGAAAATGTAGTGATTAATGAAAGATCGTTGGATGCTTCTAGGTTAATTTTAGTACAACTTTAATTATTACGTTTACATATATAGATGTTTATGTTTATTTAGATGTATTTTTCGATTGATACTTTTTGGTTTTATGCACAACAAGGATATTGAAAAAGGGCTGATAAGAATATCAACCCCTCTTTTGACTATGTATAATTATTTCACTGCCTCTTTTAATTCTTTTCCAGTCTTAAAAGCAGGTGCTTTTGAAGCCGCAATTTGCATTTCTTCACCTGTTTGTGGGTTACGTCCTGTACGTGCAGATCTTTCGCGTACTTCAAATGTACCAAATCCAAGGATTTGTACTTTCTCTTCATTAACTAGTGCACTTGTTATTGTATCTAATACGGCTTGTGTTGCTGCAGCTGCATCCTTTTGTGTAAGTTCTACTTTTCTGCTACTACTTTTGTTAGTTCTGTCTTATTCATTTTTTGCACCTCTTTATATGTAATTAGGTGCCTATTATAACGTGTGTATACTTATGATGCAATTAATACCGAACAAACTCTCTTGTGTCGAATGCAAAGGTGATATGTAACAAAATACACTATTAATATTTGATATTACTATTTTTAATCTCATTAAAAATAGTAATAGATTGTCCAAACTTTACTAATCTATCTTACATAGTATGTAGTAATAAATTAAAAGGAGGAATTTAATATGTCTTATTACTACTGTAATCATTGTAAGGATTACAAAAAGAAATATCACGATTGTCATAGAAGCAGTAAGGGTTATGAAAAATGTGATAAAAAGCATGAGGAGAAACATTGGGTTAATGTAAAAGTAAATTGTTGTTCTGATGATAACCAATATAATCTTGTGAGAGCATCTGCTTTTAGAGCTGTGAGCACAGTTAATCAAAATTTACCAGCAAATACATTTGTTAAGGTCTTATTTCAAAATGAACAATTTGATTTAGCGAATGAGTATAATCCAGCTACATCAATTTTTATTCCAAAGACAAGAGGTGTTTATTCTGTTATTGGGACTATTGCGTTCATTCCCAATAATCTAAACACAAATTATAGAGCGCGGGTAGAAATTCGAGTTAATGGAAATCCGGCAATTGCAATAGATAATGATTTTTTTGGTCCAATAAACTTTGCTAATGTTGTTGCTGTTTCATCAATCATTCAGTTAAATGCAGGGGATATAGTTGAGATTTTTGCACAAAGTAGTGTAGCTGGAGTTATTTCTAATGTAGAAAATAGTACGCATTTTGAAGCTGCAAGATTTCCGTCTCCAGACGCATAAGTGATATGAAATTTTTTCAGTGATTTTATATAAAGAAAGTCCATAATTTTTATTTGACTTGCATTTATGCAGGTTTTTTTTGATAGAAAATGTTTATCGTGACACAAGTTGGTTACATTATTTGGGGAATCTAAATTATTTATATAAATTTTGCATGATGTGTATATAGAAACAATATGTCTATAAACGAAGGGGTATCATCCAACATATGTTTTGGGTGATAATTTTTTTATTTTGAGATTTCTTATGTGGAACATAAATGAGTTAAACAAAAAAACTAGGTTTTTTGTTTAAAAAAATACTATTTTCATTTTAATATATCTGTAACTTCACTCTATTTTATATAAATTTTTATAAAAAGTTCCAAAGTAAACTAATAAATATTAGTTTATTTCTTCAACAAATACGTCAAAGTGAAAGATTAGACTTTCTTGTCAAAATTGTTTAGAGATTCATGATTTACTTTAACTGGATTAGATATTATAAAACCATATATTAAGTAACACTAAGTCCTATCAATGTTATTTTTAACAAATCTAAAAGTGTTTATACTATCATTGGTTTAGATATTTAAATCCCCTTAGATAAACAAATTCAAGGAGATAAAACGGTGCATCTTTATTTCAAACAGACAAGTATGAAGATATATAACATTTATTTCCTTAATAAACAAACAAGTTAAGTAGAATATAGTAATTAGGAGGTGATAAAACATGAACAATGAAAAGCAAAGAGATGCCCACCACCACACTGACCCGGTAGAGGGAAAATATTGTACAAATGAGGGAGAAAGAGTTTGTACTACTGGTGATTATTATTTAGTATGTAAAAATAATCATTGGAAAGCTGTACATGAATATTGTGTAAGTGATAGAGAATAGTACGATGTAACTTGTGTGGAAGTGATAAAACATGAACAGTGAAAAGCAATTAAGAGAGCTCTATCACACGTACCCCGTGGAGGGACAATATTGTAGGGGTGAAGGGTAAACAATTTGTTCTGGTGGCCATACGTTTGAATGTGAAGATAATCAGTTGCATAATATAGGTGAAAATTGTCCAGACCATAATAGGGGTACAGACGCATCACCATCAAGCTAAAATTTTATAGTACCACCCAGAATGAAAATTTGTGCTAACTTGTAACAAAAATCTCATTTTTCGTTTTGGGTAATTCTGAATTCTTAGATTGGTGGGCATGTGGTGCTACCCTATGCCTATCAAGCTAAGGTTATGAAGTATTCCAAAAACGATAACAGAGCTTCGTTGTTACAAGAAAGTTAAAATTTTCGTTCTGGGAATCTATTAGATTTTAGCTTGATGGCGATGGGGTAGTACATGCTTTTTGAGAAAAGCGTATTAAAAAATAAATAAAAGCGTTATTTTATAGTGATGTAAAAAGAGTACATATCGAATATGTACTCTTGAAAAAAAGGAAGTGTAAATAAGTGATGAAACACTATACTACAACATATGCTTGTCTCATTTAAAAGTGCAAGGAATATAACAAAATAGTTATTGTATAATGACAAAAATTAAAGAACCTGTTAATTATAACAGGTCCTGTGTACAAGGAGTTCAAGGAATACAAGGGAACTGGGTTAGA
>NZ_JBQAFE010000023.1:0-18288 GCF_051915685.1 Bacillus cereus group sp. MYBK5-2
CAAGAAATGAAGCAGGAGCACGACGGAAGGAAGAAGAGAAAAAACTTGAAGAAGTAGGAAAAAGAAGATTAGAGGAAGAAAAGAAAATAAAAGAAGCACAAAAGAGACAAAAAATAGCTGTGGTGAAAAGGGAGCCCGATAGTGATGAAATTAATTTAAATAATGAAAGAAATCTACCAAATGAACCTAAATTTGAACAAGAAGAGAAAGTCGCAATCGATAAAAAAGGAATCTTAAATAATATGAAAAAATTAAAGTACGCTATTATAGGAATCGCATCAATTGTTTTATTAGTAGTAGCAGGTTTTGCCTTTAGCAATATGAAAAATTCACAGGCTGCATCTGCAAATAATGTAAATAGTTTAGAAGTTAATGCGAATTTAATAAATGGGTTAAGATTATCTGCAGTTCAAAAATATCAAGATGCTGCCTTGGAATTTGATAAAGTCGATTATAAAAAGTTAGGAAAAGAAGATAAAAAGGCAGTTTTATTTACGTATCTATTAAGTGGTAAAGCACAAAAGGCAATTGACTTAGAACAAGATTTTGCAGAATCAGTAGTTTCATATTATATAGCTGTAGATAATTTGAAAAAAGTAAAAGAATTAAAAATAAAAAATCCAATAATTAATTTTGAAATTGCTGCATTAGATAACAAACATGAAGAAGTTATCAATTTAAGAGATCAAGTGCCACTAGATGGCAGAAGAGAAGGAATTATTGTTAATAGTTATTTGAAATTAAATAAATCTGAGGAAGCTAAAAAGTTTGCCCAAAAGGTTGGAAATAAAGATTTACTCGAAAAAATTAATAATTCTACACCTAATAGTTCTGCTACTTCTGTAGCAACTATAAGTGCAGGTTAGGTAATGAGGAGGAATTGATTGTGCCTTTAGATTATTCGAAAATTTTAAAGAAAGTGTTACTTACGACTACTGTAACTACCTTAAGTGTTGGGGTAGTTACAGGCTGCTCGCTGTTTTCTTCTGAAAAAAAGAACACTAAAACAGCATCGGTATCTAAAAAGAAAAAGGATAGTGAAAAAGAAAAGAAAAAAGATGAAAGTAAGAATGAAACGACTGAAAATCTAAATACTAATGATTTTGATGAAATCATTGATAATGCAAAACGTAGCGCTGAACAAAATTTAGCCGGTATCATTGAAAATAACAAAACCAAAAGGAAATTTGATGACTTAACAGATTCAATTGCAACCGCCGCTATAAATTCCAATCGAAACCTAGCTTCAGTTATTGACGGTGATAAATCAAGTAATCGTTTTTCTGATTTAAATAATTCAATAGTATCAGCAATAAACAATCCTTCTGTCTCGGATAATAAGGATAGTAAGAACTTTGTATTTGGTGGCGATCAAAATATTAGTGACGGTGTAGCTATTGCAGATAACTCAATACCTCTAATTAATAATGATAAAAAACCACCAACTTCTGGTGACACAAATGGCGGGGAAGTGAAACCGCCAACTGGTGGTGAAGGTAATAATGGAGGTAGCACAAAACCACCAACGAGCGGAGATGATAACGATGGTGGAGGCGGTACAAAACCACCGACAGGCGGAGATGGTAACGATGGTGGAGGCGGTACAAAACCCCCAACAGGCGGAGATGGTAATGATGGTGGAGGCGGTACAAAACCCCCAACAGGCGGAGATGGTAATGATGGTGGTACAACAAAACCAGAAAAGGATACAGTGGCACCAGTAATTACAGCAAAGCAAGGTATAACTGTATATGTAGGAGATAGCTTAAACGCAGGAGATTTAGTAGAAGTAAAAGATAATAAAAATCCAAACCCAGTGGTAACAATGGGAGCGTACGATACAAGTAAGGCAGGTGAAATTCAAGTAACAGTAACGGCAACAGATGCATCAGGAAATAGCTCAAGTACAATAGTAACTGTTAACGTAGTCGAAAAAGAAGAGGGAAAAGATACAGAAGCACCAGTAATTACAGCAAAACAAGATGTAACTGTACATGTAGGAGATAGCTTAAATGCAGGAGATTTAGTAGAAGTAAAAGATAATAAAGATCCAAACCCAGTGGTAACAGTGGGAGTGTACGATACAAGTAAACCAGGTACAATATCAATTCAAGTAACGGCAATTGATAATGCGGGTAACAGCTCAACTGTAACGGTAACAGTAAAAGTAGTAGAAAAGGAAGAGGAGAAGGATACGGAAGCACCAGTAATAACAGCGAAACAAGTTGTAACCGTACATGTGAGAGATAAATTAAGTCCAGGAAGTTTAGTCAGTGTAAAAGATAATAAAGATTCAAATCCAGTAGTAACAGTAGGAGTGTACGATACAAGTAAACCAGGTACAATATCAATTCAAGTAACGGCAATTGATAATGCGGGTAACAGCTCAACTGTAACGGTAACAGTAAAAGTAGTAGAAAAGGAAGAGGAGAAGGATACGGAAGCACCAGTAATAACAGCGAAACAAGTTGTAACCGTACATGTGAGAGATAAATTAAGTCCAGGAAGTTTAGTCAGTGTAAAAGATAATAAAGATCCAAATCCAGTAGTAACAGTAGGAGTGTATGATACAAGTAAGCCAGGTACAATATCAGTTCAAGTAACGGCAACCGATAAGGTAGGAAATAGCTCAACTGAAACAGTAAATGTGGTAGTTCTTGAGAAAGAAAAGCCAGAACAGAAACCAGAACAAAAGCCAGAACAGAAAACTGTAGGAACAACTTCTAAAGAGCAGGGTAATGGATTACTTGCATCAAATTCTAATGATGTAGCTAAATAGGATTTTAGCGGAAATTTATAATAGCGAAGATTTTAGAAGGTTCATCTATAAGTTTTTTTATCAGTCGAACTTAACTAATCAAAATCATATTGTAAAAAGGTCCGACTGTCCTACAGTTGGACCTTTTTTATATGTTTAATTAATTGTATTAAAATTTCATAAATTTATTTAATGGTTTATAGCGTAAAATTACCTTACCTTCAATATCATTCAAAAATATAAATCCTATTTCTTTAAATCTACTGTCTAAGCTTTCTTCACGATTATCTCCTAATACAAAAATTGTATTATTCGGAACCCTATCGAAACCGTAAATACTTTTTAATGAAAAATCAATTGTTATACCTTTTGAGTATAGATCTTTTACCACAAGTCCATTTATATAAAGATGCTGTGATTTATATTCTATTGTATCTCCAGGTAAACCAATTACTCTTTTTATAATGGTTTTATTATTAGAAGTGTTTTCTAGGGGGGAATTAACAACAACTATATCAAATCTTTGCAGATCTTCTATTGAACGAGTGAAGTGATTAATTAAAACCTTGTCATTATTAAATAAAGAGTTTTCCATAGAAACTCCAGAAACCTTATATGGAAAAAAAACGAACTGTCTTAGTAAAAGTAAGGCAATGCCAATAATAAATATTAATATTGGAAAAACAGAAATTAGGCGTTTTTTCAATTTAAGATCAAACTCCATTCTAAAGGTTTATAATATTCATCATAACATAGAATTAATAGATTAAATATTCTGAGTATTGTTGTTTTTATAGCTGTAATTTGTTAAAATTAAGTATAACTTTTTTTAATTTCAAATTTTTATATCTATAACTACTATAGCCCTTTCGGGGTTTCGATTTTCAAAGATAGTTTAAGTTTCTTACTTTTACTTTCTTTTTAAATATAACTCCGAAAAGGGCTTTTTTGCGTTTTTTGGAGAACATCACATTGTGAAAGGAAGAAGATTTTATGAAGATTAAAATATTATTTTTAGTGTTAGGCATTTTAGCTATGACGTTTTTTATAACACCTTTATAAAGGATGAACCTCAAACAGATGCCTTAACTCCAATCAAAGTAGAAGATTTGAAACAGAAAATTCAATACAATTATTTGTTTGAAGATGAATTATCACAAAATGTGATTAATGACTTAGGAGGGCAATTCAAATTAATATTTGATGATATTGATAAGAATGGCCACCTAACCATTTATCAAAACAAAAAAGAACTAGAAATATTTTTAGGAGATCATGTAACTACTGCAGAATTAGCTGATGAATTTATATCAGACTACTTTAGTACAAATAAGAATTACAAAGTTACTTATATAAGTAAACCAAGTCTATTTAATTATGAAAAACCAAGAACTGTTACAAAAGTAAAAAAAGGACTGTTTTTGGTAAAACAAAACAACTTAATTCTGGAATTTAAATATGTACCAGAAATAGATGGATTTCGAATTTCTGAGATTACATATTTAAAATAAAAAATTATTTTGGGGGGGATTTATTATGTTGCAAATTAGAACTGTTATTGCTGATGCATTAAGAATTGATGAAGAAGTGAATGGCTTTTTGAAATATTGTGCTAATTACGAGAAAATAGTTAAAAAAATAACACCAAGCGGGTTCATGGAACGTGAACAAGACCAACCGCTTTTGGTTATGGTAATTGAATATGAAGAAAAATTTAACTGTAGTTATGAAAAAGACGAGGATTAATTCCTTGTCTTTAATATTTTCTAAGAGGGGTGGATATATCTACCCTTCTTAGAAAATATTAAAAAAGTGGCTGTTATAATGGTACCTATTGATTTAGCGGGAGTTCTAAAGTTTATACGTAAAGAGTCATTCTCAGTTAAAGAATTATTGAATAGAACTTTCAAATTGAATTAATAGTCGCAGCTACAGATTATAGGAGACCTGAATCGTTTAAAAATTATACTAATTTAGGCGAAATCACAGGAACTAGGATAATAAATTTATGTAATTTTAATTTGATAATTTGAGAAAGTTAGATTACGAAATCAATTTTCTGAATTGAAAGATAAAAAAGCCTCGTTGTGATATAATTTAGTTGCATTTTTTCTTTTTCTTTTTTATATCACTAACTACTTATAACCTTTCGGGTTAATGAAATTACACAAAAAGGAACTTTATGTTACTTTATTTCATTGTGTAAACAATTCATTTTCCTGGAAGGTTATTTGTTTTTGCCTGAAAGGGGTGATGCTGTGTCATAGCAACTAATTATTAAATAGAAACTGCTGCTGCAATGTCAAAAGTTTTTCGAAAAGGGGTGCATATTATGTTGGTTACAGTAATTGTGTCAGTTGTGGCTGGTATGGTCTCAGGATTGGCTAGTCATTACATCACAAACAAAAAGTTTTTGTTGCCTCGTAAGAAAAAGCTTGCATTTCATCCGGGTTTCTTGGGAGAGATGTTTGTAGGAAGTATTGCTTCACTCGTTGGTGTTGCAATGTTTAACCCTGAAACAATGATGGATATTCTTAAGGTGAGTATTCTTGCTGGGATTTCAGGGCAAGCTTTCCTGCTGCACAATCGCTTGGCAACGGAGCAAGTCAAAAGCGACGAGATTCAGTCTATTTCAAAGAAATTGAACGAACTCGAAAAAAAGAATAAGGAATAAAAGAGGAGTAATCTGTTATAAATAGAAATAGAGAGATGAGGAGATTTGGTTATGTAACGGCCAAATACAAAGAGTTAAGTTGAGGTGAGGTGAGCCCCATGTCTCGAAAGGAAGTTTTTGATTATCTAGATGATCAAGAAAAGGAAGATTTAGCAGAATGGACAGAAGAGCTTAAGAATGCTCAATCTACGAAAGCAGTTAAACTTTATTCAAGTAAGATAAAGGAACTGCTAGGAAAGATTGAACAACGAATGATTAATTCAGGAGAGGAAGCAGCGACGGTTAGCTTCTAATTGAATAGCAAGATGGAAAGAAGCTGATGGAGTATTTATCCATCAGCTTCTTCTCTATTTCGGACAACATTTTATCATTTTAGCTAAGAAGACTACCTCCTAAAGGAACGCGAAGTGAGTAGGGGGGAGTTCAAAAAAGATGTGTATATTTTTCGAAAATTCTAAATGGATTAGGTATGTTAAAACAATAATAAGATTAGACTCCTTATGTTAAAAATAGATATTTTTGTTTACGGTAGGTTTATGGAGAATATAGTTACAAATAAAACTAATTTATTTATATTTTCTGATTGTTTATGAAGATAAATAATGTGATAATTAAATTGTTCTAAATACTAATAAAGAATAAGGAGAAAGTATATGCTAGATATTAATCAAATTCAAGATATTTTACCACATCGATATCCATTTTTATTAATTGACTGTATTACAGAACTTGAAGAAGGTAAACGTGCAGTAGGAATTAAAAATGTTACAGTTAATGAACCTTTTTTTTATGGACATTTCCCCGAGAACCAAGTAATGCCTGGAGTCTTAATTTTAGAAGCTTTAACACAAGTAAGTGCAATTATCATGCACAAAAAAGGAGAATGTGGTAAAAAAATTGGACTATTTGCTGGTATTGATAATTGTCAATTCAAAAAAAAGGTTATACCAGGAGATCGAATACGTTTAGAGGTAAATATAACTCGCGTGCGTGCTTCATTTGCAAAGGCTCATGCTATTGCTACAGTAAATCAAGCAATTGTTTGCGAAGCAGATATCACAATTGCTTTTTCAGATCCAGCATAAACTAATTACCAGACATGAAGAGAGAAAAATAAATAGTGAAATACTAATTTAGCAATCTTGTTGTCTTTTTGTTTAAAGTAGTTAATGAGTATTAGATAGACGGCAGGTATAAGTTGTAAAAAAGAACACAAGCTATATAATGAGAAGGTAAACCCAACGAATTACAGTTAAAAGAGTGATTACTGAATATATGGTATCCAGTACCCAATACCCAAGAATGATGCAGAGCTACATAGTAGATTTTATCTAGTGGGCAATAATTTCAGCTTACTGAAAGTGTAACTAGTATATGTAATAGGGGAGTGCCTATTGCTATTAAACTCAGAAAAGTGAATACCGCAAAATGAGGAAATTAGAATATCTGGGAGAGAACGTATTAATTTTTCAGTTGATGGGTATGAGATAATTTATTTCACTAAAATTAGAATGAAAAATTAATCTTTTTTACTTACAAGGAATTGAGTAATTTTTTATATAGTCTTTGCGGATAATATAAAAAAGAAACATACACCATAAAATGTACCCTATAGAATAGACACTTGAAAAAAGTCTATTCTATAGGGTATTTCTTGTATAATAAAAGGAAAATTGGGATCGGAGAATGTTGAAAATGACAAAAAACTATTTACAGAAAGAGAAATTCAAATTCTATCAAATAACCTATACGTAAAATCTGTAAGTCAGAAAGGTATCACTTATACAGAGTAATTTAAGCATATTTTTATTGAGGAAAATGAAAAAGGAAAGCTACCTCGAAATATTTTTGAAGAATGTGGTTTTGATATAGATATGATTGGAATGAAACGAGTTATGTCATCGGGAAGTAGATGGCGTGCTGTTTATAGAAAAAATGGTGTATTGGGTTTAAGGGATACACGTATCGAAAACGCTGGAAGAACTCTTGAGAGAGAGCTTACGTTAGAAGAAAAGTATGCCCGTTTAGAAGCCGAACGAAACTTACTAAAGGCGGAAAACGAATTGCTAAAAAAAATCAAACTTATGGAAGGGAGGATGAGAAGGAAATAACACTACCACCTAGTCAGAAATTCATCTTGATTCGTTCTGTCATCATGAAATACAACTTAAGGAATATGGTCAGTCATTTGTGTAAAGTAGCTGGTGTATCCCGTTCGGGATACTATAATTACTTTTCAGTTTCATCTCAAGAACAACGGAAACAAAAGAGTGATCGAGATGAAATCTTGAAGGAAACCATATTAAAAGCACTTCGATTTAGAAATAGAAACAAGGGGGCTCGTCAGATAAAGATGACATTGGCGGGTCAGTTTCAAGTTGTCTACAATTTAAAGCGTATCCGTAGAATTATGAAGAAATACGAGATTATCTGTCCGGTTCGCAAAGCGAATCCTTATAAAAGAATGCTTAAAGCTACAAAAGAGCATCGAATAGTACCGAATCAATTAAATCGGGAATTTAAACAAAATACCCCAGGGAAAACACTTCTTACAGATATCACCTATTTAGTTTACGGTAAGAATCAAAGGGCCTATTTATCTACAATTTTAGACGGCTCAACTAATGAAATTTTAGCTTACCATGTTTCAGAACAGATGACATTAGAGCTCGTAACGACAACTCTCCATAAACTAAAAAGGAATCCGCGGATTCGATTGACTGAAGGTGCTTATATTCATTCAGATCAAGGATCCCACTACACAAGCCCTACCTATCAAAAGCTAGTTAAAAAGCTAAACCTTGGACAATCCATGTCAAGAAGAGGAAACTGTTGGGATAACGCCCCACAAGAATCATTTTTTGGTCATCTGAAAGATGAAGCTCATATAAAACCTTGTGCGTCCTTTAATGAATTGAAACAAGAGATTAAGAAATATATGACGTATTACAATCATTATAGATATCAATGGAATTTAAAAAAGATGACTCCTGTTGGATACAGAAATCATCTTCTTGATGTCGCCTAACTTTTTTCAAAATGTCCTTTACAAAGGGTACAGATTACCATGTTGTATGTTTCTTTTTTATATTCTGCTTTATTTATATTAAATTCTTAGCTTGACAGGGTATAATTCTTTTCTATTCTTCTCTTTGAATTGAATTATTTTCTATAGGTCTAAATGCTAATCCGCCAGATATTATGTAAAAAGTAGCAGGTATCAACATGAAGAAAAAATTCATAGATAAAGAAATAAGTGCAATGCTAATCATTATTACACCGTATAACCTTTTGTTTATATAGGTAATACTACAAGAAAGTACTATGACTACAATTTGAAGCAAAAATACTATAAAAGGAGTGGAAACCATATATGACATTGAAGTGCGTGTAGCTGGAATGAAACCTGATAATAAGAAAACAAAAAAAGAACTAACAGTTCCTAATATAGATCCAATAAAGGCTAATAAAAATTCAGCATTACGTTCTTTCACCTTAAATTCCCTCCAAATGTATAAAAATAAAAAATATTAAAACAAATCAACTAAAGTGCAATTCAAAACATCTTTTTGTATAAGAAGTTCATCTGGAAAGAAAAATATACTTGTGATGCTTATCAAAATTAATATTTTACAAAAAAAATCCCTCTACTATAATTGTTTGCTTGACTGCATTCAATTATAAATACGAGGGATTCATGATTACATTTACTAAAAGTATTTGAGCATGTCTAGCAATAAAATTATTTAATGGGGTATTTGCTATATGCTGAAGACTTGCTTATACTTCTTAGCTTTCTTTAAATCTTGCAAACACATTAAATTTGCTAGGTAATTTTTTATTACCAACTCCTTTATTATTTATTTGAGTGTGTATTCAAACGATATATTTTCTACTTTAGTGTACCTTAATTGAAGTAGAAAAAACATCGAAATATCTAACAAAATGCTTACATTATTGTAAGAATACTTACAATAATGTAATGTTTCGAAAATCAAGTTTATATTAATTGGGAACCCGTCTTAAAGTAAAATGCACTCATATTAATATAAAAATACAGACTTTTAATCTTAACTAATGGATATAAAGGCATGATGTTACAAAAACAAAGTGAAATAATATTATTTAGCTCCTTATTCTCCAGTTTTTTGTCTTGAAATTTTTTATCATATTTAAACATAGATAATAGGATCATTGTCTATATTTTGGATGATATTGATAAGTGATTATTATTTTTAGAGTAAAGCTCAAATATTAATTTTGGAGAAAAATAGCAACTAGCCCTATATATTTTTTGGATATTATAAAAATTAAGTTTAAAATTTAATTAATACAGGATTTTGACAAGTAAACACTCTGTATAATTGTTTTATTGTTCTTAATAATTATTTTGTTATATAAAAATGAATTATTTAAAAATAATATATGAAATTATTTCCAAATGAAATTAATAATTTAGAAAAATTTTCTCAAAAATATAAAAAATAAAACTTTCTCAAATTTATTGACTATTTAAAAAACATAATATAGTATACTTTACGAGTATAAATGTTAAAGAAATACATATTAAGTAATTTTTTAGGGGGATTTTTATGTTCCAAACAGAATTTGATAAACTGGTTCAGGATCATTTAAACAGCTTTTCGGAAGAGTATATTACTAGTTTGAAAAATGTGTTTATGGAAAATCAGCTTGTTATTTTAGAAGAATTAATTCCAAAATCCTTAATTGATGCTATGTCTGTTGAAGCAAAATACCTTCTTTTAGAAAATGCAAAACGTCGTGATATTATAATTAAAGCCACAGGTAATACCCCTCGTAACTTTAATGTAGTAAATCGTGACAGTATTTCTAAAAAAGGAAAGATAATTCCAGCATTTTTTAAATCTGAAGTAATTTTAAATTTCTTAACATTTTTAAATAATAATGAACCCGTATATCGTATTCCATATACACCAGAAGAATTTATTATTAATAATCAGCAAAAAACAGGTGATACTCATGGGTGGCATTGGGACGACTATACTTTTGCTTTGATTTGGGTAATTGAAGCTCCTAAAGAAGGGGAAGGTGCTATTGTTGAATATATCCCAAATACTGTATGGGATAAAGAGCATCCTGGAGAGGGATTAAGGGCAGTACTTAAAAATCGTGAAATTCAAAATGTATACGTTCCTCAAGGTCATTGTTACTTTATGAAAGCTGGTACTACATTACATAGAGTTACACCTTTAAAAAATGATTCTTGTCGTACCGTTGTGGTTTTTAGTTACGCATCTGAAGAAGATTTATCGAAAGATATTTCTCATGAGACCTTGGGGGAGATTTATGAAGATGTTAAGGAGTTAGTTGAAGTTTAAGTTTTGGCATAATTTATACATTTTTACAGCCGAAGAGATAAAGTTATTGCTTTCGGCTGTAATGTTTGGACTTTTATAAAAGCTAAAAGAATTAAGACATACTGATATAGATTGCAAAATTCTTTGAATTTAAGTTGTTCTAATTAGGCTTTAATAGATGATTGATCAATTATTCATCAGGTTTATAATAAATTTAATTATAATGTGCTAGATAAATATATATGAACAAATCATAAGTATTAAAATTAGGGTTTTAACTTCAAGTATTTTTATTTCATAAGATTAACAGGAAGCGGTGGTATTTTGTTTAAGAAATTCGTTTTAGGTGTAGTATCAACATGGATAGTAGTGAATTATTGGGAAAAGAAAAACAAACGTGAATGGATTAAGTGTAAAAGAGTTTGATAATTGTATTTATAGAAAAAGCTAATTTTGGGAACCAGCTTTTTTATTGTTAATCACTATATTTTCTCATTATCATTTCAATTGGCCCTCTTGTAAAATGTAATTTCCAAAAATAAGATAAACACATTGCACTTATATAAAAGGATAAAGATAGTACAAGAGTTTTAAGTAGATCCGCATCTTTTACTAATCCTAAATATGAAAAAATAATTAATGCAAAGACATGACCAATATAATATGTTAATGACATTTGTCCAGTTAGAATAAGTATTTTCGTTATTATTTTTCCTGCAAATTGTTCTGTGAAATATATACATAGAACAATTACTATTATAGCAATACTTGAACTGGAAATAATATAGAATATATTTGGTGGTACTGGATTTGTAGAAAATAGAGAGTTAGCAGTTTCTATTCCTAACAAAGGCGTGGTTATTTTAATAAGAGTAAAGGAAAAAGTTTCTGATATAATCATTGAAATTAGTGAAAATAATAATAAGTTTTTTCTAACTTTAGATAAGCTAAAATTTAGCCTTCCTAACCACATACCCAGCAAGAGAAAGCAAATCCATGGGAAAATAGGATGATATCCATTGAATAGAAGATTATTAAAAATATCAGAAAAGCTTAAAAATATGGAAGGATCGTTATTGAATAAATTTGATTTATTAACAAGATTAAATATGATTTGTAATATTTGAGATATAATTAAAATGCTAATGCAAGAATATAACAGAGTGTTATTAGATGTAATGATGTAAAAAGACGATATAAACATATAGAATGCATAATAATGTAATATATCAGCTCTCCATCCAATTAGATACAGGAATAACCCCAGTGTTAAAAGAAATAGGGCACGCTTCCAAATGGTTTTTTGATTTTTTTTAACGAGGTTAGTATTTTTAGTTATACGTGCTTTTTCCGTCATGAGAGAAATTCCAATTCCAGCCAAAATAACAAATACTACAGAGGCATTTCCATCAAAAATACTAGTTAAGTAAATCATCCATGTTGATCCTTTATATTCAGTTCCCATAGTTAGTTTGTAATTAACAATAACCATTCCAAAAATAGCTAATGCTCGTGCAAAATCAAAGCCTGTTATCCTTAATTTTTTATTCATATTAAGGTATCTCCTTTGCAATTTTATTCAACTTTAAAATTTAATGCTAAAGTTAAAGAAAGATATTCGCTCATTATGTAGTTAATTTGAGATTTGTAATGAAATAATGGATAGAATATACTTATTAATAAGAAGATAGATTAAATGCTTTAACATCTATATAAAAACTAAAGGAATCTTTTTAACATAAGATGTTTATTATAATCCTACAGAGAATTTTAGTGAAAATAGGTGTTTCTGATGTGTATAAACAAATTTTTTTGGATTCTCATATTTTATTTAAAGAAAAGACACTTTAGTATAGTGTCTTTTTATGCTTTTTTTTGAGATGATTGATTCTCTATGGGTCTAAAAGCTAATCCACCAGATATCATGTAGAGAACAGCAGGTATCAACAAGAAGAAAAAATAGGTAACTAAAGATATAAGTGCAATGCTAATCATTATTACACCGTATAATTTTTTGTTTATATAGTTAATACTGCAAGAAAGAACTATAGCTGCAATTTGTAGCAAGAATATAATAAAAGAACTAGAAAACATATATGATATTGAATTTTGTGCAGCTGGAATGAACCCTGATAATAAGAAAACGAAAAAAGAACTTATGGTTCCTAATATAGCCCCGATAAGAGCAATTAAAAATTCAGCATTGCGTTTTTGCATTTAAGATTTCCTCCAATTTATATAGTTTAATAACAAAGCAATTAAAATGAATTTTAAAACATCTTATTTTTTTATAAGAAGTTTATTTAAAAAGAGAAGTATTTTATACTTTCTATTTCTCTAAATTTGTGAATACATCAAGTTAAATTTAATATTTTTTATTATCAACTCTTTTCTAATTTTTTGATTGTGTATTTCAAATAGCTTGCTATTTTAGTTTAAATTAACTTAAGTTTTAAAAACATCGAATTACCTAACAAATTTATTACATTATTGTAAGGGACCTTACAGAGTATGAAATTCAAAAAAGAAATTATGAAGTAAAATAGAAAATTTAGTATTTATCAAACGTATATATTCGGGGTATATAGATATAACTTTGAATTAACTGAGTGAATTTGATGGTTTCTCAAACGAAACAGACAGATAAGCCTTTTAATAAAAGTGAAGGTTAAGAATATAGTTTTGTTAAGGGGGCTGTACGTAGTATGTTAGGGTTATTATCTTTTCAAATTACTAAATGGGAATTATGAAGATTAGGAGAATAAAAATAATAAAAGAAGGCAGGTTTTCCAGGGGTAGAACTCTTTTTACATACAAATAAAGTTAATAAATTAATCCCTTGATTTTACTTATAATATTGATGGAATATTGAAATTTAGTCACTTGAATATAAGAAAATTTAGCAAATTAATTTTCTTATTAGAAAGAGAGGAGGACTAAACAAGCAGTTGACTTCTATGAAGATATTAATGATTATAAAGAGATATATGGGTAAATTCTATGAAAAAAAGGACAGTAGACTATGCTAGAATTTGTAAGGTAAAAGCAATTACATTCAAAGCAAAGTCTATACAAATATTAAAATGTAATATAAAGAACAGTGCATAACTTTGTTAGGATTACGTGAATTTGACAGGAGTTGAATGGTACTTATATCTATATTAATTTAAATAGGAAAATTTATATAAATCATTTAGCATTTTATGAAGATTCCCATTCCAGTATCTCTGATATGGTGTCAGCAATTTGTGTTGCTTAACCCAATCAAGATTAATTTTTTGTAATATTTGTTCTTCATTTAGTTGTTCTTTTTCTTTAATCGTCCAACTAAATGCCACCAAAGCTTTCTCTTTTGTCCAAAAATTTTTAGGAGTACGTTTAAAGTCCCACTCCCTAAAACGTCCTGGATATAAATCATCTAGCATTTTAAATGGACTATAATCCCAATAAGTTGCTAAATGGTGTATTAATCTATGTTTCCTTAACCAATCTACACTAAAAACCATCATTAGTTCTTTATCAGTTAGCTGTTCTTTTTCTTCTATTGTCCATTTAAGTGCTTCTAATATTTTTTCTTTTGTCCAAAATCCCCGGGGCACTTTTCGAAATTGCCATGCTTTAAAGCGATTAGGATATAAATCGTTTATCATTTTATAGGGACTACCACTCCAAATTTTGCTCAATGGAACAATAAGCTTGTTTTTTTCAAACCATTGTATATCAGTTCTTTGTGGTACTTGCTCTTCTATTAGTTGTTCTTTTTTTTCAATTGTCCATTTTAAGGCTTTTAATGCTGTGATTTTTGTCCAATAGCCCTTGGGAACTTTTTTAAATAGCCATGCCTTAAAACGATTAGGATATAAATCGTTTATCATTTCATAAGGATTAGAACCCCAGAAGTTTTTAAAAGGTATATATAATTTATTTTTTATTAGCCAAGTTGTACTGAATTCCTGATAAATTTGTTCGTCAGTTAATCTTTCTTTTTCTTCTAGTATCCATTTCAATCTAGTTAAAGCTTTCCTTTTCGTCAAAGACTGGGATAACTGATCTATATTAAAAGTACCAGGATACAAATCATTTAGCATTTTTTGAGGGTTTCCTGCCCAATATAACCTTAAAGGAATAATAAACTTATTTTTTGCTAACCAATTTAAGTCAACAACTTCCAATGCAATTTCTTTAGTTAACCGTTTTTTCTCCTCTATTAACCATCTAAGCTCCTTCAGTGCAATAAAGGGTGTGCTTTTCCTCCAGTATTCGTTTTTTAAGGAGGACCATTGCCATTCTTTAAAACGATTAGGGTATAAATCATTTAACATCATATATATATTTGCGTCCCAATGCTCAAGCAATGGTATTTTTAATCTATGTTTTATTAGCCACCCTTTATTATATACCTGAAGTATTTGCTCTTCGGTTAATTTTTCTTTTTCCTCTATTATCCATTTTAAGGCTTCTAAGGCTTCTGATGAAGATTTTCCAATCCAAAACCCTTTAGGCAAATCAATTAATTGCCATTCTTTAAACTTATTTGGATATAAATCATTGAGCATTTCATAGGGGTTTCCATCCCAAAAATTAATTAGTGATTTCGCCAAATTATTATCTATTAACCATTTTCTATCAAAGAATGTTAAAAGCTGCTTTTGTTCTAACTCTTCTTGTTGTTTTATTTTAAATTCTAGTATTTTTAGAGAATCTTCTTTTTTGTGTAAATTACACTTATCCATATTAATCCTCCTTTTACTGATATTATTATTTATGGGTACAATTTTACACAAAAAAGCGCTTTCATGTGAAGTTTTTTAAAATATGTGTCCAATTTATTTAGTAAGTGCAAAAGATTTGAAGGATAAATTTGTAATCTTTGTAAGGGGATATGGGGGGAATTGAAAATCGCTAGTAATGCCTGTTTAGCTTTATATAATAGAATTTTAGGGTATAAGAATACTTTTAAAATTTAAGTTTACTTTATGGAAAGTCGGAAAGATAAATCAAAGTATATTTGACATATTATACGTTAAAAAATGATTCTAAAGACATACTGATTCTTACTATAAGAACAAAGTTTATTTGTTTTCCACTATCTATGGAAATTTAAATTGAAATAACCATAAGTAGCATAAAAGCTAAGACGACGTCTTAGCTTTTTACTCGTTTGTAGGTGATTGTTAGGATTAATTTATTTTTAGGAACTTGGTGCTGTAGAGGCACATTTGGGTGGTCCCCACTTTAATGTCTTCAATAATAAGTAGTGAATTTAAAGTACTTAAAAGTATTATAAATGTTTAAATAGATAATTTTGAACGGTTTTAATTTTGAAAAGTAAATTAGTAATTAACTTAATGAAAAAATAGCTTTATTTAATTTAGAGAAATACCCCTACTGAAATTAGTTTCTAAAATATTGTTAAAATATTTCCAGGAAATGTTTTAGCTTGAAATTTCGACAAAATTAGAGGTTTAATGTTTAGATTTTTAATAAAAAGGTTGAAAAAAATTTTTTTTCTGAAATTTCGACAAAATCATCTGTTGTAATTATATAACAATATATGTAATATAATGTTGTTCGGTTGTAAAATAAAGAAAATACCGAATTTAATGATAATTAACGATTATAGTTTTGAAAAAAGATTATATTTCGTTTCTTGTAAAAAGGAAGGGGATTTATGGGGGGAAATGGTTGTCAGAGCTCAGATGGTCATCTTGTATTGTAATCTTCTATCTTTATTTAATTTTATTTATGGAGTGATTTTTTTAATGAGTTATTAGCTACTACGCATCAAACTTTAGAGTTCTGTAGTTAGAGGGATTAAAATCCTAATTAGCATTTGTTTTAGCTGGGATGTTTTAAAAAGATATTCCTTCTGCTTATATCGAGAGTTTATGATTGTGAAATAAGTTGGCACTATGTATATACCCATTCTCGATAATTTAGAAGTTTACTAACATCCGTTGTACTACCTATATAGTTTAAATAATGTAATAAAGGTGGAGCAGAAATGAAAACAAAGAAGATTGAATTATTGCCTTTAACCCAGGCGCAAAAAAGAATATGGTATACAGAATTACTTTATCCAAATACAACTGCCTGCATTCTATCAGGAACAATAAAAATGAAAAATCAGATAGATATAAATGTTTTAAAACAATCTTTTCAATCGGTTATTAAAGAAAATGATGCTTTTCGAATAAAATTAACTTTTGAAAATGGTGAAGCAAAACAGTATGTTGAACCATATACATATAAAGAAATAGATTATATTGATTTCTCTGAAGTATCAACTCAAAACTATGTAGAAAATTGGCTAGATTCTCATAATAGAATTCCTATGAAACTGTATGATTCGGAATTATTTGAAATTACAATATTTAAAATTGAAGATAAAGAGTATGGCTATAATATTAAAATTCATCACATCATATGCGATGGAATCTCTTTAGCTCAGATTGTTGAAGATGTGAATCAAAATTATGCTGATATGGTCAAAGGTACTTTTTTTGATACATATAAAAAACATTCGTATCTAGATTATATTCAAACAGAAGAAGAATATGAGAAGTCAGCACGTTTTCAAAAAGATAGAGCATTTTGGTTGAGAAATTTTGAATCTCTTCCAGATTTCACTGAATTGAAACCTTACAATCCTTTATTAACAAGTACAGCTGCGGAAAGGACATATTTAGAAGTTAGTGTGGATTTTTATCACAAAGTAAGGGAGTTCTGTAAGGAAAATAAAATTAGTATATTCACTTTCTTTCTGGGAGCTTTTTATATATATATAAATAAAATTACGAATGAGAGAAACTTAATCATTGGAACAAATTATTCTAATCGAACCACAAGACAGGAAAAAGAAACAATAGGAATGTTCACTAGTACAGTGGCTGTTAAAGTTTCTTTAGATCCTGAAGATAATATTATTTCATTTTTACAAAAGGTATCGAAGGAACAGGCAAAAATTCTTCGGCATCAGAAGTATCCATATAATAAGTTGATTAAAGATGTTAGGGAAATGCATTCTATGCCTGACCTTGGTCGACTTTTTGGAATTACTATGGAATACCGTCAATTTAGGAATATGGTAGATATGGATGGTACTAAAATAGAAATAAAGAGTAGTTTTTGTGGAAATGAAGTGAATGATCTTCTTGTTCATGTGGTTGAAAAAATAGATGAGGATTATTTAGAGATTTATGCTGATTATCGTACCTGTCTATTTGATGAAAAGTATATTGATGTATTATTCAGACATGTATTCGCAATAGCGGAATATATCATGAATCATCCTCTTGAAAAAACAACTGAAGTATCTCTAATTAGTGAATATGAAACAAAGCAATTATTGAATAACTTTAATAATACCTTATCGGAATATCCACATGAAAAAACAGTATATCAATTATTTGAAGAACAAGTGGAACGTACACCTGACCACCTTGCGGTTGTGTTCGAAGATCAGCAGTTGACATACCGTGAACTGAATGAACGAGCAAATCAGTTGGCGCGAACGT
>NZ_JBQAFE010000024.1:0-15726 GCF_051915685.1 Bacillus cereus group sp. MYBK5-2
AAAGTTAGTTTGTCTAGCATCTAAAATAAAAATTGACGTTTCACGTTGTTTGTTTCGTTCAGTTTTCAAAGAACTACTTGGTCGCTCATTTGCGACTTCCTTATGTTAACACTTTCGTTAATTGATGTCAACTAAGTTTTTTATTTCGTTTGTCGCTTTCGACGTTAATGTCATCGGCGACTTGTTCTATATTACACCTCTAAGCTCCAATCGTCAATATGTTTTTATAAAAAATATAAAAAGGCTTATTTCTTTTAAAATAAGCCTTTTTATCACATATCATTCTATTCATTTATTATTTTTCTATAATTGGTAACGAGACGATAAATTGAATAGTGCCATCCCTATATTCCGCTCGAATACTACCACCTTGTAACTCAACAATACTTTTCGCAATCGCTAAACCGAGTCCCGAGCCTTCCGTTACTCTACTTCGAGATTGATCCTTCTTATAGAAACGTTCAAACAAATTCGCTAACTCTTCTCTTGTAAACTCTTCACTATGATTCGCAATTACAATTTGTATATCCCTACGCTGCCTTTGAAGAGAAACTTTTATCTCTCCATCATCTTTACTATACTTAATTGCATTCATTAGTAAATTATCAAATACACGAACCATCTTTTCCGAATCAATCGATGCATAAGCACGTTCCTCAGGAAACTTCTTAACAAACGTAAGTCCATGCTCTTCCGCTTGCGGTACTAGCTCTTCTATTAATTGCTCAAGCAACTCATTTACACATACTTCTTGTTTTTCTAATACAACTTGTTCATTTGTTAACTTCGTATACTCAAATAAATCTTCTATTAAATTTTTTAACTGCTCCGACTTTGCAAAAGCAATTCTCGTATACTCATCGTGTTGTTCTTTATTTTCATATTTAGAATCTCGAAGTAATCGTAAGTAACCCATAATAGAAGTAAGTGGTGTACGCAAATCATGCGATACATTTGTGATAAGCTCATTCTTTTGCTTTTCTAATTTACGTTCCTTTTCTATATTATTCATAAGCTCTTCTGCCATATTATTAATATTCTCAGTTAAAGCTGCAATCTCATCTTCACCTTTTTTCTCAATGCGGTAGGCTAAGTTACCTCTTTCTATTTCCTTTACGCCTTGTGCCATCGCTTCAATCTGCTTCATCTTTCTCTTTGTTATATAGAAGAAAGAGAAAATGAATACAAGTACACCAATTAAAAACGGGAATGGTCCTTCTTGCGTGTCATATATTACCTCTCCCTCTGGAATTCCGCTAACAAACATGTACAAATTCTTTCCTTCAATAGTAATAGGTGAAAAAGATATAAACTCTTTTCTTGTACTTTCAAATACATTTCTACCATCTGTATAATTAATCGCGAATGATGCTGCATTACGAATCGTATTATGCAAATCGATTTGCTCTTCTTGCGCTTGCTTTGTTTTATATAAAACTTTACCACTTTCATCAGTAACCAATATCTTCAAAGCTCTAGACCCTTGCTCTAAATTTTGGTTCTCCATTTCGATCATATTTGATATAGCTTCTAATTTATTTTCATGAACCGAACTATTTGCCGCTCCTTGAGCTTGGTGATTAATTTGTTCCATACCAGCCCGATAATCGATAGTTGCTTGACGATTCGCATTCTCAAAAAACGGCGCTGCTGCCTTCGCTGACAAAACTCCTAATAACGCACAAGCAGCAAAAGTAGTAATCAATTGAATCCTTATACTCTTTCGTACGCTCTTTACTAATTTCTCAAATAATTCTCTTATTTTCCTTATATAAGTAAACGGATTAAATATCTTTTTCAATCTTATACCCCACTCCCCATACTGTTTTTATATATCTAGGTTTCCTTGGATTCTCCTCAATCTTTTCACGTACTTTTCGAATATGCACCATTACAGTATTATCAGACTGGAAAGATCGTTCGTTCCACACCTTTTCATAAATTTGCTCCGCACTAAACACCATACCTGGATTTCTAGCTAGCAGTTCTAAAATTGAAAATTCCCTCGGAGTTAGTTTCACTTCTTCTCCCTCTACAATAACTTTATGGGTCGAGATGTTGATTTTCATCTCCCCAATTTCTAACTCGTCCTCATTTTGAATAGCGAAACCATTCATTTTCATATAACGGCGTAACTGAGATTTAATTCGTGCAATTAACTCTAACGGATTAAACGGCTTCGTTACATAATCATCTGCTCCTGTTGTTAATCCTAAAATCTTATCCATATCTTGCGTTTTGGCAGAAAGCATAATAATAGGCATTTCTTTCGCTTCCCTTACCTTCATACACATATGAATACCATCCACTTTCGGCATCATAATATCTAATACGACTAGATGTACTTCATTTTCTTCCAGTAGACGTAATCCTTCTTCTCCGTCTCCTGCTTGTAATACTTTATATCCTTCATTCTTTAAATAGATTGTAATTAAATTCCGAATTTCTTTTTCATCATCTACGACAAGTATTGTTTCGTGTGCCACAATATCTCCCCCATCACTTTTTTAATCCCTAACTTCTATTATAGGAAAACTTCTGAAGAAAAACGCTCGGAAATCCTTAAGATTTTCTGAAGACGCAAAAAAGGTCTAGACTCCCCTTAAGTCTAGACCTTTAAAAAACCCCTTTTATTTACGAACGTAGATGAAATATAGTACGAATAAAACTCCCATAACATACATAATCGGATGAACCTCTTTACGACGACCACTCACAACCATTGTAATTGGATAGAAGATAAATCCAATCGCAATCCCAGTTGCGATACTATACGTAAGTGGCATAGAGATAATTGTAAAGAATGCTGGCACTGCAATCTCGAATTTCTTCCAATCAATTTCCCCTAAAGAAGAAACCATCAAGATTCCTACAATAATTAAAGCTGGTGCCGTTACAGCTGGCGTTACAACACTTAGTAATGGCGAGAAGAATAGTGCCAGTAAGAAGAATCCTGCTGTTACAACTGCTGTAAATCCAGAACGTCCTCCCGCTGCTACCCCTGCAGACGATTCAATGTAAGACGTTGTTGTTGATGTACCAAGAATCGCACCAATTACAGTTGCAATCGCATCTGCAAATAACGCTTTTCCTGCACGTGGTAATTTATTGTTCTTCATTAATCCTGCTTGATTCGCAACCGCTACAAGCGTACCTGCTGTATCAAAGAAATCGATAAAGAAGAACGTTATAATAACAATCCCCATTTGAACTGTAAAAATATCTCCGAAGTGCGTTAACGCCACACCGAACGTTGGTTCTAGACTCGGTATTGCTCCTACTACAGCTTTCGGAGTATCAATTAATCCTGTTGCCACTCCTAAGATCGCTGTAAGAATCATACCGTAAAATACTGCACCATTAACTTTCTTAATCATGAAGATAATTGTCGTAACAACCCCGAAGATTGCTAGTAACGTTGTACCCTTTGTTAAGTCCCCCAACCCAACAAGAACAGCATCATTTTTCACGATAATTCCGGCATTTTGGAATCCAAGAAATGCAATGAACAATCCGATACCTGCTGCTACTGCAAACTTTAACTCCGATGGAATTGCATTAATGATTTTTTCACGAATACCTGAAGCAGTAAGAATAATAAAGATAATACCTGACATTAATGTTCCGGCAATGGCCGTTTGCCACGGAATACCCATCGTTAACACTGCTGTATAAGCAAAGAACGCGTTAATTCCCATACCTGGCGCTAAAGCAATTGGATACTTCGCGAAAATACCCATAATTAACGAACCGATTGCTGCCGCTAATGCCGTAGCAACAAATACTGCACCTGGATCCATCCCTGTACCTGCTGGTAACCCTTTAACATTTCCAAGCGACAGCGTAGCAGGATTGACAAATAGTACGTAAGCCATAGATAGAAATGTCGTTAACCCTGCTATGAACTCAGTCTTATAATTCGTACCGAGCTCATCAAACTGAAAATAGCGTTTCATCCTACGTTTCCCCCGTTATATGATTACTCGCCGTATTTCACCCTAGCCCTCTTTTATCCCGAGAAATAAAAAAGGCTTCCATTGCATATATACATGGAAGCGTTCTATAAATAAAGATAAGATTCCCCTCACCTTTATAAAAACGCCTCGTAGTCAAGCCATTTACGGTAGCTAGGTAGAAACTTTCGGGCCATATCCCCGATATTATACGACGGCATAATATTCACTTTTCGTTTGAATTACATAATCATATTAACTCGACGAAGTAGTTTTGTCAATTTAAAAACGAACATTTTTATAAAATTTTATATTTTCGTTCGTATTAATACCAAAATAAAAAAGATCCATCTATGCATAAGCAATAGATGGACCTTTTTATAAATACTATTCCCACTCAATAGTTGCTGGTGGCTTACTCGTTACATCATACACGATACGGTTAACGTGTTTTACTTCGTTTACGATACGTACAGAGATTTTCTCTAATACGTCCCAAGGGATACGTGCCCAGTCAGCTGTCATACCGTCGATAGATGTTACCGCACGGATACCTACTGTGTAATCGTAAGTACGCTCGTCACCCATAACACCTACGCTACGCATACCAGGAAGCGCAGTGAAGTATTGCCAGATTTCACGGTCTAAGCCCGCTTTAATAATTTCTTCACGTAAAATCGCATCAGATTCACGAACGATTTCTAATTTCTCTTCTGTGATTTCACCTAATACACGAATACCAAGACCCGGTCCTGGGAATGGTTGACGCCATACGATTTCATCAGGAATTCCTAATTCAGATCCTAATACACGTACTTCGTCTTTAAATAACGTGTTTAAAGGCTCAATTAATTTGAACTGCATGTCTTCTGGAAGACCACCAACGTTATGGTGAGATTTAATTGTTTGTGCAGTTGCTGTACCACTCTCAACGATATCTGTGTAAAGTGTACCTTGCGCTAGGAAGTCCATACCTTGTAATTTAGATGCTTCATCATCGAATACGTAAATGAATTCGTTACCGATAATTTTACGTTTTTGTTCTGGATCTTCTACACCTTTTAACTTGTCCATGAAGCGGTCTTTTGCATCCACTTTAATAACGTTCATATGGAAGCCTTCACTAAATGTTTTCATAACGCCTTCCGCTTCGCCTTTACGAAGTAAACCGTGATCAACGAAAATACATGTTAATTGGTCGCCGATTGCTTTATGGATTAATACTGCTACAACAGAAGAGTCTACACCACCGCTAAGTGCGCATAGTACTTTTTTGTCTCCAACAGTTTCACGGATCTTTTCTAATTCTACTTCGATAAAGTTCTCCATGTTCCATCCTTCAGAACAACCACATACGCCGAATACGAAGTTTTTAATTAAATCGTTACCGTGCTCAGAGTGACGTACTTCTGGGTGGAATTGTACACCGTATAAGTTTTTCGCTTCATTGCTCATACCAGCAATTGGGCAAGACTCACTTGTTGCGTCTACTACGAATCCTTCAGGTAAACCAGTTACTAAGTCACCATGACTCATCCATACAACTTGCTCTTCTGGAAGGTTCGCATATAATTTTGATTCGTTCTCTACTTTAAGAACAGCTTTTCCGTACTCACGGTGATTTGCACGCTCTACTTTACCACCGAAGTGTTGCGTCATAAGCTGCATACCGTAACAAATACCGAAGATTGGTAAACCTAGTTCAAAGATTTTTTCATCACAATGTAATGCACCTTCACCGTATACACTATTTGGTCCACCAGAGAAAATAATCCCTTTTGGATTCATTGCTTTAATTTCTTCTGCAGTAATTGTATGTGGATGAAGTTCACTGTATACACCGAACTCACGAATTCGACGTGCTATTAACTGATTGTATTGACTTCCAAAATCTAAAACGATAATTGTATCGTGTTGTTTCTTCAAAATAATCACCCCAACGTTAGTTCTCGTATATAAATATTTTCACCAATTTGGCGAAAAGCATTACCAATATAATAAAAAAAGCCAGTCCTCCGCCTCTAGTCTCATAACAAAGAAAAGGCAGGGGTCTGGCTTTATAAAGAAAGATAGTCTCCGCTCTTTATAAATATAAGACACACTGCCTTCATAGTCAGGTTGTTTACGGTAACCCGGTAGAGACTCTCAAACCATATCATTGAGGATATATGAAGGATCGTTTTATATTATCTTCCTAGATTCTAACAATGAAGTATCAATATGGTCAAGAGAGAAAGCGACAAAATTCTACAGAAATTCATTTCCTTTTCTAAAAAACATAAAAAAACATCCATTTCTATATAGAAATGGATGTTTTTTAGGACAAACGGAATTACATCATTCCGCCCATACCGCCCATGCCCATGCCGCCCATGTCAGGCATTGCTGGTGCATTTGGTTCTGGCTTGTCAGCAACTACAGCTTCAGTTGTTAAGAACATAGCTGCAACAGATGCTGCGTTTTGAAGTGCAGAACGAGTTACTTTAGCTGGATCTACGATACCAGACTCAAGCATGTTAACCCATTCGCCAGTAGCTGCGTTGAAACCAACGCCTACTTTTTCGCCTTTTAGACGCTCTACAACTACAGATCCTTCTAGACCAGCGTTGATTGCGATTTGACGAACTGGCTCTTCTAGTGCGCGAAGTACGATGTTGATACCTGTTGCTTCGTCGCCTTCAGCTACGATAGAAGCTACTTTTGTGTATACGTTCATAAGTGAAGTACCACCACCTGCAACGATACCTTCTTCTACTGCTGCACGAGTTGAGTTAAGTGCATCTTCAATGCGAAGTTTGCGCTCTTTTAACTCAGTTTCAGTTGCTGCACCTACTTTAATTACTGCTACGCCACCTGCTAGTTTAGCAAGACGCTCTTGTAATTTTTCACGATCGAATTCAGAAGTTGTTTCTTCTAATTGCGCACGGATTTGACCGATGCGAGCTTCGATTTGTTCTGTGCTTCCTACACCTTCAACTACAGTTGTGTTTTCTTTTGTAACAACAACTTTACCAGCGCGTCCTAAAGATTCAACTGTAGCAGATTTTAAGTCACGACCTAATTCTTCAGTGATTACTTCGCCACCTGTTAAGATTGCGATATCTTCTAGCATTGCTTTACGACGGTCACCAAATCCAGGAGCTTTAACAGCTACTACGTTGAATGTACCACGAAGTTTGTTCACTACTAATGTAGCTAAAGCTTCGCCTTCAACATCTTCAGCAATGATAAGAAGTGGTTTACCTTGTTGTACCACTTGCTCTAATACTGGTAAGATTTCTTGAATGTTAGAAATCTTTTTGTCAGTGATTAAGATGTATGGGTTATCAAGAACTGCTTCCATTTTGTCAGAATCAGTAATCATGTAAGGAGATGCATATCCACGATCAAATTGCATACCTTCTACTACGTCTAATTCTGTTGTGAATCCTTTAGACTCTTCTAAAGTAATAACGCCGTCGTTACCAACGCGCTCCATTGCTTCAGCGATTAATTGACCTACTTCTTCGTCAGCTGCAGAAATAGCAGCTACTTGTGCGATAGAAGATTTGCCTTCGATTGGTTTAGAAATCGTTTTTAATTCTTCAATTGCAGCAGTAACAGCTTTTTCGATACCTTTACGAAGACCCATTGGGTTAGCACCAGCTGTTACGTTTTTAAGACCTTCACGAATCATAGCTTGCGCTAATACAGTTGCAGTCGTTGTTCCGTCACCAGCTACGTCATTTGTTTTGCTAGCAACTTCTGCTACTAATTTCGCACCCATGTTTTCGAATGCATCTTCTAATTCGATTTCTTTTGCGATTGTTACACCGTCATTTGTAATAAGTGGTGAACCAAATTTTTTCTCAAGTACAACGTTACGACCTTTTGGTCCAAGTGTTACTTTTACTGCGTTTGCAAGAGTGTCGACACCGCGAAGCATCGAACGACGTGCTTCTTCACTAAATTTAATATCTTTTGCCATAATAATTGACCCCCTTGGATTTTTTAAGATTTATATAATTAACCGATAACTGCTAAAATGTCACTTTCACGTAAAATCAAGTAGTCTGTACCTTCATATTTCACTTCAGTACCTGCATATTTTGAGAAGATGATAAGATCACCTGCTGCTACCTCTAAAGCAACACGCTCACCATTCTCAAGCACTCGACCAGTACCTACTGCAACTACTTTACCCTCTTGTGGTTTTTCTTTTGCAGTATCTGGTAATACGATACCACTTGCTGTTTTTTCTTCTGCTTGAACAAGCTCAATTACAACGCGATCACCTAATGGCTTTAGCATGAACAATAACCTCCTCATTTTGTTATGTAAATTTCTTTTATTAGCACTCAAGTCATCCGAGTGCTAACACACTTATAATAATAAATAATCTCAATTTCTTTTGCAAGTAAAAAAATCATAATTTTTTCGCAAATCACTATATAAACTTTCTATATAGAATACTGCCTTTACTATATGAATCGTTGTTTCCACTGCTCGTATGTTACAATATGAAAGGACACCCTAAGTTGTTTTCGCTACACACACAACTTTCTCCTGTCTTCTATTATAATTTCAAATAAGGATTTACGAAAAAAACATAATTCAAGTGAGGTTTATATCGTAGGTAGCATATTTACATGTTATCCTAACTTATCTCATACACTATAGTTAGAAAGGATGGTTAAACCATTTGAAGAAACAATACTGGTGGATTATCGTTACATACATTTTAATGCAGTTATCTGGCGTTGTTGGATTGCCACTTCTCCTAAAAACAGGACTCTATGATAATAGAGGATTTACCATTGAGGAAAAAGGACAAATCATAACGGGACACTGGGCAATTATTAGCTTCTTTGTTGCATTATGTATCGTACTTTGGTTACTTAGAACAGATATTCGTAACAGGCATTTAGATCCAAAGCGCTCTTCTGTTCCAGCTACTATTGGATGGATTTTCATCGGGTTCTTCTTAGCAATCATCTCACAATCCATTGCAGGTATGATTGAAATGTATGTATTTGGGGTTCCACGTGGATCTGAGAATACAGACAGACTGATGGACATCGCAAGAACGATACCTTGGTTCCTTATTGTTGTATCTATAATTGGACCTATCTTAGAAGAAATCGTATTTAGAAAAATTCTATTCGGCACGCTTTATAAGAAGTTTAACTTCTTTATCGCAGCTATCATTAGTTCGCTTGTATTCGCAACAATTCATTTTGATTTTACTCACTTATTGGTATACACTGCTATGGGGCTCGTATTCGCCTTCTTATATGTGAAGACGAAACGTATTATCGTTCCGATTGCAGCTCATGTTGCGATGAATACATTAGTCGCTATTGGGCAAATTTTTATGAGCAATGAACAAATTCAAGAAATGATTAAAGAAGCTGAAAAAATGCAAGGCTTTATCGGAGGATTTTTTGTATGAGAAACTCACCATTGTTCATGGCTGCACTATACTTCCTTCTTGGATGTATCTTTACACGCTTCGCCATTACGAACGTGACAGATACAATCTGGAATATGTGGACAATACTATTTGCAGTTATGGCAACAATTGATTTTAATTTGGCACTTCGCCTTATATTAGTTAAATTCACAAAGAAGAAACAATAATAAAACGCAGAGGTCGCTTCCTCTGCGTTTTATTGTGGATAGTTTTTCAAAAAGTAAACTAATGTTTGTAACTCTACAGCTAAGTCAATATGATGAATTCTAATATTCTCTGATACGTTTAATCGCGCTGGTGTGAAATTCAAAATACCGTGCACGCTTGTTTCAGCTAATCTATCTGCTACAGCTTGTGCTACTGTAGCCGGTACTGTTAATATTGCCACTTGTATATCATTTGATAATCTCTCTTCTAATTCATCTAAATGATATACAGGAATGCC
This sequence comes from Bacillus cereus group sp. MYBK5-2, assembly GCF_051915685.1. Lineage (NCBI taxonomy): Bacteria > Bacillati > Bacillota > Bacilli > Caryophanales > Bacillaceae > Bacillus > Bacillus cereus group sp. MYBK5-2. The sequence goes on from NZ_JBQAFE010000024.1 coordinate 9,851, forward strand.
CCCGATTTCTGTTCCAACTTTCTCTTCACTAACATCAAATGCCATTTCAATTTTTGTATTATTGTTTTTCGTGAAATTATAATGTAAGAAAGCGGTCCCTAAATTACCTACTCCAATAAGTGCTACACGTGTTATATCATCTTGATCAAGTGTTTCGCGGAAAAATGATAATAAATAATTTACGTTATATCCATATCCCTTTTTCCCTAACGCTCCAAAATACGAAAAATCTCTTCGTATTGTTGCGGAATCTACTTTTACTGCCTCACTCAATTCGGCCGATGAAACACGCTGCTTACCAGAAAGAGATAAGTTTTGGATAAATCGATAGTATAGAGGCAATCTTTTAGCAGTGGCTTGTGGAATCTTTTGCTGATCCATATGACCTCTCCTCTCTTCCTATCTTTATTCATATACTTTAATCAAATACAGAAGTTTAGCACTCATTAAATTCCTTGTATAATAAAGAGAAGAAGTATTCTCTCTTTATTTTAAACTATACACTATTTTTAGTATGATTGAGAAATATAAACATGGCAAAGTTAAGAAATTATTTGAGGTGAAAACATTGATTTTATTACAAGTAAACGCGCTTTCGAAATTATACGGTGCAGAAACGATTCTTGCAAACATAAAATTGGAAGTACAAACAAAAGATCGTATCGCATTAGTTGGAAGGAATGGAGCAGGAAAATCTACATTATTAAAAATTATCGCTGGTGAATTATCTCATGATGGTGGCGAAATTATAAAACCGAAAGATGTCTCAATCGGATATTTAGCTCAAAATACTGGACTAGAAACGTCTTTAACAATTTGGGATGAAATGCTAACCGTCTTTACCCACTTACAGCAAATGGAGACAAAACTTCGAAGGCTTGAGCAAGAAATGGGAAAAGAAGAAAACTTTTCAAACGAAGCTACATATGAAAGATTGTTAGCTGATTATGACCAACTACAACTCAATTATAAAGATCAAGGTGGATATCAATATGAAGCGGATATTCGCTCCATTTTAAGCGGCCTTGGCTTCCCAGTTGAAACGCACCAGACGACGATCTCTACTTTAAGCGGCGGGCAAAAAACAAGATTAGCTCTCGGGAAATTATTATTAACAAAACCAGACTTACTTATTTTGGACGAGCCTACAAACCATTTAGACATCGAAACATTAACATGGCTTGAGCAATATTTGCAAGGTTATCCTGGCGCAATATTAATCGTCTCACATGACCGTTATTTCTTAGACAAACTCGTTACACAAGTATATGAAATTTCGAATAAAGAAAGCAGACGATTTGTTGGTAACTACAGTAAATATTTAGACTTAAAATCAGCATTATATGAGCAAGAAATGAAACGTTACGAAAAACAACAAGATGAAATCGCAAAACTTGAGGACTTCGTTCAAAAGAATATAGCTCGCGCTTCTACAACGAAACGTGCTCAAAGTCGCCGTAAACAACTAGACAGAATGGAATTATTAACGAGACCATTAGGGGATTCTAAGTCAGCATCATTCCACTTCGATATTGAAAAACAAAGTGGAAATGATGTTTTACAAGTAAATGATGCAACCATCGGCTATGATGGAAACCCTATAATTGAACATGTAACTATGCGCTTAACTCGCGGAGATAGTGTTGCTTTAGTTGGTCCAAACGGAATTGGGAAATCCACATTGTTAAAATCCATTGTGAATAAGTTACCACTATTAAATGGTGATGTTTCTTTCGGATCAAATGTATCTGTTGGTTATTATGATCAAGAACAAGCAAACTTAACATCTTCTAAACGGGTTTTAAATGAACTATGGGATGAATATCCACTGCAACCGGAAAAAGAAATCCGTACTATACTTGGGAATTTTTTATTCACAGGAGATGATGTACTGAAACCAGTATCTTCCCTTAGTGGTGGACAAAAAGCTCGATTAGCTCTTGCAAAACTTATGATGCAAAAGTCAAATTTGTTAATTCTAGATGAGCCTACGAACCACCTTGATTTAAATAGTAAAGAGATTTTGGAGAATGCTTTAATTGATTACCCAGGGACTCTTCTATTCGTCTCACATGACCGCTACTTTATTAACCGTGTAACAACGACTGTGGTTGAGTTATCAACAGAAGGTGCACAGGAATATTTAGGGGATTACGATTACTACGTTGAAAAGAAAAATGAAATGATTGAACGTGCAGAACTTGAACAGCAAGAAAGTGACGTTCCTGTTCAAAAGGTGGTTGCACAAGAGAAATTAAATTATTTAGAAGAAAAAGAGCGTAAAAAACTAGAGCGTCAACGCACTAGAAAAATTGAAGAGCTAGAACAAAGTATAGTGGAATTAGAAGAAGAAATTGCTACGTTAGAAGATCAACTTTGCTTACCAGAAATATATGCAGATTATGAAAAAGCTAGTGAAATTACAACTAAAAAGCAAACGCTACAAGAACAACTTGAAACTTGTATGGCAGAATGGGAAGAGCTGCATGTATAAGCATATTTAAATAAGGAAGATGTCTCATAAGTCAGGATTTTTGACTATGTGACATCTTTTTTTAGTACTTAAACAATTTTTTGAATATATCTATCGTAACTTAGAATATACTAACGATTTTTTAAATATATCTATTGTAACCCTATATATATTAACAATTCGACACGAAATATCGTTTTAACGACAAAGATTGACAAGATTAGCATCTTCTATAATGGGGAGATGTTTCAAAATGTTTTTCGGGGATATCTTCTTGCTTTTTATTTCCCGAAAAAGAACAAATTCAAAGGTCTGACATCAACCTATTTATCCACAAGTTTATACACATATCCACCTTTATAAAATAAACATCAAAATAACTTTTCCACATTATCCACAATCAGCAAAAAAGTTATCAACATTTTATATACACAATAAAACCCACATTATCAACAGATAATATGGGTTTTATCCACAACCTGTGGTTAATTATGTGTATAACTATGCTTCAATATCTAATCCTGGATTTGCATTTAAGGCTAATGTTGCACGCTTACCTTGTTCATAAGCAATTGTCCCTGCCGCTGCAATCATCGCTGCATTATCTGTGCATAAAGATAGCGGCGGAATAATTAATTCAATGTTTTCTTTTTGTGCAAATTCCTCTTCTAATCGCGCACGAAGTCCTTTATTAGCAGCTACTCCACCAGCAAGAAGTAATTGCTTTACATTATAAGCTTCTGCTGCACGAGCTGCTTTCGTTACAAGTACATCTATTACACTTTCTTGGAAACTTGCCGCTAAATCTTCTGGTGCAATTTCTATACCGCGCTGTTTTGCGTTATGCACAGTGTTGATAACTGCTGATTTCAATCCACTAAAGCTAAAATCATACGAATCCGGTTCTAGCCATGCACGAGGCAAATCAATTGTCGGTTCTCCTTCATGTGCAAGGCGATCAATATGAGGACCACCTGGATATGGCATAGATAACGTACGAGCTACTTTATCATATGCTTCTCCAGCTGCATCGTCTCGTGTTTCACCAATTACTTCGAATGAACCATGTTCTTTCATATAAACAAGTTCTGTATGCCCACCAGATACAACAAGTGATAATAACGGGAATTGAACTTCTTTTACTAAACGGTTCGCATAAATATGACCAGCAATATGATGAACACCGACTAACGGAATATCATGTGCAAACGCTACTGCCTTCGCTGCATTTACTCCAATTAGAAGTGCTCCTACTAAACCAGGACCTTCTGTTACAGCAATTGCATCAATATCATCGAATGTGATGTTTGCTTCCTTTAAAGCTTCTTCTAACACAACTGTAATTTCTTCTACATGATGACGGGATGCAATCTCTGGTACAACGCCGCCAAAACGTTTATGACTTTCAATTTGTGATGCAACGACATTCGCAATAATTTCCGTTCCATTTTTAACAACTGCTACTGCTGTTTCATCACAACTTGTTTCAATACCAAGTATAATCGTATTTTTTTCCATTATATATTCACCCACATTACGAGACCATCTTCCTGATTGTCTGCATAGTATCGTTTACGAATCCCACCATTTTGAAATCCGTATTTTCTGTATAACTGCTTTGCTACTTCATTTGATACACGTACTTCAAGTGTCATTGTTTTTACCCCTAGTTCTTTCGCTTCAGAAATAACTGCTTTCAATAGGGCATCTCCTAACTTTTGACCTCGGTATTCTGGCAAAATAGCTATATTTGTTATATGTGATTCATCAATAATTATCCACAATCCACAATACCCGACTACACGACCATCTTTTTCTAACACAATATAATGTGCATGTTCATTCATCGTTAATTCACGGTGAAAGGCATCTGCAGTCCAAGGAGTTGAAAAAGACGCTTCTTCAATAGCTACAATTTGAGCAATATCATCAAGCTCCATCTTTCTAAATATCATATCCATCTTCTGCAAGCTCCTACTTGTTTTGACTTTCTAACCACTTTGTTTCAGCTTCAGCTAAACGAAGATAGCTTGGAACAAACGTATGCACATCTTGTTCTTCTTTTTGTAATCCTAAGAATGCTAGCTCACTTGGTCTTGGGTTATTTTTAGTAAATGGAGCGAATACAGCTTGATCACCTAAATGTTCTATAATTGTTTCTTTATGCAATTTAACATCGTTACCGATAAATAAAACAGGCTGTCCTTTATCTTTTAACATTTGCAACCAGTCTACAATAAGAATAATTCGATCTTCTTCTATTGAAGTTAACTGCTCTCCTTCATATGTATATAACCCAGTATAAATTTGCCCACGTCTTCCATCAAATAAAGGACAAATTAACCCGTTAAAGTTAGCACCGTTTGCAGCTACTACCTCTAAACTTGATACACCTACAATTGGTATTTGAAGTGACCAAGCTAATGTTTTCGCCGCTGTCACACCTATACGAACACCTGTATAGGATCCAGGTCCAGCAGCTACAACGATTTTAGTTAATTCCTTCGGTTTTACACCGCATTCTTTTAACAGTTTCTCTACAGCTGGCATAAGACGTACAGAATGGTTTTTTGTTAAATTTGTAATGATTTCCCCAATTACGTTTTCTTCCTCAATAAGGGATACACCCATTACGTAATTTGAAGTATCAATTGCTAGTACTTTCATCTTGTAATAGCTCCTCACATAATCTAATATAGCGATCTCCAATTGGCTCAAGTATAATTTTTCTTGTGTCATCTCCAGCATGGAATAAACTAATTTGTAACTTTTCATTCGGTAAATATGCTTCTATTAAATGAGCCCATTCTACTACCGTAATTCCTTCACCGTAGAAATATTCATCAAAGCCTAAGTCCTCTTCACTTTCTGCTAAGCGATACACGTCCATATGATATAGCGGTAATCTTCCTTTATATTCTTTAATGATATTAAAGGTAGGACTATTTACAACTCTTTTCACTCCAAGACCTTTTGCTAGTCCCTTTGTAAAAGTCGTCTTACCAGCTCCAAGATCTCCTTCTAAAATAATTACGTCTTGTGCCTCTACGAGCTCACCTAGTTTTTCTGATAACCTTTGTGTTTCCTCAGAAGATTTTGTTGTTACTTCATATTTACTCACAGACTTCACCTACTTTACTCACAATGTTCTCTGCTCTTTATTATACAGGTTTTGAATATATAAAAAAGTCCTTAGGAGTTGTCCTAAGGATAGTTTGACTGTCTTTATTAGTTTTTTGTTAAAACAAATAAAAAAATACGAAACAACTTGTTTCGTTCTTTTCTTTATATGAAATGGCGGTCCCGACCGGGGTCGAACCGGCGATCTCCTGCGTGACAGGCAGGCATGTTAACCACTACACCACGGGACCATTTGGTTGCGGGGACAGGATTTGAACCTGCG
>NZ_JBQAFE010000025.1:0-14846 GCF_051915685.1 Bacillus cereus group sp. MYBK5-2
GGCAGAGAGGTCACACCCGTTCCCATACCGAACACGGAAGTTAAGCTCTCTAGCGCCGATGGTAGTTGGGACCTTGTCCCTGTGAGAGTAGGACGTCGCCAAGCAACTAAAAACACAAGTCATTTGACTTGTGTTTTTTTATTTCCCATGAAATAGATTTGGTTCCATTAATAAAAAATTTGAAATATAGTAAGGGATTTTTTGAGCAGAAATACTTAGAAATTGATAAATAAATGGATAATCTTCAGAACCATAACTTCCAAGTAAGTCATACCACCAATCTGTTTCATATCTAGAAATCATGCTTAAATTATAGAGCAATAAATAATGAATGAGGAGTTCAGGTAATATTGGCTTAGGATTTCTAGGGTCAGTCGTAAGTGGCAAATAATAAGTATTAGTAAGATGTTCATAGTATAAAGGAGTACTGTACATAGGATTCCATGATTGAATAGGCGCTGTAAAAAGTAAATTCGATTCATTAGTCTTCTCAGGTACGTGTTGTATTGATAAATGCTTACAAGATGTTTCAATGTAACGAGAAAATCTCTCTTTAGTCATATGTAATCGATCTAGTAGGTTGACTGAAAAGGAGAGCTCATTTTTAATTGTTGAATCAATTTTATATAAAGTTGATCCTTTTTGACTATAACGAAATAAATTTTGTAATTCTGGAATATTTCCCATTAGTTCTAACATGTTAAATTTTTCTGCTTCTAAGTGTTTCATGTGAAACAGTTGTTCTGCAACATGAGTAAACAATCCGTTTTTTTGTACCTTCACCTCATCTTCTAAAAATTGATACCCTTGTTTTTTTCGTTTGCGAGTTGTAACGCCATGAGCTAAAACAGTAGTGGATTCAGGATAGTTAGGGTCAATAGTTAGTAGGCATGCTTTAAACAGTTGACTAATTCCATAAAATAACAACATTGGTTGAATGGAAAATGGAGCAGTCTTATATAATTCATAATAATTTTTCCCGTGTTCTAAGTAATAAATAAAGGGATAACAATTTTCAAAACTTTTTTTTTCTGCATCCTGAATAGAGGATTTTTCATAACAACGGGCAAGATAACGTTGTACGTTTTGAGATGAAAAAAAGAAACTTAACTGCTGCCAAGTACAAGATGTTTGATGCATATATTACGCTCCTTTTATTGTCTAAAAATTCTAACATATATATACGTCCTTGACAGTATTTTAACCAATTGATAAGCTACTAATAATAATTTCTGGTATCATAGGGGGAACAATTATGTGGGAATCTAAATTTGTTAAAGAAGGTTTGACTTTTGATGATGTATTACTTGTACCAGCTAGGTCAGATATATTACCAAGAGAAGTAAGTGTTAAAACAGTTTTATCTGAAAGCTTACAGCTAAACATCCCGTTAATTAGTGCAGGAATGGATACAGTAACAGAAGCTGACATGGCTATTGCAATGGCTCGCCAAGGTGGTTTAGGAATTATTCATAAGAATATGTCTATTGAGCAACAAGCAGAGCAAGTTGATAAAGTAAAGCGCTCTGAAAGCGGCGTTATTTCAGATCCTTTCTTCTTAACTCCAGAACATCAAGTATATGATGCAGAACATCTTATGGGAAAATATCGTATCTCAGGTGTACCGGTTGTAAATAATTTAGATGAGCGAAAATTAGTTGGTATTATTACAAACCGTGATATGCGCTTCATCCAAGACTACTCAATCAAAATTTCTGACGTAATGACAAAAGAACAATTAATTACAGCTCCAGTTGGTACTACACTGGAAGAAGCTGAAAAGATCCTACAAAAGTATAAAATTGAAAAACTCCCTCTTGTTGATAATAACGGTGTATTACAAGGGCTTATTACAATAAAAGATATTGAAAAAGTAATTGAATTCCCAAACTCTGCTAAGGATAAGCAAGGACGCTTATTAGTTGGAGCAGCAGTTGGTGTAACAGCGGATGCGATGCTTCGCATCGATGCATTAGTAAAAGCTAGTGTAGATGCAATTGTACTTGACACAGCACATGGACATTCTAAAGGTGTTATTGATAAGGTAAAAGAAGTTCGTGCTAAATACCCATCACTAAATATTATCGCTGGAAATGTTGCTACTGCTGAAGCAACGAAAGCATTAATTGAAGCTGGTGCAAACGTAGTTAAAGTTGGTATTGGACCAGGTTCTATTTGTACAACACGCGTTGTAGCCGGTGTTGGTGTACCACAATTAACTGCAGTTTATGATTGTGCAACAGAAGCTCGTAAACACGGTATTCCAGTTATTGCTGATGGTGGTATTAAGTACTCTGGTGATATGGTGAAAGCTTTAGCGGCAGGAGCACATGTTGTTATGCTAGGTAGCATGTTTGCAGGTGTTGCAGAAAGCCCTGGAGAAACTGAAATTTACCAAGGTCGTCAATTTAAAGTGTATCGTGGTATGGGTTCTGTCGGTGCGATGGAAAAAGGAAGTAAAGATCGTTACTTCCAAGAAGGTAATAAAAAGCTTGTCCCAGAAGGTATTGAAGGACGAGTGCCATATAAAGGACCTTTAGCAGATACAGTTCACCAATTAGTTGGTGGCTTACGTGCAGGTATGGGATATTGCGGAGCACAGGATTTAGAATTCTTACGCGAAAATGCACAATTCATTCGTATGTCAGGTGCTGGCTTACGTGAAAGTCATCCTCATCACGTACAAATTACAAAAGAGGCTCCAAACTACTCATTATAATGTCTTATATACAAATAGACAGAGATTTGATATCTCTGTCTATTTTTTTTTGATTATGTTAGAATAACGGTTATGTGAGTACATAGATATTGGGGGTAGCAAAAGTGAAAGGTATGTTTTGCAAAAGATTCATTGCTTTGGTAACAGTGCTTACACTAGCTTGTAGCATTTTTATGCCATATAGCAATGCATCAGCTGAAACAGGAGCCGCTTTAAACATTGAAGCAGGTGCGGCAATTTTAGTAGAAGCGAATTCTGGGAAAATTTTATATCAAAAGAATGCAGATGAATTATTATCCATTGCTAGTATGACAAAGATGATGAGTGAATATTTAGTTCACGAAGCAGTGGATAAAGGAAAACTTAAGTGGGACCAGAAAATTAAGGTTTCTGAATATGCATATAAGGTTTCACAAGATGCTTCATTATCAAATGTTGCATTAGAAAATGGTGGCTCTTATACAGTAAAAGAGTTATACGAAGCAATGGCAATCTTTTCTGCAAATGGTGCAACAATTGCATTAGCAGAAGCAATTGCAGGTAAAGAAGTAGACTTCGTAAAAATGATGAATGACAAATCGAAAGAACTAGGGTTAAAAAATTATAAATTTGTCAATTCTACAGGTTTAACGAATAAAGATTTAAAGGGAATGCATCCAGAAGGAACAACAGCGGATGAAGAAAATAAAATGTCTGCAAAGGATGTTGCAACTTTAGCACAACATTTAATTAAAGATTATCCAAAAGTGTTAGATACAGCAAAAATCCCTAAAAAAGAATTCCGCCCAGAAAAAGAGAAGTTTGGAATGTCGAACTGGAACTGGATGTTAAAGGGCTTAGTTAAAGAATATGATGGCGTAGATGGCCTAAAAACAGGCTCAACTCCAGAAGCAGGAGATTGCTTCACTGGTACGGTTGAAAGAAACGGAATGCGTTTTATTTCTGTAGTTATTAAAACAAGTTCTCATACAGCACGTTTTGATGAAACAAAGAAGCTATATGATTATGGATTTGCTAACTTTGAAGTGAAACAAATGTATAAAAAAGGTTCTTCAGTAAAAGGACAAGAAACAGTACGAGTAGAAAATGCGAAAGATAAAGATGTAGCAGTTCAAACGAAACAAGCTATTTCACTTCCAGTGCCAAAAGGAAGTAAAGATGTTTATAAAACAGAATTAAAAGAATCAAGTAAGGGACAAGAAGCACCTATTAAAAAGGGAGCTGCGCTTGGTCAAATGGTAATTACGCCAAAAGATACAAACGACCCTGGATTTTTAACTGGTAAGTCACTGCAAGTGGATCTTGTAACGACATCTGAAGTAGAAGAAGCAAACTGGTTTACTCGTGCTATGCGCGGAATTGGTTCATTCTTTAGTGGTATGTGGAATAGTGCTGTTGATACAGTAAAAGGTTGGTTTTAAAAGCTCCTCACGATAGGAGCTTTTTTTTATTCCTATTTTTCATACCGACTTTATGAAAAAGTAGTAGACAAGCATCTGATAGTTAGTGGTAGAATGTAAGAGTATTCTTAATTTTCGCCTTTAACGGGGGAAAGCAATTCACCTAGGGGGGTTTTTGTACATGACAAATGTAACAGGGACAGAACGTGTAAAACGTGGAATGGCAGAAATGCAAAAAGGCGGCGTTATTATGGACGTAGTTAACGCTGAACAAGCAAAAATTGCAGAAGAGGCAGGCGCAGTTGCCGTTATGGCATTAGAGCGTGTACCAGCAGATATTCGTGCAGCAGGTGGCGTTTCTCGTATGGCAGACCCAACAATTGTTGAAGAAGTTATGGGTGCGGTGTCAATTCCGGTTATGGCAAAATGCCGTATCGGTCACCTTGTAGAAGCACGTGTATTAGAATCATTAGGGGTAGACTATATCGATGAGAGTGAAGTATTAACTCCTGCTGATGAAGTATACCATTTAAATAAACGTGATTACACAGTTCCATTTGTATGTGGTTGCCGTGATATCGGAGAAGCTGCACGTCGTATTGCAGAAGGTGCATCTATGCTTCGTACAAAAGGTGAACCAGGAACAGGAAACATTGTAGAGGCAGTGCGTCATATGCGCCAAGTCAATGCAGAAATCCGTCAAGTTGCGAGTCTACGTGAAGATGAGTTAATGACATATGCAAAAAATACTGGCGCTCCTTACGAAGTATTACTTGAAATTAAACGTCTTGGTCGCTTACCAGTTGTAAACTTTGCGGCAGGTGGCGTAGCAACACCAGCAGATGCAGCATTAATGATGCAACTTGGTGCTGATGGGGTATTTGTTGGATCTGGTATCTTCAAATCAGAAAACCCAGAGAAATTTGCACGTGCAATCGTTGAAGCAACGACTCATTATGAAGATTACGAACTAATTGCAAGCCTTTCTAAAGGATTAGGTAATGCAATGAAGGGTGTCGAAATTTCAACGTTATTACCAGAACAACGCATGCAAGAGCGTGGATGGTAATTAAAGGAGAACTTTAAAATGGTGAAAATCGGTGTACTAGGTCTTCAAGGTGCAGTTCGTGAGCATGTAAAATCAGTTGAAGCAAGTGGTGCAGAAGCTGTTGTTGTAAAGCGTATAGAGCAACTTGAAGAGATTGATGGTCTTATTTTACCGGGCGGTGAAAGTACAACAATGCGCCGTCTTATTGATAAGTATGCTTTCATGGAACCACTTCGTACATTTGCAAAGTCTGGTAAACCAATGTTTGGTACATGTGCAGGGATGATTCTTCTTGCGAAAACACTTATTGGCTATGAAGAAGCACATATTGGTGCTATGGATATTACAGTTGAGCGCAATGCGTTCGGACGCCAAAAGGATAGTTTTGAGGCTGCGCTTTCAATTGAAGGCGTGGGTGAAGACTTCGTTGGTGTATTTATCCGTGCGCCGTATGTTGTAGAAGTAGCTGATAATGTTGAAGTGCTTTCTAAGCATGGTGACCGAATGGTAGCGGTAAGACAAGATCAGTTTTTAGCAGCTTCATTCCATCCGGAATTAACAGATGATCATCGTGTGACAGCATACTTTGTTGAAATGGTAAAAGAAGCGAAAATGAAAAAAGTTGTATAAGTAACTTGCAACTTGTATAAGATTATAGTAAATTGATGGTAACAATTTTATAAAATAAGCGTGTTGATAGGAAATAGTAACAAATGTCGTTTCTTATAGAGAGTCGATGGTTGGTGGAAATCGATAGAAACAGTTTGTGAATCCATCCTGGAATGGAATGTGGAATATCTTTTAGATTAGTAAGCATTCCCGGTGAAGAGCCGTTATTTCTACTTGAGAGGAAAGCGGTAATGCTTTCAACTAGGGTGGCAACGCGGGTTAACTCCCGTCCCTTTATATAGGGACGGGAGTTTTTTGTGTTTTATAAAATAAAAGGAGGAGTATATAATGCTTGATATTAAATTTTTACGTACAAACTTTGAAGAAGTAAAAGCGAAATTACAGCATAGAGGCGAAGATTTAACTGATTTCGGACGTTTTGAAGAATTGGATACGAGAAGAAGAGAACTACTTGTTCAGACAGAAGAATTAAAAAGTAAACGTAACGAAGTATCTCAACAAATTTCTATATTAAAGCGCGAAAAGAAAGATGCAGAAGCTCTAATTTTAGAAATGCGTGAAGTTGGAGAAAAAGTAAAGGATCTTGATAACGAACTTCGTACAGTTGAAGAAGACTTAGAAAGATTAATGTTATCTATTCCAAATATCCCTCATGAATCTGCTCCAGTTGGTGAAACAGAGGATGATAATGTAGTAGCACGTACTTGGGGAGAAGTGAAAGAATTTACTTATGAGCCAAAACCACATTGGGATCTTGCTACTGATTTAGGAATTTTAGATTTTGAACGCGCTGGGAAAGTAACTGGAAGCCGCTTCGTATTTTACAAAGGTGCTGGTGCAAGATTAGAGCGTGCTTTAATTAGCTTTATGCTTGATCTTCATACTGATGAGCATGGATATGAAGAAGTATTACCTCCATATATGGTAAACCGTGCAAGTATGACAGGAACAGGACAACTTCCAAAGTTTGAAGAAGATGCATTCCGTATTGAAAGTGAAGATTACTTCTTAATTCCAACAGCTGAAGTACCTGTAACGAATATGCATCGTGATGAGATTTTAAATAAAGAGCAATTGCCTATAAGATATGCTGCATTTAGCTCTTGCTTCCGTTCTGAAGCAGGTTCAGCTGGGCGTGACACACGTGGTTTAATTCGCCAGCATCAGTTCAATAAAGTAGAGCTTGTGAAGTTCGTAAAACCAGAAGATTCTTATGAAGAGTTAGAAAAGTTAACAAATGATGCAGAACGCGTGTTACAATTATTAGAGTTGCCATATCGCGTTATGAGTATGTGCACAGGTGATTTAGGATTTACAGCAGCGAAGAAATACGATATTGAAGTATGGATTCCAAGCTATGGCACATATCGTGAAATTTCTTCCTGTAGTAATTTTGAAGCTTTCCAAGCGAGACGTGCAAATATCCGTTTCCGCCGTGAACCAAATGGAAAACCAGAACATGTTCATACATTAAATGGATCTGGTCTTGCAATTGGACGTACGGTTGCAGCTATTTTAGAGAACTACCAACAAGAAGATGGTACAATTATAATTCCAGAAGTTCTTCGCCCTTATATGGGAGGAAAAACAGTTATTAAGTAAATTTAAACATTCATCGGTATGAGTGATTGGTAATTATGAGCGTTGTCAGTACTGTAATGTAGGAAGGGGAAAGTAAAATTTTCCTTTCCTCATAATTTATTTTAGTAGGGTTGACTAACTGTTTTTCTTTTGATATTATATTTGATGTCAATATGGAGGTATACCCAAGTCTGGCTGAAGGGATCGGTCTTGAAAACCGACAGGCGGCGAGAGTCGCGCGGGGGTTCGAATCCCTCTACCTCCTCCAGATATAATTGACAACAGCGCATATAAGTGGAGATTGGAGAACTCGTTACCAACACGTAACGAGTTTTTATTTTAAAACCAATCATAAAGTATGGTGTAAGGTAATTTTGTCCTTATTACACACTCATATTCCGATGATTATCTTCATAGATATGAAAGGAGTCAACATGGATCTTATTATACAAACGTTTCCTTTAGATGGAAAAACTTTATATTATGTACAATGTCCTGTCTGTAAGAACAATAGAATTTTAAACAGTGGTGCAAACGTATCACGCATTATTAGTGATGATACATTCCGTAAACTTTGTGGTTGTACTTGTGATGTAAAACCAGCTACGAGTAAAGTAGAGGCGCCAAAACAAGTTAAAAAAGCAGCTGTAAAGAAAGAAGCAGCTCCAAAACGTACAGGTAAAGTATTAACGGCAGTAATTAACGGGAAAGAAATGACTGTTAAAGAGATTGCTGAAGCATACGATATTAGTACAAGTACTGTTCGTCAGCGCATTAACGCAGGAAAACCTGAGAGTGAAATTATTGCTCCAACAAAGAAGAAGTAATTTAATAGGAAAACCCGTGCATATGCACGGGTTTTTTATTTTACAAGTTTACGTGTTTGTTTTAAAAAATGGCCAATTTTTTTTATGATTGGTTCGATTGAATCACCATCTTTTAAAATATCGTACTCATTAATATTTAAGCGTAATACAGGGCATGAATTAAAGTTGTTAATCCAGTTTTCATAACGTCCATGCATTTCTTTCCAGTACTCAATTGGTGTTTGCTGTTCCATTGGGCGCCCGCGTTCTTGAATACGATCGACAATATCATCGAAAGAACCTTCTAAGTAAATTAATAAGTCTGGATGAGGGAAGTAAGGAGTCATGACCATAGCGTCAAATAAACCTTTGTATGTTTCATAATCAGTTTCCGTCATTGTTCCTTTTTCATGATGCATCTTTGCGAAAATTCCAGTGTCTTCGTAAATGGAACGATCTTGAACAAAACCGCCACCATATTCAAAAATTCTTTTTTGTTCCTTAAATCGTTCTGCTAAAAAGTACACTTGTAGGTGGAAGCTCCAGCGAGTGAAGTCCGCATAGAACTTGTCCAAATATGGATTGGAATCTACTTTTTCAAATGATGTGCGATAACCTAAAGCATTAGCTAATGCAGTTGTCATAGTTGATTTACCCACACCTACCGTTCCGGCGATAGTGATTACTGCGTCATTGGGTATATCATATTTTTGCCTTAAATTCATTATTATTTCGACTCCTTTAAGAGAGTATTTTGAAGGGCAGATAGGATAACGTTTAAATCATCAGGATTTTTTACAAAATCCATATCGTCGCCATTAAATTTCAATACTGGTATTTCCGGATGATCTTTTTTAAAAGCATCCATTGCTGTTTCATAATCTTTTGTGAGCTGTAGTAAGTAATTTGGATCCATGTTTTTTTCAAATTCTCTTCCGCGCATGGCGATTCGTTTTTGCAATGTTTCTAGGCTAGCTGTTAAATAAACAATGACATTTGGCACAGGCATATCTTGTGTAAGGATACGATAAATTTGCATGTATTTGTCATATTGAGAGTCTTTTAATGTGCGGGATGCAAAAATTAAATTTTTAAAGATATGGTAATCCGCTACTACTGGTTTCCTTTGATTCAAGTACTTTATGTTAATGTCTTCTAATTGTTTGTATCTATTACAAAGAAAGAACATCTCTGTTTGAAAACTCCATTCGTCGATGTCTTCATAGAACTTTCCTAAAAAGGGATTTTCATCAACAATCTCTTTTAGTAAGTGGAGTTGCATGTGAGTTGAAATTTCCTTCGCAAGTGAAGTTTTTCCAACACCAATTGGTCCTTCAACCGTGATAAATGGTACTCCGGTCACGCTGTTTCCTCCTTTCAATCAGTGATTTACCGTGACTACTAAAAACACAAAACAGAATTATTGTAGCACAAGAGGGAAGCGAGCGGGTTAATTTGATATAAAAAGTTAGAAAATAGATATATGTATTAATTAAATTTTATTTTGGTTGATGATGTTATATTTGCTTTCAATGTAGTTTCCATTATTTTTAAAGCATGTATATTATCTTGGTCGTTGTTAGAGGCGATACAATCCTGTGGTACATACAATTTATAATTTCTCATATGAGCATCATTAGCTGTAAATAGGATACATATATTTCCGGCAACCCCTGTTAATATTAGATTTTCTATTTTTAAATAACCTAGTAATGAATTTAAAGGTGTTTCATAAAAAGCGGAATAATGTGGTTTAATAAAAATGTACTCATCAAAACTTGGAGCAATCTTATGGATTATATTTTCGCTATATTCATTTGTGCAATGAGTAATAAGTTGGTCGATATCAGATCTCCAAAGTTGATAATGGTCATTAACGTAAATTATAGGATAGCCGAGGGATTTCATTTTTTTCTTTAATTGTAAAATAGGGTTTGTTATAGTTTCGCATTTTTTAGCTAGAATGGGTCCGTGGGAAAATTGAAAGTCATTAATCATATCGATAATGAGCAAGGCGGTATTTTTCATATGTAATCCCCTCTCTTTTTTCTTTTAGGGTGGATTGAATTTGTAAAAGTTATCCCCTGTGTAGTAAATGGAAATAAGTGTACTTTATTTGTAATGAAAGGACTATGTTATGGAACAAGATCAAGATATTTATTTTATGCAATTAGCGATAGAAGAAGCTAAAAAGGCAGAGGAAATACAGGAAGTACCAATTGGAGCAGTTATAGTGTTAGATGGTGAGGTAATTAGTGTTGCCCATAATTTAAGGGAAACTGAGCAAAGATCAATAGCTCATGCTGAGTTGCTAGCGATAGATGATGCATGTAAAAAATTAGGGACATGGCGTTTAGAAGATGCGACATTGTATGTAACATTAGAACCTTGTCCAATGTGTGCGGGTGGAATTGTTTTATCACGAGTGAAGCGAGTTGTATATGGTGCAAGTGATCCGAAGGGCGGATGTGCAGGGACATTGATGAATCTTTTAACGGATGAACGCTTCAATCATCAATGTGAAGTAGTATCTGGGGTACTAGAGGAAGAATGCGGTACGTTGTTAACAAACTTTTTTAGAGAGCTTCGTAAAAAAAGAAAAGCAATAAAAAAATTAGAGAAGAATACTGGGAACTAACGTATTTGCATTTTCTAAAGAAACAAGTTATACTGATAATGCCTTTAATGAAGGCAACCGAATATTGGTTTTAACTTTGCCGTGCTAAGCGGGGAGGTAGCGGTGCCCTATACTCGCAATCCGCTCTAGCGAGGCCGAATCCCCTCTCGAGGTTATGTTGCTGTAAGGTCTGCCTTAAGTAAGTGGTGTTGACGTTTGGGTCCTGCGCAACGGGACCCCGTGAACCTTGTCAGGTCCGGAAGGAAGCAGCAATAAGCGGGTCTTCTCGTGTGCCGCAGGAGTGCCTGAACCGAGCTAACTGCTTGAGTAACGCTTATGGTACGTAATCGACGGAGGGTGCACGGCAGTTATATATGTATACAAAACTCACCTTAATACAAAGGTGAGTTTTTTGTATAGAAAATAACTTTTGGAATCTATAAACAGAATGGGTTATAATAAATGAGATAATAACCTTTGAGGGAGGCCGTATTTTCGTGTCATACCAAGCGTTATACCGAACATGGAGACCGCAAAAGTTCGAAGATGTAGTCGGTCAAAAGCACGTGACAAAAACGTTGCAAAATGCCCTTCTTCAAGAGAAAGTTTCACATGCTTATTTATTTTCTGGCCCGAGGGGAACAGGAAAAACGACAATTGCAAAAGTATTTGCAAAAGCAATTAACTGTGAACATGCTCCGGTAGCTGAACCTTGTAATGAATGTCCTTCTTGTTTAGGAATCACACAAGGATCCATTTCAGATGTATTAGAAATTGATGCGGCTTCAAATAACGGTGTAGATGAAATTCGAGATATTAGAGATAAAGTAAAATATGCTCCAAGTGCTGTAGAATATAAAGTATACATTATTGATGAAGTTCACATGCTTTCTATGGGTGCATTCAATGCGCTTTTAAAAACCTTAGAAGAGCCGCCAGGACATGTTATCTTTATTTTGGCGACAACAGAACCTCATAAGATCCCACCTACAATCATTTCACGTTGTCAGCGCTTTGAATTCCGAAAAATATCAGTGAATGATATTGTTGAGAGATTATCAACGGTCGTGACAAATGAAGGTACGCAAGTGGAAGGTGAAGCATTACAAATTGTTGCGCGTGCTGCCGAAGGTGGTATGCGTGACGCGCTTAGTCTTATTGATCAGGCTATATCTTATAGTGATGAGATTGTTACGACAGAAGATGTATTGGCCGTAACAGGATCTGTTTCTCAGCAATACTTAGGCAATTTAGTAGAGTGCATACGTGAAAATGATGTATCAAGAGCATTGCAAATCATAGATGAAATGATGAGTAAAGGGAAGGATCCAGTTCGTTTTATGGAGGATTTCATTTACTATTATCGTGATATGCTTTTATATCAAACTTCACCGCAACTAGAACATATGTTGGAACGAGTAATTGTAGATGATCAATTCCGTAAGTTGAGTGAAGAAATGCAACCGGAAGTGATCTATGAGATTATTCATACCCTTAGTAAGGGACAACAGGAAATGAAGTGGACAAATCATCCGCGTATTTTCTTAGAAGTTGTTATGGTGCAATTGTGTCAACAGTTTATGATGCAAGCAAATGGTACAGATCGTTTGCAAGCAATTATGAACAGGATGCAGCAACTGGAGAAAGAGTTAGAGCAAGTCAAAAAGAACGGTGTGCCAGCTGGTGTACAACAGGAAGTAAGAGAGACACGCGCAACACCAAAACCGGTACGAACAGGAAGTATGAAAATTCCTGTCGGACGTGTAAATGAAGTATTAAAACAAGCGAAGCGTCAAGATTTAGAACAATTAAAAGCTGTATGGGGTGAGTTGTTAGGAAGACTCAAATCATATAACAAAGTAGCGTTTGCCGTTTTACTTGAAAATAGTGAACCGGTGGCAGCTTCAGATGACACTTACGTTTTAGCATTTCAATATGAGATTCACTGTAAGATGGCGAGCGAAAATCGAGAAGCTATGGATACAGTAGAACAAGCTTTATTTGAATTGCTAAGTAAAAGGTTAAATATGATTGCCATTCCAAAAAGTGAATGGGGTAAAATCCGTGAAGACTTTTTACAACGTGAAGGCGGAGAGTCTGAAGAAAGCCCGGAGAAAAAGGAAGACCCTCTTATAGAAGAGGCAGTGAAGTTAGTAGGGCAAGAACTCATTGAAATAAAAGAGTAATAATAATTAGGAGGAATTAATTATGATGCGTGGCGGAATGGGAAATATGAATAACATGATGAAACAAATGCAAAAGATGCAAAAGGACATGGCGAAAGCACAAGAAGAGCTTGGTGAAAAAACAGTTGAAGGTACAGCTGGCGGCGGAATGATTACAGTTATTGCAAATGGTCACAAGCAAATTCTTGAAGTGAAGATTAAAGAGGAAGTTGTAGATCCAGAAGATATTGAAATGTTACAAGATTTAGTATTAGCTGCAACAAATGATGCACTTAAAAAGGCTGATGAGCTTTCAAACTCTACAATGGGTAAATTTACAAAAGGCTTAAACTTACCAGGTGGAATGTTCTAGGAGGATATTGATACATGCATTATCCAGAACCAATATCAAAACTAATCGATAGTTTTATGAAGTTGCCAGGTATCGGACCGAAAACAGCGGTTCGATTGGCATTTTTCGTATTAGATATGAAAGAAGATGATGTGTTAGGTTTCGCGAAAGCACTTGTAAATGCGAAGCGAGATTTAGCGTACTGTTCTGTATGCGGACATATTACTGATCGTGATCCTTGTTATATTTGTAATGATTCACATCGAGATCAATCAGTTGTTTGTGTCGTGCAAGAACCGAAAGATGTAATCGCGATGGAAAAAATGAAAGAGTATCAAGGTGTATATCATGTGTTACGTGGTGCGATTTCTCCTATGGAGGGAATTGGACCGGAAGACATTAATATCCCGCAACTCTTAAAGCGACTACATGATGAAACGGTACAAGAAGTGATATTAGCAACAAACCCTAATATTGAAGGGGAAGCTACAGCGATGTATATCTCCCGCCTCTTAAAACCTACAGGCATTAAAGTAACTCGTATTGCACATGGTCTGCCAGTTGGTGGAGATTTAGAATATGCAGATGAAGTGACATTATCCAAAGCGTTAGAAGGGCGCAGAGAAGTATAAGAGGAGAAACAAAAATGTTCTTTCAAAAAAAGGGTAAATTGCGTAAAGAGTATGACGATAAGTTAATTGTACTTTTGGAAAAAGTGAAGAATGAGTGGTTACGTCAGAAGAGAATGGTCGAACAAAGTGTAGAACCGTCTCAAGATGTCATTTGTTCTTTGAAAATAGCAGAGGCGAAATATTTCTTTTTGTTGAAAGAAGCAAAGCGTCGTCCTGTAAAAATGGAACAATGGTAAAAGGCTCTGCTTTCTAAGCAGGCCTTTTTATTTTGTTTTTTTAATGCTGAGGTATTGTTTTATTTAGTTTATATGAAAGAGATGCTGCATATGATAACTGTTCTTTTTTATTGTCTTGTCCCATACAAATAGATGTATAGGTCATTCATAAGGAGGAAAAAATGAATTCTACAATTATTATTGTTGGTATTCTTACTTTAGTATTTATTTTTCTTGTTTTTGGTGTTGCCTCTAAGCCATTACGTTTTATAGGTAAGGTGATTTTTCATGTTACTTTAGGAATAGCATTGCTTTTTATCGTAAATGTTGTAGGGACATATTTTGATTTTCATATCCCAATTAACATGGGTACAGCAGCAATAACGAGTTTATTAGGTCTACCGGGTGTGGCAGCATTAGTGATTATTAAGCTTTATATCATGCCAAGATAAAATTATTTTGGCATTTTTTTTAAAAGTGTTGACTATTAAATGATTAATATGGTAAATTAATAAGCGTCGTCAGGAACGAAAGAAAAAAGTTGTTGACAGATTTAACGCAAAATGTTAAATTATAAAAGTCGCTGAAACGCGATATTGAACTTTGAAAACTAAACGAAACAAACAACGTGAAACGTCAATTTTTATTTTAGATGCTAGACAAACTAACTTTATTGGAGAG
>NZ_JBQAFE010000026.1:0-8537 GCF_051915685.1 Bacillus cereus group sp. MYBK5-2
TGATGGCAGAGAGGTCACACCCGTTCCCATACCGAACACGGAAGTTAAGCTCTCTAGCGCCGATGGTAGTTGGGACCTTGTCCCTGTGAGAGTAGGACGTCGCCAAGCAAGCTTAAGACGAGTCAGAATGACTCGTCTTTTTTGTATGCTTTCATACCTCTATCAATTGCATTTTTAACCCCTTCTAAATAAGAAAATCCATATTTTTTATCTGGCTCTAAGTAAGTTCCTTCCGCCCACTCGTTCCATGCGTTAATAAATAAAAACTCGCTGTTATAAAAAGAGTAAGTACGATGAATTTGCTTGCTTAAATATATGCTGAACTTTTCAGGGGTAGAACCTACAAAGATGCTGCTATTTGCGTTTTTACGTCGTGCAGTATTATCCCAATCAACAAAAGCCCCGGGAAATGTTTTTTTCTTTGGGAGCGATCGTTGTAATATATACATCCATACTTTATCGTAGTCCCAAACATTTAATTGCATATCAGAATCATATATTACCTTATTTATGTCTGAAGAGCTATCATGGGCAATTGTATAGAAAGGTTCAAACTGAATGCTAGCATCGAATCCATTTATATTAGGTAGTGGAAAACTGTTTAATGTTTCAGCAAAGTATATACCTTTTAAACCATTTTCTCGCGCTAATGCATTCCAGTAATTAAGCATTTTTTCACAATCAGGAATATGTCCTGGACGATAAATAATGAATAGAGGTTTATCATCTATATAAATATATCTCTCATCCTGGAAAGCCTGTAATAAATAATCAAAGTGTTCCTTCCAATCAGATATATCTCCGTAGTCTTGAGGCATTAATATATGTTTATCGAGACCATCCCAAGATTTTGTCCATGGTTCATTTGCCCAAGAAAGACAAAAAGGGAAGTCAGGTTCCTTCATCTTTAGTACCTCATTAAAGGGTGTTTCTAATAGTCTTTTTCCCTTAAACCAGTAATGATAATAACAAAAACCATATATACCGTATGCTTTAGCGATTTCCGCTTGCCACTTTCTTACGGAGGGGGTAGTTAAGTCGTAATAAAAATCTTGATAAGGTTCCCTAGGTTGATAATGTCCTGAAAATAAAGGTCGTGCACTTTTAGTATTTGTCCATTCAGTAAATCCTTTCCCCCACCATCGATCATTTTCTTTAATTTGATGGAATTGTGGTAAGTAAAAAGCTATTATTTTCAAGTTATATCCCCCTCATGTTTTTCGTAGTTCAAGTGTTGGGAAGTTATTCTTGATTTGGTGAAGTAATTTTAAAACAAGAGATATGTTATCTGTTTACTGTTTTTTATGGTATGTATTGGATTTTTTTAAGCTTACTTAATAAGAGAGTATTAGGTAATTTGATATATAGCTGAAATAGAAAGTGCTTTTCGTCATGAAATTTATTACGTTGAATGAAAGGAATTAAATTTTTTGAAGGACAAAGAGGGCCTGTGGTAATCGATTTACATCATCAAAAAAGTCTTGTAGCTTTAAATATTTCTCATAATGATTTTCAATATAAGTCCTAGGTATAACAGTTTCTCCGTAAAAACTACTATTTCTAACATCCCCTGCACCAGTAGGACTGTGAACAAATTTGCCGTTTTCATAATCCGAGATGGCGCGATGTATATCTGGAAAAGCTTGAGATAAAGTTTTATGCCATCCTGTTTGAATTAATTCAGGATGTTCTTGGAATTGTTGACAAAAATCAAGAAAATAGCGCGCTTGTGTTGTTGCGATGAAGATTCCACCAGGGCGAAGAACTCTTGAAAATTCTTTTACCCAATTTTCAGCAGTTGCTTCGGATAAATGTGAGAATACAGAATAAGCGAATATGATATCTAATGAATTGTCACTAATAAATTCTACAGGGGGATGTGGACTTGCTGTTTTATATATCCCTCTTCCTAGTGTTTCATTACAAAGTGTGATCATCGCAGGATCGACATCAATGCCAAGTAAATTTTGATCAGAGGCATCTTTAAATAAGAAGCGTATAATTCTTCCCCATCCGCAGCCGAAGTCTAAAACTTTACTTTCTTTATTCAAGGGAACCCCTAAATTTTGGGCGTATTCTTTTATATGTCTATAAAACAAATATGCTTCGTAAAGAGCATGTTCATAGGAAGCACCTACAAATTGTTTTTGAATTTCTTCAGGAGGAAACCTAGGTACGGGAATCCCATTTACCGTTGTTTGCGAACAACTTTGTATAAATAAATTTAGAAGTTCGACATCAGATAGTGAATTAACAAGGTAATCAAAATCACTTCCTAACTTAAAGTTATTCATTTGTTAAACCTCCGAATTATATAGTGATTAAACTTTATTTTCTTGCTTTTTACTAATAAAAACATGTAAAAATTCAGCATCTAATCCTAGTGATCTATCCTTTTGTAAATAAACAATGGTATACATATTGGTGTGTGTATAAATATATTCAATCATATCCTGCCCCCAATCGAACGTTACTAAAGATCCATTTTCATCAATAGGGTTTCCATGATAAATGGGCTCTTCAATATATTCGATCACCTCTTGATTCATTCTTGCTCTTTGCACAGTTTTTGTGAGTGTATGATACCAAGGGACAGTAAATACATGAGCACCGCCAGGTTTTAATACTCGTTCTATTTCTTTAAAGGCTTTGTTTGGCGTCATTACATGCTCAAAAACGTCTTGAGTAATGAATAAATCAAAAGATTCATCTTCAAAAGTCATGTCTTCTAAGTTCTCACATCTAATACCTTGAAAGTATTGAGAATAAGTATAGTTTTTACAGTTTTTTAATAGTAGCTGAGTTGTAATCCCTCCAGGAGAGGATTCGTGGATACTATAGGAATCCCATTTTGGAAAAAATGTATGCAAAGCATGGATTAAAGCTCGCTGCCTTGGTATAGAGTTACATGTAGAACATAAATAATGATCTCTAAGCCAATCATTATGCTCTATAAATGTAGCTTTCTTTTCGCAAATAACGCAGTACCCATTATTGTGTTTCAAATTGATTTCCACACGACATCCCTCCTATGTTAAATGCAATCTATTTATGGAAAGTATGATACACGTCAACAATCAGCGAAATCAAAGGGGGAATGGGGGAAAGTTAGGTATCTCTTAAAATTGCGATTAGGAGAAGGGAATAATCAGTTGAAGAGAACCCCCAATCGAATTAAAGTTTCACTTTATGCTATGCGATGCATCAGCTTTTATTCATGGGAAAATGTATAGACTTAAAATATCCCTTTCGTGTATGGGTACATTTCAAAATCCTGTGCGTATATTTCTGTAACTAAATCCATAGTTTCTTTATCATAAAAGCTTTCGTATGTTGGAAATCGTGGGAAGTCTGTATCTGTAATGCTAAGTTCTGCATAGCTCCCTGCATAAATCATCTTATGTGCGCGATGATGATCTGAATTTGTAAGAAGTGCTAAAGGGGATTTTATCAAATCGTACGTGTGTTCTAGTTTGGTGATTTGTGTATTAAAATCTTCTAAAGGAATATAACATTGGATGAAGTTTTCTTCACCAGGGACGTATTGTTGACTAAAATGTATATCTAACGCTAGAGAATTGGAGCTGAATGCCTGAACGTAATATAAAAATTGTTTAAATGATATTCCTTGATTACTATATTTGTCATTGTAAAAATAATGACGGATACTTTCCCATTGAGGGCTAGCATATGGGTTGTCAGCAAGTAATAGAAATGAGCTGACAGCCCTTGTATAGGGATTTCGCACAAGTTTACAAACATCCTTTTTACCCTCTAGAAGACCATTTTGTAACTCTGGTATGTAATTTGTATTGTTCTTATACACCCAGAACTCATAGTAATGAATAAAGTCATTGTATTTCTTTGCTTCAGTAAATAATCCGATTTGAAAAAAGAACCAATTAGCTAACGCGGTGCATCCGCTTCTATGACTCCAAAATAGTATAATCGGAAAGTCTTTATGGTAATGTGGAATTCGATCTTTATGTAGAATTACATGATTTAAAAGTTCTTGATTTATATTTTTCATGAGTTTCGCACTCCTTTTTTGAAAACCTTGTGTATTTAGAAGTTTTTTTATGGGTTAAACAAGTGAGGATTGTTTATTAAATATATTCATGGGGATGAGTAAATATTATGAGTGTTTTTGCAGTCAACCAGAATAAGGAAGCTATTCTAAAATGAAAATAGAAAATAAAGATAATGAAAATTTATAACAAACATACAATGATAAGAAGATGAATAATCGAAATGATCCAGTTTATTTGTGTATATTTTTAGGTTTGAAGACGGGAAAAATTTACTACTAGAGAGATGATATTATGAGGAAGAATAATTATTTAATAGTAGGTGGAAATAGTTTCATTGGTATCAACCTCGCATTGGGTTTATTGAAACAGGGGCAAAATGTAAAAGTATTTTCCAGACATATAAATAATTTTCCTCAAAATATTGTAAGTGAAGTTGAATTTATTAAAGGTGATTTAAAAAATGTTGAGGATATATATAAGGCTTTAGTGAATATAGATATTATTATTTATTTAGCTGCGACGTCTAACGTAGCAACTTCAATTGAAGATGTTTTCGGTGATATTAATAGCAGTCTATTTTTTCTTAATTTCATGGAAAGTGTTAAAGATTTTCGTATTAAAAAAATTATATTAGCTTCTTCGGGAGGCACAGTTTATGGTGAACCTGAATATTTGCCTATTGATGAGAAACATCCATTAAGACCACTTTCCCCGTATGGAATAACAAAAGTTTCGCTGGAGAATTATTTGTATTTTTATAAGAGAAAATATGGAATAAATTATGTTGTATGTAGATATTCTAATCCGTATGGAAAATACCAAAACCCCTTAAAAAAAGTTGGGGCGATAAATTGTTTTTTGTACCAGCATCTCAGTAATGAAAGGATTCATATATATGGGAATCCAGAGGAGATTATTAGAGATTATATTTATATCGATGATTTAGTTGAAATTACTATACAACTAGCACAATTAAATCAATTGAAATCTTGCGTATACAACATAGGGAGTGGCAAAGGTCTTTCTTTAAAACGAATTATAGTGGAATTAGAGAAAATAACAGAAAGAAAAGTGGATTTTATCTGTTACAAACAAAAACAAGAGAACGTTCAAAAAATCATTTTAAATATTGATAAGATAAAACAAGAATTGAATTGGGAACCTAAAATAGATTTTAAACATGGGATTAGATTAAATAAGCTATGGATTGAAGAGTTCTTATATAGTAAAAAACAATAACCCACACTCTACTTGTATAAGCAGAGCGTGGGTTATTATTTTACTTCTTTTTCTATAACCCAAAGGTCTTGATGTTCCCACCAAAATCCTTCAGTATACTTTTTGATAATTGGGTTATGGGGTAATAATTTAATTTTGTCACACACGTAAGAGGGACTAACTATCGTTTGTCCGTATTGATTCACATCTAAATCGAATTGTTCACTAGAAGAGAGAAACCAATAGCCCTTTTCATTTAAATTTGGAAACCCGAAGTATTTTTTGCTTTGATAGCCATGGGTTGTGAAAATGAATAAACCACCAGGTGAAACAGCGTTATACAATGTTTGCAGCCAACGAAACCAAGTTGTATCAGGCATATGAGAGAAAAAGGATAGACAAAAAACGATATCGTACGTAGAGGAGTCCAATTTTAACTGTTCAGGCTCAGGATGAGATAATATAGAAGAACTATTTAATTTGTTTTCAATAAAGGAAATAGCCTCTTCGTGTATATCGCAAGCGGTTATACTCAAATTCGCTTGTAGATTTAATAAATGACGTGTTACGCAGCCGTATCCGGATGCAAATTCTAACAATTTAATTGGATTGCCTGTAGGAGGATAAAGGGAAGTAATTAAGTTTAAGAGTATTTGTGCTGAGTTTTGCCCATCTTTAAAGTAGTAATCTATCGCTTCTTTTTTTGATGGGAAGACGGGATTAGTGACAATGAACTGAAAGATATGATCCTCAGGATGGATACTTGCATTTACATTATAGCTGTGTGCGATTTGAGAAATTAAATCTTTATGTTCCTCTATAAAGTCTTTCAAAGAGTATTCCTCCCTTAAGTAATAGTAGCAACTTACAAGAGATATTGATGGCATAGAAAGCACAAGTTTAAATTTTTAAGTATGCTTTAAGATGCTTTCTATATGTATACATTTTCATTTTAGAAATGTCGTCGATAGTAAATCTTTCTTTAATGAAATTTTGCATTTGCACAACTTCATTGTAATGGGAGTATGAATCTTCTGTTCTTGTTACGCTATTTAAATGTCGTCTATGATAGTTTAAGGGGGCTGGATTGAAGTAAATATCTCCCTCTGTAAGAAGAGAAACATAGAAAAACCAATCACCAGCTATTTTGAACTTCTCTAACTGTTTTTCTGTTTTCTTCATATCTATATTTTTAAAAACTACACTTGAAACATTAGGTATAGTGTTTTTGATAAGTAACGTATCTTGTATTTCTTCGACGCCTTTTCGAAAATAGGGGCCTTTCCATTTTTCTTTATCGATATCATTTGTGTAATTTAAATAATGATTAGCCAATACATTTCCTTGTTCATCAATTTGTTTTGATTGTGTGTAACTTAAGGTAATATTGTTATTTATATAAAACCCCTGTATCACCTCTTGTAAAAATGTCTTATCGCATAAGTCATCGGCCTCTGCGATCCAAATATAATCACCAGTTGCTGCAGAGACTCCTTTTATCCATTGTTTAAATACAGAACCAGAGTTTTTATCATTAATAACCTGTTGAACCTTCAGGTGGGTCTTATTTTCTTTTGAGAGCAGCTTTTTAAAAGTTGATACGCTATGATCAGTGGAGGCATCGTCTAAGAAAATTAGTTCGTAAAGAGGGTAGGTTTGGTTTAATATTGATTCGATTCGAGCAGGTAAGTATTTTTCATAATTATAGTTCGGTATGATTACACTTATCTTTTTGTAATTATGTTCGAGAAGATCTAGTAATTGATAAATGTAATTAAGAAAATTGAAGTTTTTTTCGATAAGTTCTTGGCCAAAGCTTCCCTTTTGTAATCGTAATCCCTCATCATGAATAAATTCATATATTTTTTCTAGCATTTTGGGTAAATTTAAAAAATCTACTAAGGCACCAGTTTTTTCTGTAACAACATCTTCAAAACCTCCAGCATTTTTAAACCCTATAACAGGAAGTTTTGCATCTAATGCTTCTAAAACAACATTTGGAAAAGGATCTTCCCTTGAAGTTAATAAGTATAAGTCAGCCCCGGCGTTATATAATCCGATATCGGGAGTAGGATCGACTAATGTGAAATGTGCTTTATATTTAGGGGGCAGTGTATTCAGGAATTGAACGTCCGTTCTCCCTACCCAAATGAAATGAATATCCTTGTGAGTCTTTCGTACTGAGTAAGAGATAAGTGAGAATAAATCTATTCCTTTTCGATAATCTGCGAAGCCTACACCTAAGATAATTTTGCTATCTAGAGGCAGGTTAAGCTTCTTACGTAACTCATTTCTAGCTTTTGCGATATTGTTTTTATAAGGATTGTGGTTAAACAAACCTTGAGGGAGAATGTGACATTTTTGAGGATCCAATTCAGTGATTGTACGAAATTTTTCATATACGTATTGTGAAGGGAAGACAACTTTGTAAGCAAATTCAGCGATGTTTTTAGCTTTCCCTTCAGCAGAGTACTGTTGTATTAAATGCGGTAATTCATGTATTAATGAAACAACTTTTATATTGTGTCTAGCTAGTAATGCGACGATATCGCCACTTATGACAGTGCTACATATGGCGAGGGTAAAATCCTGTGATAATAAATCCTTTATTAATAATTCGACCTTTTCTTCTGTTTGATAACCTTGCTCGAGACAATAAACAGGACCGTACTTTTGAAAATCTGGAATTAAAATACCTGATCCAATAGAAATAATTGCAACAGAGTAATCAAAGTTTTCTTTAAGAGCCTTAATAGTATGTAAAGAAAGTAGCTGTGCTCCGTGGAAATGGGCATCATGGGATACATAAATTATCTTTTTATTAACATGCATTTCATAACGCCTCCTAAGTATATTAGATTTTAAAGGTAAAGAAGAGAAGTGTTTTATTTATAATCTCCCTAGAGATGAGCAGGAGGGAGGACGTACTAAAAGAAAAAATACTATCCTTAATATATATTTACTTGGTCTCACATTCATTCTTTAGAAAAGTATTAGTATTAAGTTAGAGAGTGTAGGCTGCAGATTGTTAGTTTGAATACATAAGTTTAAGAAGTTCTAAGGCTGTGTTAGAAATTAAGAGAGGGCAAAGCTTTTATGATTTATAAAATAAAAAAGATAAAAGGTATTGACGGTTGATCTACGGGGGTGTAATATAGAACAAGTCGCCGAGGACAATAACGTCGAAAGCGACAAACGAAATAAAAAACTTAGTTGACATCAATTAACGAAAGTGTTAACATAAGGAAGTCGCAAATGAGCGACCAAGTAGTTCTTTGAAAACTGAAC
>NZ_JBQAFE010000027.1:0-5693 GCF_051915685.1 Bacillus cereus group sp. MYBK5-2
GTTAAGCTCTCTAGCGCCGATGGTAGTTGGGACCTTGTCCCTGTGAGAGTAGGACGTCGCCAAGCAACTTTAAGACGAGTCAGAATGACTCGTCTTTTTTGTGTTTTATAAAAATAAGAATGGCTGGTAAATCTCAGTTTATTAAAATTTCACTTTATTGTTCACATCAACAAGTTCAAAACGCTCACAGACGAGTAACATATCTTCAGAGAAATTAAGACCAAGCTCATTTAGTTCCTTTGTAAAAAAACGAACATGGGTGTCTCTCCAGTAATTATAAGTACGATCTCCTTCGCCTTCAGCGATAGCGAATTCTTCGCTTACTTCATTCATTGGTGTTACAGTTACTTCTATTGTCTTAATAATAGCTACAGGTTCATCATTACTATTGAGTATAATACTATAATCATTAGTAGTCGGTAGCGATTCATGTTCTAATTCATAAAAAATGTGACCGGAGCATGTAGCTGTTTTAATACCGTCAATTACTAGTTGTGCAAGATAATTAGGGGCATCCCCAAATTGCCAAGCTGTAACAGATTCTGGTTTTTTGTTGTTTCTCCAATAAGTATCCCAATATGTCTGTGCTAATTGATTCATTTTTATCGTCACCTCACTCTAATTAATATTTAGTCTCTTTATAATTCCTAGGAAATTTACTTATTTGTTATGCCTTTGTACTCATTTTTAATTTGTATTAGTGTGTTGCAAATTAAAAAGATACTATGTGGAGTGAATATAATTTGTAAATATGTTCTGTACATATATGGGATCTTTAAATTTCTAATTGCATTTTATGATAAAGGATATAGTTACTTAAAGAACGTTCAGATTATGAATGGTAGTTTATTATCACTATGCCATATTGAAGTGAGTAATACTAGAGTTAAAATAGATAAAAAAACCGATATTCTAAATTGAATATCAGTTTAATAATATGTGACTTATATGAATCTATAGCAATACGAAAAGCGTAAATAAGATAGCCAACAAAATACGATAGTATGCAAAAGGTTTTAAACCTATCTTCTCTAAAAGCTTTAGAAAAGTTACTACCGCTAGCATCGCTACTATAAAAGAGGTAATGAATCCTACCGCAAACATAGGGATGTCATCGACACTTAAATACTTCCAACTTTTTAGTAAGTCTAAGCCTGTCGCCCCAATCATTACAGGAAGAGCTATTAGAAAAGAGAATTCAGATGCAGTCTTATAATTTACTTTTGCTAATAGACCTCCAGAGATAGTAGAGCCAGCTCTAGAGAAGCCAGGGTATACCGCTAAGCACTGAAATAATCCGATTGTTAAAGCTTGGCGGTATGTTAAATCGTCCAGTGAATAGGCTGCTGCCTCTTTCTTTTTTACTTCTGCAAAGATCATAAGAATTGCCCCTGCTACAAGTCCAATCACAACAGTGTATGGCTGGAATAAGTATGTTTTAATAATATCATGTAGTAGCAAACCAGCAACCACTGCCGGAAATACGCCAAGAAATACATGGAACGCATTGAATTTTTTTTCTTTCTGTATAAGAGGTTTAATATTACATAAAGAAACGAGACGTTTATGATATAAAATTGCAATAGCTAAAATTGCGCCTAGCTGAATAACAATTTCAAACGTTTTTGCTCTTTCTCCCTCAAAGCCTAATAAATGCCCAACTAATATAAGGTGACCAGTAGAAGATATAGGTAAAAATTCAGCTAATCCTTCTACAATACCGAGTATGAAGGCAATAATGATATCGCTCATAGTTTCACTCCTATACATTAATGAATGTCTACTTTTTTAAAATAGAATAGTGTTGCAATAAATCCGGAAATTGTCGTTACTGCAATGATGATATAAGAATACTCTGGTGGATATGTCGGTTGTAATTCGTTATTTGCGATATCTAGAGTAGCGGTCCACGGAAATAAATCTTTATGCTTGGAGTTTACGAGCATAAGATTAGTCATTGTAATAATGACTGTTAATATAATGGGTGGTACATAGCTCTTCATTACAAGAGTTAGTAGCACAATAGGTGAAGACAATAGAAAGAGAAGTCCACCACATATTAAAAATTCTAGGAAAGAACCTAAAAGTAAAGAAATGTTAAAACCAGGGAAGTTCCCCAATAGCCCTAATATTAAAGTAAGTGCCCAAGCGACTAAAGTTAGCATCATAATCCAAAGAAAGAGAATGATGAATTTACTTATAATAAAGCTAATGCGCGACACGGGGATAGTTAGTAAATTTTTCAGTGTATCTTCTGTATATTCGCGGGTAAGCAAATAAGCAACCACTACTCCATATAAGGGGAATCCTATAACTAAAGTAGTATATAAGTTAACGTCAGTGAATAATTGATGGAACCAAATAGTTGGAGTTGGCTGTTTTGTTTTTATATGTATATAAGAGGCTACTACAACTAAGAAAGGTGCGACACCAGCACCAATAATGCTAATTAAAAACATATTAGAGCGTTTTAGCTTTAAGAGTTCTGTATAGAGTAGATTAACCAATTGTTCCACCTCCAACTAGTTTGGTGAAATAATCTTCTAGTCTATCTTCGCTTATCATCATTTTTAATACTTCAATATCATTAAGAACAAACGTTCTGTTTATGTATCCTTGTTGTCCAAAATGAGAGTAAATACGAATATTTCCTTCATCATGTACTTCATAATCAAAAATTTGAAGATGATTTTCTAATAACATCACAGCTTTATCGTCATTATTCACTTGAAACTCTATGTACTTACGGTTTGCCTTGCGCAGCGTATCAAGAGAAACTTCTTCTAGTAACTTT
The DNA here is from genome assembly GCF_051915685.1 of Bacillus cereus group sp. MYBK5-2. Classification (NCBI taxonomy): domain Bacteria; kingdom Bacillati; phylum Bacillota; class Bacilli; order Caryophanales; family Bacillaceae; genus Bacillus; species Bacillus cereus group sp. MYBK5-2. Next base: position 2,795 of record NZ_JBQAFE010000027.1, read on the forward strand.
CCTTCATGAATAATTCCGATACGATCGACTAACTGTTCTACCTCGGCTAATATGTGACTAGAAATGAGTATTGTTATATTTCTTTCTTGAGCTAAAGAATGAATAAGTTTTCGCATTTCTTTAATACCAATAGGGTCTAGTCCGTTAGTTGGTTCATCTAATATGAGTAGCTCAGGATAATGGAGAAGAGCACGTGCAATTCCTAAGCGTTGCTTCATTCCTAAAGAATACTTTCCTACTAACTTTTTTGTCTCATGCTGCAAGCCTACTATTTCTAATGCTTCTTCGATAGCATTCTTTTTGTGAACCCCAATTATCTTTGCATTAATTAATAGGTTTTCTTTTGCAGTTAAGTTTTCATAAAATCCTGGAACTTCAACTATAGAACCAATTCTGCTTAAAATATCTTTTTGATTTTGGAATAAGTTCTCTCCGAATATTTCAATCGTTCCACTTGTAGGCTTTATAAGACTAAGTAGCATACGAATGGTTGTTGTTTTACCAGCACCGTTGCGGCCTATGAAGCCATAAATCTCCCCTTGTTGAACATTAATATTTAAATTATCTACTGATTTTTGATTGCCATATACTTTAGTAAGGTTAGTCGTTTTTATAATTGTATTTATAGGAGACACCTGCTTTCTATAAGTTCTTACTTACATCATAAAAAGGAAGGCTTAACTGCATATTAATCATTTCTTAACTATTTCTTAAAAGTATTGTGCTTTGGAATAGAAAAGCCAAAAGTAGTTCGTTTCCATGGAGTACTTTCAACCCATATATGTCCACCGTTTTTCTCAACAAGCGCTTTGGAAATAGAAAGCCCGAGACCGCTACCACCAAATGAAGAGTTTCTTGATTGTTCGCTTCGGTACATTCGCTCAAATACGTTTTGTAAATCATGTTTTGGAATACCAGGGCCTTGATCCCAAATATGAAGTTCGTATTCTGCATCAGCTTCTAGCAATTCGACTCCTATTGTTTTCCCATCCTTTCCGTAATAAATTGCATTTTTCATTAAATTACCGATAATCCGCATAATGCTTAGATGATCTGCGATGATAGGACAAGTAGATTCTGGTATGAGAATTTGCAGTTCGATGTTATGTTTTGAGAGCTCAGGTAAAAATTCAATCAAAACTTCTCTAGTAACTTCAGAAAAGTCGAGTTCTTCTTCTTTTAGTGGAAATTCATTAGCGTCTAGCTTCGCCATATTGAATATTTCATCAACTAGGTGCTTTAAGTTATTTGATTTCATATAGAGTATTTTAAGATATTCTTGTTTTTCTATTTCAGAAGCAGCAACTCCGTCTTTCAAAGCATCTATATATCCGATAATGGAGGTGAGTGGTGTTCGTATATCGTGGGAGATACTAGACAAAAGTTGTTTTCTGGATTCCTCGGATCTTTTGGCTTCAATTTGAACCTGCTCTAATTTACCTATTAGCTCGTTTATTGAAAAAACGATATTATGTAATGAGTGGTCATTGCTTGTGAATAATCTCGTTTGTAAGTTTCCTTTTAGTATACGACTTAATTTAGTATCCATTGCTTTGCGATGTTGAATGAATTGTATTCTTGAAAAGAAGAGATAAATTGTAATTAAGATAAGGATAATAAATAAAGACATTTTTATTTTTGGATCCATTTGTATGTTTAAAATCCCGCAAATGATAAGTTGTAATGAAATCAGGAAGAGGGTTTTATCAGTCTTCAAGCTTTTCACCTACAAACTTATAACCAATTCCCCATATAGTCTGAATGAATTTTGGATTGGAAGGGTCAATTTCTATTTTCTTTCTGAGTTTTCGAATATGTACCATAACGGTATTGTCATCTTCTATATAATTATCGTCCCACACATTTCGGAAGAGCTGTGTTTTTGTAAATACTTGCCCTGGGTTTGAAGTAAAGAATTTTAACAGTTCCAGTTCTTTTCCGGTTAAGCTAATTTCTTCTTTGTTTGTATGAACTGTGTATGTATTTAAATTGATAGTTAGTCCTTTAAAAGATAAAGTTGTTTTTTCTTGAGCAGTATTGTTACTTCCGAGAACTAAAAAACGCCGCATAAGAGCTTTTACTCGTGCAATTACTTCGTGAATGCTGAAAGGTTTCGTAATATAATCATCAGCACCAATGCTTAAACCTAAAATTTTATCAACTTCGTGATCTTTAGCGGTGAGCATTAATATAGGTATGTTAGTTTTATCTCTAAGTTTTTTACATACCTCGATTCCATCTATTTTGGGCATCATAAGATCTAATATAACGAGGTTATAGTTATTTTGATTAAATAAATGTAAGGCTTCTTCGCCGTTGATTGCAGTGTCTACCATGTATAATTCTCGTTCTAAATATATTTTTAATAAATTTCGGATTTCTTTATCGTCGTCTGCTATAAGGATACGTATATCTTTCATATCTTCACCTGCTTCTAATAGAGTTTTATTGATAGTACAACAACTCTCTAATTATATACTAGTATTTGTTAAAATAAGGTTGCTAGTTTTGTTGGAGGAAAACGTCCACACAAGTTAAGTCTAGAGTTCAAATTAACTCGAATATATTTGGAAAAACAAATTAAAGAGAAGCAGAAGGTGTACTCCGATAATGAAATCCTATAGAGACGTATTTAGTTAAAAGAGCATAAAAATATTAAATTGAAGTTCTTTATAAAAAGGTGTTGACGATTATACTTTAGAGGTGTAATATAGAACAAGTCGCCGATGACATTAACGTCGAAAGCGACAAACGAAATAAAAAACTTAGTTGACATTGAAAGATGAAAATGTTAACATAAGGAAGTCGCAAATGAGCGACCAAGTAGTTCTTTGAAAACTGAACGAAACAAACAACGTGAAACGTCAATTTTTATTTTAGATGCTAGACAAACTAACTT
>NZ_JBQAFE010000028.1:0-4274 GCF_051915685.1 Bacillus cereus group sp. MYBK5-2
TAAGTGGACAGGAATGGAAAACATTGTAGTGAACTTAGAAGGACATGGACGAGAGTCTATTCTTTCGGATCTTGATATTACTCGTACAGTAGGATGGTTTACGAGTCAATATCCAGTAGTTTTACCGATTGAGGCAAAGGCTGATCTTTCTTACCAGATTAAGAGTATTAAAGAAGGTTTACGTAAAACTCCGAATAAAGGGATTGGATATGGCCTTTTAAAATATCTATCTGAAAATCAAGAAAAGCAGGATTTTACATTGAAGCCAGAGATTAGCTTCAACTATTTGGGACAGTTTGATCAAGATTTAGAGAACACTGCGATGCAGCCGTCTTCTTATTCAAGTGGTGAACCTCAAAGTAAGCAAAATGTAAGATCATATGTACTTGATATCAATGGCATGATATCTGGTGGGAAATTATCATTAGATATTAACTACAGTAGAAAGCAATACCAAAGAGAGACCATAAAAAAATTGGCTAATGGACTGCAAGTGAGTTTACAGGAAGTTATTGAACATTGCGTAATGAAAGAACGAGCGGAACTTACACCGAGTGATATTATTTTCAAGGGGATGGCAATAGAAACATTAGATTTTATTGTAGAAGAAACTATGCACATAGGCGAAATTGAAAATGTGTACCCGCTAACTCCAATGCAAAAAGGTATGTTATTCCATAGCTTGATGAATCCACAATCGAAAGCTTATTTTGAGCAAACAACGTTTGATATTGAAGGAAGCATGAATATAGGAGCGTTCGTTCGAAGCTTAAAACAGTTGATACAAAGACATGCCATATTCCGAACGAACTTTGTAAATATAGGGAATGATGAGCCGTTACAAATTGTATACCGAAATCGAGAAGTTGATTTTCATTTTGAAGATCTTCAGGAAATGGAAGAATCATCACGTGAAGAGTGGATAAAGAAGTATACCGCTGCAGATAAAGAAAGAGGATTTAATCTTGCTGAAGATGCATTAATGCGTATGGCAATTTTACGTACTAATGAGCAAACATACCATGTTATTTGGAGTTTCCACCATATCTTAATGGATGGTTGGTGTATCCCACTGGTGACAAAGGATATCTTTGAGACTTACTATGCAATTCAGGGACAAAGAGAACCTAATTTATCTGTAGTAACACCATATAGTAACTACATTGAATGGTTAGAGGCACAAGATTATGAAGAATCATCGCAGTATTGGAATGATTATTTAGAGGGATATGAAGGGCAAACAGTGTTGCCAAGGGTTCCTTCTAGTAGAGAGAATGAAAGTTATGCTTTAGGTAACTTGGTTTGGAATCTTGGTCAGAAATTGACCGAGCAATTGAAACAAGTCGCGAATAGTAACCAAGTCACTTTGAATACGTTAATGCAGACAGCATGGGGTGTATTATTACAGAGATATAACAACAGTACAGATGTTGTCTTCGGAAGTGTGGTTTCAGGAAGACCATCCGAAATAGTGGGTGTACAAAATATTATTGGGTTATTTATTAACACAATTCCTGTGCGTATTCGTTGTGAAGCGGAAGAATCTTTTGTAGAAGTGATGAAAAGAAATCAGAAGCAGGCGATAGCCACGCATGCGTACGATACCTATCCGTTGTATGAAATACAGGCACAAACAGAACAAAAGCAGGATTTAATCAGCCATATTATGGTGTTTGAAAACTATCCTTTAGAACAACAATTGGAGCATAGCGAAAATCGTAGTGAAATAGATCTTATGATAAAAAATGTAAGTATGACTGAACAAACGAATTATGATTTTAACGTTACTGTTATTCCTGGAGAAGAGATGCAGGTACAATTTGAATACAATACCAATGTGTATGATAGTGCTAGTATAGAACGAGTTCGTGGTCATTTGATTCAAATTATCAAGCAGATTGTAAATAACCCACAAACTTGTATACAAGATTTGGAATTGGTAACAGCAGAAGAGAAAATAGAGATTCTCGAAATGTTTAATGATACAGCGGCTGAATATCCGCGTGAGAAGACTATCCATCAATTGTTCGAAGAACAGGTGGAGCGTACACCGAATCATGTTGCGGTGGTATTTGAAAATCAGCAATTGACGTATCGTGAGCTCAATGCACGAGCAAATCAGTTGGCGCGAATATTAAGAAATGAAGGAGTACAGGAAGATCAATTAGTTGGAGTTATGGTAGAACGTTCGATAGAACTAATTGTCGGTATACTTGGAATATTAAAAGCAGGTGGTGCTTATGTACCGCTTGACCCAGAATATCCAAAAGAGCGCATTGAATATATATTGGAAGATTCCGGTACTAACATATTGTTATTACAACAGCATTTACAAGGACATGTATTTTTTAAAGGGAAAGTTATTGATTTGGATGATATGTCCATATATAACAAAGACGATTCAAATTTGGAGATATCAACTAGACCTAGTGGATTAGTATTTGTAATTTATACATCGGGATCTACTGGAAAACCTAAAGGAGTGCTGATAGAACATCATTCTGTTTTAAATTTCCTTCAAACTCTAGAGGCAAGAACCTTATTAGATGAAAAGGATATAGTATTACAAAAATCAACTATTTCAAGTGATGCTTCTATATGGGAACTTTTTTGGGGGTTGATAAAGGGTGCACGTTTATATTTATTAGAACCTGGTGGAGAAAAAGACCCTGCTACCTTGGTAAGGGCTATACAAAATTATAAAGTGACACATCTTGAGTTTGTTCCATCTATGTTACAAGCATTCGTAGAATATATTGAGAGTTTTTCGAATGTTGAAACTTTAACTTCTTTGAGATATGTATCAGTTGGGGGAGAAAAGCTGTCAGCTCATTTGGCAGACAAATTCCATAAAGTACTTACTGTTCCGAACGGTACGTTACTATACAATACTTACGGACCAACAGAAGCTACTGTGGAAGTTACAAGTTTTGTTTGTTTAGAAGCAGGAAAATATGAAAATATACCTATTGGGAAGCCAAATTTAAATACTCAGATGTATATTTTGAATGACAAATTAGAAATACAACCAATTGGAGTTGTTGGGGAACTATACACTGGAGGAGTAGGTGTGGCTAGAGGGTATTTAAATCGGCCGGATCTAACAAAGGAAAGATTTGTAGAAAATCCTTTTATCCCAGGAGAACGTATGTATAGAACTGGTGATTTGGCAAGATGGTTACCAGATGGAAATATTGAGTATATTGGTAGAATTGATCATCAAGTGAAAATTCGGGGATATCGAGTTGAGTTAGGTGAGGTTGAATCGGCACTTGAGAAAGTGGAGTTAGTTAGAGAGGCAGTTGTTGTTGCACGAGAAAGCATTGATGGATTGATACAATTGTACGCATATTTTATCGGAGATGAAAGCTTAACGGTGGCACAACTCCGAGAGGAGTTGTCACAAGAGTTACCAGACTATATGATTCCATCTTACTTTGTACAGCTCATGCAAATGCCATTAACACCAAATGGCAAGGTCGATCGTAAAGCATTACCTGAGCCAGAAGGGAATTTACAAACAGGTATAGAGTATGTTGCACCTCGTACAAGAGTAGAAAAACAGTTGATTGAGATATGGAAAGAGGTTCTATTCAATGAACATATTGGGATTAAACACAACTTCTTTGATGTTGGTGGGCATTCATTAAGGGCAACTACGCTTGTATCTAAGATTCATAAACAGATGAACATCAATGTTACGGTAAGAGATGTTTTCAAATACCAGACAGTGGAACAAATGGCTGAATTCATTACTAGTATCAAGGAAGAGACTTACTTGTCTATTCCAATGGCATCAAGAAGAACATATTATCCAGTCTCTTCGGCACAAAAACGTATGTATATTTTGAGTCAACTAGAAGGTGGAGAATTAAGTTACAATATGCCGGGTGCAATGATAGTAAAAGGAGAGCTTGATGCTGGTTGTGTAGAGGAAGCATTCCGAAACTTAATTCAACGACATGAATCATTACGGACAAGCTTTGAGATGATTCAAGGGGAACCAGTACAGCACATACACCCTGATGTGGCGTTTGTGATCGAAAAGATAAAAGCTGACAAAGAAGAAATAGAAACGCATATCGAGCGCTTCGTACGCCCATTTAATTTACAAGAGGCACCGTTATTACGTATTGGATTAATTGAAATTCGTAAGAATTACTATGTGCTGTTATTTGATATACATCATATTATTTCTGATGGTATCTCAACCAATCTTATCATCAAAGAATTTATTCAATTGTATAAAGGCGAGTTACAGCCACCACTTCAAA
>NZ_JBQAFE010000029.1:0-3074 GCF_051915685.1 Bacillus cereus group sp. MYBK5-2
ACGTTCGCGCCAACTGATTTGCTCGTTCATTCAGTTCACGGTATGTCAACTGCTGATCTTCGAACACAACCGCAAGGTGGTCAGGTGTACGTTCCACTTGTTCTTCAAATAGTTGATATACTGTCTTTTCATGTGGGTATTCAACAGCTGTATCATTGAATACTTCGAGAACATGCTTTCTCTCTCCCACTGTTACTATTTCTAATTCTTTTACACACAATTGCACATCATTTACAACTTGCTCCATAATTTGAATGAAATGATCCTTTATTCGCATTACACTAGCATAATCGTATACGTTCGCATTGTATTCAAAATGCATTTTTATTTCTTCATCAGGAATCACAATAACGTTAAAATCATAGTTCGTTTGTTCAGTCATACTTACATTTTCTATTAATAAATCTGTTTCATCACGATTTTCGTTATGCTCCATTTGCTGTTCTAAAGGATAGTTTTCAAACACCATAATATGGTTGATTAAATTCTGCTTTTGTTCTGTTTGTGTCTGTATTTCATACAACGGATACGTATCATATGCATGTGTGGCTATCGCCTGCTTCTGATTTCTTTTCATCACTTCTACAAAAGATTCTTCCGCTTCACAACGAATACGTACAGGAATTGTGTTAATAAACAATCCAATAATATTTTCTACACCCACTATTTCGGATGGTCTTCCTGAGACCACACTGCCGAAGACAACATCTGTACTATTATTATATCTTTGTAACAATATCCCCCATGCTGTCTGCATTAACGTATTCAAAGTGACTTGGTTACTATTCGCGACTTGTTTCAATTGCTCGGTCAACTTCTGACCAAGATTCCAAACCAAGTTACCCGAAGCATAACTTTCATTCTCTCTACTAGAAGTAACACTTGGCAACAGTGTTTGTCCTTCATACTCCCCTAAATAATCATTCCAATACTTAGAGGATTCTTCATAATCTTGTACTTCTAACCATTCAATGTAGTCACTATATGGCGTTACTACAGATAACTTAGGCTCTCTTTGTTCCTGAATTGCATAGTAAGTTTCAAAGATTTCATGTGTCACTAGTGGGATACACCAACCATCCATTAAGATATGGTGGAAGCTCCAAATAACATGGTATGTTTGCTCATTAGTACGTAAAATTGCCATACGCATTAATACATCTTCAGCAAGATTAAATCCTCTTTCTTTATCTGCAGCGGTATACCTCTTTATCCAATCTTCACGTGATGATTCTTCCATTTCCTGAAGATCTTCAAAATGAAAATCAACTTCTCGATTTCGGTATACAATTTGTAACGGCTCATCATTCCCTATATTTACAAAGTTCGTTCGGAATATGGCATGTCTTTGTACTAGTTGTTCCAAACTTTGAACAAATGCTTTTATATTCATACTTCCCTGCATATCAAACGTTGCTTGTTCAAAATAAGCTTCCGATTGTGGATTCATCAAACTATGAAATAACATTCCTTTTTGCGTTGGCGTTAACGGATACACATTTTCGATTTCGCCTATGTGCTTAGTTTCCTCTATAATTCGATCTAATGCTTCAATTGTTATTCCCTTGAAAATAATATCACTTGGTGTAAGCTCTGCTTGTTCTTTCGTTACACAATGTTTAATGATTTCTTGTAAACTTTCCTGCAGTCCATTTGCCAACTGTTCTATCGTTTCTCTATGGTATTGTTTACGGTTATAGTTAATCGTAAGCAACATTTTCCCATCTAAAATCATACTATTAATATCTAAAACAAATACTCTTAGTTGATCTGTATTTGCAGATAAACCACTTGAATAAGAAGAGATTTGCATCGTACTATTCTCTAAATCTTGGTCAAACTGCCCCAGATAGTTAAAGCTAATCTCTGGCTTCAATGTAAAATTATGCTTTTCTTGTTTTTCAGATAGATATTTTAAAAGGCCGTATCCAATTCCTTTATTCGGGATATGACGTAATCCTTCTTTAATATTCTTAATCTGGTAAGAAAGATCATCCTTTGCCTCAATCGGTAAAATTACTGGATATTGACTCGTAAACCATCCTACCGTACGAGTAATATCAAGATCCGAAAGAATAGACTCTCGTCCATGTCCTTCTAAGTTCACTACAATGTTTTCCATTCCTGTCCACTTATGAATTGCCCTTCCTAAAGCAGTTAACAATAAATCATTGATTTCAGTGCTATATGCCCGATTTGCTTGTTTTAATAACTGCTCGGTTTCAGAAGCTGTCCACTGGATTGTGATGTTTTCACCATCCTTTATTAAACCACAATCTTGTTCCTCGTCCTTTGGCAACAATTCCATTGGGATTTTTTCAATCTCATTCCAATATTCACGCTCTTTCTCCATCTCTGGATTGTTTGCGTAACGAGTCAATTGTTCTGCCCATAATTGGAAGGAATCTGTTTTTTGTGGGAGTTGAATTTCCTCTCCATTTTTCACTTGTTCATATCCTGTTCCAATATCTTCTAGTAATATCCTCCAAGAAACACCATCTACGACTAAATGATGAATCACAATCAATAAATGATCGCCTTCTTCACACTGGAACAAGCCTAGTTTCATTAACGGTCCTTCTCTTAAATCAATACTACTTTGAATCTTATTTACAGCTTCTTCAATCTTTGAAGCCGGATTTACGTTTCCAGTAAAGTCCATCACTTCGAGGTTGAATAATTCTTCTTCTATTCCTCGATTCCATCCCTCGTATCCTTGTTCAGTTTGACGGAATACCATCCGCAGTGCATCATGATGCTCAGCGATTTTTTGCATCGTCTTGCGAAGAGCTGTTACATCAAACCCTTGTTTCCGGTATAACAGAAACGCTTGATTAAAGTGATGTGGAGCTGTGACCTCACGTTCAAAAAACCATTGTTGAATTGGTGTTAATGTAACTTCACCTGTTATTTCCCCTTGTTCAGCAATTCGCATCATTTTTTCTACATGTGGACTTAAAGATGCCACAGTAGAATATCTGAATAAATCTTTCATATCTACTCGATAACCAGCCTGATGTAATCTCGAAGAGACTTGGATAGATTTAATTGAATCGCCTCCCAAATCAAAGAAA
>NZ_JBQAFE010000030.1:0-2570 GCF_051915685.1 Bacillus cereus group sp. MYBK5-2
ATGCAAAGGAATCAATAAGGTTGATGAAATTTAAACAGAATTCTTATTTAATAAAAAAACCGTGTACAAAAAATGTACACGATTATATAAAAATTATGTCTTGCGTGCTCAATGTAGTCTATGTTTATGGTATGTAAAACGTGATACATTGCAAAACATTAAAAGAGCACTTTTAAAAGTGCTCTCTGACCAAAATTAATATTGAAAAAGGATACCCAAGATATTATATGTATGTTTTTTAGATATGTGTAAATTTAAAACAAAATCTTTCTTTTACACAACAAAGCAGCTAGTTAACAAAACTAACTGCTTGTTGTAAAAAAGGAAACGCTACGCTTACAGAAATAGTTTGTAACTTTAAGTTACAAAAATAGTATGAACAGGGTTGAAAATGTTATGCGGAAATGAAAGAAAATAAAATAAAAAAGAGCACCATTAAACAGTGCCCTTTTCAAGCGTGAGTATAAATTCCTATCATTCTATACTAGTATATGGTTACAGTAATTAATTGTGAAAAAATTGAATATAACTAAGTTACGATAAATTCAATAGTAACTGGGATTGCAGGATCAAATGTATCGCCACCTGGAATTGTAATTGCTCCAGTTGGGCCAGTAGTAACACTTGATTCTCCGCCTGGCTGAAGTACACCGTTTAGGTAGAAATTATAATACGTAAATTTTGGGAATGCTGTAGCAGCAACACCAGCATCATTTAAGCAAGCTGTAGCAGCAATTGCAAAAGCGGCACCTGTACCTGTACCCGCACCTAGTGTAGAAGTAAATCTTCTGGAAGCCATAAATGGAGGTATGATAGCCATTGGTATTCACCTCCTTCTCAATTTTATTAGGACTAGATTAGGAGAAAGCTTGTCCTATATTGTATTCTATGACGTACTTAAATATTAGAAACGGCTTATATATTAGGATTTAAGTGCAATTATTAAATTAGATACATTGATGTTAAATAAAAACGCTATTTGAATAAAAGAAGTTAGATAAGGATGAAGAATAGCCATCTCTTATGCTGGGGAGGTTAACGAATATCCAAATTAAATAAGGGTGATTATGTGTTAAAAGGTAAAGGATTATTATTTTTTGGAATTGTAATGGTAGTTTTATTTTTAAATCCGTTAGATATCAAAGCGGTAAATAGTAATGACCAAGAGTTTTATGATTCTTATAATACTTTATTAGCACCATATGCAAGTCAAGTTATCAGAAGCAAGCTTGGACCAGATTATCAGTATAGTTTAACGGACACAAAAATTATAAAAATTGAACGTTTCCCAGAAGAAAACTTTAATTTTATTGTTACAGTTCAATATAAAACTTATATAGGAGCTCATAACCCTCCGAATGGCATAGAAACTATTACTTTTAATATAAATCCAAGTGGAGTAAAGGTTATAAATTTTGTTTATAAGGATGTTTAAAGAAGAAAGGCTATTCTTCATACATTGATAAGAAGGATATTTGAATTGAAAAATGTAATAAAAATTTCATTTTATAGAAATAAGGAAACTAAAAAGAGCACCATGCATCAGTGCTCTTTAAGATAGGAGGTAACACTTTGAGCTGGATGGTTAGGTTAAAAGTATATGATGTAGAAAAGGAATAAGACCTAAATTTTATTATTAACTCAATATAAAAGAGCAATTAGCTTTTGCTAATTGCTCGGCCCAAGGTAATAGACATAGAGTGGGTATTAGTAAAATTGGCTATTCACGAGCCTGTTTACAGTGTAACCAAGATTATTAAATGTATTCCCTCTTTAAAAACCTTATTCAAACAGTGTTATTTAAAGAGGGAGTGGAGTAATGAAAAAGAATACTTTCCCTTTATACATGAAATGATTTTTTAATTCTCAATATGATATGAGTGTTAAGACAAAAATGTGTAATTAAAAGAGCAGCTAGCAAAAGCTAACTGCTCGGGTAATGGAATATGGTTCGAAATGGGTTGTCTACAGTATTGACGGAATATTGAGCTTTATTCAAGGTTGATTCCAAAAAAATGACATGCCACCAAAATATAAAATTATTAAAAGGACAATTACTATAAAAGCAATTAAAGAAACTTTCTTCCAAGAATTTTTCATTAGTAGATCTCCTTTATGAAGAATATTAACACTTTATAAGAAACTGAACAAAATAATCCTTTTAAAGTAAAGCAAACAGAATATAGTCCGGCTAGAAAACTAGAGGACACCAATTCATTAAAGCAGCAATTAAAGCTGTTTTAGGAATAGGTGTCCTTTTTATTTTGAAAAGGGAGATGGGGAAATGAGGGTGTTAAAGGATCAGTTACATGAATGGAAAAATCAATCCAAGCTAGGAAAGAAGAAAAATAAGACAAAACCAAAAGAGAAATTAAGTACTCGTGAAATTGAGGATTTAATGGGGATGCATAGACCTTGTTATGAACGAAGACGTGGAGCATTAAGACAAAAGTAATTTAAAAATAATAAGGAGTGGTCTTACATGACTAAACAATTATCTTTCTTACCAAAAATCGATAGAGTAGCAACGCAGAAAAAATTAGAAGGTGTTCTCGAAAATGTACGTTTAT
>NZ_JBQAFE010000031.1:0-2491 GCF_051915685.1 Bacillus cereus group sp. MYBK5-2
TAACATTTTCATCTTTCAATGTCAACTAAGTTTTTTATTTCGTTTGTCGCTTTCGACGTTAATGTCATCGGCGACTTGTTCTATATTACACCTCTAAAGTATAATCGTCAATACGTTTTTTAAAAAACTTTATATTTTATAGATTTCATTTACGTATTTCTTCTATAAGTTATATACAAGCATCCCACAGAACAATCTATGGGGTGCTCTTCTACCATAAAAACTATTGTTCTTTCGACGGCACCGAACAACTTCCATCAGTACAAGAAAGATCGCTTCCACCCTCTGAAGAAAGTTCTTGCAACTTAGGTGCAGGATTCTCTTCTTCCCACACTTGCTGAAGTGCACCAACAAAAGTTTCAAGTGGTTGTGCACCTGAAATAGCATACTTTTGATTAATAATAAAATAAGGCACTCCCGAAATTTGATATTGCTGAGCAATCGCTTCATCAATTCTAACATCATTTGCATACGCATTTTTATCATTAATAACATTTAAAGCTTCTTGCTTATCTAAACCTGAAGCTTCAGCGATAGTAGCAAGTGTATCCACATCGCTTAAATTTTTCGATTCAGTGAAATATGCAAAAAGTAGATTTTCTGTAATCTCTTTTTCTTTCCCTTGATTCTTTGCAAACTTCGCAAGACGATGCGCATCAAAAGTATTAGTCGGCTTCATCTCATCAAAATTAAAACTTAAACCCATACTAGCTGCATGATTTCCTAACTGTACGTTATTACGCTTAGCTTCTTCAATACTAATTCCATACTTTGATGCAAGTACTTCATTAATACTTGTTCCAGAATAGATTGGAGCATTTTGGTCTAATTCAAAACTTTTAAACTCAACTTCAACATCCTTCTTATATGGAAATTGCTCTAAAGCCATCTCTAATCTGCGTTTCCCAATATAGCAAAATGGGCATACAAAATCCGACCATACTTCAATTTTCATAAAAACACCTCATTAACATTTAGTTTTCAATCATTGTAGCACTGAGATTAAGGAATTCAAAAGTTTTTGCTCTATCTCCTTCATATAGTACATACAAAAACACACTTATAGCAGAATACCTAATTAACAAAAAAACGATAATCAAAAGGATTAACTATTATCCCTCCGATTATCGTCTATATAAATGCAACAATTTTAATTATGCCGGAATATACTTCCCTACGAACTTCCATACAGTATTCCAATATTTATTCGAATCTACTTTCTCCGCTTCTCCATGTCCAGCACCTGGAACAATTAATTTCTCTTTTTCTACTTTTGCAGCATTATATACTTCATCTAACATTTCAAAAGGAACGAATGTATCAGCATCCCCATGAATGAATAACATAGGTGTTTTACTTTTCGCTACTTGTTTTACAGCTGAAGCCTCTTCTAAATCGTAACCAGCTCTTAATTTAGTAACCGTATTTGCCGCATTCATAACAGGAAACTTCGGTAAATGGAATAAATCTTTTAGTTGATAAGTAAATTCATCAATAACAGTTGAGTATCCACAATCTTCAATAATAACTTTAACATTAGAAGGTAAATCTTCTCCTGAAGTCATCATTACAGTTGCCCCGCCCATCGAAACACCAAATAGAGCTATTTCAGCATTAGGATCTTTCTTTAAGATTTGTTGAATCCAAATCAAAACATCTTTACGATCATGCCAGCCCATACCAACATAATCTCCTTCACTATTTCCATGTCCACGAAGGTCTGGTGCTATGACATTATAGCCTTGTTCATAGAAATTACGAACATATTTCGTCATTTCTGATGCTCTACCATTGTATCCATGAACTACAATTGCCCATTTATGACTAGATGGTTCATTCATATATTCATAACCTTTTAAATTTAATTTATCGAAAGAACGTATAGTTAATGTGTTAGGTTTATACTTCGATACGAAGTTTGCATTCTTTTCTTCATTTGCAGCCAATACATCTCCCGATGCACTTACCGTTTCTACTAAATGAGGATTATCTTGCAAAAATTCCTTTTCTTGTTTCGCATTTAACGCATAGTTATAAAAATAATTTCCAACTAACATATACACGATTACTAGCAGGACTAAGACTACTATAGTAATTATACTTATCTTTTTCATATTATCTCCTTTTCTAACTTAAATCTTCTTATATTAAAGTACATCAAAAACAACTGTACTATTTTAACACACTGATGAATCCTATCTTTAAGAAATAAAATAGAAAATCTTAAATTACATATAAAAAATCACGAAAGAAATTGAATAAAACTTATATAGCTACGTACTCAAAAACCTTTTTGAAAAGCGAGAAGCACTTCAAAATATTTAGCTTTGAAAAAAAGTTATAAAACACAAAAAAGACGAGTCATTCTGACTCGTCTTAAAGTTGCTTGGCGACGTCCTACTCTCACAGGGACAAGGTCCCAACTACCATCGGCGCTAGAGAGCTTAACTTCCGTGTTCGGTATGGGAACGGGTGTGACCTCTCTGCCATC
>NZ_JBQAFE010000032.1:0-2239 GCF_051915685.1 Bacillus cereus group sp. MYBK5-2
TTTGCTGTTCTAAAGGATAGTTTTCAAACACCATAATATGGTTGATTAAATTCTGCTTTTGTTCTGTTTGTGTCTGTATTTCATACAACGGATACGTATCATATGCATGTGAGGCTATCGCCTGTTTTTGATTTCTTTTCATCACTTCTACAAAAGATTCTTCCGCTTCACAACGAATACGCACAGGAATTGTGTTAATAAACAATCCAATAATATTTTCTACACCCACTATTTCGGATGGTCTTCCTGAGACCACACTTCCGAAGACAACATCTGTACTATTATTATATCTTTGTAATAATACACTCCATGCTGTCTGCATTAATGTATTCAAAGTGACTTGGTTACTCTTCGCGACTTGTTTCAATTGCTCAGTCAATTCTTGACCAAGATTCCAAACCAAGTTACCCGAAGCATAGCTTTCATTATCTCTACCAGAAGTAACCTTCGGTAACAGTGTTTGCCCTTCATACCCCTCTAAATAATTATTCCAATACTTAGAGGATTCTTCATAATCTTGTACTTCTAACCATTCAATGTAGTCACTATACGGTGTTACTATAGATAACTCAGGCTCTCTTTGTTCCTGAATTGCATAGTAAGTCTCAAATATTTCCTGTATTGCCAGTGGCATACACCAACCATCCATTAAGATATGGTGGAAGCTCCAGATAACATGGTATGTTTGCTCATTAGTACGTAAAATTGCCATACGCATTAATACATCTTCAGCAAGATTAAACCCTCTTTCTTTATCTTCAGCGGTATACCTCTTTATCCAATCTTCACGTGATGATTCTTCCATTTCCTGAAGATCTTCAAAATGAAAATCAACTTTTCGATTTCGGTATACAATTTGTAACGGCTCATCATTCCAATCACTCACAAAATTCGTTCGGAATATGGCATGCCTTTGTACTAGTTTTTCCAAACTTTGAACAAATGCTTTTACATCCATACTTCCTTGTATATCGAACGTCGCTTGTTCAAAATAAGCTTCTGATTTTGAATTCATCAAGCTATGGAATAACATACCTTTTTGCATTGGCGTTAACGGATACACGTTTTCGATTTCGCCTATGTGCTTAGTTTCCTCTATAATTCGATCTAATGCTTCAATCGTCATTCCCTTGAAAATAATATCACTTGGTGTCAGCTCGGTTTGTTCTTTCGTTACACAATGTTCAATGACTTCCTGTAAACTCGCTTGCAGCCCATTGGCCAATTTTTTTATGGTCTCTCTTTGATATTGTTTTTTACTGTAGTTAATATCTAATGATAATTTCCCACCCGATATCATTCCATTAATATCTAAAACATATGATTTTTTATGATTCTTATCCTCAAAATCACCACTTGAATAAGATGACATCTGCATATCAGTATTCTCTAAATCCTGATCAAACTGTCCCAGATAGTTGAAGCTAATCTCTGGATTCAATGTGAAATTCTGTTTTCCTTGATTTTCAGATAGATATTTTATCAGACCATATCCAATCCCTTTATTTGGAATCTTGCGCAATCCTTCTTTAATATTCTTAATTTGATAAGAGATATCGCTTCCTGCTTCTATCGGTAGAACTACTGGGTATTGACTCGTAAACCATCCTACTGTACGAGTAATATCAAGATCCGAAAGAATAGACTCTCGTCCATGTCCTTCTAAGTTCACTACAATGTTTTCCATTCCTGTCCACTTATGAATTGCTCTTCCTAAAGCCGTTAACAATAAATCATTGATTTCAGTGTTATATGCCCGGTTTGCTTGTTTTAATAACTGCTCGGTTTCAGAAGCTGTCCATTGGATTGTGATGTTTTCACTATCCTTTATTAAACTACAATCTTGTTCCTTATCTTTCGGCAACAATCCCGTTGGGATGTGTTCAATCTCATTCCAATATTCACGTTCTTTCTCCATCTCTGGACTGTTCGCGTAACGAGTCAATTGTTCGGCCCATAATTTGAAGGAGTCTGTTTTTTGCGGGAGTTGGATTTCCTCTCCATTTATCGCTTGTTCATATCCTGTTTCGATATCTTCCAGTAAGATTCTCCAAGACACACCATCTACGACTAAATGATGAATCACAATCAATAAATGATCGCCTTCTTTACACTGGAATAAACCCAATTTCATTAACGGCCCTTCTCTTAAATCAATACTACTTTGGATCGCATTTGCAGCCTCTTCAATTGCTGAGGAAGGATTTACCTCTTCTGTAAAATCTCTTACTTCTAAGCT
>NZ_JBQAFE010000033.1:0-1566 GCF_051915685.1 Bacillus cereus group sp. MYBK5-2
TTTTAGTTTGGTTAAGTTAGAAAGGGCGCACGGTGGATGCCTTGACACTAGGAGTCGATGAAGGACGGGACTAACGCCGATATGCTTCGGGGAGCTGTAAGTAAGCTTTGATCCGAAGATTTCCGAATGGGGAAACCCACCATACGTAATGGTATGGTATCCTTATCTGAATACATAGGGTAAGGAAGACAGACCCAGGGAACTGAAACATCTAAGTACCTGGAGGAAGAGAAAGCAAATGCGATTTCCTGAGTAGCGGCGAGCGAAACGGAACATAGCCCAAACCAAGAGGCTTGCCTCTTGGGGTTGTAGGACATTCTATACGGAGTTACAAAGGAACGAGGTAGACGAAGCGACCTGGAAAGGTCCGTCGTAGAGGGTAACAACCCCGTAGTCGAAACTTCGTTCTCTCTTGAATGTATCCTGAGTACGGCGGAACACGTGAAATTCCGTCGGAATCTGGGAGGACCATCTCCCAAGGCTAAATACTCCCTAGTGATCGATAGTGAACCAGTACCGTGAGGGAAAGGTGAAAAGCACCCCGGAAGGGGAGTGAAAGAGATCCTGAAACCGTGTGCCTACAAATAGTCAGAGCCCGTTAACGGGTGATGGCGTGCCTTTTGTAGAATGAACCGGCGAGTTACGATCCCGTGCGAGGTTAAGCTGAAGAGGCGGAGCCGCAGCGAAAGCGAGTCTGAATAGGGCGTTTAGTACGTGGTCGTAGACCCGAAACCAGGTGATCTACCCATGTCCAGGGTGAAGTTCAGGTAACACTGAATGGAGGCCCGAACCCACGCACGTTGAAAAGTGCGGGGATGAGGTGTGGGTAGCGGAGAAATTCCAATCGAACCTGGAGATAGCTGGTTCTCCCCGAAATAGCTTTAGGGCTAGCCTTAAGTGTAAGAGTCTTGGAGGTAGAGCACTGATTGGACTAGGGGTCCTCATCGGATTACCGAATTCAGTCAAACTCCGAATGCCAATGACTTATCCTTAGGAGTCAGACTGCGAGTGATAAGATCCGTAGTCAAAAGGGAAACAGCCCAGACCGCCAGCTAAGGTCCCAAAGTGTGTATTAAGTGGAAAAGGATGTGGAGTTGCTTAGACAACTAGGATGTTGGCTTAGAAGCAGCCACCATTTAAAGAGTGCGTAATAGCTCACTAGTCGAGTGACTCTGCGCCGAAAATGTACCGGGGCTAAATACACCACCGAAGCTGCGGATTGATACCAATGGTATCAGTGGTAGGGGAGCGTTCTAAGGACAGTGAAGTCAGACCGGAAGGACTGGTGGAGTGCTTAGAAGTGAGAATGCCGGTATGAGTAGCGAAAGACGGGTGAGAATCCCGTCCACCGAATGCCTAAGGTTTCCTGAGGAAGGCTCGTCCGCTCAGGGTTAGTCAGGACCTAAGCCGAGGCCGACAGGCGTAGGCGATGGACAACAGGTTGATATTCCTGTACCACCTCTTTATCGTTTGAGCAATGGAGGGACGCAGAAGGATAGAAGAAGCGTGCGATTGGTTGTGCACGTCCAAGCAGTTAGGCTGATAAGTAGGCAAATCCGCTTATCG
>NZ_JBQAFE010000034.1:0-1566 GCF_051915685.1 Bacillus cereus group sp. MYBK5-2
GCCACAGTAGAATATCTGAATAAATCTTTCATATCTACTCGATAACCAGCCTGATGTAATCTCGAAGAGACTTGGATAGATTTAATTGAATCGCCTCCCAAATCAAAGAAATTATCTAATACTCCAATTTGCGGCACACCAAGTACCGTTTGCCAAATTGAAACTAACATTTCTTCTATTGGATTTTTCGGCGCTACATACTCTGTACCTGTTTGTAAATTTCTTTCTGGTTCAGGCAACGCTTTACGATCAATCTTACCATTTGGTGTTAATGGCATTTGCTTCAGTTGTACGAAGTACGATGGAATCATATATTCTGGTAACTCTTCTGACATCTCCTCTCGGAGTTGCGCCACTGTTAGGCTCTCTTCTCCAACAAAGTAAGCACACAATTGTTTTAATCCATCTTCATTTTCACGCACAACTACAACTGCTTCTCGAACTGAATCCACTTCCTGAAGAACCGATTCAACCTCACCTAATTCAATCCGATATCCTCGAATTTTCACCTGATGATCTATTCTTCCTAGGTATTCAATTGTTCCATCAGGTAGCCATCTACCAAGGTCGCCAGTCCGGTACATTCTTTCACCAGATACAAATGGATTAGGTACAAATTTTTCCCTTGTCAACTCATCTCGATTCAGGTATCCTCTGGCAAGACCATCTCCACCTACACATATTTCCCCCTGTATCCCGACTGGTAGAAGTGTATTTGACTCATCTACAATATAAACAGTGGAATTCGCAATCGGTCGACCTATCGGAATATTTGAATACTCCTTGTTAATAGGGAAACAACAAGAGAATGTCGTATTTTCCGTTGGTCCATAACCATTAATGATTGTAAGGTCAGGGCAACTGCTTCTTACCATTGAAATTATGTTTGGTGATAGTGCATCTCCACCTACCAATAAATATCGAAGTGAAGAAAATGCGTCAGGTTTTTGCAGAGCCAATTGATTAAACAATGGAGATGTTAACCACATTGTCGTAATTCTATATTTCTTCAACGCTTCATTTAACTTTTCAACGCTTAAAATAACCGTCTCTGGAACAATATATAACTGTAATCCATTTAATAAGGCACCCCATATTTCAAAGGTACAAGCATCAAACACTACAGCCCCAGTCATTAAAATTCGGTCTTCTTCATTAAATTCTACATAATTTGTATTTTGAACCAAACGTACAACACTTCGTTGTTCTATTAATACGCCTTTTGGTTGTCCTGTAGATCCCGATGTATACATAACGTATGCTAGATCTTCCGCAATTGTAACAAATGGAAGATTCGTATTATCTCCCTTATATACACTTGGATTGTTTAAATCAATCAAGGTTCCAGTAAAGTTAGCCATTTGTACTGCAGATGCATACTTTGTAAGTACAATATTTATATCACTATCCTCTAGCATGTAACGAATTCGTTCCTGTGGATACTCTGGATCAATTGGTACATAAGCACCACCTGCTTTTAAGATTCCAAGTATCCCCACGATCATTTCTAGTGAGCGTTCTACCATAATTCCAACTAACTGATTTGCCTGTACGCCTTCCTTTCTA
>NZ_JBQAFE010000035.1:0-1449 GCF_051915685.1 Bacillus cereus group sp. MYBK5-2
CTGATTTGCTCGTTCATTCAGTTCACGGTATGTCAACTGCTGATCTTCGAACACAACCGCAAGGTGGTCAGGTGTACGTTCCACTTGTTCTTCAAATAGTTGATATACTGTTTTTTCATGTGGATATTGAGTATTTGTATCATTAAATTCAAATAAAAGTTTATTCCTCTTAATTTCTGATACAGTTTCAATCTTCTCTATTTCAAGTTCAATCTGGAATAAAATAATAGAAAAGATATGATTTAAATTTCCAATTAATTGAACCATATAATCTTTATCATAACAATTTGCATTGTATGCTAGTTTTAAGTTTATTGAATCTTCTTCTCCCAATTCAAAATGAAACATAGTATCTGACACAACAGAATCATTATAATTAAAACGATGAATTTCCTGTAAAGAAACCAAAGTATTTATAACAGGTAAATTGTTTGAATCGTACTGTAAGTTCAGGTTTTGCACCATTTTTCTAAATGGTAATCCTTGATGTTCAATACTTTCACTTAAAGCTAACTTAATTTGATTAAACAACGATTTAAAAGAATTTTTAGGAGTTATATTGTTTTTTAATATTAAAAATTTACTGGAATAAGTTTGATCTTTGTCTAATTCAATTGCTGGAACCCCTAAAATCATATCTTGCTCATAAGTATATTTGTGTAATAAGCACTCAACTCCAGCTAATAAAATCATATATATCGCCATATGAGATCGATTAGACATGTCCAAAATTCTTTTTGATACATCCGATAATAAAACACTATCGATAAATTTCTGATTATACGCCTTATTATTACTTAATTTGTTTTTTGTATAGCTAGAATAAGGGAATGTAGTACAACTATCTTCAACACTGAATAAGTTTTCCCAGAATAATTCTTGTTGCTTAAATTCTGACATTTATAGCACCCCAGACTTCAGTAGTATATAAAATCCGTTATACAATGTATAAAATTTTACATATAAATATTTGTATTCTTGAAACTAGCATCAATTTCAGTTAAAGAGTGTGCTATATGTACACACTCTTTAATTTTGTAAATACATCAAAAATTCAATTCAATTTCTCGGATATAACTTTTACTTTTCATTACTTTTTTACTTAATTTTATATTTCGTAATTGAACATTTGGATTTTTAATAATTTCTGATAAAACTAGTAATAAGTCTTTTGATAATTCATTAATTCTACTCTTCTCAAATAACTTTTTGCAGAATTCAAAACTACATTTGAGTTGTTCCCCATCAAGATTTACAAACAATGTTAAATCAAACTTAGCTATCGTGCGCTCTCGAATATAAGGTTTAAATACTAAATTTTCTATTTGAAGCTCTGTTTCTTCCGTATTTTGTAAAACCAACATTGTATCAAATAGCGGATTACGGCTCATATCTCTTTTTATATTTACTTTTTGAACCAGCTCTTCAAAAGGATACTCCTGATTCTCA
>NZ_JBQAFE010000037.1:0-1368 GCF_051915685.1 Bacillus cereus group sp. MYBK5-2
GCTGAGCTGTGATGGGGAAGCTCCTTATGGAGCGAAGTCTTTGATTCCCCGCTGCCAAGAAAAGCTTCTAGCGAGATAAAAGGTGCCTGTACCGCAAACCGACACAGGTAGGCGAGGAGAGAATCCTAAGGTGTGCGAGAGAACTCTGGTTAAGGAACTCGGCAAAATGACCCCGTAACTTCGGGAGAAGGGGTGCTTTCTTAACGGAAAGCCGCAGTGAATAGGCCCAAGCGACTGTTTAGCAAAAACACAGCTCTCTGCGAAGCCGTAAGGCGAAGTATAGGGGGTGACACCTGCCCGGTGCTGGAAGGTTAAGGAGAGGGGTTAGCGTAAGCGAAGCTCTGAACTGAAGCCCCAGTAAACGGCGGCCGTAACTATAACGGTCCTAAGGTAGCGAAATTCCTTGTCGGGTAAGTTCCGACCCGCACGAAAGGTGTAACGATTTGGGCACTGTCTCAACCAGAGACTCGGTGAAATTATAGTACCTGTGAAGATGCAGGTTACCCGCGACAGGACGGAAAGACCCCGTGGAGCTTTACTGTAGCCTGATATTGAATTTTGGTACAGTTTGTACAGGATAGGCGGGAGCCATTGAAACCGGAGCGCTAGCTTCGGTGGAGGCGCTGGTGGGATACCGCCCTGACTGTATTGAAATTCTAACCTACGGGTCTTATCGACCCGGGAGACAGTGTCAGGTGGGCAGTTTGACTGGGGCGGTCGCCTCCTAAAGTGTAACGGAGGCGCCCAAAGGTTCCCTCAGAATGGTTGGAAATCATTCGTAGAGTGCAAAGGCATAAGGGAGCTTGACTGCGAGACCTACAAGTCGAGCAGGGACGAAAGTCGGGCTTAGTGATCCGGTGGTTCCGCATGGAAGGGCCATCGCTCAACGGATAAAAGCTACCCCGGGGATAACAGGCTTATCTCCCCCAAGAGTCCACATCGACGGGGAGGTTTGGCACCTCGATGTCGGCTCATCGCATCCTGGGGCTGTAGTCGGTCCCAAGGGTTGGGCTGTTCGCCCATTAAAGCGGTACGCGAGCTGGGTTCAGAACGTCGTGAGACAGTTCGGTCCCTATCCGTCGTGGGCGTAGGAAATTTGAGAGGAGCTGTCCTTAGTACGAGAGGACCGGGATGGACGCACCGCTGGTGTACCAGTTGTTCTGCCAAGGGCATAGCTGGGTAGCTATGTGCGGAAGGGATAAGTGCTGAAAGCATCTAAGCATGAAGCCCCCCTCAAGATGAGATTTCCCATAGCGTAAGCTAGTAAGATCCCTGAAAGATGATCAGGTTGATAGGTTCGAGGTGGAAGCATGGTGACATGTGGAGCTGACGAATACTAATAGATCGAGGACTTAACCATATAATATG
>NZ_JBQAFE010000038.1:0-1189 GCF_051915685.1 Bacillus cereus group sp. MYBK5-2
CCTCGAATTTTCACTTGGTCATCGATTCTACCAATATACTCAATATTTCCATCTGGTAACCATTTTGCCAAATCACCAGTTCTATACATGCGTTCTCCTGGGATAAAAGGATTTTCCACGAATTTTTCTGCCGTTAACTCCGGTTGATTTAAATATCCTCTAGCCACGCCATCACCAGCGATATACAACTCTCCTTGCACACCTGTTGGCACTAAATTCAATTGTTGATCCAACAAATAAATGCCCGTATTGGCAGCTGGTTTCCCAATTGGTACATATTCCCTTCTGTCTTCCGCTGGATCATAGCGATAAATCATACACCCTACAACCGTTTCAGTTGGTCCATATTCGTTATAAATAGAAATACGACCGTTTGATTGTTCACTAACGTCTCGTGCTAATTTAGCACTTAAGTTTTCTCCCCCAACAATCATCTTTTTCAGAGTAGTGTGTTTTGCCAGATTCATTTCTTTTAAGATATGCAAATGAGCTGGAGTTAATTTAATAATATCCACGCGTGAATCTTGCATAATCGTTGGAATTAAAGCTGCCTTATCCTCACCGTCATACACTAAAATCGTATTGCCTGTTACTAGTGGTGTAAAGACAGACGTTACTGTTAAATCGAAAGAAATTGATGAATACAATGGGAAATTCGTTTTCTCTCCTTGTACATACACCTCACGTGCCCACCAAATATAATTGGTTAAACCTTGATGCTCAATTAACACACCTTTCGGATTACCTGTTGAGCCGGATGTATAAATTACATACGCTAGATCTTTACCATGGCTAATTGGTTCTAGGTTTGTTTTTTGCTTATCATAAGATTGTGACTCACTCAGCGAAATAATGACTCCGTCATAAGAAATTGGTGGCTGTACATCACCGTGTACTAATACAATACGTGCTTTCGAATCCTTCAACACATATTGAATACGTTCCTCCGGATATTGTGGATCAATTGGTACGTAAGCCCCGCCTGCCTTACTAACAGCTAGGATTCCTATAACCATCTCCAAACTATGTTTAGCAATAATTCCGACTAATTGATCCGCCTGTACGCCTTCTTTCCTTAACGTTCGCGCCAACTGATTTGCTCGTTCATTCAGTTCACGGTATGTCAACTGCTGATCTTCGAACACAACCGCAAGGTGGTCAGGTGTACGTTCCACTTGTTCTTCAAATA
>NZ_JBQAFE010000039.1:0-813 GCF_051915685.1 Bacillus cereus group sp. MYBK5-2
TGAATTCATCAAGCTATGGAATAACATACCTTTTTGCATTGGCGTTAACGGATACACGTTTTCGATTTCGCCTATGTGCTTAGTTTCCTCTATAATTCGATCTAATGCTTCGATTGTCATTCCCTTGAAAATAATATCACTTGGTGTCAGCTCCGCTCGCTCTTTCATTACGCAATGTCCAATGATTTCTCGTAAGCTCTCCTGTAACTCATTCGCTAATTGTTCTATGGTTTCTTTCTCATATTGTCTTCTACTATAATTAATACCCAATGATAATTTTCCATCTGTTAGAATACCGTTAATAATTAATGCAAATGGTCTACTTTGCTCTCCACTTACATCTAAACCACTTGAATAGGTTGATATTTGCATCGCACTATTCTCTAAATCTTGGTCAAACTGTCCCAGATAGTTAAAGCTAATTTCTGGCTTCAGTGTAAGGGCCTGCTTTTCTTGATTTTCAGATAGATATTTTAAAAGGCCGTATCCAATCCCTTTATTTGGAATCTCGCGCAATCCTTCTTTAATATTTTTAATCTGATAAGAGATGTCGCTTCCTGCTTCTATCGGTAGAACTACTGGATATTGACTCGTAAACCATCCTACTGTACGAGTAATATCAAAATCCGAAAGAATAGACTCTCGTCCATGTCCTTCTAGATTTACAGTAATTCTTTCCATTCCTGTCCACTTATGAATCGTTCTTCCTAAAGCAGTTAACAATAAATCGTTGATTTCAGTGTTATATGCTCGGTTTGCTTGTTTTAATAACTGCTCGGTTTCAGAAGCTGTCCATTGGACTGTAACGACTTC
>NZ_JBQAFE010000040.1:0-676 GCF_051915685.1 Bacillus cereus group sp. MYBK5-2
TCTTCCGTATTTTGTAAAACCAACATTGTATCAAATAGCGGATTACGGCTCATATCTCTTTTTATATTTACTTTTTGAACCAGCTCTTCAAAAGGATACTCCTGATTCTCATACGCATTCAACATGGTTTCTTTCACTTCCTGAACATACATATAGAATGTTTTGTCTCCCTCTGGGTAATTGCGTATTGCTAATGTATTAACAAACATGCCAATGATTGGCTCTAAATCCGCATGTGTCCTTCCTGCAATAGGAGTTCCTACAATAATATCCTCCTGACCACTATATTTTGCTAATAGTGTTGTATATGCCGCCAATAAGACCATATACAATGTTGCCCCTGTTTGTTTTTCTATCTCTTTTAATCCATCACTAATTTCTTTGTCTATTGTAAATTCTACTGTGTCTCCCTCATAGCTACGTACTGAAGGTCTCTCATAATCAATTGGTAGCTCTAATGTCGGAATTTCCCCATCAAACATATTCAACCAATATGCTTCCTGTCTTCTCATGCGTTCACTTTGCATCTCTATTTGTTGCCAAACTGCATAATCCTTATATTGGATTTGAAGTGGTGGCTGTAACTCGCCTTTATACAATTGAATAAATTCTTTGATGATAAGATTGGTTGAGATACCATCAGAAATAATATGATGTATATCAAATAACAGCACAT
>NZ_JBQAFE010000041.1:0-522 GCF_051915685.1 Bacillus cereus group sp. MYBK5-2
TAGCACTCCCCACGCTGTCTGAATTAAACTATTGATTGTAACTTGATTATCACTAGCCGCCTGTTTCATTTTCTTCGTTAATTCTCTATCAAATTCACAAAGTAGCTCGTCTAAAACATAACCTTCATCTTCATTTTTCAAGTTTTCTTTTGGTAATACTGTTTGCCCTTCATATCCATCTAAATAATCATTCCAATATTTAGACGATTCCTCGTAATCTTGTGCCTCTAACCATTCGATATAATTACCATATGGCGTTACTATGGATAACTTAGGCTCTCTTTGTTCCTGAATTGCATAGTAAGTTTCAAAGATTTCATGTGTCACTAGTGGAATACACCAACCATCCATTAAGATATGGTGGAAACTCCAGATAACATGGTATGTTTGCTCATTAGTACGTAAAATTGTCATACGCATTAATACATCTTCAGCAAGATTAAACCCTCTTTCTTTATCTTCAGCGGTATACCTCTTTATCCAATCTTCACGTGATGATTCTTCCATTTCCTGAAGATCTTC
>NZ_JBQAFE010000042.1:0-518 GCF_051915685.1 Bacillus cereus group sp. MYBK5-2
TGAATACTTCAAGAATTTGTGCTTTCTCTTCTGCCGTTACTACTTCTAAATCTTGTATACAAATCTGTGGGTTATTTACAACTTGTTGAATAACTTGAATTAAATGACCACAAATTCTTTCTATACTTGTACTATCATACACATTGGCATTGTAATTAAGTCGAATTTTAAATTCTTCTCCTGGAACAACAATTAAATTCAAATCATAACTTGTTTGTTCCTCCATATTTACATTCTTAACTTCTAAGAGGTTTTCAGACTGGTTACCAACACGTTCCATTTCTGCCTCTGTAGGATAGTTCTCAAATACTATAAGATTTGTGATTAAGTCCTGTTTTTGTTCTGTTTGTGCCTGTATTTCATACAATGGATGTGTATCGTATGCATGTGAAGCTATTGCCTGCTTTTGATTTCTTTTCATAACCTCTATAAAGGATTCTTCTGCTTCACAACGAATACGTACAGGAATCGTATTAAT
The DNA here is from genome assembly GCF_051915685.1 of Bacillus cereus group sp. MYBK5-2. Lineage (NCBI taxonomy): Bacteria > Bacillati > Bacillota > Bacilli > Caryophanales > Bacillaceae > Bacillus > Bacillus cereus group sp. MYBK5-2. Next base: position 479 of record NZ_JBQAFE010000042.1, read on the forward strand.
AAATAAACCAATCATATTTTCTATACCTGATATATCAGTT